>NZ_JAMWYK010000009.1 GCF_023893635.1 Fructobacillus apis | reverse complement strand
TATGACCGATGGTCAAGCGCTTTATGAAGAGTTTTTTTAGCGCTTTTTATAAGCGCCTTGTCCCTCGCAAGGAACAAATATTAGTATACGGATAACCCCTGCTTTCGTCAACACTTTTTCTTTCTTTTTTACAGCAATATTACAAAAACGAACCAGTTGCGTTACGGAAGCAAGAATATTCGGGCTTTTCCGGATTTTTAGCAAGAAAAAACGACCTTCGTTTCCCCTTATTCATCAAAGGCAGCGAAAGTCGATGGTTGAATTGTCTTTAAGAGGTCCGCAATCTCGTCCCCGTTTTTGAATACCAGGTCGGATTGGAGTTCTTTTTGTAGTGATCGGAAGTCCTTGACATGGAAAGAATAGAGCGGTGCCATTTTCCCATCCGAGTGTTTTATAGTAGAAAGTTCACCCAGGCGCCAATCATCGAAGTCCTTTACCCCCGAAGAAGAAAAGGAATTCAAAATAACGCCAAGCGACGTCTGTTCGTGGTGACGGTGAACCTTCACCGCCATGAACTGTTCTTTTCCATCCACTTGTTGCACCAAAAAGTAGGGCATGTCATTTTCGTAGGCAATTACTGTTGCCGCGACCATTGTCATATGAAAACTCCTTTAACCTTTATAACCATCCACTTTAAACGATCAATCGATTCCTAAACGCTTCTTTGCTTCTTTTAACCATCCGGGCATCGCTTCCCGAATCGTAGCAAAACCGAAGTCCAAGTGGTAGTTCGTCCAGAAACGACGCTTTACGTTGTTGTTTTTGATGATCGGCGTGTCCTTCAAGTCCACCAATGAAAGCTGGCGAACGGAAAGCGAAATCTTTTGGCTGTACTGATCAATGTCCAAGATGATGGCTTTCACCTTTTGACCAATCGTCAGTTCTTCTTTTAAGTCTTTTACCACACCCGACTTCAACTCGGAGATGTGAATCAATCCCTGCGTTTCTTCATCTAATTTAACAAAGGCACCGTATGGTTGAATTCCCGTAACGGTTCCTTCAACCTCTTGGCCGATTTGATAGGTCATCTGTTGCTCCTTGTGTTCCTTAATAAAAAAGGCCCCGCCGTTTGGCTAGAGGACCACTTTTTCAATCACAATATCTTCTAATGGGCGGTCAGCTGCATCAGCCTTGGCCTTTGCAATCTTGTCCACCACGTCCATACCGGAAACAACTTGGCCAAACACTGTGTGCTTGCCGTCCAACCAGCATGTTCCACCTTGTTCCTTGTAAACGTTTTGAATTTCTTCAGCGTAGCGTCCCAAGTAAGGCTTCATTTGCTTAGGGAAGTGGCTGTTTTGAACAATGAAGAACTGTGAACCGTTTGTGTTCGGCCCAGCGTTTGCCATTGACAGCGCCCCGCGGATATTAAAGAGCTCCTTTGAGAACTCATCCTTGAAGGGCTTTCCCCAGATACTTTCACCACCGCGACCCGTTCCTTCCGGATCACCGGATTGAATCATGAAGTCCTTGATGACACGGTGGAAGATAACACCGTCGTACTTTCCTTCTTTTGCCAAAGTCAGGAAGTTTTCAACTGCCTTTGGTGCTTGGTCAGGAAAGAGAGCGAGTGCAATGTCACCATAGTTTGTTTGAATGGTAGCGGAAACGTCGGCTTCCGTTACCTTTAATTGAGGAAAATCAGTCATCTTAGTCCTCAGTATCTTGTACGACTGGGTTAATGACCACGTCGCCGGCTTCGATTTCTTCCAAAGCTTGACCAACGGTCTTGTTGGAATCAAACTTCACTTGCGTTGCTGGCATACCAGCATCCAATTCACGGGCACGCTTTGATGCCAAAGCAATCAACTTGTAACGTGAATCAACCTTTTCGAGCAAGTTATCAACGGATGGATAAAGTAACATGGTGTTCTCCTTTAGCTTTAATCAGCAATTTCTTCGATGACCCGGTTCACCTTAAGGCGTTCCGCAGTAATGATGGCCTTGATTCGGTCCACCGCGTTTTGAACAACGTCGTTTTCAACGGCGTAGTTGTAATTGATCATCTTCTTCAATTCGTCCTTGGCAGCAGCGACTCGCTTTTCGATGACTTCAGCTGAATCCGTACCGCGACCAATCAATCGACTCTTTAAGTTGGCGATGTCAGGTGGTGTCAAGAAGATGTAAACACCTTCTGGCATCTTCGCCTTGACCTGCAAGGCCCCCTGAACATCGATTTCCAAGAAGACATCCTTACCAGAAGCCAACGTTTCTTCGATGAAGTCACGTGGCGTTCCGTAGTAGTTTCCGACGTACTCGGCATATTCGAGCATGTCGCCGGCTTGAATCTTTTCTTCGAACTCTTCGCGAGAAACAAAGAAGTAATCCTTTCCGTCTTCTTCCCCAGTCCGGGGCTTTCTGGTTGTTGCAGAAATTGAGTAGCGGAAGTCTACCGCATCATCTTCAAAAATTGCCTTTCGAACCGTTCCCTTACCAACGCCTGATGGCCCTGACAAGACGATTAACAAGCCCCGTGTCGTCATATGCGTCCTCTTTACTGTTTTTTAGTATCTAATACAAGAAGTTTACCAAAATTTACCCTTTTTATCAATATAAAGGTCTTATGCTAAGGCATCGTCTGTAAAAGTCAAAAGCGACCCATGCCCAAACAACTTGTTCCCCTTTGTTCGAACAGATGAAAACTTGTTCCCCTAATCAAAAGAGGCGTTAAAAGCCTGTCACGTAAGGGTTTGACTTTTCCTCAACCTTTTCTTAACTAATTTACCCCTTGCAAAATCGAACAGTTGTTCGTATACTAAAGTCACAGAGATAAAGAGGAGGCGGCATGATGCAAGTAAAGCTTTCAGCCCAATCACAACTTAACGTTTTCGGTCAGTTGAAGAACAGCTGGACCAAGGTAAAGGAGCACTTTGAAGTGGTGCCATTGAAAGAACAGCAAACCAGCACGGTTTTGATTAACAAGTTGGAAAGTGCCCTGAACACGGCTGAACCCATCGCCGTTCAGATGAACTATTCTTTTGATTCCGAACGAATCCAAGACTTTTACGGTGTCTTGTTCCAAGACAAGGCCGGCGCTTTGATGATTGAAGATCAAATGACTAAGCAATGCCAACTCTTGATGCCAGAATTGCTCCGCCACATCGGTTAGGAGCTAGTCAAGTTGAAAAAAGACCAACTACCTTTCCTCTTTGGTAGTTGGTCTTTTTGTTTGCACTTTTATTTTTCGTCTTCTTTCTTAGGTGAAGAAAGCAAGGCTTCCACATCCTTGACCGAAAGCTTTTCAAGCAAAGTGTTCAAAGCCTTGATGTCGATGTAGTGGTCCAAGCCAGAAGCTTGCAACTCGGCTAAGCGAACCGTGTCCACCGCCTTTTTTTCATCCAAGAACTTCACATAGCGGGCAACTTCCCCACCAAGTCCGTCCAATGAATCCCATTCCGGTGTCCAGTAGTCCATCAAGTGGTCCTTGGCAAAGCTTGCCAAGGCCGCGTTTGACCATTCACGGTGCGTCAAGTTGTACTGCTCTGCCAATCCCTTGTGGAAGGCCAGAAGCATTCGAACTTCTTGGTCGGAAACCAAATCTTTGATGGCTGTCTTCTGGAAGGTTTCAACCATGCGCTTACCGAAGGCTTCTTCTTCAGCCAATTGGTCAGCGGACAACTTCTCTTTTCCTTCCTTGAAGTCCTTAATCTTCAACTTTGGTTCCATCGTCTTCACGCCTGAGTAGACGTCTTCGATGGTTTCAAGGGCGAAGTCATCGTCCTTTTCGTTTTGGCTCAAGAACTTGAACTGCAAGTCGTCGATGGCGTTTGATTCTTCCATCACCTTCTTGACGTCTTTTCCTTCGTAACGGAAGTAGTTGACCGCCAAAACCGTACGGACAATCATGCGCCAGAAATTTGGATCAAATGGCGTTGTCGAAAGTGAGAAACGGTCGTTTACGGATGCTTCCTTTGCCAAGAATGATTGGATGTCATACAACACGGGCATCAAGGTCACGAAGTAGCGCCAGTCGCGGTCCGTTGATTGGACCAAGGCTGCTTGCATCACCTCGTTCATCTTCACGATGACGTGCTTGTCAGAGGTGAAGTCCGTAAAGTTCAACTGCACCATCGTTGCAATCAAATCATCCAAGAAGAAGGAAGCCACTTCAAAGGTTTCCGGTTGGTACGTGTGTTGCTTCGTCAAGAAGAAACGGGCACGCAGGAATCCCGCGAACTCGTTGTAGTCAAATGGGGATAACTTCTTACTTTCTTGGAACTTTTGCAAGTTCTTCTGCTTCTTAAATTTCTTAATCTGGGCTGACTTTCCCTGCTTCATAATGTCCTCCTTAGACAGACAAATCGAGTAAGTACTTTCCGTGACCAAATTCCTTCAACTTAAATTGGAAGATTTGTTCTTCACGGTTCAAATCCGGCGTCTTCACCTTGGCTTGGCGGTCACCTTCCAACTCGGCAATTTCGATGGCCTGGTTGATGGCTGACAAGACTGGCGCAAAGGCCTTTGGATCCGCAGATGAGTAGAAAAGATCTGCATTTCCGTAGGTGTTTGAGCGACGTTGCAAGGAGACGGACACCTTGAAACGGTTCACTTCAAAGACCAAGTGATTGTAGTTGAAGTCCCGGGCGTAGCCGAACAAGGCGGATAAATACTGCCCTGCGGGATATTTCTTTTCTGACATATGCTCTCCTTTTGCCCGTAGGCATCGGCGATTAACAAACGCTTTTTCAACTCTAGTGTAGCGCGTTTTTGGGCTAATCCCCAAATTTATGTTTTTTACTTACTTCAAAGTCACTACCGTGGCACCGTCGCCCCCAGCATTTGCGGAAGCAAAGTGGAATTCCTTCACGCGACGGTCGGAACGTAGGAACTGCGTGACCCCTTGGCGCAAGGCACCCGATCCCTTACCGTGAATGATTTCAACGGAAGAGAGGTTGGCCAAAACAACGGAGTCCAAGTAGCGATCCAATTCGTGCAAAGCCGCTTCATAGCGTACACCACGCAAGTCCAACTTGGCTTGCACGCGGGCCGTGTGACCGGCAGCAGCTGTCCGTTGTACCTTTTGTGCCTTTTGCTTTTGCTTTTTCTCTTGGGCCTTGGCCGTTGCTTCGGTCTTCTTCAGGTCGTCTTCATCAACAAGCATCTTCAAGATACCCATCTGAACTTCCCACTGACCGTTCTTGTGCTTCTTAACCAAGGTTCCCTGCTGGTTGTAGGAGGAAACGACAACGTCATCCCCAGCCGACAACTCCTTGGCCCGCTTGGCCTTCTGCAAGACCTTGTTCTTTTCCAGCTTATCGGACTGGTGCAAGGAGGCGATGGCCTGCTTTTGCTTTTGCAGGTCCTGTTCGGACAAGCCGTTCTTCTGACCACCGTTGTTCAAGCGTTCGTTTCGAATGTCCTTGATCAACTTTTCGGCTTCCGCCTTGGTCTTTGAAACCAACTCATTGGCACGCTTCTTGGCGTCCATCATGAGCTTGGCTTGCTCCTTTTCGAACTTCAGCTGTTCTTCTTCGACCTTTGTCTTTTCGGAATCAAGCTGCTTTTGGTCCGCTTCGAGTTGGGCCAGCTTTTCCTTGGCCGACTGGTTCTGGTCGACCAGTTCCTTAATCATCTGGTTCAACTTCTGATCTTCTGGGCTCACCATTTGCTTGGCATCATCTAGAAGGCCTTGGTCAAAGCCAAGACGGGAGGCAATCGCCAGGGCGTTTGACTGTCCCGGCACCCCAATCAGCAACTGGTAAGTTGGCTGCAAGGTTTCCACGTCAAAGACCATGGAGGCGTTTTCGGTGTTGGAACGTTCGTTTCCGTAGAGCTTTAGTTCAGGGTAGTGGGTCGTGGCAATCGTCTTGGCACCGAGTTCGGCCGAACGGTCCAAGATGGCCATGGCCAAAGCGGCTCCTTCGGCCGGATCCGTTCCGGCACCCAACTCATCGAAGATAACGAGCGAGTTTTCGTTGGTCTCTTCCAAAATGCCCTTGATGTTCTTCATGTGAGAAGAGAATGTGGATAAGTTCTGTTCAATGGACTGTTCATCCCCAATGTCGGCGAAGATATCCTCAAAGACGGCAACGGTCGATGGACGACCAACCGTGATGAAGAGACCGGACTGGGCCAAAAGCTGCAAGAGCCCCATCGTCTTGATGGAGATTGTCTTTCCACCCGTGTTCGGTCCGGTGATGATCAATGTCTGGTAGTCAGCACCTAAGGCGATGTCGTTCTTGACGGACTTTTCTTCCCCAATCAACGGGTGCCAGGCCTGATTCAATTCAACGACGTGGTTCTTTGACAGTTCGGGTGCCATGGCGTTTTGTGCCTTGGCCAATCGTGCCTTGGCGTTGATGAAGTCCAACTGTCCGAGGATGTTGGCGTTCTTCATCAAATCGTCTTGGTGGTCGGCCAACTCAACGGAGAGTTCGGCTAAGACGCGGTCCTCTTCTGCGAGGGCCAAGACACGAACCTCGGAAAGGTCGTTTGCGAGTTCGACAACGGACTGTGGTTCGATGTAGTAGGTCTGACCAGACTGGCTCTGGTCGTGGACGATACCAGGAACCTGGTGGCGGTATTCCACCTTAACGGGCAAAACGTAGCGTTCCCCACGCTTTGTCACGATGGTTTCGGACAGGTAACGCGCCGACTTACCGCGAGTGAAAGAGGCCAACTTGTCGCGGATTGCCCCTTCCTTTCCTGCCATTTGGCGACGGAAGGAAGCCAGTGCTGAAGATGCAGAATCGAGGACGTGACCCGTCTCGTCGACCGTGTCCTGGACTTTTTTCGTTAGAGAAGGGAGTAAAGTCAACTCTTCGACCTTAGCCTGCAAGGCGTTTATCGAGTCAGCCATATCGTCGGCTTGAATCCGGTCGAAGAAGTTGGCAACGGCGGCCGTTGCAATCAGCACCTTCGCCAATGCCACGATTTCCGTTCCGTTCAAGGACGCCTCAATCTTTAGGCGGCGAACCTGCTCTTTGATGTCCGTCAAATCGGGCAGTGAAATCCCGCCGTGCAACCGTTCAATCATCGCGGCTTCGGCCGTTTCGTTCAACCAAGTGGCCACCTGGTCATAGTCGGAAGATGGACGTAACGCCAAAAGCGCCTTCTTCCCCTGCTCAGTTTGAATAAAGGGCAAAAGCGCTTCTTTTACTTTGTCATATTCGAGTGTTTTCAGAACTTTTTGATTCATATTCCCTCGTATACTTTCTTAATGGATTAGAGCCACCAGTGGTAAATCTGATTTGAAATCATTGGGAACTGGTCCATGAATTCGTTCAACAGGTGGTTTTCTGCAAACTGTCCCTGCAACCAAGCGTTCGGCACAACGGAGAACAGTTGGAGCAAGAAGAAGGTAATCACGAGTCCTAAGACAAGTGACAGAATGGCACCCAAGAGACCGTCGATTTTACCCAAGAACGGGATGCGACGGACGAAGTGGATGGAACGGAGCAAGAAGTGTCCCAGAAATGACCCCAAAATCATGATGACGGCAAAGGCCAAACCAGAAGACAAGAACTGCGTTCCTTCGTTTGCAAGGGCGCTCGGTACGGATGGCCGGGCGAATTGACCGGACACCCAAGTGGAAAAGACGGAGGCCAATGGCTTGGAAAGCACCGTTGCGATGTAAAAGACCAAAGCCCAGAGTGCAAAGCGGGCTAACGTCGTTACGAGTCCCATCCGGTAACCGGACATGAACATTAATAGCAAAAAGATGATGGCAATCCACATCAAAATCATTGTTGAATCCTCCTAATGCACAGTGAATGGAACAACTGTGCAATCTACTGAATACCGTCAATTATACCATTAAAACTGCTATAATTAAGGCATGCAAACTGTGATTTTACTGACAAAAGCGGCTTTAAAAAAAGCCGAGGAAATTTACGGTCCCTACGCGGTGCAACCGGCGCCGCAGTACACGCTCTTTCAGGCGAAGAAGCCGGGCGTGACGATTACGGCTTACCAATCGGGTAAGGTGATGTTCCAGGGGCCGGAAAACGAGAAGGAAGCGGCCATCTGGGCGAATAACATTGACCGTTCAAAGACTGCTGCCTCTTCAGTTTCTGGAAAAACGCCGGCCAAGCCGGCTTCGAAGAACAAGCACAATGAAAGTGCCTTGCCAACTGATTTCAAAGATTGGGGCGTGATTGGTTCCGATGAAGTCGGCGCAGGGGCTTATTTTGGTCCGTTGACGACCGCCGCCGTGTACGTCTCTCGAGATCAAGTTCCAAAGCTTCGAGCAATGGGTTTTGCCGATTCCAAGACGTTGACCGACGATAAAATTGTGAAGCTGGCGCCCTACATTATCGAAAACCTCCCCTACCACATCGTCAACCTCACCCCTGACTTTTACAACCAAAAGCAACAGAGCGGACAAAACGTGGTCGCCATGAAGGCCCTCTCCCACAACTTCGCACACAACAAGGTGATTGCGAAGCTGAACGGTGAAAAGCCGGACGGAATGTTAATCGACCAGTTCGTACAGGAGTCATCCTACAACCGCTACTTGCAAAAGAACAAGCAAGTAAAAGCACCCGTCAAGGCCTACTTCAAGACCAAGGGGGAACAGGAACACGTAGCCGTCGCTGCCGCCTCCGTGCTCGCCCGCTACGTCGAGCTCCAAACCATGGAACAGCTCAGCAAGGAAGCCGGCATGAAACTGCCAATCGGGGCCGGCAAAGAAGCCGACCGCGTGGCAGCTCAAATCATGAAGTCCGGTAAAAACCTCGGCCACTTCGCCAAGCTGCACTTTGCCAACACTGAAAAGGCAAAGAAGCTTCTCTAATTTAAAACAGTAAAAAACCACTGGAAGAGCAAGTCGCTTTTCCGGTGGTCTTTTTTTACTTATTCAAATCGAGTTGTTCAGCTTCGATTTCGATGTCTGGTTGTTCAGCATCTTCCTTTGCTTGAACTTGGTCGTTCACAGCTTGTGAGGCTGAATCGTATGAGGCCTTTGCCTTTTCCAAGTAAGGTGCCACGGCATCTTGGGCTTGGGCAATGAGGTCTTGGGCTTGGCTTTGAATGTCAGCCAAACGGTTCTTCAAGGCTTCTTGGTCTTGCTTGGACTTAGACAACTTGTAGGCTGCCGTTGCACCCATGGCGAACAGGAATCCTGCAGCGACTTTCGTGCTTGCTTTCATGGTTAATTCTCCTTGTGTTCTTTATTTACTTTTCTTGTTTGACTTCTTGAAGAACTTTGAAAGGACCATTGCCATTCCTGTCTTCGTTGCCGTTCCAAATCCTGAAACTTTTGATGAAGTCTTGCGAACGGAGCGATTCAAGTCAGAAACCGTTTCTGACAAGTCGGCTGCCGCTTGTACGGTGACGTTTAACGTTGCCATCTTATCGTTGATGTCATCAACTAAGATATTGGTGTTGGCCAACAACTCGTTGGAAGAGCGGGCGATCGTATCCAAATCCGTTGTCAAAACAGAAACGGAACGCGTCAAACGCAGTAAGAAGACCACGAGTGCCACAACTAAGAGCAAAAAGGCCAATGCGAAAATTAAAAGTGAAACTTGTCCGATCGTCATATATTCTCCAATCTTGATGTTCATCATATTAAAACAAGTCTATTGTAACAAATATCGCGCGACTTTTCAGAAGGACCGCCCATTTCATCCCGATATCAAATAAAAAAGCCCCGAAGGGCTTTTTTTAACGAGCGTAATCAACCGCTCTTGTTTCACGAACAACCGTCACCTTGACGTGACCAGGGTATTCGAGTTGCTCTTCCACTTCCGCCTTGATGTCGTGTGCCAACACCGTAGCTTGAATATCAGAGATTTGATCAGGCTCAACCACCACGCGAACTTCACGTCCGGCTTGGATGGCGTAAGCTGATCGAACACCAGTGTAATCGCCGGCGATGTGCTCCAAGTCAGTCAGACGCTGAACGTAGTTTTCAAGCGATTCTGAACGAGCACCTGGACGGGCTGCAGAAATGGCATCCGCAGCGGCGACCAAATCGGCCAATGGCGATGTTGCTTCCGTATCACCGTGGTGGGCGGCGATTGCGTTAATGACGTTTGGCTTTTCATGATACTTTTCGGCAATCCGAACACCCAGTTCAACGTGTGAACCTTCGACTTCGGCATCAACTGCCTTTCCAATATCGTGCAAGAGCCCAGCACGCTTTGCTTGTGCCACATCCATTTTAAATTCTGAGGCCATCAAACCGGCTAACTTTGCCACTTCCATTGAGTGTTGCAAAACGTTTTGACCGTATGATGTACGATAGTTCATCCGACCGATTAACTTAATCAAGTCTGGGTGCAAACCACGCAAACCAAGGTCGAAGACCGCGGCTTCACCCTTCTGACGGATGTTTTCATCCATCTGACGGCGGGCCTTTTCAACGGCTTCTTCGATCTTAGCTGGGTTAATTCGACCATCTGAAATCAGGGCTTCCAAAGCGTTCTTCGCGATTTGGCGACGCAGTGGATCAAATCCTGACAAAACGACTGATTCTGGGGTGTCATCGATAATCAAATCGATTCCCGTCAACGCTTCAATCGTGCGGATGTTTCGACCTTCGCGACCGATGATACGGCCCTTCATGTCTTCACTTGGCAAGTTAACCACGGAAACCGTCACGTCAGACACCGTATCGGCGGCTGAACGTTGGATGGCTTCAACGACGAGGTCACGGGCACGCTTTTCACCTTCGCTCTTCGCGTCGTTTTCATATTCTTGAATTAACGCAGCACGTTCCTTTTCAAGGAGTGCCTTAGAAGAGGAAAGCACAACTTCTTGTGCCTGTTCCTTTGTCATCTGTCCGATTTCTTCAAGCTTTGCTTCTTGGGCAGAAAGCTTTTCTTCGGCAGCTGTTTGCTTCTTCGCCGCATCGTCCAAACGAGTCTGAACTTGGTTCTCCTTCTTAATCAAAGAAGCGTCTCGTTGGTTCAATGTGGCGTCTTTTTGGTCTAAGGTATCAATCCGGTCCTGCAAGCGGGATTCTTGGTCTTCGACGCGCTTTTGGCGGTCAGACAAAGACTGCTCGATTTGATGACGATACTCCTGGGCCATGCCCTTTGCATCGACTTCAGCGGACTTCTTGATTGACTTAGCTTCATCGTTTGCTTGTTTTAAAATGTTTGCCGCAACCTGCTTAGCGTTATCCAAGCGAAGACGGTCGACGACCTTCTTCACCAAATAACCACCAGCTAAACCGATTACAAGTGCAAAGAGTGCTGAAATGATAATTGTTAACATAATTTTTTCCTTTCAGCAGTGAATTTTTATCCAATCCACAGCTCTAGTATAGACAAAAAGAGTCCGTCAGTCAATTAGAAGGAATTTGAGCATTTCATTAAATCGCGCTTAATAAATACACTGATACGGGGATTTTTTAAGCCTTTTACATTAAAAAAGTCACTTCCGTTCCTTAGAATTTTTCTCTAAATTAGAAAAAGCCCCTTTAACAAGGAGCTTTTTTACTTAACGTTTGAAACGGCGGTTTGCATCGCGTTCCATATCACGCTTTTTAATGGATTCACGTTTGTCGTACTGTTTCTTTCCGCGTCCGACACCAATCAAAACCTTGGCAAAACCGTTCTTCAGGTAGACCTTCAAGGGAACGACTGTGATTCCAGGTTCCTTGGCTAACACATCCAAGTGTTTGATTTGACGTTTGTGCAGCAGTAGTACGCGTGTGCGAAGGGGATCAACGTTGAATTGGTTCCCCTGCTCGTAGGAGGAAATGTGAACGTTCACCAACATGGCTTGGCCATCGTTGACCGTCACAAAACCATCCCCAATTGTAATCTGCCCTGCCCGGACGGATTTGATTTCCGTCCCGGTCAAGACGACACCAGCCTCGAAGGTTTCTTCAATGGCGTAGTTAAAACGGGCCTTCCGGTTCGTTGCTAATGCATCTTGCATCACTTGCTTTTTCTTCGCCATTGCCGCTCTCCTTTCGACTGGCTTGCTTACTTTTGCTTCATTGAGAAGCCGTGCTTACGGTTTTGGTTTGAATCGGGCTTTCCAGTACCACGGCCTTGGCCGTTTGGCTTTCCACCGTGGTTTGGCTTGCCGCCGTTACGGTTTCCGTTACCGCCCCCCTTGTTCTTATCAAAGGAGCGGTTGTTTCCACCGCGGTTACGGTCGGATGAACCACCATTACGGCCGTTGCGTCCCTTGCCACCATCACGACGGTTGCCACCACGGCCACCCTTCTTGTTATCGCGACCAAAGCCGCCTCGGTTTGGTTGCGGAACCTTGATGTCGGTCGTTGGGGCTTCTTCAGGGTTTGTCAGGATAAAGTCGACCGTTGAATCCTTCTTCGAGGCACGGATGACCTTAATCTTCACGCGTTGTCCGATTTGGAAAATATGGTGCTTTGAACGACCAATCAAGGCGGCATGCTTGTCGTCGTAATCGTAGTGGTCGTCCGTCAGGTTTGAAATGTGAACCAAACCTTCAACGGTGTTGTCCAAGGAGACGAAGAGTCCGAACTTCAACGCGGCGTTCACAACACCTTCGTATTCGTTACCGACCTTGTCTTCCATGTATTCGGCCTTCTTCATGGCATCAACCAAACGTTCCGCATCGATGGCGCGACGTTCGCGAACGGACGTGTCCTCACCGATTTGGGCCAATGAAGAAGCATACTTTTCTTGCGCTTCCACACCGTAACCGTTCTTCGTGTACCACTTAATCAAACGGTGAACCGTCAAATCAGGGTAACGACGAATTGGTGACGTGAAGTGCGTGTAGTATTCGGCACCCAAACCAAAGTGACCGACTGGGTCTGGTGAGTACTTGGCCTGCTTCATGGCACGCAACATCATTGTTGAAATCATTTGTTCGGCTGGGTCATCTTTGACCTGCTTCATCAACGTTTGCAACATCATTGGTGTCACGTTTGCTGGATCACCCTTCACTGGGTGACCAAGTGCCTTGGCAAACTCAAAGAATGAGTGGGCACGTTCTTCGTCCGGTGTTTCGTGAATCCGGTAAAGGAATGGCACCTTCTTCTTGTCGAAGTGTTCGGCCACCGTTTCGTTGGCTGCCAACATGAATGATTCAATCATGCGTTCAGCGGTTCCGCGTTCGCGAACCACAACGTCAATGGCCTTTCCGTTTTCATCAACCACGATGGAACCTTCTGGTGCATCGAATTCGATGGCCCCACGATTAGCACGCATCTTGGCCAAGATTTGGTGCAGTTCGCCCATCGTGTCGAACATGTCCTTCAGGCCGGCATATTCCTGCCGGGCTTCTTCGTCGCCGGCAAGGATGTCATTGACTTTGTCGTAGGTCATCCGGGCGTGGGATTCGATCACGGACTGGGCCAAGCGGTGCTTGACGACCTTACCGTTCTTGTCGATTTCCATTTCCACGGACATGGCCAAACGGGTCACGTTGGGGTTCAGAGAAGCGATTCCGTTGGACAACTTCTGTGGCAACATTGGAATGACGCGGTCTGCCAAGTAAACAGACGTTCCGCGGTGGTAGGCTTCCTTATCCAAAGCCGTTCCAGGACGGACGTAGTGGGAAACGTCGGCGATGTGAACACCCAAGTGGTAGTTTCCGTTGTCGAGCTTCCAAGCGACAACGGCATCATCGATATCCTTCGTGTCGGCTCCGTCAATCGTGACCAGTGGTTGGTCCGTAATGTCCTGGCGTCCTTCCCATTCTTCGGGCTGCACTTCGTTTGGAATGGCGTCGGCCTCTTCCATCACTTCCTGTGGGAATTGGTTTGGCACGTTCTTGTTTTCAACGATTTGCATGATGTCCATGCCGGGCTCGTTTTCGTAACCGAGCACTTCAGTCACGGAAGCCACCAACTGCTTTGGGTGCAAAGCGTCTGGGTAAGACTGAATTTCAGCAACAACCACTTGGCCGTCGTGTAATTCTTCCTTGGCTGTAGATGAATCAATCAAGACTTGGTAAGACATCGCCTTCTTGTCTGTCAGGCGCATCTGTCCGAGTACCCCTGCAAAAGTCGTGTTCGACGTGTACACGCCGACCACGCGCGTGAAGGCGTGTTCGATGATCTCTTCAACTTTTCCTTCCGGTCCGCGGTCTTCGGACTTAGCGGGACGGAGCATGGAAACACGAACCGTGTCCCCCTGCATGGCTTGGTTGGTGTTGTCTGGTCCAACAAAGTAGTCGGGGAGGTTTTCGTCATAGCGGACGAACCCGAAGCCCTTGTCGTTGGCCTTGAATTCACCGACGATATCACCCTTTTTACCCTGGTATTGGTATGAGTCGTTAGCGACTTTTTTGACGATTTGATTATCAGCCAAGTTTTCAAGCACTGATAGTACCTGGCGGTAGCCAGAGGCCCCTTCTAAGCGAAGGCCATCGGCCAGGTTTTGGGCAGAAAAGGCCTGGCTGTGGTTGGCCTTCAAGAAGCCTTCTAGTTGTTCACGAATTTGCTTTTGTTCCATTACTGTTTCTAAACTCCTAAAAATGGATAATAAAAAATCAGTCTACAAAAAAGTAAACTGACCTTATAAATTAATGAGCGGCCAAGTACATCAAAATCAATCCAATGATGAACCAAAGCGCACCAAGAATCGTCGTAATTCGACGCATGATGGCTTCAAAGCCGCGAGACTTTCGTTCTGTAAATAAATCAGTTGCCCCACCAGACAAAGCTGACAGTGCATCTTGTTGCTTACTTGGCTGCATCATTACTGAGACAATCAGCAAGAATCCAACAACCAGCAAGAGAATGGTCAAAAAATCAGTCACTAGGACGCCTCCACTCGCATTTCATATACTTTAGTATAGCAGATTGTCAATTAGTTTCCAAGTGAAAGACGGAACATCAAGACGCCACCAGCAACCGCCACGTTCAATGATTCAGCTGAACCAAGAAGTGGGATGTAGAGGTTGGCCGTCGTTTCCTTGGCGAGTTCAGGGTCCAAGCCCTGTCCTTCGTTACCAACAATCAAGGCACCGGCTGAAATACCGTGGATGTCTTGGTATGGCTTTGCTTCTTCGTTCAATTCAGAACCGTAAACCGGCAAATCGTTGTTCTTGAAAGCGTTAATCCAGTCGTGCAAGTCACCTTGCAAGACTTCCAAGTGGAAGTTTGAACCTTGCATGGCACGCACAACCTTTGGTGCGTACAGGTCAGCCGTTCCAGTTCCAAGGACAACACCCTTGAAGCCGGCAGCATCCGCCGTACGAACCAACGTTCCGACGTTACCTGGATCTTGGATAGCATCCAAGAACAACCAGAGACCATCGTGGACGTATGATGGGTCAAAGGTCTTTTCTGGCAAAGTCACTTCCGCAAAAATGCCTTGCGGCGTCTTTGAACCAGCAATGTGGGCAGCCACTTCTGTTGAGATTTCAAAGGCAGGCACACCGTGTGGCACGTCGGCCAAGTGTTCTTGCATTTGTTCTTCGGTCGCCATGATGGCGTGGAACTTTGCCTTTGCGTTGATGGCTTCTTGCACTAAGTGCCAACCATCCAACAAGTAAGTCTTTTGGTCTTGGCGGCCCTTCTTTGTGGCCAACTTCGCCCAGGCTTTTACCTTGTTATTTTGTTTCGATAAAATACGTTCCATAATACTTCCTTTTTCCGACTGCTAGTCGGTCGTTTTAGCGGTTTTGCTTTCCGGCGTTTCGCCCTTCAAGGGGCTTTTGTTCTTCTGTCACGTCGCGTGGGCGCAAGTCTTCGGGGCGGACCTTGTTTTGTGCTTGCGCACCGGCGCCACCCATTTGGCTCGCTGCGTTTGCCATCGTCATTTGAGCAGCTAACAATTCGTCAGCCGTCTTTTGGATGGTGAACGTTTCTTCAACTTGAGCCTTCAACTTATTGTAACGCATGTGATTAATGAACATTTGGATCACGGCGAAAATTCCACCGACGAAGAAGTAAAGACCCAAAGCACCGGATGAGTAAAGCGTGAATCCGGTAATCAAGACAGGCATCATCAACATCATCATCCCCATCTGCTTCTTTTGAGCAGCTGGGACATGCAACTGTGACATGTAGGCTTGAAGCGCGTATACCACAAAGACCATTACAGAAAAGATGATTTGTGGCTTTGACAACTCAAGTCCGAAGAACGTGGCCGTCTTCAAACCGTTGGCGTTGATAATGGCCAAATACAAACCTGAAAAGACAGGCATTTGAATCGCCATGGCCAACCAGTTCATCCCACCGGTGATGGACACGTTGTTTTCCTTGTACAACGTCATGGACACCATTGATGCAGCTTGTTGTTCGGCTTGGGTCTTAGCACCCTTGACGGCTGCTTGGACCTTGTCCAATTCCGGCTTCAACTTCTGCATCTTGATTTGAGAAATCGTCGTGTTCTTTGATTGGTTCACCATGATTGGCAACAAAATCAAACGGAAGATCACCGTCAAGATGATGATTCCCCAACCGATGGCGTTCACACCACCAACGGCATCGGCGATTTTCAACAGCAAGTCGGCGATTGGCTTTGAAACGAGGTTATAAATACGACCGTGCGTACCGTAACCACCAGTGAAGAGGTAAATATCGAATAAGACGACAATGATTGTCGCGTAGCGCTTTAATGCTTTCATGTTTTCTCCTAAATCGGATTAAATCTTTTCCTATCGTTCAAGGAATACTACCCATTATAGCAAGATTAGTCTATCACTGTCTCACTTTTCTCATATTCCAAGACACTCATCGGAAAACTCAAACGGAAGGAAGAACCGGAACCAAGAGCCGATTCGACCTCGACTCGTCCGCCGTAAGCCGACACCATCTTCTTCACAATGGAGAGGCCAAGGCCATTCCCACCAACCTGGTGTTCACGGGCCTTGTCGACCCGGTAGAAACGATCGAAGACGCGGTCGATGTCTTCTGGCCCAATCCCCTGACCGAAGTCTTGTACGCCGATTTCAAGCCATGACCCGGCACGGGCCAAAGCCAAGTGGACTTCCTTTCGGTCCTTGGAATACTTCACCGCGTTGTCCAGCAAGATGATGAGTAGCTGTTCCAAGTGGTCTGGTCGAATGGCAATGGCCGCCTTGTCGTTGACGGTGTTGTCGAGCGTCCATACGAATTCTGGATGGAGCAGTTCAAACTCGTGGTAGACCCGCTTCAAAACGGGGGCAACGGCTGTCTTTTCAACGTCGGCCGAAACCGTCATCTTTTCGGCACGGGTCAGCTGAAGCATCTCGTTAACCAGCGTTTCCATCCGGTTAATTTCAGCAAGAGAGGAAGTTAAGGAATCCTCCAGGACTTCCTTGTCATCCTTCCCCCAACGATTCAAGAGGTTCAGGTGGCCCTTCACGATGGCGACTGGCGTCCGGAGTTCGTGGGAAACATCCGAAACGAATTCCTGTTGGGCACCAATCAGGCTTTGCACCTGGTCCATCGTCTGATTTAAAAGCTGACCAAGCTGGTCGAGTTCCTGATTGTAGGTGATCCGCGCCATGCGGTGTTTTGTTCGTGGGTTTTCCTCAAAGGCTTCCATCACCTTGCTCAAACGCTTCACAGGGCGAACAAAAAACTTCGCCAAGAAGAAAGAAAGCAGGAAAATCCCGGCCAATGAAAGCGGGATGAAAACCCACCACCAGTTTTCAATGGCACGCAAGAAGCGACCGAGGCTTTCGCCACCCTGTAACAGGCCGAGACTAACGAGCAGGCCAAGTGATATTAGCAAAAAACCCACCGTTAGGCCCAGTGTTAAAACAGCTTGGGTACTCTTAAACGGTGAGTTCTTTAAATTGTCGTTCTTTTCTTCAGCCATCTCAGCTCCGCATGACGTAACCGGTTCCCCGGACAGTTTGAATGTAAGAAGTCTTTGATTCTGGGTCATCCAACTTGTTGCGCAAGTAACGGATGTAAACGTCGACAACGTTTGTTTCAATCTTCGTATCCAAGCCCCAAACGTTCTTCAAGAGCTTTTCACGTGGTTGTACCACGTCGATGTTTTCAACCAGCAACAAGAGCAAATCATATTCACGCTTCGTGAGCGAAATGATTTGATCGTCACGACGGACCGTCCGGTTTTCCTTTTCCAACTTCAAGTTCTTAAAGGAGATGACGTTCAAGCCTGAACCAGATGGCGTCTTTTCAATGTCAATTCGACGGAGCAATGAGCGGACACGGGCGAGCAATTCTTCGATGGCAAAGGGCTTCACCACGTAATCGTCTGCCCCGTAGTCCAAACCAGAGACACGGTCAATGACAGAATCACGTGCCGTCATCATGATGATTGGCGTCTTCTTCACTTCGCGCAAGCGGCGAGCAACTTCGAATCCGTTCAATTCTGGCAACATCAAATCCAACAGGATCAAATCAAAGTCTTCGTTCAAGGCAGTATCCAACCCATCACGACCGTTCAATACCGTTTCAATTTGGAAGCCTTCGTGCTCCAATTCAAGCTTTACGAACTTTGCTAAATTTTCTTCGTCTTCAATGATTAAAATGCGACTCATAATTTTTCCTTCTCGAAATCGACTCAAAGCTCAACGTTATCAGCCAATTTCATTTTTAAATGAATTTCTTTTAATCCATTTTAACACAGGAAATGAATTAATCTCATTTTTTAAAGAAATCGTCTAATTTTGCGAAACGTGGATCCAATTTTTGTGCTTTTTCGGCTGTTTCCTTGGCCTCTTTTTCCTCTGGGTGTTCCTTCAAGAATTCATCTTCGGAAATCACCTGCCAGTCCTTTCCTTCGGGAAGTGGCGCACCTGCCGCTTCCTCTTCGGTCAAAACTTGCAAAGGCAAGGCGGAAACGATGTTGTCCAAAATGGCAACATCTAAATCAATGGTCTTATTTTGAATGGCAAAGACCGGTTCTTCTTCGTCGAATTCTTTAATCTTTTCAGGATTTTCGACATACGTTTCGGCAACGTTTAGGTCACATGACCAGTCAACCGGTTGTAAAGAACGTGAAGATGGCAAAGTCAAATCCGCGTGGAAGTTAGCCATCAAGAAATAGTCGTCTTCTTCCGTCATTTGGATGGAACCCGTCACCTTGACCGGTTCAGCATTTAAAATCAAATCGGAGAAACGTTCTTTAATCAGTTCATTTAAGTCGAGCGTTTCTTCAAACTGAAGCGCTTCGTTCCGGTACTTTTGCAATTGTTGTTGTGCAAACTTCATGGTTAATCCTCTTCTTTAATATAGTGAATTGGTCGTCTTGCCAAATCCTGTCCATCCTTGCTGTGACGGTCGCCTGCAAGCAACTGCCAAATGAGTCCCGCCTTGTAATCAAGACGGAGGTTGGCCTTGGCCAAGCCCATATCCACACGGGAAATGATTGGCAAACGGGCGCGTCGCTTCACTTCGGACAAGTAGGCCTGTCCTTCATCCGTGAAACCGAGCAATCGAATGTAGGAATCCGCCATGGCCGCCTGCATCTGGTCGACTTTGATGTTCAACAGCGTGTATAGCATCGTCCGTTGCATCCGGGCGAAGGTGTAGCGCTTTGACTTCACAGCCTTAATGAAGGACTGATAGGACTGCGGCGCTTCCTTAGCGGTTGCCACCCCTACCAAACGGTGTTCCAAACCTTCGGCCATCTGATAAACCTGCCCGAGCTGGCCGACCGTGTCGGTCAACAGGCGGTAGGACAATAGGTCGAAGAATGGCTTTTCAAAGCCAAGCGCGTTTGGCTTTTCCTGCAGAGCCTTGAAAGCGTCCGCGGGAACGACGCGTTCAACCTTATCCATCTTTCCCTTATGCAAGGCCAAGCGAATGGATGAGGCTGAGGCAATTTCGGCCCCCTCGTCGAATTCCTTGTCGTGGTACCCGGCTTGGATTCGTCCGATTGGGTGCAAGTTCATCTCGACTTCGGATTCAACCACGGCCTTTGCGTAAGAGAAGCCCAAGATGTCGTTGGGGTCTTCCAACTTGAAACCTGTCTTTTCCTCGAGGTCGGCGGCGTATGCCGCTGCATAGGTTTGATTCTTCGCACCGGAGCCTTCCGCTTCAATTCCTTGTGCCTGTTTGGCCAGGTCCATGAAGTCAATGTCCGGATGTTCGGAACCGAAGACCAAATCCTTCACGCCTAAAGCGGCAAGGATTGCAATGGCCCCCTTGGCAAAGAGGTGACCCGGTTGAACGGCGTCAAAGACGGGTAATTCAACCATCAGGTCCGCCCCGTTGTGAAGGGCGAGCTTTGTGCGTTCCCACTTGTCCAAGATGGCCGGTTCGCCTCGCTGAACGAAGTTTCCAGACATCACGACAACGGCAACATCAGCGCCCGTCACCCGCTTTGCTTCGGCTAAGTGGTAGGCGTGCCCGTTGTGGAAGGGATTATATTCCGCAATGATTCCAACAGCTTTCATTTGCTTGCTCCTTTTTGGCAGGAAATAAACCAGCGTTCATCTTCGTCGTCCGCTTCCTTCTTTCCGAAGTCAGCGCTGAAGGTAATGTTTTCAAAACCAGCTTCTTTCAGGGCCGCTTCGTAAAAGTCACGGTCGTACGTGAGCTCGTGGTGCACTTCGCGAACCATCTTGAAGGCGTCGATGTCTTCTTGGTACAAGAAGAATTTCAAATCGTGATCAACGGAGTAGTCGTTTTCTTCTTCACTCGGATAAGCCGTCCACATAAAAATCTTGTCTGGGTCATCGTCGTTGTTGTAGCAGAAGTTATCATAGCTTTCCTTGACCATCTTTGGTGTGATGACATCAAAGAGGAAGGTTCCGCCATCTTCCAAGTGAGCATAAGCCTGAGCCAATCCCGCCTTGAATTCTTCAACGGTCGGCAAGTAGTTGAAGGTGTCGGCGAATGACACGATGGTTGGGTATTTTTCTTCCCAATCGGAGAACTCACGGATGTCAGCCTGCAAGAGACGAACATCGACCTTGGCTTCTTCTGCGTGCTTTTGAGCCAGTTCAAGCATTGGGGCAGACAGATCAAGGCAGTCCACCTGGTAGCCCGCCTGGGCGAGCAAAACGGCTAGACGTCCCGCACCACCACCAAGGTCCAAAATCTTGCCAGCCGGCGTCTTTTCTTGGACATAATCCGCCCAATCAACGTATAGTTCACCGTCGAAAAGCTCGTCATAGAGCGAGGCAAACGTTTGGTAGGGTGCTTCTTCTGCAGCCATGCTATCATCCTTTCAAGTTCAAAAGGCCACCGCAATCTACATCGCAATGGCCTTATGGTTTAACGTTCTGGTAAGTACTGATCCAAGTCAACTTCCTTGGCATCGAACCAAAGGCGGTCCAAGTGGTAGAAGTCACGGGATTCCTCGTCGAAGACGTGAACAATGACGTCGCCCATGTCCAACACAATCCAGTTGGCCTTGTCGAAACCTTCGATGTGGTCGATTTCAAAGCCAGCTTCCTGCACGTCTTCTTTTACTTCACGTGCAATGGCTTGCGCCTGACGCGCTGAACCCGCTGAGGCCAATACGAAGTAGTCGGCCAAAAGGGAAACACCCTGCATGTCTAAGGCCGTGAGGTCTTCTCCGTGCTTGTTATCGATGGCTGCTAAAGCCGTCTTCAAAAGTGCTTGTGCTGTTTTTTCTGCCATGTCAGCTCCTTTATTACTTTGCTAAATACGTTGCCCAGTCGTTATAGGCGGTAAAAGTCTTTGGGTAAATGGGCTTTTGTTGACCAGCTAAGTAGGACAAGGTCGCAGAAAGCTGGTAGAAGACACCAGCGTCTAACGATTCGTCCGTCAGCGTCCGTGCCTTTTCAACACCGGGAAAGTTCCGGCCCATTTCGAGGTAATCCGCCATGAAGAGCACCTTGGATAAGGTGCTCATCTTGTCGTGGTTATCCCCGGTTGTATGTTCTTTAATGGCCTCAAGAATTTCTGGGTCTTGAATCCCCAGTTCATCTTGGACAAAGTAAGCGCCCACGACACCGTGCCATATGGGATTGCCCCACTTTTTCAAATCGGAATCGAGGTGCTTTTCGTCAATTTCTTTTTCAAAGTCAGAGGCGGACCGTTCTTTGGCATAGTCGTGAACCAAGCCAGCAATGGCGGCTTGATTTTCATCAAGACCGTTTTGTTTTGCCAACTTAATCGCGTAATCTTTCACGCGTAAGCAGTGTTCGAAGCGGCGCTCTGAGAGCTTTGCTTGCACCTGTTTACTCAATTCCGCAATTCGTTTCTCATCAACTTCAACCATGTCTGCCTCCAAACTTATTTAGCTAACTTGTTGACTTCCAATGAGTACTTCACGTACTTCGCGTCCGTTGCTTCTTCGTACAAGACAATCGTCTTTCCGATTACTTGTGCGACCGTCATCGTTGAATTTTCCTCGATGAACTTCGCCACGTCCTTGGCTGACCATTCTGAGGTCTGCTGTACGTTAACCTTAGCCAATTCGCGCTTTGACAACGCCTTTTGTACTTCTTCTACCCATTCCGTTGTAGCGCCACCCTTACCAATTGAAAAGATTGGTGTCATGGTGTTTACTTCAGAACGGAGGTATCGTTTTTGCTTTCCAGTTAATTGCATTAAATCATTGCCTTTCTAAGAAATACGGAAACACCTGCAGGTGCGTAAGCACGAATCGTTGTGCCGGCAGGAAGCGTGATAAAGCCAAGACCAGCGAAGACCAAATCGGCATCCGTCTTGGTCTTCAACTCCGTTTGGACGAAGCCCTTGGCTTCAGCCTTCGGAATTGGGGCGAGCAATTCACCTCGGTGTTTCTCGTAAAAGTCCGCTGCACCAGCCATTTTCGTCCGGTGAATCTTCAAGTTGTTTTCAAAGTAGCACGTCGCCGACGTCTTTTGATCAGACGGTCCAGACACCAAATCAAAGCGGGCCAAACCACCGAAGAACAGGGTTTGTTCATCGTTTAGCTGGTAGGTACGGGCTTTGATTTCGTTCTTTGGCAAGACGTACTTTAAGTTTTTGTCGTCCACTTGATGGGCATATTGATCAGCCTTGATAATTCCTGGCGTGTCAATCAAGTTCTGCCCGTCATCCAATGGAATGGCGATTTGATCAAGCGTCGTTCCAGGGAATCGTGAAGTCGTGATTAATTCTTGGACACCAGTCTTTGACTTAATAATCTGGTTAATCAGCGTGGACTTTCCAACGTTCGTGGTTCCAACAACGTAAACATCACGTCCCGCACGTAAGTCATCAATCTTTTCCAAGATGGCGTCCAAGTTGGCTGGGTGAGCCGCTGATGTCAAATCAACGTCAACGGGCTTAATCCCCTCTTCTTTCAAACGGCCACGAACCCAGTCCTTAATCTTGTGTTCCTTCAATGACTTAGGCAGTAAGTCCACCTTGTTTCCCAACACGTAGATGGGGTTCTTCCCACCAACGAAACGTGGCAATCCAGGAATGGTTGAACCTGAGAAGTCAAAGAGATCCAAAACGTACACAATCAAGGCGTTGTCTTCTGACACCTGGTGAAGCAACTTCATGAAGTCGTCATCCGTCAAAGACACTGGCTGAATTTCGTTGTAGTGGCGCAAACGGAAGCAACGTTGGCAAAGCAGCTGATCGGATTCCAATTGCTTTTGCATCGCAGACATGGGGAGGTATCCCGCTTCGTCTTTTTGGTCAACCTGCATCAAGGCACCACAACCGATACAGTAAAGCCCTTCTTGCAACGCTTCTTGTACTTCTTCTTTTGTCGCCATTTCTGGTCTATTTTCCGTCATGAAGTTCTTGCTCTTCCTTTTTTGAAACAGCCTTGGCTAACGAGTCGTGCCAGACCGGTTCTTGATTTTTGTAAATGATTTTCTTTGCTTGGTTTTCGATGAAACGATTCACCCACGTTTGCCACATGTCCGATTCAATCAGGCGCTTAACCAACACGGACTTCACCCCTGCTAAGTGGGCGGCCCAAACATCGGTCAGCATTTGATCACCGACCATGAGTACTTCATCTTTGTTCAAGTGGTGTTCTTTTAACACACGGTGAATACCACGGGGCAATGGCTTTAATGACCAGGCCACGTAGCCAACGCCCAAGTCACCAACGGCCTTTTCGACACGTTGCCAAGTGTTATTGGAAACAACGATGACTTCGATGCCCGCTTCTTTGGTTTCTTTCAACCATTCGTGGAGTTCGGGCGTTCCCTTGGGGTTGTTCCACGCCAAAAGCGTGTTATCCAAGTCCGTCAAAACGGCCTTGATGTTGTGCTTCTTTAATTCGTCAACCGAGAGGTCGTAGACTGACTCAACTAGGTAGGTGGGTTTCAAAAAGTTTAGGACCATGGTTATTGTTCTCGCTTCATAATTTAACCCCATTATAACACGATTTCGGGTTTTCCCTTGGACAAAAAAAGACCCCAGATGGGGTCTTTATCTTCCGATTTTAGACGGACTAATCTTAGTACCAACCGTTTGATTGGAAGTGACTAATCGCGTTTTGAACAGAACCATAGCGTCCGGCAATGTAACCTTGCATGGCCTGCAATTGAACATCGTAGTTACCGATGTAGTCTTGTCCAGCAGCATAAGTAGCGTATGCTGATGGTGACAACTGTCCGATTCCGTAGAATGAACCGTTTTGGGCGTTCACGTTTCCAGATGATTCGCGTTGAATCAACCAGTTAATGTCGCCTGAAGCCGTCGTTGTTTGTGTTGGCGTTGAGGCTACAGCAGGTTCTGGCGTAGTATCAACTTCTTCAGTTTGAGTATCTTCAGCTTGTTCAGCAGAAGCATCTTCTTGTTCAACTTGCTGACTAGCGGCAGAGTTTTCCAAGTTCTTAATGTTGTCTAATGAAGAAACAGCCGTTTTAACCATCTTTCCATCAATTGAGCCTGAAACCTTAACAGCTTGATCAGTCGTTGATTGGTGATTATTAAATTGTTGGTTAGCGGCAGTCAATGCAAGACCAACTACTGCTACGCTTGTAAGTAAAATTTTATTAAACATCATGTCCTATATTATTCACGACTAAGATTAGTTGAATATTAAAATTCAAAAAATCATTTAAATAATCGAAAAATAATAAAGTAAATCCTCCGTTTTTTCCGTAAACACTGCGGGTTTAGCAGGTGTTTGAATTGTCTTATTTACTTTTTCGATGGTTCAACCAGTAATATACAGGCAAACCTAATACTACTATAATAACCGAAATTGCAATTCCTTGCAAATCGTTGAAAATTTCAGACACTTCGACGTAGATAGAGCCCAGGATAGCAACGATTGGAATCCATGGGTACAAAGGCATTGAGAAGGTCCGCTTCTCCCCCTTCGGGTCACGGTGACGCAAGATGAAGCAGCCGACCAAAGCCAAGATGTAGAACAAGAAAGTAATGAAAACGGCGTAATCCGTCAACTTGTTTGGATCAGTGACCCACATCATGACATAGCCGATTCCAATCATCAACCAGATGGCACCGTTTGGCGTCTTAGACTTGGCGTGGACACTTCCGAAGAACTTAGCAAACGGGAAGTCCCCTTGCTTTGCCATGGCGTAACAAACGCGCGGGAAGGACACGACTTTTCCATTCAAGGTACCCAACAAAGAAATGAGGATAGCGAGCGTCAAGAGGCGCCCACCCCAGAGCCCGAAGGCCGCTTCGGCAACGTGCATCGTTGCCTGGTTTCCGTAGGCGACAATTTCGTTTCCGCCTAATGAAGAGAACGTTCCAAAAGAAACCCCAACGTAGGCCACAATCACTACCAAAAGCCCGTAAATGATCGCCTTTGGCAAGGTCTTTTGTGGGTTCTTGATTTCCCCAGAGATGTTGGCAAGCGTTACCCAGCCATCGTAGGCAAAAAGCGTTGCCAAAACCGCAACTCCGAAACCACCGGCGTGGCTGTTGCTGATTGACGTCACCGTTTGACCCAAGGCGTCGTGCTGCCCGAAGAAGAGACCAAAGATAATCAATCCAATAATGGGCATCAACTTAATTGTCGTGGTGACCACTTGGAAGAAGGCAGACGTTGTGTTTGGCAACGAGTTCACCAAGCCAATGAAGCCAAGACCGACCATTCCAATTGGAATTGACCAAGCAATCGGCAAGTTGAAAAGAGCCGTAAACAGCAGTCCAAAGTAGGAAGCAATCGCGCCCATCATGGCCGGTCCGTAGAACACGACCTGCATCCAACCGGACAAGAAACCAATGGTTTTACCGTAAAGCTTCGTTAAATAAAGGTAGAGCCCACCCGTTTCGGTCATCTGGGAACCAACTTCGGCAACGGTCATTCCCGCTGTCAAAGTCAAAATCCCACCAGCCAACCAGGCTAAGAGGGCGGAGGAAGTAGACCCTGCCGTTTGCAAGACCGCTCCCTGCTTGAAGAAAATACCGGATCCAATAATGGTACCAATAACAAGAGCTAATGAGGACCAGAGGCCAAAGCCTCGGTTCAGTTCTTCTTTTTCCATCATCGTCCTCCTTTAAGAGTTAGTTTCATCTATTTTAGCATGATTTATCATCATATTTTCATCTTTGTTAGCCTCCCTGACACAGGAACGAAAAAGCAGTGCGTATATGCACTGCTTTTTATTGATGATTTAAACGTCGTCGTATCCCCAAAACGGTATTGATGAGGTTCAGGCGGTAAATAGTAGTCTCCATACAATCGCTCAGCGTACTCTTCAATGGCTCATATGTCAAAAAATTGGACAAAAATAAGTGTATAAAATATTTTGAGCTACGTCCGTTAAATACATTCTAATCAATTCATTTGTTTCT
>NZ_JAMWYK010000008.1 GCF_023893635.1 Fructobacillus apis | reverse complement strand
GTGATATTTTTTGCATAAAAAGCTCCTATGATTAAATTATATCGAACATTTTTGTCCATAATTTAATCATAGGAGCCATAGTGTTTTAACGTCATTTGTCGAACTGAAAAGACTTCCCGAGGCAATTAAAAGTAAAAATTTAGTGGTAGCCTTAGGTGACGAGCACATTCTTTACAAAATGCCTTCCTACGAAGATTACCTTAAATCATATTTTGGTGTTGGTAATAAGATGCCAATTGAAATTTCGATTAAGTATATTCTTCAACAACCATCTATCACGCCAATACCAATAAAGAAATTTGAAAATGAAATAGCTGAAGCTGAATTAAACATTAGAGATAGAGAGCGACTGAGAACACGTATCAGACTGTTTAATTCGTTAAATACTGTTCAGCAAAAGATTCAATTATCTGGTCGTGCCAAAAAGCGAATTGAAACAAGGCGACACGAAAGCGCAGTTAGTCTATTTAGAGCGGGTTCTCAAATTACGGATTTGTTAGAAAGAATAAAGTACATCATTATTCATATACACAATTATGATGTGGAAAATGATTTAAAAGTTCTAGTAGAAATGATTTTGACAGAACAACCTGATGTTTTTATCAGAGAGACATTTGTAAGAAAATTCTTTATGGCCTATAGTTTATTGGTCGAAGGAGATTTAAGTGAAGATATTTAAGTGAATAAAAAAGACCGCAAACATGAGAAATGTCATGAGCGGTCTTTTTTGACGGAACAAAACAAGCATTACGAAAGCGTAACTGTTTTTTGTTAACTAAATTATAGCAAAATAAATCGTAACGATTCAATCAATATTTAAAAAAGGAATATCCATGAAGAGATTATGCACTATTCCTCCACGATCAGCTTCTCCATCTCGTGCAGCTTCTTCGTATTCTTGTACTGCTTGTACAGATCGTACATGCTCTTCTTGCCCGTGGTTTGGTCTTGGACGGTTTCGTCCTTGGCCTTACCTTGCGCAATCACGGCTTCGGTCTTGTAGACGATAGTATCGCCGTCGAGGTAGATGACACCGCGCTGGGAGGTTTGGTTGTAGACGTCGTCGGGGATGTTCTGAAGCTCGAGGACGTACTTCTCACGTTCGGGAACGAGGCGCACGCCGCGGAACTTGGTGTCGTAGGGTTGAAGTTGGCCGTTTACCTTGCGGACGGGCTTGGCCTGTCCCTTCAAGATCATGTCGGGCGTGGTTTCACCGTAGTCGGATTGGAAGTGTTCGGGCAAGCCGAGCAGGGCGAGGGCTTCCTTTTCCTTCAAGGAAAGGTTCTCCATCTGCTGGGTTTCCTTGGACTCAATGGTCTTGGTGAAAACGTTGTCGTCGCCAAGTGCTTGTCCACAGTAGAGACGGTCGGAACTTGGGTTGGATGTGCCAGGAAGGTTCACGCCTTTGGGGATGAAGTAGAAGGGGGCAACGGTCGAAACGGTGTTGGCCGAGTGTTCCTTGTTGCCGAGGCTGGCTTGGAGCATGCCGTCTTTTATGGTGGCGGCTTGAACGGAACCTTCCGCCTTCAACAGTACTTCGGCGTCGGTGATTTTCTTGCCGTCGAAGATGGCGGCTTTCAAGCCGTGGTCGTCGAAGACATAGGTGTCACCGCCTTGGTTCTTCCAGGTGCCGGCAACGGAGCTGAAGTCACCGGACTTGATTGCGTTCAAATCCATCCCAGCGGACTTCTTGGCGCTTGTCTTGGCATTCTTATCCGACTTGACGGTCTTTTCGGCCTTCCCATCATTGGAACGACCGCTCACATAGGCGAGTGCGCTGCCTCCTCCGATGACAATGACCGCGCAGGCGGCGGCCATCGCAATCTTGCTTTTTTTTGTAAACATGTCATCCTCCTTCAATCTCTTTGGTAGCTGATTAAAATCGGTCATTCATGTTGAACGTGGTCAGCACAATTGGCTGGTTTTTCTGTCATTGATAAGTATAGCACTGTCTCTTAGAATGATACAAAAACAAAAGCAGCGAAAGCCTTGCGGCCCCGCTGCTTTTTTTAAAACGCCATCCTAAAATCTCCCAGTGCCCAACAGCCATCCGCCATGTGCATCCAACCGCACACCCCTGACCCGCGACCTTAATCCCGAACCAAAGTAAGGTAACCCCCGGGCAGGATTGAAATCTTAAAATCGAACGTCCTTCAACGCTTCATCCAGCATGTTAACAATCTTAGTTAACAATTCAGTTGCTTCCTTCTTATCCAACTTAGCAGCGTTGTAGCTGTTCTTGTACCATTGTGGTGCGGAATCAGAAGGTGCTTTTTCGTCGATGTACCATTCTTTAACGATTGGCATGAGGTAAGTGTTGAAACCTGGTAATCCGTGTTGACCCTTCGTTTTGATAGCAATCAAAGCGTGCAAAATCGTGTGTTCCCACTTATCAACGTAGCAGAGCGTATCTGCTTTCTGAAGGGAGAAGGGGATGTCTTGCTTTTCAATAGCTACAGGATTTCCCATGTCTTCGTATTCATCTTCGGCATTTTGATGAATTTCCAAACCTTCATCAGTGCGGGAGAGGTTTTTATTCTTTCCAGGTAGTTTGTTTTCACCTGCAACCCACTTGTTGTAGCTCTTTTCAATAAAGTAATCACCAGGAACTGCCCCGTGATCAGTCAACAATGTCTTTACTGCATCATCATAGCTCATTTCCAGTAATTCATAGTATTGTTGTAATCGTTCTGTTGTCATAATCATCTCTCCGCTCTGTCGTAAACTATCCAGTATTATAGCAGTTATTTCATATATTTACCGTTGTTGTCGACGCCGTCGTCAGCATTGGTTCTATCGGTTCAAAAGGGTATAATAAAAACTATATTTGTCACAAGTAACTACATATATAAGTTATACGTGAACGAGCGCTAAATATTTTCCAAGGAGCCCGAAATTCATGCTTGCGAGAGAAGAGAGAGAACTTGAGTTTGAAGATGAACTGATTGCGTACTTACAGCAATTAGGTGGAACAAAGCAGTGGGAGTATCGTCCTGATATTCGGACTACAGAACAGCTTTGGGCGAACTTCAAAGAAATCTTGGAACAAAACAACCAAAAGTTGAAGAAGCCACTTTCCGAACAAGAATTCAAGCAAGTTCAAACGGTCATCACCAATCTTAGGACACCGTACGAAGCTGGACAGTTTTTGTATGGTTCAAACGGTATCTCACAAATCGAAGTTGATTTGGATGACGGCCAACACGTTTTCTTGGATGTTTTTGATTCATCAAAAATTGGTGCTGGAAACACGGTTTATCAGGTCGTGAACCAAATTCAACGACCTAAGAAACAGGCAGGAAAAAACGACTGTCGATTTGATACCACGCTATTGATTAATGGATTACCCATTATTCAAATTGAAGAGAAAACGAACTCAGTTCGTTCTGATCGTGCCCTTAATCAGATGCTGCGATACACGAAAGAAGGGCAGTACTCTGATATTTTCTCGATGCTTCAAATTTTGATTGCCATGACACCAACTGACATTCAGTACATGGCAGCCACGACTGCAGATAAGTTCAATACAGACTTTGCCTTCCGTTGGCAGCGTGAAAAAGACAACTCTCGAGTGAATGATTGGAAAGAGTTTGCGAACTCTTTCCTATCGATTCCAATGGCGCATCAAATGGCTACCAACTATATGGTCTTAGATGGAACGAAGGGCCGGGAAATGCTTAAGGTGATGCGTTCTTATCAAGTTTATGCCACAAAGCGCGTGCTCGAATCTGTTTCAGGACATCACTTTGGTATCGACGACCCACGATTAGGTTATGTTTGGCATACCACTGGATCTGGAAAGACGATTTCTTCTTTCAAGGCGGCTTGGTTAGCTTCTCGAATGCCAAACGTTGAAAAAGTGATTTTTATGGTCGACCGCGTTGCTCTAACGGATCAGACAACAGCCCAATACACAGCCTATGATCCCGATTCGACATCAGAAAGTCGCACGTCAATCGTTTCGGATACGGCCAGTGTTCATGACTTGTACAAGAAGTTAACTAATAAAAATGTAAAGGGCATCATTGTCACGTCTAATCAAAAGATGAATCGGTTGGCGGAACGTTATGCTGACGAAAAGGAAAAGTTCGATAAGAACATTCTTTTTGTGGTGGACGAAGCACATCGTTCAACCGGTGGTGAGGGATTTGAGAAAGCTCGTAGCTTTTTCAAAAATGCGGCTTGGATTGGATATACCGGAACACCGATGTTCGAAAAGAATCCAAGCACGAAGGACATCTTCGGAGAATTGCTTCACTCTTACACAATTCGTGAAGCGATTTCGGATGAGAACGTTCTTGGATTTAACGTTGAATTCCGAACCACATTACCTGAACAAACAATCAAAGAAGATTACTTACCAAAGTATTATGAAGACCGATATCCTGATTGGGACTATGAAAAGATTCAAAAGAAGATTGCCAACATGACGGCTGCTGATTTGGATGAAGCCGTTGAACCAAACATCTACGATGATAACGATAAACATGTTGAAGAAGTCGTTTCAGAAATCTTAGAACACTGGCAGAATCGATCTGCTGATTATAAGTACAACGCGCTCTTCACTACGCATGCTTCTGGAAAAAAGCCTTCCGTGCCACTAGCGATGAAATATTATCGCGAATTTAAGCGACAAAATACGGAGGATAATCCTAAGCTTAAACGTAAGCTGAATATCGCCATTACTTTTTCATTAAATCAGTCGAATGACGACAATATGAATGAAAATAATGATGACTGGGACGAGGCTGTGAAGGACTACTCAGAAATGTTTGGTGGCCGATTCGGGCAGGATAACGAAGATGAGTATACAGCCGATGTGGCCGCGCACTTGAACCGCTCATCTGGGGATGGAAAAGTCCTCGACTTGGTTATTGTTGTTAACCGTTTCTTGACCGGGTTCGACGCGCCTATGCTGAACACGTTGTATGTTGATCGTACCCTTTCTGGTGCAAACTTAATTCAAGCGTACTCACGTACAAACCGAATTGAAGACAACAACACGAAGCCATACGGAAACATCATTAACTACCGATGGCCTGAATTATCAAAGCAAATCATGAATCGCGCTTTGGAACTATATTCAAACAAAGATTCAGCTGACATTGATAATCGCAAGGTTATGGGACCTGAATGGTTAGACATTTTGGCACACACGTATGAAGAAGTAACAGCTGATTTGGCGGAAGTGGTCAATCGACTTCGAAAGTTTTCTACGGATTTCAATGACATTCCGAGGTCAGAAAAAGACCAAGATGAGATGTATCGTGATTTATGCCAGTATAACCGCTTAGTTAATTTGGCTAAACAGTATCCTAGTTACGACTATGAAAAGCCTGAAGAACTACTGCAAGTGATGGGACTAACTGATGAAGAGGAAAGACGCTTAACCAGTTCTTTGGCTCACCAATTAATGGATCTCATTAAAAAAAGAGGAGGATCAGGGGAAGAAATCGAACTCAATCTTAAGATGACCCACATTTCTGATGTTCGAGTGAACTATGATTACCTTCGAGATTTGTTGGCTGACTTGGCTAACCACGTGCACAATCAAGACTTTGATAAGGCGCAACAAGCTTACGACGATATCCAAAAGCAAACGAAGCAATTGGAAGACCAAAAGTATGCCAAGCAAGTTGAACGAACAGCGGCGGGAATTCAGTCGGGTGATACGAAGGCAGGTTCCTACCCTGTTGACGCTAAGGATATTGATGGGCTGATTACCGACTCCGAAAATACTTCAAAGCGTGCGAAAATTCGCCACTTCATTGAGGAATGGGGACTTGATGTAACAACCAAATCAGTCGCTAAAGTGTTAGAGCAACACCAAAAAGGGCAAGATGATTTGAACCGAATGGGTGAGCTCGATGAGCTGCGACAAAACGGTCAAGCTAACTACAAGGAAATGGCCCATGACCCTGAAGTTCGAACACTAAGGAAAATACAGTATCGTAACGCATTCAGTGACGCTTTTACAAAGTTCGCTGATGCCTTTGTTGAAGAATATTAATTAAAGGAGACGCCATGTCTGAACAAGTAACCGCAAAATCCATTACCAGCCAACTCTGGTCAATGGCTAACGACTTGCGAGGAAACCTTGATGCCTCTGAATTCCGTAACTACATTTTGGGATTCATGTTTTATCGTTACCTTTCAGAACACCAAGAAGAATACTTGGTGAACGAAAACATTCTTGATTTGAAGGATGGGGAAAGTGTAAACGATGCTTACCTTCGTGAAGCGAAGGGGGAGGACCGAGCTGAATATATTGAAGATATTGCTCGTAACCTTGGTTATGCCATCGAACCAGAATTCACTTGGAAGACAATTGTTGGCAAAGTCAATTCCGGGGATATTAAGCCTTCCGATTACCAAGATATGTTTGACGAGTTCAACAAGAATGCACAGTTGAACCAATCAGCAAAAGAAGACTTTAGTGAAATCTTTGCGGACGTTAACTTGGGAAACTCTCGTCTTGGAAATTCAACGGCAGCACGTGCTAAGTCACTTGGAGCGGTTGTTGAATCCGTTGATACTTTTGAGTACCAAGATGACCAAGGTCACGATATTTTGGGGGATGTCTACGAATATTTGATTGCCGAATTTGCCGGTAATTCAGGTAAAAAGGCTGGAGAATTCTATACGCCTCACCAAGTCTCAAAGATTTTGGCAAAGTTGGTTTCACTTGATGCCAAGCAAGAAGGTCAGTTCACGGTATACGATCCGGCTATGGGTTCAGGTTCCCTTTTGTTAACGGTTCAAGATCAATTACCAAACGGACAAGAAAAGGGCCGTGTTGCTTTTGAAGGACAAGAGCTAAACACGACCACTTATAACTTGGCTCGTATGAACTTGATGATGCACGGTATCGATTACCAAAACATGGATTTGCGTAATGCAGATACTTTGGAAGATGATTGGCCCTCACGTGAAGAAAACGGTGTGATGGCTCCGGTTACCTTTGATGCCGTTGTCGCAAACCCTCCATACTCTGCCAAGTGGGATAACAATGACAACAAGATGAAGGATCCGCGCTTCAAGGACTTCGGAAAGCTTGCGCCAAAAACGAAGGCTGATTATGCCTTTGTTCTTCATGGTTTGTACCACTTGGACCGTGAAGGAACGATGGCTATCGTTTTGCCACACGGGGTTCTCTTCCGTGGGGCTGCTGAAGGAATGATTCGTCAGGCAATTATTGAAAAGAACTATCTTGATGCGGTCATTGGATTGCCATCAGGAATCTTCTTCTCTACTGGAATCCCGACAGTTGTACTTGTCTTCAAGAAGAATCGAAAAAACAAGGACATCTTGTTTATTGATGCTTCGAACGATTTTGAAAAGGGTAAGAAGCAAAACGTACTTCGTGACTCTGATGTTGATAAGATTATCAATACCTACCAAAAGCGTGAAGATGTTGAGAAGTATGCGCATGTTGCTCAATTAGACGAAATTGAAGAAAACGACTTCAACTTAAATATTCCTCGTTATGTTGATACTTTTGAAGAAGAAGAACCAGTTGATGCTGAAGCTTTGCTTTCAGATATGCAATCAATCGATTCAGAAATCGCAGAATTAACAAAGCAAATCAACGAACAGATGGATGATTTAGTCGCAACTGATGAAGATAGTCAAAAGACGCTTGATATTCTAAAGCAGGTGCTCAAATGATGAATAATGGAAAATCCAAAAAGATGATTCCTGATATTCGTTTCGCCGGCTATACCGACGATTGGGAACAGCGTAAGTTGGGTGGTAATGCTGATATTACTACCGGTAAACTTGACGCTAACGCCATGGATGAAAACGGAGAGTATGATTTTTATACCTCGGGTGTGAAGACTTATAAAATAGATCAGTGGGCTTTTGAAGGTCCGGCGATAACAATTGCCGGAAACGGAGCGACTGTTGGCTATATGCACTTTGCTGATGGAAAGTTCAACGCATACCAGCGTACGTACGTTTTGCAGAATATGAAGATAGATAGAACCTTCCTTTATGTTTCAATCTCTAAGGCACTTCCACGAAAGATACAGGAAGAAGCCCGTACTGGAAATATTCCATACATCGTTATGGATATGCTTACTTCTTTGTCTTTCAAAGTACCAGAGATAGATGAGCAGATGAAGCTTGGAACGCTAATCAGTAATGTGGAGCAAGTTATCACTCTTCATCAGCGTAATACTTTTCCGCTAGTTAACTTAAACTAGAAAGTGAACGCATGACGAGGTCCACATCCTGGTTCTCTAGTTCTTGGATAATGTGGAGATATGTTTTTTGAGTTGTTGTCATTGAAGCGTGGCCAAGACGTCTGGCAACACTGGCAATCGACACTCCGGCAAATAGCAAAAGGGATGCGTGGGTATGACGTAATCCGTGGATTGATATGATTGGTAATTCGTTTTTTCTACAATGCTTTGCCAGTAAGTTGTTTATTGTTGAATTGTAGATGTTATCTTTTCCATGAACAAATATTGGTTTCCCTTCCGGAAGCTCTTTAATCAATTCCGAGAATTGCATAACGGTTTGCCAGTCAATTTGCATTTTACGAACCGAAGAGGGGTTCTTAGTCGGTAAGAATCCTCCTTTACCTTTGTAGTCCCAGGTTTTATTGATCGTTAGCATTTGGTGTGAAAAATCGAAGTCTCCTGGTGTTAAGGCTAGTGCTTCAGAGAATCGAATTCCTGTTTTAGCTATGAGCAAAATAAACCAGTCCCAATTAACTTCCGCCGCCAAATCGAGTTGAGTGAGAAGTTTGTGAAGCTCGAACTGATTCAAATATTTGGGCTTTTTTTCCCGAGGTGTCTTACCCTTGATAATGGCTTTTCGGGTTGGATTTCGATCAATTAAATTATCATCAACTGCGTCAAGGATTGCTCCTTTCAATTGATGATGGAAGTCCATTGTTGTTTGACGCTCGTGTTCTTCTGCATAGTCATTGAGTAACTGCTGGTAGGTGATTCGATTAAGTTCGCCCACCTTTAAATTGGGTGAGAGCTTAATTAGCCACTTAAGTGTCATCCGATATTTTGACATCGTAACGGGGCGAATGGCTCCTTCTTTGTACATGAGAATCCAGCGTTTATAGTAGCGATGAAATAGTTCGTTTTTGTTCTGGTTAGACATAGTGTCCTCTTTCTATAATGGTTTGAATAAAGAAAAGTACTCCGCAAGGAGTGCTTTTTTCCTTGGTTTTACCCATATTAAGTTTGGTAGGTGAATCTTAAATGAACGGTAATTGGACTTATTCCCAAGATAGAGGTTTAATTTAAAATAGAAGTGATTAGTAAAAGGGTGAGGGTATGCCAAAACATATTTTTATAAATGAAGACAATAGTAATGACCATATTTCTGTTTTCTATGCAGAACCGTCATTCATTGTCGAAGCAAATCGAGAAGATTTATCTAAGTTGAACCTACTAGAAGAGTCAAAAAAGCCGGGCGTTTATATTCTTTTTGGGAATCAGCAACGATACGTAGGGCAAGCTTCTCGTTCTATTTTTAGTCGTCTGCACCAGCATGACTTGAAGAAAAAATGGTGGACGAAAGTTGTATTCTTTGGTCGTGAGGACGGGTACCTTTCAAAAGCTCAATTAGATTATTTAGAAGCTTCATTAATTAGTACGTTTTCAGACAGTGATTTGAAGCTTGATAATGATACAGCAGGTAATACCAGCTATATCAATAAAATGGAAAAGTTGACGGCTAATACTTCCCTTAAACAAGTCAATCGCGTACTGACTGATGTAGCAAACATCGATCTTTTTGAAACCGATGAAGAGCCTGAAACAAATCTAAATTCCGGACATAACGGCATTCGATTTAATGGTAAAAGTTATAACGGTAAAAGTGGCCGGCGGGTGTTTATTGAAGTGATGACGGATGTTTTGCAAAATGAAAATGTAGAACTACTGGCGCCGTTGATGACGGATGAAGAGCCAACGGCAACGGCCTTTATTGGCGAAGAAGAACGCATTTCTAGAAATGGGGCCCGTTTAACTGAAAAAATCCCAGAAACTCCCTACTTCATTTATGTATGTTATTCCCGCGAGCGAATGAAGAACCGCTTGGAGAAAATGGCTTCGTTACTCGAAAAAGATATTGAAGTAGACCTCGGATAATCATATTTCAATCAAGAAAAGCACACCGCCTCGGTGTGCTTTTTTCCTTTGTGTAGATGGAGAATTATATGTAATTCAGAGCCAATTATCTTATTCCTCATTGGTATCAGAATCGGGCTTTCGAAGGGCTATACTTGTGGCAACAAATGCTTCAAGAAAGGATGGTACCAACCATGACCGAACCAAAGACTATTCATTTGAACCTGCCCAACGCAGGGATTTGGGGATGCGGTGGCTCTTACACCGGCAACCTTGTCTTTCACGAACAGATTGAACCTCAGCTTTGCCTTGCTGACCTCGAGCAAGGCTTCGTTATTGTTTTTCCCGACGCAGTCGGGGACGTGAGTTCCTATTTCCTTGAAGGACTGGTCACGCCGTTAGTTTGTCTTTTAGGCCTTCCGTCCGTTTTCACAAAGGTCAAATTTGAGACCGCTTATCCCGAGTTAACCGAACAGATTGAAGAAGACCTCCGCATCCTCTTTCACTCCGACTTCTTGGCCCGCTCCGTCCTTGGACACGTCGGACAATCCGTCGACTACCGAAATCTCGTTTTAGGACTATAGCCAAACAAAAAAGCACACCGTCAGGTGTGCTTTTTGTATGAGTCGCTTTTGACTTTGACAGGTGATTAATCGTGGTTATGCTTCTCTTTATCCTTACCCTCGATATGGTGGACCACCTCGACGGTTTTCTTTTCGACCTTTATCATGCCTTCTTCAATCTTTTCGATTTCCTTCGGCATAAAGAAGCAGTTGATGATTAGCGCCACAACCACCCCGATAAAGACGTCCAGCACTCGCAAGATCACGTACGTGATCGTCGCGTCCAACGGAATAGTCAACGCAATCATCAAGAAGGCGGCCATTCCACCAACAATTCCCACGTTGTAGTTAATCTTATCGTGGATGATGATTCCGAGAATCACCAGGATTGGAATCACGAAGATTTCCAACCAGCTCGCGTTGTGCGTGTATTCGCGCACCAGGTAGTAGACAATTGCCAGTCCACCACCGATGGCGTTCGAGACGAGTCGGACTTTTCCGAACGTCATCGTATTATCCCAGGTGTCGCGCAGCGCAAAGACGGCTGCCAATGCTGGCACGAAGGCTGGCCGGTCAACAAACTGGTACGCAATCATGATCAGCATGACAGCAAACCCCGTCTTAGCCGTTCTTAATCCGATGTGTATGTGGAAGAAATTCATGATTGCTCCTAGAAATTAAATAATTTTTGCAGTAGTATGGCACTAGAGCCAATGATATAATAGTATACAACGATTTAAGGAGGTTGTCATATATGGTCGAATCAAACGAAGTTTTAAAGCAATTAAACAATCACGCATCCATCCGTGCTTTCCAGGATAAGCCCGTTTCAGACGAAACGATGAATGCCATCTTCGAAGCCGCCTTTGCAGGTCCCAACATGCAAAACTACCAACCCGTGACCTTCATTGAAATCACGGATCAGGACTTGAAGCAGAAGATTACCGACACGGTCCACATGGGCTACATCGCTTCTGCCCCACGTTTCTACGTGGCCTGCGTGGATTGGAACCGCGACTTGATCGGCCAAGACGACGAAGCCAAGGCTGTCATCGAAGACCGCATCCAACACTACCAATTCTTGGAAGGTGGAATCGTTTCGGCTTCCATCACCTTGGGCCGTGCCCAAGTGGCAGCCGAATCACTCGGCCTCGGTACGGTTACCATGGCCGGTGTCATGGGCGCCTTCGAATTGTACGAAAAGGAATTGGACTTGCCTAAGTACGTCAAGCCAATCATGGGATTCTCCGTCGGTTACCCTGACCAAGAACCAGGTGTAAAGCCAAAGTTGCCTTTGTCAGGTTCCGTTATGGAAGGTCGCTACGACGAAAAGAAGGTCGAAGCAGCCGTCAACGAATACGACAAGACGATGGCCGACTACTACGGTGCACGTGACATGGACACGAACTGGACCAAGCACAACGCCAAGTTGTTCAAGATGATTCCAGCCGACCCACGTTTGTCCAAGTATCCAATGGATAAGGGCCTTAATTTAAAGTAACAGCTGATATTCAAATGAAGCTTAAATCCTCCGTTTGAAATTCGGTTTAAATTGCTCCGCCAAAATTGATTTGGCGGGGCTTTTTTTACTGTCTTCTAGCCTTTGACAACGGTTTTTGCTCTGCTATACTAAAGACAATTATTGGCAGTGCCGACTGTGTTCTGCCAAGCATTTTACGGAGGTATATCCATGTTGAAACCCTTAGAAGATCGCTTAATCGTTTCCGTCCCCGACCAAGGTGAACAGACGGTCGGCGGCATCGTGCTTGCCGCTCCTTCCGAAAAGAAGACGGCCCAAGGTAAAGTTGTGGCGGCCGGCCCGGGCCGGACTTTGCCAGACGGAACGAAGTTAGCGATGACCGTGAAAGAAGGCGACCAAATCGTCTTCGACCACTTCGCCGGAACGGAAATCGAAATCGACGGGCAGAGCTTCACCGCCCTTCACGAAACCGACGTCATCGGGATTTTGGACTAAAAGGAGTTTTTCATGGCTAAAGAATTGAAGTTTGCAGAAGACGCCCGCGCCAAGATGAAGATTGGGGTGGACAAGCTCGCCAACACGGTTAAGACGACCATCGGACCCAAGGGGCGCAACGTCGTTTTGGAAGAAAGCTACGGCTCACCCACAATCACAAACGACGGGGTGACGATCGCCAAGAGCATCGAACTCGAAGACCACTTCGAAAACATGGGGGCCAAGCTGGTCGCCGAAGTGGCCTCAAAGACCAACGACATCGCCGGTGACGGAACCACGACGGCTACTGTTTTGACGCAGGCCATTGTGGGCGAGGGCCTGAAGAACGTGACGGCCGGGGCCAACCCAGTCGGCATCCGCACGGGAATCGAGAAGGCGACGGCGGCTGCGGTTGAAAAGCTCCACGAGCTGTCACACCAGGTGTCAACGAAGGAAGAAATCGCGCAAATCGCGGCCATCTCCGCTGCCAACGACGAAGTTGGGGCCTTGATTGCCGAAGCAATGGAAAAAGTCGGCAACGACGGGGTGATTACGATCGAAGAATCCAAGGGGATCGACACGACCTTGGACGTTGTCGAAGGAATGTCCTTCGACCGCGGTTACATGTCCCAGTACATGGTGACCGACAACGAAAAGATGGAAGCCAACTTGGACAACCCCTACATCCTGGTGACGGACAAGAAGATCGGCAACATCCAAGACATCCTGCCCGTCTTGCAGGCCGTGGTTGAACAGGGGCGTTCCATGGTGATCATCGCCGATGACATTACGGGCGAAGCCTTGCCAACCCTTGTCTTGAACAAGATGCGCGGAACCTTCAACGTAGTGGCCGTGAAGGCGCCTGGCTTCGGTGACCGTCGCAAGGCCATGTTGGAAGACATCGCCGTGTTGACCGGCGCTCAGGTGATCACCGACGACCTCGGCTTGAACCTGAAGGACGTCACGGTCGAACAACTCGGTTCCGCCAACAAGGTCAACATCAACCGTGATTCAACGACCATCGTTGAAGGGGCGGGTGACAAGGAAGCCGTCGCTGCCCGTGTCGAAACATTGAAGGACCAGATTGCCACGACCTCTTCTTCCTTTGATAAGGAGAAGTTGCAGGAACGCCTGGCCAAGATGGCCGGCGGAGTTGCCGTCGTGAACGTCGGTGCCGCAACGGAAACCGAACTGAAGGAACGTAAGTACCGCATCGAAGACGCCCTGAACGCGACCCGCGCGGCCGTGGAAGAAGGCTTCGTAGCCGGTGGTGGAACGGCCTTGGTCAACGTGATGGAAGCCGCAGCTTCCGTTGAAGCAACTGGTGATGTGTTGACTGGTGTGAAGACGGTTGTGGCCGCTTTGGAAGCGCCCGTTCGTCAAATCGCCGAAAACGCCGGTTACGAAGGTTCCGTCATCGTGAACAAGCTGAAGGAACAACCGGTCGGCACTGGTTATGACGCGAAGAACGACGCTTGGGTCGACATGGTTTCCGCTGGTATCGTGGACCCAACCAAGGTGACGCGTTCTGCCTTGCAAAACGCGGCCTCTGTGTCAGCGCTGTTGCTGACGACGGAAGCGGTTGTTGCCGAAGCCCCAAAGTCTGCTGCTGAAATGGCGGCATCTGCTGCCGCTATGGGTGGTGGTGCTGGCATGCAGGGAATGATGTAAGGTTGGCTTGATTTAGGGCCGGTTTTTGTCTCCTGAATGGAAAGCAATGATTGATTCGAAGTGTGCCGCGGGCCCGTGTGGGTGCCGCGTTTCTCTTGAGATTGAGGCGGCGGGCCCTTGACGGGCCCAAGCCGTTTTGAGAAGGTGTAGGGACTGGATTCTTTGAATTCAGCTCTTAACTGATGTTAACTACAACGAAAAGCGTCGCCCGGTGGGTGGCGCTTTTTGCGTGCGAGTTTTTGGGGATGGGTCGGGTTGGACTTTGACAGGGAAAGTGGCTTTGAAATTTTGAACAATTTGAGTATTTTTACCCTTAAAGTGGCCCCTGGCTTGTGCTAGAATATAGGCATTGGAGGCATCGAAATGTCATTTTACTCACTCGATTACCTATCGAATCAAAACAATTTGAACAGTAAACTTCTATTTATCGTCTTAATCATCGCCTTTGTTAGTGCGGCCTTCGGGTTCGTGGCATCGGTTCGCCACCGCTTTAACATGCGTTACCGCGATTTGACGATTATCGCCTTTTTGTTCTTCTTGTTCTTCGGTGGTTTGACCTACACAAACATGCAAAACTCCGCGGCGCAAAACACGCAACAGACCGAAATGACGGCCTTTGCAAAGAACTACGCCTACGACCAGAAGGTTAAAAAGAAGGACATCTCCTTTAACTCGACGACCATGCAAGACGGCATGATTGCAAAGGAAGGGAAGAAGTACTACCAGATTACGCTGTCCAAGGACCAAAAGTCATACAGCCGGACGGAAGTTTACCTGATTAATGACAAGGTGGAGGTCGTGAAATAATGCAAGTTTATTTGCCCATACTCTTAAAGCTGGGGATTGGTCTCTTAGTGATCATCGTCCAGATTAACATCTTCGGTAAGGGAAACCTTGCGCCGACAAACGCCCTCGATCAAGTGCAAAACTACGTGCTTGGTGGAATTATCGGAGGTACGATTTACACGCCGACGATTACCGTGTTCCAGTTCATGATGGTCATGATTATCTGGACTTGGCTCGTCATGGTGTTGAAGTTCGCAAAGGAGCACAACCGTTACGCGAAGCGTATTATTGACGGGATGCCTTCAGTTTTGATTGAACGTGGAAAAGTCAATGTCAACGCGGTCATTGGGGCTGGTCAGTCCGCCGCCGATTTGATGTTCAAGCTGCGTGAACAGGAAGTTTACGACATCTCCAAGGTGAAGCGTGCCGTGCTCGAACAAAACGGGCAGTTGACCGTTATCGAATACGGGGAACAATCACCAAAGTATCCGTTGATTTACGACGGTCAGACGAACGACGACGTGTTGCTCGCCATTGACCAGGATGAGGAATGGCTCGAAGAAGAGATTAAGCGCCAGGGTTACAGCTACTTTGGTGACATCTTCTTGGGTGAATACGTCAACGGGCAGGTTCGCCTCACGCCTTATGAAGGGGTGGAACCAGTTCTCCCTAAGGAAGAAGCCGAACGTAAGACGGAAGACGATTCCGCTGAAGAATAATTAACTGCATAAAAAAGCACCCTGTTTGGGGTGCTTTTTTGGTTTGTTCATTCACGGCCTCTGGGAAGCAGAGGGCTTGGTGGTGCTGGGGGAGCGTGGACTCCTTGTGGAGCCGGCGAAGGTGTGCTGGCTCGATGCGGTTTACGCTGTCGCCTCGCTATGTGTGTTTTAGCGGGCATGCTTTTTACGCTTTGAAATACTGCTCAATCCGATCATCCGGCAGGTCGTTGAAGAAGGCTTTGTAGATGCGGTTGAGGGAGGAAGAGATGGCGTCGATGATTTGAGGGTCGACTTTCTCAGAGTCGATCACCTTTGAAATCTGTTTTTCGATTTCTTCTAGGGAATGTATAACGGAATGGTAAATCTTACGATGTGTGTACTTAAAGTATAGAATATCTAACTTAAACACACGAATTTTTAACAAGAACTCTTTAGCAGCCGAAGAAGATTCTTCACTAACCTGTAAGTTGTGGAAAGTCTTTGGAATGATGCTTTGCAGGTGTTTAATATAAATAACACTGGATTGATTGATTTCATACTGAGATTTAAACGTTCGTCTGCAGTGCCAGGGGGTATATGAAGATATTATTAGCGCAATAAATGCGAGAAAATTACTAGTCGATATCAAGGTAAATCTCCTTTGTTAATTCTGATGAAGAAGTTATAAAGCGAATGTTCGAGCGAATGGCATAGATTCCGATTGATTTTTTTAGTGCTTCCAGGAGACCATCCATAAAAAAGGAGCCAATAGCGATGATTGAATCGGGAAACTTGATGGTGACTCCTTGCTTGATCACTTCGGGTGTTAAGCGTTCTTTTAATTGTTCTTGATAAATCAGCTTCCCGAAAGCGGTGCCGCCCAACGCCTTGTGATTCGGAATTTCGAGCTCAATCAGGTTAGGCATGGATTTCTCCTTTTCGCTTTCGGTGGGTAGTGAAATGTTAGATGATATCACGGATGACCTCCTTTGTTAGTTCATCTGATGAAGTTTGAAAATGAACATTTTGTTTTGTGTTATAAAGCCCGAAGGATTTAATGATTGGAGCCATTAGTGCTTTCATAAAGTTGGAACCGATGATGACAACGGAATCGGGAAACTTGATGAGAACTCCTTGGTCGAACATTGTTTTCGTGAGCTGATTTTTCAATTGTTCTTCGTAAAGAGCGTGACCGCTATCCCTTCCACCTAGCGCGAGACAGTTTGGTTCATCAAAGTGAAGTTCGATGACGTTTTTGTGTGGCATGGAATTCTCCTTTTGGCTTTCGATTGGGAATGGAATTTTAGTTGATATCACGGATGACCTCCTTTGTTAATTTTTCTGAGGACGTTTGGAAGTGAATTTTCTGTCGAACCTGGTAAGCGCCGAGTGTTTGAACAAACGGTTCCATCAACGCCTTCATGAAACAGGAACCGATGATGATAATGTGTTCAGGGAACTTGATTAGCGCTCCTTGGTTAATGACTTCAGGGGTGAGTTTGTCCTTTAATTGCTCTTCGTAAATTTGTCGCGCTTGATCACTGCCGCCAAGTGCATAACCTTCGGAAATTGGTAGTTGTAACTCAATAACATTTTTCATTTCATTCCTCCTCTCCTCTTGGTTTTGCTAAGAGCAACTTGCAGTATTCGATGAAGGCTTCATCTCGGATTCTGCGCATCTTTGCCTCCTTTCGATCCATCAAAGAAAATTGAATCATCGAGTAAATGAAGCAACAGGAAACGGCAATGGTCGTGACGGCGAGGGCCGTCTCAAGAATTTGTTCCAAGGTCATAAAGACCTCCTTTCAAAAGTTTATTTGCGCTGTTCTGCCCACAGTATACCCCCGCCAAATGCCCGTCTTAATGCCGATATGGAATATATGAAAGGCTGATATATCAGGCTTATTCGGGGATGGTTAGCTACTAAATGATGTCGTTTTTCAGCCATCATTTTTTTCGTTCAAATGTCGATTAGGGCGCAAATTTGTCCTAATCGACATTAAGAACAAAAATGCTAGGTCAAAAGATGCTGCTGAACCTATACTTGGGCTGAAAAAACTGCAAAAAAGTGTGAAAGGAGTCTCGATGACATACCAACCATTACACGTTTTCCAAATGAGAAACCACGAATCCCCGGATGCTGTTGACGAGGAATACCACCGCCGGGTCGGGTCGCCCCTGACTTTTACAACTTCCTTCAAACCTTACCTCATGCAACGGGAGACGCCGGCCGGCAAGAGCTACCCCTTGTTTGTGGTGCCGACCAAAAAACTGCTGCTGTTGTGCGACCGCTTGAGGGGGAACTCCAATAAGATTGTAAGCTTGGTCGACGCTCTGCCAAAGCGAGCACGGGAACGGTTTTTCCACGACCAACTCGTGTCCGAAATTAAGCGCACCAACGACATTGAGGGCGTGCGATCCACTCGAGAAGAAATCGGCGTCGCCCTGAAAAGCGGCTGGAAGAGCAATGTCCGTTTGGCTTCAACGGTCCAACTTTATCTGGACATTTTGAACCAGGAGTTGCCAACCGTGGAGAGTTTGGAGGACATCGGCTTTCTCTATCAGCACCTGTTGAAGGGGGAGATTAACGCTTTGGATGCTGTTGACGGTGAGCTGTTTCGTGCGCACGGCGTTCACATTCTTTCCTACCAGAGCAATAAGGTGGTGCACTACGCCCCTCAGGGGGAGGCGAACATTCAACAACGTCTGACCGCTTGGCTGGCCTTTTTGGATGATGACAACTATCCGAGCTTGATACGTGCCATTGTCGGGCATTTCATGTTTGAAAACACGCATCCTTTTTACGATGGCAACGGCCGGTTAGGACGCTACCTGCTGTCGGGTGCCCTGGCAAAAGAGCTGGATGCGCTGACGGCGGTGAGCCTTTCCCAGGCCATCTTCGGGCATCGTTCCAGCTACTACAGTGCCTTTACGATGACGGAGGACGTGAAGAACCGAGCGGAAGAAACCTTCTTCGTGATCAAAATTCTAGGCATCATCGACGATTGCCAACGCCAGTTGATTGAAAGACTGCAGCAAGAACAAGACGAGTTGGACTACTTTGCCGATTGGCAAGCGGGATAAGAAATCAGTCAAAAAGAAAAGGACCTCTCCAAAGAGAAGTCCTTTTTTTAATGGCTTTCCTAACCCAGCACCTTCACGCAGAGGATACCAATGATGAAGAGCAGGAGCGCGAGCGCTTTGCGTTGTGTTAGGGAAGAACGCTTCACTTTGAAGAGTCCCTTGTGTTCGATGAACATCGTCCCCGCCATTAAACCGATGATGGATAAAGACACGGTGAGTCCCGGCCCGATGATGGGGTTCAGGATAGTCATGGCACAAACGAAAGCCGAGCCCATGGTGGCCGTCAGCCAGGAAAGGGGCTTTTGAAGGGCCATCGCTGTTTTCTTCATGGAGAGCTGGTCCATCGCCACAAGCAGTAAGGAAAGCGTGACGAACCCTGAGAAGAAGGCGAAGAAGGTGGCGCCGATGGCCGCCTGGAAACTGGTCTTCGGGATGGATTGGCAAAAGAGGACACCGCCCAGGTTTCCGTTAAAGATTCCCTGTAGCGTCGACCCAACACCGGCGCAGAATGCCCAGATGAGTAGTAAATCCGAAGCGGGTGTGGGTTCGGTCTTGCTGTGTGCTTTGCGCTTTTTTCCAAACGGGCCACCCGGGACTCGGCCAGCTTGCTTAGTCGAAAGAAAGACCGCAAAGAAGAGCAGGACAATACCGACGATGCGAAGTCCGGTTAAGGGACTCTTCTCAACCGAAAAGGAACCCACCGTGTCGATGAAGACACCGGAGACGATTTGGCCCAACGTCGGGTAGGTCACTGCCTTGATGGGGCCGATCATTGGGAAGAGGACGATGATGGATAGGATGTAGAACAGACCCAGTAGTCCGCCAATCGACCAGGGCGCCCCAATCAGACTCGTGTCCACCAGGATGACGAGCGGATTCTGGCCGCATAAAATGAGGGCGAGGGCAAACTCGATGATTCCAATCAAATAAATCAGGTAGGCGGACTGAATGGGTGAGCGGAGCTTGCGACCGAGGTTCACGTTAAAGGGATTTTGAACGGCTAAGAGCAGGCCGGCTGCAATCGCGAGTAAGTAGTACATGCCTTACCCCTTAATCGTTTGGACGGTCTTTCCACCGATGATTAACACGTCGCAGACGCTCAAGAAGAGACCGTGTTCGACGACGCCCGTGATGCCCTTTAACTGCGTGGCGAGCGTTTTCAGATCAAAGATGCCGCTGATGTCCAAGTCGATGATGTAGTGCAGGGAGTCGGTCAAGAAGAGCTCGCCGTTTTCCTGCTTTCGGAATTTAGGCTTCAGCCCCATCTGCGTAAAGGCGGGGATGAGGAGCTGGGCGCCAAAACGAATCACCTCGACCGGGAGCTTGAACTTCGTCCCGAGGTTGTCGCTCTTCTTTTCGCCGTCAATCACCCAGACGTTTTGCTTGGATTTGAAGGCCACGATTTTCTCGAAGAGCAGGGCGGCTCCACCGCCCTTAATGCCGTTCAAACGGGCATCGACCTCGTCCGCGCCGTCGACGGTGACGTCGATTTGTTCAACTTGCTCGATTGGAACAGTCTTCAAGCCAACCGTTGCGGCCAACTGTTCGGACTCGATGGAGGTCGTCACGCAGGTGAGTTGCCAGCCCTTGTCACGAACCTGGTTCGCCAGGGCTTCGATGAAGTAGGCAGCGGTGGATCCGGTTCCGAGACCGACCACCATGCCGTCTTCGATGTATTCGAGGGCGGCTTTTGCGGCCGCCTTCTTCTGCGCGTTCTTTTCTTCAACTGTTAACATCGTGACCTCCTAAATAAATTCGGTGTAGTGCTTGGCAAGGGCGTCGATTTCGGATTTTGTCGGGATGGCGGGGATGGCCCCCTGGCGCGAGACGACCAATCCAGCCGCGAGCGTGGCCCTTTGCAAAGTCGAGGCGACGTTGGTTAGCTTTGGGTCGAGGTGGGCGGCCACCGTCCCGATGAAGGTGTCGCCGGCCCCCGTCGTATCGATGGCGTCCACGTTGGCGTTGTGCAGGCGGCCAATCAGGCCGTTAACGGCGTAGAAGCAGCCGTGCTCGCCGAGCGTAATAATGATGTTTGTCACGGAGAGCTTTGCCTGGTAGAGCGGCAGTCGGGTTTCGAGCTCGTGCTGGTTGGTCGTGGGCTTCATGCCCAGAAGCGCAGCTGCCTCCGTCTCGTTTGGCACGAGGATGTCGGTGTTGGCCAGGATGGCGGGATCCACGCGGTTAGTAATGGGCGCCGGGTTCAGGATGGTGATGGCGCCGTACAACTTGGCCAGCTCGAAGCCACGCTTGATGGCGGCCGCTGGCACTTCGAGTTGGGCGATGACGACGTCGACGTCCTTGAAATAGGGTGCGGCTTCCTCGACGTCTGCAGCGGTCAGCGCCATGTTCGCCCCGCCGTGCACGAGAATTGTGTTGTGCCCGTTGTCTTCGAGCATGATGTAGGCCGTTCCGGTGGGCTGTTCCTTCAATTGAATGTTTTTGGTGTGGATGCCCTCGTGGTCTAAGAGTTCGCGGTAGGACGTGCCTTCCGCGTCCATGCCGACGGCTCCGACAAAAGTCAGGTCCGCCCCTTGGCGAGCCGCGGCGACGGCCTGGTTCGCTCCCTTGCCGCCAAAGTTCGTTGATTTGTTGTGAATGGAAAGCGTCTCGCCAACCTTCGGCAGGCGCTCAACCTGTTGGAGTACATCAACGTTTAAACTTCCAATAACCAGAATTCTGTTCACTTTTCTTACCTCATTTTCTTTGTCTCTCATTCGGCTGTTCTGTCGTTATCTTCGTTTTGTTTCTCTTTTTCTTTTCGATGGAAGGCCCATCGTCTCGTCCTCCGTTTTTTCTTTTAGCATAGGAAGCGAGCGGTCAAAAAAGATAGGTCTGTGGCCTAAGTAGACAGTTTTGCGCCCTAAACGGTCGACTTTTTGAAAAAGGCTTGGCGAAATCGTTTTCTGGTGCTAAACATGTAGTGAACGATTCAAGTGCGTCTTAAAAATCCGATGTGGGGACAGCAATGCGATTGAGAGAAAAACAATCCAGAATCAACTTACGTTATCGTGGCCTAGCAAATCTCAAGCGATTCAAGGGCCCGGCTTTTCGCGTTCAGTTGGAATAGAGGGCAGCCGTCGTCCTGCCATCCAAACAAAATGAGGTAAGCAAACATGTTGATTGTTGTTAATTTTTTGAGTATTTTTGTCTTCTTGCTCGTTGCCTATTGCTTTTCAAACGACCGGAAGCACATTCAGTGGAAGTCCATCGGTGGCTTGCTCGCCATGCAGTTGGTTCTCGCCTGGTTCTTCACCCAGTTCAAGGCCGGTCAGATTGCCGTGAAGGCTGCTGCCGACGCTTTTAACTGGTTGGTGGCGGTTGCCGAAAAGGGGATTGTTTTTGCCGTGCCCGAATGGTTGACCTCCAACCACGGTGGGCCAAACTTTGTGACGGCGGCCCTGCTGCCAATCCTGTTGGTGGTGCCGCTCTTTGACATCCTGACCTACATCGGCTTCTTGCCATGGGTCATCAAGTGGATTGGTCGCGGACTCGCGACGGTGACCGGACAACCAAACTTCGAGGCCTTCTTCTCAATCGAGATGATGTTCTTGGGGAACACCGAGGTCCTCGCCGTGTCAAAGCCACAGCTTGAAAAGATGTCGGCTCGACGGAACTTCACCCTTGCCATGATGTCCATGTCCTGTGTGACGAGCGCCATCATCGGTTCTTACACGCAAATGGTGCCGGGAAAGTACGTGCTGACGGCCATTCCGTTGAACATCTTGGGGGCCATCATCGTGGCTTCCATCCTGAACCCAACCAAGGTCTCCGCCCGCGACAACGAATTGGTTTCAACGAGCCAAAAGAACGGCAAGCGGGAACCGTTCTTCTCCTTCCTTGGGGATTCCATCCTGAACGCTGGGCGTTTGATTTTGATCATCGCGGCGACGGTTATTGCCTTCGTTTCCTTGGCGGCCTTGATTGACCAAATCTTCTCTTTGACCGGTCTTTCTTGGTTGACCCTTGAAAACATCTTCGGGGTCTTGATGTTCCCATTCGCCTTCCTCCTCGGTTTCTCGGCCCAAGACGCCTTCCAACTCGCTCAGTACATGGGAACGAAGTTGGTGACGAACGAGTTCGTGGTCATGGGACAGATTTCCAAGTCCATCATGGCGGGAAAGGGTCTTTTCTCAAACGAACACGCCCGAATCGTGATGACGGTCTTCTTGACGAGCTTTGCCAACTTCGGAACCATCGGAATGATTTTGGCCTGTTTCAAGGGACTCGTGAACAAGGAAAAGAACGAGTACATCTCCAGCCGAATCGGTTACTTGCTTTTGGCTGGTGTCTTGGTTTCAATGCTATCCGCAGCCACTGCCGGACTCTTTGTTTGGTAAGTGCGCGTGCATTCGAATGCAATCCAAAAGAAAAAAGCCGACCACGGTGTGGTTGGCTTTTTGTTTGGCTATGTACGCGGAAAATTTAAAGCTAGGAGAGCGCTTCTTGCCAACGTATCAGTTGACAAACAATCTCACTAATATAGCCATGAGTTAGCTGGGTTGGCACCCGAAGTCCAACTAGAAATCCCCTGGGCTTTCCGCAAACCTCACTGTCAATATAACAGGATATCGCGGGCATAGCTATAGTGTTTTGTATAACATCTCAAAGGATTTTCAATCCCAATAAAAAACCGCCGACGAATCAATCGCCCGCGGTTCTGACTTTACATGAATTGTGAGAGGTCTTCTTGTGCGACCACGTAGAAGCGCTTCTTTTCGAGGCGCGTGATAATCTTGCGAAGAACGGGGGAATCCGCCGTCAATGGCAACGTGAAGAGCACGGAGAGTGGTTCGTTCGGTTGCATCTGCAGGGACAAGACGGATTCGATGTTCGTGTACTTGGTGATGATTTTGGACATCTTGCCGAGGTCACCGCGTTGGTTCTTTTCCTTGACGGCGATGGCCACGCCACCCTTTGCCAATGACCAGGACTTGGCGAGCACGTTCATCAACGTCCCATGCGTCAGGATGCCGACGAAGTGGTGCCCGTCGTCAACGACGGCGATGTAGGGCAGGTCGCGGATGGCGAAGAACAACTCGTAGAAGTTGGCCGTCGTCTTGATGAACTTCGTGGAGTTTCGCATGATGGACGTGGCACGCTGTGCCATGTCGCCCTTTTCGGAAACGTACTCGTAGACGTGTTGACGGTAGACGTTACCACGGAAAAGGTGGCCGGTCTTGTCTAGGATGGGAATGGTGCGGACGTGCTGGCCCTTCGTCGATTCGAAGAGTTCGTAGACGTCTTGAATCGTGCTGTCTTCTGAGACGGTGAGGAGGTCTTGTTTTTTGATGATGAGTGATTGTGGAAACATAAATCTTCCCTTTCAAAACGAGTGCTTTCCTATATCCTAGCACAGTTTTGGCAAAAATCAGCGTGCTATAATGTTAAGATTATAGTACAGACACATTAAAGGGGAAATGCCATGAAGTTCATCTTTGGTTTAGGAAATATCGGAAAAGAATACGATTTGACGCGCCATAACATCGGTTTTATGGCTCTGGATCACTTTGCGGAAAGTCAGGGCGTTGATTTCACGCCAACGAAGCTCTTCGCCTCTGCCGCTAAATTGATGGTGGACGGTGAGGTTGTTTGGCTGGTGAAGCCGACGACTTATATGAACGATTCCGGAAAATCTGTCCGGGCCTTTTTGGACTTTTACGGTGGGGATGTCTCAGACATCTTGATCTTAAACGATGATTTGGACTCCGACTTTGGTAAGATTCGCTTCCGCGTGAAGGGATCTGCCGGTGGACACAACGGTTTGAAGTCCATCATCGCCCACGTGAACGGGCAGAACTTCCTGCGCTTGAAGTTCGGAATTGCGCACCCGGAGCACACGCACGAAGCGGTGATTAAGTACGTGCTCGGAAAGTTTTCAAAGGACGATTTGAAGACTTGGGAAGAGGTCTTTGATAAGACAGACGACGCGTTGATGGATTGGATTAAAGGAGCGGACGCGGCTACGTTGAGTAACCGTTACAACGGCTAATTAATGAAACTCACAAATTACCTGAAAAATCTGAAGGAATGGCAGCAACTTGCCCAAGACGAAAAGCCGGGTGAACGGCAGCTGGTGATTGGGTTGAACGGCTCGGCGAAGGCGGCGGCTCTGGCGGCGGCGTACGAAGAAAAGCCCCGCGTGATGATGGTGCTGACGGATACGGTGGCCCACGTCGAGGAGTTGGCGCAGGAGCTGACGGACTTGCTGGGCGAAAACGCCGTGCACCGCTTTGTCGCAGAAGAGGCGGTGGCGACGGAGCTTGCAATTTCTTCGAATAGTAACGTGGCGGACCGGGTGGAAGCACTGACGGCGCTTGCGAATAACACAGCGGGATTCTATCTGACGAATTCGGCTGCTTTTTGCCGTTACGAGCCATCGAAAGAAACACTGGTGGATGCGCAGTTGTCGCTTGAGGTCGGTGGGGTGTATGACTTTGCTGGTCTGAAGCAACAACTGGTCACCCTCGGCTACGTCAACGCCCCACAGGTGGAGCAAATCGGGCAGTTCGCCCAACGCGGTTCCATCATTGACGTGTACCCGGCTGACCAGGACGAGCCGATTCGCCTCGACTTCTTCGACGATGAGCTGGATCAAATGAAGCGTTTTGACCCCGTGACGCAGAAGTCCAGCGAATCGCTCGAGTCCGTGCACGTACTCCCTGCCACGGATTTGATTTTAAACGACCAGGCTTACCAAGCTGGTAAGGAAGCCGTCGAGGCAGCCTTTACCGCCTATCGAAAAGAAGCCGACGGTGTGGACAAGAAGCATATCACGGAAGGGTTTGCCCCAACGCAGCGGGCATTGGACGAAGGACGACGGGATGAGAGCATCCTGCCTTACCTGGGGTATTTCTATCCAGAAAAACGCACGGTCCAAGATTACTTGCCAGACGATGCGGTTTTGGTCATCGACGAGTATGCGCGCCTACAAGAATCCCTGCTATCACAGAGTGGTCTCGATGCGGACTGGTTCGACCAACAAGTCGAAAACCGCCAGCTCGTGCCACCCTTGGCCCTGCGCGCTGAGTTGGCCGACCGCCTGCCTGAAGTTTCAGTGCCCCAAACCTACTTGGCCAACTTGAAGCGCGGTTTGAACCAACTGACCTTCAGCCATCTCATTGAATGGACGTCACGACCAGCCAAACAATACTTCGGCCAGCTCGACGCCCTCGAGCCGGATCTGACTTTTGCAAAGGACCGGGGATTGACCTGGGTCTTGATGGTCGGCACGCAAGAACAAGCCGACCGCCTGGTTGAATCACTCGCGGCCCGCAACCTGCAGGTTCCGATTAACCAAGAGATTCAGTCCAACCAGGTGCAGGTCGTTGTTGAAGGCCTGTCATCCGGATTCGAATGGCCAATGGCCCACTTGACGGTTTTGACCGAAACGGAGCTCTTTGCCAAGGCGAAGAAGGTGGTGGCCCGCAAGCAGAAGAAGCTGCAGAATGCGGAACGCCTGAAGAATTACAACGAGCTCGAAGTAGGCGACTACGTCGTCCACCTGAACCACGGAATTGGTCAATACCAGGGCCTCGAATCAATCGAGGCGAACGGCGGTAAGCAGGACTACTTGGTCATTGCCTACCAGAAGAACGCCAAGATTTTCTTGCCCGTCACGCAGTTGAACCTGATTCAGAAGTACATCGGGGGATCGGACGCCGGCAAGTCACCAAAGATTAATAAGCTCGGGGGAACCGAGTGGCAGAAGACGAAGAAGCAGGTCCAAGAAAAGATCGACGACATTGCCGATGACCTGCTCGCACTCTACGCCGAACGTGAGGCCAAGCAGGGCTTTGCCTATCCAAAGGACGACGAGGCCCAGATTAAGTTTGACACTGGCTTCCCTTATCCGGAAACGCCGGACCAGGTGCGTTCGATTGAGGAAATCAAGGTCGACATGCAGAAGAAGCGGCCAATGGACCGTTTGCTGGTCGGGGATGTCGGTTTCGGTAAGACCGAAGTTGCCCTGCGTGCCGTCTTCAAGGCAGCCCATGCCGGCAAGCAAGTCGCCATGCTCGCACCAACAACGATTCTGGTGCAGCAGCACTACGAAACGCTGGTGGACCGCTTCTCCGACTTTCCTGAGATTCGAATCGGTCACCTGTCCCGCTTCCAGACGGCGGCGGAGAACAAGAAGACCATTCAGGCCTTGGAGGACCACGAGCTCGACATCGTGGTCGGGACCCACCGTCTGCTGTCAAAGGACGTTCAGTTCGCCGACCTCGGCCTGCTCGTCATTGACGAGGAGCAGCGCTTCGGGGTCAAGCACAAGGAGCGCCTGAAGCAGCTTCGAACGAACGTTGACGTCCTGACGCTGACGGCCACGCCAATCCCACGAACGCTGAACATGGCGATGGTGGGGGCGCGTGACCTCTCGGTCATCGAGACGCCGCCGTTGAACCGTTTCCCAATCCAAACCTACGTGGTCGAATTGGACTGGACCTTGGTTCGCGACGTCATCCAAAAGGAACTGGCCCGCAACGGGCAGGTCTTCTACCTGCACAACCGGGTGGCCGACCTCGAGCAGATTCGCTCGCAGATTGAAGACGTCGTGCCCGACGCCCGGGTGGCCGTCATTCACGGCCAGATGTCCGAGGTACAGTTGGAGTCGATTTTGTACGACTTCTTGAACGGGGAATTCGACGTCTTGGTCACGACGACCATCATCGAAACGGGTGTCGACATTCCAAACGCCAACACGTTGATCGTCGACAACGCCGACCACATGGGACTGTCCCAGCTCTACCAGCTGCGCGGTCGTGTGGGTCGTTCGGCCCGTCTGGCCTACGCCTACTTCACCTACCCGTTCACGCGGACGCCGTCCGAAGAAGGGGAGAAGCGTCTGGAAGCCATCCGTGACTTCACGGAGCTTGGTTCCGGATTCAAGATTGCCATGCGCGACCTGTCCATTCGTGGTGCTGGTGACCTGCTTGGTAAGCAGCAGCACGGCTTCATCGACTCCGTTGGTTACGACCTCTACACGCAGATGCTGAAGGAAGCCGTTGCCAAGAAGCAGGGGGATGACGTTGCCGAAGAGGATCAGCCGAAGACCGACGCCGAGTTGGTCTTGGGTGTGCTCGCCTTCCTGCCGGACGACTACGTCGAAGACAACGCGCAGAAGGTCAGCCTCTACCAGCAGATTCGTTCTGCCCGTAGCGACGAGGACTTCGACCAGGTGGAAGACGACCTGACGGACCGCTTTGGTGAACTGCCAGACGAAGCCGCCCGCTTGATCTTGGTCTCAAGAATCAAGAACGTGGCCGACCTCGCACAGGTGACACAGATTCGCCGCCAGAAGAACCAGATTACGGTTCGCTTCAACGAGGCCATCTCGAAGAAGTTGGCCGGTGAGACCATCTTCGCCTGCCTGAAGGACGTGCCTTACAAGGCGGTCGTTGACGGTAAGACAGCCGAGCTTGCGGTCACGCTGACCGTCGACTTGAACCAGGAGTCCGCCTACTGGATGAACAGTTTGAAGGACTTCCTCGAGGTCGTAATCGCCGAAACCGACGAAGCTGCAGATGCTGACGCAACTGGAAAAGTCGCGGACGATGAGGGCAATGGCTCAGACGAAGCGCCCGCGGACAAGTAAGCGATTCAACAGAACAAATAAAAGAGGATAAACACTATGCGCATTGATAAATTTTTGAAGTTATCACGTATTATTAAGCGTCGTACGGTCGCCAAGGAATTGGCCGACCAAGGACGCATCTCCATCGATGGTAAGGTGGCGAAGTCATCAGCCAACGTTGGAACCAACAACATCGTTGAAATTCGTTTTGGAAACAAAACCTCAACTTTTAAGGTGTTGAAGTTGCAAGACATCGTGAAGAAGGAAGAAGCACAAGACATGTACGAAGTGATTTCCGAAACGTACGAACGCGATTACAACGACGAAGTTTAATGGCTAAAGAAAAAAACTCCCTTGCTGATGGCAGGGGAGTTTTTTTGATAGGGGGTTAGTTTTCGGAGTCGTTGTCTTCGATACGTTTTAAATTAGTTGGATAGTTAGCTAAAGCAGTAAATAAATCAACTATACTAATAGGATCTTCGAAGATTTCTGTATTGGCATTTTCCTTGCTTTGGTATTCGACTTGATTAAATGAATCGTCAAATCTAACAGTTCGAAAATCATGAGCAAGAGCATTTCGGAGCTTGTAGTAAGCTTTTCCTAAATTGTGATTAATGAAATATTTTTTGGCTATTTTGGTTCTTGTTTTTGCAGAGTATAGAAACTCGATAACGTTTTTAGACACAACTTCTAATAGTACGTCATTTACTCGAACCTCTTTAGTAACCAAAGCTTCGATAATTCTATCTTTTAGATAGGCTTCATTAAGACAAAGCATTGAAAAAAGTAATGATTTCTTAGTGAGTTCATCTTGCGTTTCATTAAAGGATGTAATAAGTGCCTCAATTGAAATTTTATATTCAGAGTTGAGTTTTTTTACTGAAAGTTGGTTTGGTAATCGGTGGCCTGGCTTCTCCATTTCTTTCACAATGTATTCGATCGCTTTTTGATGATCTTCGAAATCAAGCTTTGAAAGTGTGAGGCGAGAATTCAAGCTGTCGTAAAATTGTTGGGAGATTTTCTTGAAGTGTTTACGCGGAATATTTGCTTTGAATTTAATACCAATTTGATGAGCTGAATGGATATCAGTATATTCAGGGTCGAAGTGATATCCCTTTGTAACGACGGAAACTATAATCACCGGTTCACCATTATCAACATATGGCGTTAAGATGATATTTCCTTCTTCCATTTTTTTTAATCGCGTAAAGAAACCTGTGTACTGACCACGAGTGTTTGCTGCAACAATACCATATTCTGTTTCAAGGGCGTGATTGATTGCCTCTGGACTTTGGTCTGAAACGTCACCAATTTCTGGCCATCCAATCGCCATGAAATCCTTTTCCATAAATTCGAAGAAACGATCTTCTCCGTCTGGAAAAGCCCTGAACTCAAAAACCTGCTTTTGTTTTTCTGAAACCATATTTCTCACCTATTTACATTTACATGTCATTTCTTACATCTATTTCGATAATAACTCTTTTGTAGACAGAAAGCAGGGGGCTTTTTTAAATAAACATAGTTATTTAGAAGCCTTCTCATCAATATTGTTTAATATTTATTAAAAAAACAGAATTAGTGCGTCTCCGCCTTGTCACAACCCCTTAAGTGTGTCAGAATATTCCTAAAGGAGAAATTGGACATGCCAGGCGATAACAGTCGACTACAACCGAATATTCGACCATTAAACGCCCGCATTGCCCAGCAGATTGCAGCGTCTGATGAGAAGCGTGAAGCGGCCCGTAAGCACTACAAGAAGGCCCACGCCCGTCGTCGCAAGCAAATCATCTTCGTTGGGTTGGCCATCGCGTCGGTCTTCATGATGCAACTTGTCTTCGGACAAGTGCGTCTCCACGCCGCTAACCAAACGTTGACGAAGTCCGAAAACCAGTTGGCTGCCGTTCAAAAGACGAACAGCTCACTGAAGAAGGAAGCCAAGCAACTGCAAGACGAAAAGTACTTGAAGCAAATCCTCCGGGATAAGTACGGTTACTCCAAAAAAGACGAAATCATTTACAACCTGCCAGATAAGCAGGGCTAATTAAAAAAGCCACCCTTTTTTGGGTGGCTTTTCTATAATCTATGCAAGAAAAAATTAAACAAACAATTCAAAAATTTGAGCTCCCAAGTAAGGTGGTCGTTGCCTGTTCCGGTGGTGTCGATTCCATCGTTCTGTTAGAAGCGCTGGTGCGCTTTCGCCCGGATATCACGGTGGCCGTTGCCCACGTGAACTACCACATCCGAGAGGATGCCGATGACGACGCCGATTTCGTCCGTGCAACGGCGGCCGACCACGGGCTGGATTTCTACGAAAAAGTTGTGGATCTCTCAAAAGAAACGGTGGCCGTCGAAGAAAAGGCGCGCGACATTCGTTACGCCTTCTTTAAAGAAGTAGCCGAAAAGGCTCATGCAAGCGGCATCCTCCTGGCCCAACACAAAAATGACCAGGCTGAAACGGTTCTGCTTCAGATTATTCGGGGTGGTGCCTACCAGCAGAAGGCGGGGATGCTTGCTCACTCTGGGGATTACTACCGTCCTTTCTTGTGCTTATCCAAAGAGGAGCTCGTGACCTATGCCAAGCAAAACGGCTTGAGCTGGCACGAAGACTACACGAACCTGGATCCGGATTATACACCACGGAACATGATTCGAAACAACGTCTTGCCAGCGCTTGAAGGTATCAACGAGCAGGCCGTTGACCACCTGGTTCAATGGGCTAAGGGAGCGCAGAAGGAACAAGCCTTCCTGTCTGAATCCGTGAAGGCGGACTTGGGGATGTTTAAGTCCGACTACCGTCGGATTAAAGAAGATTGGTGGCCTTTCTTCTTGAAGGAACTGGCCAAGGAAGCCGGTCTCTATCAGCTAAAAGAAGAGCAGGTCGACGCATTCTGTCACGTGCTATTAAACGATAAGAAACCAAATGCCGCAATTTCTTTGACCAACGGCTACGCCTTCACCAAAACTTACGACCGTGTTGCAGTCCGTAAAGGCCCGTCTAATCCCGAAAAAAGCGGTGAAAAATTGCTAAAAGCGGGGCAAAAGAAAGCCCGTCTTGTGTTAGAATTAGACCAATGGTATTTTTTGACTGATTTAATGTTAGCTGTTCAGAATAGAGAACAGGTGAAGGCAACCGATTCGGTTTTGACTTTGCCAGGTGATTTAGACGGAGCAGTTATCCTTGAACAGGCGGACGAAGACTCCGAGGTGCCCATCAAAGGTGGCCACAAGAGCATTCGCCGCTTGTTGATCGATCAGAAAATTCCCCAAGAAGTTAGGTCAGAAACCTACCTCTTGTTGGACCGAAACGAAAATGTTTTGGCCGTTTGGCTAGGCAGGAAACACTGGTATAAAAGTGCGAACTGGCCGGCTGACCGACCAAGTGGCAAGCAATGCTTAGTATGGCGAATTGAGGGAAACTAGTGAATAACGATATTTCTGAAGTACTATTTAATGAGGCCCAAATCGAAGAGGCCGCGAACCGTTTGGGTAAGCAAATTACCAAGGACTACGAAGGGCAAAAGCCTTTGGTCTTGTCCGTCTTGAAGGGGGCCTACCTCTGGACGGCTGACGTCATCCGTAAGATTGACTTGTACGTCGACTTGGAATTCATTAAGATTTCTTCTTACCACGGTGGGGTGTCATCATCAAACGAAATCGCTTTGGTGACGGACGTGCAATCCGACGTGAAGGGTCGCGATGTGTTGATTCTAGAAGACATCGTGGACACGGGGCAGTCACTCCAGTTCTTGGAAGACTTGCTCTTGTCACGTGGTGCGAACTCCGTTCGCGTGGCAACCCTTTTGGATAAGAAGGAAGGCCGCAAGGTCGACATTAAGGCCGACTACGTTGGCTTTGACGTCCGCAACGAATTCGTTGTGGGCTACGGTTTGGACTACAAGGGTCTCTACCGTAACTTGCCATACGTTGGTATTTTGAAGCAGAATATTTACTCATAAGAACTGTTTACTAGCAGTTTGTTTCCGGATCGGCCCGGGCCGCATCCGACTTTTGAATTACGATACAGGATTGAGGATTTTAGATGAAAAACGAAAACGGTAACGGAGGCTTTTTCAAAAGCTCCTTCCTCTATGTGATCATCTTTTTGGCAGTGATCGCCGGAATCTACTCCTTCATGGGTGGTTCCAACCAAAAGACGAAGACACTTTCTCAAAGCGAATTCGTCCAGTCATTGTCTGACAAGGAAATTGATTCCTTCAGCATGCAACCGGGACAAGACGTTTACAACGTGACCGGTACTTACAAGCAATCAAAGAAGGACAAGCAAAGCAGTAAGAACTCTGGCTTGAACGCCTTGATTGCCCAACAATCAACGACGACTCGTTTCCAAACGTCTGTTTTGCAAAACGACTCATCCGTTAAGAACGTGACGGACTTGGCCAAGAAGACCAACACGGAAATGACGACGAAGCCAGCCGCTTCATCCGGATTCTGGTTGAACTTGGTCATCTCCGTTGTGCCAATGCTTCTGATTCTGGGAATCGCCTACATGATGATGTCCCAGTCAGGTGGCAAGGGCGGCGGTGGCATGATGAGCCAATTCGGTAAGTCAAAGGCCAAGCCATCCAACCCAGAAGACAACAAGACCCGTTTTGAAAACGTGGCCGGTGCCGACGAAGAGAAGGAAGAACTCGTTGAAGTTGTTGAATTCTTGAAGTCACCAAAGCGCTTTACTGAAATGGGTGCCCGCATTCCAAAGGGTGTCTTGCTCGAAGGACCTCCGGGAACTGGTAAGACGATGTTGGCAAAGGCGGTTGCCGGTGAGGCATCCGTGCCATTCTTCTCCATGTCTGGTTCAGACTTCGTCGAAATGTTCGTCGGAGTTGGTGCCTCACGTGTTCGTGACCTCTTCGAACAGGCCAAGAAGACTGCCCCAGCCATCATTTTCATCGATGAAATTGATGCCGTTGGTCGCCGTCGTGGTTCTGGTGTCGGTGGTGGAAACGATGAGCGTGAACAAACGTTGAACCAAATCCTGATTGAAATGGATGGGTTCGACAACTCGGAAGGTGTCATCATCTTGGCATCAACCAACCGTTCTGACGTCTTGGATCCCGCCTTGCTCCGTTCTGGTCGTTTCGACCGTAAGATCATGGTTGGTGCCCCTGACGTGAAGGGCCGTGAAGCCATCTTGAAGGTTCACGCCAAGAACAAGCCACTGTCACCATCCGTTGACTTGAAGGCCATCGCGCACCAGACACCTGGTTACGTGGGAGCCGACTTGGAAAACTTGCTGAACGAAGCGGCCTTGCTTGCTGCTCGTCGCAACAAGAAGGAAATCGATACGGCCGACTTGGACGAAGCCGAAGATCGAATCTTCCAAGGACCGGCCAAGGCCAACAAGACGATGTCCGAACTCGAACGGAAGACAACGGCCTTCCACGAAGCCGGTCACGCATTGGTTGGTTTGGTCAAGTCCGACGCCTCTGTCGTTCGAAAGGTTACCATCGTTCCTCGTGGACGCATTGGTGGGTACGCCTTGATGACGCCAAAGACGGACCGCTACAACATCCGCTTCTCCGAAGCCAAGGAACGCTTGGCTGGGTTGATGGGTGGACGTGCGGCCGAAATGACCACGTTCAACGAAGCCTCATCAGGGGCCTCAAACGATTTCCAGCAGGCCACAAACTTGGCCCGTCAGATGGTGACCGCCTACGGTATGTCTGATAAGTTGGGAATGGTCCAGCTCGAAGGAAACGCTTCTGTCGGATACGACGAAGCTGGTGGTGCCAAGTCTTACTCAGACGAAACCGCCGCAACCATCGATGCTGAAGTTCGTCGTTTGACGCAAGAAGCGTTCGACGAAGCCAAGAAAATTTTGACGGAAAACAAGGAAAAGTTGGCGCAGATCGCAAACGCCTTGCTTGAAGTTGAATCACTTGATGAAAAGCAAATTAAAGACATCTACGAAACCGGAACCTTTACCAAGAAGGGTGAAGAAGATGACGGTGATGCCAAGTCTTATGATGAAACGAAGGCTGCCTTGGATCACAAGGAAGACGAAGTGGAAGACGCAGAAGAAAAGGGTGAAAACGTGGAAGATGCTGAAAACGCCGACAAGGCCGAAGCAGAATCTGCAGACGATGCCCCAGCTGATGACGATTCCAAGTCATAAGCAGACCAAAAAGTTGGCCCTAGCGCCAGCTTTTTTGCTTGAAAGGAGGGTCACATGGCCGATCAATTAATCAAAGTCATTACCAAGGACGAAGCCTTTCGTGCCTTCGCCCTAGATGGAACAAAGTTAGTGGAAGAAGCAGCCGAATCCCACGAAACGAGTCGCTTGGCGACCGTTGTTTTGGGACGGGCCTTGCTCGCCACGGAAATCCTCGCCCAGGCTTCATTGAAGGGTGAAGAGCGTTTGAACGTGAAGATGAACGGACGCGGACCAATCGGTCAAATCGTGACCGAAGCCGACACGAACGGTGCGGTGCGTGGCTACGTTTCAAATCCAGGCATTGAAAACATCGTAAACGACGACAACCAGTTGAACGTCGCGGGTGCCGTTGGAAACAACGGTTCCTTCACGGTGACGAAGTTTGCGCCATACTCCAACCCGTACATCGGACAATCCGTCATGGTGTCTGGTGAAATCGGTGACGACTTTACCTACTACATCACGCACTCCGAACAGATTCCAACGGTGATTGGTGTCGGGGTCACGATGAACCCGGATGACACGGTGAAGGCCGCAGGTGGATTCATGGTGCAAGCCCTGCCTGATGCTACGGACGCCCAGTTGGCGGACTTGAACCAACAACTTCAAGACATGCCAGCCTTGGCCACGCTCTTAGGGCACAAGCAGGGACCTTTGGCCATTCTGGACGCCATCTTCGGTGACCGCAACTACGATGAGTTGCAAGCAAAGGCCATCGGACTCGCTGCCGAACCTGCAAAGGAAGCCTACGCGGACCAACTCGCCACGTTGCCATCACACGAAATCCAAGCGATGATCGACGAAGATGGTGGGGCGGAAATCCGTGGAAAGTTCTCGGGTAAGAAGCACCACTTCACGGCCGCAGAACTGGACACCATCTTGCAAAAAGTCTTGAAACGCGAAGCAGAAGAAGCTAAGCAAAAAGAAGACGACGCAGACGAGAGTGATTCAAAGAAGGGCTAAAAAGTCTAAAAGTCGGCTTCGGCCGACTTTTTAAATGGCCCCCGATTTGCTATACTAAACATTAGATAAAACCGAGATAACCAAGGAAGGTAACCATTCATGGCTGAAGAAAAAGCCCTTAATGATCAAATGCGTGCCCGCCGTCAGAAGATGAAGGCGCTCCAAGATGATCTTCAAATTGACCCCTTCGGACATCGCTTCGACCGCGATTCCTTAGCGGCTGATCTCCACGAAAAGTATGACAACATGACGCAGGAAGAATTGGAAGCAAATCCAATTCCAGTTATCATTGCAGGTCGAATGGTAGCCAAGCGTGGTGCCGGTAAAGTCATCTTTGCTGACTTCCGCGACCGCTCAGGACAGATTCAGGTCTACGCCCGTCGTGACGACTTGGGTGAAAACTACCCAATCATCAAGCGCTCTGACTTGGGTGACTTCATCGGTATCGCTGGTACGATGATGAAGACCGAAGCCGGTGAATTGACGGTCTTGGCCACGCACTTGACGCACTTGTCGAAGGCCTTGCGCCCAATGCCGGATAAGTACCACGGAATCTCAGACGTTGAAACGAAGTACCGTAAGCGTTACTTGGACTTAATTGCCAACAAGGAATCATTGGTTCGCTTCCAACAACGTTCAAAGATTATCGCAGCCATCCGTAAGTACATGGACGAAAACCAGTTCATGGAAGTGGAAACACCAATCTTGCAGACGCAAGCTGGTGGTGCCGCTGCTAAGCCATTCATCACGCACCACAACGCCTTGAACATCGACATGTACATGCGTATCGCCACGGAGCTTTACTTGAAGCGTTTGATCGTTGGTGGAATGGAACGTGTTTACGAAATCGGCCGTATCTTCCGTAACGAAGGAATGGACGCCAAGCACAACCCAGAATTCACGACGATGGAATCATACGCTGCTTACTTTGATTTCCACGACGTCATGGATCAAACCGAAGGAATCTTTAAGGCCGCTGCTGCGGTTGTCTCAGACGACTTGAAGATTAACTACCAAGGTGTTGAAATCGACTTGAACAAGCCGTTTGCTCGCAAGCACATGGTGGACTTGATCAAGGAAAAGTCCGGTGTGGACTTCTGGCCTGAAATGTCTGTCGAAGAAGCGCAAAAGCTCGCTGACGACAAGGGTGTGAAGTACGAAAAGTTCTGGACGGTTGGTCACATCATCAACGCCTTCTTCGAAGAATTCGTAGAAGACACGTTGGAACAACCAACCATCGTTTACGGACACCCCGTTGAAGTGTCACCTTTGGCAAAGAAGAACGCCGAAGACCCACGCTTCACGGACCGTTTCGAAATCTTCATCATGGGTGCCGAATACGGAAACGCCTTTACGGAATTGAACGATCCAATCGATCAACGTGCCCGTTTTGAAGCCCAGGTCGCTGAACGTGAAAACGGAAACGACGAAGCCGAAGGAATCGACGAAGACTTCATCGAGGCCTTGGAATACGGTATGCCACCTACAGGTGGTTTGGGAATCGGAATCGACCGTTTGGTGATGTTGTTGACGGATACGACAACCATTCGTGACGCCATCTTATTCCCAACGATGCGTCCATAAAAACTACTTTTAACATTGACGTCCCTGGCTTTTACTTGTATACTATTCAAGTTGAGTCAGGTACTCATTATTCCGAATTAGCTCAGTTGGTAGAGCACACGACTGTTAATCGTGTTGTCGTCGGTTCGAGCCCGACATTCGGAGTTTTCAAAAAACTTTCAATATTTAAAAAGTCAGCAATCGCTGGCTTTTTTTGTTGCTTTTTAAAGTCAAAGGGCATATAGTAACAGATAGTGTCCGACATCTGTCCGGACAAAATAACTGGCGTCTGTGAGCGTCAATTTTGAAAGGAATAATTAGTATGCAAGAAGCAGCTAACACGCACGAAGTGGAACACCTCCGCTACCGCGACTTTACGAAGAACCAGAAGCTTACACTCTGGTCCACCACGACAGGATTTGGTTTGGAGCACATGGATCAGCTCTTCATTTCCTTCGCGATGTCATCAATCATCGCTTCTTTGCACATCTCCAACTTTGCCGGAGGATTCATCTCAACGATTTCCATGTTTGGATCATTGATTGGGGGACTCTTCTTCGGAATGTTGGCCGACCGTATCGGTCGTGTCCGCGTCTTTACTTGGACGCTCATCATCGTGGCCTTTGCCACTGGAATGATTTACTTCGCCCACAACATTTGGTTGGTTTACTTCTTCCGCTTCATTGCCGGAGTTGGAACCGGAGCCGAATATGGGGCTGGGGTAACGTTGATTGCCGAAAACTTCGCTGGTAAGAAGATTGGTAAGTTGACGTCCCTTACTCAAATCGGTGGACAGGTTGGTGCTGTTTTGTCAGCCATCGCCTCCGCCATTATCATCCCAACCTTCGGTTGGAACGCTTTGTTCCTCGTTGGTTTGGTACCGGTTCTATTGGCCTTCGTCTTCCGTTTGCACGTCAAGGAATCAGACGAATTCTTGAAGACCAAAGAAGCACGTGAAAACCACAAGGAAACGGTCACGGAAAAGGCCCCAATCCTTTCCGTCTTCAAGACACCAGCCATGGCTTACCAAACGTTTGCCCTCATCATGATGATGATGATTCAAATCGGTGGTTACTACGGTTTGATGAACTGGTTGCCAAAGATCATGCAAAAGCAATTGCACTTGTCTGTTTCTGGCTCATCCCTCTGGATGATTGTAACCATCGTTGGAATGTCACTCGGAATGTACATGTTCGGCTTTGTCTTAGATAACTTCGGCCCACGCATGGCCTTCGGTGTCTTCTTAGCCTTGGCTGCCATCTCTGTCTACTTGCTCTTGGTTGCCCAAAGCGCCTGGTCACTTCTCATCATCATGATGGTCGTTGGATTCTTCTCGAACGGAATGTACGGTGGTTACGGAGTGGTTGTGTCACGTTTGTACCCAACCTCAGCCCGAGTAACGGCTAACGCCGTTGTGTCATCAACTGGAAAGTTCTTGGGAGGATTCTTCCCACCAATCATCGGTTGGTTGATGGACAAGTACACGTTGAGCCACGTGATGATGTTCTTCACGGCCATGTACCTCTTCTCACTCTGCGTGATGTTGACGATTCCGGCCTTCCGTCGCAAGGATATCAAGTTCTAAAACAACTAACTTAAAATCGTTTAAGAGTCGCCTTTGGCGGCTCTTTTTTGATAAAAAAATAGCTTGCTAATGTACGTCTTTTTCGGTATAGTAACGTGTGTTTAAAAATATAAAAAACGCATTATTCACGAAATAATTGACGCCTGTGAGCGTCGGTTTTGAAAGGACATTTTAAATAATGACAAACGCTGCTACTGATGCAGAAAAAATCCGTTTTAAGGATTTCACGAAGCATCAAAAAGTAACCATGGTCTCAACGACGGCCGGCTTCTCTTTGGAGCACATGGACCACTCATTGATTCCAATCGCAACGACTGCCATCGTCTCTTCATTGGGCGTTACCCAAGCTGCTGCGGGTCTGATTACGACCTTTGCCATGACGGGTATGCTTCTTGGAGGATTGTTCTTCGGAATCTTGGCCGACAAAATTGGTCGTGCTAAGATTTTCAACTGGACGATTTTCGTGGTTGCCTTCGCAACCGCAGCCCTTTACTTCGCGGACAACATCTACGAAATCTACGCCTTGAAGTTCTTGGCTGGTTTCGGAACCGCTGCCGAATACGGTGCCGGTGTGACGTTGATCGCCGAAAGTTTTGCTGGTAAGAAGATTGGTCGTTTGACGTCACTTGCGCACATTGGTGGGCAGACGGGAACGATTTTGGCGGCCATTGCGTCGGCTTTGATTTTGCCACACTACGGCTGGAACGCGCTCTGCCTCTTCGGTTTGGCGCCAATCGCCTTTGCTTTCTTTGTTCGTCGTAACCTCAAGGATTCAGCTGAATTCGAAGAGGCCCGCGAGAAGATGGCTCAGGAAAAGAAGAAGCAAAAGTTGCCGTTGTTCGAAGTCTTCAAGACGCCGGCATTGGCTTACCAAACGATTGCCTTGGTCTTGATGATGATGGTGCAAATCGGAGGATACTACGGTATCTTGACTTGGTTGCCAAAGACGATGCAAGCTCACTTGGGCTTGCCGGTTGGTAAGTCCACGATGTGGACGGTTGCCATGGTGATCGGAATGTCCCTTGGAATGTACTTCTTCGGTTCATTCTTGGACCGCTTTGGCCCACGTAAGGCCTTTGGACTCTTTTTGTCCTTCTCAGCCTTGGCCTTGTACTTGCCAACGCTGGCTCACAACTCATGGTCACTCTTGGCCATCATGTTGGTGGTTGGATTCTTCTCAAACGGAATGTACGCCGGATTCGGTGTGATCGTTTCCCGTTTGTACCCAGCCGAAGCTCGTGTTACTGCTAACTCAGTGGTTTCATCAGGTGGAAAGTTCTTGGGTGGATTCTTCCCATTCATCGTTGGTGCCTTGATGGACAAGTTGACGGTGAACCACGTGTTGATGTTCTTTACGCTTAGCTACCTCTTCTCACTTGCTGTGATGATGACGATTCCTGCTTTGCGCCGCAAAGACACGCAATTCTAATTCAATCAATTAATCGAGTCGCTCTTCGGAGCGGCTTTTTTTATGTCTAAAACTGGCAAAGTCCAAGACGAACCAGCCCGATTTTCTACCGTTTCGATTAGTAAAAGGGCACAGAAAAGCGCCTTATTATCACAATGATTCTAATTAAAAGAGGGGTCAGATTCGACTTTGACAAAAGTCGTGAAAATTCCCAGAAAAAAGGCAAAAAATCGACAGAAAAGCGTTGACAGTTCTATGCGCAGATGGCATAATTAAATAGTTGTTTTGATACAGCAAAAGCATTATTCCGAATTAGCTCAGTTGGTAGAGCACACGACTGTTAATCGTGTTGTCGTCGGTTCGAGCCCGACATTCGGAGT
>NZ_JAMWYK010000007.1 GCF_023893635.1 Fructobacillus apis | reverse complement strand
AGAAACAAATGAATTGATTAGAATGTATTTAACGGACGTAGCTCAAAATATTTTATACACTTATTTTTGTCCAATTTCTTGACATATGAGCCAATTCGTTTAGCTGACTGTCCCACATCGAATGGCATGTTATCAGCGAGATCCTTTAGCAGTGACTGTACATTATTATCTGTTAATGAATACCCAATAAACAAAATTGGAGAACTTGTTAATTCACTCAATATTTTTGCGTTCACAATGGCAGATGTACGTTTTAAACCCTCATAGTCACGCTGCGTTATGACAAGTGACTCTGGTTCTTCAATGGAGCCGTGAATCTTGTATAGCACATTTAATTCGGAACTAGGCTCAAACAACCCTCGGTTACCAACTTTTTTCGATATTTGATTAAAAAGCGTATCTTCTATGAGCGAATCATAGTTAGTTGTCACAATCATACGAGCTTTTCGAATCATCTTCCCAAATAATTTCAACTCGTTTTTAAACTCTTCTCTTGGCTCTAGATGTTCAAAATATTCAGCAATTCTTCTTTTGAAGGGTGACATTTCATTCTGGTGCGCCTCCTCTGGAGACAGGCTTTGCATCGTTATCTTTCCATCATAAAATGCTGTATCGAACTTCTCTTCCAGTTCTTGAGCCAATTTGGTGTAAACTCTAAATTTATCCTTTTGGAATTGTTGTTCCAATTCATGAAAGCGAGAATAGTAAGATTGTTCTTCTCCGGTCTCCTCCCAAAGGCTTTGTAATAAACCATCCCAATTTAAGGCATTCTTAAAATAGCGTTGCGTTATTCCAGAACCAATGAAAATAACCGGGAATTGATTCTTGTTCTTCAAATCAGATAAAAAGTCCATGTATACCTCCTTTTTAGCATCTTTTAATCCGCTCTATTCGTCGTTATTATAGCAAGTTTCAAAACATCTCTGATTTCCATTTCAGAATATTTTCTGGCCTTTTCACGCGTTTGTAAAAAAGGGGCCCGCTTTTTGGGCGGGGCCCTTTTGTTTTCCCCGTGCTATACTGGAACTAACAAAGGAGATCATCATGCAATCCAAAACCGTTCGTTACCTCATCATCGCCGTTGCCGCCGTCTGCGCCCTTTTCGCCGGCTACCACTACATTCACACCATCAGCGACGACGACAAAGTCAAAAAGACAACACCCGCCAAAAAGTCTACTAAAAAGACTTCCCAAAATGACGATAAAACTGCCAAAGGCATGGATCTAGCCGCCATCAAGTCCGGCGACTTCCGATCCGTTGTCGGCACCTGGAAGAACCCCGCCGGTGACACCTTCGTCTTCGACAAGAACGGCCTCGTCTCCCTCACCTCAAACGGTGAAACCCGTTCCGACCGCGAAGTCTTCCTCGCTAGCGTCGACAGCATCCCCGCCGCTTCCATCGACAAGGGCATGCTCAAGACCTTCATCGGCCCCAAGGACCACAACGTCGGTCCTTCCGGTGCCGTCTCCACCTACTTCATTCCCGCCAACGTCAAGCTCGACGGCACGTCCAACCCAAGCGTTGACCGCATCTACTCCGGCCAACAAATGGACGACCACAACATCTTTACCAAGGTCGATTAATTTGAATTTGTATAAAAAAAGCACCCTTCTGAAATAGGGGTGCTTTTTTGTTATGTGCTTTTTTATTGCTGTGCTTGCTGTTGGTGCGTCAAAGCCAACATGAAAGGGCGGGTTGTGATGCCCGCCCTTTTTTGTGGTTCGAAAAAAGCAGCGCCCGAATGGGTGCTGCTTTTGTTTTTTCATTTATTGCTTCTTCTTAGAGAAATACCAAGCGAGTGCGAACGAGCCGACCAGTTCCCCGACCAGCACGCCGTCCACCTTCCAGCTTGCTTCCTTTTCCGTATCCGGCAGTGGTCGCTTTCCCAGCTGGATGTTTTCACCCGCCTTCGTCTGCACACCGTCGTCCGTATCCACCTGTGGCAACCCGTTCCTTGGCTCCGGAGTCGGATTTACTTCCGGCTTAATCGGATCCACGTTATGGTGGTCCGGCACCACTGGCGTTGGGTTAGGCAGCGGATTGACCGGTGTTGGTTTTGGCGTTGGATTTGGTGTTGGTTTAGGGCTAGGATTTGGCTGTGGGTTTGGTGTGGGCTTTGGCGTTGGATTTGGCGTTGGGTTAGGCGTTGGCTGATCGTGGTGCTTCTTACCAGCATCTGCCGTTCCGGACCCCTGCGTCACACCTTGGTAAACCGTGATGCTTTTCTCGGGAATGCTATCCCCGTTCACCTTGGCCGTGTTGGCATAGGCCTTCTGACTGCGCCCATCCGTTATCCGGCTATCCACATCAAACAAGTAAGACTGTTTGATATCACCAATCGTAACCGAAAAGTCGTTGTTGTCTTGATAATGGATGTCACTATCAGGCACCAACTCGCCCGGCGTAAAGTTGTTGGCATCCTTGTTATAGACCGTCTTTCCACCCTTCACAGAACCCGGCACAATCTCCTGGAAAGGCCCCATGTTATCCGTCAAAACGGCGTTTTTAATCGGAATGTCCATCGCGTCCACCCGAATCTGCCAGTGAATCAAGTTCTTATCCTTCGGGTCAAACCATGACCACTTAAAGATCACCTCGTTCGCCGCTGGACCATTCCCTGGGTCAATGACGACATCCGTCGACTTATCACCAAAGCCCCAATCAATGTGGTTCTTTTTACGTACGTGCGTCCCGTTTGGCCCAATGGTCAAACCGAGCTTCAGCTCACCGTGCACCGTGTGGTCCTTCACGGCGTTCTCCGCGTACTGGTTGAAGGTCACAGTAATCGTCTTCTGATTCTTGTCCACGTGCACGCTTCCGAAAACGTTTCCGGAATGAGACATGATGTTAAAGTCATCGTCGGTCAGCGTTTCGAGCTGCTCCGGAATGTGAATGGTCAGCGTGTCCCCAGCGTGCAAGTTCGAATTATCCGGCACAGAAAAGAACCAGTCCGCTTGTAAATCATCGTAGTAACCAAAGTGGCTAGCACCTGGGTGCGATAAATCAAGCAAGTGCACGTCAGTGATGAAGTCCTTTGGATCTAACACTGCAGCAGAAGCGGAATGTCCTTCGTGGAAGCCCGCAAACTCGTTTTGATTTCCTGTAAACGATAAGGAAGAAAGAGCCAAAAAGACCGCAAAAACAAGGAGTACCTTGTAGGCCAATTGATTGACTGCGGACGCGAAAGCTCCTTTGTTCTTCTCCCTTTTGGCATGTGGCGTATTTTTAAACATCACAACACCTCCTATCCCTGTTATACGCCTCTTTTAAAAATTTGAACAGGAATTCGCAATGATTTGTTTAGAATCTTGAGTGGCTGGGAAAGATGTCGAATAGGACGCGGAAGTGACATGTTAGGCGGTCGGGTTTGACTTTGCTAGGAGATTAGGAATGACGGGAGCAAAATGGAGGTAGAAATGTACAAAAGGAGGTCCATATGATTACGAAGAAACGTCGAAAGCAGATTGAGAAGCTGGCGGTGAAGACGAGGAAGAAGTTGACGCTGGATGAGAAGGAAAATTTAAGGCTCCCTTCTTATCTTCGGCTCTTTGACATCGACCTTGGTCTGGCGGACTTATCGGCGAAGTCAGTCAATGCTTATCTCACTTATGACGTCAAAAAGAAGAAACCTAAGATTTACGTGGATGCACACCAGTCTCCTGAGCAATTCCTTTATTCATTAGTACATGAAATGGGACATCTGCTTTTAGAGTGGCAAGTCGACATCACTTCCGCCGTGATGAATATGGAGGAAATTGAAAAGAAGCAACGTGTTAACAAGGACGAACGGCTCCTGGCGACCAGTTATAAAAGTCGAGATCGTGATGGTGAGCGCGACGATTCGGGCAGTGATGATGCGAGAAAAGAGGCCGAGGCCGACTATTTTGCGACGTGTTTTTTGATGCCAAGAAGAAGCACCCGATCGCTTCTTCGTTGGGCCTGTGAACCAAAGCTAGACCTTTTAGACGCCATCAGCACCATCGCCTGGTACTTCGACGTTGAGCAAAGACGAGCTCATCTGCGCATTAATGAATTGATGGGAAAGGAAAAAGGTCAGTAACAATGAAAAAAGACAGAAAGGAGCACAAGGCGACGGCCGCCTCTCGTCAAAACGATGACGATTTGTTCGCCGACACCCTTCAGGACGACAACCTGAAACCGCCATGCAACATCGAAGAAATTACGCTGAATACCGCCTCGCTTTTACAGCATCTCTTGGGTAAAGAACTGAAGGCGAAAATAAAATTACGAAAACGGTTGGTCTACGGCTTAATAATCACTTTTTCCCTCATCACGATGCTTATTTTTTACATCGTTTTCTTCTTGAGCGAACGCGTGCACCCAGAGGTTCAAAAGTGTTTGATCATCGGACTTTTCGGAAACCTCTTTGGTTTACTCATGATTTTGTATCGCTACGCCTTCTCTGACACAGAGAAAATCATGAAAAGTCTCAACGCTTTATTGCAGCAAATCTAAGAAAAAAGCAGCCTTTTGGGCTGCTTTTTTTTAATTCGCTTGTGGATAATTTGAATGGACTTCTGCACTTATTGACAGAGTTATCGACAGATTTACGAATATTTCGGGTAGTTTTCGTAAAAAACAGTCGATAACTCGGTGGAAAAGTGAATGAATAAGGACCAAAGGGGTCCTTCTAAGGAAGTTATCGACAAGGAAAGTGGTTGAAGACAAAAGAAAAACCCAGCCGGGAGGCTGGGGTGTGGGAAATGTTGGGTGTTCACCAGCAGGTTTATTGAGTAATTACATTTCCATTTTGATCATAATTATTGTTCCATTCAGTTTCAGCAGCTGTAGTTGCAGAAGTGGCCTTTTTAAGATCATCTTTTTTAGCTTCCAATGTATCGTGATAAGCCTTTGCATTGGCAACGTCCTTAGCATGATTTTGCTTTTCTGCTTTGAGCTTTGCTGTGGTCATGTTCAAATCATCAGCAGTTGCGTCCAACTTGTCTTGCAAACGACTAATCACACCAGAAACGTTGGCAGGATCAAAGTTTAAATTACCATCAGCAGCATAAACACCACCACCAACAGTAAAGAATGCTGCGGCTGAAGCGATTGCTACCATTGAACGACGTGACGTCTTCTTTGCTACGTTTGAGTAACGTTGTACACGAGTTTCCATATTTTATATTCTCCTTGTTTCTCTATCTTTAACTGCTTTCATTGTAGTCCGAATGCCCATCTCATGCGGTTAAGACTCGGTTACTAATCAACAGTTTGGTAACAAGACACCCTGTATTTGTTTCGATACCGTGGCGATTATGTGAAAAAATTACTTTTGTCGTTGTTTCGACACTTGCCCGAAACATAGTGGAACTTTGTGGTGGGAATAAGAAAAAGGTCTGAGCATTACTCAGACCTTTTTCTTATTCGAGACCAGCTAAACGACGCTGCATCATGTTTGCTTCCCATGTGATGTACTGAAATACCGCTTGCCGTTCTTCCTTTGTCGAGAACTCCCAGAAGTCACAGTAGTCGTTATTATATTTCGCCACGATGGCCCTTGCTTGTTCTAAATTAATCATTGATTAGTACCTCAATTTCTTTTTCGCTAACTTTAGGAGGAAGAATATCCTCTAAACTTTCAGCATCTTCAACAAAATCTGTCACGGTGTTCGTGTAGTCCTTAAACACTATATTTAACATGACCTGTGTTTTAAACCGTTCTTTAATCGTATGCACGTTTTCTCTTGCATGAACGTAACTACTAATAAAGGCTTGCTTCGGAACCACTCGTCCCTCTTCTTCCGCCCTGACTTTAGTAAAACGCCACGCGTCTTCCGGGCTTTGGTGCACAAAGTATATATCTGCTTTATAGCCACGGTTTAGTACGCGCTCAACATTCTGCATTGACTTTGGTCTTGAAAATGTTCCATCTAAAATGAAGGAATACCCCTTTGAAACCACTTCTGTGAATGTATAGTCGACCAACAAAGAAGACCCTCTTTGAAAATCTTCAGCATTTTTTCCGTTATAAGTTCGAAATTGTGATCGAAAGCGATCGGCATCAATTAAAGCGTAACTTGGACCGAATACCTGTGACAAACTCTGAACCATTTCGGTTTTACCAGCCCCAGGTGTACCAGCCATGAAAATTGCTGCTTTTCTACGAGGCTTATCCGAATAACTAAACATCATCTGCAAAAACTCTTTTTTATGAGCTTTCGCATATACAACTGAATTATCTACCATCCTCTCTCCTCTCACTGCATGCGATGTTACTTACGGCGATCGGTTTGTTCATTCACCGTAAGTAAATCATCGTTTGTTGAAGAAAGCGAGAAAATATTTGTTTTCATGTCATTTAGGACACCGCCCGGCCCTATTTAACATTTTTGCTGGATTTTGGTCGCTGGTCCGGGGCAACAAAAAAAGCACACCGCAGGGTGTGCTCGACTTGGCGTTATTTGGCGTTTGTAGGACTAGGCTTGAACGCTTCGTTTGAAGGCGTGCCCTCGGCTGGCACGCCGTTTTGGACAGCCTTATCCTGCTCGCGATCCTCAGACGTCTTCTTCTTCGGCTGGCTCACCGACTCAGTCGTTCTCGGATTCGTCGAGTCGTCCTCCTCCCGGTTCATCGTCATGACCGTCGTCAGCGTGACCGCCAGCGCCACCAGTATAATAATCAGCGAAATCACTTTTTTCCTCTTCAAAACGTGCCTTCTTTCATCATTCTTATCGATGCAAAATTAGTAGATGTGTTCAATATTTATGCTACGCTTTTCTGCTTGAAAGTACAAAAAAGCAGCCTCGGTGGGCTGCTTCTTTTAATTAACATGATGCGTCGTGTCGCAGCAGTCTTTCGACTTATGTGAGCCCGCTTCCGTCTCCGTCGCCGTAATAACGACCGCCAGGATGGTCACAGCCGCAATCAGCATGACCCAGGCCTCCTTGGCGTTAATCTTCACCAATGGTGCTTCGTTCTTCATCTTACGTCTCCACCTGTTTAATAAAAAGTCGAGGCCATTCGCCTCGATTTTTCATGCTTACTTGTGTGATGAGTGATCCATGTCGCAGCATTCTGACATCTTGCTTGATGAGTGACTCATTGACATCGACTTGTGGTGGTCCATGTTGCAGCAGTCGTCTGACTTCTTGTTTGATGCCTGGATGGCAACAAAGGTTCCGGCTACGATAACCACAACGATCACGGCGGTGATAATTGACCAGGTCTTCTTTGATACGTTCTTGAACATTCTTCTCTCCGATTTCCAATTACTTTTTTCGATAATTTATACCGAATCTAAACATCAACTCATTCAGTGTATCACGGTTGAACGCCTTCGCAAAGGCGTTTTTAGCGGTTATGAGGGCGTTTCAACGTTCTTTTTTCATTGGTTTAGTTGAGACGAATTCTAATGTTAGTTGCAACCTTAGAAATTTTGATGGACTTTTAGGATTGAACGGGTGTGGCCTTGAGTTCGAAACGTTTTAAACGGAATTGGTCTGGTGGGAATACGGGGAGGAAATTTTTTTGTTTTTTTGCCCGGTTGTCTCCGCCATCTGGTGCAGGTTTCTGATCGCTGGTCCGGGGTGTGGCCGTTGGAAGCGCTGGCGGCTGCGGTTGGCGGGGCCCTTTTGATGGCATTTTGGTGCACAAAAAAAGCAGCCGGCTGGCTGCTTTTTGTTTTTCCAAAGGGAAAATCGTAATGATTAACGCTTTGAGAATTGTGATGCCTTACGGGCCTTCTTAAGACCTGGCTTCTTACGTTCCTTCATACGAGCGTCACGAGTCAAAAGACCAGCTTGCTTCAATGCTGAACGGAAGTCAGGGTCAACCGTCAACAACGCACGGGCGATACCGTGACGAGTTGCACCAGCTTGACCAGAGAAACCACCACCGTTAACGTTAACGTTAACATCGTAGTTACCCAAAGTATCAGTAGCGTTGAATGGTTGCAAAACAACTTCACGCAAGTTAGGGAAAGGAATGTAATCTTCGATTACCTTACCGTTCATCTTAATAACACCAGTACCTGGTACCAAACGTACACGGGCAACAGAGTTCTTACGACGACCAGTTCCAATGTATTGTACTGCTTCAGCCATGTTATCGGTCTCCTTTCTTAAACTAACTTGTTGATGTCAAGCACTTCAGGCTTTTGCGCTGCGTGGTTGTGATCTGCTCCAGCGTAAACGTGAAGGTTCAAACCTTGCTTGCGACCCAAAGTCGTCTTTGGCAACATACCCTTGATTGACAATTCCAACAACTTTTCAGAATCCTTCTGACGGTAGTCACCGGCAGTACGTTCCTTCAAGCCACCTGGGTGGTTTGTGTGGTGGTAGTAAATCTTGTTTGATGCCTTCTTACCAGTCAACTTAACTTCCTTGGCGTTGATCACGATGACGTTGTCACCCATGTCGACGTTAGGCGTGAAAGTTGGCTTGTTCTTTCCACGCAAAATTGAAGCTACTACAGTAGACAAACGTCCCAATGCAACGTCCTTTGCATCGATGATGTACCACTTCTTTTCAATTTCGCCTGGCTTTGCTAAAAATGTTGTACGCATAATGGCGCGCTCCTTTTATTAGTTGTTTACAGTGTCGAATCGTTCCTTACTCGACGGTTACAATAAGTTTCCGGGGCTTATCGTGAGGTAAACAATACCGACTAATAGTATATAAAATTCCCGGTCTTATGTCAACGAAAACTTCGCTATTCGCTCGTGATTGAGCGGATTTTGCAATCTTTTTCGTTCACAGTTTAGAAACTAATTTTACCAGAAAAGTCAGGGGCGAATCTGACTGATTGCTTTTCTTTCCTATTTTTTTTAGAAATCGACGTGGTGAGTCGTGCGTTTAGCTGTTGGCGGGGCCGTTTTGACGGTTGGTATGGCGTTGTGAGCCGGCCCAGGATGGGGCCGGCGTTTTTATAAGAAGAAAGGGAGCAGCTTATCCTTTTAAAAAGACCCCCTCTCCTTATTTTAAATAGTAAAAAAAGATTTCGTTTTTATTACTTAAATTAGACATATTTGAAATAAAAGGTTAGAATATGTACTGATAAGAATAACAAGACGGAGGTTTCAAATGGAACGAAACACATCGAACACGCGACTCCTCACTGGTCTGATTTTGACCTGCTTGACTCTTTTCATGTTTGGAATCAGCCAAAGCCTGCAAGCATCAGCTAGCGAGGACAACCAATACATCAACGGCGTATCCTTAACGGATATCTCGAATCCGAACGCTAACGGTCACTACGGTCCCATCGACGACATGCAAGTGACCTACAACTTTGATGTGAAGACCGGCGACATCGCTAAAAACGGTCGTGACTTCTCAGTCAAAGTGCCAAAGCAATTCAATATGAAGACATCCTTCAGCTTTGACATCAAGGATTCAGCTGGCAACGTGGTCGCCACGGCCCAAACCGACACCGACACCAGCGAAGTCAAGGTGCACTGGACCGACATCGCCGCATCCAAGAATCAAAGCAGCGATATCAAGGGTGCCTTTGATTTTCGTCTGACCTGGAACTTGACCCAAATCAAGACTGGTGAAAAGACCAAGATTGACTGGATGCTTCCAAACGGTGGCAACGTGACGCCCAACTCAACCGACGTTGTGGTCAACCCCGCCGCTGATGACAACCCCGATGAGAAATTCACGAAGTGGGCCTGGTTCGATCCAAAAGACCCTAAGATGATTCACTGGGCCATCCGTGTCAACCGTGCTGAATCACACATTTCAAACGCGGTCTTGAATGATCAAATCGGACCCAACCAAAAGTTGAACGACGGAATTGTCGGTATCAAGGTCCACTACAACAGCAAGGACGGATCCGACTTTACCGGTCTCGGTAAAGTTGACGCTAGCCAGATTGTCAACGTTACCGATAAGGGCTTCCAAATCAACTTCGGTGACATCGACAATACCTATTTGATTTACTACTCAACCGAAATTACCGGCGCTGCTTCTGACAAGCACTTCAGTAACCACGCCAAACTGACCGGTGACGATTTCAAGAGTATCGTCTTGGACGTCAACTCACCTGAATACTCAGGTGGTGGTGACGCTGACTACCACGGTAATGGTGGCAACGGTGATAATGGCGGAAACGGTGGTAATGGTGGTAACGACACCCCAGATACACCAAGCCCTGCACCAACGCCAGATCCAACACCAATCGTTCCCAACAAGGGTAATGACGGTGACAATAACGGTGCCAAGTCTGACCACAATGACAGCAAGCCCGCTGAACAACCCGTTCAACCCGCACACCCAACTGCCAAGGTTCCTTCAGCATTGCCAAAGACCGCAAAGACTGCTCAAGCATCCTTTGCCTTTGCAGGACTCGCTCTCTTGAGCACGGCCGCCGGACTCTACTTTACAAAGAATAAGAAATAAAAACAGTGCAAACGGAAGCTAAGGGTTCTATCCTTTAGCTACTTTGCTTAAACGTTACTAAATAAAGGTTGGCGCTCGTTTATTCGAGCGCCTCCTTTTTTATACCCGTTTGGAATAAAGGCGGATTTTTGGAGAGGAACCTGCTATGCTTGCTTTGGGTAGCAATACCCCTCCTTTCTCAGGTGGCGGCATCACGTCACCACCTTTCATTGTATTTGCCTCTTGGGGCCCGTCACCCCGTGGTTGGCATGAACTTTTTCCCTTTTTTGTTTTGTTTGAACAAAAAGAGCGGTCGAAGTCTTTTGGATTTCGGCTGCTCTTTTTTAGGAGAAAAGTCGGTTTGTCCACTCTTCTGATTACGAAAAGAAACGGCGGCCGCTATTGCAGCCACCGCCATTCCAGAGTAAAAAATCGTCAAATGAATACTCCGCAGTATTCAAACAGTAGGGTTGGAATGAACAAACCATCGAAATCGAAAAAATGAAAGTTCCTGCCGTCCCAATCATTCTTTCACCCTGTTTCCAAAGGCGTTTTGATGCAAAGCGTTGTGATGCGGTTTCTTGTTGGGGTGGAATCATGTTTCTAGGAGAGGCGCTACGGTTTTGTCTCAATCCTAAACGGCCAGTGCAAACCGTTAGCAGGTTAAAGGGGAGTCGCCAGTACAGATCCAGCTAAAACATTCTCGATTCTACACGTCACTTGCTCTTGCAGGGCCGCGCCCCGGCCTGTGACAGCTCTTTTCTCTGCTTTATTTATACCATGGCCCGTAATAACCCACAAGAATTATTTTCATATTTTTGCACTTTTCGTCGATGTTATACAAATATTTTAATTATGTATTGTAAATACTGATGTGAACGGATTTGTAGCCCTTTCTTTTTCTTTTAGACACGCCAAAAACGATGTCGATTCGACATCGTTTCGCGAGAACTAATGGCCATCATCGTGTCCGATCATCAAAACTAATGACCGGTGAAGCCGTCAATGAAACCTTTACCAAATTCTGCAATCATCAAAACGTGAGAGAAACCGAAGCCACCCTGCGTGTTGGCCATTTCTTTTTCTGTTAATGATGCGTAGTGATTCAAAACATTTTCTTTCATCGCTGTTCCTTTCCTTAAATGCTCAATGCCTAGCGGTAGTGACGCGTCGAATGCATCTTGTGCGTCAGCATGTACTTTAAGGTTTTTCCGCAGCCATGCCCAAAGTCGTAAAGAATACCACCAGCACGGATATTCCCTAGTTCCTTTGGGCTTAACGTTATTCCATTGGCTAAATCATTCATGGAAGTTGCTCCTTTTTCTGGCTACTTCTTAAAGACCGTCTCCAGCATGCCACGAGCAAAGCTATCCACGAAATCAAAGGCAAAGCCAAAGCCCTTCTTAATCAGGCCAATGCAGTGTCCTCCATGGACTAACTCAAGTTCGGAGTTGGAAAGCGTCTTAAAGTTGTTCAATTCGTTCATCTCATCCACCACCCTTCTTAGCGCAACAGCGCGTAGACATTCTTCTTAAAGAGGTAAACTTGCTTGCCTAGCGCTCGTCCCAGAAGGTAGCCCAAGATGTTGTCTCCTCCCGTTACGCTCTTCAGCTCGTCATTCGTTAACGTAGCGAAGTTGTCTGTTAAATTCTTATTCATTGGAAGACCTCCTTTGGTCTTATGGTGAAACACGGGTTCTACAGTCCGAATAGGAATCCGTAGATAAACCCAAAGGTTAAATCACGAAAGGCGTTGCCGTAGTAACGCCCTAAATCAAAGTAGGACGTTATCTGTCGTACCCCGCCACCGTTCACAAGCATCAGGTCTTTTGGGCCTAAGGCTTGGTAACTTCTCAAGGCCTGGTTCTTTTGCATACCGCCCTCCTTTTTAACGGCGCCATTAGTTCTGACTTAGTTATAGCAGGCTTCAAAAGCCCTGTAAATAAGGCTTTCTATCGATACAAAAGGGTCTATTTGTTTGAAAAATATTCGATTTTGGAATAAATTTTTTGGTGTTTTTTGGGGGTTGAGTTCGAGGGATACTGCTTTTGAGGCTTGGTCGGGTCTGACTTTGCAAGACAGGTAAATTGGAATTGTGCAGGGGGTTTCAAAGTAGTTACAAGACTTTCAGCTATGATGTGTAGTGATAAGTCGCAAAAATTTCTTGAAAATATTTTTTTGGATTTTAAGTAAGTGCCAGTAAATAAGAAAAAGCAGCCGGAGGGGCTGCTTTTTTGATTGAACAATTAATGATTCACCAACTCCTGATAGTGCGGATTCTTTTCCAGCAGTTCTTCGTGGGTGCCATCCCCCACCACGCGACCATCCTTTAGCATGACCACCCGGTCCACCCGTTCGGCAATGGTGAGCCGGTGAGCAACAAAGAGGATGGTTTTGTTCTTTAATTTGAGCAGGTTATCGATCACTTTCTTCTCGGTCAGCAGATCGAGGTTTGAGGTTGATTCATCCAAAACCAGCACGGAACTATCCCGAAGGAGCGCCCGGGCGATGGCTAGCCGCTGACGCTGCCCACCCGAAATACTGCCAGAAGGTGACAGTTCGCTGTTGAAGCCCTGGCTCATCGATTGAATATCCTCAAGAATGCAGGCCGTCTGACAGGCCTCGATGATTTTCGCCTGGCTGATACCATCCGGACAACCAAGCAACAGGTTCTCCAGCACCGTTCCGGTAAAGACCTGCACCTCTTGTGGCACGTAGCTGATGAACTTCCGAAGTTGCTGCTTTGGGATTTGCTTCATTGGCTGTCCCATGTATAAGACTCCCCCACCGTCTCCCTCCAGTTCCAAGAAGCGCACAAGCAGTTTGGCAAGCGTCGACTTACCAGAACCCGAGACGCCGACCAGCGCCAGCCGCTCCCCCTGCTGCACGGTTAGGCTCATCCCCTTCAACACCGGCTGTCCATGCTGATACTCGAAATCCACGTTATCCAGGAATAAGAGCGGCCCCTCGTTGTCGATGTCCACCGGTTGCGCTTCAACGAACTCCGAAGGTACCTCAAAAACTTCGTTCAAGCGCTTTGCCGCCACGACGGCCGTCTGGATTTGGCTCTGCAGGTTCAGGAGCGTTTGCAGCGGTTCCGTGAAATAGGCCAAGAGCGCGTTGAAAGCAACGAGCACCCCCGACCGTCAACTCGCCACCGATGACGAGCTTCGCACCCTGCCATAGAACGAACACCTGAAAGGCCAACTTAATGAACATTTTCATGGCATCTTCGATGATGGCTAGCTCGCTCTTTTTGAACGAAGCGCGCAAAAACGTTACGTAATTTTGATCGATTTTTTCGTAAGCAGGCTGCTCAGCGCCAAGCGCCTTGACTGTCTCCATCCCCGTTACGTTCTCGATGATGGCCGACTCCACGTCGGATCCCGCCTGCAAGGTGGCGAGGTTCTTTTGATGTAAAGGACGCACGAAAAGAACCATCACTAAGACGTAGCAAGGAATGGCTAGCAGTGCAATCAGGCAAAGGCGTGGGCTGTAGAAACAGAGCACCGCACTCATGACAACGAGTGTTCCAATGTCCAACAACACCGACAAAACGGTTCGGGCGACCGCCTCGATAATGGTGTTTGCGTCGTTGAAGCGGGAGGTGATTTCACCCACCCGCCGCGTGTAAAAGAAGGTCATCGGCAGCTCGAAAAGGTGCTTCGCATACGGGATGAGGATGTCGATTGACAGGCGCTGACCCAGCACGACGAGCAGGTACTGCTGTGTGTAGGCCATCAGTTGTTGTAAGGCGTAGGCACCAATCAAGGCGAGTGACGTCAGCGCCAAAGTGTTCAGCTCACCTATCGGAATCAGGTGGTCGACAAGCTGCTGAAGAAAGCCTGAGCCAACGATGGCGATGACGGTTGTTAAAAGCGTGGCGCAGACGATTTTAAAAATCAGCGCCTTCTGCTTCAAGATGATGGGAAAAAAGGAGCGGAGTCCGGCCGTTTTCCCCTGCTTGCCCTTTTCGAAGCGGTTGGTTTCCTCAAAGAAAAGAATCACCCCTGTCCACTGTTTGCTGAATTCGTCTTTTGAAAACACCTTGCGGCCAACCTGGTTATCGGGATCTAAAACGTGGATGCCCTTCTTGCTCACCTTCCAGATGACGTAGAAGTGCTCGAGCAGGTGTTTGCCGGCTGGCTTTTGAACGTGCGCGATAGCCGGAAAAGGTAGCGCTTGCTCCTGTTCGAATAGAGAAGCGTCCGCCTTGATGGCTGTCGTGGAGAGGCCGAAGGATTCGGCCGCGACTGATATTCCCAGAGCCGACGAACCGTTCAAATTCGTCTTCACCAACTCGCGCACCCGCGCAATCGACACCTCCCGTCCGTGTGCCGACAGCACCATCGCGAGCGCCGCCGCGCCACAGTCCCGCTCGTCTACCTGTGCAATGTAATGTCCCTTCATTCTTTCTCCTTTCACTGAAAAAGTCCCACCCTGCCCGGAGGCATGTGGAACCAACAGTTACAGTACAAATGGCAGGAAATCGTTCAAGTTATTAGCTATGCTTCGATTCATTTCGCTCGATAATGTATTGGGCCACCGCTAAGATGACATACAAAAAGATGATCACGTTATCGATTGCCAAGTTGAATTGATGCAGCGCCGAACCCGTACCACTCGGTACAAAACACATCATCAGCAAGTTCATCCCCAACATGATCAAGATGTAGGATTCCGCGTAGGCCATGGCGTCCGCCCACAAAATCAACATGACGGACACCAACAAGAAAAGCCAGTTCACTCTGTTCAAAATTGTTTTCATCGCTATCTCTCCTTTGTTCGTTGTGACGTTTTCGGTTTGTTCGCCAAAAATATAGCACCGCAATCAACATTTTGAAATCTTCTTTTCCGTTTAGGTCACGAGGCGGTCGACTTAGGACAGATGCCTTGAAAAAGAGCGAAAAAAGATGACGGGGGCGATTAAACTGTGGGTGACAATGAAAGGAGGATAAGATGGCCGTACTTTTTCCTTATTTAAAAGCAGCAGCCTATATTGCGACCATTGCCGGCGCGATCGCTGCGTATGTTGCCGTTGCTACCTATCTAGAAAACCGTCGGATTCGAAAGGAGGAAATCGAAAAAGAAAAAGTGAAGGCTTCGGTGAATGTGCTGGGTAACTTTTCAATGAATGTATTACCCATGATTGAGCATTTTGAGGATAATTGGTTTCAGTGCTTTGAAAAAATACTTAGAGATACAGGGCACAATGAATCTCTTCATCACCAAAATATCAAAACACTTTCAGTCGAAAACCAACGCTCATTAATCATATTCGCTAAAAACGAAACTGGAGCGAGTGAGATTTTTAATCAATTAGACCAGATCTGCATTTACATCAATCATCATTTGGTAAAAGAAGATCTCATTCACGACATTATGTACAAGCCGACCATTATTTTTATGCAGCAAAACGAAGATGTCTTCCTTTGGCAATATCATCATCGTCACCAATTCACCAATCTTTGTCGTGTCTTGAAGGAATGGCATTACCCGATTGAAATCAATTAGGAGGTTTTTTTATGACCGCAATGAACGAACAAGAGTTGAACGCATTAATCAAACGAAAACTAGACGAGCAAGCTCACCGACTGAGCGACCCGTCTTTTGATTTCGAAAACCCAAACAACAACCCCAAAATCACCATCGAAGTCATCCTCAAGCAGCAATAACGCCCGCACGTCCTCCAAAACTTCAGCCCACAAAAAAACACCACCGAATCGGTGGTGTTTTTTATTAATCCATTAGTCGTTGAAGCTAACAGTCTCATCCCCAGCAAAGGCAGCCAGGCGAGCCGAGTGAATCGTCAGCTCAAGCAAGACTTCCTCTTCTGGGTGCGGGTGATTTTTGTGGAAGACCGGGTTCGTGAAGCAGTCCTTCACGTCTTCCCAGGTCTTTTCTGACGGCGCCATCGTCGCGTTGTTTGATTCCACACGCTTACCACCCTCAGCCATGTTCATCACCGTCATGATGGCGACCTTGTCGTTTTGCTTCAGGTCGGCCATCTTCTTGGTGTCCGGCTGGCTCACCAAGTACCAGTGGTTGCTGTCTTCGGGATCAATTCCGAAGCCCATGATACGAAGGCTTGGTTGTCCAGCCTGTTCCGTTGCGACGTAAATCAGGCCGTTTGCGGCCATCGCGTATTCTTCAAATAAAGTCATATCGTTCTCCTCTTCATTCTCGAATCTTGGTGTTTAGTCGGCCGGCTGATTGTCGGTCTCCTCTTGCTTTAAGTCCTGGCTACCATCGTACGAAATATAATCCAGGTAAAGGCCAGCGGCCGGCGCCGTGTAGCGGGCCTGCTCACGGTCTTTAGCCGCAATCAACTTCGGAATACAGTCCGTCTCCCGACGTCCCGTTCCGATTTCAAGCAGCACACCGACCATGATTCGAATCTGGTTGTACAGGAAGGCGTTCCCCTCGAAGGTGAAAACAAGCTCGTGCTCGTCTTCCTTCACGTCGACATCGGCTCGGGTAATCGTTCGAACCGTGGTCGCCGTCTGGTTACCAGAGGCGGCAAAGGTCGCAAAGTCCTGCTCCCCAATCAGGTCGGGCAGGGCCTTTTCGATGCGCTTTGGGTCGAGCTTCCAGTGGAAGTGCCCCGTGTAGCGTCGCTTGAAGGGGTCGACGTAATCCTGGGTCGACACGCGGTAGTAGTAACGCTTGTTGTGCGACGAGAAGCGGGCGTGAAAGTCATTGTCGACCTGCCGCACTTCGTGAATCAGGATATCGCGGGGAAGAATGGTGTTCAGTCCCTTCCGGACACCTTCGCCTGGAATGTCGAAGGGCAGGTCGAAATGGACGACTTGCCCGTTTGCGTGCACCCCTGTATCCGTGCGGGATGCCCCCACAACTTTAATGCGTTCCTCTGGATTCTTTCCCATCTGGTTCACGGCTTTAATCAGCTCACCCTGAACGGTGCGGTGGCGCTCGACGCCGTTTTTACTTTGAATCTGAAAGCCCAGAAAGTCCGAACCATCATAGGCAACAACTGCACGATAACGTGGCATCTTCTTCCCCCTTTCCCAATAAGATTTTTAGTTAAATTACGAAACAAATAATAGGATGATGAACACGACCAAAAGGGCCAGGCTGGAAACAAGCACCAAGGTGTCGTTTCTCGTGTAGGCCAGTTCCCGGTAGCGCGTCCGGCCCTCGGCCGTTTCAAAGCCGCGGACTTCCATGGCGTTGGCCAAGTCGAAAGCACGCTGTAAGGCACCAACAAAGAGCGGCACTAACAACGGCACGACGGCCTTGGCACGCTTCATCAAGGAACCAGTCGACATGGACATCCCACGTGACTTCTGCGCCTTCATAATCTTGTCCGTTTCCCCCATCAAGAGGGGCACGAAGCGAAGCGCAATGGACAGCATCAAGGCCAGTTCAGCAACCGGCACCTTCACCGCCTTCAACGGCTTCAACAACGATTCAATCGCGGAGGCAATTGACGTCGGTGGCGTCGTGATGGTCAGAATCGTCGACATCAAGACGATGAGCACGAAACGAACCACAACGTAGATTCCGTTAATCAAGCCCGGTTGGGTCACCTTGATGAAGCCCAACTGAAAGAGCACGGGCGTCCCGCCTGAAAAGGCGAGCTGCAAAATAACGGTGAACATGATCAACCACAAGATGGGCTTCAGTCCACGCCAGTAGAGGCCGAGCCCCTGCTTCGTCAGCAGCAAGGCTAAACCAAGGAAGGCCGCTGACCAGGCGTAGGTCCCCCAGTTTTGGGCGAAGACCAGAACGAAGACGTAGCCAATCGTGACCATGATTTTCGTTCTTGGATCAATCTTATATAAGAAGCCATCACCCGGAACGAACTGTCCGATAACCAAGTTATTCATGGTGGTCACCTCCTTCTTCGAAGAGATGTCCATCGCTTGGATGGTAGGCGTGAGCCTTCTTCATACGACCGGCGGTCACTTCTTCGTCGTTCGTCTTTTCGAAGGCCAATGCCATCTTTTCTTCCAATGCGTGGCCAAGCTTTTCTTGTCCCTTGACCATGTTGGCCAGTTCCTGAATGTTCTTGGCCCAGTGGTCGAAGTGCGCAATGCCCTTCACCATCAAAACGCGTTGGAAGACGACGCTTTCTGGCAAATCCAGGTGTTGGTCGGCAAACCACCAACGTGGACGGGAGAAGAGTTCTTCCGTCGTTTCATCGGCGGCAATATGACCATCTTTCATGACAATGACACGGTCGGCCAAGGCCAGCACCTGCTCCATCTGGTGGGAGATAATGACGATGGTCTTGCCAGCTTCCTTCAAAGAAGAAATCAGGGCCAGTAGTTCTTCTTGCCCCTGCGGATCCAAACCGGCGGCCGGTTCGTCAAAGACCATAATCTGTGGGTCCATGGCCAGCACACCGGCCAAAGCAACCCGTCGCATCTGTCCACCGGACAGGTTGAAGGGCGATTGTTCAAGGTAGTCTTCCGAGAGACCGACTTGAGCCAAGGCCTTCTTCGCAGCGACTTCCGCCTCTTCCTGCGTTGAACCAAAGTTCAGTGGCCCGTACATCACGTCTTCTAACACGGTTGGCGCAAAAAGCTGGGCCTCCGGGAACTGGAAAACCATGCCGACTTGCGCCCGCACGGGCGCCAGGGACTTTTCCTTCGTCTTGTTGGTGATGACCATCCCGTTCACGTTGACCTGCCCCTCGGAAGGCAGCAGGAGGGCGTTCAGTTGTTGCACCAAGGTCGACTTTCCAGAACCCGTCTGTCCGATAATGGCTGTGATTTGATTGTCGTTAAAGCTCACATTGATGTCCGAAAGCACGGGAACCGTTTGCTTCCCCGCGCCGTAATGGAAATCTAAGCCTTCGATTGTGATAGCCATTCCACTAACTCCAAGATGTTGTTCTTCGTTGCTGATGCGGGCACGCCGAGCGCCTGGCTCATTTCAACCGCAAAGGGTTGGGCCAGGCCGAGCTTCTTCAGTTCGCTGCCGCGCGAAAAGAGCTTAGCGGGCGCTTCGTCGTACAAGAGCTCCCCGTCATCGATGACAACGACGCGGTCCGCTTCGGCCGCTTCTTCCATGTCATGGGTGACCATTATCAAAGTCAAATCCGACCCATGCTTTTCTTTCAGATCTCTCAAGGTCGACATGACCGCCTGCTTGCCCTCGGGGTCGAGCATGGCTGTCGCCTCGTCCAAGATGATCACTTTGGGCTGCAAGGCCAAAACAGAGGCCAATGCCACACGCTGCTTCTGACCACCAGAAAGCGTGTGTGGTTCGCGGTCGGCGTATTCTTCCATGCCCACTTGTCGCAAGGCTGCTTCAATCCGGGCGGGCATTTCGATGCTTGGCATCTGGCGGTTTTCAAGTCCGAAGGCCACGTCGTCGGCAACGGTTGCGCCAACAAACTGGTTGTCCGGATTTTGAAAGACCATCCCGATGTGACCACGAACTTCCGTCAACGTTTGCTCGGTCAACTTCGTTCCAAAGACATGGACGTCCCCTTGTTTAAACTCCAAAAGACCCAGTACTAATTTGGCCAAAGTCGATTTCCCCGAACCGTTGTGTCCGACGATGGAAAGCCATTCGCCGGCCTTAACGTTCAGATTAAAGTTTTGGAACAATTCACCTGATTCAGGGTAGGCGTATGTCAAATTTTTGATTGTGATTGCGTCTGTCATTATCGTCTATTTTACCATATTGGCAAGGGTCGGGCCTGACTTTACCAGCCCTCACTAATCAAAGAGCATACAAAAAACCCTGACCTTGCGGCCAGGGTTTTGTTGGTTAAAAGAATTAGTCAACTAACTCCAAGATAACCATTTGTGCAGCGTCACCACGACGTTGCACAGTCTTCAAGATACGCGTGTATCCACCGTTACGTTCTGCGAAACGGGGTGCGATATCTTCGAACAACTTCTGCAAAGCAGTTTGGATGCGGATGTTGTCGCCGTCTTCCTTGACGTCGGCAACTTCGTTGCGCATGTAAGCTGCTGCCTTACGGCGGGCAGCCAAGTCGCCCTTCTTACCGAGCGTGATCATTTGATCGGCAGTCTTGCGGATTTCCTTGGCACGTGCTTCAGTGGTCTGAATACGTCCGTTGATCAACAAGTCCGTCGTCAAGTCACGCATCATTGCCTTACGTTGTGATGATGTACGGCCTAACTTACGGTATGACATCGGTCAATCCTCCTTTATCTAAACTTTTGATGAATTAATCTTCTTGACGGAAGCCCAAGCCCATTTCAGTCAACTTTTCTTGAATTTCGTCTAATGACTTACGTCCGAGGTTACGGACCTTCATCATGTCGGCTTCTGAACGGTCAGTCAACTCTTCGATAGTGTTGATGCCCGCACGCTTCAAGCAGTTGTATGAACGAACTGACAAGTCCAAGTCTTCGATTGGAGCGGCATCAGCAGCTGCGTTAACAGGCGCTTCAGACTCAACCATAACGTTGGTTTCTTGTGCTACTGGGGAAATATCCGTGAACAAGTTCAGGTGTTCTGTTAGAATCTTTGAACCAAGACTCAATGCGTCGGATGGCTTGATTGAACCGTTCGTCCAAACTTCCATCGTCAACTTGTCAAAGTCATCACGGGAACCAACACGCTTTTGTTCAACGTGGTAGTTTACCCGCTCAATTGGCGTGTAAATTGAATCAACCGTTAAAACACCGATTGGCATTTCATCACGTAGTTGCTTGTTTTCTTCAGCTGAAGCATAACCGCGACCCTTAACAGCCGTAACCGTCATGTGCAATGACTTTCCGGCTGCCAAAGTTGCAATGTGCAAGTCTGGGTTAAGAACTTCAACGTCTGCTGAACCAACTAAGTCGGCTGCAGTAACGTCCTTTGGACCTTGAACATCAATTTCCAAAGATTGTTCTTCAGCTGAATCCGTAGCAAAGACAACTTTCTTCAGGTTTAAGATCAGCTGTGTAACGTCTTCTACAACACCGTCAACGGTGGAGAATTCGTGGACAACACCGTCAATTTGAACAGTGTTGATTGCTACGCCTGGAAGCGATGACAGCAAGACACGACGAAGGGAATTTCCCATAGTCGTCCCATAGCCACGCTCAAGAGGTTCTACGATGAACTTACCGTAGTTGGCATCCTCTTCGATGTTGTGAATATCTGGCTTTTCAAATTCAATCATCAGTTAACTCTAACCCCCCTCTTTTCAAAGCAAAATGCAATGAAAATCAATTAAACACGACGACGCTTTGGTGGGCGTGATCCGTTATGGGGAACTGGGGTAACATCCTTGATTGACGTTACTTCAAGACCAGCTGCGGCCAATGCACGAATTGCTGATTCACGACCTGAACCAGGGCCCTTAACCGTTACAGCAACGGTACGCATGTTAACGTCCAATGCTGACTTAGCGGCTGCTTCAGCTGCCATTTGAGCAGCGAAAGGCGTTGACTTACGTGAACCCTTGAATCCAAGGGCACCGGCTGATGACCAGGCAACAGCGTTACCTTGTGCATCCGTAATCATGATGATCGTGTTGTTGAAAGTAGCGTGGATGTGTGCCACACCAGATTCAATATTCTTCTTGACGCGACGCTTGCGCGTAGTGCGAACTGCCATAATATGCCTCCTTCTTTTTCTTATAATTTCTCGGATGAGCAAAACTCATCAACATTACACAACTTTGGTTGTGATAATCATTTCTCACGAAAGTGAGGCTCTAATTAAAATTGGCTTAAGCCGCTTTTACATTAAAGAGTTGGTAAGAAAAATTACTTCTTCTTACCTGCAATTGCCGTAGCTGGGCCTTTGCGTGTGCGGGCGTTGTTCTTCGTGTGTTGTCCACGAACGGGCAATCCCTTACGGTGACGAATACCACGGTATGAGGCGATTTCTTGCAATCCCTTGATATCAAGTGATACCTTACGACGCAAGTCACCTTCCAACTGCAAGTTCAATGAAGCGATTGCTTCACGGATCTTGTCTTCGTCATCAACTGACAAGTCACGAACACGGATGTCTTCTGAGACACCGGCCGTAGCCAAGATCTTTTGTGCAGTGTTTGAACCGATTCCGTAGATGTATGTCAACCCAATGACAATTCGCTTGTCACGGGGCAAATCGATACCTTCAATACGAGCCATAACAATTTACCTCCTTTTAATATTTTGAATGAACCATAAAGTTCTATTTCAAGTGTTTTTTATGTGGTAAGTGAAATTACTTACCTGCACGTTGCTTGTGCTTAGCGTTGGCTGGGCAAATAACCATTGTCCGACCGTTACGCTTGATAACGCGGCAAGCTTCGCACATCTTCTTTACTGATGGACGTACCTTCATAATCTATTCCTCCTATTCGGTTAACTGATTATTGACCGAATTCCGTTTAACGGAACCGGTAAGTAATACGACCCTTTGTCAAGTCGTAGGGTGACATTTCAACTGTGACGCGGTCACCTGGCAAGATACGGATGTAGTTCTTACGAATCTTACCGGAAACATGCGCCAAGATTACCGCCCCGTTTTCAAGTTCGACTTGAAACATTGCGTTTGGCATCGTCTCTTTGACTTTACCTTCAATTTCAATGACATCGTTGGCCACGCAGATTACCTCCTATGTAACCATGTTCAACATAATCGATAAGTGCTTAACCTATCAAATTATACCAGAGTTACCTTAGTCTGACAAGAAAAGCCTAGTTCAAGGCATCCAAGACAGTTTTAACGGCTGAATAGATTGTATCCAAGTCGCCTTCCCCGTCAATGGTGTGCAAGACATTGTGCTTTTCGTAATAGTCAACCAATGGCAAGTTTGCTTCCTTGTTGACTTCCAAGCGGTGAGCGATAACATCTTTCGTGTCATCTGCTCGACCACGACCCAAGAGTCGTTCCACCAAGACATCGTCAGAAACTTTGAAGTACAAAGTTGCGGAAACCGCATCATCACGTTCTGACAAGAATTGGTCCAAGAACTTGGCTTGGTCTTCATTTCTTGGGTAGCCATCTAGCATGAATCCGTTTGAAAGCACGTCGTCTTGGTTCAACCGATCGGCGACCATGGCGTTCGTGATTTCATCAGGTACTAGATTTCCTGAATCTATGAAGGACCGTGCCTTCTCACCCAAAGGCGTGTTTTCCTTCAAGTTCGCACGGAAGATGTCACCGGTTGAGATGTGAACCATCGGATAATCGGCAACAATCTTTTCAGCTTGGGTTCCCTTACCTGCACCAGGCAGGCCCAAAAGAATTAAGTTTTTCGTCATGACGAGACTCCTTTTTAACTAGTGGATGAACCCAACGTAGTTTTTCTTTTGCAGCAAACCATCGATTTGACGGAGCAAATCGAGGGTTACCCCGATTGTGATTAGAAGGGATGTTCCTCCCAATCCAATCTTTTCATTCAATCCCCATACATCCGAAGCAATCAACGGTACCAAGGCAACAAAGCCAAGGTAGAGGGATCCAACAAATGAGAGTCGCAGCAACATCTTGGTGATGAACTGTTGCGTTTCAACACCAGGACGAACTGGGACAATGTAGGCACCTTGCTTTTGCAGGTTCTCAGAAAGCTTTTCTGGGTTAACCTGAACAAAGGCGTAGAAGTAAGTAAAGAGAATGATCATCACAGTGTAGAAGATCGCTCCGGTCGTCGTCTGCATTGAGAAGATTTCCTTCAAGATCTTGAACCACTGTTCACCAGAATACTTACTCTGGAAGGCGAAAAGAATCGTTTGTGGCGTGGAAATCAATGACGATGCAAAGATAACCGGGATAACACCAGAAACATTCAACTTCAAAGGTAGGTAGGCTTCTGCACCGTAAGATACAGCGGAACGCGTGTATTGGATCTGAAGCTTACGTGAAGCTTCGTAGAACCAAGTCGTAATCCCAATTACCAAGATAATGGCAAGTGCGAGGACGGTCACGAACACCCAACCGTTAACGAGTTGTGACTTAGAAGCCTGCAACACGTTTTCCTTGAAGATGTCATAGAAAGAACTTGGGGTTTGGGAAATGATACCAGAGAAGATGATCATGGAAACACCGTTTCCAAGACCCTTTTCGGTAATCATTTCACCGAGCCACATGGCAAAGAAAGTACCCATTGTCATGACCGAACCAATCAAAAGGAAGGAGGTCACGTTATTGGTTTGCTTGACCAAGCCATAGGCGGCTAAGGAGTTGAAACCAGCCGTAATTCCGACTGATTGCAAAAAGGCAAAGACGATCGTTAAATACCGGGTTGCTTGATTCAGCTTCCGGCGACCAACTTCACCTTGCTTACTCCATTCGACAAAACGCGGCACGATATCTAACTGCAGCAACTGCACAACGATTTGCGCAGTAACATAGGGTGAAACTCCCATCGCAAAGAGGGAGAAGTTCAACAGACCCCCACCCGAAAAGATATTTAAGATGTTCAAAAGACCAGAGTTGGCCACTGACTGCAAAGCAGCAGGGTTAACACCTGGCACCGTAATGTGAACTCCAATTCGATAAACGAAGAGAATCAAAACGGTCCAAAGCATCTTTTTGCGAATATCTTGTTGACGGATGGCATTAAATAACGTGCGGAACATTAAATCACCTCGGTGTTTCCACCAGCTTGTTCGATTGCCTTAGCAGCGGCAGCTGAGAACTTGTGTGCCTTAACAGTCAACTTCTTGTCAAGTTGTCCGTTGGCCAAGATCTTAACGCCGTCTTTTTGGTTCTTTACGAGACCAGATTCAATCAACAAAGCAGGCGTTACTTCAGTTCCGTTATCAAAGACATTCAACTTGTCCAAGTTAACAACGGCGAATTCCTTACGTGAAATGTTAGTAAATCCACGCTTTGGAATACGACGGTACAAAGGCATTTGTCCACCTTCGAATCCAAGACGCGTCTTAGAACGGGCCTTTTGACCCTTTTGTCCACGTCCAGACGTCTTACCGTTACCGGATGATGTACCACGACCTACACGGTTGCGTACTGAGCGTGACCCAGCAGCAGGTTGTAATTCGTTCAATTCCATGGTTGGTCCCTCCTTTTCTAAATTTTTTTTACTTTACTTCTTCAACAGAGATCAAGTGTGCAATATGGAAGATTGCACCACGTGTCGCTGCGTTATCTGGCTTCACCACTGAGCTTGATACCCGGTTAAGTCCAAGTGACTTAACGATGGCACGTTGCTTAGGCAAGCGATGAGCCGCACTCTTAATCAAAGTGATCTTCAAATCAGCCATAGTATCGCTCCTTATTCAGCCAAGTGTTCCAAAGAAACACCACGCATCTTTGCAACATCGTTTGCGTCCTTCAACTGTGACAAACCGTCAAAAGTTGCACGGACAACGTTAACTGGTGTTGATGAACCAAGTGACTTAGCAGTCACATCGTTGATTCCAGCCAATTCCATAACGGAACGAGTAGAACCACCGGCAGCAACTCCAGCTCCTTCTTCGGCTGGCTTAATCAAAATCTTTCCACCAGCGTGTTCTCCAAGAACATCGTGAGGAATAGTCGTACCAACCATTGGGACAGTGATCAAGTTACGCTTTGCGTCTTCGACAGCCTTGCGGATAGCTTCTGGCACTTCTTGTGCCTTACCAGTTCCGAAACCTACGTGACCTTGCTTGTCTCCTACGACAACCAAAGCACCGAAACGCAAACGACGTCCACCCTTAACAACCTTGGTAACACGGTTAATTGCGACAACGTTTTCTTCTAATTCACCTAATTCTTTAGGGTTTACGAATTCAACCATTTGTTTATTCCTCCTTTCCTTAGAACTTCAAGCCGTTTTCACGAGCTGAATCAGCCAATGCCTTGATACGTCCGTGATAGACGTAACCACCACGATCGAAGACAACTTCTTCGATCTTAGCAGCCTTGGCGTTCTTGGCGATCAATTCACCAACCTTAACGGCTTGTTCTACCTTAGTACCGGTAACATCGGCACTTTGACTTGAGGCACTTGCTAGCGTTACACCCGCTACGTCATCAATCAATTGAGCGTAGATGTTTACATTAGAACGGAAAACGTTCAAACGTGGGCGAGCAGCAGTACCAGAGACTTTTCCGCGGACGCGCTTGTGGCGACGTGCACGGAGCTTGTTCTTATCTGGTTTTGAAATCATAGCTGTGCTTTCCTTTTCTAGGCGGCTCAAGCCACCTGTTCAATTAAAACTTTTGTATCAATAATAAGACGGTTATAAGAAGCTTTAAGCTTACTTACCAGTCTTACCTTCCTTACGCTTAACAACTTCGTTTTCGTAACGAATTCCCTTACCCTTGTATGGTTCGGGTGGGCGTACGGCGCGAACTTCAGCAGCAAAGTCACCGACCAATTGCTTTGAAATTCCTGAAATCTTGATCGTCAAAGCATCTGGTACTTCAACTGACAAGCCTTCACGTTGTTCAAAGTCAACTGGGTGTGAGTAACCAACTGACAAGTTCAAAGTAGAACCCTTCATTGCGGCACGGTAACCAACTCCGACCATCTTCAAAGTCTTAGTGAAACCATTGGTAACACCTTCGATCAAGTTGATGAAGTTTGCGGTTGTCGTACCGTGCAATGCACGGTGCTTCTTGTCTTCGGCTGCACGAGTGAAACGAACTTCCGTTCCATCCATGTGCATCGTGATTTCAGGGTTGATCGTGTATGACAATTCACCCTTAGGTCCCTTAACCGTTACGTGTTGTCCGTCCTGCTTAACTTCAACGCCAGCTGGGACAGTAACTACTTGATTTCCAATACGGCTCATGGTAAGTCTCCTTTCTTAGATATATTACCAAACGTAAGCCAGCACTTCGCCACCGACTTGCTTAGCACGTGCTACCTTATCAGTCACAACTCCGTTTGAAGTTGAAACGATAGCGATACCAAGGCCGTTCAAGACCTTTGGCATGTCTTCGGCCTTGGCGTACTTACGCAAACCAGGCTTTGACACACGCTTAATACCAGTGATGACACGCTGTTGATCTTCCCCGTACTTCAAGAATACGTTGATAACACCTTGCTTGTTGTCTTCAATGTATTCTACATCACGGATGAAACCTTCTTGCTTCAAGATCTCAGCAATGCTCTTCTTCATTTTTGATGCTGGAATTTGAACGGAAGCGTGACGGGCCAAGTTGGCGTTACGAATCCGAGTCAAAAAATCAGCGATTGGATCAGTCATAGACATCTATCGATATCCTCCTTTTATAATTTTGAACGTGTTCACAATTGACACGCTCTTAAGAAAAAGAGAAGTCCTTCTCTTCTTCTTAAAAACGTGCCACTCGTAAGAGTGACCGTTTTTAAATTGTTTACTTAGCAAAAGGCATGCCCAAGCCAGCCAACAATTCGTAACCTTCTTCGTCAGTTTGTGCAGTCGTTACAACAACGATGTCCAAACCGCGAACCTTGTTAACCTTGTCAAAGTCGATTTCAGGGAAAATCAACTGTTCACGGATTCCCAACGTGTAGTTTCCGCGACCATCAAAGGCCTTACCAGAAACACCGTGGAAGTCACGAACACGTGGCAAAGAGATGTTAATCAACTTGTCCATGAATTCGTACATACGTTCTCCGCGCAAAGTAACCTTCGCTCCGATTGCCATACCTTCACGCAAACGGAAACCGGCGATTGACTTCTTAGCACGCGTAATTACTGGTTGTTGTCCAGCAATTTGCTTCAATTCTTCAACCGCTTCATCGAGGTTCTTTGAGTTTGAAACTGCATCACCAACACCCATGTTCAAAACGATCTTTTCGATCTTAGGTGCTTGCATGATTGAAGTAAATTCAAACTTCTTGATCAAAGCAGGTTGAACTTCATTAACATATTTTTCTTTTAATTCATTTGCCATGATAATGATTTCTACCTTTCAATTATATAGCTTTTAATTAGCCCAACTTGTTGCCGGACTTCTTAGCAAAACGTACTTTCTTTCCGTCTTCAAACTTGTATCCAACCTTCGTTGGTTCGTTAGTTGAAGGGTCAAGTACTTGCACGTTTGATGCGTGGATAGGTGCTTCAGTATTGATAACACCACCCTGTGGGTATTCGTTAGAAGGCTTTTGATGCTTCTTAACGAGGTTTACGCCTTCGACAAGAACACGGTTCTTAGATTCGACAGTCTTAGTAACTGTTCCTTCCTTACCCTTGTCCTTACCTGCAATGACGCGAACCTTATCACCTGTTTTTACAAACATGATTGGCTCCTCCTTGTAAGTATTAGAGCACTTCTGGTGCCAATGAAACGATACGCGTGTAGTTAGCGTCACGCAATTCACGTGCAACTGGGCCAAAAATACGCGTTCCAACTGGTGACTTGTCATCCTTAACGATAACAGCAGCGTTTTCATCGAAGTTGATGTATGATCCGTCAGTACGACGAACATCAGATACAGTACGTACGATGACGGCCTTTACGACGTCACCCTTCTTAACGTTACCACCAGGAATAGCTTGCTTAACAGTAGCAACAATCATGTCACCGATGCCAGCAACCTTACGGCCAGAACCACCGAGCACTTTAATCGTCAAGATTTCACGTGCACCAGAGTTATCAGCCACTTTCAAACGACTCTCTTGTTGAATCATGGTTCATCCTCCTTGTTAGCAATTATTACAGACGATTGGTTTCCTAATTAAAGGATAACGGCCTCTTCAATGACCTTAACCAAACGGAAGTGCTTCGTTGCAGACAAAGGACGAGTTTCCATGATTTCAACGATGTCGCCTTGCTTGGCGATGTTGTTTTCATCATGGGCCTTAAACTTCTTCGTATAGCGAACTCGCTTACCATATACTGGGTGGTTGACGTAAGTGTCAACGGCAACAGTAATTGTCTTTTCCATCTTGTCGGAAACGACACGGCCGCGGTTGACCTTACGAGCGTTACGTTCTTCACTCATTTTTCAGCTTCTTCCTTTCGTCTTACTTGTTGGCTTGTGCCAACTGTTGTGCACGAATGACAGTCTTCACACGTGCGATGTCCTTACGAACTTTTGAAATACGGGCCGTGTTTTCCAATTGACCAGTAGCCAATTGGAAACGAAGGTTGAACAATTCTTCCTTGAATTCGGCTTCGCGCTTTTGCAAATCCGCAAGTGACAAAGCGTTTAATTCATTTGCTTTAGCCATTATTCAGCCTCCCGAGCAATAATCTTTGTACGTACAGGCAACTTGTGTTGTGCGAGGCGCAATGCTTCGAGGGCGACTGGCTTAGCCACGCCACCAACTTCGAACATTACCTTACCACGCTTAACTGGGGCAACCCATCCTTCAGGACTACCCTTACCGTTACCCATTCGAACACCAACACCCTTAGATGTATATGACAAGTGAGGGAAGATCTTGATCCAGACCTTACCACCACGCTTCATATAACGGGTCATTGCAATACGGGCAGCTTCGATTTGCCGGTTAGAGATCCAGCTTGAAGTCACTGCTTGCAAGCCGTAATCACCGAAGGCAACCGTCTTTCCACCCTTTGCTTCACCACGCATGTGGCCACGGTGTGGACGACGGAACTTAACACGCTTTGGTACTAACATGTTGCTTCCCTCCTACTTGTTCTTCTTCTTTGGCAATACATCTCCACGGTAGATCCACGTCTTGATACCCAAGTTACCGTAAGCAGTAGCTGCTTCGTCCCATGAGTAGTCAATGTCGGCACGGAGTGTGTGGAGCGGAACAGTTCCTTCAGTGTATTGTTCGATACGTGACATGTCAGCCCCGTTCAAACGACCTGAAACAACAACCTTGATTCCCTTTGCACCGGCACGGCGGGCACGTTGAATAGCACCACGCATTGCACGACGGAAGGCAACACGGCGTTCCAAATCACCAGCGATTTGCATACCCACGAGGTGAGCTTGCAAGTCTGGCTTCTTAATTTCAACAATGTTGATGAAGACACGCTTGAAGCGTCCACGTTCATCAACGTTCGTCAACTTAGCTAATTGAGTCCGCAACTTTTCAACTTCGGAACCACCCTTACCAATAACCATTCCTGGCTTGGCAGTGTGCAAAGTCAAATCGATACGTGACTTCGTTGAGCGTTCGATTTCGACACGGTCAACTGAAGCATCCGTCAAGTTTTCTTCGATGTACTTACGAATACGCAAGTCTTCAAGAAGTTGGTTAGAAAAGTCTGCCTTATCAGCAAACCACTTCGCATCCCAGTCACGGATGACACCGACACGGAAGCCAGTTGGGTTAATCTTTTGACCCATTACTTTTCCTCCTTCTCTGCTACCACAATCGTGATGTGGCTTGTGCGCTTGTTAATTGCAGAAGCAGATCCCTTTGCACGAGGACGGAAACGCTTAAGCGTTGGTCCTTCGTTTGCGAATGCTTCCTTAACGATCAAATCTTCACGGTCAAGTGAAAAGTTGTTTTCCGCGTTTGCAACTGCTGAGTTCAATACCTTGTAAATATCTTCAGTTGAAGTATTTGGCAAGAACTTTAGGATTGCAAAGGCTTCGTTTACATTCTTCCGACGAATCGTATCAAGAACTAAGCGTGCCTTACGAGGGGCAACGCGAACGATCTTGGCAGTCGCCCGAGCTGATGTTACTTGTTCAGCCATTTTGCATTTCCTCCTTACTTAGTCTTCTTATCGTCTACTTTGTGACCCTTGAACGTACGAGTTGGAACAAATTCACCTAACTTGTGGCCAACCATGTCGTCTTGGACAAAAACAGGAACGTGCTTGCGACCGTCATAAACTGCGATCGTGAATCCGATGAAGCTTGGGAAAATCGTTGAACGACGTGACCAAGTCTTGATCACTGACTTCTTTTCTTGGTCCGCTTGGGCCTCGATCTTCTTAAGCAAGTGCGGGTCCGCAAATGGTCCCTTTTTCAAACTACGAGCCATTAGTTATCTCCTTTCCCTTACTTACTCTTCTTACGACCACGAATAATAAACTTAGTAGAGTTCTTCTTCGTGTTACGAGTCTTCTTACCGGCAGTCTTCTTACCCCAAGGTGAGAGTGGTGATGGCATACCAACAGGTGCCTTACCTTCTCCTCCTCCATGAGGGTGATCGTTAGGGTTCATAACTGATCCACGAACGTGTGGACGCTTACCGCGCCAACGGTTACGACCAGCCTTACCCCAGTTGATCAATGAGTGTTCTGCGTTACCAACTTGACCTACAGTTGCACGTGCAGTTTCGATAACCAAACGTACTTCACCTGAAATCAAACGAACGATGACGTACTTGCCGTCATGTCCCAAAACCTGTGCTGATGCACCGGCGGAACGTGCCAATTGACCACCCTTACCAGGCTTCAATTCGATGTTGTGAACCAAAGTACCTTCAGGAATGTTCTTCAATGGCAAGGCATTACCGATCTTAATATCGGCATCAGAACCAGATTGAACCTTATCGCCAACCTTAAGTCCCTTAGGCGCCAAGATGTAGCTCTTGATTCCATCTTCGTATACCAACAAAGCGATGTTTGCTGAACGATTTGGATCGTATTCGATCGCCTTAACAGTGGCAGACTTGTTGTCCTTCACCCGCTTAAAGTCGATGATACGGTAGGCTTGCTTGTGTCCACCAGCCTTGTGGCGAACAGTCATACGACCAGATGCGTTACGCGCACCAGTCTTTGACTTCTTTGCCAACAAACTCTTTTCGGGCGTTGACTTCGTGATTTCAGCGAAATCAGAAGAAGTCATGTTACGACGTCCGTTTGAGGTTGGCTTATATGTCTTGATAGCCAATGTCTTTTCCTCCTATTAAAATTAACCTTCGTTAAAGATTTGAATATCTTTTGAGTCAGCCTTCAAAGTAACAGTAGCCTTCTTCATCTTACGAGTGAATCCGACATAGCGACCTTGACGCTTCTTCTTACCGCGAACGTTTGCGGTGTTCAAGCGTGCAACTTGTACATCGAAGATTTCTTCGATGGCGCGCTTGATTTCTGGCTTAGTGGCCCGTACGTCAACTTCAAATACGTAGCGCTTCATTTCTGTTTGCGCCATTGAAGCTTCGGTAATGATTGGACGACGGATAATATCGCGTGCTTCCATTAGGCGAGACCTCCTTGGATTTCTTCAATCGCTGATTGAACAACCACCAACTTGTCCGCGTTTACCACGTCCAAGACGTTAACGCCTGCAGCCGTCATTACTTGAACGTTGTCCAAGTTTGAAGCGGCGCGCATTGCGTTTTCGTTGTCGTTGTCAACGATAACCAAGGCCTTTGAGTCAACAGCCAAGTTTGCAAGAACTTCCTTGAAGTTCTTTGTCTTAGCTTCTGAAAAGGCCAAAGCGTCAACTACAACCAACTTGTTATCAGAAAGCTTTTGTGACAAAGCTGACTTCAAGGCCAATTGGTAAGCCTTCTTGTTAATACGGTAAGCGTATGAACGAGGAGTAGGACCGAATACGATTCCACCACCACGCCATTGTGGCGCGCGGATAGAACCTTGACGGGCACGACCAGTTCCCTTTTGCTTCCAAGGCTTACGTCCACCACCAGAAACCGCTGAACGGTTCTTAACGGCGTGCGTTCCTTGACGCATTGATGCGCGTTGCATCAATACAGCATCAGTGATCACGGCGTTGTTAGGTTCTACGGCGAATACTGCTTCGTTCAAATCCAAATCAGCAGCCTTTGAACCATCTTGCTTTAATACAGCAACTTTAGTCATGATTGATTGTTCTCCTTTCTGTTAGTTTAGTTTTCTTCTGAATCAGCAGCAGGTTGTGCACCGGCCATCTTGATTTCAGGGTGTTGTGCGTTTGTCTTAACCGTTGACTTGATTGTCAACAATGACTTGTTGGCACCAGGGACGTTACCCTTCAACAACAAGAGGTTGTTTTCAACATCAACGTTTACGATTGCAATGTTTTGCATCGTACGCTTACGGTTTCCCATGCGACCAGGCAAAAGCTTACCTGGGAACACGCGGTTGATAACCGCACCCATTGAACCTGGGCGACGGTGGTAACGGGAACCGTGGCTCATTGGTCCACGTGATTGACCGTGGCGCTTGATAGCACCTTGGAATCCGTGTCCCTTAGTAATACCAGTGACGTCTACATATTCACCGGCTTGGAAAGTGTCAACAGCAATTGCATCCCCAACGCTGTATTCGCCTTCCGCATCACGGACTTCACGAATGTAGCGCTTAGGGGCAGTGTTGGCTTTTGCAACGTGGCCTTGTTCAGGTTTGTTTGACAAAATCTCGCGCTTGTCTTGGTAACCCAACTGCAAAGCGTTGTATCCATCAGTTGCTTGCGTCTTAACTTGCAAAACAACGTTTGGAGTAGCTTCAACAGCAGTCACGGCGATCAATTCACCAGATTCAGTGAAAACCTGAGTCATACCGACTTTACGGCCTAAGATACCTTTAGTCATGACTTATTCTCCTTTATTTCGTCGCTAGTTACGATTAACTAACGGGGTGGTACTGATTAGAGCTTGATTTCGATTGCAACACCTGCTGGCAATTCAAGCTTACGCAATGCGTCAACTGTCTTGTCAGTAGGGTTCACAATGTCGACCAAACGCTTGTGCGTCCGCATTTCGAACTGTTCGCGGGCATCCTTGTACTTGTGTGGTGAGCTAAGCACCGTGTACAAAGAGCGTTCAGTTGGCAACGGAATAGGACCAGCGATTTCTGCGCCGGTACGCTTTGCCGTTTCAACAATCTTGTCCGCTGATTGGTCCAAGATACGGTGTTCGTATGCCTTCAAGCGGATACGGATCTTCTTTTGTGCCATTTTCTGCCTCCTCGTTGATTTTGTAAATCAGCTAACTCCGATCAAAAACCGACAACACATGTTGTGTTTTGCGCGCCCATGGCAACGCGGCCGCGCGTGTCGCAACCTTAATCATCATCGCTAAACGTTGATACACCAGTCTTTTTAGCGGGTTTGCATCGGCATCCCCAAAAGGCGTACTTGACTATAATAGCAGAAAAACCCTTGATACACAAGGGTTTTTCCGATTTAATTCAATTAATTTTTCCGAAATTTTGTTCCCGGTTTTGCGTCAGAAAAATCCCCTTTGCAGGAAACTTTTTCTTTTCTGTCTACGACTATTTTACGACTTTTTGAGTTTAAATTCCAAAAAGGCGTCGTTGTACTTTTGCGTCCAATAAGGATTGAAGTTTTCATAGACCTGCAACTTATCTAAGAGCGACTGCTTAGGATAGAAGCCTTCGTTGTTCTTAACCGAATCAGGCAGTAGTTCCTTGGCATCCTTGTTCGGCGTGGCGTAGCCAATGTACTTGGCGTTCTTTGCCGCCACGTCCGGACGGCTCAGGTAGTTCATCAAGGCGTAGGCCGCTTCTTTATGCTCTGCCTTCTTCGGAATAACCAGGTTATCGAGCCAAAGGTTCGATCCATCCTCCGGCACCTTGTAGGCCAGGTCCTTGTTCCGCGACATGGCGTTGCGGGCTTCACCGGAGTAGGTCACGGCGAGGTCACCTTCACCCTGTGCCATGTAGAGCTTCAATTCATCCCCCACGATGGCTTTGACGTTTGGCATCAAAGAGGAGAGCTTTCCCTGCGCTGCCGCAATGTCCGCGACGTTCTTGTCGTTCACGGATTTGCCCTGTGATAGCAAAGTCAAACCCAACACGTCGCGGGCAGAGTCCACCAGCAACAAACGGTGGCGGAATTTGGCGTCCCAGATGGAGGACCAGTCTTTCAGCTCGTCCTCGTCCACGACTTTTTTATTATAGAGAATTCCGAGCATTCCCCAGAAGTATGGCAGCGAGTATTCGTTTCCCCTATCAAAGGACTGGTTCAGGAAAGTCTTGTCGAAGTGGTCGACGCCAGTCAACTTACTCTTATCCAGTTTAGCGAGCAAGCCACCGTCCTTCAACTTGGCGACCATGTAGTCGGAAGGCACGGCGAGGTCGAAGTTCGTTCCGCCCTGCTTAATCTTCGTGTACATGGCCTCGTTGGAGTCGAAGGTCTGGTAGTTCACCTTGTAGCCCGACTCCTTTTCAAAATCCTTCAAAATTTCCGGATCGATGTAGTCTCCCCAATTATAGAAGGTAATCGTGTCCTTCTTTCCGGAAGACTGCTGGCTGCGGCTGGCCGTTAAGGCTGCCTGCAGGCCGATAAATAATACGAGAAGCAAAGCGATTTCCGAAAAAGTCATTAGCAATTTCTTCATTTGACCTTCTCCTTCAACTTCGTCTTCTTACCCTTTTGCTTTTGGCTGTAGGCGTAGTAACCGAGTACCAGCACGAAGGCAACGAAGAGCATGAGCGTTGACAGTGCGTTGATCTCGAGCGAGACACCCTGGCGGGCACGGGAGTATACCTCGACCGCCAAAGTCGAGAAGCCGTTTCCCGTGACAAAGAAGGTCACCGCGAAGTCATCCAAGGAATACGTGAGGGCCATGAAGAAACCAGCAACGATTCCGGATGAAATGACGGGCAACGTGACCTTGGTCAGCACCTCCGTTGGCTTGGCACCCAGGTCCTGAGCGGCCAAGACCAAGTCGCGGTTCATCTCCTGGAGCTTTGGCAGCACCATCAAAACCACGATTGGAATTGAGAAGGCAACGTGGGCCAAGAGCACGGTCAAGAAACCAAGCTTCAACCCAAGGGCCGTCATCAAGATCAGGAAGGCCGCCCCGATGATGACATCGGGCGACACGAGCAGCACGTTGTTCAAGCCGAGCAACGTTTCCTTCAACAGTTTGCGCTGCGCCCGGAAGATGGCAAGCGCCCCGATGGTTCCCACGACCGTGGCAATCAGCGATGAGGCCAGCGCCAGAATCAGCGTGTCCAGCACAATCTCAAGCAGGCGCGTGTCCTCCCAGAGTTCCTGGTAGTGAACAAAGGAGAAACTTTCAAAGGCCTGCATCGTCTCACCCCCGTTGAAGGAATAGACGACCAAAAACAAGATGGGCGCATACAACAAAAAGAAGGCGAAGGTAAGCCAGGCGCGTTCGATGATTTTCATTAGTGGACTCCCTTCTTCTTTTTCTTCTTGTCACCAGTCAAGGCCATCGTCAACGCCATGGCGATGATCAAGACCACACCGATGGTCGATCCAAAAGACCAGTTCTGCGTCACGAGGAAGTGTTCCTCGATGGCAGTACCCAGCGTAATCACCTTGTTTCCACCAATCAGGCGGGTAATCATGAAGAGTGACAGGCTGGGAATAAACACCGTCTGCACACCCGTTTTTACACCAGGCATCGACAATGGCCAGATGACCTTCTTCAAAGTCTGAACCGACGAGGCCCCAAGGTCCCGCGATGCGGCGGACAGCAAAGGATCAATGTCGAGCAGCGCGTTATAGATTGGCAGCACCATGAACGGCAGTTCGATGTAGGCCGCTACCAGCAAGAACGCTCCGTTTGTAAACAGCAACTGCGTCGGACCGAAGCCCATGCTTTCCATGGCTGTGTTTAGCAGGCCGCCCTTCCCAAGCAAGCCGATGAAGGCGTAGGTCTTCAACAGCAGGTTAATCCAGGTTGGCAGGATGACGAGCAACAACCAAAAGGAGCGGTGCTTCAACTTGGTCAGGCAGAGCGCCAACGGGTAGGCGATGACCAAAGTGACCAGCGTGATCAAAAAGGCGTACCAAATCGAGTTCACCGTCATGGCCAGGTAGGGACCCGAAGTGAAGAACTCCTTGTAGTTATCAAGCGTAAAGCCCTGCCCCGGCACGTTCACCGACTGAACAACCAAGAGGAGCAGCGGTGCAACGACAAAGGCGATGAGCCAAATCCCGTAAATCCCGAGGTAGGCCTCGGTAAAGCGTTTCTTCGTCTTATTCATGGTCGAACACCTCGGGCACCTTGTCCGCTGAATCCGATGGGTCGGTCGGCGTCTCCTCGTCCTCGTAGGCTTCCAAACGCGCGTCGAACTCCTCTTCGGATTCGTTGTAGCGCATCACGTGGATGTCTTCGGGGTCAAAAGTCAGACCCACCCGTGCCCCAATTTCCGCCGGGTTCGTGACCTGCACCTGCCAGAGGTTCAAATCCTCATCCTGGGCCATGATTTCGTAGTAGTCACCACGGAAGGACTGGTTCTTGATGGTCACGACCAGTTTTCCTTCCTCCGGCGTGGTCAAGTCGAGGTCCTCGGGCCGGAGCACGACTTCGACCGCCTCGTTTTTGCGCATGCCCGCGTCGACGTTTTCGAAGTCCTTACCAACGAAGTGGACCAGGTAGTCGTCCTTCATGATACCGGGCACGATGTTGGATTCCCCGATGAAGTCGGCAACGAAGTGGTTGACCGGTTCGTCGTAGATGTCTTCCGGCGTCCCCTGCTGCTGGATGACCCCGTCGTTCATGACAAAGATCCAGTCGGACATGGCCAAGGCCTCTTCCTGGTCGTGGGTAACGAAGACGAAGGTGATGCCGAGTCGGCGTTGGATGGTCCGCAGTTCCGTCTGCAAAACCTTACGCAACTTGTAGTCCAAGGCTGAGAGCGGTTCGTCCAAAAGCAGCACTTCCGGATCGTTCGCCAAGGCACGGGCGATGGCGACACGCTGTTGCTGTCCACCGGAGAGCTCGTTGATCTCGCGGTTCTCGTAACCAGAGAGCTTGACCAAAGCGAGCATCTCCTTCACCTTTTCCTCGATGACCGTTTCAGACATCTTCTTCAAACGGGGGCCGAAGGCCACGTTGTCGTAAACGTTCATGTTTGGAAAGAGCGAGTAGTTTTGGAAAACGGTGTTCACCCGACGCTTTTCGGCCGGCTGGTCGTTGATAACGTCCCCATCAAAGACCACCTTTCCACCGGATGGCTGGAGTTGACCCGAAATCAGCTTCAAAATGGTGGACTTTCCGGAACCAGAAGGACCCAAAAGGGTGTAGAACTGACCGGAGTCCAGGGTTAAATCGATGTTCTTCAACACTTCGGTTTCCCCGAAGGCCAAGGCCACCTGCTTAAATTCAAGAATTTGTTCTGCTGTCATGTCTTTTCTCCAAAGTGATTGCTGGTTTCCATTTTACAACGGGCGGTGTGCTGTTTAAAGCTTTATTCCACCAATTTTCAAAAAGGCCCCGGGCTGTGATGCCCTGGGCCGGAGGTGCTTCGAAGCGCGCAGCGCGTTTTTCCATGAATAAAAAAGTCAAAAGCGACTGAGATTGGATTTTTGGGCACAAAAAAACCAGGCTAGCAGAGCTAACCTGGTTATTCATCAGACTCGGTTGAAGCTTAAGCTTCTGAACCGTGGGCCTTGATGATTTCTTCTTGGATGTTCTTTGGCACAGCTGAGTAGTGGTCAAATGACATCTGGAACGTACCACGTCCTTGCGTTGCTGAACGCAAAGTCGTTGCATATCCGAACATTTCTGACAATGGCACTTGAGCTGAAACAGCCAAAACAGCACCACGGTTTTCTTGTCCTTCGATCAAACCACGACGTGCGGAAACGTGTCCCATCACATCACCAAGGTTTTCTTCAGGAACAACGATTGAAACGGCCATGATTGGTTCCAAGATAACTGCACCGGCAGTCTTAGCAGCTTCCTTCAATGCAAGGGAAGCGGCGATCTTAAATGCTGATTCAGAAGAATCGACATCGTGGTAAGAACCATCGTACAAACGGGCCTTCAAGTCAACCAATGGGAATCCAGCCAAAGGACCAGCGTTCAATGAGTCCTTCAAACCTTGTTCAACTGAAGGGATGTATTCACGAGGAACAACTCCACCGACGATGTTGTCTTCGAATTCGAATCCAGCACCTTCTTCGTTTGGAGAGAATTCGATCGTAACATCTCCATACTGTCCCTTACCACCAGACTGACGCTTGAAGAATCCACGAGCTGAAACAGTCTTCGTGAAGGCTTCACGGTAAGCAACTTGTGGCGCACCAACTTGGGCGTCAACGTTGAATTCACGCTTGATACGGTCAAGCGTGATGTCCAATTGCAATTCTCCCATTCCGGCGATCAACGTGTCACCCGTTTCAGGGTTCGTTGAGGCACGCAATGAAGGATCTTCTTCAGACAACTTTTGCAAAGCAGTAGCCAACTTATCTTGGTCGGCCTTCGTCTTAGGTTCGATGGCCAATTCGATAACTGGTTCTGGGAATTCCATTGATTCAAGAATCAATGGGTGAGCCGTATCAGTCAATGAGTCACCAGTAGTGGTGTTCTTCAAACCGATCGCAGCGGCGATGTCTCCTGAGAAGACTTCGTCGATTTCAGTACGTGACGTAGCGTGCATTTGGAGCAAACGTCCAACACGTTCACGCGTATCTGACGTCGTGTTTTGTACGTATGAACCTGACTTCAATGAACCAGTGTAGACACGCATAAACGTCAAACGTCCAACGAATGGGTCCGTCATGATCTTAAATGCCAAAGCGGCGAATGGCTTTGAGTCATCGGCAACCAATTGAACTTCTTCATCAGTCTTTGGATCAGTTGCTTCGTATGGGCGAACTTCCAATGGTGATGGCAAGTAGTCAACAACGGCATCCAACATCATTTGAACACCCTTATCCTTGTAGGCAGAACCTGCAAGAACTGGGTAGAATTCGAGGGCCAACGTTGCGCGACGGATAGCTGCCTTCAATTCGTCAACAGAGATTTCTTCTCCGCCAAGGTACTTGTCCATCAATTCTTCGTCGACATCAGCAACCGCTTCAATCAACTTTTCGCGACGTTCTGCCACGATGTCCTTGTAGTCGTCAGGAATTGGCTTTGGTTCCCATGATGAACCGTGTTCATCAGTTGGGTAGTAAGCTTCTTCTTGGATCAAGTCAATAACACCTTCGAAGTCGTCTTCGGCACCGATTGGCCATTGGATGGCTTCGGCGTTAACTTGAAGACGCTTGTGCATTGATTCAACTGACATACCAAAGTCGGCACCCAACTTGTCCATCTTGTTAACGAAAACAATACGTGGAACGTTGTAAGTCGTGGCTTGGTGCCAAACAGTTTCGGTCTGTGGTTCAACACCAGCAGCCCCGTCCAATACGGCTACGGCACCATCCAAAACACGGAGGGCACGTTCAACTTCGATCGTGAAGTCAACGTGACCTGGCGTATCGATGATGTTGACACGGAATGGGTCGTTTTCGTATTGGTCAGTAAATCCGCGCCATACGGCAGTAGTAGCGGCAGATTGGATAGTGATTCCACGTTCCTTTTCTTGGTCCATGAAATCCATTTGTGATGCACCATCGTGGGTTTCACCAAGCTTGTGGATCTTACCCGTGTAGTACAAGATACGTTCAGTCGTCGTCGTCTTACCGGCATCGATGTGGGCCATGATACCGATGTTACGCGTACGGTTAAGCTCGTATTCACGTTTAGCCATAATTATCTCCTAATTTTTTCAATTATTTGCAATAAAAAGCGACCTAGTTTTAGTTCGCTTTTTAGATGAAACTATTTGCAACAAGCGTTTGCCTAACCGGAAGGTTAAGCAGCGCTTATCCTACCAACGGTAGTGAGCAAAGGCACGGTTGGCTTCTGCCATCTTGTGCGTGTCTTCGCGCTTCTTAACAGATGCACCGTTTTCGTTAGCTGCATCGATAATTTCCTTGGCCAAACGTTCGTCCATTGTGTGTTCGTTACGCAAACGAGCGTAGTTAACCAACCAACGGAGTCCCAAAGTCGTACGACGTTCTGGGCGAACTTCGATTGGAACCTGGTAGTTAGATCCACCAACACGGCGGGCCTTAACTTCCAATACTGGCATGATGTTTTCCATGGCTTGTTCGAAAACTTCCAATGGATCGTTACCAGTCGTTTGCTTAATTTGGTCGAAGGCATCGTACAAGATAGTAGATGCCGTTCCACGCTTACCATCAACCATCAAACGGTTGATCAAACGTGATACCAACTTTGAGTTGTAAATTGGGTCAGGCAAAACTTCCTGACGCTTCGTGTAACCTTTACGTGGCATGAGTTTTCCTTTCCTATTACTTCTTAGGAGCCTTCGTTCCGTACTTAGAACGAGAAGTCATCCGACCGTCAACACCGGCAGTATCCAACGCACCACGAACAACGTGATAACGCACACCAGGCAAATCCTTAACACGACCACCACGGATCAAGACAACAGAGTGTTCTTGCAAGTTGTGACCGATTCCTGGGATGTATGCCGTAACTTCAAACAAGTTTGACAAACGCACACGGGCGTACTTACGCAAAGCTGAGTTAGGCTTCTTTGGCGTCAACGTACCAACACGGGTAGCAACACCACGCTTTTGTGGGGCAACGTTCTTCGTTGCCATCTTCTTCATTGAGTTGTAGCCGTAGTTCAAAGCTGGTGAGTTTGACTTCGTAGCTTGAGACTTACGTGACTTACGAACCAATTGGTTAATTGTAGGCATCCTACTATTCTCCTTAGTTTTATTTCACAGTTCCAGGTGTATCATTTTTGTCAATAAACAAAAGTGCTCCCGGAAGTCCTGCTTAGACTTGCCTTTACACCGCCCTTTGCAGCGACGTCGCTGACAAAAAGAGCTAATGACTTAAAAGCACGTTGAATATAATAGCAGGTTTATAGGGAATGTCAAGGCTTTGATAGCGCCTTTTTTGAAGAAATTTGTTAAGAATTTCTTGGCTTTGTTTGGGCTGGATTTTCTTGCTCCTCGAAAAAGGTGAACTTTTAAAGTGGCCGGCATTTTAAGGCTGACAAAGTCAGGGGCGACTGTGGCGATTTACTGGCATTCAATTCGAGTGAGTGCCGTTGAAAGGTAATGGATTGAAATGACCGGCGATTTGGGGATTGAAAGTTAAAGGAAGTGGATGGGAAGTGGGCGGCGGTGCTGGGGTTTGAACGTTAAAAGAAGTGGGTTGAAAGTGGGCGGCGAGGTAATTGTTTGATTCTACGCCAGGCGATTTTTAAGGTCTTGGGCGGCGATTTTATTGTTTGATTCTACGCCAGTCCGATTTTTAAGGTCTTGGGCGGCGTGGTAATTTTTCACGCCCTGCGATAATTTCTTCCGGCCCGCGTATTATTCGGCATGGAAAAACTAATACTCTTTTTAATTCAATCAACCATTGCGTCCTTCATCTGCTGCCTGGCAGACCGTTCGGTATCGGGCGTTCCCCTCTTCAAGGCCCGCTCCTTTTGCTTTAGCTGTGAGCGAACCCTGCGGTCGTACGAGCTCGTTCCGCTGTTGTCGGCACTATGCCTCCGCTTCACCTGCCCGAGCTGTCACCAGCGCTTTACGGGCGTCTTTGAGTGGCTCTTCTATGAAGGAATCGTGCCGCTTTTATTGACCTGGACCTTTGATCCTGGTGACGCGCGCAGCTGGCTGTGCTTCCCACTCCTCTTTTGCGCGCGCCAGGATCAACAGAGCCAAAGTGCGAGCACGGATTTCCTGTGGCTGTTGGCGGGGGCCATCGCGGTTTGTCATCACGTTATCCCGGCGGCACTTTTCGTATCGCTGCTGCTTTTTGGGTGCGCCTGGTGTCGATGGTTGGGGGTGGGCGATGTCCCAATCGTTGTGCTGGGGTGGTTGGAATGGGTCGGGGCTGACTTTGGCATGTGGCTGATGATGGCGAGCGTTATCGGACTAATTCAGGCGATTTATACGAAAACGAGACGCATCCCCTTCATCCCCGCTCTGTTGTTTTCCTGGTTGTTGATGCTGCTTTTTAAGGGCATATAAAAACGCGCCCCTTACAGGCGCGCTAATCATAGCAATAAGAAATTTCGTAAGATCTAAACTTTGCTGGATATCTAAATATAGTATCGGTAACGCAGCTTATTTAATAACTTTTAAAAGCCTATTTTTTAGTATTTCCTGAGCTTTTTTTCCAGTTCCTTGCACCTCTAAATCGGCAGCCGATATTTCTAAGAGATTTGTTTGTAGTTGTAGATCTGAATCTCTTTCCTCATAGTGATAAATATCTCCATCAGCAAAATCCATAAAACAAAGTAACAAGGCTCCCATCCCGGTAGTTTTTAGAAATACACCTCGCCAAACTTGTTCATCGAATTGTGCTTTAAAAGCACTCAGATACCTATTCAAACTCCGCAAAAATCGATTTGAATCAAAATCATCGTTTCTTTTAATAATCTCGCCTTTAATGTAATCAATCATAAATGCAAGTGAAATCGAACCTTCACCCGTTCCCAACATTTTTATTTGATTATATAAGCTTGAAGTTTTGTTTTCATTAAGGGCTTGTACCACTGACTTTATTCGGTTCAACGGAGCATACTCCTCTTCATCAATATTACTGTACAAGTCATAAACTATAGATTTATTTACCTTTCTTTGATTGGCATTAATATCAATAAAAACCCGTGTTGCTTGTGGAAGATCGCTATCAGGTAACAGCATCACAGGGATTTCAATATCTACGTCAGAAATATGGTACTTTTCAAAATATCGAGCAATCCCTAACAATCTGTGCTGGCCATCAACAATAGTGAATCGGACTTTTTCGTCTAATTCTAGGTTATTTTCTTCAATTTTTTCTGATACTAATTTAGTCCCATCCTCATCATCATATAAATTAACTCCCAACACTAATGGTGTCGTAAAAAGCAGACTTTTTTTATCAACGTTTTCATGAATAAAATCAGCTATCGAATTAATACGAGATAGATTAGTTCTTCGTTGGATCCCCCGCTCACGTTCCTCAGCAATAACACCGGTTTTCTTTTCTAGATCTCGAATATACTTAAATGCATCTTGAATATCCTTCCGACTGTTTCTATAAGGAAATCGAAATTCAAAATCTACATGTTCTATCAAATATTTAGCATTCATCTTAGTTACAAGATACTCACTCGATAGTTGACTAATTTTGAAGTAAGGTATTTTTTTAACCATTTTCTTTTTTCTACTATCTCCAGTCATTTATTCAAATCTCCGAACTTTAGATTTTCGTCATCCTCATCATCCATAACTTTTTCTTGGGTGAAATTAAAGGATTCTACACTCGCTCTCATTTTTTTCTTTTTTATAAAAGAAAATCCAAGTTGCACGGCTAAACTTATTATTTGAGCTCCAATAACTTCAACATTTTTTAAGCATAAACCTAGCACCAAAAGCAAAATAGAGGAAATAACAACTATCCATTCTTTTTCTTCAAGCATTTTATTGAATGTGATCTTAAGATTCTGTTCCTCTTTAATTTCAATAGTATCGTCATATAAAAAACTATCTTTTTTAAATGCATAAAAATACTTGTGCGCATCAGGGTTGATAGAGAACATTTCAAATGATTCATCTTTCAACTGCCTTTTGTAATTCTTTTTTTGCTCATCTAAAAATTTTCTCGCACGATTTATCGTTTTGGACAAATCGTCTTTTGTCCATACAATAACCAAAGATAATTGTGGATCTGATTCATAAATTATAAATCTATCGCCACTGACATCGTTATGAATCATGATATATTTTCCAGGACCCAATATTACGTCCAAAGCATCACTCAAATCATCGTCTAATAATTCTTTTGTCTTTTTCTTAGCTACCTGTCCGTTACTATTGATTATTTTTCTTAGATTGGATTCGGATTCAATATTATCTAACAATATTTGAATCACCCCTTTAACTGGTAAATTCACAACTTCTCCCCTAAAAAACTTATTATTACCATTATATGGCAACAAATACGTTTATTTCAACGAATGTTCTTTTTAACACGCAATATAAAAACGCGCCCCTTACAGGCGCGCTTAAAACGACTTACTTAATTGTTTCCTTCTCTTCAGCCTTTTGGATTTTCAAAGTGATTTCACCCTTTGAAGCACCAATCATCACCATGTCGGCGGTTGAAATCTCGCCGGATAGCAAGGCCTCGGAAAGCTTGTCTTCAATTTCCGTTTGAATCAAACGACGAACGGGACGGGCTCCGTATTCACGGTCGTAGCCATCCTTAGCAATAGCAGCAACCGCCGCCTTCGTCATCTTAATCTTCACACCTTGTTCGGCCACGCGTTCGAGCAATGACTTAGACAAGAGGCGTACAATTTGTTCAACTTCTGGTTCTTCGAGGGCATCGAAGACGAGCACTTCGTCAATTCGGTTCACGAATTCTGGACGGAAAGTTTCCTTCACCGTTTCGCGAATCTTCTTGGCGACGGCCTCGTTGTTTTCCTTCAAATCAACGGAACCGAATCCAACCGTCTTTTCTTCACGCAAACGGGTAGCACCCAAGTTCGACGTCATGATGATAATCGTGTTTCGGAAGTTTACCCGACGGCCCTTCGAGTCCGTCAAGAAACCATCGTCGAAGACTTGAAGCATCAGGTTGTAGATGTCCTGGTGGGCCTTTTCCACCTCGTCCAACAACACGATGGAGTACGGGTGCTTGCGCACCTGTTCCGTCAACTGCCCGCCGTTGTCATATCCAACGTACCCAGGGGCAGAACCAATCAAACGTGATGATGAGTAACTTTCTTGGTACTCAGACATATCAATTCGAATCATGTTGTCTTCGGAACCAAAGACCAATTCGGCTAAGGCCTTTGCCAATTCCGTCTTACCAACACCGGTTGGTCCAAGGAAGAGGAAGGAGCCCATTGGGCGCTTCGGATCGGCTAATCCTGAACGGGAACGACGGATGGCACGGGCCACCGCGTTAACCGCGTCCTTTTGTCCGATGACGCGCTTACCCAATTCCTTCTCCAAGTTGATGAGCTGGTCGGATTCGGCCTGCTTCAACTGGTTCAACGGCACACCGGTCTGCTGTGAAATGACATCGGCAATGTCTTCTGACGTCACCTTCATGTCGTAGTGATTGTTTTTATTTGACTTCTTTTGTGCACGGGAAACGGCGCGGTCAATCTTTTGACGTAGGGCAATTTCTTGCAGGCGCAAATCAGCCGCACGTTCGAAGTCCATGTCTTCGATGGCTTCGTCCTTTTCCTTTGTGATGTTAGCCAAAGCCGTGCGGTCCTTGTGGATTGGCGTTGAACGATCAACGTCATCGATTTGGACTTTGGCAGCGGCTTCATCCATCAAGTCGATGGCCTTGTCTGGCAAGAAGCGTCCCGTAATGTAACGAGATGACAATTTCACGGCAGCCTGGATGGCATCCTCTTCGATTTCCACCTTATGGTAGGATTCGAACTTTGGACGAATCCCCTTCAGGATGGCGATTGCTTCATCCGTTGACGGTTCGTTTACCGTCACTTGAGCGAAACGACGTTCAAGGGCACCGTCTGCCTCGATTGACTGTTGGTATTCGTCAAAGGTCGTGGCACCGAGCAACTGCAAGCCACCACGAGCCAAGGCTGGCTTCAAGATGTTTGCGGCATCGATCGCTCCTTCGGCCCCACCAGCACCGACCAGGGTGTGCAATTCATCAACGAACAAGATGACTTGGCCGTCTTCTTCAATTTCATCGATGATTTGCTTCAAGCGGGCTTCGAATTCACCACGGTACTTCGTACCAGCAACCAGTGACCCCATGTCCAAGACCATCAGGCGCTTGTGCTTCAAATTGTCGGGCACCTGACCCTTAACAATGCGTTGGGCCAAGCCTTCGGCGATGGCCGTCTTACCAACACCGGGTTCACCAACCAAAACGGGGTTGTTTTTTGTTCGACGGGACAAGATTTGAACGACGCGGCGCACTTCTTGATCGCGGCCGATAACCGGATCCAAGTGCTTCGTGCGCGCAACCTGTGTGAGGTCACGACCCAGCTTGTCCAAAGTAGGTGTTCCTTCAAGTGGCTTTTGCGCCATCTTGCCCTTCTTCATCTGCTTGCGCAAATCAGAAATACCCAAGCGACGCAGAATGGCCTTTTGCAAGTCCGTTAAATTGACATCCAAGGATAGCAAGACGCGAGCTGCCAAGATGGACTGGTCTTGAATCAAGGACAAGAGAATGAGTTCGGTTCCCACCTCGTCTTGACCAAGCGTTTCCGCCTGTTCCTTCGCCCAGTTCAAAATTGAGCCGGCCTTTGGTGAGTAAGCCAAGTACATCTTCTGGTCGAATTCTTGTTCCACACCGAAACCGGTGTAGTGTTCGATTTCTTCTTGAACGTCCTTAGCCTGTACTGAAAACTCGGCAAGGACCTTACCAGCTACTCCTTGCTTTTCCATGGCCAAGGCCAAAAGCAAGTGTTCCGTTCCGACCGCTAAGTGGCGGAAGTACTTGGCTTGGTCCTGGGCGATAGCCAAAACCGTTTTTGCTGAATTTGTGTATTGTGCTGCCATGTTTTCTCCTTTATTCAAAACGAAAACGAGCGAATTAAAACTTGGAACTATTATAACGCAGATTTTGCCATCCGTTAAAGGGTGGGCATTATCAAGATTGAAAAAAGCAGGCCTTCGCCTGCTTTTTCTTTAGTCTGGGTTTTTAAGTGACAATTGCCACTGCAAGTAGGCGTTGATCAACGGATCTAATTCACCGTCCAAGACCGCTTGTGGTTGGTTGCTTTCGTAACCCGTCCGGTGGTCTTTTACCATTTGATATGGGTGCAAGACGTAGGAACGAATTTGAGAACCCCAACCGTTTTCCATCTTTTCACCCGCCAAGGCCGCACGTTCCGCTTCCTTCTTTTCAAGTTCAAGCTGGTAAAGCTTTCCCTTCAAAAGGCGCATGGCGTAATCACGGTTTCCGTACTGGGTACGTTCAACCGTTGATGAAACGACGATTCCAGTTGGTTCGTGGGTCAAACGCACACCGGTCGAAACCTTGTTAACGTTCTGTCCACCTGCTCCACCGGAACGGAACACGTCCATCTTGATGTCGTCTTCGCGAACTTCCACTTCGATTGAATCATCCAATTCAGGCATGACATCGATTGAAACAAACGACGTGTGACGACGTCCAGCAGAATCGAAAGGTGAGATACGCACGAAACGGTGCACACCCTTTTCAGAACGCAAGAATCCGTAGGCGTTGTGCCCAGAAATCTTCAACGTTGCGGAATCGATTCCGGCTTCATCGGCGGCGTTGTAGTTCAACACTTCAACCTTGAAGTCGTGGTCGTTAGCCCATCGGGTATACATCCGGTAGAGGTTTCCACCCCAATCGGCTGATTCCGTTCCACCAGATCCTGGGTGAATTTCCAAGATGGCGTTGTTGCCATCGTATTCCCCAGTCAGCAACTGTTCCAGGTTGTAAGCCGTCACAGCGTCTTGGGTCTTTTCGACCAAGTTGCCCAACTCTTCTGCAGAGTCTTCATCGTCTGGATCTTCCGAAACGATTTCAATCAAAACATCGATTTCATCGGCCGCTTCACCCAATGCTAAGAAAGAGTCGCGACGCTTCTTCAAAACGTTCGCTTGGTCGATGATCCCTTGTGCCTTTTGCTGTTCGTTCCAGAAGGAAGGTTCCGTCATTTGGTTTTCAAAGTCGGCAATTTCTTCCGTTAACGCATCGAGGTCGAGCGTCTTCTCGAAGCCTTCAACCTCCTTGCGGATGCCGGCCAAGGCTTGTTTGGCTGCCACTACTTCCATGGCTTTTCCTCCCATAAGAAAAGCGAACTCATCGTTCGCTTCGTACTTAGGCTGACATGTTTGAACGAATTTCGGCCTTCATGAAAGTCCGAGTTGCATCGTATTCGATGTCAGCAATCATTTTGTTAAAGTTAGCAAATGCTTCGTTTTGGTATTCAACCAATGGGTTCAACTGACCGTATCCACGAAGTCCAACACCTTGACGCAAACGGTCCAAGGCATCGATGTGGTCGGTCCAGTGTTGGTCCACAGAACGGAGGATAACCACGCGTTCGAAGGCCAAGAGTTGGTCTTCGTCGTAAAGGTCTTCCTTCTTGTCCGCCAAGTTATCCAAAGCCAAGTTGTACAACTTGTCCTTGATTTCATCGCGGGTCAAGTTTTGCAAACGAACGGCACCGTGCTTTGGTGAAGTCAATGAAGATTCAAGGAACTTCGTGATTTCATCCAAGTGCCATTCCTTTTGATCCTTACCAGGTGTTTGCGCATCAACCACACGAGCAATTGTACGCTTAACCATTGGCAACAAAACGTCGTCCAAGGACTTCTTTTCATCCAAGACTTGGTCACGTTCCTTATAAATCAATTCACGTTGTTCACGAACAACGTCATCGTATTGCAAAACGTTCTTACGAGTGTCGTAGTTGTTTCCTTCGACACGCTTTTGAGCAGATTCAACGGAACGTGTGATCCAACGGTGTGTAATCACCGTGTCGTCTTCGTCCATGTTCATGCGCTGCAAGAGGGCACGAACCTTTTCGGCACCGAAACGAATCATCAAGTCATCTTGTAATGACAAGTAGAACTGGGAGAATCCGTGGTCTCCCTGACGTCCGGCACGTCCACGCAACTGGTTATCGATACGGCGTGATTCGTGACGTTCGGTCGCAATCACGGCCAAACCACCAAGTTCGTCGATACCAGGGCCCAACTTAATGTCGGTTCCACGACCAGCCATGTTGGTTGCCACCGTAACGGCACCCTTTTGACCAGCGTTTGCGATGATGTCCGCTTCCTTTTCGTTGTTCTTGGCGTTCAACACGTTGTGTGGAATGTTGTGGGCCGTAAGCAACTTATCAACTAATTCAGAAGATTCAACGGAACCGGTTCCAAGCAAGACGGGTTGTCCCTTCTTGTGCAACTCAGCGACGCGGTTAACGACCGCGTTGAACTTTGACTTCAACGATGGGTACAAGAGGTCAGGTTCATCGATACGTTGAATTGGACGGTTGGTTGGGATTTCAGTAACTTCCATGTTATAAATCTCAAGCAACTCTTCTTCTTCAGTCTTGGCCGTACCCGTCATACCAGACAACTTCTTGTACATACGGAAGAGGTTCTGGTAAGTGATTTGAGCCATGGACTTGTTTTCTTCGTGGATTTCCACACCTTCCTTGGCTTCGATTGCTTGGTGCAACCCGTCAGAAAGACGCGTTCCTTCAGAAATACGTCCAGTTGATTGGTCAATCAACTTTACTTCACCCTCTTGAACAACGTAATCCTTGTCGTTCAAGTAGTTGAAGTTGGCTCGGAGCGCTTGGTCCACGTGGTGGGTCAAGGCCGTGTTTTCAGCATCGTACAGGTTGTTCAAGTTGAAGAATACTTCAGCGGCCTTGATTCCCTCAGGAGTCAGTGACGTGTTCTTTGATTCTTCATCAACCTTGTAGTCTTGGTCACGCGTCAACGTCTTAACGAAACGGTCAACACGTTGGTACAAAGGTGAGATACCTGAACCTGGACCTGAAATAATCAATGGTGTACGGGCCGTATCAATCAAAATTGAGTCGGCTTCATCAATCAAAGCGTAGTGCAAACCACGTTGCATTACGCGGTCTTCGGCACGGTTCACCATGTTGTCACGCAAGTAATCGAACCCGATGTTGAAGTTCGTTGAGTACGTGATGTCGGCGTCGTAAGCGGCACGCTTCTTTTCAGGTGAATCATCACCAACGTTAACACCAACTGAAAGGCCAAGCCATTCGTAAAGCTGTCCCATCAACTGCGCATCACGCTTTGACAAGTAATCGTTAACCGTCACAACATGCACACCTTGACCAGCCAAGGCGTTCAAGTAAACCGCCATCGTGGCCGTCAACGTCTTACCTTCACCAGTTTTCATTTCGGCGAGGTTCCCACCGTGCAAAACGATGGCACCCATAATCTGAACGTGGTATGGATATAGTCCGAGCACACGCTTTGCTCCTTCACGAGCAACGGCGAATGCTTCGGGAAGCATGTCGTCAAGGACCTTGGCCATGGCTTTTTGCTGAGCCTTTTCGTCCTTAACTCCCGCCATTTCTTTTTGAATGCGAATTTGGAATTCTTGGGTCTTCTTTTGCAAGGCCTCATCGGACAAGGCCGCCATGTCGTCCGCAAGTGCTTCGACCTGCTTTGCGACTTTGTCAATTTTCTTTAATTTGTGCTTGGAATTATCAAGCATCTTACGAATTGGATTTGCCATCGAATTATCGGTATTCGGTTACCCGAATACGCCCCCTTCATAGAAAGTAGTGATTTCTCTGAATTTATTTTGAAACTAGTCTCTATTATAGCAAAAAAAGCCGAAAAGGAACAGACTAGAGCCATTCCTCTTCAGGCCTTTTTTAATGTTTTAATCTTAGTGGTGTGGCGTTTTGTTCAAGAATTCTTGACCACCCATGTATGGGCGAAGTGCTTCAGGAATCGTCACGGTTCCATCTTCGTTTTGGTAGTTTTCCAAGATGGCGGCAACCGTACGACCAACCGCCAAACCAGAACCGTTCAACGTGTGAACAAGTTCCAACTTGCCTTCAGCGTTGCGGTACGTGATGTGCATACGACGAGCCTGGAAGTCCTTCGTGTTTGAGACAGAAGAAATCTCGCGGTACGTATCTTGTGCCGGCAACCAAACTTCCAAATCGTGGGTCTTAGCAGCTGAGAATCCCATGTCTCCAGTTGAAAGCGTAATGACGTGGTATGGCAAGCCCAACTTTTGCAAGATGTTTTCGGCGTTGTTCGTCATCTTTTCAAGTTCGATGTCTGATTCATCAGCCTTTGAGAACTTCACCATTTCAACCTTGTTAAACTGGTGCAAACGAATCAAACCACGTGTATCACGTCCGGCCGCCCCAGCTTCCTTACGGAATGATGGTGACAAAGCCGTAATTGAGATTGGCAAGTCTTCTGCAGGAATCGTTTCACCTGAGTAGTAGTTCGTCAATGGCACTTCGGCCGTTGGGATGTATGTTTGATCCAAGTCTTGCACGCGGTAAGCATCGTCTTGGAACTTAGGGTATTGACCCGTTCCAAACATCGCTGAATCGTTCACAACGATTGGCGTGATCATTTCCGTGTAGCCTTCTTCACGGTGTTGATCCAACATAAAGTTGTACAAGGCACGTTCCAAACGAGCACCGTCACCAACGTAGTACAAGAAACGGGCACCTGAAACTTTGGCGCCACGTTCAAAGTCCAAAATTCCGAGGTCTTCACCAATTTCATAGTGCGGCTTCAACCATTCGGGTGCCTTTTCCAAAGCGTGTGGACGAGTGGCGTAGTCGGCCGGTGCCCACTTGCGAACTTCAACGTTGCTGTCTTCATCTGGTCCAACAGGAACATCGTCTTCGGCAATGTTTGGCAAGTGCGTCGCGATTTCCTTAACGGCAGCTTCGGCATCGGCCAATTCTTGGTCCATGTCCTTGATTTGCTTAGCCACTTCTTGCATTTCAGCGATGGCAGCCGATGCATCTTCTTTTTGACGCTTGGCAAAGGCGATTTTATCAGACGCTTCGTTCCGCTTAGCCTTCATTTCTTCAACCTTAGCAATCAAGTCACGACGCTTTTGATCCTTTTCAAGCAACGTGTCTAACGTTCCTTCTTCAACGCCACGGTCTTGCAACTTCTTTGATGCTTCTTCCTTGTTCTTACGCAAGTATTTGATATCAAGCATATTTCCACTCTCCTTTAAAACAAAAAGCGCCTTTTCATCCGACAAAAGTCAGGGACGAAAAAGACGCAATCCGTGGTACCACCCAAATTCTACAGGCTAGCTGTAGCACTCATTTTCCGATAACGGTGGGAACCGAGCAGCATTACCTGCTAAACGTGACTCATTGGAGTTTCAACCGGGTAGCTCTCAGCAGCCGCTACCTTTCTGTATGGGTTTACTTATGATGAGTTGATACCTATATTCTAGGGCATGAGGCTCGTTCTGGCAAGCAAAACTTTTGGTAAACCCTATAAAGGCACAAAAAAAGACATACCGAAGTATGTCATTTGATGGGCCATCCTGGATTCGAACCAGGGACCTCTGCGTTATCAACACAGCGCTCTAACCAACTGAGCTAATGGC
>NZ_JAMWYK010000006.1 GCF_023893635.1 Fructobacillus apis | reverse complement strand
AGAAACAAATGAATTGATTAGAATGTATTTAACGGACGTAGCTCAAAATATTTTATACACTTATTTTTGTCCAATTTCTTGACATATGAGCCTTCTTGTGCTGTGTCTACCTTACGGTTAATAATTCGTGAGATAGTCACGCTATTAACTCCCGTCTTTTCTGCTAACTGCCCATAGTTCAAGCGCTCTCGTGCTTGCTTAATCGTTAAGGCGTCAACAAAGTTTTTTGTTAATGCTTTCATCAGCTCCTCCTTTTACGTTTTCTGTAAATAACAAAAATAACCTTACTTTACGTTTTTTGTAAAGTCAAGATTTTTTAATAATTATTTTCGTTTTTCGTAAATAATGTTATTATTCTTGTAGATAAACTTTAGGAGTTATTGCATTGGAAAATAATAGAATAAGAGAATTACGAGAAGAAAAAGGGCTAACACTTAAACAGTTAGCAGAAGATTTAGGTGTTACATATGCCACCATTTCTAGATACGAAACCGGGGTAGTTAAAACTGGTAAACAAGCGGTTTGGCAAAAGCTTGCTGATATTCTTAATTATCCAATTTCCTATATTCAAGGTTATCCAAATACAGAGCAAGCAAATAGAGTTAAGCTAGCCTTAGCTAGCAATAATTATGATGCACAAAGTTTGTCTAAAAAAACTGATATTCCCTTGGAATATATCCAAGCTTTAGAAAAAGGAACAGCAAGAATTGTTGGTGTTTACATTCTTAAACTTTCCATACTATTTGACCTACCCGAGTGGTACTTATCTGGAAAAGTAAATCCAGAGAATGTTGATTTGGACGACGAAGAAAAAGACCCAGAGGCAAAATGGTTTGACGAACTTCCAGAAGATCAAAAAATAGAGGTTACAGAACAAACTGGAGAAATTAAATTAAAAACTATTAGTAGATTAAAAACTGTTGGAAACAGAATGGCGCATAATCAGCTAGAGTGGCAAGAGCAAAACTACCTCATTGAGGCTCTTCACATTCTATATACCAATAAAAACGATTTAAGCACCCTGCATAAAATAACCAATTTGCTAACTGAAATTGATATGTATCAAGTTAATTTTAATGGTCTCAATAGCAACAAAAAGCTAGATGCCCAAGAAAAGATACAAAATATTGTAGAAGATATTTTAAATACGACTAAACGCGGGCTTATAAGCGATGACTTTTAAAAAAATCTATGCTTTTTAGCAATAATGTATGACTGCAGTATTTTATAAATAGACCAATAAAAAAGCCCGCTATGGGGCTTATACGTTGAAAAAACATATTTTAAATATTCAAGGAGAAAAAACATGATTGCACTTATTGGATTATCACTCGTATTTATTGGTATCATTATCCATATTTTTGGTAGCATTGCACCACTGTTACGGCTCTACTTTGGCGATAAAAGTGTCATCACTCAAATCATCTGGGGTTCTTTGATTTTTATTTTAGGCGCCATTATCCTGCTTATAAACGCTATCCATATGAGCTAATATAGAAAGTTATGCTGTTTATTGAATAACTACTTTCAACCCGTAGGTGTATCTTACACAGGTTAAAAGCATGAAAAAGAAAATTTATTTTTTTAAAGAAGGAGTACTACAATGAATAATAATTTAGATTTAGATATCAATAGACAGAATTTATTAAACAATGATTTAGCATTGGAAGAAGTTAAAAAAATATACGATTTCAAACAATCCTATTTTACTAATCAGCAAGTAGCAGATTTTTTTAAAATAAGTATTCCAACGCTAGAAAGAACAATTTCGGAGCACCGAGTAGAACTTGAACGGAATGGTTTTTCCGTTTTAAATGGGAGCAAGCTAAATACTTTTCGAGACCAGCATCCAGAAGTATTTGAGACCATCAATAATGATGGCCTCAAAGTAAGAAACATTGCTATATCAAGCATTAGAACCGTCTTAAATTTATCTATGTTGTTAAAAAGTAGCATTGTTGCCCAAGAGTTAAGAAGCAAAATACTACATACATTCACTGCACCTCTTTTGAAAAAGGGTGCAAACTCTAAACAACTATAAACGCCTATATAACGCTATTTATCACTGCACCCCTTTTGGAGTTTTCGTAAAGAATGCAAGGGTTTATATGAAGTAGCAACTAGTGCAAAAATTGCACACACCAGAACCCTGTTTTGGGGATGAGGTTTTGTTGTTTTTTAACTGAACGCCTTTTGAGCTTGCTCCCATTGCTCCTTAATAGCTATATCGTGTGCTTCCCTCATGTCCTTGTATAGTTTGTACTGGTTAGCTAATTGAAGGCTGATATTGCAAATCTCGTCCATTTTCTTATTGTAAGTAGTCCAGTGCATCCCCTTTGGCTTTTTCGGCGTGCTATACATTCTATAGGCTAGGTCACAGGCTGTTAATCTACCTAGACCCATATAGCTGTTATACAAATCTGGATCTAATTTATTAATAAGACCTAGCTGTTTCTCATGCAACGACATAATTTTATAGAACCAATCACGGTTAACCTTATTATCTTGTTCAGGATAGTATAGGCCAGCGCAAACCCGACATTTTACAACCTGCCCTACTTGATAAAGCAGGCCTTTTCTCTTCTCACAGTAGGGACACACTAGCCAATAACGAACACCGCCATAGTTAGGCTTGGTAGTTGCTATGTTTATGTTGTGCCCTAGCCAGTTCACAGCCTGGGCATGATAATACTCATTAAAACCTAGCTGTTTGATATTTAGCTTTGGGTAGTTTGTAACCTTTTGCATTGCAACCTCCAATCTATGTCTAAATCAATAAGCAAATTTTGTAACCTTGTTGCACACCTTCAATACCTGTCCCGTCTAATATCGCTATTATATCAACGTTTATAGCTAATGTAACCTTGTGCCCCTGTTGCAACCTTTTCTGCAACCGTTGCACACAATTTGCAACGTTGCAACACTTAGAGTGTTGGCATAATTACCTAATACCTGCTTGATCATTGTCGTAGGTTTTTGAGGTCAGGTTTAGTCAGGTTTTCATAACAAGTTTTCACAGGTTTTCATGTTAGGTTTTATTAGGTTCTAAGCGTAGGTTTTCGTAGATTATCAAGACAGGTTTCAGCAGGTTTTCATGTCAAGTTTTGACAAGTTCATAGGCACAAAAATAGCCCTACTCGTTTGAGTAAGGCTTTTCTGATTGGGAATGTTTATAGCCAGCCCTTGGCGGTAACTTTCGCTCGATAAACATTAAAAAAAGTGTTATTTGTTCGAACGTGCAGAGTAGCAATAGCAAAATGATTGCTTTTATTACTAATTGGGATTAACCCAATAATAACATTACGCCTATTATTTATTGGCTCATAAATAACAAGTTCAACACGCCCCAACCTACGCATATCTCCTCTAACTGAAATCATAAACTGGTTATGATCATCATTTTCCGGATAAAACACATTATTTATAAAATAATAGTGTTCAAAGCGGTCACGAATATCTTTATATGCTTTGTCCTGTTTTAAGTTATCGTAATTATAGCTATTACTCCGAATTAAAGCTAATAGTTTATCAAAATCTTTAGCCGGCCGTTCTTGGAGCTTATCAAAACCTAAGGCATGGTCTATATTTTTTATCGAAAAATTAACGTATATTTTTTCATATCCTTTAATATTCGTGTCAAAATAAAATGTATTACCGTCAAAATTAACAGTAAAATCATCAATAATATTTTTTAAAGAAACACTATTTTTGTCATGTTTATATAAATGCCCCATATTTTCTCCAAAAAAAAAGGCATGCCTGCCCTCACGTAAAACTATGTACGGCTTAATGAATAACAGTATGGTACTACTGTCAAAGCATACAATGGTGTATTAAACCCCGCCATGAGGTTGAAGATTCATAAAACATTAAGCCTTAAGAAGATGTAGAGAAATAACGGAAGAAATATTAAGCGTTATTTCTATACTTATTGTATAGAATTGATTAACTAATTACAAACATTTTGTTAATTATTTATATACTTTTTGTAAACTAATACCCTAATTATGCTACATTTATAGCATGTTTAGCGGTTACTAAGTATTGTTACTATTTGTTACCATCCCCCGTTACATGCTAGTCACTTTGTAACGTTACCAATTCTGGCAATGCTTCCCCAATGATGGGGAACGGTCTAAGTTTAACTTAGGGCGTCACGTTTCGTTACCCCTTAATTCATCCCTTACTTTTTGTCGGGATAGGTTTAATCTAGGGCGTGCCCTGCACCGACTTTATGTCGGGGTAGGTTGGCCTTTCTTGCTACCTGACTCGGTAAATCACAGTAGCAGGTCTAGGGTCGTGTTTCGCGACCTTAGGTCTCGTGCCATATTTAGGGGGTCGTGAAACGCGCCCACTCTGCCTATCTTTCGCAACTTCTTGCGAAGTGATTGTGATGTGATACCCCCTTTTACTTTTCGCCACTGATGGCGAAGGTGTCGGTAATAAACAGACCCCTTAAGTGCTCAAAACAAAAGGACTATCCAAAACGGACACCCCTTTACTCGCTATATAGACGACGCCCCAACTCAGGGCGTCCTTTTTATTTACGCCACTTATGGCGGAAAACTGGCATAACGCTTCGTTATATCAGGTCTAAAAAAGACACTATAACTGTCTAATTCATTTTTAAAAGAGCTTAATATAGCACTTTATGGGGATGTACCCCCCTACCCTTAAAATTTTAAAAATCAGACTTTGACACAAGATGACGGGATGTGTGTGCTTTACTCGTCAGACGGACAGGGGCGGGGGTGTGTTGCATTTTAAAGCTATTTTAGTGTAACCACACAAACGATATAAAAAACGTCTCTACGGGCTTTATATGGATAATTTATCAAATCAAACAAAAAAGCCCCTTCGGACTTTAACAAACTTAGATAAACATTTTTTGTAGTAGTAACTTCTTCAATTTTTCAAGGCTGTCTAACTTACGCTGATGAAGAGTGATGAGATTTTGGACTCTCTCAAACATCAAAGCTATGGCCTGTTGCTCTTCTTTTTCCGGAAGAGAAAGAGAAAGGCTGGCAACAGCAGAATAATTCACGTATATCTGTGTTCCGCCTTGAACTATTCTCTTTACCTTATTTCGGAAAGGTCCGTTTAAAATCGTATACGCAAATTGGGAATCAAAATCATCGGAAACTCGTAAAAGCTCCGTTCGTTGATTTATCACATATTCATCATCGGCATTGATTCTAAGCACTCTACCAATGATTTCGCCTGACGTTGTCTTGTCGTTAAGAACCATCGTCAAATCACCATGCTGCGCAATTCGTGATGCAGTCGTATCGTTTTTTTCAGTGCGTAAACCTTGATCAACGTATTCGTTGTTTTTTCCGTAGCTCCCAATAGAAATAACCTTGTATGGACCATCTTCTACAAAGTACTTTTCAATAGCCACTCCGTTTTTATGGGTTGTTAGGTCGCCCAACTTACGCTGTTCCCAATCGTTGGTAAATTCTCCAAATCTAACGCTCGGATTCGTAGCACCATTTTTGGGAAAAAGATTTTGTAGTAATGAACTCTTAAACTTCTCCAACTGGCTTAACTTACGCTGATGAAGAGTGATGAGCTTATCTGTCTTCATAAACAACTGACCGATACACTGTTGTTCGTTTATATCTGTCCACACAAAATCGCGTTGTTCCATGTTTCCCTTAGTAACATGGACCATAGTGGTTCCATTGGTGCTTTGCTTGATTGCTTCCTTGTCTTTTAGTAGCCAAGTATACAAAAAGTCTCGATCAACATGATCACTATTTAACTTCAACTTCCAGATATGGTAGTGATAGATGGTCTTAGGCCCTGTCCATAATTCAGGTCCGAAGTTAGTAGCCCACAAATACATCAAGTCGCCTGACTCCACATACTTATTTTTATCAAGTTCCAAATCAGAATAATACCATCTTTCGTTGGTATTAAAATTACCGACTCTAAGAACCTTATACTTTCCCTTGTCCAAAAGTTCAGACTGTTTATAGGCTCGTCCGTTCAAAAATTGAACCTCGTCTCCTAACTTACGCTGTTCCCAACCGTCACTAAATCCTTTGAATCTTATATCTGGTACTTTATCGGCCATGAGTGCGCTCCTAATTGCTATTAACTAGTTAAATCGTATCCTTCTAGCTGAGCTAAGGCAATCACGGTCAGGCATTCTTTTGCTAATCTTAACTAATCTGTTTAATTCGTTCTGGCTGGTATATCGACTTGGCCAACCTGTTTAGTTCTTGGTTGACCTCTTGGATCACAGCAGTAGGTGCTACAACGTTGTAACTCTCGCCAAATGGCTTACGGTGCTTGTAGTGGTCATGCTCCATCTTAATAATTTCAGGCGATAGCGTGGCGGTGTACTCATCAAACACCCGGAATACGTCTAGCCAAAAGTTATAGTTTTCTTCGGCATAGCGACTGCTAAAGTGTCCGCCCTCTTCTTGCTTCAGATACTCAAGGCCTTTTAAAGCCCAATCAGCATAGCCGGTAAAGTAGTGCTCGATTATACGCCTCTGCTTCATGACATCCTCCATAAGTTCTTTTAATACAATTATACAAGAACTACCGAATTGCCTGACGAACTGATGCGGTGCACAAGAGTGGACTCGTCCACGGTTGTTAATAGGGGTGTGCTTGTAACCACACAGCAAATATAACCAGCGTACTTTCAGGTACGGTTGTTCAAAATGATTGGACATTATCCAACGGTAATCTGTACATTGTTCACTACTGGACAACTTGGGGATGTCCCACTTTCTGCCACAACTGGCAGGCTGTCTACGTTGTCTTTGTTAAAGCCTAAAGTACCAAATCAGTACCGCAGATATAGGTGTTTTACTCCGATTCGGCGTTTTTGTGCTAAAAATGTGTTATTTTGCAAAATAAAAGACGGCACAAAGGCCGTCCTTGATAGCATCCCCGCTATAAAAAAATGTGTTAAAAATGTGTTATTTTGCTTGAAATCTATAGCAATTCATAGCAACCCTAAAAATCAAAAAGAGGTCAAGACCAGGCTTTTTGAGCCCTCTTGACCTCTCTTGAAATGTCTCAAGGAGATAGCGGGATTTGAACCCGCACACCGCCATACGACGGCTCGACGGATTTCGAGTCCGCTGCAGTACCAGATTGTGCCATATCTCCATCAGACCGCTCTAAGCGTCTAAGTATGCTTAGAGCGGGCAAGTAAGTAATTACTTGTTCTTACGCTTTGCAGCCTTTTCACGTTCAGAAGTGTTCAAGATTTCCTTACGGATACGAACGTTTTCTGGCGTTACTTCAACGTATTCGTCGTCGTTCAAGAATTCAAGTGATGCTTCAAGAGACATTTCACGTGGCGTCTTGATAGATGCCGTTTGATCCTTGTTAGATGAACGAACGTTTGACTGTGGCTTTGCCTTCGTAACGTTAACTGAGATATCGTTGTCACGGGCGTTCATACCAACAACCATACCTTCGTATACGTCAACACCGGCTGGAACGAACATTTGACCACGGTCTTCAACACCCATGATAGCGTAGTTCGTCGTTTGTCCTTGGTTAATTGAAACCAAAGCACCGTTACGACGTCCTGGAGCCCAGTTCTTAACCATTGGACGGTATTCAGCGTACGTGTGGTTGTAGATACCGTATCCGTGCGTTGCCGTCATGAATTCAGTAGCGTAACCAATCAAACCACGTGAAGGTGCCATGTAAGTCAAACGAGTCTGGCCGTTTCCAACTGACTCCATGTTTTGCATTTCACCCTTACGTTGGTTCAATGAGTCGATAACAGCTGAAGCGTATTCGTCAGGCGTATCGATTTGAACTGATTCGTATGGTTCTGACGTCACACCATCGATGTCACGGTAGATAACCTGTGGACGTGAAGCTTGCATTTCGAAACCTTCACGACGCATGTTTTCAATCAAGATGGACAAGTGCAATTCACCACGTCCAGAAACTGACCATACACCGGCTTGGTCAGTGTCGTTAACACGCAATGAAACGTCGGTGTGCAATTCACGTTGCAAACGGTCTTCGATTTGACGAGCCGTCACGAACTTTCCTTCACGACCAGCAAAGGGGCTGTCGTTTTGACGGAAAGTCATTTGCAAAGTAGGTTCATCGATACGGAGCAATGGCAATGCTTCAGGGTGGGCAGGATCAACAACCGTTTCTCCAACGTTGATGTCTTCCATACCTGAAACGGCGATCAAATCACCGGCCTTTGCTTCGTTGATTTCAACTTGGTCCAAACCGATGAAACCAGCCAACTTCGTAACACGGAAGTTTTGCGTCGTTCCATCCTTCTTCATAACCGTAACGTTGTCACCAACCTTGATGGTTCCACGCTTAACACGTCCGATACCGATACGACCAACGAAGTCGTTGTAATCCAACATGGCAACTTGGAACTGCAATGGTTCGTCTGAGTTGTCTTCTGGTGCTGGAATCGTTTCGAAGACCGTCTTAAAGATTGGGTCCATCGTGTGTTCTTGCGTGTCAACTTCAGGATCCAATGAAGTGGTTCCGTTCATGGCTGAGGCAAAGATAACTGGGAAGTCCAAGTCTTCTTCGTCTGCACCCAATTCGATGAACAAGTCAAGCACTTCGTCGACAACTTCTGCCGGACGGGCACCTGGACGGTCCACCTTGTTAACGATAACGATTGGCGTCAAGTGTTGTTCGAAGGCCTTCTTCAAAACAAAACGAGTCTGTGGCATCGTACCTTCAAAGGCATCGACAACCAAGAGAACTCCGTCAACCATTCCCATGATACGTTCAACTTCTCCACCGAAGTCGGCGTGACCAGGGGTGTCCAAGATGTTAATTTGCTTGTCGCCAACACGAACGGCCGTGTTCTTTGAAAGGATCGTGATTCCACGTTCCTTTTCGATGTCGTTCGTATCCATGGCACGGTCACCCAAGGCTGCTTCCTTGCGGGCGTCCATTGTGTCGGATTGCTTCAACATTTCATTAACCAACGTCGTCTTTCCGTGATCGACGTGGGCGATGATTGCGATATTACGAATATCTTCGCGAAGATTTGCCAATTTAATGCTCCTTTATTTGCGCTACTCACAAGAAAGACTAGGAGTGATATCCCCTAGTCTTTCAACATCTTGACCAATTCGCGATGAATCTTGGTTGTAGCGATTAATACTGTGTTTGATAATAGCATATTGGGACTAGAACAGTCAAGGTTTTTAACCTCGTAGCCAAGCCCCTCAGCAAGCGCCCGGCCGGCTGCCAAATCCCACGGTGATAATTTAGAAAGATAAGCCGAGGCGGAACCGACAAGCAGTCTGGTAAAACTAATTCCGGCTGAGCCCAAAACGCGGTAAGCAAGGGCTTCTTTTGCCAGAATGCCGTATGGCTTTTCACCGTTCACTAGGCGGCGACCCGAAACGATAACGACCGAATTCGAAAGTGGCTCGTCTTTTACGGCGGGCAACTTCTCGTCATCCTGGTAGGTACCAATTGCTGGACCACCATGGAAAAGTCGGTTCCGAGGAACGTCGAAAATCCAGCCCAAAACGGGCCTTCCGTCCTGGTATAACGCCAGCATGATGGCGTAGTCCCGGTTTTCTTGAACAAAGTTAAGCGTTCCGTCGATTGGATCCACGAACCAAACCTGGCCATCCATCGAATCGGCACGCGCCTCCCCCGCTTCCTCGCAGACGAAACGCGCATCGGAATCCAGCGTTAAGATTTTCGAAATGAGCGCTTTTTGATTTTCGCGGTCGATGTCGGTGACGAGGTTGCGTTTATCACCATCCTTGCAGCAAACCTGCAGGTCGTGGTTGGCACGCTTCTTTCGTGTCTTTTTAGCCAGCTCGTCAATCCAAAAGCTGACGCGTCGGTCTAATTCAATTAACTTGTCTCCAGTGAGATCAAGCACCAGTAATCACCTTCGTTCCACTTTCCTGCGCCATCTTCATCGTCTTATAAATGGAGTGGCCCGTTTGTTCCTCGAAGTCACGGTCAAAAGTCTTTTGTTCCGACTTTGAAGGAATCACCTGGACGAAGTGCTTGTGGGTCTCCATCAGGTAGTTCCGGTCGCAACCACCCTCGTACACCTGTAAGACAGCGTCCACGAGGTTTGATACAGCAATCATGTCTTCGGTATTCCAGTTCCCATCAATTGGTAGTTGGTAATTATCAGCCATGGTCAGCTCCTTTTATTGTTTTACAGGTCTAGTGTATCAAGGAAAACTAGGCATTTCTAGATGAAAAGTTCAGCAAAATAGCCTAGTTGTCGCACTTTTAATCGGGCATGGTCGTCCTTGACTTTGGCATAAAAGGGCGCCTTTTGCTATAATAAAGCTACTTAAAGAAAGTAGGAGTTACCCATGACCATTCGTTTTACCATGGACAAAATTACGAAGGATGGCGACCCCGTCTTGCGCAAGCAAGCCGAAAAGGTGCCCTTCCCATTGTCAGAAGAACACAAGCAATTGGCCGAAGACATGATGACCTACTTGGTTGTTTCCCAAGACCCCGAGGAAAACGAAAAGTACGGTTTGCGCCCTGGTGTTGGACTTGCAGCCAACCAGGTCGGCGAATCATTGCAAATGGCGGCCGTTCTTATCCCGTCAGAAGATCCTGCAGCAGAAGACGACGAACCATACTTCAAGGGCGTTATCTTCAACCCCGTGATTCTTTCTGAAACGGTCGGTCGCACGGCACTTGAAACCGGTGAAGGTTGCTTGTCCGTTGACCAAGACGTACCAGGATTCGTTCCCCGTTCAAAGAAAATCAAGGTTCGCTACCAAGATGAAACGGGTGACACGCACGAAATCACCTTGCGCAACTACCCTGCCATCGTTTTCCAACACGAAATTGACCACTTGCACGGTAAGTTGTACTATGACCACATCGACAAGGCCAACCCTTGGGACGTGGACGACAATACAAAGTACGTTTAAGCGTACAATAAAAAGCCCGCTCAAAAGCGAGCTTTTTTTGATACATAAAAGGCTTGACGCCAAAGCAAAAGCAGGACAGTTGTTCAAAAAAGATGCGAGACGATTTCAATCGTTTTCCCTCCTACACAAACAAAAAAAAGAGCTTCGGATTTTATCCGAGCTCTTTTTCTTTTTGATTAAAGCTTACTTTTTAACCGAAGCATCCGCGAAGGACTTCAAGGCGTTCTTTTGGTCCTTGTTCAACTTCGTTGGCACCGTCACGTTGATCACAACGTACTGGCTACCGTAACCAGAGCCGCGCAAACGTGGCGCACCCTTTCCGGCCAAACGGAAGCGACGGCCGTTTTGCGTACCAGCTGGCACCTTCATCTTCACGTCACCGTGAACCGTCTTCACCGTGATTTCAGAACCCAAGGCAGCGGTCACGAAGTCGATGTCTTGTGCCAAGTAGATGTCGGCACCGTCGCGTTCGAACCCTTCCTTTGATGCGCCAACGGAGAAGACCACGAAGAGGTCTCCGCTTGGTCCGCCGTTGAAGCCAGGTTCACCCTGACCAGCCAAGCGCATCTGTTGTCCCGTTTCGACACCGGCTGGCACCTTGACCTTCACTTCGTGTTGCTTGGAATCACCCTGTGACTTCTGGTACTTCACGTGCTTTTCCGTACCGAAGATGGCTTCTTCGAAGCTCAAGTGCATGCGGTACTGCAGGTCACGTCCCTTGCGCGGTGCGTTTGGATCCTGTTGGAAACCACCACCGAACATTTGGCTGAAGATATCACCCAAATCAGAGAAGTCGCCGAAGCCTTGCGCTCCGCCACCACCGAAGCCACCAAAGCCACCCTGGCCTTGGGCACCGGCTGCACCGAATTGGTCGTATTGCTGACGCTTTTGTGGGTCACCCAACGTTTCCCAAGCTTCCTGCACTTCCTTGTACTTTTCTTCAGCACCTGGTTCGTGGTTCAAATCGGGGTGGTACTTCTTGGAAAGCTTTCGGTAGGCCTTTTTCAATTCGTCCTGGCTGGCTGTCTTTGAAACACCCAAGCGGTCGTAAAATTCTGTATTATTCACGAGCAACTCCTTTAATTCTTGATATGTACAACGAGGGCGATGACCGCCCTCGTTTTTATACAGTAACTGAATCGATGTTTACTATCTTAACATCAGTTATTGCTTGATTTCAGTAATAAAATTACTTCTTGTCGTCATCGTTGACTTCTTCGAAGTCACCGTCAACCGTGTTGTCATCTTGTGCTTGACCTTGGGCACCTTCAGCACCGGCTTGTCCGCCTTGTGCTTGTTGGGCTTGTTGGTAAAGCTTCGTTGCGAGTTCAGAAGCAACCTTTGACAAGGCGTCGGACTTGTCCTTCAAGTCAGTCAAGTCAGCATCTTCAGCAGCTGCGTCTTCCTTGGCCTTCTTCAAGTCTTCCAAGGCGTCCTTAGTTGGCTTTACTTCTTCTTCAGACAACTTGTCGCCAACTTCTTCCAACGTCTTTTCAGTCTGGAAGATCAATTGGTCGGCGTTGTTACGCGTTTCAACGTTTTCCTTCTTCTTGTTGTCGGCTTCTTCGTTTGCCTTGGCGTCGTTCATCATCTTTTCGATTTCTTCGTCTGACAAACCACCGGCAGCTTGAATGGTAATCTTTTGTTCCTTCTGAGTACCGAGGTCCTTAGCAGAAACGTTAACGATTCCGTTGCGGTCGATATCGAAGGTAACTTCGATTTGTGGCACACCACGTGGTGCGGCAGGAATGTCGGCCAATTGGAAGCGACCCAACGTCTTGTTGTCGGCGGCCATTGAACGTTCACCTTGCAAGACGTGGATGTCAACGGCTGGTTGGTTATCAGCGGCCGTTGAGAACACTTGTGACTTTGAAGTTGGGATCGTCGTGTTACGTTCGATCAACTTCGTGAAGACACCACCCATCGTTTCGATACCAAGTGACAATGGCGTAACGTCCAAGAGGACAACGTCCTTCACATCACCAGTAATCACACCACCTTGAACAGCGGCACCAAGGGCAACGGCTTCGTCAGGGTTGATTGAGTGGTTTGGTTCCTTACCAGTCATCTTCTTAACGGAGTCTTGAACTGCTGGGATACGAGTTGATCCACCGTTCAAGATAACTTCGTCGATGTCTGAGAATGACAAACCGGCATCCTTCAAGGCGTTCATTACTGGTTGTTCAGCTGCCTTAACCAAGTCAGCCGTCAATTCGTTGAACTTGGCACGAGTAAGTGACGTTTGCAAGTGCAATGGACCTTGGTCACCAGATGCGATAAATGGCAAGTCGATTTGTGCTTCAGTTGCTGAAGACAACGTCTTCTTTGCCGTTTCAGCAGCATCCTTCAAACGTTGCAAGGCCAACTTGTCTTGCGTCAAGTCGATGCCGTTTTCGTTCTTGAATTCAGCGGCCAAGTAGTCGATGATCTTTTGGTCAAAGTTGTCACCACCGAGGTGCGTGTCACCGTTCGTTGACAACACTTCGAAGACACCGTCTCCCAATTCGAGGACGGAAACGTCAAACGTTCCTCCACCCAAATCGTAAACCAAGATCTTTTCGTCCTTGTCCAACTTGTCCAAACCGTATGCCAATGCAGCGGCCGTTGGTTCGTTGATGATACGTTCAACCTTCAAACCGGCAATCTTACCAGCATCCTTGGTTGCTTGACGTTGGGCATCGTTAAAGTATGCAGGAACCGTGATAACGGCCTGGTCAACCTTTTCACCCAAGTAGTCTTCCGCGTAGCCCTTGATGTATTGCAAGATCATGGCTGAGATTTCTTGTGGCGTGTAGTCCTTACCGTCAACCGTTACCTTGTAGCCGGCTTCCCCCATGTGTGACTTGATTGAAGCAATCGTGTCTGGGTTCGTGATGGCTTGGCGCTTGGCCACGTCACCAACTTGGGTTTCCCCGTTCTTAAATGACACAACAGATGGTGTCGTACGAGCACCGTCTGGGTTCGTGATAATCTTTGGCTTACCACCTTCCAATACGGCAACAGCAGAGTTCGTTGTTCCTAAATCAATTCCAATAATCTTTGACATAAGTACTACCCTTTCTTTCTTTAATAAACATTAGTCAGCTTTTTTCGGTGTGGTGCGTTAGACGCTGAATCACCATGGCAAAGTCGGTCGCGTAAGGGACCGCTTTGAAGTCGTTTTGAGTCGCTTAAGCGACGTTTTTACAGCAATAAAACCAACTTTTAATAAGTGATTTTGTAAGTGCGCTTATTGCGCAACCGCCACCATTGCCGGACGAATTACTCGGTCCTGCAACATGTAGCCCTTCTGCAACACAGCCGCCACTTGGTCAGCCTTCACGTCGCCTTCAGCCGGCACCGACTGCACACCCTGCATCGTGTTTGGGTCAAAGTCATCACCGACCTGGCCGACTTCCACGATACCGTGTTCCGTGAGCGCGGCCTTCATGGTCTTCAAGGTAATCTCAACACCCTTGTGGATTTGCGCCACCTTTTCGTCCCCGTCTGTTTCCACGGCCAAGGCACGTTCCAAGTTGTCGACCACCGGCAAAATTGATTCGGCCAACTTCTGACCGTCGTACTTGCGGATGTTGGCAATTTCGCGGGCGTTTCGCGTCTGAATGTTTTGCATCTCGGCCTGGGCGCGAAGCAATTCGTCGTCCTTCTTGGCCAAGGCGTCCTTCAATTCAGCAACCGGATCGTTTTCCTTTGCCTCTTCGGCCTTTTCGTCCGTAGCGTTTTCCGCGGCCTTCGTCGCAGCGTCTTCTTCGACCGCTTCGTCAACCACTTCTTGTTCTTCTACTTTGCTTTCTTGATCTTTCTTAGACACAGAAGTCTCCTTTTTGCTATCCATATTCAATCAGTTTCTCATCCAGTGCCGAAGCAAAGGCTGAAAGTAAACGAGCCAGCTGCGGGTAAGGCAACCGGATTGGACCAACCAAGGCAATCACCCCACTGTCGTCTTGCCCGACCGTAAAGGCCGTCGACAACATCGCGAAGTCCTGCAGGATTGGCGTCTTTAACTCGTCGCCCAGGCGGATGTTTACCGTGCCCTTCTCGGCCTTTGCCAAGTGGCGCACCGCATCCGGTGAATCGAAGAGTTCCAAGACCTTTCTGGCTGTCTTCACATCCAGGTACGCGTCGTCTGCCACCTCCAAGAGGTTCAAACGACCACCCAGGTGAACCGTTTCGGCCACCGAACGGGCCAAAACGTCACCGAAGAGTTGAAGAAAGGCGGCCGGGCTTTCAATGTTTCGTGAAAGCAAGACCGGCAGTTGCTCGGATGTCATCAATGACAACACCTCGTGCACCGGCCGTCCGACCATCTGGGCGTTGATGTAGCTCACCATACCGTCCAGCGAATCCAGCGTCACTTCCTTAGGCAAACGGAAAGTCTGCGACGTCACCTTCCCATCCGACGTGGCCAAAACGGCAATCACTTGCCGGTTCTCCAGCGGAATCAGTTGGAAAGAGGAAATCTTCAGGTTAATCGGTTTTGGCTTCAACACCAAGGCCGTTAACCCCGTTTCCTTCGCCAGGAACTTTGCGGTTTGATCTAAGAAATCATCCAGCTCATGAAAGTTCCCGTGAATCTGGTTAGCAACCCGTTTGACGTCTTCCGGCGAAACGCCCGAAGAAATCATCAGGTTGTCCAGGTAGTAACGGTACCCTTCCAAAGACGGTACACGTCCAGCGGAAGTGTGCAGCTTCGTTAAGAGGTCTGCGTCTTCCAAGTAAGACATTTCGTTGCGGATTGTCGCGGGCGAAACGTCGATGTTCAACTGGTCGTGTAAGGTCTTTGACCCAACGGCGTGGGCCGTTTGTGTGTACTGGTAAATGATGGCCGCTAGTATCAGCTTTTGACGTTCGGTCAGCACCACAACACCCTCTTTTCTTTCTTTAGCACTCGATTACCTCAACTGCTAATTTAAATTATACCGAATTGTGGTGAGAATGCAACCCCTTTTAGCACTCTTTTTGTCAGAGTGCTAATTTTCGTTTAATCTGGCATGGTTGTCAGGCTTTCAAGCGCTTGTCAAAGTCAGAAACGGCCCGGATTTCTTGTTTTTCCTCGATTTTTTTGTTTGGAAAGCACTTTGGGCAAATAAAAAAAAGCCGGGTTTATTGTTGCGACCGATTTTGGTTGTAACAAAAAAAGCTGAGTTTCCTCAGCTTTTTTTAAATCGTTTTTTGTTTTGAATGACCAGACCGGTACGGCGCTTAGCCCTTCTTAAAGTAATTTCGGGTCTCGGCTTCGTCCTGCTCAAGTTGTTTTATCAAACCGTCGACCGATTCAAAGGCGACTTCACCGCGCAGGCGTTCGTCCCAGTAGACCTTAACTGGTTCACCGTAGATCATCTCGTTCCAGTCCAAGAGGTTGATCTCGACCGTGACGGGGCGCCCCTCACCAAAGGTGATGTTGCGTCCGATGGAGGCCATCCCCAGCACTTCCTGTCCAGCGACTTCCACGCGCACGGCGTAGACGCCAATCCCTGGGAGGAATTCACGTTCCGGCGTCCAGATGTTAATCGTTGGATATCCGAGCGTCCGTCCGCGTGCATCCCCGTGCACGACCGTTCCCGTCGTGTGGTGGACGCGACCGAGCGCTGCGTTGGCGGCGTGAACGTTTCCCTCTTCCAATTGATTACGGATGGTGCGGGAGGCAATTTTGGCGTCGGGCTTTGCTACCGATGAGTCGGTGGAGACGGCTGAAGTCGCATCGTCGGTGGTTGCTGAGCTGTTAGTGCCCGCATTGCCGTTCGAGGCATCGGCGGTTGCCGCTTCCATCTCGCCGACGGTCTGCTTACCAACCGTCACGACGTCGAAGCGGCCCTGCGCAAACTTTTGCAGGTGGACCATGTCCGCCTGCTCTGCTCTTGGCCCATAATAGTGGTCAAAGCCAGCGACCACCGCCTTGGCGTGTAAGGCTAAGAGGACGTTGTCCACGAAGGCTGTCGGCTTGAGCCCGGCGAGCTTCGAGGTGAGATTGAGTCGGTAGACGCGATCGACACCGAGATTGCTCAGCAGGGCGATTTTTTCAGCGATTGGCGTCAAATCACGCCAGGGAAGCGCCTTCTTTTCGAACACGAGCCCCGGATAGGGCGTGTATGTGAGCACCGAAAGTGGCAGGCCCAATTCGTCCGCCTTCGCCTTCGCCGCCTTAATCACCGCCTGATGGCCCTTGTGGACGCCATCAAAGTAGCCCATCGCGATGACCTGGTCTTCGGCTATGAAATTGTCACCATCGAATGGATAGTGTAAATCAATCAATTCCGTCATAATCCCAATTATACTCGTCTTTTATAGGAAGAAGTAGCGAGAGCGCCAGAGCGCCTCCTCCTCGTTGTAGCGGTAGACCGCCACGAGCTGGTCCTCGAAGTAGAGCTGGTAGAAGCCCTGCTCCGTCTTCGGCCAGGAGCTAATCTTACGCCCGTTCTTCACCCAGGTGAACTCCTCTTCCGTCAGGTCCTTGCGCTCGTATGGCAACACGTCAGCGATTGGCTTCAGCTTTGCTGCGATACCCGCTTCGTCCAGCTCCATTAATTCATCGAGCGGTGTTGCTTGTTCGATGGAAAAGCCAGACCCGGCCGTGCGCGTTAACTTCGTCATCGTTGCCGGCAAGCCCATTTTTTGGCCCAGATCATAGGCGAGCGTACGGACGTAAGTCCCCTTTGACACCACCGCGTCGAAATCGATTCGTTGGTAAGGTTGGTCCGGTAGCCACTCAAGTGCAGAGGTGGGCGCAAACTCGTAGATCGTTGCCTCACGTTGTGGGAGTTCAACTGGCTCGTTGGCCCGAGCGTACTCGTATAGGCGTTTTCCGTTGACCTTGACCGCTGAATAAATCGGCGGAATCTGAATGATATCGCCCTCGAGGCTCTTGAAGGCGGCCTTCAAGGCGACGGGGTCAAGGTCTTTAACTAAGGGCTTCTCCTCGACTACGGCCCCATCGGAATCCTGACTTTCCGTCGCGTACCCGAACGTCACCGTTCCCTGGTAAGTCTTTGGCACCGTCTGGAGCAGATCAATCAGCTTCGTCGCCTTTCCCAGTGCCACCACCAGCACACCGTCCACGTTTGGATCCAACGTGCCCGCGTGTCCAATCTTCTTCTGGCCCGAAATTCGGCGCAAGCGGGCCACCACGCCAAAGGACGTCATGCCCTTCGGCTTGTTCACCACCAGTAATCCTGTTAAATTGCTCGTTTGCTTGGCCATGCTGTTCATCTCCATCCCAGCAAAAAAAGCCGGTCATTCAAAGTGAAATCGTCGGCTTTTATTTTACCGGTTTGCCCGGCGCTTTTCAATGTATGCTTTCATGCGGCCCAAGCCCTTTTCAATCTGATCTTGGTCACCCGCGTAAGATACGCGAATGTACTTCTTAGCTCCTTCAAACTTTGAGAAGGCTTCACCCGGAATGACGGCCACACCGCCGTCCTTTGCCAACTTCTCGGCAAAGGTCCAGCCATCTTCTTCGATGAAGTCTGGCAGCTGGGCAAAGAGGTAGAAGGCCCCGTCCGGTGACAGTACGTCAAAGCCCATGTCTGACAGTCCCGCATAGGCGATGTCGCGACGCTTTTCATAGCTGTCGACCATGTACTGCAAATCTTCCTTTGGCATCTCTAAGGCTGCCTTAGCCCCGTCGTATACAAAAGTCGGAATGGAATAAATCAACGTAGCATGAACCTTCTTCAGTTGTGCGGCCACTTCATCGGGTGCCAAAACGAAACCGACCCGGTAACCGGTCATGGCGTGTGACTTGGACAAGCCGTTCACGACAATGGTTTGTTCCGGCATGATTTGCCCAACGGAATAGTGCTTCTTACCATAGGTCAACTCAGAGTAGATTTCATCGGAAATCACCCAAATGCCCTCCTCCTTGAAGGCTTCGGCCAATGCTTTCAACTCATCTTCACTGTAGGTCACACCAGTTGGGTTGCTTGGATAGTTAAAGAGAACCGCCTTAACGGGCACGTCCGCGTTTTGGACGGCTTCGTGAACCAAGGCCGGCGTTAACTTGAAATCGGCTACCGACGTGTCCACTGGAATTGCCGTCGCATTTGCCGTGGCAATGGAGGAGAAGTAAGAACCGTATGCTGGATCTGGCACCAAGATACCGTCACCCACTGAGAGTAACGTCTTGAAGATGACGTACATCGCTTCTGAAACCCCAGCGGTGATGAGTACTTGGTCAACGGATGGATAGGCAGTTAAACCGTATCGGTTGTCCACGTAGTCAATGACGGCCTGGCGCAAGTCGGGATTTCCCTGGGAATTACCATAGTGGGAATGGTTATCCTTAATTCCTTGGATGGTCGCTTCCTTCACCACGTCCGGCGTATCAAAGCCGGGTTCCCCGAACGTCAAATAAAGCAAATCGTCGATGCCCTGCAAGCTCGCTTGAAAGCCCAAAATCTTGTCGGCTGGAATCGCTGTGATTTCTGGATTTAAGGTTGGTTGTTTTGCTTTCATGAGAACACCTCTTTTTGCTTTCTTTTTGAATTGTCTATAGTCTACCTCAAATCAGCGAGGATTAAAACAGTCTTATGAAAGAAAAATGAGTAAAGTGAGAAGAACTTAAATATACGGACTTCGAAGAGCCCCGAAAGGGGCTCGTTTTCATAAAAAAAAGAGCCCCCAACAGGGACTCTTTTAAAAATTACTTGCCTTCTTTTTGGTGAAGTTGACGAATCAGTGCTTCGATGTGGTCACCGTACTGGATTGAGTTATCCAATGAGAAGTGCAATTCTGGAATCTTATAGACGGTCAAGCGAGCACCGAGTTCGCGACGAATCAAGCCCGTTGCTGCCTCGAGGCCTGCTTGGGCCTTCTTCCGATCAGACGCAAGGTCCGAAAGAATTGAGTAGTAAATCGTAGCGATTTGAAGATCACCCGTCACATCGACGGACGTCACCGTCACGTCTTGCACGCGAGGATCGTTTACTCGCTTCAAAATCAAATCTGTTACGTCTTTTTGGATTTCCTGAGCTAAGCGCCCAGCGCGTTGTGCATTTGCCATATCCGCCTCCTAAAACGTTTCGTTTTACTTCTTCTTGTTACGCTTAACTTCTTCCATGATGTATGCTTCCACATCATCACCTGGTTGAATATCGTTAAACTTGTTCACCGTGAATCCGAAGTCGTAACCGAACTTTACTTCGTTTACGGCATCCTTACCACGTTGGAGGGAAGCCAATGGACCATCAAAGATAACCGTTCCGTTACGGACGATACGAACCTTAGAGTCCTTCGTAATCTTACCTTCTTCAACCGTGGCACCGGCAATCGTTCCAACCTTAGAGAACTTGAAGAGTTCCTTAACAACGATTGTACCGATAACCTTTTCTTCGTAGACAGGTTCAAGTTGACCGTGCATTGCGTCCGTCACGTCATCGATGGCGTCATAGATAACAGAGTAGAAACGCATGTCAATCTTGTCAGCTTGTGCTTGGTTCTTTGCAAACGGCGTAGGACGCACGTTAAATCCGATGATGATGGCACCAGAAGCACCGGCCAATGAAACGTCAGATTCGTTGATGGCACCAACGGCGGCGTGAACAACGTCAACCTTAACACCTTCAACATCAATCTTCTTCAATGAACCAGCCAAGGCTTCAACAGAACCTTGAACGTCGGCCTTCACGATAACAGGGACCTTCTTCATGGCCTTTTCAGACATCGTGTCAAACAACGTGTCCAAGGTAACAACGGAACCAGCGTTGCGAACTTCTTCGCGGGCACGCTTTTCACGTTCTTCACCAGCGGCACGGGCGGACTTTTCGTCTTGCATGACAACGAAACGGTCACCAGCAGATGGCACGGCGTTCAAACCAGTGATTTGAACAGGCGTTGCTGGCTTGGCTTCCTTCAGGTCTTCACCCTTTTCGTTTTGCATCGTACGGATACGTCCATACGTGTTTCCAACAACGACAGGGTCTCCGATGCGGAGCGTTCCTTGTTGAACCAAAACAGTTGAAACAGGTCCACGACCCTTGTCCAAACGGGCTTCGATAACAGAACCACGTCCTGGTTGTGTTGGGTCAGCCTTCAATTCCAAAACGTCGGCTTCAAGCAAGATCATTTCAAGCAATTGGTCGATGTTTTGTCCTTGCTTAGCGGAAATCTTAACGAAGATCGTTGATCCACCGTATTCTTCAGGCACAAGGTCGTAAGCCATCAATTGGTTCATGACTTGGTCAGGGTTCGCCCCTTCCTTATCAATCTTGTTCACGGCCACGATCACTGGCGTACCAGCTGACTTGGCGTGGTTAATGGCTTCAATCGTCTGTGGTTGCACACCGTCATCTGCGGCAACAACCAAAACAGTGATGTCCGTTACGTTGGCACCACGGGCACGCATTTCAGAGAAGGCCGCGTGACCAGGGGTATCCAAGAAGGTAATCAAACGACCGTCCAAGCGTGCTTGGTAGGCACCGATGTGCTGCGTGATTCCACCAGCTTCACCTTCGGTAACGTTTGTCTTACGCAAGTAATCCAACAACGTCGTCTTACCGTGATCAACGTGTCCCATGATCGTTACAACGGGAGCACGTGGTTCGAGGGCTTCTTCGTTAACCGTTTCATCGTCGAAGAAGCGGTCGATGTCGGCCAAGTCTTCTTCTTCCTTTTGCTTGGCGTCGATACCGTAATCAGCTGCAAGGATTTCGATAGTATCTTCATCCAATGACTGGTTTTGGTTCGTCACAATTCCAAGCAAGAACAACTTCTTGATGATTTCAGAAGCGTCACGGTGCAAGAGCTTTGCCAAGTCCTGCACGTTCATGCCGACCTTGTATTCAAGCACTTCTGGCAATGGCTGTTCCTTACGAACCGTTGGTTGCTTCTTTGGTTGCTGCTTAGCAGCGATACGACGCGCCTTCTTTGAACCGTGTGGCTTGTCGTTACGACGAGGCGTTTGTTGTCCCGTTCCGTTCGTGTTGCGCTTACGCGTGTTGTTACGGGCGGAGTTGTTTCCTGAAGCAAGTGAACCACCGAAGCGTCCACCACCGTTAGCTGGCTTTGCTGCTTCGGCTGGCTTAGCAGCAGGCTTCTTTGCGGCTGGCTTCGCCGCCTTCTTTTCAGCTTGCTTTTGAGCTTCTTGCTTGGCCTTGTTGTTTTGAGCCACGTATTCCTTCAAAGAATCATCCTTCTTTGCTGAATAGTTAACTTGTCCTTCACGAGGCTTCGTTGACCAAGACTTCTTTTCGCGCACCATTGGGCGTCCAGAAGACTGGTTTGAACGGTTGTTTTGTGGGCGACGTGAGCCACCTTGACCTCCACGAGGTCCACCGTTTTGTCCGTTACGGGAAGTTGGACGTTGTCCGTTTCCTTCGTTTCGTGGTCCGTTTGACTTTGGACGTGCTGGACCAGCTGGCTTAGCCGCTCCCTCTGACAATTTAGCGGCGTGACGACGTTGGGAAGCTGGAAGTTCCTTTCGTTCTGGCACTGCCATCTTGCGGGTCTTACGGTTTGATCCAGAGAATTTCTTTTCTTCTGCCATTTAGTTCCGCTCCTTTTCTTCAAGTATTTCTTTGATTTTTTTTGAAAAACCAGCGTCTTCGATTGCTAGGACCGACCGGTTCATCCCGATGGATGAAACCAGTTCCTCTCTGGTCAAAGCATCTGAAAAAGTCACTTTATAGAAAGCACACTTATCTGAAAACTTCTTATACTGGCTAGCCCCACCATCTTTTGGGAAAAAGACGATTCGAGCACTTTGATTTTGGATGGCCTTCATCGTTGGGCCTGATCCTAAGACGACTTTGTTAGCACGACGGGCGAGACCCAAAGTCTGCATCAACTTATTCATCGTCATTTTCAAAGAGCTCTTTTCGGGCTTGTTGATGATCGACGTAAGCGTAAAGTTCATCATAGAAAGCCGGTTCGATTGCCTGTGAAAAGGCACGTTCAAAGACTTTCTTTGCTTTGGCCGCTTCAGCCGTCTTGCGGTCTAGCGCAATGTAAGCACCGCGACCGTTTTTCTTACCGGTTGGATCCAAGAAGACTTCGCCTTCTTTATTCTTCACCACCCGGACAAGGTCTTGCTTCGGGAACATCTCGCCCGAAACAATGTCTTTTCTTAACGGAATCTTCCGTGTTTTCATCGAAGAACCTCCTCGAAATTAGATTTCAGGATTTTCGCTATCGTCTTCAGCCAATGCATCAACACCAGCATCTACATCAGTGTCAACGGCTTCATCAGCGGCGTCATCAAATGAATCGTCTGCTGCTTCGTCCATGGCAACGGCCAAGTCAGCGGCTTCTGATTCAGGCTTGATGTCAATCTTGACACCCGTCAAACGAGCAGCCAAGCGGGCGTTTTGTCCCTTCTTACCAATGGCCAATGACAATTGGTCGTCAGGAACAATTACCGTGACGGCTTGATCGTTTTCAGGATCAAAGATAACGTCCGTTACTTCAGCTGGATTCAAGGCGTTTGCAATGTATTGCGCTTCGTCTTCAACCCATTCCACGATGTCCATGTGTTCGCCACCCAATTCAGTGACAACGGCTTGAACACGTGCCCCACGCTGACCAACCAAGGCTCCAACTGGATCCAAGTCTTCGTCGTGCGTGTAAACGGCAATCTTTGAACGGTCACCCGCTTCACGAGCAACGGAAACGATTTCAACCGTTCCATCGTACACTTCAGGTACTTCTTGCTCGAACAAACGCTTAACCAAACCAGGTGCCGTACGTGAAACAAAGATTTGTGGTCCCTTCAAGGAATCATCAACCTTTGAAACCAATACCTTGATGCGGTCACGCATGCGGTAGTGTTCCGTTGGCATTTGATCACCGGCCGTCATCACGGCTTCTTGCTTACCAGGAAGCATCACGTACAAGAAACGCGTGTCTTGACGTTCAACTTCTCCGGAGATGATTTCCCCTTCGTAGTCCTTGTAACGTTCGTAGACAGCCTGACGCGTTGCTTCACGCATCTTTTGTACGATAACTTGCTTAGCAGCTTGTGCGGCCATACGACCGAAGTCCTTTGGCGTTACGTCGAAACGGATTTCATCACCCGCTTCGTAAGCCTTGTTGATTTCCAAAGCTTCCGTCAAAGAGATTTCAGTGTCAGGGTCCAACAAGTCTTCGTCCAAGACAACCGTCTTGACCTGCTTGATGGTCATCTTACCCTTCTTGTCGTCGAAGGTTGCTTCGACGTTTTGGTTCGCGTTGTATTGCTTCTTGTAAGCCGCCTTCAAGGCGTTTTCCAAAGCTTCAACAACGACTTCACGGTCGATGCCTCGTTCTTGTTCCAAGGCATCCAAGGCCATTACTAATTCTTTACTCATATCTATAACTCCACTTTTAAACCATCAAAATTGGATTGAAACAACGGCTTTGGCAATTTCGTCAAAGTTAAAGCGCTTTTCTTCTCCATCAACTTCCAAAGAAAGACCATCATCATCTAATGAAGAAATGGCACCTGTCCATTTCTTTTGACCATCCTTAGCAGCAAACAAAGCAATTGAAATTTGTTCGTCTGCTTCCTTTGCCCAAGCAAAGTGCCAGGGTTCAGAAAGTGAACGATCCCAACCTGGTGATGCAATGTCTAGCATGTACTCACCTGGAACCGGGTCTACTTCTGCTTCGTCCAAGGCCTCGTTTACCGCCTGCGTAAAGGTGGTAATTTGAGTCATTGAGATGTTGTTATGATTTGGTAAATCAACTAAGATTTCTACTGTCTTTTTGCCGGCAACCTTCTTGATGACCAAGTCCCACAACAGCAGGTTTTGATCCTCAATAATCGGTTGGACAATGTCTAGTAGCGCTTGATTCTTTGCTTGTACCATCGCCGCTCCTTATCTATCAAAGTCATAAAAAATGAGCCGGTCAAATCTCCCTGACCCGCTCATTTACGACTGTAAATTAACTTACCTTTATAGTAGTTGATTTCCATTCAAAAAGCAAGGTAGACAAAGAAAAAACCACAGCAAGGCTGTGGTTTGTTGATTCTTTTTACCAAGAAGCCTTACGAACACCAGGAATCTGACCCTTGTGTGCTAATTGGCGGAAGTTCAAACGTGACATTCCGAATTCACGCATGTAACCGTGTGGACGTCCATCGATGCGGTCACGGTTGTGAACACGTACAGGTGATGAGTCCTTTGGCAAGGCAGCCAAACCGATGTAGTCACCGGCAGCCTTCAAAGCAGCACGCTTGTCAGCGTACTTGGCAACCATTACTTCACGTTGCTTTGCCTTTGCAATCTTTGATTTCTTAGCCATTACTTAATCTCCTTAAACGTTACAACTTTACGAAGTTTTGGTGAGTACTTCTTCAACTCCAAACGATCAGGGGTGTTACGACGGTTCTTTGACGTCAAGTAAATACGTTCCCCAGTTTCGTCATTGCCTAATACGACATGAATACGCATAGCTATAGCTCCTCAGTGTTAGTTTTTTGATAAAAATTTATTTGCTTGTCAATACAAAATAGTATTATACAGGCTAGTTTCTAGACTGTAAAGGGGTTCTTTTAACTTTTCTTAAAAAGTTCTTCAAACCCGTTCTTGTCTTAGAATTGCTTTTGCAATCGTGGTACCACTTGCTTCTTACGTGAAACCACGCCAGGCAAGTCGATGATGTTGTTTTCTAACTTAGCATCGAAAGCCTTTTCGATGTTGTCAGCGGCATCACCCAAGTAGATGGCCTTTGAATTGGAGTTCAAGATGTCCGTGATAACCAACAAGAAGTCTTCGTAACCAGAAGCCTTCATGGCCTTTTCCAAGTCACCTTGACGCTTCAAAACATCATCGATGTCAACCGTGTTCACCTGTCCGATACGGAAGTCGTGTGAACCCATGGTAAAGGACTTGGCGTCCCCTTCCAACAATTCTTCGTCAGAACGTGATGAAAGGTCCGTTCCGGCCTTCAACAATTCCAAACCGTAAGCTTCGATGTCATCGATGCCAGCAATCTTTGCCAATTCTGGCAAGGCCTTGCGGTCAACATCCGTTGTGGTTGGGCTCTTCAACAACAACGTGTCAGAAATCAAACCAGATGCCAACACACCGGCAATCTTAGCAGGAATCGTCAAACCAGCTTGCATATATTCGTAGTACAAGATGGTTGAAACAGAACCCCAAGGCTTTGCCGTAATGTAAAGTGGCGTACCGTTTTGGAAGTTGAACTTGTGGTGGTCGTAGATGCCGTAAACCGTTACGTCGGCCAAGTTGTCGACGGATTGTGCGGCTTCGTTGTGGTCAACCAAAACAACTTCTTCGGTTGAAGCCTTATCGATGATTGGCAATGCCTTCAAACCAAAGTGGTCCAAAGCAAATTGCGTTTCTTGGTTTGGCTTACCTTGTGCAACTGCTTCGGTATCCAAACCTTGTTGTGACAGCAAATCGGCCGCGGCCATTGCTGAGGCAACCGTATCCATATCAGGATTCTTGTGTCCAAAAACTTGAATCTTTGCCATGTTTTTAACTCCTCAATTTGCGGTAATCCGCATCAATTCATATCTATTGTAACCGATAACAGTGGTTGCTGACTAGTCTTCCGCGTCTAATTCCAAGACTTTGATTGACGTTGCTTGGCCATCGGATGATGGATCCAAGAGCGCTGAACCATTGGCCGTCCGGTTCGACAACGAGTGGTCTTGCAATTGAATGTCAAAGGTCTTCATCCGATCCGTTTCAATACGCAGGGCCGCTTGGTCGTCTTCAACAGCGGTGGCCGCCGCAACGGCGTAATCGACCGTCTTACGTGGTGACAAGACCTGGAGCCCCTTATTTGCACGGTGGGAATCGGAGATTTCGTCGAGGCGGGAGTACTTAAACGTTCCCTGGTTTGTCACGAGGGCCAAGTAAGTGTCCTTTTCTGACAAAGTCAATACGTCGGCAACCGAGTCACCGTCGCCCAACTTAATCGCCTTCACACCGGCGGTACGAGCACCAACCGTTGGCACTTCATCCGCCTTAAAGCGGAGTCCGAGTCCAGCCTTTGCCAAGACCAAGACGTCGTTGTCGTCGCTAACTGGTGCAACCGCAGCCACACGGGCAGCGTCGGACTTGAGCTTCATGACCGTTGCCGACTTCTTCTTGTATGACTTCGGTACCATGTCGACAATTTCGGAACGCTTAATGTAACCGTCCGTTGAAGCTAAGAGGACGGTGTCCTTAGCTGCTGGGTCCTTAATGACCATCGCGGCGATGATGGCTTCTTCCGGATCCCAGTTTGAAAGTGTCTGGGAGAAGTGTTCTCCTGGTTCCTTCCACTTGAATTCGGAAATCTCGTAGATTGGTCGGTAAATCAAGTTTCCCATGTTGGTGAAGGCCAACAGGTGCTCCGTCGTGTTCACGGTCTGTTCCATGATGATTGGGTCATCATCGGCCAAACCGTTTTCTTCGGCCGAAGCCTTGAATGAACGGAGGGATGAACGCTTCACGTAACCGTTTTGTGAAAGCAACAAACGAACGCTTTCGTCTGGCACCGTCACGGCCGTGTCGATGACAAGGGATTCGATTTCCTTTTCGATTTCCGTCAAACGAGGCGTTGCGTATTCGTCGATGACTTCTTGCAATTCCTTGCGGATAACGTCGTGCAAAGCAGACGTCTCGTTCAGAATTTTTTGCAGTTCGGCAATCTTCTTTGCCAAGGCGTCGTGTTCGTCTTGCAGCTGCGTCACGTCCGTGTTGGTCAAACGGTAAAGCTGCAAGGTTACGATGGCTTCCGCCTGGGCCTTGGTGAAGTCAAACTTGTCCATCAAGTTTTGCGTGGCGTCCTTACGGTTCTTAGAAGAACGGATGGTTGAAACCACTTCGTCCAAGATGGACAACATGCGAATCAACCCTTCCACGATGTGTTGACGAGCCTGGGCCTTCTTCAAATCGTAAGCGGAACGCTTCAAGACGACATCCTTACGAAAGTCCAAGAAGGCCTGCAAACCATTTTGCAACGTAACCAGAACTGGTCGTTGGTCGTGGATGGCCACCATGTTGAAGTTGTATGAAATCTGCAAGTCCGTCTTCTTGAAGAGGTAAGTCAAGATGCCATCGGCGGAAGCGTCCTTTGCCAATTCGATGACAATGGACATCCCCTCACGGTCCGATTCATCACGGACTTCGGAAATGCCGGCCACTTCCTTGTTCAAGCGAATGGCGTCAATCTTGGCAACCAAGTTGGACTTCACGACTTCGTATGGAATTTCCGTGATTTCAATCTTTTGCTTTCCACCCTTAAGTGGACTTACTTCGGTCTTAGCACGAACAACCACGCGGCCGCGACCCGTTTCGTAAGCTTGCTTGATACCGTCCAACCCCTGGATGATACCACCCGTTGGGAAGTCCGGTCCCTTCACGAACTTCATCAGTTCAGCCAAGCTGGCTTCCGGATGGTCGAGCAAGTAAATCAAGGCCTCGTTGATTTCCTTAAGATTGTGTGGCGGAATATCCGTCGCGTAACCGGCAGAAATTCCAGTGGCCCCGTTCACAAAGAGGTTTGGCAAACGAGATGGCAAAACCGTTGGTTCGTAGGTCGTGTCATCGAAGTTCAAAACCATTTCGACGGTGTCTTGTGCCAAGTCCTTCAGGATTTCGCCTGAGACTTTGGCCAAACGTGATTCCGTGTAACGCATGGCGGCGGCTGGATCGTTATCGACCGAACCGTTGTTTCCGTTCATGTCAATGAGCGGTTCACGCACTTTCCAATCCTGGGAAAGACGTACCATGGCTTCGTAGATGGAAGAATCACCGTGGGGGTGATAGTTACCCATGATGTTTCCAACGGCCTTTGCCGACTTACGGTATGGGTGGTCATAGGTGTTTGAGTCCTGGTCCATCGCGTAAAGAATACGACGCTGAACAGGCTTGAGCCCGTCACGAATGTCGGGCAGGGCTCGTTCTTGAATGATGTATTTTGAATAGCGACCGAAGCGCTCGCCCATGACGGCTTCTAGTGAAAGCTCGGTAATGCGGTCTGCCATATGGACAATCCCCTATCCTTTCGTATCAGTGCTTAAAACAAGTTCAGGTTCTCGAAGTTTTCAGGATTCTGTGAAGAAGGCTTTTCGTCCTTCTTTGGTGCAGCTGGCTTTGTCGCTTCCTTTTTTGGAGCGGCCTTTTCTTCTGCCACTGCTTCCTTCTTTGCTTCCGCTGGTGTTTCCTCTACAGGCTTGGCCCGAGATGCAGCAACCTTTTCGGCGACGGCCTTTTCAGCCTGGGCTGCCGGGCTGTTTTCAGCAACGCGGGCAACTTCTTCGGCTTCCGTTTCACCGTGTGGATCCTTACCGGCCATTACCTGGTCAAAGACCTGGCTGGAATCAGCACCACCGGCCACGTTATCCAAGATGGATCCTTCTTCTTCCAACGTGAATTGCACGTTGTTTTCAATCCATTGACGGCGTGGGTCAACTTTGTCACCCATGAGCGTCGTCACGCGCTTTTCAGCGAGCATGGCGTCGTCAATCTTCACACGAATCAACGTCCGTGATTCGGGGTCCATCGTCGTTTCCCAAAGAAGGGTCGCGTTCATTTCACCAAGACCCTTGAAACGAGTCAATTCGTACTTGGTCTTGGCCTTGGCCGTAATTTCGGCCAATTCGTCGTTGGTCCAGGCAAAGGAATCGTCTTGCTTACCACGGTACTTAATGCGGTACAGCGGTGGCAAAGCGATGTAAACCTTTCCTGCTTCAATCAAAGGACGCATGTACTTGTAGAAGAACGTCAAAAGCAAGGTTTGGATGTGGGCACCGTCGTCGTCGGCGTCGGTCATGATGATAACCTTGTCGAAGGCGGCGTTTTTGATGTTAAAGTCAGGCCCGACCCCGCCACCAATGGCGTAGATCAACGTTGAAATTTCTTCGTTCTTTAAGATATCAGGTAACTTAGCCTTCTGCGTGTTCAAGACCTTACCACGGAGTGGCAAGATGGCCTGGAACTTACGGTCACGTCCCTGCTTAGCTGAACCACCGGCAGAGTCTCCCTCGACCAAGAACAATTCGTTCTTATCAGCGTTCTTTGACTGTGCGGGTGCCAGCTTACCGGAAAGAAGGCGTTCCTTCTTTCCCTTTGACTTACCGGTACGTGATTCTTCACGTGCCTTACGAGCCGCTTCACGGGCTTCACGAGCACGGAGTGCCTTGCGGACAATCTTCTGTCCAAAGTCACCGTTTTCGAGCAAGAAACGGGCTAACGTGTCGTTTACGACGGAATCAACCGCCCCACGGGCTTCCGTGGTTCCCAACTTGTCCTTCGTCTGACCTTCGAACTGCAAGAGTTCTTCGGGCACACGCAAAGAAACGACGGCTGAGAGTCCTTCACGGACGTCGGAACCTTCGAGGTTCTTGTCCTTATCCTTCAGCAAGTTCACCCGGCGGGCGTATTCGTTAAAGGCCTTCGTCCAGGCAGCGCGGAAACCAGCTTCGTGGGTTCCACCGTCTTGCGTACGAACGTTGTTAACAAAGGACAAAAGCGTTTCAGAGTAACCATCGTTATACTGAGCGGCCACGTCGACGACGATGCCGTCGCTTTCCCCATCGAAGGACATAACGGGTCCGAGGCCTTCCTTTTCTTCGTTCAAGAAATCAACGAAGGCGTGGAGTCCCTTTTCATAGTGGTAAACTTCCTGGCGGGCAGGTGCGACACGCTTGTCTGTCAACGTGAACTTCACACCAGACATCAAGAAGGCGGCTTCGCGCAAGCGTTCCGCTAACGTATCAAACTTAAAGACCGTCGTTGAGAAGATCGAAGCGTCGGGCTTAAAAGTCACGGTCGTCCCGGTGTGGTCTTTTGTAGCACCCAAGTCAATCAGTGTACCGATTGGCTTTCCACCGTTTTCAAAGGTCTCTTCGAAGCGGTGTCCGTCACGGACAATCGTCACCTTCAAGTATTCAGAAAGTGCGTTAACAACGGATGAACCAACCCCGTGCAAACCACCAGAAGTGGCGTAACCACCCTGTCCGAACTTTCCACCGGCGTGAAGCACCGTCAGGATAACTTCGGGCGTTGGCTTCCCGGATGAGTGCATGCCGACTGGCATACCACGTCCAGAATCGGAAACCGTAATGGCATTATTTTCTTCAATTGTCACTTCGATGTGGTTTCCATAACCACCCAAAGCTTCATCGACCGCGTTGTCGACAATTTCGTATACCAAGTGGTGGAGACCACGTCCGTCAGTCGAACCAATGTACATTCCTGGTCGCTTCCGAACGGCTTCCAATCCCTCTAGGATTTTAATCGAATCTGCATCGTAATGTGTGTTGTTTGGCACAGTGATCATCCTTTATTGTCGTTTTTTCCAAAAGTGCCCATAATTGGGGCTTCTTTTGGCAATCTACCTTATCATAGATTAAAAATGAAAAAGTGACAATAGAAAATCTAAGCCGGTTTTGACTTTTCCAGCAGAAAACATCTTAAATCTGCTTTAGAATCAGCCAAAGACGAAAGCGCTGTGGTAAAATATTATCTGCGTTTCATTTAAGGAGTTCATCAAATGGAAAAAACAATTTTGGTCTTTTTACTGGCCTACTTGCTGGGATCACTTGTCCCAGGCTTTTGGATTGGTAAACTCTTTTACCACAAAGACATCCGAACGGAAGGTTCTGGAAACATCGGGACGACCAACGCTTTTCGAAGCCTCGGTCCCGTCGCCGGAACGACCGTTTTGGTCTTCGACATGTTGAAGGGTGTGGCGGCAGCCTTGTTGCCAGCCCTCTTCCACGTCGACATCAACGTGATGTACGTTGGTTTGGCCGCTATCTTGGGCCACACCTTCTCCCTCTGGATCGGATTTAAGGGTGGAAAGGCAGTCGCAACCTCAGCTGGTGTGCTCGCCGTTTACAACCCCGCCCTCTTCTGGATGGTCGTCGCAACCTTCATTTTGTGCCTGGTACTCTTTTCGATGGTATCGGTTGCCTCAATGGTTGGTTTCACTTTCGCCTCCATCATGTCCGTCTTCTACTACCAAGACATTATCTTATCGATTGTAGCGATTGCTTTGACAGTCTTTGTCTTCTATCGCCACCGTCAAAACCTTGGACGTATCTTAAAGGGACAGGAATCAACGATTCCATTCGGACTCGTCTACTGGTCGAAGAAAGCCAAATAAAGAAAACAAAAAGAGCTGAACCGTTTGGTTCAGCTCTTTTTTATTACGACAGGTGGCGTGGTGACAGCTTCAAGCGCTTGAAGACGTCTGGCTGAAGGCGACGCAGAAAGAGCGTGCCGTGCAGCGTCAATAGAAGCGCGTCCAGGAAGTTGGCCTTCACCAAGTACAGGAAGAAGAACAGGACCGTCGTTGGTGGCAACAGCACCAAAACGAAGATGATCCAAGCACGTTCGAAGGCCCACTTGGCCTTCAGGTGGCGTCGTTCCTGGTCGTTTGGATTCAGGCGTGCCAATTCAAAGAAGTTGATTGGTCGACGACGTTGTTCCCGAAAGGCCATCACCCAGAAGAAGAACGGGAGAATGGCGGATACAAAGAGGCCAAGCCACCACATCAGAGGCGACGTGATGTGCATCTTTGGTAAGGGAAGAAAACGTAGAATCCAGTAGGGCGTTGCCCAGATGGCAGAGATAATGAAAGTAACGAAAAGTGCTAAATCAAATCCCTGGAGCTTTTTCTTCTCCTTTGCTTGAAAGTAAGAATGACTGTCAATATCGTAATATACTTCTTGCTTGTGCCCAGCAATCTTAAGCGGAACTAGGCGGATGGGACTCGTGCTCACGGGTATTTCCTCTGTTTCGTTTTTATTGTTAGTGAATCGTCCGCTTCACGTCGTAAACGGAACGTTGTGCAGAAAGGGAATCAATGATGCCGTTCAACTGGGCCAGGTTGGCAACACCAAGGGAAGCTTGGACTAAGACCATGCCCCCCTTTGTGACGTGCCCGTTGATTTCCTTGATGAAGCGGGTCTTGGCGTTCAATGACTTCAACAGGTCGTTCAAAATTCCCGGCTCGTTTTCCGCGTGAATCGTTAGGTCTGCCGTGTAGTCCTGGCGCAAACCGTTTGGATCAGCCCAAACGACATCGACCAAACGTTCTCCTTGTTCTTGGGCCGCGTGGATGTTTGGGCAGTCAAAGCGGTGAACGGCCACTCCGCGTCCCTGTGAGATGTAACCTGAAACAGGGTCTCCCGGAACCGGCGTACAGCAACCAGCTAAGCGAACGAGCAGGTTGTCGATACCGGCAATCACCACTTCGGATTCTTGCTTGCTCTTACTTGGTGTCTGCGCCTCTTTTTTAAGTGCTTCCCCGTCTTCAAGCAACTTCTTTTGCAAAGCAGCGGCTTCGGCCGCGGCCTTCTCTTCACGAAGGGACTTCGTCAATTCCTTAACGACAGTTAAACGGGATAGGTCCCCGTACCCAACGGAAGCAAGCAAGTCATCACGACTTCCGGCGTTCAAGCCTTCCGCCGCCTGATTCATGTGCTCATCATCCCCATAGGTGGCGACGTCGTAACTCTGGTCGGCCAATTCTTTCAAAACGGCGTCCAAACCGGACTGAATGTTGTCGGCGCGGTCACGCTTCTTCAAGAACTGCTTAATCTTGTGGCGTGCCTTACGGGTCTTCACCAAGTCCAGCCAGTCACGTGATGGCTTGGCGTTTGGACTGGTCAAGATTTCCATGATGTCCCCGTTTTGGATTTGGTAATCCAATGGGACAATGCGGCCGTTGGCCTTGGCCCCAGTTGTCTGTTCCCCAACCTTGGAGTGGATGGCAAAGGCCATGTCCAAAGGACCAGCACCCTGGGCAAGTTCATAAACATCCCCCGCCGGTGAAAAAGCGTAGACGCGGTCCACGAAGAGGTCGGCTTGAACGGAGTCCATGAAGTCTTGGGCATCCGTTGCGGATTCCTGGAACTCCAAGATTCCCTGAATCATGTTCAAGACCTGCTCGGACTGGTCTTGTACGTTTGCGGTTTGGTCAGATCCACGGTTTTGCTTGTAGGCCCAGTGGGCCGCAACTCCGTACTCAGCCACCTGGTGCATCTGGTACGTTCGAATCTGAACTTCAAGCGGACGACCGCCGGGACCGATAACCGTCGTGTGCAAGGATTGGTAACCGTTTGGCTTCGGCAAGGCGATGTAGTCTTTGAAGCGGCCTGGAAGTGGCTTCCAGTGGGAGTGAATGGCACCCAAAACCGCGTACGTGTCCGCCACGTTTTCCGTTAGGATGCGAATGGCAGACAAATCGTAGATTTCATCAAAGGACTTGTGCTTGTCCACGAGCTTACGGTAGATCGAATAGATGTGCTTGGGACGACCATAGACGGAAACATCCTCGAGCTTCAAGTCCGAAATGCTTTGTTCAATCTTAGCGACGGCCTCTTCAATGATTTCGATGCGCTCCGTGCGCTTCATTGACATCATCTTGGCAATCTTGTGGTAAGCGTCTGGCTCCAAGTATGAAAGCGACAGGTCTTCGAGTTCCCACTTGATGGCCGAAATACCGAGTCGGTCGGCCAAGGGTGCGTAGATGGACAGCGTTTCCTTTGAAATGCGACGTTGCTTTTCAGGGTGCAAGGCGTCAAGCGTGCGCATATTGTGCAGGCGGTCGGCCAACTTCACGATAATCACGCGGATGTCTTTTGCCATCGCCAAAAGAAGCTTACGGTGGTTTTCGGCCAATTGAACCTTCGAGTCCTGGTACTTAATCTTTGAGATCTTCGTGACCCCATCGACAATGCGACCAACCGTTTCACCGAAGCGGTCAACAACGTCTTGTCCGGTGACCGGCGTGTCTTCCACGATATCGTGTAAGAAACCGGCGATGATGGTTGGACCGTCCATCTTCAATTCGGCGAGGATACCCGCCACTTGGATTGGGTGGGCAATGTAGGCTTGTCCGGATTGACGCTTCTGGTCCTTGTGCAGTTCGTTCGCCCAGTCAAAGGCCTTTTGTACGGCTGCTTGCTGTTCTTTATCAAGGTAGGCGTTCACCATGTCCAAGACGTCTTGTGCTTGGTATTCTTTGTATTGTGTCATGGCAAGCCTCCTTTAAATGAACGTTAAATGAAATCGTCTTAGACACATTATATGGTATATCGCCCCCCTAAACAAGCAAAAGACAGGCGATTCAAAGACTAGTTAATAGTTTAGAATAACGGTGTCGTTCTTTTGAATTTGAATCCAAAAAATATAGGAAAGCCCCTGCATTTTTCAGAGAAAAAGAGTAAGATTAATCAATAGAAATAACACTTGAAGGAGGCCCTCATGCAAGCAGAAAATCAGCCTGTCGACTGGAAACGCAATATGTGGATTGTCTGGCTGGCAGTGATGATGTCGGGAATTGCTTTTTCCGAAATCGTCCCCTTCCTTTCCCTCTTCATTGACACGCTGGGAAACTTCACTCGGGCGGAACTGAACTTCTATTCCGGCTTCGCCTTTGCCGCAACCTTTTTGACCTCAACCATCGTCTCCCCACTCTGGGGACGATTGGCGGATAAAAAGGGACGTAAGCTCATGATGATGCGTGCCGCGCTTGGTTTGGCCCTCGCCATGGGACTGACCGGTTTGGTGCAAAACGTCTGGCAGTTGATTGCCCTTCGCGCCATTCAGGGTGCACTCGGTGGTTTTGTGTCAAACGCCAACGCCTTGATTGCGACACAGACGCCCCGTGAACAGGTTGGTCGCGCTCTTGGAATCGTGGTGACCGGGTTCACAGGTGGAACGCTCGTGGGGCCTTTGATTGGTGGAACGCTTGCCACCTTCATGTCCTACCGGAACATTTTCTTCATTACCGCTTCCATTTTCGTTGTGCTTTTCTTCTTCATCTGGTTCTTCATTGAAGAAAAGAAGCCGGAAAAGAAGTTGCCGGAGGAAGATACGAAGGAAGAAGACCTGCGCTTCTCCAAGCTGCCAAACAAAAGCGTGCTGATCGCCCTCTTTGTGACGACGATGCTCGTGCAAATCGTGAACATGGCCATCAACCCAATTGTTGCGCTGTTCGTGCGTGAGGTGTTGAACGGTCAGGGAAACGTCACCTTCATTACCGGAGTTGTCGCTGCCATGCCTGGTTGTGCAACCTTCCTCTTCGCCCCATGGTTTGGACGCCTGGGCGACAAGATTGGAACGAAGTACATGATTCAGGCCGGCTTCGTGCTCGCTGTCTTGGCCTTCTTCCCAACGGCATTCGTGACGACGGTCTTCTGGCTCATCTTCTTCCGCTTTGCCATTGGAATTGCGGATGCGACCCTGTTGCCAGCCATCCAGACGCTCCTTTCGAGAAATACGCCGGAGCAGTTGGTATCCCGGGTATTCTCCTATAACCAGTCCTTCCAGTCGGCTGGTTCGGTGCTCGGTCCCCTCTTTGGAACGGTGATTGCCTCGTCCTTTGACTACCGCGCTATCTTCATCTTCACGGCGCTGATGATGGCGATTAACGGAACGCTCTTCTACTTCAACGTGAACCGTAAGAAGATCAATACGTAAGTCAATATAAAAACAAAAAACCCCACCAGCTGATGGCGGGGCTTTTTTTACGGGATCATCGCACCGCAGGCCACTTCTAAAACATGGTGCAGTTGCGCCGTCGAAAGCCTAATAACGACCAGTCCTGCTCCTTAAGTCCACGTACAATAAAAAGCTCCTGGGCGACTGCTCAGGAGCGTTTTCATAAGCCTTAATTAGTAATTCATAAAGTAGTTATCAATTTCCCACTTCGTCACGAACTGACGGTAGGATTGGTACTCGATGCGCTTTGCTTCCACGAACTTGTCCGTGATGTGCTGACCCACTGAGTCAATCACGATTGAATCCTTTTCCAATTCTTCCAAGGCGTCCAAGAGCGTGTCTGGCAAGTCACGGATACCCGCCTTCTTCCGTTCGTTTTCGTCCATCAAGTAGATGTTCTTATCAACGGATGAGCTTGGTTCAAGATGGTTGTCAATACCGTCCAAACCGGCCGTCAAGATGGCCGCCAACGTCAGGTATGGGTTGGCCGTTGGGTCCACCGTTCGGAGTTCCAAACGCGTTCCGATACCACGTGCGCTCGGCACGCGGATCATTGGCGAACGGTTTGACGCTGACCAGGCGATGTAAACGGGCGCTTCGAATCCAGGCGTCAAACGCTTGTATGAGTTCACCGTTGGGTTCGCAAAGGCCGTGATGGCTGGTGCGTGCTTCAACAAACCACCCAAGAAGTGCAAGGCTGTTTTTGAGAGACCGAAGAATTCGTCATCCCCACCCGCAAAGGCGTTACCGTCTTCGTTGAACAAAGACATGTTCACGTGCATTCCAGAACCGTTGATTCCAGAGATTGGCTTTGGCATGAAGGTTGCGTAATAACCATTCTTGCGGGCAATCGTCTTCACGACCAACTTGAAGGTCTGAATCTTATCGGCCGCTTCCAAAGCGTTGGCGTACTTGAAGTCCACTTCGTGCTGGCCGTCCGCCACTTCGTGGTGGGCCGCTTCGACTTCGAAGTCCATCTGTTCAAGGGTCAACACGATTTCGCGACGCACGTCTTCAGCACCGTCCAGGGGTGCCAAATCGAAGTACGATCCGTGGTCGTTTAGTTCCATCGTTGGGTTTCCCTTTTCATCCAACTTAAAGAGGAAGAACTCGGGTTCCGTTCCAACGTTGAATTCCGTAAAGCCGTCCTTTTGGGCGTGCTTCACCGCTTCCTTCAAGGCGTGGCGTGGGTCACCTGGGAATGGCTTGCGGTCGGCCGTGTAAACGTCCGCAATAAGACGGGCAACCTTACCACCGTGTGCATCTTCGGACCATGGAAAAATCAAAAACGTTGACAGGTCAGGGTACAAGTACATGTCGGACTCGTTGATCCGAACAAACCCTTCGATTGATGAACCGTCGAACATCACGTCGTTATCGAGCAAACTGTCCAATTGGCTCACTGGAATTTCCACGTTCTTGATGGTTCCCATCACGTCCGTGAACGTCACGCGAATGAATTCAACGTGTTCTTCTTTCACCTTTGCTCGGATTTCGTCTTTGGTCATTGTCTTTTGCGTCATGTCTCTCCTACTTTCTGCTAATGCATCCGGTTGTTTCGATTGGTCGATTGATTGAAGCGGGCAATCTGTGCAAATTCATCTTGCAAAGCACGGCGCAACTTGGCGTCCTGTTCTTCAGCTTGCTGGCGCTTCTTTCGCTCGGACTTGTCGAAGAGTTCCCGAATATCCTTCGTCGAATCCCCTGCATCCAGGTGGTCCTTAATGCGCAAGAGTTGGTCGATGTCGTTTAGAGAAAAGCGGCGCTGCCCACCCTTCCCACGCTCTGGCTTCACGAGGCCGTGTTCTTCGTAGTAACGAATCTGACGGTCCGTTAGCAAAGTCAGTTCACGCACCACCGACATCGGCAGGACAGCTTTGTTTCGTTGTAATTCTGAATTCTTCACGATGAACTATCCCCCCTTGCTAAAAAATATATACGAAAGAGCACAACTTGTTTAACAATTTGTCAGCTTTCTTGACCTCACATTCTAAATTGGTAAAGGAATTGGTCTAGTTTGACCCCATTTTGCCAATCTTTGAAGCCTTTCTACTCCTATCTTACCCTACCCGCTGATTCTAGTAAAAAAGAGTCGCTTTCTTGGCGACTCTTTTTCTTTACTTTGCTTCATACCAGGTTGGACCGGCGTGGGATTCAACCTTCAACGGAATGGCGAGCTTAACAGCGGAGTCCATCACTTGCGTGACGGTTTCACGCAGCGTTTCCAGTTCTTCCTTTGGACACTCGAAGACCAATTCATCGTGCACCTGCACGAGCATCTTGGCCTGGAGCTTCTTTTCTTGAATGGCACGGTCCACCTTAATCATCGCAATCTTGATAATGTCGGCGGCTGATCCCTGAATGGGCGAGTTCATGGCCGTGCGTTCGGCAAAGGAACGGGTGTTGAAGTTCTTCGCGTTAATGTCAGGTAAGTAACGGCGACGGTGTTCGATGGTTTCAACGAAACCGTCCTGGTGCGCCTTTTCCTTAATCGCATTCATCCAGTCGTGAATCTTTGGGAACTCCTGGAAGTACGTGTCGATGAAGGCCTTGGCGTCCTTGCGGGCAATGTTCAGGTTCTTTGACAAACCGTAATCGGAGATGCCGTAAACAATCCCGAAGTTAACCGCTTTGGCCGTCCGGCGTTGGTCGGCTGATACTTTGGCGTCATCACCGAGGCCAAAGACCTTGCGTGCCGTTTCGGCGTGAATGTCATGGTCTTCCACGAAGGCATGCTCCATGGCAGGGTCCTCCGTGATGGAGGCCAAGACACGCAGTTCAATCTGGGAGTAGTCGGCACCAAAGATGTCCCATCCCTCGTGTGATGGCACGAAGGCGTGGCGAATCTTGCGCCCGGCTTCGGTGCGCATCGGAATGTTTTGCAAGTTTGGATCCACCGATGACAAGCGGCCCGTTTGTGTCAATGTCTGCAAGAAGCGCGTGTGCACCTTTTGGTCAGTCTGATCAACAACGGCCAAAAGACCATCCACGTAAGTGGACTTAAGCTTTGTCAGCTGACGGTACTGTAAGATGTGGTCCACGATTGGCGCTTGCGGCGCCAACTTTTCGAGGACCTCAACGGCCGTTGAGTAACCCGTCTTGGTCTTCTTAATAACGGGCAAGCCCATCTTGTCGAAGAGCAGGGTTCCCAACTGCTTGGTTGAGTTGATGTTAAACTCTTCGCCGGCCATCGTATAGATTTCTTGCTTAAGCGAAGCGATTTGCTCTTCCATCTCCTGGCCCATCTTGGCCAAGCGTTCCTCGTTGACCTTGAATCCCTGGGCTTCCATCTTGGCTAAGACAAAGGACAGTGGCAATTCGATGTCGTGGTAGAGGTGAGCTTGCTTGTGTTCTTCCAGGTCTGAAAAGGCTTGGTCACGGAGCGTGAAGACGGTCTGCGCCTTGTGCCCGATGTGGTCCAAGACCACCGTCTTTTCCTCTGGAATGGCGAACTTGGACCCCTTGCCGTAAACGGATTCGTCGTCTGGCAAGTAGTGGTCGAAGCGTCCGGCCAATGTTGAAAGCACGTTGTCGTTTCCAACCGTGTCTAACAGGTAGGCAACGAGTAAGAAATCGAAGTCGACCCCTGTCAAAGTCAGACCCAACCGGTGCAGCAAAACCCAGTGGGCCTTGGCGTTGAAGAGCTGGATTTGAATCTGGTCGTCTTCCACGATGCGCTTTAACACATCTCCTTCGAAGAAGGAGAAGTCGCGACTCGCGTAGTAACCCACTGTGTCGTTACCCAGTGCGAAGCCAATCAGATCAGAAGTGTGGTAGTTATCTGACGTCGTGTCGATGTGAAGCGCCAGCGTTTTTTCATTGGCTAACTTAGTAAGTGCCTCATCCGAAAGCTCCGCCACCGGCTTAAAGTGCGCCTGCTCCATCGCCGTATCCGCGCTGTCATCGTCCTGGTCAATCAACTGGTGGGCACGCACCTTCGTCAACGCCTGCTTGAAGTGCAGCTTTTCGAACAGATCAATCAAGCCGGCCGTCTTCGGACCGTGGTACTCGATGTCATCCAAACCGATTTCGAGCGTTGCATCCGTGATAATCGTGGCGAGCTTCTGTGCCCGGTAGGCCACTTCCTTGTCGTTAATGAGGTTTTCCTTCATCTTCGACTGCTTCATCTCGTCCACGTGGGCGTACAGGTTATCGAGGTCGTGGTATTCCTTCAACAGCTTCAACGCCGTCTTCTCTCCCACCTTCGTCACACCGGGATAGTTATCGGACGTATCACCCGTGAGCGCCTTCTTATCGATGATTTGAGCCGGCGTGATACCGTACTTTTCCATAATGAATTCCGGCGTGTAGACTTCGACGTTCGTCACACCCTTTTTCGTGATCTTCACGGTCACGTCGTCGGTTGCAAGCTGCGTCAAATCCTGGTCTCCGGTGATCACAATCACCTTATCGCCGGCAGCGGCTCCGATGCGGGAAAGCGTCCCAATGATGTCGTCTGCTTCCAGGCCAACCTGCTCGTAGTTGTGAAGCCCGTGAGCTTCTACCATTTCACGCAGGTATGGGAACTGTTCTTTGAACTCGGCCGGTGTTTTATCACGGCCACCCTTGTACTCTTCGTACAAATCGCCTCGGAACGTTTCCTTACCAGAACGGGCATCCCAGGCCACCAGGGCCATGTCCGGTTGCATTGGTAAGACAATGGATTCCAAGAAATTGTTAAAGGCCACCAGGGCGTTGGTGTGCAGCCCTTCTGGGGTGACCATGCGGTCAAGCTGCTGGTACATCGCGTAGAACGCGCGGAATGCCAGCGAGTTTCCGTCAATTAATAGTATCTTTTTACTCATAAACACCTCTTTGATTACTAGTGTCAGTTTACCATAAAAAAAAGCACGCCAAGGCGTGCTTTTAAGGGATTTCTTAGTCTCTTGTGTCTCCGAAGATTTGCAAGATTGAGTAGAAGATGTTCAAGAAGTCCATGTAAAGGTTCAAGGCACCCCAAATGGCGATTCCTGAAGTTTGTGCTTCCGTGGCCCCCTGTGCCATCATCTGTGAGTAGTCGGACTTCAACTTGTTGTTATCGTATGCCGTAAAGAGAGCAAACAAGATCAACACAACGATTGAAAGCAACGTTTGGAAAGCAGATGATCCTACCAACATGTTAATCACGGTGGCAATAATCACACCGATCAAGATTCCGTTCAAGATAGGTCCCATGCCGGCCAATGACTTCTTCGTGAAGGCACCGTACAAGGCCATTCCGCCGAACAAACCAACCGTTGAACCAAAGGCAGCAAGGACTGAAGCGCCCGTGTAGACGGCCAAGAGCAAGCCCAAGAACAATCCTTGCGAAACGGCAAAGGTCATGAGCAACCCGAAGGCCTTCGCTGGGTTCAAGTTCACCGCTGCGTTTCGAATCATGACGACCAAAACCAATTCAACGACCATGATGGCAGCAAAGCCAATCCATGAACCAGTGAAAAGCGTGACCAACTGTGGCAAGAAGAATGTTTGGGCAATGTAACCCGTAACGGCCGTCACGGCCATGGCGATGGCCATGTAGCTGTAGACCTTTTGGAAGAAGTTCTTCATTCCCTGGTCGACGCCGGTCACGTCACGGCGTTCGTTCATATCAAAATTATTCATCGAATACCTCCTCGATATTATCGAATTGTTGCATCTATTCTAAATATAAGAGCTTAAACCAAGATTAAAGCGAAAGCTTTTATCTCCTGCTTTTTAGCTACGATCGGACTGAATTTGCCCGAGCAACTTTTCGTAAGCAAACTCGTACTTTTGAATGTCACCGGCACCCATGAAGACGAAAACCGCGTTTTCGTGCTTCAACAAGTCCGATACCGTGTCTTCAGTGATGATGGTTGCCCCACCCTTGATTTCCTTGGCGATGTCCTCTGCCGTCACTGTTCCAGTTGCTTCACGGGCTGAACCAAAGATTGGCGTCAGGTAAACCGTATCGGCGTTGGAAAGCACGCGGGCGTATTCATCCTTGTAGGCAATCACACGTGAGAAAGTGTGTGGCTGGAAGACAGCAACCACTTCCTTTTGTGGGTACTTTTGACGAGCAGCGTCAATTGTCGCTTGGATTTCAGTTGGGTGGTGCGCGTAATCATCAATGATGGTGATGTCTTCGACCTGCTTTTCAGAGAAGCGACGCTTCACACCTGGATAGGTCTTCAAGTGTTGTCGAACACCTTCCAAATCCAAGCCTTCCAAGTAGGCCACGGCAATCACGGCCGTTGCGTTGTAAATGTTGTGTTGACCAAAGATTGGGATGAAGAACTTCCCCAAATCCTTGCCTCGGTATGAGACGTGGAAGTTTGAACCCGTGGTTTCCTTATCGATCTGGTCGATCAAGAAGTCATCACGTCCAGCCTTATCACCGTAGTAATAAAGTGGTACGTCCACTGATAACTTTTGCAAGTTCTCATCGTCACCCCAGGCAACGATGCCCTTCTTCACACCCTTTGCGAAATCTTCAAAGGCAGAGAAGACATCGTTAATGTCCTTGAAGTAATCGGGGTGATCGAAGTCGATGTTCGTCAAGACGGCGTAGTCTGGGTGGTAAGGCTTAAAGTGACGGCGGTATTCGTCGGCTTCCAAAACGAAGAAGTCGGAGTCCGGCGTTCCCTTTCCAGTTCCATCCCCAATCAAGTAGGACGTCTTTTCGACGTTCTTCATGACGTGGGCGAGCAAACCAGTCGTTGACGTCTTCCCGTGTGCGCCAGCCACGGCAATAGTGGTGTTTTGGTCCACTTGTTCGGCAACCGCATCCGGGAAGCTCATCATGTCGACGCCTGCTTCGAGGGCGGCCTTCACTTCCACGTGATCATCGGTAAAGGCGTTTCCACGGATAAAGGTGAAATCCTTGTAGGCTTCGATGTTCTTAGCGTCGAAGGGCAAAAGCTTAATGCCAGCCTTTTCCAATGGCGCCTGCGTGTAAGTGAATTTGTCGATATCGGAACCAACGACTTCGTTTCCTTGGTCGTGCAGGATCTGAGCCAATGGGCCCATTCCCGTTCCTTTAATTCCGATAAAGTAGTATTTCTTTGGCATGGTTCTGCCCTCTTTTAGTAATTCGTATCAATTTTGCCGTCGATGTAAAGGTTCTTGGCTTTGTCAAAGTCAAAAACGTCCCCGACCTGTCCAAAATCATCTGGCAAGACCAAGGCCCCTGGCTTATCAGGAGCGCCTTCCAACTTCAATTCACGTCCAGAAACAATCATTCCGGCGGAAGGAACACCACGCAGGGCGCCAGGCCAGATGATTTCACCGGATGGCATCATGGAACCGGGTTGTGCAACCACAACCTTGATTCCCGTTTCCATGTTTGGTGAACCTGAAACGATTTGCAAACGTTCGTCTGCACCAGTGTCCACCTTCGTGACGTGGAGGTGGTCAGAATCTGGGTGTTCTTCCATTTCTTCCACCACACCGATCACCAACTTTGATGGGTTGGCTTCAACCTTGTCAGCGAAACCAGCGGCTTCAATGGCTTCGTTTACCATGGCTGCTTGCTTGTCGTCCAAGAAGACTTGGCCGGCTTGCCCAGTGAGGCCAAGCTTTTCACCCATGCCTTCAATGTTGATGGCGAAGAGGTCACCGTTTTCTTCGTCGAAAACACGCGTAACATTCTTCTTTGTTTCAATCTTTTGCTTCGTGTGCCCTGGGGCAAAAGTCAGCATCAGGATGTCGCCTGATGCTTCTTGGTTATAAACTGAAATCATCGCTTCTATCCTTTTCTAATTACTTTGGCAAACGGTCCAAGTAGTTGAGCAAAAGCTCAGCTGACTTTTGACCAGCTTGGATAACGTATTCTTCGAAGTCCACGTCAGATGAACCATCGGCCTTGTCGGAAACACCGCGCAAGACGATGAATGGCTTGTTAAAGCGCGTCGCTACTTGGGCAACAGCCGCCCCTTCCATCTCGGCTAAGTAAGCGTCTGGGAAGTTTTTTGCGATGGCATCCTTCTTTGACTGTTGGACGAAGGTATCACCGGTCACAATGAGACCGGCCTTGGCATCCGTCAATTCCTTGAAGGCCGCCACCATCTTATCATCCGCCGTAAAGCGAGCGGGTTGGGCAGGCAGTTGACCATATTCATAGCCAAAGGCCGTGACATCAGCATCAAAGTAGGCCATCTCAGAACCGATGACCAAGTCACCGATTTCAAGGCCCTGCTTCAAAGCACCGGCTGAACCAGTGTTGATGACGACATCCACGTCAAAGACCTGGGTCAGAATGGTCGTTGCCGTCGCTGCGGCAACCTTACCGATTCCTGATTCGGCCAAGAAAACTTCCTGGCCAGCGTATGTCCCAACGAGCACCTCTAAATCAGAAAAAGCGACTACTTCAGCATCAATTAGTGCTGAAGTAAGAGCCTTCTTTTCTTCGGCCATTGGGGTAATAATTCCAACTTTCATGCTTACCCTTTCTGATTAAGGGAGCACAAAGAAGGTCACGTATGTCACGACGATAATGATACCGAGTACAATCATTAAACGGTTGTAGCGGTATGATAGACGGTCGGTCTTCCCCTTCTCTGTTAACTCACCATTTGATCCAAGTTGAAAACGTCCTTTTTTCGTCAGGCGCATTTCCGCACGGTTGGCAGGTTCGACAACCGTAATCTTGTCTTCGTTTGCCTTGGCGTACTGTCGTTCAACTTGGCGGCGTTGCTTGGCCCGTTCTTTTTGTTCACGGGTCTTTTTATTCTTTGTAAAGAAATTAGCGGCCATTCTTCAACCTCCGAATTGTCCAGTGGAAGTAAGCGGCTAATGTTTTTAAGTCGTTTAGTTCACCGGCTTCGTACATCTTCGTCATCTCATCGTATGAGACCGTGATGACGTCCAGGAATTCGCCTTCGTCACGAGGCAGTTGGTCAGAACCATCCAAGTGTTCCAATTCCGTTGCCACGTACAAGGCAATCTTAGAGTCCGTGAAACCAACGGCTTCAAAACCGTCAGCGAACTCTTCCAAGTGACCAGGGTGAACGCGAATCTCTTCGTTCAATTCACGGATGGCTGCTTCGTGGCAGGCCGTTTTCACATCACCGTGATCACGGGCGTCTACCTTTCCAGCTGGAATTTCCAAGACAAAGTCTTGCACGGGTTCACGCCACTGCTTCACAAAGACCGCGTGGTCTTCGTCCACAAGGGCTAACACCCCAACAGCAGGTCCACGCGTCACAACGTCACGTTGTGCAATCGTACCATCAAAAAGTTTAACCCGCTTGGAGTCAATCTTAAAGATTGGTCCTTCGTACATGACCTCGTTTGAGTAAAACTCTTCTTTTTGAACCATCTATTCGTCCTCCTTGATGACAGAAACCTGGGCCGCCTGGAAGGCGTCCTTTCCCTGTACCAAGACGTACTCCACGCGCTGTCCCGGGATAAGCTTCTTGAAGCCATCCCCAGCGATTCCGTTAAAGTGAACGTAGATGTCATCCCCCTTTTCGTCGGGTTCGATATAACCGTATCCACGGTCTTGTTGCCAAATTTTTACTGTACCTTTTTTCATACCTCCAGTATACCAAAAAAAGCCCTATTCTAGGCGGAAATTGGAAAAGTCGGAAATAAAAAAGCGCCCCAGTATCAGGGCGCTTTTTATAAATGTCATTTAGGACACGGTTTAGATAAAGGCGAGCAAAATGAAGTTGAAAAGGAAGAAGCCAGTCACAATCATCAAGATTGGTGACAGTTCCTTGAACTTTCCTTGGGCGACCTTCACCAAGATGTAGAAGATGAATCCAGCGGCAATTCCGTATGAGATTGAGAATGACAAGCCCATGAAAATTGACGTGAAGAAAGCCGGAATGGCAACGGCCAAATCAGCCCAGTCAATCTTCTTGAACTCACCCATCATCATGATTCCAACCATGATCAAGATAGGAGCCGTCGCAGCTGATGGCACGATGGATACCAATGGAGACAAGACCAACATGGCCAAGAAACCAAGGGAGGTCACAACGTTCGTCAAACCAGTACGTCCACCTGATGCAACACCAGTGGCTGATTCAATCAAAGTCGTCGTGTTTGACGTACCAACAACACCGGCCAACGTCGTCGTAAACGTATCAACGACCAAGGCACGGTCCATCTTTGAGTTAAAGGAGTTATCAGCAACAAAGGCTTCTTGGTCCTTCTTTGAGAAGATACCCGTTTGGTTTCCGATTCCAATCAACGTACCGATGGCATCGAACAAACCAGTAAGTCCCATGGCAAAGACCGTCACAACGGCCAATGATGTCTTGGCCCAAGTTGACCAAAGTGAGCCCATTCCATTTGGACCAAAGGCGGCACCGAAGGCGTTCGTAAAGTCAGCAAAGGCATTTGGCAATGACGTTGCGGCAGACAAGTGCGTGCTTGTCACACCCATTGGAATACCAATCAAGGTCGTAGCAATCAACGTGATCAAGAATGATGCTGGAACCTTCTTGATGACTAAGAAAGTCAAAATCAACAAACCAATTAAAGCCAAGAGAACGGATGATTGTGTGAAGCGTGACAGTTCTGGCGTCACACCAGACGTTGCCATCACGGAAGTGATTCCTTCCTTCACTGCCCCACCTGAGTAAGGCTTGTCGTTCACAGATGCAATTCCAGATCCTGAAACCAGGAAGTTAATAAAGCCGGCGTTCTTCAAACCGATGTAGGTCACAAAGACACCCAAACCACCACCGATGGCAGCCTTTAATTCTTCCGGAATGGCCTTCACAATGGCCTGACGTCCGTGCGTCAACGTAATCACGATGTCCAAGAGACCAACCATGAAGACGATGGCGAGGGCCTGTTGCCACTTAAAGCCAAAGCCGAAGACGATGGTGTAAGTGAAGTAGGCCTGCATCCCGATTCCAGGTGCCAAGGCGAATGGGACGTTGGCGTACAATCCCATGAGCAACGTTCCAAACGTTGCCACGAAGATGGCAGCGATGAAGACGGCGAGTTGTGACATCCCCGCTTCTGACAAAATCTGTGGGTTCAAGAAGAAAATGTAGGCCATTGAGACGAAGGTCGTCAATCCGGCAATCACTTCTTTTTTAACCGTGGTCTGATTTTCCTTTAGTTTGAAAAATTTATCCATAATGCTGGGGCCGAGGCCCCCTCCTTTTAGTTTTTAAGTTTTACTTGCTGGTCGACAATCGACTCTTGTAAAAGTCGGTCACGCTAAAACAGCAAGTCTCTCGTTCCTCTGTTTAGAAGTCAAAGAGCGACAATTGATTTTCATCTGGCAAATCCGAAATCACGGAGTGGAGCGTCAAGAACTCAATAATGGTCTGTGACACCTTACCACGCTTCTTCAGATCTTCCTTTGAGATGAATGGCTTTTCAGCTCGGGCCGCCACAATCTGCTTGGCCACGTTGTCCCCGAGTCCAGGAATAACCGAGAACGGTGGAATCAATGTATTCCCATCGATCACCCACTCGGTAGCTTCTGAACGTTCCAGGTTCACCATTTCAAAGGAGACGCCACGTTCGAGGGCCTCGTTGGCCATTTCCAGAACGGTCAACAAATCTTGGTCCCCCTTCGTGGCATCGTTTCCCAAATCGCGCAACTTGGCGATAGCGACTTTGACAGCTTCCTTACCACGGGCCATGGCAACAATGTCAAAGGTGTTCGCACGAACCGTGAAGTAAGTGGCGTAGTAGGTCGTTGGGAAGTAGACCTTGAAATAGGCGATTCGAAGCGCCATTAAGACGTAGGCCGCCGCGTGGGCACGGGGGAACATGTACTGAATCTTCAAACAGGATTCGATGTACCATTCCGGCACATCGTGTTCCCGCATCAGTTTCTGATAGTCGTCCACGATTCCCTTACCCTTACGAACCTTTTCCATGATGTTAAAGGCATCGTCGGCGGGGAGTCCCCAGTTGATCAAGTCGGTCATGATTTTATCACGGGTTCCGATAACGGTGGCGATGGTGGCCGTCCCGTTTTCAACAAGGTCGTGGGCGTTTCCCAACCACACGTCAGTTCCGTGGGAAAGACCAGAAATCTGAAGCAAGTCGGAATACGTCTTTGGTTGCGTATCTTCCAACATGTTTCGGACGAATCCAGTACCGAATTCAGGCAATCCCAAGGTTCCGGTGTTTGAGTATATCTGGTCGGATGTTACGCCGAGCGGTTCCGTTGAAGTAAAGAGCTTCAAGACCCCAGGGTCGTTTGCCGGAATGGTCGTTGGATCAATCCCGGACAAATCCTTCAGGGTACGAACCATGGTTGGGTCATCGTGACCCAGGATATCCATCTTCAGCAAGTTATCGTGAATGGAGTGGTAATCCATGTGGGTCGTTTGCCAGAGGGCCGTCTGATCATCGGCTGGGTACTGCACCGGCGTAAAGTCGTAAATGTCGTAGTCCCCAGGAACAATCAGGATACCTCCAGGGTGCTGTCCGGTTGTTCGCTTGACGCCGGTCACACCCTGGGCCAAACGTTCAACTTCGGCCCCACGGAACTGCTTGTCGTGATCACGCTCGTACCCCTTCACGTAACCAAAGGCCGTCTTTTCGGCGACCGTGGCAATCGTTCCGGCACGGAACACCTTCTTCACCCCGAACATGACTTTCATGTAATCGTGGGCAATGGCCTGGTAGTCACCAGAGAAGTTCAAATCGATATCGGGCACCTTGGTACCAGAGAATCCCATGAAGGTTTCGAACGGGATGTTGTGCCCATCCCCAATTAGCATCTCCCCTGGATGGTTTGGGTCTTCCTTGTCAGGCAAGTCATACCCTGAACCATACTTCTTTGGGTCGGCTAATTCGAAGTAGTCACCGTGTGCTGACCGGTAGTGCGGTGGCAACGGGTTAACTTCGGTGATTCCAGACATTGTGGCAACGAAGGAGGAACCAACGGAACCACGGGAACCAACCAGGTAGCCGTCCTTGTTGGACTTAGCAACCAGTCGCTGTGAAATCATGTAGTGCGGTGCGAAACCATTACCGATAATGGACTTCAGTTCCTTATCAATTCGGGCTTGGATTGGTTCGGGGATTGGGTCACCGTATGCCTTCTTAGCTGCGGTCAACGTCTTTTCACGAAGCTCATCGCCGGCTTCAGGGATTTGAGGTGGGAAGGAACCAGACTTCAGTGGCACGATGTCTTCCAACATGTCGGCCACCTTGTGGGTGTTGTCGATGACGACTTCCTTCGCCTTTTCTTCTCCCAGGTAGCTGAATTGCTCGAGCAAATCAGCCGTGGTGCGGAAGTGCAAGTGAGGCAGCGCTGTTCGATTCAACGGGTTACCGGGTTGTGAACCAATCAGGATGTCACGGTAGATGTGGTCTTCTGGGTTGGTGTACTTCACGTCCCCTGTGACGACAACGGGCTTACCAACCTCTTCACCAATCTTGACCATCTGGGCCAGGATGTCCTTCAGCTTTTCCGGACCGGCAATCAATTCCGTGTCCAGCATTGGCTGGTAGTTTGGCAGTGGATTGATTTCGATGAAATCGTAGAAATCAGCCTTCTTCTTGGCCTTGTCATACCCCTTTTCAATCAGGGTCACAATCAGGTCACCGCTGGTATCACCAGAACCAATAATCAGCCCTTCGCGGTACTTCTGCAAAACCGAACGTGGAATGCGCGGTACCTTGTTGAAGTAGGTAACATTGGATTCGGAAACCAAGCGGTAGAGGTTCTTCAAACCAGTGGCGTTTTGAACAAGAATGGAGGCGTGGAAGGGCCGGCCGTGACGCCAGGCACCGCCGTCCAACATGTGGTCGTTCAGCTGGTTGATGTTGTCCAAGTCGTATTCCTTCTTGGCTTCCTTCAACAGCTTCCAACCCAAGTGACCAGTGGTCTCGGCATCGTAGATGGCCCGGTGGGCCTGTTCAAGTTCGACACCGAACTTCTTGGCCAAGGTACCGAGTCGGTAGGACTTGAAGTCCGGGTGCAACCAACGGGTCAACGGCAAGGTGTCGATGACGGGTTCTTCGATTGGTCCCTCGTCGTAGCGGGCGTAAGTGGCATTCAAGAAGTCCACATCGAAGGTCACGTTGTGACCAATCAAGACGGATCCCTTGATCCACTCACGGAACTTGTCGATGACGACCTGTTCAGGCTTGGCATCGGCCACCATGGCGTCCGTGATGGACGTCAGGTTGGTCGTGAATTCAGAAAGTGGGAAGCCCGGGTTGATGTACTCGGAATACTTATCAATCACGTTTCCCATCTGCATTTTAACGGCGGAAAGTTCGATGATTCGGTCGGAAACGGCGGACAAACCGGTCGTCTCCAAATCGAATGCGACGTAGGTTAATTCTTTGTCCTGAACTTCTTGGTCACGGGTGTTGTAGGCGATGGGGTCACCGTCTGACACGACGTTGGCTTCCATACCATAGATGATTTTGAGGTCGTTTTTCTTGGCAGCATCAACTGCTTGAGGGTATCCCTGCACGTTTCCAGTGTCCATGACACCGAGTGATTCAGCGCCCCACTTTTTGGCGAGCTTGGCCACTTGACCGAAGTCAGTCACGGCGTCCATGGCCGTCATGTTGGTGTGCGTGTGGAGCTCGATGCGCTTTTCTTCACCTTCGTACGGCTCTTGTCGGTCTTCGTGGTCGATGACCTGCAAGTCGTAGATGTTCAAGACGAGCTCGCGAGCGTAGGTGTCCTCTTGCACATTTCCACGGGCCTTGATCCAGCAACCGGACTTCAGCTGTTCGAAAACGGCTTCGTCTTGGTCGTTGTTCGAGAACTTCTTGGCGGAGATAGAAGAGGAGTAATCCGTAATCTTCAACGTCAGCAACTTCCGCTTTGAACGGAGGACGCGGACTTCGTCGGCGAAGATGTACCCTTCGATGACGACGCGTGATTCTTCCCCGTCGATTTGGTCCAAACGCGTGATTTCAGCGTCGGGATTGATGGCGCGTCCAAGGCGGAGGGCCACCCCTTCCTTGGACTTTTTAGGTGCGGCTTGCTCGGCCCGCTCGATGGCCTGGTTAATGTCGTTTTGCACACTCTGCTGGTGAACACCGTAGTGTTCAAGCAACGCTTCCGCCTGCTTGTCATCGACCGTGGCCTCAAAAGTCAGCCCCGACAGCCCCAACGTTTCATACACCCCCGCAAGCTCCGTGAGCACCGCAGGCGTCAACGCCTCGGCAAGAGATGTCGCGGCTGTGGCAATCGTTACTTTGCTACGACCGTCCAGCGACAGAGCGGACGACGATGCCAACTGCTGAGTAAGTGCATAGTTTAAAGAGGTCTTGCTTAACGCAAAATGAAAGTATTCGCGTACGTCCTCTTCACTGAAACCACCCTTTTCGGGTTGAATGGTGAGGTAAACGTCGTTTAGCTGTTGGAAGTTTTGCTTAATCCCACGGTAGAAAGCCAGGTAGGCGTTGAAGGGCAAAACCGAATCCATGCCAAGGATAAAGCGCCAGGTTTTCTCCTTGGGGTCAACGACAACGTAGGATAGAAAAGCGTCTTTAAAGGCGGGTTTAAAGTCTTCGGGCAGCTTGGCCTGCTCCATTAATTTTTCAAGTTGTTCTTTACGACTTAAGGCCATTGATCATCCTTCATTACTAAGCACAAAAAAGTCGACTGGTTGCTGTCGACTTTTTAAGTTGAAACATTACTTTGAGAGCCACTTTGGCAAAGCGGCAACGGCTTCGGCAATCGTCATTTCGAAGCTTTCGCCCGTTTCGCGGACAGAAACTTCAACGATGCCTTCGGAAGCCTTCTTACCAACCGTGATACGGACAGGCAAACCAATCAATTCGGCGTCGGCGAACTTCACCCCGGCGCGTTCCTTGCGGTCGTCAACCAGGCTGTCAAAGCCGGCGGCCTTCACAGTGGCTTCCAAGTCAGCGGCAAGCGCTGCTTGGTCTTCGTCCTTCAAGTTGATTGGGACGATGTGCACGTCAAACGGTGCGATGGCTGCTGGCCAAACCAATCCCTTGTCATCGGCCTTTTGTTCCGTGATGGCGGAAAGCAAACGGGAGATTCCGATTCCGTAACATCCCATGATCATGTCAACGTTACGACCGTTTTGGTCAAGCACTTGGGCACCCAAGGCCTTTGAGTACTTCGTACCCAACTTGAAGATGTGGGCGATTTCAATTCCCTTGGTAAAGGCTAACTTACCCTTTCCATCAACGGCGAGTTCGCCTTCCTTTGCCGTACGGAAGTCACCGATTTGTTCATCTTCCAAGGCCACGTCGCGACCCCAGTTGATGTTTTGGAAGTGCTTGCCGTCTTCGTTTGCACCGGCCGTGAAGTTCACGAGGTCAGCGGCGCGTTCGTCAACCAAGAGTTTGACGTCTTCTGGCAAGTTTACGGGACCAAGTGAGCCGAAGCCGGCACCCAACTTTTCCTTCACAACGGCTTCGTCGGCCATGTCCACTTCTGGCAAGCCAAGGGCGTTTTGGACTTTGACAAGGTTCACTTCGAAGTCACCAGTCGTGACAACGGCGGCGAGTTCCCCTTCGGGACCAGTAACCACAACCGTCTTTACGAGTGATGAAGCGGGTACATCCAACAGTTCAGACAATTCTTCAATCGTCTTGGTGTGTGGCGTGTCCAAAGTCGTCATGGTGTCTTGTTCTTCGTTTGAACGATCAACGCGTTCGTAGAAGTCCTTGGCCATTTCCAAGTTAGCGGCGTAGTCGGATTCTTCCGTGTAGACGATCGTGTCTTCTCCGGCAGCGGCTGGCGCTGAGAATTCCTTGGATGATGAACCACCCATGGCACCGGCGTCACCGTCGATGATGCGGTAGTCCAAGCCAACGCGGTTGAAGATGTTCACGTAGGCCTGTTCCATCTGGTTGAAGATGGTGTCCAAACCTTCGTAGTCGGCCGTAAATGAGTAGGCGTCTTGCATCAAGAATTCACGTGTGCGGAGCAAACCGAAACGGGGACGTCCTTCGTCACGGAACTTTGATTGGATTTGGTAAACCAAGAGTGGCAACTTCTTGTAGGACTTGATGTCGCCTCCGAGCAATTCCGTGAACGTTTCTTCGTGGGTTGGGCCCAGGATGAAGTCGCGGTCTTGACGGTTCTTGAACTTATACAAATCTTGTCCGTATGTCTGGTAACGGCCAGACTTTTGCCAGAGTTCGGCCGGCAAGATTTCTGGCACCAACATTTCGTTGGCGTTCACAGCTTCCATTTCCTCACGGACAATGGCTTCGATTTTGTTTAACACGCGCTTTGCCAAAGGCAAGTAGGCGAAGGCTCCGGCGGATACCGGACGGATGTAACCGGCCTTCAATAAGAGTTGGTGGGACTTCACTTCGGCGTCTGCTGGCACCTCACGCAAAGTTGGCATCAAGAGCTGTGATTGTTTCATAACATCCTTCTTTCTAATTTTAGTTATGTACGGGGCAAATGCCCCTTTTTTGTTTATTATATCTGTAAAAGTCAGGCCCGACCCCCGCTTTTCAGCCGAGCCGTCCGATGCAAATCACCGGATGCGATCCCGAAACGTATTCGGACCGCCAATGACAATCACCCGCGCCACCTAGAACTGAATCAAGTCCTTGGCAGTAACGAGCACCATCAAGATGACGAGTAGCGCTGTTCCGGCCCACATCAAGCCGTTCGTCAAAACCATTGGGAATGGCCGGCGGAAGATGCTTTCGTAGAGGTCCAAGAAGACCTTTCCCCCATCGAGTGGTGGGATTGGCAGCAGGTTCAGCAAACCGAGGTTAACGGAGAGCATGCCGAGCAAAGCCAACACGGTCAAGAAGCCTTGGTTCGAGGCAGTTGACGTGGCCTTGGCCAGCATGACCGGTCCACCCAACTTATTCAAATTGAAGCTTGAGGTGAACAAATCAACGATACCGTGCCCAACCTGGGTGAACCAGGAAGAGGCCATCGCCCAGCCGAAACCTAGGCGCGCGCCGAAATTCGTTTCCCCTCGGGCTACGATACCGACCTTGGCAACCTTCTTGCCAGAAACCTCGACGGCTTCTGGACGAAGCGTCGTGTGTTGGACCTTACCGTTGCGTTCGTAGGTCACCGGCAAATCCTTGTCGGCCTGGCCGGCTAATTCAGCGGCTAAGCCCGTAAAGGTCGATACCTTGTGGCCGTTCACATTGGTAATGCGGTCGTTCACCTTCAAGCCGGCCTTAGCAGCTGGCTGTTCCTTTACGACTTGTCCCAGGACCGGTTGGTCGACGGAAACCTGTTGCAAGGAGAAGGCCAACCCGAAGGCGGCGATGAAGGCCAAAACGAAGTTCATGAAGGGACCGGCCAAATTGATGGCCAGGCGCTTCAACGGCTTGGCGGATTCAATCCAAGTACTGCGTGGCGCCACGCGGTTTGGTTGGCCGTCTTCTAAGATGATGACGGCGAGAGATGACACAGCCAACGTTTCAAGCTCTTCCGAGCCATCGCGGTAGCCGCGTACTTCCATGTCGTCGACTAAGTCCGCTGAATCAACGGTGAAGAGAAAACCGGCTTCTTCTTGTTCGACACGAGTGTCTAAAGAAGTAACCAAGCCATCTTCATCCTGCTTCAGATAGACACGTTGTCCCGCTTCCAATTCATCGTGGTCGTCTTCTGAAGCCATGCGAACGTAACCACCGACCGGCAGCACGCGAATGGTGTAGGCCGTGTGGTTCTGGTACCAAGAAAAGAGCTTGGGCCCCATTCCAATGGCGAATTCACGAACAAGCACACCGGTCTTTTTAGCGACGATGAAGTGCCCGAATTCGTGAAAGGCCACCAGAAGGCCGAAGACGATTAGAAATGAAATGATGGCGGTCAATGACATGGCGCCCTCCTATCAAGTAATGCTGTGGAAAAGACTAATTCCGTGGACAAGGATAGAAAAAGCACTGACTTATCCCCGGAAATTGGATAAATTCCCCGGTTTATTGGAGCATGCCGAGGATGGATAGCAATGGCATCACGATCAACATGGAGTCGAAGCGATCCAAGATACCACCGTGTCCAGGCAAGATGTTTCCGGAATCCTTCACACCGAAGTGACGCTTGAAGGAAGATTCAACCAAGTCACCCAATTGACCACCAATTGACAGTACGATGACGGCAATCAAGATTTCCAAAACCGGCTTGTTTAACCAACCCGTGTAGGCGTACAAAGCCGTCATGAAGACAACGGCGATGGCGGAACCACCGATGGAACCTTCCCAGGTCTTATTTGGTGAAATGCTTGGGGCCAACTTCGTCTTACCGAAGGCGCGTCCGCAGAAGTAGGCGAAAGAATCCGTGATCCAAACCGTCAACATTCCGAAGAACAAGATGGGTAAGCCCTTCTGGTCGGCCAAGTAGAAGTAGTGGAAACCAGTTCCAATGTAGACCATGGACAAGAAGAGCACGCCGGCGTCGTTGATGTTAAAGGACTTCTTTGACAAAACCGTGCGCAAAAGGAACAAGAAGGCAATGATGCCGACGATGCTTTGAGAAGAAATCGTCATTGGCCAGTTGTCCGTCGCCCAGATCCAGAAGTTGTTAGGAACGATCAAAGCAACAACACCCAACAAAGAGATGAAGGCTTCAAAGGAAACCAAGAGCGTCTTGGTCATGCGGAGCATTTCACCCATGGCTACCCAACCAAGAACAATGGTCAACATCAGCAAGGGCAACTTACCGATAATCAACAGGGGAACAAAAACTAACAGAGCCACGATGGCCGTGATAATGCGAGTTTGCATCAGATAATTCTCACTTTCAAATTAAGCTTTTACTTTACCGAAACGACGGTCGCGTTTCGTGTAGGCCGTGATGGCCTGGTTGAAGTCTGCTTGACCGAAGTCAGGCCAGAGCACCTTCGTGAAGTAGAACTCAGAATAGGCAGCCTGATATGGCAGGAAGTTCGAGAGTCGTTCTTCACCGGAAGTACGCACAATCAAGTCCGGATTGGCGAGCTCGCCCAAGAAACCGGTCGTCAAACGGGCCGCAATGGCATCCTTGTTGATGTCGTCGGCTGAGAGCTTGCCAGCCGCCACCTCTTCGGCTAAGGTCTTGGCAGCCGAAACGATTTCGTCTTGCCCACCGTAGTTCAAAGCAAAGTTCAACACCAAACCAGTGTTGTTCTTCGTGGCTTCCTTGGCATCCAAGACGGCCTTCTTCGTGCTATCAGGCAGCTTCTCGATGTCCCCGATGGTTTCGACCTTCACGTTTTGTTCCTGCAATTCAGGGACAAAGGTATCGAAGAAAGTCACGGGCAACTTCATCAAGAACTTCACCTCGTCAGTCGGACGGGACCAGTTTTCGGTTGAGAAGGCGTAAACCGTGAGCACTTGCACGCCGGCCGCGTTGGCCAGCTTGGTGACGCGTTTCACCGTTTCCATCCCCTCTTTGTGGCCCGCCACACGTGGCAAGTGACGCTTTTGAGCCCAGCGTCCGTTTCCATCCATGATGATGGCCAAGTGCTTTGGGATTTTGTAGTTTCCGTCGGTCAAATCAAGACCGGTTAAATCGTTGTTTTCTGTTCGACCCTTTTGGCCAAACAAGTCCTTGATAAAAGACATGGCAACACCCCTAAAAATGTAAAATACTCTTCATTAGTTTACCAGAATTAGACCCGGTAAACAAAAAAAGCCGGCGAACTTTCACCGACTTTTTAAAAGGTATGAAACAGCCTCTAAAAAGCTGAAAAACACCAACTTATTTTAATTTATTGAACCGTTACTATTGAACCGTTACGGACTTGGCCAAGTTACGGGGACGGTCAACGTCCAAGCCGCGGGCCAAGGTTGCGTAGTAGGCAACCAACTGCGTTGGAATAACGGCGAGCAAAGGCATCAACAGTTCGTTGACTTCAGGCAAGACGAAAGCGTCCCCTTCCTTTGCGACACCCTTTGAGGCAAAGACAATCGTCTTGGCACCTCGGGCAGCAACCTGAGCCACTTCACCACGGAGCAAGCCGGCCGTCTTCTTTTGCGTAAGCAGGGCGAAGACCGGCGTCTTGTCTTCAATCAAGGAAATCGTTCCGTGCTTCAATTCACCGGCGGCGAATCCTTCGGTTTGGATGTAAGAGATTTCCTTCAACTTCAAAGCCGCTTCAAGGGCAACCGCAGCGTCCAAACCACGACCGATGTAGAAGGCGGAGTGTTGGTCAGCCAAGGCGTCTTCCGCAATGGCCTTGAACTTTTCCTTGTCATCCGTGATGGCTTGAATTTCCACGGCAACCTTGGCCAATTCGGCCTTGAGGTCGAAGCCTGGGTTACCAAGTGAAGAAGCCAAGATGGCTTGCACGATGACCTGAGCCGTGTAGGCCTTCGTTGAGGCAACGGCGATTTCAGGACCGGCCAAAAGTGGCAAGGCGAAGTCCGCTTCACGGGTCAACGTGGAGTTCATGACATTGGCCAAAGTCAAGGCTGGGTAGCCCTGCTTCTTAACGTTGTCCAAGACTTCGCGTGAGTCGGCCGTTTCACCTGACTGTGACAAGAAGATGAAGAACGGCTTTTCTGAAAGCATTGGTTGGTCGTAGGCGAATTCGGAAGAAATGTGCACTTCCGTTGGAATCTTAGCCCACTGTTCGAAGTAACGCTTTCCAACCAAACCGGCGTGGTAGGACGTACCAGCGGCCACGATGTAGAGGCGGTCGGCTTCCTTCATCTTGTCGGTGATGGCGCAGCCAATTCCCTGCAAGTTGCCGTCTTCGTCGTAGTAGTGACCGGCGATGTTACGGGCAACGACGGCTTGTTCGTCGACTTCCTTCAACATGTAGTAAGGGTAAGCACCCTTGTCCGTGTCTTCGGGGTCGATTTCAAGCGTGAATGGTTCGCGAACAATGTCATCCCCGTTTTCATCAAAAATCGTCAATGAATCAGGCTTTACAATGGCCACATCACCGTCACGGAGTTCAACGAAGTCCTTCGTCAAGTCGATCATGGCAGCGGCGTCGGAAGTGACGGCGTAACCGTGGTCGGAAACACCGATCAAGAGTGGCGACTTTTTCTTTGCGACGTACAACGTTTCGGGGTCGTTTTCGTCCACCAAAAGGAATCCGTAGGCGGAGTTTCCTTCAAGCATGGAAATCATCTTGCGGAAGGCGTCGACCGTGGCCATGCCTTCTTCGGCGAAATGGTTCACCAATTGAACGGCAACTTCCGTGTCCGTTTCGGAAACGAAGTCAACGTTGGACAAGTAGGTGTCCTTCAGTTCCTTGTAGTTTTCGATAACACCGTTGTGAACGAGGAAGAAACGGTTGTTTGCGGACTTTTGAGGGTGCGCGTTTTCAACCGTCACGTTTCCGTGCGTTGCCCAGCGGGTGTGGGCGATTCCGGCCGTCCCGTTGAAACCGTATGCTTCGGCCTTTTCGGCGAGCTTTGAGACACGCCCTTTTTCCTTAATGAGTTCGTTCTTGCCGGAGGCGTCCGTCAAGAAAACACCGGCGGAGTCGTAGCCGCGGTATTCAAGCTTTTGAAGTCCTTGCAAAAGGTATGGGAGGGCGTCTCCGACGCCGGTAACTCCAACAATTCCACACATATAAGTAACTCTTTCCAACCTTTAATTGGTTTGTAAATAATTATTTTTAACAATACCTATTGTAGCAACCATCCAAAGGCAATAACAAGACCGATTTACGGATTGGTATAGACTCTTCTTTGACAATTGTGACAAGGATTCGGAAACTGGTATAAAAACGCAAAAAAGACCCCAACAAATGAGTTGGGGTCTTTTTTATGCTCAAAACGACAGGCCGTTAAACGGTATTACTGATCGTTTTTCTTCTTGAGTCCGAGGAACAATCCGAGTGAGAGCATCATGGCAGCAATGAGACCGCCTTCGGCAAACTTCTCGGCACGCGTACCAGTATTTGGCAAGACGCTTGTCTTTGAAGCGTTGTTTGCTTCAGCTTCAGCAGCGTTCGTTGCGTTAGCAGGCTTTTCGTACTTCGTTGCTTCTTCCACGTCCTTTGCGAAGTGTGAGCTTTCGTCGATGAGTCCTTGGATTTCGTCCAGGCTGTTGGCCTTTTCGACGTTGTCCTTGGCAGTGGCGGCAGCTGCGTCAACCGCAGCCTTACGCTTTGCCTTTTCTTCAGGACTCATGTCCGGGTTATTATCAATGATCTTCTTAGCAGCGTCTGCGGCTGCGTCGATTCCGGCTTGAGCAGCCTTCTTCTTGTCATCGACGTTTTGAATCGTGCCGTTTTGTGCGTCCACGATTCGCTTAGCGTAATCAGAGTCGAGGCTTGCAGCAGCGTCAACTTCAGGCTTGTTCGTTGCTTCGTCGATGGCGTTGTACGCCGCGGCAGCAGCGTTCTTAATCGCTGCCTTCTGAGCAGCCTTCGCGTTGTCACCCAAGTCCGGATCGGCATCGATGCCGGCCTTCGCAGCCTTAGCGGCTTCGTCGATGGCGGCGTATGCGTTCTTCTGGGCGTCAGCCATGTCGTTAACGGCCGCAGCACCGTCTTGTCCCGCCTTCGTTGCGCCGTCGACCGTTGATTGTGCGTCAACGTTCGCCTTTGCTTTCTCAGCAACGGCGTCGATTCCGGCCTTCTGAGCAGCCTTGGCAGTCTCATCCAAGTCGCCGTTGGCATCGATGGCTGCCTTGGCAGCGTTAGCCGCGTCGTCGATGGCTGCGTAAGCGGCCTTCTTTGCACCAGCTAAGTTAGCGATGGCATCAGCACCGTCTTGGGCTGCCTTATCGATGGCTGGCTTATCGCCCGCCTTATCGACGTTGTTCTTGGCAGCCTTAGCGGCTTCCTTCACGGCGTTTTCCTGTGCCGTCTTGGCAGGGTCAACCGTCTTTGCGGCGTCTTGGATGGCCTGCTTTTGAGCCGTCTTGGCAGGGTCAAGCGTTCCGGCGTTGTCGATGGCTGCTTCCGCATCCTTTGCCGCCTGGTCAATCTTGTCGTAGGCGTCCTTCTTTTGGTTGTTCAAACCGTTAATGATATCAACACCGTCCTGTTGAGCCTTGTTGATTTCAGCTTGGTTCGTTCCCTTATCAATGTTTTTCTTTGCCAAGTCAGCGGCGTCATCGATGGCCTTCTTCTGGGCAGCCTTTTGACCGCCGTCCAAGTTGGTGTTGTTGTCGATTTCAGCCTTGGCCTTGTTGGCAGCGTCGTCGATGGCAGCGTAAGCGGCCTTCTTAGCACCGGCCAAGTTGTTGATGTTGTTTGCGCCAGCTTGGGCAGCAGCTTCAACTTCAGGCTTGGTCGTTGCCTTGTCAACGTCGTTGTACGCTGCGGCAGCAGCGTTTGTCACAGCGGCCTTTTGAGCAGCCTTTGCACCTTCTGACAAATCAGCGTTGTCGATGGCTGCTTCCGCGTTCTTCGCCGCTTCATCAATCGTCTTGTAACCATCAATCTTAGCCTGGTTCAACTGGTCGATCGTGTCAGCCCCTGCGTGTCCCGCCTGGGTCGCATCAGCAACCGTAGTCGTCTTGTCGACCTTCGTCTTTTCAGCGTCAGCGGCCGTCTTCAAGGCGTCCTTCTGATTCTTCTTCGCCGTGTCGTCTAATTGATCGTTTTGGTCGATGCTTGTTTCAGCCTTTTCAACCGCTGCGTCGATTTCGGCGTAGGCGTTTGCCTTCGCGTCATTCAAGCCGTTGATGTTGTTAACACCAGCTTCTTGCGCTTCCTTAATCGTATCCGGCTTCTTTGCCTTTTGAACATCAGCACGAGCTGCGTCGGCTGCACCGTCAATGGCTGCCTTCTGGTCGCGCTTTTGATCATCCGTCAACTTGTCGTTGGCGTCGATTTCAGCCTTCGCCTTGTTAGCGGCTTCGTCGATGGCGGCGTAAGCGTCCTGCTTAGCACCCGTCAACGCGTTGATAGCATCGATTCCGTCTGCGGCTGCGGCGTCGGCTTCAGGTACCGTGGCTGCTTTGTCCACGTTGTCCTTGGCTTCCTTGGCTGCTTCTTGAACAGCTGTCTTCTGTTCGCGCTTCTGATCATCAGTAAACTTCGTGTTGTTATCAATGAGACTGTTGGCGTCGGCCACGGCTGCGTCAATCTTGCCGTAGTCCGCGTCCTTGGCCTTGTTCAAACCGTTGATGTTGTCAACGCCGGCCTTTTGGGCAGCGGCGATCGTTTCGGCATCAGGCGCCTTATCGATATCGTTCTTGGCGTTCTTGGCCGCCGCGTCAACGGCTGCCTTCTGCGCCTTCTTTTGTGGATCATCGAGCTTCGTGTTGTTGTCGATTTCAGCCTTGGCCTTGTTGGCGGCTTCGTCGATGGCGGCGTAGGCATCCTTCTTCAAGCCGGCCAAATTGTCGATGGCTGCGGCACCCTTGGCTGCTGCGGCGTCAACGTCCGGCTTGTTTTCAGCCTTGTCGACGTCCTTCTTGGCAGCCTTGGCGGCTTCCTTCACGGCAGCCTTCTGAGCGGCCTTTTGACCGTCGTCCAAGGCGCTGTTACCGTCGATAGCTGCTTCGGCACGTCCAGCGGCAGCGTCGATTGTAGCGTAACCGTCGGCCTTGGCCTGGTTCAAGCCGTTGATGGTGTCGACGCCGTTATTCTTGGCTTCGTCGATATCAGCCGTGTTCGTGGCGTTATCGATGTTCTTCGTTGCTGTCTTGGCTGCGCCGTCAACGGCTGCCTTTTGGGCAGCCTTCTGGTCGCCATCCAACTGCGTGTTGGCGTCGATGGCAGCCTTAGCAGCGTCCGCCGCTTGCTTGATGGCCGCGTAAGCGTCTTGCTTGTTTTTCGCAAGGTTGTTCAGGTTAGCCAAACCAGCGTCGGTAGCGTCATCAACTTCAGGCTTGTTTACGGCCTGGTCGATGGCTGTCTTGGCTGCGTCAGCGGCGTTCTTCACGGCGTCCGTTTGAGCCTTCTTCGCATCCCCGTCCAAGTCCGATGCAGCAATGGCGTCCGTTGCGTTCTTCGCTGCTTCGTTGATCTTGTCGTAGGCGGCGTTCTTTTCGCCGTTCAAATTCTTAATGTTGTCCACACCAGCATTCGTGGCGTCGTCGATGGCTGCCTTGTTGGCCGCCTTGTCGATGTCAGCCTTGGCGTTGTTGGCCGCGTTATCGATGGCCTTTGCCTGGGCTTCCTTTTCACCGGCTTCCAACTTGCCGTTGTTAGCGATTTCAGCCTTGGCGTCCTTCGCCGCTTGGTCGATGGCCGCGTACGCGTCCTTCTTCAAAGCAGCCAAACCGTTAATGCCGTCGATTCCAGCGTTAGCGGCCGCGTCGATTTCAGCCTTGTTGTGGGCCTTGTCGACGTTGTCCTTGGCGGCCTTAGCGGCGTCTTGGATGGCCTTCTTCTGAGCCGTCTTAGCAGGATCAACCGTACCAGCGTCGTCGATGGCTTGTTCGGCCTTCTTCGCTGCTTCGTCAATCTTGTCGTAGGCGTCCTTCTTCTGGTCGTTCAAGCCGTTAATCGTGTCCACGCCATCCTGCGATGCCTTGTCCACGTCCTGCTTGTTTTGCGCCTTGTCGACGTTATCCGTTGCCGTCTTCGCTGCTTCGTCAACGGCCGTCTTTTGAGCAGCCTTCTGGCCGCCGTCTAAGTCGTTGTTGTTTTCGATGGCAGCCTTAGCAGCGTCGGCCGCTTGCTTAATGGCAGCGTAGGCGTCCTTCTTGTTTTGAGCCAAGTCGTTGATGCCAGCGATGCCAGCGTTGGCCGCAGCATCGATGGCCGGCTTGTCTTCCGCCTTGTCGACGTTGTCCGTGGCTGTCTTAGCAGCGCCGTCAATGGCGGCTACCTGAGCCTTCTTCTGACCGTCGTCGAGGTCTTCGTTGTTGTTAATCTGAGCCTTTGCAGCGTCTGCGGCCTGCTTGATTTGGTCGTAGGCGTCTTGCTTCTGGCCGTTCAAGTTGTTGATCGTTTCAACGCCGGTATTCTTAGCGGCATCCACATCAGCTGTGTTTTCAGCCTTGTCGATGTTACCCATGGCCGTCTTAGCGGCACCGTCAACGGCAGCCTTCTGGTTAGCCTTCTGGCCACCGTCCAAGGCGCTGTTTCCGTCGATCGCGTTCTTAGCAGCATCAGCCGCTTGCTTGATGGCTTCGTAGGCGTTCTTCTTGTTATCCGTCAAAGCACTCAAGTTATCGAAGCCAGCTTGGCCGGCCTTTTCGATGTCAGGCTTGTTTTCGGCCTTGTCGACGTTGTTTTTAGCCGTCTTAGCGGCTGCATCAACGGCGTCTTCTTGCTTCTTTGCTTGGTCAGGCGTCAAGTCACCGTTTGCCTCAAGGGCAGCGATGGCGTTCTTGGCGTCCTTGGCAGCGCCGTCGATCTTATCATAGGCGGCGTCCTTTTGACCGTTCAAACCGTTAATGGTGTCAACACCATTAGTCTGGGCCTGGTTGATGCCAGCGGCGTCGCTTGCGCGGTCGATGTTTCCCTTGGCCGTGTTGGCGGCGTTTTCAACGGCCTGCTTCTGAGCGGCCTTTTGACCGTCGTCCAACTTAGCGTTTGAATCGATGCCGTCTTCCGCTTCCTTCTTGGCCTTGTCGATGGCGTCGTAAGCGGCCTTCTTGGCAGCTGCTAAGCCTTGGATGTTGTCAAAGCCAGTCTGGGCAGCTGCTTCAACGTCAGGCTTGTTTTCAGCCTTGTCGACGTTGTTCTTAGCAGCCTTAGCGGCATCATCAACGGCCTTTTCCTGGTCGGCCTTCGCAGCGTCAACCGTTCCAGCATCCGCGATAGCCTGCTTGGCAGCGCTCGCAGCGCCGTCAATCTTGTCGTAGGCACTAGTCTTCGCTGGAGCCAATTCGTTGATGGTGTTCACACCGTTCGTCTTGGCAGCATCAATGCCAGCCGTGTCAGCTGCGTTGTTAATGTTGTTCTTAGCCGTCTTGGCAGCGCCGTCGATGGCAGCTTCTTGGTTGGCCTTTTCAGTGTCACCCAATTGGCTGTTGTCTGAAACGGCCTGCTTAGCCTTTGCAACCGCTTCGTCGATGGCGGCGTAGGCGTTCTTTTGAGCCGCAGCCAAATCGTCGACCGCTTGCTTACCAGTCGTTCCGGCTTGCGTGGCGTCGGCATCCGTTGGCTTGACATCAACCTTGGCCTTTTCAGCCTTAGCCAATTCGTCAATCGCCTTCGTTTGAGCGGCCTTTTCGCCGTCGCTCAACTTGTCGTTGCCGTTAATGTCAGCATCGGCCGTCTTTTGTGCTTGGTCGATCGCTGCCTTGGCGTTTTGCTTCGCATCAAATAAGCCGTCGATATTTTCTACGTGGCTGGCCGTCTTTTGCTTCAATTCCTTGCTGTTCTTAGCAGCATCAATGTCCTTGTAGGCCTTGGCCTTTGCGTCTTGAACCGCTTGCTTTTGAGCAGCTGCTTCGTTCGTGTCCAACTTGTTTTCGGCGACCGCTTCGTCGATCTGGTTGTTGGCGCGCGCAACGGCTGCGTCAATTTCCTGCTTGGCAGCGTCTTGCTTTGGCTTCAAGTTACCGGCCTGGTAAGCGTCGTTAATGGCTTTTGGACCGTTGTTCAACACGTCGTTGATGGCGTCAGCAGTGGCGTTTGAACCATCAGCTGGCGTCAACTTAGCCTTAGCTGTGTCGAAGGCAGATTGGGCTTTTTCGTACTGGGCCGTCTTTTCGTCGTTTGAAAGGGCGTCGTCGTCGCGGATGTTGGCATCCGTTTCGTTCTTGGCGTTTTCAATGGCGGTGAGGGCTTCTGCCTTGGCCTTGTCGAGGTCCATTTGACCCGTCTTGGCGGCGTCTTCCAACGCCTTCGTCAATTCGTCACGCTTTGAAACGATAGCGTCGGCCGTCTTTTCGGAATCGATTTCCTTCAAGCGTTGGTCGATGATTGTTTCAACGGCGGCCTTGTTCAAAGCCTTTTGTGCGTCCGTCAAAGTCGAGTCCGCATCAATCTGGTTGTTGGCGTCTTGAGCCAATTCCTTGGCCTTTGCAGAAACAGCGGCCTTAGCGGCTGCCTTCTGAGAAGCCAAGTCTTCGCCAGACGTCGTGAAGGCGTCGAAGAAGCTTGGTGCCTTGTCGATGCGGTTCTGCAAGTCCTGGGCGTCCGTCAACGCGTCAATGCCGTTGTTTTCAACGCCGTAGGCCGCTTCAATCTGGCGGACCTTTTCTTCCCTTTCAGATCTCGTAAGCGTTGGGTCGTTGTTGACTTTGTCTTCAGCCGTGTTCTTAGCTGCTTCCAACTTTTGCTTGTATTCGGCCTTCAAGGCGTCCAAACGGCCAGTGTTTGGCTTGTGGGCGTCGTTCATGGCCTTTTCGGCATCTGACAAATCCTTTACAACGTCACGGGCGTTATCCGCCTTGTCCAACTTATCGATGGCGTCGTTGTAGGCCTTGTCTGCGTCAGCGGCTTCACGACGTTCGTTCAAGGTCTTTTGAGGCGTTTGATCACGCAGACGTTCCATCTTGGCACGGTAAGTGGTTTAAGTCGTCTCGACTTGTTTAGTCGTGTAATCACGGGTCGCAAACTCATTCAAGGCATCCGTGTAGGCCTGCTTAACATCAGCTGTTCGCTGGTCAATTTCGTCTTGGGTCAAGTCCTTGTTGTTGTTAATGGAGTTCAAGACCGTTTGCATCGCGGTCCTTGTTTTCTTAAGATCAGCAGAACCAGTCGTTTCTTTATCACGAGCTGCCATACTGCTCTTCAACGTTGTTCCACTCGTTAAGAATCCAACGTTTCCGGTACCGAAGGTCTGGGCGACACCAGCAGTGGTTGAACCGTTTTGCCAACTCTTAAAAGCAGACTTATAGTCGCCCGTTCCGTAGTACATGAACTGACGTTCACCGGTGTTGAAATTGGCTTGAATGGTCTTTGATCCAGTTCCACCGGAAAGTGAAACAGATGCTGTTGAACCTGGGTTTGAAGCGGTTGGATTTGCCCAAAAAAGCGACAGTTTAGCATTTCCAGTAACCGTGTAGGTGTTCGTCGTTTGACCCTTCACCAGCACGAATTCCAGGTTTCCATCCGAACCAACGGAAATGAAAACACCAGTCGAACCAACGGAAACCGTTCCCTCTGGTCCAGAATAAATTTGGTGCTTAGGAATATCACCAACTATACCTGTGTACGCAGTTTCGATGTTTTTAAAAGTATAAACCGCTTTCGAAGCATCCAAGGTAGATTTTCCATCCACGTCAAAGTAGACCGGCCTATCCTGGTAGGAACCATCGGCTTCATCGGCCTATGCCCCGTTTGAAAGGCCTGGCAGGAAGTGGTTCTTCCCTTCCGCTTGGCCGAGGGCAACTAAGCCTCCCGTGATGGTAAAGGCCGTCACAGCGGCAAAGAGCCAGCGCCGTCCGGCTTTGTACATCTTGTAGTGTTGTTTATTATTTTCTGTGTTCATACAGACCTCCCAAAGAGATGTTTATTTAATAATTACAACACTATTATGTGCTCATATTTCTTTTATTTCAATACCGTTACGGCACTGTAATTTAAATAAATTCATTAACTTAGATTGGTTTTTTTGAATTTAATGTTTGATTAATTAGAAAGCCTTGGTAATCCTAGAAAAGTGTCCCATCGCATCCGCCGCCATTCCAAACAAGTTGTCTAGACCAATCAATTCTTTTATTATTGTTTTTTAAGATACTTTGTCTTAGAAAGTTCAAAGCATCCATCACGGTCGTTTTTGACTTTGACAGGATGAGAAAAAGGATAAAGAAAACCGAACATTTTACCGCTATATGTGCTAAAATAAATAAAATTTACGAGAGAACAAGAGGAGAAAACATGACGACGTCCGTTGATTTTTGCCTACAAGGCGCTAACGTTTTAAACGTATTTACAAAGGAATTCGAACAAAAGCCCGTCTATATTAAAGAAGGAAAGATTGTTTTTGTTGGTAAATCCGACGCCTACGAAGCAAACGTCGTGGTCGACTGCTCAGGCAAGTACATCGTGCCCGGCTTGATTGATGGTCACCTGCACATCGAATCCTCCCTCTTGACGCCGTCCGAATTCGGTCGTCTGTCATTGAAGCAGGGTGTCACGCGCATCTTCGCCGACCCACACGAAATCGCTTCCGTTGCCGGTGTGTCCGGAATCCAGTACATGATTGATTCCGCCAAGAAGACGCCGCTTCACGTGCACTACATGCTGCCATCATCCGTGCCATGTACGAACTTCGAGCACGCGGGGGCCACGCTTGACGCCGACGCCTTGAAGCCCTTCTACCAGCACAATGAAATTGCCGGCTTGGCCGAAGTCATGGACTACCCCGCCGTCGCCGGTCAAGATCCTGACATGCTCCAAAAGATTCAAGACGCCCGGGAGGCCGGTAAGCACGTCGACGGTCATGGCGCCGGACTGACGCCCGCCCAATTGGCCGTTTACCGTGCTTACGGGATTGACACGGACCACGAAGCCAGCACGAAGCAGGAAGCGCTCGACCGTATTTCAGCCGGGATGAACATCTTCGTCCGCGAAGGAACGGTGGAACGTGACGAAAAGGAACTCCTCCAGGCCGTGACACCGCTAAACCAGAGCCACTTCTCCTTTGCAACGGACGACAAGTCCGCGGCCGACATTCAGGCAGAGGGATCCATCAACTTCAACGTGGCCCTTTCCATTGAAGAAGGCATCGCGCCTGAAATCGCCTACACGATGTCGTCATTTAACGCCGCCAAGGCCCACCACCTCGAGAACGTCGGAGCGATTGCACCGGGATTTGAAGCGGACCTGTTGATTCTAAACGACCTGAAGACGGTCGATATCGAGCAGACGATGATTGCTGGTGAGTTCTTCGAGGACCAGAAGGAACCCGTCCTCTGGTTGCCAGGTCAACAAATCAACCTGACTTTCGATAAGAAAGATTTGGAACTGAAGTTGGACAGCAATAAGCCCGCCCACATCATCGAAATCGAACCCCACCACATTACGACTAAGCACGTCGTTGAAACGGTGAACACGGATGAAGATGGTAACTTCCTTCCAAACGAAACCCATGCCAAAGTCGCTGTCGCGGAGCGCTACCACGATCTCGGTTCTGGACTAGGCGTCATCAAGGGTTTGGACTTGAAGTCCGGGGCCATTGCTTCAACCATCGCACACGACTCCCACAACGTCATCGTGGCCGGTGTGGATGACGATGACATGTTGCTGGCCGTCTCAAAGTTGAAGGAAATTGGTGGTGGTCAGGTCGTCGTTCAAGACGGCGAAATCACCGCCCTTCCCCTCCCTATCGGAGGGCTCATGTCCGACCAGCCATACGAAGACCTGATTGCGATGCAAGACCAATTGAACGAAGCCTTTGCTCAAATTTCTGATTTGGACTTCGATCCGTTCTTGACGCTCTCCTTTATGGCTCTGCCGGTTATCCCATCATTGAAGATTACCGACCAGGGGCTCTTCGACGTCGAAAAGTTTGAATTCATCGACATTCAAGATTAAAATAGTGCCTATGAAAGCGATTAATATTCCAGCCGAAATCCTCATGAAGGTCCTCGTGGGCCAAGAGGTCAAAGTAAACGAAAACATCAAGGGTGTCTACCTGCTGGTCGCCAAGGAAAACAGCCAACCCGGCCTACCTTCTTCCATGGCCGCCTGCGTAGCCGACATCGCCCTCGGACAGGTCCAACTTCAAAAGCTGGTCCGTCCCCTAAACATCGCCGTTGACCAACCCGACTGGCAGGCCTACGAAGTCGACGAATTCTTCTTCACGGCCGAAGCCCACAACTGGTTTGGTCCGGAAGCGATTGTCATTGAAAAGCGCTTCGAAGACTTCCAGAAGGAATACGAAGGTAAGCGCGATGACCAGGGGCGAATTCCAAAGGACGCCTTCCCAGAAGAGTTGGTCAAGCCCTTACTCCAAGCAGACGCTTACTGGGCAAGCTACAGGAAGTACGTGAACGATCCGGACGGGACTTTTAAAGAGAAATTCAAGCCATTCTTTAGCGCGTAAAGAACGAACAAAAAAGAAAAGCAGATGAGCGAATCGCTCACCTGCTTTTTTGCTGCATTCAATTAGAGTTCGTCGTGCGTGTGGTTCTTATTCTTTGGAATCGAGAGGTCTAGTGGCTCCTCGCCATCGTTTCCATCGCGCTGCGTCGTGATGCGGACAGCCACCCCGTCGGCGTCAAAGTAGACCCGTCGGTTACCGAGCTGACGCCAGCGACCACGGGCCGAGCTCGGCGCTAGCTCTTCGTCATGGTTCGTCAGCTGCTGTTGAATCCAGCAGTTCAAATCGGCGTCGATGCGCGTGGCGAAGTTCCCGTACTCGTTCGAGGCCGAGATGATGCCGACGACCTGATTTTGGGAGTTCAGGATGGGTCCTCCGCTCTGTCCGTTCGTCCAATCGACGTTTTGGGTCAGCAGCTGCCGGTTGGTCATCGCCTCGATTGTGCCGTAGTCCACGTACATGTTGTCGTTGTCGTTGCCCGGTCCGCCGTTGTGGCCGTAGCCGAGGCTGGATGGGAAGCCGACCGCCGACACGACCTCGCGGTTCACGTCCTGTGGCCGGAATTCTGCCAAAGGCAGTACGTCGGCCCCAAAGACGGGCATGTTCAAGCGAATCAGGGCCAGGTCGTTATCCCCTGCGTCTCCTTCTGGACGGAGTGCCTGGTCAAAGTAGTCCGCCCGAACCGAGACGCTCTGGCCACGGTACTGATGACCGTACGGATAACGGACCGCTTCTGGTCCGGCGATACCACCTTAGGCGGGTAAGATGCGCATCGAGCTTGGTTCAATCAGCTGTCTTGGCCAGAGGTGTGAACCACCTGACGCCGTCTGTGGTGCCCGGTTACGCAAAACGACGTGGGCCGCGGTCAGCACCATGTCCGGTGCAATCAGCACGCCGGAACCCGACTCCCCCGTCAGTTCGTCCACGATGAAGACCACGGACGAGAAGGGCGAAAGCGAAGTGTCCGGTACACGTCCCTTTTGGAACTTGACCGGATTGAAGATGAAGGCGGAGGCGGATTCCGTGCCGGAAACCGCACCTGCCAGAATTGTCAAAGCCACAAGGCCTGCTTGTAACAACCGAAGTTTTTTCATGTTTGATTCTCCTTTACTCAACTTTTCGAACGTCAAGCAAAGGGCCTACCAGAGAATCGGATACCAGCCACAGGTCAGGTAGGAATCAAGCTTGCTGCGGGCAACCACATAGGCGTGCAGCACCAGGGCGAGGCCGTCCTGCCGTCTTTCAATCAGCGGTGGCGTCTTGTCGTTTTCTTTCATCCGCTCACCTCCTATCTGCTTGAAATATAGCACCCAAAAGCCCCGACACAACGGATTTGGCCTAACTAACATCAGATGACGGCATGTTATACAAAAGTCACAAAAATGCCGGGCAAAGCGCCACGGCCCGACACAAAAAGAACGCCCACGCACCGTCCAAAGCAAATGCCGGGCACAACCTCCCTGCCGGACACAGAAAGAACGCCCACGCACCATCGAGAACACACGTCGGCCAAAGCGCCTCTTCTTCACACACCGAAATCGTGCCCAGCCACCAACAGGCACACAAAAAAGCAGCCCCAAAGGGCTGCTTTTATCATTTCTTTTTATTCAGCGTCCGGCTTCTTTGCCAGGTTCACCTGACGCGGACGAGCCCCGTCGGCCGGTCCAATGTAGCCGGCGTTTTCAAGGTCGTCAATCAAGCGGGCGGCACGGTTGTATCCGATGCGGAAGCGACGTTGCAGAAGCGACGTTGACGCCTTCTGCTGGTCGATAACGAATTCGAGTGCTTCGTCGAAGAGCTCGTCGTCGGAGTCACCACCGACACCGGCCTCGTCTTGGGCAATTTCTTCGTCCGTCACCGTCATCTTATCGTCGTATGACGCATCCTGTTCGTCCTTCACGAAGTCCACAACGGCGGTCACGTCGTCGTTTGAGATGAAGGCACCCTGCAGACGCTTGTGGGCCTTGCCCGGTGGCGCGAAGATCATGTCTCCCCGTCCGAGCAACTTCTCGGCCCCGTTCCCGTCCAAGATGGTACGGGAATCGATTCCAGAAGCGGTACGGAAGGCGATTCGTCCAGGAATGTTGGACTTAATCGTTCCGTTAATCACCTTCACATCAGGTCGCTGCGTGGCCAAAATCATGTGGATTCCGGCGGCACGGGCCTTGGCACCAAGACGTGCGATGGAGACTTCGATTTCAGAACCGACGGTCGACATCAGGTCGGCGAATTCATCGACGACGGCCACGATGTAGGGCAGCTTCGTCATGATGGCGTTGCCGGTTTCCTTGGCATGCTTGTTGTTTTCTTCAACGGCCTGGTTGTACTCACCGATGTTTCGCTTACCGAACTGAGCCAGCAAGTCGTAACGGTTTTCCATCTCCTCGACCAGCTTGTTTAAGGACTTGGCGGCCTTCTTAGGGTCGGAAATCACCGGCGTGAGCAGGTTCGGAATACCGTTGTAAATCGAAAGCTCGACGACCTTTGGGTCGACCATCATCAGCTTCACTTCGGAAGGCTTAGCCTTCAATAGGAGTGACACGATGATGCCGTTCAACCCAACGGACTTACCGGAACCGGTTGAACCGGCGATAAGCAAGTGGGGCATGGCAGCGAGGTCAACGGAAACGATGTTACCGGTAACGTCACGTCCAAGGGGCACCGTGAGCAAGTCGTCTTGCACGGTCTTGGACTGTTCAATCATGTCGCGGAAGCCAACAACCGCCTGCGTGTCGTTTGGCACTTCGATTCCGACGTATGGCTTACCAGGGATTGGCGCCTCAATACGGATGGACTTGGCGGCGAGCGCCAGGGCCAAGTCGTCGGCCAGGTTGGCGATTCGGTTGACCTTCACACCTTGTCCCGGTTTCAATTCATACTGGGTAACGGTCGGCCCGAGGGAAACGGAGGAAACCGTCGCCTCGACACCGAAGGATTGCAAGGTGTCGTGCACGAGGCGGGACTTGCCGTTCAAGCTCTTGGCTTCGGCCGACTGGTCGGTCGCCTTAGTCTTCGTCAGCAACGTCGTCTTTGGCAGTTCGTAGTCGTCGTCAGACACGCTGCTTTCGCCCATGTCAAAGTCGTCCCCGCCCGAGCCCGCTCGGACGTGTTCGTACGGACTAGCCGGTTGTTCCGTCCCCTTACTTCCGTCCGGAATAACGTCTTCGATTGGAGGGACCGGAGCGACTGACGGTTCCTGCCAGTTAATCGTTGGCTCAACGGGATCCCCAGCAGCGTCCCCCTCCGTCAAGGCAGGGTTAACGGGCGCAAACGGATCGTCGTCCACACCGCTTGGTTCCGTTTTGTGGGCGGAACCGAATGGGTCGTCGCCGAAGTCGGTCAAGTCCTGCTTGTCCTTCTTGCCCAAAAGCGCGCGTTGGTCACGAAGTGAAGCCTGCTTCTCGCGGATTTCGACGGCCTTTTCCTGTGCCTTTTGCACGGACTTCTGCGCCATGTCACGGGCGGGCAACTTGAAGGTCACGATGGCACCGGCAACAAACAGCACGACGATGATGATCACCGTTCCGACGTTTGAAAGGAAGGTAAAGGTTAATTGATAGAGGATGGCCCCGAGCATTCCGGCACCAACTGGCGTGGTCGCCACTTGGTTTTGGAAGTCCTGACCAATGATGCGAAGCACCTGTTCCATGGCTGAACCATCAGGCAGTGTGGCCTGCGTGAAGAACAGCAAAGATGAAAACATCGTGGCTGCCAAATACAGCATGGAAAGGCCCGCGTAGATGCGCCCGGAGATTGGGTAGGGCTTGTCCATGATCAGGTAGTAACCCGCCATGAAAATAACAGCCAGTAGTGAGACCTGGTAGAGGTTTCCAAAGAAGAAACGCACGATGTCTGCCAGGTATACCCCAAAGAGGCCGATTTTAAAGATGGCAAAGACGGACAAAATAATGGCCGTCACCAAAGAGAGCACCTGCGTGGCTGCTCCAGAACGCGTCATCTTTTTTTGTGAGCGACTTTTCGTCTTTCTCTTGTTCGCCATGAATCTCTCCTATAATAGAAGGAAGTCCTTCTAAAGTGATAACTACTCTTCCTATCTTAGCACAAGCTAAAAGGACGCTCTACCCTTACTATTGCAGGTCTGTAACAGATTTTAGACAACAAAAAAGCCGCAAGCAAATGCTTGCGACTTTTTAGTAGCCCGTGAGAGAATCGAACTCTCGATTCCGCCGTGAAAGGGCAGCGTCTTAGCCACTTGACCAACGGGCCATGGTCAGTTGTTACTTGATATCGCTATCAAACAACTATGTTAGTATAGCAAGGATATTCACCCCGCGCAACCCTTTTGTTACATTTTCTTGACTTTATTTCAATTTATCTTGTTCGTAGGTGTAAACCTTGTCCAATTCAGCGAAATCTTGCTGACGCAAAGCCTCAAACAACACGATGGCGACGGTGTTTGAAAGGTTCAACGAACGGATGTGGCTGTCGTTTTGCGGAATGCGGATAGCCTTTTCTGGATTCTGGCGCATGAAGACTTCGGGCAAACCTGTGGTTTCCTTTCCAAAGAGGAAGTAGTTATCCCCCGCCCCGGCTGCTGCGCTGTAGTCCGGATCCGTATAATCCATGTTGGCAAACTTTGAGACAAGATAGAGCTTATCGTCTTCTTTCATTGTCTCCAAGAAGTCTGGCAATGATGGGTGCGTCACGAGGTTGACGTGTTCCCAGTAGTCCAGGCCGGCACGCTTCACGGCCTTGTCGGAGATGTCAAAACCAAGAGGTTCGATGAGGTGCAATACCGCGTTCGTACCGGCGGCGGTACGCGCAATGTTACCGGTGTTAGCCGGCATTACGGGTTCAAATAAAACGATGTGGTTGGTCATGGTTAATCCCCAGTTTTCTTAGTGTTATTCGTTCGAAGCGCATCATAACGGCTTCGAAAATGTCAAAGTCCCAGCCGAACCGGCCCGACCTCGCTCCTCTATTTTAGCATAGAACGGCGGTCTCAAACCGCCTTTCAAAGAAGCAAAAAAGAGCAGACGCCATCGCGCACTGCTCCTTATTTAAGTTAACGGTCGCAAGAATCCTTGTTCTCTTCCGTTCCGTAATCGTGTGGTTCGTTCTTGACCACGTGCTGACTGTGGGCCAAGGCCATGTCCAGCAGTTTCAAAACGTGGGGATCACGCAGCTGGTAGCGGATGCTCTTGCCGCAGCGGTGAGCGCTGACCAACTGGTGTTCTTTTAGTTTCAGTAGCTGGTGGGAAACACTGGACTGCTGCATCTGCAGCTGGTTAACGATTTCCGTCACGGAGAGTTCCTTGTCTTCCAAGAGAATCAAGATTTTCAACCGCGTCGGGTTGGATAAGACCTTAAAAAGATGATGGGTTTCAATCAAATAGTCTTCTTGCATGATTAAACCGTTCCTTTGATTAGAGTAAGCTTGCTACCCATTGTACGACATGTTCGATGAATCCGCTATCAAATAAGACGTACAAACCGATCAACACATAGCAAAGCTTCATCAATTTTTCACCGTAGCGCTCGATGACATCACCCACAATTTTGACTTTTTCAATCGCTTTAATGACCAAGACAATCGCAATCGTCAAAACGGAAATGTAGGCCAAGGTCATGCCAAAGGTTGCGACCGTTTCGTTCAACAAAACGGGCAAGAAGATGGCAAGGTTACAGCCGGCACAAACGGACAGGTACGTTCCCAAGACAATCAAGAACGGTGACTTGCTCTTCACGTCGGCGTCTTCATCGTCATCATCGTCTTTAAAGGCCAGGTAAATCGGGATGATACCAAGAATTCCAAGAATCCATTCGGGCAAGAAGGCCTCAAGCACTTGCCCTGCAACGAAACTCAGGGTCATCAAGAGGACGTTTCCGATAACGTAGGCAAAGAGCACGGACTTCAAGCTGTACTTCTTCAATAAGAAGAGCAGCATGATAAAGAAGTCGAGGTTCACGGCCAAGAAGGTCAGTGTCAAAAGTGAGATGTTCATTTTATATCCTTTCAAATTCGCATCATATATCGGCGTTTCGAACGCACATCATTGATATTCACGTTTTATCATATGAACAGAATACAATATGTCTTAATCGTCGTCAACTAAAATTTCAGAAATCGGCACCACCCTCTTCTAGAAAAAGAGAAAATGTCTCCGTTAAATGAACAGTCCGGCCTATGTTATAATAGTAAGCAACAAAACAAAGACAAAAGGAGTTTTTCTGAACATGACTGTTCGCCACGTACTATTCGGTACCTATACTAAAAAGACCTCAAAGGGAATCTACGAAGCGGATTTCGACGACCAGACTGGTCAGTTGTCAAACGCTAAGGACGTGTTCTCTGCTACCAACCCCACTTACTTCGCCCTCTCAAAGGCAAACAAGCTCTACGCCGTTGATAAGCGCGGTGACCAGGGTGGTGTGGCAGCGCTCGACAACAGCAAGCGCCCAATGACAGAAATTGGTGCCAACATGTCAGACGGTTCAACGCCGGCTTACATCGGTGTTGACGAAGAACGTCAGTTGGTCTTTGCGGGCTACTACCACCGCGGTACGGTGGAATCATACAAGATTCAAGCAGACGGTTCATTGAAGCTCCAAGACACTTGGCAAAACGAAGGTTCTGGCCCACGTCCGGAACAGCAATCATCACACGTGCACTTCGCCAACTTGACGCCGGACAACCGCTTGGTTGTGGTGGACCTTGGAACGGACGAAGTCGTGACATTCGATGTTGCAGATGACGGCAAGCTCACGGAAGTGGCTCGCTACGAAGCGACGACCGGATTCGGTCCGCGTCACATCCGTTTCTCAAAGGACGGCCACTACGCCTACTTACTTGGGGAATTGTCATCCCTCTTGTCTGTCTTGAAGTACAACAAGGAAGATGGAACGTTCGACCACTTGATGACGGCGTCAACGATCCCAACGGATTGGGACGATCACAACGGTGCGGCAGCCATCCGTGTGTCAGCTGACAACCGCTTCATCTACACGTCAAACCGTGGTCACGACACGATTGCTGTGTTCAAGGTGGAAAACATGGGTTCAGAAATCGAGCTCATCCAAAACATCTCGGTGGAAGGGTCATTCCCTCGCGACATGACTTTTGATCCGGAAGAAAAGTTCTTGGTTGTGCCAAACCAGGAAACGGATAACGTGACGGTCTTTGCCCGTGACGAAGAAAGCGGTGAATTGACGTTGGTTCAAGAGGACTTCGTGATTCCCGAAGGTGTCCGTGTGGCATTCGAAGACTAATCAAACAAGAATGAGTCAGGCCCGGTCGGGCCTGACTTTTTTATTAACCAAAACAAAAAAGAGACAGCCCCAAATGGGTCTGCCTCTCATCATCCCTTCGGGAAAACAAAAAGCGCAACACTTAACGTGTCGCGCTTTTTTTAAAACGTGAGGGATTAACGTTTCATCTTTCTTTCGACAAAGCCGAGCGCCCGTGAGATTGAGAACGTCAAGACGAAGTAAATGAGCGACGTAATCATGAGCGGAATAAATGGCTCAAAGGAAGCACCCTGAACAACGGATGTCTCGTACATCAACTCCCCGACTCCGATAACGGAGATAACGGAACCTTCCTTGATGACGTTCACGAACTCGTTTCCAAGCGCTGGCAAGATTGTGCGCACGGCCTGTGGCAAGATAATCAAGCGCATGGAGCGGTTCTTGGTGAACCCAAGGGAGCGGGCGGCTTCCATCTGGCCGTTTGGCACGGATTCGATACCAGAACGGATGATTTCAGCAACGTAGGCCGCAGAGTTCAATCCCATGGCCAAGGCTCCAGAGGCGAAGGCTGAGAGGTTCAAACCAAGCGCCTGGGCACCGAAGAAGACCATGAAGGCTTGAACAAGCAACGGCGTTCCACGGACGTATTCGACGTAGATGTTACCAATGGCCTTGAACAAGAACACGGAAGACAACTTAAGGAGGGCAAAGACCGTTCCAAGCGTCGTTCCAATCAAGACGGCCAAGACAGCAAGGGCCAAGGTGATGAACGTTCCAGAGAGGAAGTAGTGCCCGTACTTATCCCAGTAGGACTTCCCTTCGCCTGAAAGCATCATCTTGTTGGCCTTCTTTTGCCAACCGGCAAAGGTGCCGTCCGTTGTGACCTGGTCAATCACTTCGTTCACCTTGGCTTGCAAGGCGGGCGAGTTCTTCGTCATGGCAACGGCTGAGGCACCCGTGGCGTCGTCGGAGAAGCCGGGGTTAATGACTTTCAAGTCCTTGTTTTGTTCGGCGTAGGCATCCGCGATTGGCTTTTCAGCAACCACACCAGAAATGAGTCCCTGTGAGAGTTGTGAAATCAAGTTGGGATACTTCTGCAAGGAAACAACGGAGGCGCCGTCAATGTTCTTGGCTTCCGTTTCCTGAATGGTTTGGGTCTGTGCCCCAACCTTCTTGCCGGAGAAGGCAGACAAGTCGTTCAACTTATCAGCATTCTTCTTCAAAACGAGCATCGTTTGTGGCGCCTTCAAGTAGACGTTTGAGAAGTCCACATGGGCCTTGCGGTCTTCGGTGGCGGAGTAGCCGGAAACAATCATGTCGATCTTTCCGGTCTTCATGGCGCCGAGCAAGGCGTCCATGCCCATGTCCTTCACTTCGAGCTTCACGCCGAGCTTCTTGGCGATGGCTTCGGCCAAAGAAACGTCGAAGCCGACGATTTTATCCTTACCATCCACCTGCGTGTGGAATTCGTATGGCGCGTAGTCGGCGGAAAGACCAACGACCAACTTGCCCTGCTTTTGAATCTTCTCTAAGGCGGGGTCGGTGCTGTCGGCTTGGGCGTTCACTGCCGCACCGAGGGGTGCCAAGACGAGTGAACAGAATAAGGTCAGGAGGACGAGGACTGTTGCCCAATTTTTCTTAGTCAGTTTTTGCATGCAAAATGTCCTTAATTTAAGCGTATTTAACTTATTAATTATACAAAAATTAGAAGGCGTTGTCACGCCAGCGAAGCAAGAAAGACTCGTTTTCAACGAACCTTTTCCGGCTCCTATGATTAAATTATGGACAAAAATGTTCGATATAATTTAATCATAGGAGCTTTTTATGCAAAAAATATCAC
>NZ_JAMWYK010000005.1 GCF_023893635.1 Fructobacillus apis | reverse complement strand
GACAGTCATCATAACTGCCACCGTTACAGATTTGTTTGTTCAAAGTTTTGTTCAGTTTTCAATGTGCGTACCCGATTGGGCAACTCATATATCATAACAGTTTTATGACCGATGGTCAAGCGCTTTATGAAGAGTTTTTATTTACCAATCAGGAAGCTGACTGGCTGTCCCTCGCAAGGAACAATAATTAGTATACGTACTTTACGGGTTGCCGTCAACAACTTTTCAAAAAAGTTTCCAAAACTTACAGATTACGAGCTATAAATAAGAAGAGCGAAGAAACGGATGTTTCTTCGCTCTTATACAAGACATTATCTTATTGATTGTTCGTTTTTATGACAACCATTCGATGCTTTGGCCTTCGCGACCGTCCTTTACCAAGATACCCATGCCCTTCAATTGGTCACGGATTTCATCGGACTTAGCGAAGTCCTTTGCCTTTCTTGCCGCTTGGCGTTCCTCAAGTAAGGTCTTTGCTTCCATTGGTAACTCACGTTCTTCTTCAAACTGATCAATTCCGAAGATGTGCAACCACGAGGCAAGGACGTCTCTGACTTTGGAAAGCGTAGCCGGTGTCACATCGGACGTTAAGAGTTTATTAGCTAGCGTCAGCAATTCAAACATCACGGTCAATGCGTTCTCTACATTGAAGTCGTCATCCATCGCTTGAATGAATCGTTCTTCTAATAGTAGAACTTGCTCATTAATCGCTTGGTCGACATCCCCATCAGCTGAAATCTTTGCATCCAAAGCCCGCATCGTACGGTAAATCTTATCCATCTCCGCTTGAGCCTGGTCAAGGCGGTCACGTGAGTAGGCAACCGGACGACGGTAGTGGGTCTTCGTCAGGAAGTAGCGCAGCCCCTGTGGATCGATGCTGTCATCTTGGAGCAAGTCGTGAATTGTCACGAAGTTTCCTAGGGACTTGGACATCTTTTCGTCGTTTACGTTCACGAAACCATTGTGCAACCAGTAATTCACGAATCGTTTGTCGTGGAAGGATTCCGACTGCGCCAACTCGTTCGTGTGGTGCGGGAAAGCCAAGTCAATTCCACCGGCGTGGATGTCGATGGTGTCCCCGAGTAGTTCGTCAATCATAACGGAACATTCAAGGTGCCAGCCAGGACGACCGGGTCCCCAAGGCGATGGCCATGCCGTAACGTCGGGACGAACTTCCTTCTTCCACAAGGCAAAGTCTGCGGCATCCTGCTTTTCATCCTGGTCATCATCTTCCAAGCGACCGGCAGCGTTCTTCTTCAACTCATCCATGTTTTGGTGGGAGAGCGTCGCGTAGTTTTTAAATTGGTTGGTCTTGAAGTAAACATCCCCGTTCACTTCATAAGCATCACCCTGGGCAATCAGCTTTTCAACGAAAGCCACCATTTCTTCCATATACTGTGTCGCGCGGGGACGAGTTGTTGCTGGCGCCACGTTCAAAGCGGCTGCATCTTCTAAGAAGGCATTGGCATACTTATCCGCCACCTCTTCTTCGGTGAGCCCTTCCTTGATCCCCTGATTGATGACCTTATCTCCCAAGTCCGTAAAGTTGGAGACAAAGTTCACTTCGAGTCCACGCCATTCAAAGTACTTGCGGATGGTATCGAAGGCGACCGTTGAACGGGCGTTTCCAATGTGAATGTAGTTGTACACTGTCGGTCCACAAAGGTACATCAACACCTTGCCATCTTGAATGGGCGTAAACGTCTCTTTTTCTAAGCTGTAAGTGTTGTATACCGTTTGCATAAAATCGATTCCTTCTGTGTTTTTCTACATTATAACAAAAGCGCCCAAATAACGGGTCGTTAAACAACCTACCTGTTTACAAAACAAGCTATCAAAAAAGCAGTCCGCCGAAGCGAACTGCTTTTTACTATATAAACTTATGCCAAGTACTTAGCCTTCACATCAGCCATCGTCTTCAACACGTCATCCTTGTTCAACAAAACAAGCAATTCAGGCAAGTTCGGTCCTTGGATTTGGTGCGTCGTGGCGATACGAATTGGGTTCCAGAGCGGACGACCCTTGATTTCCAATTCGTTTTGGATGGAACGAATCGTCGCCATGTAAGTGGCGGCATCCGTGTCTTCAGTTAATTCCGTGTAGGCCTTTTCCCATGCGGCAAAGACCTTCTTTCCTTCTTCTGATTGGAGGTACTCCACCATTTCGTCGGTGATGTCACCCAATTGGAAGAATGGTTCGCGCATCAAGTCAACGATTTGGTGCGTGTATGAGATACCGTCGACACCTGCAACGTCGATGGCTTGCACGAGCCAGTCGTGCTTTTTCTTCGCTTCGTCTTCGGTGATGAATCCAGCCTTGACCAATTCTTCGATCAATTGTGGCATGATCTTGTCCTTGTCGCGACGGATCCATTGGTTGTTAATCCATTCCAACTTCTTTTGGTCGAACTTGGCGTTGGCCTTTGACAAACGGTGTTCGTCAAACATGTTCTTGAATTCTTCCAGTGAGAAGATTTCGTCTTCACCCTTTGGTGACCATCCCAAAAGACCGATGAAGTTATCAAGGGCTTCTGGTTGGTAACCGAGTTCACGGTATTGTTCCACGAACTGCAAGATGTCGTTGTCACGCTTTGACAACTTCTTACCAGTTGCGGCATTGATGATCAAAGCCATGTGCCCGAAGTGCGGAATGTCCCAACCGAAGGCATCGTAAACCATCATTTGCTTTGGCGTGTTTGAAACGTGATCGTCACCACGCAAAACGTGGGTGATCTTCATCAAGTGGTCGTCGACCGTTACGGCAAAGTTGTATGTTGGCATACCGTCAGCCTTTTGGATAACCCAGTCTCCACCGACTTCTTTTCCACCGATGGCGATTGGACCCTTAACGATGTCATCCCACTTGTACATCTTGTCTTCGGGAACACGGATACGGACAACCGGCTTCAAGCCTTGTGCTTCAAATTCGGCGTACTTTTCTTCACGTTCTTCCTTTGTCATGCCTTCGTATTCGTAGACATAGTGAGGTGCTTGCTTAGCAGCTTGTTGCGCTTCACGTTCAGCAGCCAATTCTTCGGAAGTCTTGTAGGACTTGTAAGCCAAACCACGTTCGAGCAAGTCGTCGATGTATGGTTGGTAGATGCCTTGTTCGTTACGTTCTGATTGACGGTATGGTCCGTATTCACCCGGATTTGCAGGTGATTCATCCCAGTCCAAGCCCAACCACTTCAAGTTGTCGAGTTGTGACTTTTCTCCGTCTTCGATGTTACGTGAAGAATCAGTATCTTCAATCCGGATTACAAACGTTCCGTTGTAATGGCGTGCAAAGAGCCAGTTAAAGAGCGCCGTCCGGGCGTTTCCAATGTGCAAGTACCCCGTTGGTGATGGGGCATAGCGGACGCGAAAGTCGTCAGTCATGTTTCCATATCTCCTAAAATCAGCTAAAGCTGAAAATTTCTCTTACTCAGTATACAACAAAGTGCCCGTGAATTCAGGGGCACTGCCTGATTTCCCTAGGGTTTCTTAGCCCAAGGCAATCTTCAAGGCTTCCTTGATGGTCGAGACACCGATGACTTCGAGGCCATCGGGTACGTTGACGGAAGCTAAGTTATTCTTTGGGACAACGGCGCGCGCAAAGCCAAGCTTGCGCGCTTCTTTCAAACGTCCTTCGAGGTCAGACACCGACCTGACCTCACCGGTCAGACCAAGTTCGCCGACGAAGACGTCCGAGGCCGGCGACTCTTTATCCGAATAGGACGACGCAATTGCCACGGCAATTGCTAAATCAATGGCTGGCTCGTCTAACTTCACACCACCAGCCGCCTTCAAATAAGCGTCTTGGTTTTGCAACAGCAGGTTGGCCCGCTTTTCCAAGACCGCCATGATTAAGGACACGCGGTTGCGGTCCAATCCAGTGGCCGTTCGCTGTGCGTTTCCAAAGACGGAAGGCGTCACCAGAGCTTGGAGTTCAACCAAGATGGGCCGTTCCCCTTCAAGGGTGGCGACGATCGCCGAGCCGGTCGCATCAGCCAGCCGTTCTTCCAAGAATATCTCGGAAGGATTGGCCACCTCGGACAGCCCCTTGTCACGCATCTCAAAGATTCCGAGCTCGTTTGTCGCACCGAAACGGTTCTTCACCGCACGCAAAATTCGGTACTTGTAGTGGCGGTCACCCTCGAAATAGAGCACCGTGTCCACCATGTGTTCCAGAATCTTTGGACCGGCAATCGCCCCACCCTTGGTCACGTGACCAACGATGAAGACCGAAATGTTATTGGTCTTTGCGATTTGGAGCAAGTCCGCCGTCACCTCACGAATCTGAGCCACCGAACCAATCGGCGACGTCAAATCCGGCTCCTGCATCGTCTGCACGGAATCGATGATCAGGTAGTTTGGCTGCAGGCTCTCGACCTGCTTCTTGATGGCTTCCATGTCCGTTTCGGGGTAGAGGTAAAAGTCATCCCCGCCCACGTCCAAACGGTCCGCACGCATCTTCACCTGCGTCGCTGATTCTTCACCGGTGACGTAGAGCACCTTGCCGTGGTTGGCCAGCTGGCCGGAAACCTGGAGCAAGAGCGTCGACTTCCCGATTCCGGGGTCTCCACCGATCAAAACCAGCGTTCCGGCGACGACTCCGCCACCGAGCACGCGGTTCAGTTCCTTCAGCTCCGTTGCCACCTTGGGCGTTTCTTCCAGGGAAACCTGGTTAATCTTCTCGACCTTGGCGGCCTTTCCATCAATTCCGACATGGCTCTTGCGGGACTGTGTTTCGGGTTGAATCTTTTCTTCAACGAAGGTTCCCCACTCCCCACAGTTTGGGCAGCGGCCCAAGTAACGGGCAGAGATGAAATCACAGTTGGAACAGATAAATTGTGTTTTTGCCTTCGCCACTTAGCTTAAGCCTCCCCAGTTGAACCAAATCCACCGGAACGCACCGTCTTGATGGCGTCGGCGTCCTGATCTGCGAGCAAGAATGGCAAGAAGAGTCCTTGTCCAATGCGATCACCCTTCTTGATTTGCAAGTCTTCGTCACCGAAGTTCAAGAACTGGAAGAAGATGTGCCCTTCGTTCTTTTCGTTGTTGTAGTAGTCACCGTCGATGATGCCGACCCCGTTTGACATGATCAACTTCTTCTTCATTGGGCCGGATGAACGGGAAACCAATTGGAGGTATTCCCCCTCTTGCATGTAGGCCTTGATTCCAGTTGGCACCAAGGTTGGCTTCACTGACTTTTGCAAGCCTTGAGCTGGCACGATGATATCTTCTGCAGCTTCAAAATCATAGCCGGCCGCCTGCATCGTTGAGCGCTGTGGCAAGTTGATGCCCTGCCCTTCAAACTCACTTACTACTTCAAATCCACGTGCTGCCATGTTTCTTCCACCTTTTTCTGTTAAAATCGATTTATTAATAGCTTCATTATACGTTAAATTCGACTATTCAAAAAGGAGGATTCTATGGCAATCATTCAAAAGCCCGGCTGGTTTTACTATATGGAAAACGACGAGCGTCTCGGCGAGGTATCCTATTTAAAAGAGGAAAACGGCACGGTTCTCGCATTGAGCCACACCTATGTTGACCCTTCCCTGCGTGGACAAAACATTGCCCAACAATTGGTCGATGCCGTCTGCGACCTGGCCCGTTCAGAAGGTAAAAAAGTCAAACCCGACTGTCGCTATGCCGCGGTGCTCTTCAAGCGTTTTAGCGAAAAGTACGCCGACGTCGCTTTGGAACCGGGCGACAACGCAGACTCCTGCCCGATCAACTAAATTGGCGGGTGCCGTTTTCTTCTTGGCAGTTGCCCGGCGGTTTTCAAAACAATTTTCACTTTGTCCTAAACGACCGGTTCGTTTAGGACTTTTTTCATGGGTGTAAAAGCCTTTTTCTTCTTTATTTAAATACGTTTTAGACCCTGATTTTCTTCATTCCGAATCGGAATATTTTAAGCCGAAATACCTGCTATATTGGGGTTAGTTAAGAACATAAGAATGAAAAATCAAAGGAGAATAATATGGAAAAAGTTATTAACCTCGATTTCGGATCATCTGACGTATTCGGACTCGCAGGCGTAAAAGAAGGTTCGGAAGCATTTAAAAAGCAAGTCGATTCACAACTAACAGATGAAGATTGGAACGGAAGAATCACCATTCGTTTTCCCGATTCCATCGTTATCATCGGCACATCTTTTTGGGCAGGCTTCGTCCAACCAATCGTTAGAAAAATTGGTTCCGATGGCATTATCAACAGAGTCACCTTTATCACCTCATCTGAAAAATTAACGGAGGGCTTATATCGTGATCTTTACTAATTTGATGGCTCTCATCCCACCATGCGTTATGTGCGTCATCGCAATCATAACCTTTTATTTATCTGAAAGAAGAATGAAGTCAAAGAGAGAAATCGAATTTTCAAAACCGCTATACCAGGCTTATTTGCTCTCTACCTTACCCAAAGCGTTAAGAACATACATTACTTCAGAAGACAAACAACAGTCGGGCACGCAGTTATCTTACCTACTCCGAGATTTCAAAAACGATATGCTTTACTTCAAGTATGCCCATTCAAAAATTTATGACCAGCTACTATCTGCATTAGCTACGATCGAACACTGCATCGTCCAAGATGAAGTATCAAAGTCAAACCCAACAACCCTCACTCTCTTAAACGACTCCTTCCACAAAATCTACAAAGCCTTTCTCTTTGATCTGCCCGATGACCGCATCGACAGCTATTTCAAATTCAAGTAAAGCACATAAAAAAGCGCCGGGGAATTCCGGCGCTTTTTGATTAAGCTTCCAGTTCTTGGACGCTGTCGTTTTGGACTTTGCCATCGAACTGATGAATGATGACCAGTGAGGCAACGGCCACGGGGAGGAAAATCAGAATGATCAACCACCAGGGGCTCGCCGTCAAATCCTCCGTCAATGAATCCTGCAAATCGAAGAGGAAGTGCAGAATAGCACCGGCCCAGACCGTGTTCGTCAGGATGCGCAGCGTGGCGAAGAAAAGGCCGAAGCAGGCGGCGTAAAAAGCCTGCTGAATGATGGCTTCCGTGGGCCCCTGCCCCAGGTTCGTGAGGTGGAAAAGGCCAAACATCAGGCTCGTGACGAGCGACGTGTAGAGTAGGCGATTCTTCTTGATGCCAAAGCGGATCCAGACCCGTTGGAAGAGGTTGAAGAAGTAACCACGCATCAAGTATTCCTCAAAGAATCCGGCCCCGATGGCGGTGAAGAGGCAGGAGACAATGAGGTTTGCTGAACCGTGCGAGAGCTTCCCGACGCTTTCGATATTGCCGTTTGTCACGTAAAGCATCAGGTAAATGGCAGCTATGATTCCCGTCATCCACTTGATGTCCGTCGTCCATCCAAAACGTTTGTCGAACAAACGCTCCTGGTTGGTTACGCGACGAACCAGACGTATCAAGAAAAAGAGGACGATACACATCAAAGCAGCGAGGCGAATCGACCACTTCAGGGAGATGTCGTCAGGATAGCCGGGGTAGAGGAACATCCCCAAGACTGTGAGGAAAAAGATGCCCACGCCGTGATGTGATTCGTTTGGATTTTTCTCTCTAAATTTAGCCATTGTTTTCTACCTTCGTGTCGTTTTAAGCGCGAAGCGCGTTTTTACATATGAATAGTCTAACAGAGATACCGTCGCTTCATTGGAAAAATGACGCATAAAAAAAGCCCCAGCCTTCCGTTAAGAAAGCCAGAGCTTTTCATTTAAGTCTTAGTTCTTTTCTTCTTCGATTGCAGAAATCACGACCTTGCCGTCGACCATGTCAGCAGACAACGCCTTCTTGTCAGGGTTATCGAGGTAGAAGTCCGTGACCTGGTCACGAATCTGTTGCTCGATCACACGACGGAGTGGACGGGCTCCAAGTGCTTCATCGTAACCGTCGTCAATCAAGTGTTCTTTGACTTCGTCAGAAATTGTCAAAGTCAAATCCTTCTTGGCCAACGTCTTGTTCACATCAGCCAACATCAAGTCGACGATTTGCTTCAAGTCGTGCTTTGTCAGTGATGAGAATTCAACCACACCGTTGAAACGGTTCAAGAATTCTGGACGGAAGAAGTTGGACAAGCGGTCCATCAACTCACCCGCCTCGGCGTTCTTGTCACCGAATCCGGCGTTAGAGGTTGCAATCACCACCGTGTTCTTGAAGTTGACCACGTTACCTTGACCGTCGGTCAAGCGTCCGTCGTCCAAGACCTGCAAGAGCAGAGTCAAAACTTGTGGGTTAGCCTTTTCAATTTCATCCAAGAGGACGATTGAGTAAGGGTTTCGACGAACCTTTTCCGTCAACGTGTGGGCGTTGTCGTCGTATCCAACGTAACCGGCAGTGGCACCAATCAACTTGGAGACCGCGGTTTGGTCAGAGTATTCGGACATGTCCAAACGGATGATGGATTCCTTCGTTCCGAAGAGGTCCTTTGCTAACTGCTTTGCCAATTCCGTCTTACCAACGCCGGTTGGTCCAACGAAGAGGAAGGAACCGATTGGACGGTTTCCTTCGTCGAATCCGGCACGGTTACGACGGATGGCGCGGGCCACCATGTTGACGGCCTCTTCTTGACCGATCACCTTACCGGACAAGCGCTTGTCGATTTGCTTCAAGTGTTCGATGTCAGAAGCACCCATTTGTGACACTGGGATACCCGTCAAACGTTCAACGGACTGAGCCACATCGTTTGGCGTGGCTTCGACCTTCTTCGCTTCCTTCGCATTTTCAAGTTCGTGCTTGATGTCCTTAATCTGGTTTTTGATAGACAAGGCCTTTTCGTAGTCCTCTTCTTGGACGACGCGGTCTTGTTCGGCCTTCAAATCATCCAAACGCTTTTCCAGTGACACCTTATCGGTGGCAGGGTTTTGCGCTGACAAGTGAGCGGCCGTCATATCGATCAAATCGATGGCCTTATCAGGCAACGAACGTTGTGGAATGTACTGAACGGAGTAGTCCACGGCCGCCTTCAAGACTGATTCAGGCAACGTGACGTTGTGGTGCTCCTCATATAATGGTGCGATTCCTTGGAGAATCTTCAACGTGTCTTCTGCTGAAGGGGCGTTCACCTTGACTTCGTTGAAACGACGAGCCAAAGCGGCGTTCTTCAAAATCGTGTTACGGTATTCGTCTTGGGTCGTTGCACCAATTAGTGACAACTCACCACGTGACAAGGCTGGCTTCAAGATGTCGGCCAATCCCTTACCACCCTCTCCGTCACCGGTTGAACCGGCACCTAAGATTTGGTGAATTTCATCGAAGAACAAGACGACGTTTCCGGCGTTCTTGACTTCGTCAATGAGCTTTTGAACGTTTTCTTCAAAGGCTCCACGGTACTGCGTACCTGCTTCCAATTGGGAAATATCAATGGAGTAAATCTGCTTGTCTTGGATGGCAGCGGGAACATCCCCGGCCACAATGGCCTGTGCCAATCCTTCAATGACAGCAGTCTTACCAACACCGGCGTCTCCGACCAACACGGGGTTGTTCTTCGTCCGGCGTGACAAGATTTCAGCGGTTTCTTGGATTTCCTTGTTCCGTCCGATGACGGGATCAAGCAATCCATCCTTTGCTTCTTGGGTTAAATTACGGCCAAGCTTAGAAAGCATGCCATCCTTCTTAATCTTACCCTTCTGGTTGGAAGCACGGCCGTTGCCGGCTGCTTGTGCTTCTTCCATGTTGGGCAGCTTACCAGTTTGCTTGTAGTATGCAAACTCTTCAGGACTGACTTCGCGACCGTTAATTAAGTAGCGGCGGTTTTCCGAATTCATGCCTCCCAGGTTGCCCATCATATTATCGAAAATATTGTTCATATCGGAACCGAAGTTCTGATTGTTAAACGGATCGTTTTGGTATGCCATATTCTTTACCTACCTTTATATTTAGTTTTTAGTGAATGTTATTTTGGCAACAGCGCATTCTTGAGTGGTTACGAATCATCCTCGTCGAGCTGGTATGCGTGTTCCAACTCGCGAAGAACCTGCCACATGGCCAGGTGTTGTGCCTGGGCCAGCGCGTCCAAATCGCGAAGATTCATGGACGTCGCCTTGGACTGATCCTTATTGAATGACCGGTGGATGGTCGTATAACCATAACCCGAGTTTTTAGAAACCCGGTAAATCGTCAGGGATTTGTCTGCTAAGTAGCGTTTAATATTGAAGCGGACCATATCTATCCTCCTTTGATTCTGTCATTTTCTTTACCATCCTGTAACCTCCTCGACATTTAGTATAACACATCTATGATATAACACAAGTGTGCTATATCTATTTTGGTTAAAATCCCTTAAAATAGGTAGTAACAACGCCAGGAAACGTGCGCTTTCCTGGCTTTTCTTTTGACTGGCAAAGTCAGACCCGAACCATCCCCGCACAAAGGACAACTATGGCAAATAAGCGTTTTGAAATCGAACTCCCCGACCAAGTGGTTGATGACCTAAAGCTCCAAGACGGCGACCAGATTGACATCCAGGTCAGCAACCAGTCCTTCAAGGTTTTGCCACGGCGCGATGAGCACCAAAACCAGCAGCTTTCAATCCGCCGCTTTGTTCTGCCTTCCGTGATTGCGACAGCCTGCTTCATTTTCTACACCCTCTGGCAGCAGGACAACCTGGTCGCTTTGACCGGTCGCGACTCCATCGCCACCTGGGTGATTATCTTCGGAGAACTGACGGGAATGGCCACCTTCATTTACACGCACCTTAAGAAGGTGAAAAGTGAAGACGACCAACTCAAAAAGAAGACGGCCCTGCGTTTGACGCCCACCCTCTTCATCTCCTTTGCCCTGATTCAGGCCTTCGCGATGCTCGCCTTCTTCTGGGTGATTGGCTACCTCTTCCAGGAGGTCTACTTCGACTCGCTCACGGCCTCACTCCTCTTCTTCACCTTCATCTCGGTGGTGAACTACATCATGGTCTACTCCGCGATGTTGGTGTCGACGACCTTCATGATGGCGCTCTTAATCTTCACCATCGTCTGCGGGGTTCTCGCATCCATGGTGACGAACTCGTCGTTGCTGTGGTGGCAACACAACTTCTCATTCTTGGGAACCGCTCAGGCCCAATTCTCTTGGACCTTCAACGCCACGCTCATGATTTCAGGATTGCTTTGGGCTACCTTGATTGATTACCTCTTCGTACCCATTCAAAAGCGTCTACCTAAGAATTGGCGTTTGATCACGTTGCGGTCGTTTTTGACTTTTGACGCCCTTTGCCTCTTTGCCATTGGCGCTTTGCCTAACAACCCCGGCATGTGGCACATCGCCCACGATACCGCGGCCAACCTGCTCATCTTGGGAACTGGGCTCCCAATGCTCATCATTCACTGGCTCCTGCCAGATGCCACAAAGGAGTTCAACCTCTTCTCAATTGGTACAGCGAGCGGAATCGCGATATCCTGCGCGCTCTTCTACGGTATTCGCTACCTGTCCTTAACGGCCTTTGAAATCTTCGTTTTGACGATGGGCATCTCCTGGTTGCTCCTGTTGATGCAAAACATCCACGCCCTCTACGAATTAAAAGAAAATACCTATCACATTAACCTGAAATCCGTTTCATAGGAGAAAACATGTCAGAATTTAACCCAAAGAAAAAAGGCTTCCAGTCGAAGCCATACAAAAAGCGCGATAACGATGACCGCCGGGGTGGCTACAATCGCAACAAGCGTTATGACCGCAAGCCGCAGCGCGACGTCATCGTCAAAGAGGGACAGAAGTTCCCACTGACGATCAAGCGCCTCGGTATCAACGGAGAAGGAATCGGATACTTCAAGAAGAAGATCACCTTCGTACCCGGCGCCCTCCCAGGCGAAGTGATCACTGCCAAAGTCACGGCCGTGACGGACAAATTCCTGGAAGCCCGCGTCGTAACTGTCCGCGAACCAAGCCCCGACCGCGTTGAGCCAAAGGACCCGGCCGCCAACCTCGTTGGTGGATTCGAACTCGCCCACTTGGACTACCCAGCGCAACTCGCCTTCAAGAAGGACTTAATTGGCCAGGCGCTCGAGAAGTTCCAGCCAAAGGGCTACGAACACTTTAAAATCGAAGACACGCTCGGCATGGACAACCCCTACCACTACCGGAACAAGGCGTCATTGCCCATCCGGAAGCTCAAGGGCGAACTCACCATTGGTTTGTACAAGCGTGGCACGCATGACTTGGTCGACCTGCCCGAAATGGCCACCCAGGATCCCGCTTCCTTGAACCTCATCCGTGCGCTCGGACAAATCCTGGACAAGCACTCCCTTCCTTTCTATAACGAAAAGACGAAGAAGGGACTCATCAAGACCTTGGTTGTCCGTACGAACCAAGAAGGATTGGCTCAGGCCACCATCGTGACAACGGAAGACGACCTGCCATCCCAAGCAGAAATCGTGGAAGATGTCCAAAAGCACCTACCTGAAATTGTTGGCCTCTTCCAGAACGTGAACGAGGGTGGCAACTCCCTCATCTGGGGTGACGACACCCGCAAGATTTGGGGTTCTGACTACCTCCAAGAAGACATCCTCGGTCTGACGTTTAACTTCTCGCCCCGCGCCTTCTTGCAGTTGAACTACGAACAAATGGAAAAGACTTACGAAGTGGCTCTGGACGCCTTGGACCTCCAGGCCGACGACACGTTGGTCGACGCCTATTCCGGTGTTGGAACGCTGGGTCTTTCCATGGCTTACAAAGTCAAGGAAGTCCGTGGAATGGAAATCATCCCTGAGGCCGTGGCTGACGCCAAGTTAAACGCCGAAGAAAACGGCATCGAAAACGCCTTCTACGAAGTCGGATCAGCCGAAAAGGTCTTCCCAAAGTGGGCCCGCGACGGTTTCAAACCAACGGCCCTGGTGGTCGACCCACCACGTCCAGGTTTGGACGACGCCTTGAAGCGCGCCATCTTGAAGGCCAAGCCAAAGAAGTTCGTTTACATCTCATGTAACCCTTCAACCTTGGCTCGCGATCTGAAGGATCTGGATTCCGCCTACCGCGTTGACTTCATTCAACCGGTCGACATGTTCCCTCAAACACCACGTTGGGAAGGTGTGGTAAAACTCACCTTGCGCTAGTTTAGAAAGCACGTTATTCTATTTTTAATAACCCAATCGCTTGCACATAAAAGGAGGCATCATGCATCACCGCAATGGACAGTTCTACGAACTGACAATTAGCCAATTCTTGTTCTATTTCATTTTGTCGTTGACCTTGGATGCCTTGGGAAACGGGATGTCCGTCTCCACGAACCTCGGTTCCGCACCCTGGACGGCAGGTTCGGCCAACCTGTCCCACTGGACGGGATTACCCATCGCCCTCTTCTTAGGGCTGACCTCCGTTTTGGTGGCGACGGCCAACATCTTCTTCTCTCGCAAGCTTGATTGGAAGCGTTTCTTTGGAAACATCCTCTTCGGTGTGATGTTCTCCTTCATGGCCGGTGTCTTCACGACGTTATTCTTGAACATGGGTGTGCCAAGCATGCCCCTCTGGGAAAAGGTCATCATCGACATCGTCGGTCTGTCCATCGTTGGAGTCGGAATTTCGATTTACCAACGGGTGAACGTGATTCTTCACCCCATCGACGATCTGACCAACATCCTGCGTTTCTCCTACTTCAAGGGATCCGCGCCAAAGGCCCAGATGTCTAACTTCGTTGTGGCCATCTTAATCTCGTTGACTTGTTGGTTATTCTCAGGCGCCTTGGTTGCCCTGAACTTTGGAACGGCCTTCGCTTTCTTCTGCCAGGGTTCCGTCATCGCCTTCTCGGACCGTTTCGTCTTCCCGAGCCTCGTACACGGAAACATGGCCAAGTCCCACAAGGATATTCCGCAACAATAACCTTTATCAAAACAAAAAAGCCGACTCGTAAGAGCGGCTTTTCTTTATGATTTAAATAATCGTTTTGAAATGTCTTTTACAATCGGATTGTTTAACACAAAGTACGTCATCACCAATTGGATTGGAAAGAAGATGATGTTCTTTGGCAAGCGCGTGGCCATCATCGAGAAGAAGACGGAAACGGACTTGTGCTGCGAGTACATGATGACCAATGCCCCTGTGTTGATGATTAAGTTAACCACAATCGTGATTAATAACACGGCGACAACGACTTTCCAGAGGGCGACCTTGTCAGTCTGCTTTTCTTGGTAGAAAAGTCCTCCGTAAATCAAACCGGCGACTAAAACACCGATGGCCATGACCGGCGACCATTGTCCGCCACCAAAGAAAGTGACCTTAACGAAGTCCAAGAGGACCATCGTCATGGCAGTCCACAGCGGACCGAAAAACTTTCCCATCAGGCTGGAAGCAAGAAAGACGAAAGTCACTCGGATGAGCTGCGTCGTGATGGAAACCCGTCCCAAGATAAAGGACAGGGCGATTAAAGCCGACAGCAAGACCAGCTGTTGAACCGTGAGTGTGGGCAAAGCCCAGCGTTTAAACGACGTGCGTGTCTGATTGTTCATATGATTGAACCTCCTCAAAGGAGCGTCCACCTATTGTTGGTGAATGCGGAACCCGTACCGCACATTCCTGTTTCGTCGCTGGTTCACATTCCGTTCCCAGCGCACTTAACGCACGAGTTCCTACCCCATAAATTTTATGTGTTGCAGCTTTAGCTGCAACCTACTTATTATAGCAGTTTGGAAGCGATTTTTTCTGTCTTAAATAAAAACCGTTATGCCATTTTGGAATTTGAACAAAGAAAAAGTCAAACCCGGCCGGGTCTGACTTTTTCAATTCTATTTGTACAAAATCAAGGCTGACGCCTTCGTCAGTGACTGTGCGTACTGCACATCAATGATTTCGTGGTCCTTGTTTTGTAAATCTTCGAGTGCCTGGTTCAACTTCTGCGTGAACTCTTCGGCAGACACTTTTCCTACAACGAGTCGACTGAGCATATTCTCGCCTTCTTTCTTGTTCAAATCTAGTATAGCACTCGATCGAACCAACAGCTTACATTAACTCTTTTGCGACTGGGTAAAGAATTGGCATCAGATTCAAACCTAACCACGTCACAATGTAAACAATCGTGTTAGCGGAATCCGCTTCATCGTCGAAAATATTCGATAATGGTTGGTAAACTTTATAAAAATCTGCTGTTGTTAATTTGCTCAAATCATCTGTTTGAATGAGTAGTTTAGAGGTTGCTTTCACAATCTTATCCTTCAAATCCGGATCATCTGAACCTGCTTGGAACAAATAGAGTGACAAGGACAATGGCTTTTCAGGCGTGTCTTCCCCCATTTGCAAGGATAATTCCTTGACGACTTCAAATAAAATCTGCTCATTAGCAGACATATTCTGATAACGCTTTTCGTTTATCATTATTGCCTCCGATTCCATTAAAAAAAGCAGCCTCTCGGCTACTCTTATCTTAGCACTCTTACATCTTTGCTTCCAAGTCAACGTCAGGGTACTTGTCGCGGAACCAGTTCATGGCGAATTGGTTTTCGAACAAGAAGACCGGACGGTCGTAGCGGTCCTTCACGAGCATGTTACGTGAAGAGGCCATCTTTTCATCGACTTGGTCGGGGTCAACCCAGCGGGCAACCTTCGAACCGATCGGCTCAAATTGGATGGCCACGTTGTATTCGTTTTCCATTCGGAACTTGAACACTTCAAACTGCAATTGTCCGACGGCACCCAGGATGTACTCGTTTGAGTTCCAGGCCTTGTAAAGCTGAATCGTTCCTTCTTGCACCAGCTGGGTGATTCCCTTGTGGTAGGACTTCTGCTTCATGACATCCTTAGCGATGACCTTGTTAAAGAATTCAGGCGTAAACGTTGGCAGGTCAGGGTAAGTAAGCTGCTTCTTACCTGAGTAAATCGTATCTCCGATTTGGAAGTTTCCCGTATCGTAAATACCGATAATGTCACCCGGCACGGCGTCTTGCACGTTTTCACGTTCTTCGGCCATGAACTGGGTCACGTTGGCCAAACGCAACTTCTTTTGCGTTCGAGACAACGTCACATCCATCCCCTTCTTGAATTCACCCGACACGATTCGCGCAAAGGCGATGCGGTCACGGTGACGAGGGTCCATGTTGGCCTGAATCTTGAAGACGAAGGCGGAGAACTGATCGGATGCGGGATCCACGTGTTCTTCGTCCACCGTTTCAATACCGGCTGGTTGTGGCGCGTACTTCAAGTACTCTTCCAAGAATTCCGTCACACCGAATCCGGCCAAGGCGGAACCGAAGAAGACCGGTGTTAACTTCCCGTTTTGAACGGCTTCTTCGTCAAAGTCATTTCCGGCCTCTTCCAAGAGTTCCACTTCTTCCAGTCCTTCTTCAAGGATTTCTGGGTGGTCAGAAGCGTTCTTGAACGGAATCATGTCCTTCTTTTGCAAGTCGTAGATTCCCTGCAAAATCTGTCCGGACCCGATTGGCCAGTTCATTGGTGCGGCTTGAATGCCAAGTGTCGTTTCGATTTCATCAACCAAATCAAAGGGTGAACGCGCGTCACGGTCAATCTTGTTAAAGAAGGTAAAGATTGGAATTCCACGCTTTGAAACGATTTCAAAGAGCTTCTTCGTCTGGGACTCGATACCCTTGGCAGCGTCGACAACCATGACAACGGAATCGACCGCCATCAACGTCCGGTACGTATCTTCAGAGAAGTCTTCGTGACCAGGGGTATCCAGGATGTTAATCCGCTTACCTTCGTAGTCGAACTGCAAAACAGATGAGGTAACGGAAATTCCACGTTGTTGTTCGATGGCCATCCAGTCGGAAGAAGCCATCTTCTTTGATCCACGTCCCTTAACCGTTCCGGCTTCACGAATCACTCCCCCGTGCAGCAGGAGTTGTTCCGTCAAGGTCGTCTTACCCGCATCGGGGTGAGAGATAATGGCGAATGTCCGCCGTGTTTTTAGTGCGTCTTTAAAGTCTGTCATAATGTCTTTATTCTACCCGAAAAAAGCAGCCAGGGCTAGAGACGATTACGTCCTAGTGGCTGCTTTTTGGTTTAGAGGAATGACTAAACATCTTTATGAGAGATGATTCTAAATGAGAGATTTTGTATCAAAATTACTTGCGTGGGTTGCCATCGGCTTGTGGCTTGTCAGACGTTACACCCAACTTCGCGTAGATGTCGTTTGTTTGGGCTTCAGTCCAACCCGTCACACGTCCGTTAACAAGTGAAGCGTTGATGCTTGTTCCAGTTGGAATCGTGTAAGCTTCGTCGTCAACAACAATCTTCTGGAAGTCCTTGATGCTCTTGATCAAGTCTTCGTCTGATTGGGCATCTTGTGCGTCTTCAAGGCTCTTTGAAACCTTGTCAGAAACGATGTGACCCATGTTCATTGGTGATTGCTTTGACCAAACTTGTCCAAAGCTAGGCACCGTTCCTTCGGACCAGCTCACACCAGTCATGTCCCATTCGTCGTTGTTTCCTGAAAGCATGAGTGACTTCCAAGTTGAGAAGTCGACCAACTTGTCTTGGTAGAGCTTAACGTCGATACCAGCTGCCTTCCAGGCGGCGATGTAGGCCTTCGTCGTTGCTTCAGCCGTCGTGCTTCCTGAACGAGCCATGTAAGTCAACGTCAACTTCTTGCCGTCCTTGTAGTAGTAGCCGTCTGATTCCTTCTTGTAGCCGGCCTTTTCAAGGTATTCACCAGCCTTCTTCGCGTCACCAGAAGCCTTGTCTTGGTAACCCTTCACGTCCTTGTTGTAGAAGAGTGACTTCGTTTGTGACTTTGAAACGATGGTGTTTGTTGCCTGTGAGAAGCCGTTTCCGTACTTGGCGTAAACGTCTCCAACGTTCATGGCGTAACCAACGGCCTTACGAACGTTAGCGTCTTGCAATGGCGTCTTACGTTCTTGCACACTTGACTTCGTCGCCTTGTCGTAGTGACCAAGGTTGAAGTTCAATTCGCTGTGACCGTTGTCGAAGGCACCAGTTGAGGCGTAGCCCTTGGCGTTGTCGAACTTGGCCAACTTGTCCTTGTTTCCGTCCTTCCAAAGCGTGGTTGGAACGTCCTTAACAAGGTCAAACTTTTGCTTGTTCAAGTCATTTTCAAGCTTTGATTGGTCTTCGTTGATGTAGAAAGTGATGCCATCCAACTTGGCCTTCTTGCCCCAGTAAGTGTCGTTTCGAACGTACTTAACAACAGAGTCAGTTGAAACAGAAGAAACCTTGAAGGCGTTAAATGACAATGGGTGCTTTGTGACTTTGTCAGACACGGCCAATTGATCAGAAGGCACATCCTTCAAATCGTGATAAGGCAATGCGTAGCTTGGCAAACCGTCACCCCAAGTGATTGAACCAGGGATTCGGTCGTATGAAATCGTCAACTTCTTTCCGCTTTCACCGTTATCAAACTTCAAACCAGAAATGCTCTTGGCCTTTCCGTCTTGGAAGTCCTGCATGCCCTTGATGTTCAAGTAAGCATCGGAGAAGTTAGCAGAAGCGACTTCATTTGTGGCGATGGTCTCCAATGAGAAGGCCACGTCCTTTGCCGTCACGTCCTTACCGTCCGACCATTTCAAGTTGTCGCGCAAGGTAATTGTAACCGTCTTCTTGTCTTTGTCGACCTTCATGCTTGCAGGCCCATCGTTTTCAACACGACCGTCCTTGTCCGTGTAGAAAATTTGGTTGCTTGCTGGTTCGATTTCTTTGGCAACCGATGCGGTTTCCGTCAATTCGGTGTAACCAACAAAGGCTGATGGGTCAGAAGCATTTCCAGGAACGGACACCTTCAAGATTCCGCCGTTTTCGGCTTTCTTCTTGTTTTGATAGTCACCCTTGAAATGTCCGACGGACACTGCCGCCTTTGACGCATCGTAGTTGTTCGACATATGGGAAAAGATTCCGAAACCAGCTGCTGCCAAAATCACAGCACCACTGATTCCATAAACCATTTTCTTTTTAGCACTTACCATTTGGGCCCTCCCTTTTTTCATTGGCCTTTTTTACCTGGCGCTTTTTATGTTGATTTAATCATAACCTAGTAAATGAGAATGTCAACACTTTTCTTTAATTTATTTTTAATCTTACTATCGTACTGACTGCCTTTGGTCGATTGCGCGGCGCGCTACTTGGCCTAAGACAACGAATCCGAAGGTCAAAATAATCAGGATTAAGGTCACGGGCACCCAGAGCCACCAGCTCTGGTAAATCGTGGAAGCCGATCCGTTCAAGACTTGAAGCATCGCTCCCAATGAACTCGTTCCATGCTTTAATCCGAATCCCAAGAAAGTCAGACCCGTCTCGATTCCAATGGATCCCGCCAACGTCAACGCGTAGTCGGAGATAACCGTTGATGAGATGTTTGGTAAGATGCCGATGAAGACAATCTTGTACCAAGGGGTTCCTGAAATCTTAGAAGCCGACACGTAGTCACGTTGGACTTCGGACAAAGTCAACGTCCGAACCAAACGAACGTTGGCTGGCCATGAAATCAAGGACAAAATGAGAATTAAGTTCCAGACCGTCATTCCCTTTGACGTTGAGAAGATGATGGCCAAGATCATAATCAATGGCATGATGAGCCAGAAATCAATCAAACGCATGGCAATCCAGTCCGCCCAGCCACCGAAGTATCCGATAATCATCCCGAAGAAAATCGAGATGGCCGTGATAATCGTGGCCACTCCAAATCCAATGATGATGGAGTTTTTCGCAGACACAATCAAAGTCAACAGCAGGTCAGCCCCGGAATCAGTCGTTCCAAGGATGTGGCCGTTGGCTAACGGTGGCAAGTTTGCCGCCATGATGTCAGACATCGTTCCAATGTCAGCTGGAACAAAGAACTGTCCCAAGAAAACCAGTAAGAACAAAGCCCCTAACAAAACGGCCGCAATCAAGCCTAAGTTATCGTGTTCCAATTCTCGGTTAAAGTTCTTGAAGAAGTTGGAACCAAAGCATCTTTTTTGTTTTTCCATTATTCCTCTCCTTACTTCACACGAATTCTTGGATCAACCCAGGCAGAAATGATATCTGAGAGCAGACCACCAAATAATGACAAGATTCCTTGGAAGAGCATCAAGGCGGTGATGACCGTGTAATCACGGCCAGTCAAAGCCTGCACGAAGAGTGCACCCAGTCCAGGGTATCCGAAAACCGTTTCAGCAAACATCGCCCCACCAAGGACCCCGGTAATGGAATAACCAATTCCGGAAGCGATTGGCAAGAAGGCATTACGTAGAATGTGCTTCTTGAACACCACGTTCATCAAGACACCCTTGGCACGCGCCGTACGAACGTAGTCTTGGGCCTGTTGGTCCAAAAGGTTTGAGCGCAGGTACTGGAAGACGCTGTTCGTTGAGAACAGCGCAATCGTCAGGGCTGGCAAGAAGGCGTGGTAGAGGTTGTTAAAGAAGTTTTGGAAGAAGGTCTGTGTTTCGTCGATTCCAGTTCCTGAACTTGGGAAGATTGGAATCAAGTAAACAAAGACAACCAACATGATGAAGTAGAAAACAAAGGAAGGCACGGCTGAGGTCAGCGTGTTCCAAACGACCAAGGTGCGGTCGAGCCACTTGTTTTCGTTTCGGGCAGCAACCAAGGCCTGGCTGACCGCCAAAACGTAAGTTAAGGCCGTGGCGATGATTCCCATCATCAACGTTGGCCAGATACGTTGTCCGATGATCTTTGAAACAGCCAAGCCCTTGTGGACCGTGTAAGAAGTTCCAAAGTCACCGTGGAAGACGTTCACCACCCAGTGCACGTACTGTTGGTACCATGGCAAATCCAACCCGGCTGCGTGACGCATCCGTTCAATGGTTGCCAAATCAGAGTTCGGGTTCAAGTTTCCGTAGAATGGATCACCCGGCATCAACTGAGCTAAGGCGAAAATCAAAACGGAAACCAAGAAGATTTGCGGAAGCATGATTAAGACACGCCGAAAAATTGTTTTGATCATGATTCTTCATCCTCCTTTTGAATGGAAACAGCGTGCGTGTCCGTCAACTTAACCAAGTCGTAGGCACGGAGTGGATCACTGTTTTCTTCGTAGTAGCGGTCACGGTTTTCGTCGAATTCCTTTTCGACCGCGATTCGTTCTTCACGCTTTGCCTTTCGACCCGCTACCGTTTGGCTTGGAATCGAAGCAAGCAAGCGCTTCGTGTAAATGTGTTGTGGGTTTTCAAAGATTTCATCCGTCGTTCCGACTTCGACGAAGCGTCCGTGGTGCATGATGGCGATGTTGTCCGTCATGTACCGCACGACCCCGAGGTCGTGGGAGATGAAGAGGAAAGAAATCCCGTACGTTTTTTGAATTTCCTTCATGAAGTTCAAGACCTGGGCCTGAACAGAAAGGTCCAAGGCAGAAACCGGTTCGTCGGCCACAATCAACTTAGGATTGGTTGCCAACGCGCGGGCGACAACGATTCGTTGCCGTTGCCCACCAGAGAACTGGAATGGGTACTGCGTGATGGTTCTTTCAGGCAAACCAACGATGGCCAAGAGCTCGCGAATGCGGGCATCAATCTTGTCCGGGTCAAAGGAACGGTCAGCGTCCGAGTGCTGCGCGCCAATCTTGTTTGGAACCCCAAAGTTCTTGAGGGGCTCAGCCAAGATGTCTCCGATGGTCTTTCGCGGGTTCAAAGAAGACTGGCTGTCTTGGAAGACCATTTGAACGTCTTTGTTCAGGTTCAAGGCTTTCTTTTGCTTCTTGGTCGTGACGTCCTGTCCCTTGTAGGAAACAGAACCTTCCGTGGCCTCTTCCAAACCAACGATGATTTTTCCAATCGTTGATTTACCGGAACCAGATTGACCAACGAGCCCGTAGGTCTTTCCTTCTTCAATCGTAAGGGAAATGTCGTCGACGGCGCGGATGTAGTCCACGACTTGGTTGAAGAAACCAGCTCGTTCCGCGTAGTAGACTTTTAAGTTTTTAATTTCTAATAACGGCCCCATGAGCTAATCCTTTCTTTGTGCTTGTTCGTCGATGTTGAAGTTCTTCCAGGCGTTTCCACGAACGAAGTGCCCGTCTTCGACCTCGGTCAAGACGTCTGAGACGGTGGCGTTCACGACGGCTTCGTCTAAGCCAGGGACACGCTTCAGGAAGGAATCCTTCGAGAAGTCCATTTCCGCCAACGATGGCACCGTTCCTGGAATGGCGTAGAGGTGTTCACCCGGTTGCACGTTTGAAGGATCAGCCTTCAACAATGACTGGGTGTAGGGGTGCTTTGGGTTTTCGAAGATTTGCTCAACGGCACCCTTTTCGACGATTTGTCCCGCGTACATCACGGCGACATCATCGGCCAGTTCGGCCACGACATCCAAGTTGTGGGTGATGAGCAAGACCCCAGCGTCCTTCTTTTTCTGGATTTCTTTAATCAAATCAAGAATCTGGGCTTGGATGATGGAATCCAAAGCGGTCGTTGGTTCGTCAGCGATAATCAAATCGGGTTCGTTGGCCAAGGCGATGGCAATCATGACACGCTGACGCATTCCACCGGAAAGTTGGTGGGGATATTGGTCGGCGACACGCTTTTCTTCGTCGATTCCAACGTCGTTTAAGAGTTCGCGGACACGGTTTTTGACTTTAGTTGACCCCTTGTCGTGAACGGTGATGGCTTCGGCGATTTGTTCACCGATTTTCATCAGGGGGTTCAAAGATGAGAGCGGATCCTGAAAGATCATTCCGACGGACACGCCTCGAATTTGATCGAATTCTTTTTCGGTAAGGCCGACGACTTCTTTTCCAGCGACTTGGATAGAACCGTTGACCTTGGTGTACTCGGGGTTGTGGAGTCCCATGATGGAGGTTGCAAAGGTTGACTTTCCTGAGCCGGATTCGCCAACGAGGGCGAGAACCTTCCCTCGTTCGATGTTCAAGTTGATGCCGGAGATGGCTTTCTGGTATTCATCGCCAATCCGAAAATCGACTGATACATCGTGGGCTTCTAATAATTTTTCAGTCATCGTTTTAGCTCCTTACGTTATTTTCTAAAAGTATATCATTAAATTCTCATAATTTCCTCATAATATCTAACTTTTTCATTTTAATTTAATATTTCTTTGGTCAACGTCAGAATCTTGGTCGATTCTGACTTTGTAACGACACAAAAAAAGCACCCATCACAGGGTGCTTTTTGAGTTAAATTATTTGTCTGGATTCTCTTTATGAGAAAGCGCGGCAACGTTCAACGTTTGGTCCGCGAGGTCCTTGGTAAAGGACACTTCGTGGGAAACGATGATGGCGTTTCCTGGGAATTCCTTGATGGCCTTGTACAAGGCGTTCTTGGTTTCTTCGTCCAGGTGGTTGGTTGGTTCGTCTAGGATCAAGAAGTTTGATGGCTTCATTTCCATGATGGCCAACTTGACCTTCGTCTGTTCCCCTCCGGAAAGCTGGAAGAGCGGCTTCTTCGCGTTTTCAGCGTTGATTCCGGCTGCGGCCAGGCGTTGGCGGAGTTCCTTTGGCAGGATGGTTGGGAACAAATCCTGCATCGCCTCAAGCGGCGTCTGCTGGTCGTTGTTCCAGTCCAAGTCCTGGTCAAAGTAGTTGACGATGGCGGATGGTGAGAATTCAACACGTCCGCCAAGCTTTGGGATGTCGCCCAAGATGGACTTGATCAGCGTTGACTTACCGGCTCCGTTGAATCCGGCGAAGACGATCTTCTTTTCCGCGTTCATATAGAAGGAAACGGGATCCAAGATTGGTTCCTCGTATCCTACGGAGAGTTCGTCGACCGTCAGAGCTTCGGCAGATTGCGTGTTCACGTATGGGAAGTTGAAGTGCGACTTCAAGTTGTCTTGAGGCGGTTCAACCTTGACCATGCGGTCCAACATCTTTTCACGGGAACGGGCCATCTTGGAAGTTGAGGCACGGGCCTTGTTCTTCGCGATGAACTTTTCAGCCTTGGCGATTTCCACCTGCTGCTTTTCGTATTCACGAACCTGTTGCTCGGCGCGTTCTTCCTTTTGACGCATGGCCTTCTTGAAGGAACCACGGTACTTCGTGATTTTTCCGAAGGAAACGTCGGCGATGGCGTTTGTGACCTTGTCCAAGAAGTCAAAGTCGTGGGAGATGATCATCGCAGCACCCTTAAAGTCCTGCAAGTACCCTTCCAGCCATTCGATGTGCTGAACATCCAGGAAGTTCGTCGGTTCGTCTAGGATGATGACGTCATCTTCTTCCAAGAGCAGCTTGGCCAAGATGGTCTTGGCACGCTGTCCACCGGACATGTGTTCAAGCTCACGGTCACGACCAATGGCTTCCAATCCCAATCCGGAAATGACGCGTTCGATTTCCGTATCGACCTCGTAGAAACCAGCCGCATCCAATTCTTCTTGGAGGCGTCCGGCCTTTTCCAAGAGCTTGTCGTCGGCCGTCGCGGCGTACTTTTCGTACATTGCCGTCGCGCGGTCCTGCTTATCGTATAAGTCTTGATAAGCCGTGTGGAGGAAGTCCACCAAAGTCATCCCCGCTGGAATTTCCGCGTACTGGTCCAAGTAACCGATTTTGAGGTTCTTGGCCCACTCGATTTTTCCTTCGAGTGGCAACACTTGTCCGGTTAAGATGCGAATCAACGTGGACTTACCGGCCCCGTTTTGGCCGACAATTCCCATGTGCTCGCCGGCCTGGAGTTCCAAGCTTGCGTCTTCGTATAAAGTTTTTTCTGCGTAGGCCATTGACAGCCCACTTACTTCTAATAATGCCATAGAGCAATCTTACCACATTTTGCCCCACCACCATAGCAAAAGACCGGTATTAGCCGTATACTGGGGATATGTATTGGGATGGCAAAGTCCGGTGCGATGAGGGCGTTTTGCTTGAAGTCTGAACTGTCTGCCGCCGCCTCTTGATTGGAGGACCGCGCCTTTTTTACCGCCTACCCGCGCTTTTATTTAACAGCCGCGCCCTGCGGCCCACCTCCCAAAATCACTTTTAAAGGAACGCCAACATGAAAGTTCGCAAACTCAACCACAAAACCATCCCCTCAACAGACCAAAACCGCGCCTACCGTTTCTGGCGTGACGTTTTCGACCTCCCTCAGGGTGGCTCCCAAGAAGATCGGATTCTCCTTGTCGACCATGAGGAACTTCACTTCACATTGGGAGATCCAGAAGACCATTTTGAGCTCCTGGTGCGCGACCACGTTACCGACCTGAGAAAGCACTTCCGCAACAACTTCGTTTCGATTTTAAAAGAAGAGGAACGCTACGGCGGAAAGGTCGCGTTAACGGTGCAAGATTCGGAGGGCAATACCGTTGTCGTCGAAGGAAACGCGGACTGAGGAAGCAAGGTCGGGGGTGACTTTGGCAGTGAAAAAATTCTTTGAATTTTTTGCTAAAAAAGCTTGCCCACCATGGGTCAGCATGCTACAATAATATCTGTTGTTTGAAACTGGTTAGTTAGCTCAGTTGGTAGAGCAACGGACTCTTAATCCGTGGGTCCAGGGTTCGAGCCCCTGACTGACCATCAACAAAAAGACCAACACTTCGGTGTTGGTCTTTTCTTTTATCCCATAAAGCAAAGCAACAAAAAAGCCCCCTGGAAAACCAGGAGGCTTTTTTCATTGAGAAGCAATGAATTACTGACGGTAAACGTAGAATGGCAAGTTTCCACCATTCAAACCTGCGTTAATTTCGTATGCTGTATCGAAGTTCCAAGACGTCACAGCCGTTCCGGCTTGTCCCTTCGTTGAGTAGTTAACGGAGATGGCGTTCACATCATCCGTCATCACTTGCACGTGACCGGCCGCACCACCTGAAGCACCGCGGGCACCCCAGATAACGATGTCACCACGTTCTGCTTGCCATTCATGGCTAGAAGAAATCAAGTAGTAACCGTTTTGTTGCAAGTAGCTGTGCATGGAATCCGTGTTGTAGAGCCAGGCTGGCTTTGAAGCCCCAGCTTCGTACATGGCTTGAACCATTCCACCAGAACAGTCAGCCGTTCCATCGGAACCATTTCGTGAACCAGACATTGAGTAAGTCAACTTACCACGGTTGTTTTCAAACCAGTTGATCAACGCTTCCGTGTCCACGCGGTTTTGGTGGGCTGGTGTCACGTTTGCTTGGCTAGGTTGCGCAGCAGGCGCTGGTTGTGGTGCAGAAGCTGGCTGTGCAGCTTGCGAAGGCGTGTAGTTCGTTGGCGTAACGTTTGCTTGGTTGTTATCGTCAGCCATCTTGAAGTCAAGCTTTTGAGCTTGGCTGTTTGCCCCATCGGCATCACCCTTATCAGCCGTGTTGTTGGCTGCAGGAGCTTCCGGTGCCTTGTTGACATCGTTTGACGTGTTTGCAGCAGTTGCTTGTGAGGCATCGGCTGAAGGCGTTTCATTGTTACCAGAGCGGTTCATTTGAGCCGCTTCTGCAGCTGCTTGTGAGTCCGAAACGTGTTGGTCGTATGAAGCTTTTGCTGCTTCAGCCGCACGCGCGTCGGCCGCTGCCTGGTCGTTTTGTGATGAGACTTGGCTGTTCACTTCACCTTCGTTTTGAACTTGTGGTGCTTGGTTTTGAGCATTTGAATCAGCGTTTTGCTGAACCATGATCATGTTTTGGTCACCGTTACCAAGGTCGGCCTGCTTTTGTCCGTCCTTCAAGTAACCGGCGTCCTTCAAGCCCTGAATAACCGTTGCTTGCTTGTCCATGTGTTGACCCGCAACCAAAAGGCCGTGGTCTTGCAAACCAAGTTCTTGCGCAGCGTCGTCAGCGGTCATCCCAAAGGCAGCAGAGATGGCGTTCAACGTGTCTCCCCACTGTGCTTGGTATGACTGGATGCTAACGGCACCCTGTGATTGAATGGCAGCCTTCACTTGGTCGACGGAGTTCGCCGTCCATTGTGAGGTCGTTTTGCTTTGACCGAGATCATCCACTGAGTTAGCAGAAGCGGTCATTCCATTCCCAACAACCGTTGCGCCCAAAACGGCACCAGTTGCGGCCAAAGTAGTTGCTCCAGCAGTCACCATCAGGCGCTTGCTGAGTTGTTTCATTTTGTTCTTTTCTGTCATAATGAAACCTCCATTTCATGTTAGACTGCATTACTTCTCTTCAATAGCATAGCAGAATTCATCTCTAAAAAAGCCTTCCACCTTGGAATTCCGTATTTTTTAAACTTTTCTTAACCATCTTTATAAATACAGAAATAATTTCAAATATATGTCGTTTAAGACACATAAATGACGACTTAGGACAAAGCCTTTCCTTTTCCTTTTCAAAGTCAAACCCGACCCGCATACTGACGGTAGAACATGGAGGAAAAAGAGATGACAAATCACCGTCCCAACGACCGCGCCTCACCTAAATCAAATAAAAAAAGCCTTCCGGCTTTTCATTAGTCAATATTCAATGATGACGAGTGACCTGGTCCTGCATGGTTCGGGTCAAAGGAGGCAATGGCTGCGTTCACCGCTGCCGGCCCCTGACCAAATCCTGTAGCAATCAAATCAGCGTGCCCTTCATAGGAGGACAAGTCACCAATGGCATACAGCCCCTCTTCTTTGGTCTTCATCTGGTCTTCCACCACTAAGCCGGCCTTATCCCAATCGACATCAACAGCCCAGTCGCGTTCAGCTTGACCGTCCGTTTTAAAGCCATACTGCACCAGCAAATCATCCACGAGGATACTTTCTTGAACCTCGTTTTCTTTTGCGAAGGACAGGTTAACTTTCAATCGACCGTCTGCGTCCTTTGTTGTGGATAGTACCTTGTAGGGCGTCTTCTTTTCCACACCGCTTCGGTCCAGTTCCAAAACAGACTGTTCCAAGGCTCGGAAAGCATCACGTCGGTGAATCAAATAAGTTTTGTTCGCACGCTTTTCAATTTCATTGGCCAAATCGACGGCGGAATCACCCCCACCCAAGACGGCAACCGTGTGCCCCTCATAGGAATTCAAATTTGGAGCGAAGTAGGACAAACCTTGACCAAGGAGCTCTTCTTCGTTTTCAACCTGCAGGCGGCGTGGGCTAAAGGCTCCCTTTCCGCTGGCCAGGATAACCGCTTTCGAACGCATTTCCTGTTCGCCATTCACCTCTAAGACGAATTCCTCGTCGACTTTTTTGAGGTTCGTCACCTTATGGTTCGTTAAGACCGGCAGATCAAAACGTTTGGCCTGTGCTTCCAAGCGCTCAATCAACTCACGTCCCGTCATCCCCGCCATAGCAGGCACGTCCCAAATTTTCTTATCGGGATAAAGCGTCGTCACCTGTCCCCCAATTTCGGGTAAGGCTTCCAAAACAGCGACGTTGACGTTTCTTAGCGAGGCGTAATAGCCGGCAAACAGCCCGACAGGCCCAGCCCCAATAATTAAGATGTCGTACGTTTTAGTCATGCAATAACCTCTTCGTTCGTATTTTATTGAATATCTTGCTATTTTTCGCCTATATTCACTGTTAATTTGCTATAATAACCTTATTAAAGAAAGGACTTTTCCCCATGCCGAAAGTAAAAATGATTCTTGACCTCGATACTGGTGTCGACGACGCCTTGGCCCTCGCCTACGCGGTAGGACACGAAGATATCGATTTAATCGGAATTATTGCTTCTTATGGAAACAACTTAACTTCCGTAACTGCACAAAACTCACTCGATTTGCTCGACTTACTCGGTCAAAACGACGTGCCTGTTTTCTACGGAGCAACCCACTCAACGACAACCGATGACTTCACTGTTATGGAAGTATCAAAGACCATTCACGGCCAAAACGGTGTTGGTGATGTGCTGGTCCCTAAGTCAAAGCGTACCATTTCCGAACAATCCGGTGTCGACTTCTTGATTGAAGCCGCTCACGAATACAAAGATCAGCTCGTTTACTTGCCAACCGGTCCGTTAACTAACTTAGCACTGGCCCTTGAAAAAGATCCTGAAATTGGACAACTCATTGGTCAAACGACGTTGATGGGTGGGGCGTTGACGGTTCCTGGAAACGTAACGCCGTTTACGGAAGCAAACATTAACCAAGATCCAGAAGCCGCCGACATCGTCTTCCACCAACAAGACAAGTTAACGATGGTTGGTTTGGATGTCACGTTGCGTACTTTGCTGACGAAGAAGCACACGGCCGAATGGCGTGCAATCGGCACAACAAAGGCAAAGCTTTATGCAGATATCATGGACTACTACATCGATGCCTATTATAACCTAGACATCGACAAACGGGGAGCCGCATTGCACGATCCGCTTGCTGTCGCTGTTGCCGTTCAGCCCGACTATGTTGATACCATGCCATTGAACATGAAGGTCACAACCGACAAAGAAACTGGCGACTACGGCCGTACAATCGGTGACACAGACCAACTGTTGGACCCTTGTCACTCACAAGCGGCCATCTTGGTTGACCAAGACCGATTTGTTTCTGACTTCCAAAACATGATGAAAAAGGTTTTGGCCTAAGGCATTTCAAAGCAAATAAAAAAGCCCAAATCACTTTGGGCTTTTTTTCGTGCTTATTTTGACAAACGTTCTTGATAAATCTTGCTTTGTTCTTCATAGCCGGGCTTACCGAGCAAGGCAAACATGGCCGTTTTATAGGCTTCAACACCTGGTTGGTTGAATGGGTTGATACCAAAGAGGTAGCCGGAAATGCCGACTGCCATTTCGAAGAAGTAGATCATGTAACCCAACGTGTAAGCGTCTTGCTTTGGCAAGTGGACGGCCAAGTTTGGCACACCACCGTCAACGTGGGCCATCACAACTCCCTGGAAGGCCTTCGTATTGACGTCGTCAATCGTCTTTCCTTCCAAGTAGCGAAGGCCATCGTTGTTTTCTTCTTCAACTGGCAAGTCCAAGTTTGAAACTGGACTGTCCAACTTAACAACCGTTTCAAAGAGGTCGCGACGACCTTCTTGGATGTATTGGCCAAGGGAGTGCAAGTCCGTTGAGTAGTTGGCAGATGATGGGTAGATTCCCTTTTGGTTCTTTCCTTCAGATTCACCCATCAACTGCTTCCACCATTCAGACAAGTACTGCATGGTAGGTTCCCAGTTGGTCAACAACTCGGTCGTGTAACCCTTGTCGTACAAGATGCGACGAACTGCCGCATACTTATAAGCGTCGTTCTTGCGTAAATCCTTTTCCGTGTATTCGTTCTTGGCGTCAGCCGCTCCTTGCATCAAAGCGTCGATGTCAGCACCTGATGCGGCGATTGGCAAAAGCCCAACGGCAGTCAAGACGGAGAAACGACCACCAATTCCGTCCGGAATCGTAAAGGTTTCATAGTTTTCCAACTCGGCTTCGCCGTGCAAAGCCCCCTTGTTGGCATCCGTTGTCGCGTAAATTCGCTTCTTGGCTTCTTCAGCACCGTACTTCTTTTCAAGCAGTTGCTTGAAGACACGGAAGGCCATGGATGGTTCTGTCGTCGTTCCGGACTTGGAAATCACGTTCACTGAGAAGTCCTGGTCCCCTAAGACACGAACCAAGTCGTTCAAATAAGAAGCAGACGTCGAGTTTCCTGCATAGTAAATTTTTACGCCCTTACGGTCTGATTCTGGCAATTCGTTTGCAAACATTGGGTGCAAGAAGTCAATCGCCATCTTCGCACCGAGGTAAGAACCACCGATTCCGATGACAATCAAAACCTTGGAATCCGACTGAATCTTCTTTGCGGCCTGCTTAATGCGGTTAAATTCTTGCTTATCGTAGCTTTCTGGCCAATCAACCCAGTCCGTGTAGTCAGCACCAGCGCCCGTTCCGTTGCGGAGTTCTTGATCCGCCATCGTGACGAGCGGTTGCATTTCATCCAATTCATGGTCAGCGACAAATTGTGCGATGTCTTTCGTCTCAAACTTAATGTGTGCCATTCTTTTACCTTCTTTGAGTTTCTATCTATTCTTATTATAACTTTTCAACGGCTTCGTTTTCCAAAGCTTTTGTGGCTAAAGCAAAGTCACCAATCGTTGCAGAACCATTATCTTCCGCCCGTGGCATTCGGAGGTATTCCTTCAAATCCGGAACGTCGACATAGTCGTTTAACAAGTCGGCGAATTCTTTTCGAATCATATCCAAGAACGTCTCGGAGATGACCCCACCACCAAAGACAATTTGGTTTGGACGAATCGTTAACGTGTAGTCCAAAACGGCCTGGGCAATGTAGTAGGCCATGTAGCCCCACACCGGATTCGTAAATGGCACTTCCCTTCCGCTCTTTCCTAATCGGGCTTCAAAAGTCGGACCCGACACAAGCCCTTCCAAACAGTCCTCATGATAAGGACAGATACCCGAAAAGCTCATGTCTTTAGGATGCCTTTTTACTCGAATGTGGCCCGCTTCCGCGTGTCCTAAGGAACCAAGAAACTTACCATCAATGATGGTGCCGGCTCCTACACCCGTTCCAACCGTGAAGTAAACGATTGATTCAAGCTTCTCGTTTTCCTGTTTTGATAAGATGTATTCTCCGTAGGCCGATCCGTTAACATCCGTCGTCCAATAGATGGGCACGTTGATGTGACTCTTAATGTACTCGACAAAATTAACGTGCGCCCAGTGCTTTTTTGGTGTTTTCGTAATGCAGCCATATTCTGGCGCGCTCTTGCGAACTTCAATCGGTCCAAAGGAACCAATGCCGATGGCCTTCAAATCCTTAAAGCGCTTGAAGAAAGCAACGGTCTGACCTAAAGTTTCTTCTGGTGTTGTCGTTTTAAAGGCAACTGTTTCAATAACACGATAATTTTCATCACCAACGGCACAAACAAACTTTGTGCCACCGGCTTCAACACTACCTAATAGCATAGCAAACCTCTTTACTCACAAGTTCCAGTTCCACTTCCCGTTCATTAAGAACAGCTTTCCTGACGAAATGCATGCCGTTAATGAACGTTTACAAAACCCCCATAACAAACTCCTTTATACACATCCATATCTTTTGTACACTTTCATTCTAGAACAACTCTCTTTAAAATGAAAGCGGTTTCATTAACTTTTTTGTAATTCTTTCAGAATTTATAAGATTAATTTTAAAGGAAAGAAAAAAGGCACGCAGCAATCGCATGCTCGTGCCTTTCACGACAGATTAACCAGCCTTCACTTCGGCAAGCTTGTCGTCAATCATTTGCAAAACTTTTTCCTTGGCCTCCGGATCTTCAACAAAGTTCAATTCATCCCCGTTGATGAGCAACTTTGGTGAGCGATCGTATTCATCAAACCAAGCTTCGTAACGCTCGTTTAAGTCCTTGTAGTACTGGAACAAATCAGGGTCTTGTTCAACCTGTTCGAATGGACGGCCGCGCTTTTGAATACGCTTCAGCATCGTCTCAAGGGACACACGGACGTGAATCAAAAGGTCCGGTGTCTTGAGCTGATGTTCTTCATCAACTTCCTCTAAGACGTTGTTAACAAGGTCTTTGTAGATTTCAACTTCCGTTTGTGTTGCACGTCCCAAATCAGCGTTCAACTGAAAGAGCAAAGCATCTTCGAAGATCGAACGGTCTAAGATGGCACGTTCTTCTTTTTGCGCTTCCATAATTTGTTCAAGACGTGTGTTCAAGAAATATACCTGCAGTAAGAAAGCATACTTCTTGGGATCTTGGTAAAAGAGCGGCAGGATTGGGTTGTTATCCACACTTTCATAGTATGCTTTTCCACCTAAATGTTCCGCTAAAATATCGGTCAAACTTGTTTTTCCGGCACCAATGGTTCCTGCCAATACAATCATCTATTTATCTCCTAAAACTCGCTTTCTTTAGTATAGCAAAGGAAACAAAAAGAAAGCAGTCTTGACATTTATAATTTGGCAAATAAAAAGAGCACCAACGCTTAGTTGGTGCTCTTTAGCAAGTTATTTTTCACTTTGGTTACGATTGCAAAGACTGGTTCAACTTTACCGTGACCGTCTTCTTGTCCGTACCACGATAGTAGGTCAGCTTAATCTTATCACCGACCTTGTGGGTGTATAGCTTTTCACGCAAGTCAGCTTGTGATGACACTTTGTCGCCATCCAAGGCAACGATTAAGTCATACTTTTGAAGCTTTGCCTTATCTGCTGGTGAACCATCGTTTACTTGGTAAACAACAACACCACCCGCGAGGTCCGTTGGCAATTTCAGCGTATCCTTCTGTTCATCTGCTGGAACCTGGGAAAGATTAATCATCGAGATCCCAAGAGCCGGACGCGTCACACTTCCATACTTCACTAGTTTGTTAACGATGTCGACCACTTGGTTTGATGGGATGGCAAAACCAATCCCTTCAACAGCGGAACCGGAGTTCGAGCTCGACAGCTTCATGGAGTTGATTCCCACGACCTGTCCAGCCAGGTTAATCAACGCACCACCAGAGTTTCCAGGGTTGATGGCTGCATCCGTTTGGATAACCGTTGACCCACCGTAGTTCTGGCTAGACTTAGTATCCGAGTTCACCAAACGTTTCGTGGCAGATACAATCCCTTCCGTTACGGAAGAAGCATACTGAGACCCGAGCGGCGACCCAATGGCCAATACCTTTTCACCAACCGAAATCACCTCGGAGTCGCCGAAAGCAGCTGCTGAAAGATCATTCGTGTCCGATACCTTCAAAACGGCCAAATCCGTTAAGGCGTCTTTTCCAACTAATTCAGCCACCAGTGTTTGATTACCGTGTGTAATGATTTGAATTTTCTTCGCACCATCGATGACGTGGTTATTCGTCACAATGAAAGCCGATCCGTCCGCCTTCTTGTATACAACACCCGAACCTTCTGATGCTTCTTGGTTTTCACTCTTAAAGTTAATGACCGAAACAACCGCGTTTGCTACTTTTTTGTAGGCCGTTTGGGCGGTGTCAGAAGAAGATAACTTTTCGGTCTTCGAAGATTTCAGTGCAACTTTGGTATGGGTTACTTGATAGTTCTGGTAGATTTCTTGCCCTGCAAGAACGGCAGACCCACCAATTAAACCGGCAAAAGCACCAGCTAACATTAACTTTGTAAGCTTGTTTTCCATATCAAATCTCCAAATTTTACTGCTATCAGTTTAGCGAACCCTAATTAATTATAAATTAAGAAAGCAGGCTAATCGTCATCCCAGCGCTTTCCAGACTGAAGTAATTCATCGTCGACAAAGGCGAGTTCTAATTTGAATGTTGAACCAACACCTTCCTTGGACTCTACCCAAATTTTACCACCAAATGTCTCGATGACTTCCTTGGAAATCGCTAATCCTAATCCCGTACCACCCATGGCACGTGAACGTGACTTATCCACTCGGAAGAATCGATCAAAGACCCGAGCCTGATCCTTCTTCGGGATTCCAAGACCTTGATCGGAAATCGCTACTTGAACGTTTTCGCCATTCTTTTGGAGTGTAACGGTAATGGTTCCCCCATCCGGCGAATACTTCATGGCGTTGTTCAAAAGGTTATCCAAAACCTGCATGATTTTATCGTGGTCAACGTCAACCCAGTATTCATCTTCTGGAATTTGTCGCTCAATCTTGAGGGGTTTCGTGTTCAGCTCGTTGTTGTCATTCGACAAAATCATGTCAAAACGGTCCAAGACGAAGTTCATCAAGGAGTTCAAGTTAACCAACTCCGTTTTAACCTCCATTGTTCCTTGGTCCATTCGTGACAGTTCAAGAAGGTCAGAAACCATTCGAGACATACGTCCCGTTTCATTTTGAATCACGGAAAGGAAGTCATTCATCACTTCAGGATTTTCTTTTGCGCCATCGACCAAGGCTTCAACGTATGAAGTCACTGTCGTCAAAGGGGTTCGCAATTCGTGAGAGACGTTTGAAACGAAGGCCTTTCGCTCTTCTTCCGTCTTCAACTGAATGGTAACATCCCGAAGAATCAGGATTAAGGCGTTAATCATTCCGGAAGGATCCTTAATCATCGAAATTCGAACTTCAATAATTCGATCCCCCAAGTCCATCGTGAAAGGCTTTTTGTTTTAATTAAGTCACGAATGTTTTGATATTCTGGCATATCCAAAATATCAAAGACTGGCTTTCCAAGCGTCTCGTACTCATTGATTTTGAGGTAGTTAGATGCCGCTTGGTTAATGATTGTTAATCGACCACGTGCGTCCGTCAGTAAGACACCATCATTCATGTGATGCAAAACGGAATAGAGTCGATTCTTTTCATTGGAAATCATTTCCGTTGATGACGCAATTTTTTGCGACATCACGTTAACAGACTGGGCCAACTGCGCGATTTCGTTGGAACCGCCAATTTTGTTGACCATGGCGTAATCACCAGCGGTAATTCGAGCGGTCTGTTTAGAGATTTGTTCGATTGGTCGGGTGACCGTTCTTGAGAGAATCACCGCTAAGTAGAAGGCTGCGATGACCGTCAAGACTCCCGCCAAAATGAAGAGCCACATGATGCGCCGGGCGTTGGAATAAATCTGGTGGAGATTTCCGTACACCACCACGGCACCAACGGTTTGGTTGTCGCTTCCCTTCAGGACGTTTGTCACAATAACTTCTTGTCCTTGGGCCCCGTCATTTGTTCGCACCTTTCGGTATGCCAAGTCACCGCGCAAAGCCATTTTAGTGTTCGTATCTAAGCGTGTAGTGACCGGCCCCTTTTTCTTCAGGTCATGCTGATCGGTGATGATTTTACCTTCTTGGTCATAGACAACAACATTGTCCACCATCCGGTCATCAAAGTCAGTAATCGCCCGTTTCATTCCTTTTTGTGCGTCACTGTCTTCCGGGTTGTCCATCCCATTAACAATTTGATTACGCAAATAGGTGGGCATCGTCAACTTATCTTGAGATGAAACTAAATCGGAGTGTTCAATTTGGTGAACGAAGAAGACCCCAACCGATTCAAATAAGACGACAAAAAAGAGGACAAAAACCAGTGACATCCGGAAGCGAATTGATTGTAGCATGCTGGCAAAAAATTTCATATTCGCAAATCGGCTACTGCCTTGCCCTCCTTAAATTGTATTTTAGTTTGCTTGCTTTCCTGATGAGAGATAGTATCCTACTCCACGACGAGTTCCCAACCAAACTGGGTGAGAAGGTACGTCTTCAATCTTTTCACGCAAACGGCGAACCGTAACGTCGACTGCACGAACATCGCCGAAGTAGTCGTAACCCCAAACTTGACGGAGCAAGTTCTCACGGTTCATCACTTGACCGATGTGTTGTGCCATGTACGCCAACAACTCAAATTCACGGTGTGTCAATTCAACGTCAACACCGTCCTTTGTCACCATGTAAGTCTTGGTGTGAATAACCAAGTTACCCAATTGGATGTCATCTTGGTTAACGGCGTTGTCATCGTTTGATCCTGGTGTGTGACGGTTACGGAGGTCGGCCTTAACACGAGCGACCAATTCACGGTTTGAGAATGGCTTGGTGATGTAATCATCGGCACCCATTTCAAGTCCGATAACCTTGTCGATTTCGGAATCCTTGGCCGTTACCATGATAACCGGCGTCTTATCCTTCGCACGGATTTGGCGGAGTACTTCGATTCCTTCGATTTCAGGCAACATTTGATCCAACAAAACCAAGTCAGGATTTTCAGACTTGTACAAGTCCAAAGCTTCTTGACCGTCACTTGCCGTAACAACTTCGTATCCTTCTTTTACCAAGTTGAATTTAATGATATCTGAAATAGGCTTTTCGTCATCTACGACTAAAATCTTATACATAACCCCACACTCCATTTAAAAAATTACTATATATGTGTCATTGTAACACAGTTGCGTCGTATGTTGACTTTTTTACCGATATTGCTCACATAAAAAAGAGCCCTGTACATAGGCAAACCATTGCCTGTACAGGGCTCTTTCCGCTTTATTTCATTTTGATTTCAAAGACGAAAACGACAATTTTGTACTTGAAATCACTTACTTTACTTATTGATTACGACGACGGAAACGGTGCTTGAACATTGGTGAAATGGCTTCGTTCATGGATACACGACGAATGGCTTCACCAATCAATTCACCAACTGACACAATTTCCAACTTGTCGAACTTCTTGGAGTCTGGCAAATTGATAGAGTCCGTTACGATAACCTTCGTGAAAACGGAGTTTTGCAAGCGTTCCAAAGCAGGCCCTGAGAAGACCGCGTGAGAAGCGGCAACATAAACTTCCTTGGCACCGTGTTCAAGTACCAGTTGTGCTCCTTGAGTAATCGTTCCGGCGGTATCAATCATGTCATCGACCATGATTGCCGTCTTTCCAGCAACATCACCAACGATTGAACCAACCTCAGCCACGTTTGGCTTCGGACGACGCTTGTCGATCACAGCAACGGGTGCATCCAAGCCCAACATGTTGTTCAAATTACGGGCACGGGTCATTCCACCATGGTCAGGTGAGACAACAACGGCGTTTTCCTTATCGGCAATTCCCGTTTCAATCAAGTAGTCAGCTAAGAGCGGCGCACCTTGAAGGTGATCCATTGGCAAATCGAAGAACCCTTGAATTTGCGCTGCGTGCAAATCAAGCGCCATCACACGCGTAGCACCAGCACGTTCAATCATGTTCGCAACCAACTTAGCAGTGATTGGTTCACGTGAACGGGCCTTACGGTCTTGACGAGCATAACCGTAGTAAGGCAAAACAACGTTGATTTGTTCAGCAGATGCTCGCTTCAACGCATCGATCATGATCAAGAGTTCCATCAAGTTGTCATTAACCGGCTGTGATGTTGACTGGATAACGAAAACATTGGCACCACGAACAGATTCTTCAATGTTAATCTGCACTTCACCGTCAGCAAAACGCTTAACGGAAATATCAGAAAGCGGTACACCTACTTCGGCTGCGATTTTTTCAGCTAAAGGATGGTTCGATGACAAGGAAAAAAGTTTAAGATTTGACTGTGACATAGACTACTCCAAGCATAAAATGACTAATTCATTGTCTATTATACCAAGAATTGACTAAAAACTGGATAGAAAAAAGGACCGATTTCAAATCAGCCCTTCCTTGAATAAAAATAATTCTTTATAATGCCTCACTTACCCAAGGCATACTTTTCAATGGCGTTTGCAACCCCATCATGGTTGTTATCCGTCGTTTCAACGTCGGCAGCATTCTTAATCAATGGTACGGCGTTTCCCATAGCCACACCGATACCGGCCGCTTTGATCATCGTAACGTCGTTTTCTTGATCACCGATGGCCATTGTTTCTTCTTGCTTGATACCAAGCTTGTCAGCCAATGCCAACATGGCGTTCCCCTTGGAAGCAATCTTGTTCATAAACTCCAAGTTATTTGGCGTTGAGCGAACGACGTTCGCACGTTCTTTCAAGTCTGCTGGAACGGCCGCTTGAATCCGGTCCATGTCATCTTCTGTCCCAATGATCATGGCCTTAACGAAAGGCACGTCTTTCAATTCATCAACGGAATCAACCGTCTTCAAAGGCAACTGCACAACGAAGTTTTCTTGTGCGACAAAGACGTTGGATTCCCGGTTCAACGTGTAGGCATACTCGTCGGATTCAACTTGCAAGTAGGCCTTTTTTTCCTTTGCAAAAGTCAAAGCCTCCTCGAACAAATCCCAGGGTAACTCTTCATGATAAACATCATTTGCGTGATCCGTTGAACGGGCTACCCCTCCGTTGTGGGTAATCACGTACTGATCTTCCGCAATAAGTTCGAGATCAGAAAGAACTTTTTTCACTCCCGTTGCAGGACGTCCAGTTGTAATGACAACGTAGATTCCCTTGGCCGTTGCTTCCTGCACAGCCTTTTTAACAGCGGGCGTAATTTCCCGGTTATCGTTCAAAAGTGTTCCGTCAATATCAATCGAAATCAATTTAATCGTATTCATAGCGGTCTTCCTTCCTCAATTAGGGCTATTATAGCAGAATTTCCCGGTCTTTTTGTATAAAAAAAGAACGAGCTTTCGCTCGCTCTTTTTGAAGAGGTGTTCAGCTTACTTCAAAGCTGACCATTGCCACTTCGTGAATTCTTCAATGTCATGTCCTTCTTCACGGGTAACCTTGAAGTGCTTTGCCAAGATGTCATCCATCTTTGCGATGAACGTATCAGCAGCAGCTTGTTCGATTACGCCACGTCCTGAAAGAACTTCAACGGCTTCCTTAGCTTGGTGGAAGCGGTCAAGGTGTGAGTAAACACGCATGTCATAAGTCGTCGTGATGTCACCATCTTCACGGTATCCGTGAACGTATACATCGCCGCGGAACTTACGTTCGAAGAAGAATGATTCAACCAAGTTTTCGTATCCGTGGAATCCGAAGATAACTGGTGTATCAGCTTGGAAGTACTTGTCGAAGTCTTCGGCTGACAATTCACGTTCGTCGTTACCAGCTGATTCTGACTTCTTTTGCAAACGGAGCAATTCAACAACGTTTACGTAACGGAACTTAACTTCTGGGAAGGCTTGGTTAACCAACCACAAAGCTGCCAACGTTTCGATCGTTGGTTCAGTACCAGCAGATGCAAACGTGATGTCTACGTCACCAGAAGGTGCAGTAGATGCCCAGTCAATCGTCTTCAAACCTTCGTTAGCAAGGACTTCAGCTTCAGCAGCTGAGAACCATTGTTGACGTGGTTGCTTTGAGATAACCATGTGGTTAACCTTTGAGTGTTCTGAGAACGCACGTTCCATAACAGCCAAAGTAGCGTTACCATCGGCAGGCAAGTATTGACGGATGAAGTTTGACTTCTTTTCTGACAAGTGAGTCAACATACCAGGATCTTGGTGAGTGTAACCGTTGTGATCTTGCTGGAATGCAGTAGAAGTTGAAATCAAGTTCAATGATGGGTAGTCGTTACGCCATGCTTGTTCTGAGGCGTGACGCAACCACTTGAAGTGTTGAGTGATCATTGAGTCAACAACACGCAAGAATGATTCGTATGATGCGAAGATTCCAACACGTCCAGTCAACGTGTAACCTTCCAACCAACCTTCAGCTTGGTGTTCTGACAATTGAGCATCCAAAATACGACCTTCTGGAGCTTCGAATTGATCGTTAGGGTTCTTCACTTCTTCCATCCATTGACGGTTAGTCGTGTCGAACAATGACCACAAACGGTTTGACATCGTTTCGTCAGGACCGAATACACGGAATGACTTAGGGTTCATTTGCATTACCTTTTCAAGGTAAGTTGACAAAGTGAACATGTCCATGTTGCGGTTTCCATCTGGCAACAAAGTTCCACGGTTGTCATCGTTGATGTCGTTCGTGTAGTCGCGCCAGTTTGGCAAATCCAAGTCCTTCAAGGCTTCCCCACGCTTACGTCCACCGTTAGCGATTGGGTTAGCTGACATACGCTTGTCGCCCTTAGGAGCGATTGCCTTCAATTCATCCTTCAATGAACCATCAGCGTTGAACAATTCTTCAGGCATGTATGAGTTCATCCATTCTTCGAATTGTGGCAACGTTTCCAAGTTGTTTTGGCCAAGAGGCAATGGAACTTGGTGGGCACGGAATGAATCTTCGATTGGCATTCCCTTTTGGTCGTGCGTTGGTCCACCCCAACCCTTTGGCAAGCGAGCGATGATTACAGGCCATGCAGGGATTGAACCATCTTCGTACTTACCGTTTTCACGGGCATCCTTTTGGATAGCTTGGATGTCTTCGATAGCTTCGTCCATGACCTTAGCAGTCTTTTCGTGGTAAGCCATGTAGTCGTGGATGTCGTCGTTTTCGATGAAACGAGCTGAGAATCCAAGACCCTTGAAGAAGTTCGTGATTTCTTCGTCTGACATACGTGAGAAGACAGTTGGGTTAGAAATCTTAAATCCGTTCAAGTCCAAGATTGGCAAAACAGCACCGTCGTTCTTGGCGTTCAAGAACTTGATTGAGTGCCATGAAGTCATTGATGGACCAGTTTCGGCTTCACCATCACCAACAACTGCGAAAGCAATTTGGTCAGGGTTATCCAAAACAGCACCGTAGGCGTGAGACAATGAGTATCCCAATTCTCCACCTTCGTGCAAAGAACCTGGTGTTTGGGCCGTCATGTGAGAACCAATTCCACCTGGGAATGAGAAGCGCTTGAACAACGTTGACATACCCTTCAAGTCTTGCGTAACTTCTGGGTAGTCTTCAGTATATTCACCATCGAGGTAGGCGTTCGTAACCATTACCTGGCCACCGTGTCCTGGTCCACCGATGTAGAACATGTTCAAGTCATACTTGTTGATCAGACGGTTTGCGTGAGCGTACAAGAAAGTTTGACCAGAGATCGTTCCCCAGTGCCCGATAGGCTTAACCTTCACGTCTTCAGCTTGAATTGGCGTCTTAGTAACTGAGAACAATGGGTTTGACTTCAAAAAAATCATCCCAGCTGACAAGTAGTTGGTTGCGCGCCACCACTTATCAACGAGTTCCAAGTACTCTTTTGAGTTGTAATCAACCATGTAAATAGTACTCCTTTTTTCTTTACACGAAGGACGCTTATGCGTTCCTCCGATTAAATATTTACAAGTACATTATATCGAGTGATAAATGGTGATTCAAGAAAAAACGACGCTTGGGACCAACTTTCTCGATTTTGGTTGCATTTAAATTTTAATTGGACCGGTCCAATTATTACCGCTTTCAATTCTTATTCTGAGCCAAGCGAAACAAAGGCGTTATAACGCAAGTATTCATAGTGCAATCGCATGTTAGCGTATTCCAACGGTGTCCCGTCGTCCATGAAGAAAATTCCTTCCATGATTCCGACCGGCTCCGTCTTCTTTAGCTGCAACAGCTCTTGTTCCTCATCGTTTGAAGGCGCGGCCATGATGGTCATGAAGGAACGCGTTACCTTTCGTTGCTTTTCCTTTTCGACATAGCCGTAGATGGATTGCGTGACATCCCCCTTCTTCAATCCAGGAAGAAGGGCGATGGGCACGTAACCGTACTCAATCATGAAGGGCACGCCGTCCAACTTACGCAGTCGCTTAATTTCGTACACGAAATCTCCGTCGTTTAAAAACAAGGCGGATTGCTGTTCCGGAGTCGCTTGAATAACTCGGAAATCCAGGAGTTCGATTGATGGCGCCTGCCCGTTAATCCGAAAGGAGTCGGACACGCCCAAGTTCGATCCTTCGTGTTGGAAGATGGCTTGGTTCTTCAAATAAAGCGGGTTCACGAAGGTTCCGGAGCCGCGCTTTTTGAAGATGATTCCCTGTTGGACCAACACGTTTAACGCACGTTTGATGGAAGAACGGGACACACCGTACTCCTCGGCCATGGAACGTTCGTCCGGGAGCTTCAAGTCTGGATAAGCCCCCTGGTAAATTTTTGATTTGATGTCGGCTTGAACAGCCACGTATTTAGCTTCTGTCATGGCTCCATTTTATCACGAATTGGTCGGACCAGTTCTCCAATTGGTTGTCCGAGGCGCTTTCGACTTTACCAAATTGTGCTAAAATAACCCTATGGCAAAGAAGAAAAAAGACAAAAAAACATTACCGGAACAGGTGCTCGAGAAGCACGGTGTGGCGTACGAGCCGATGAAGATTAACGCGCTTGAACTGAGCGAAGAGGAAAAGGCCGCCCGTTTTGAAGAGCTCGGTATCGAGGAGTCCGACATCTACAAGACGCTGGCTGCTAAGGGTGATAAAACGGGGCCCGTCGTTGCCGTCGTGCCCCTCACGGAGCGACTCGACCTCAAAAAACTCGCTTCTGTATCTGGGAATAAGAAAGTGCACATGCTCCCTCAAAAGGAACTGGAAAAGACGACCGGCTATGTTCATGGGGCAAATAACCCCGTTGGGATTTGGCAGAACAAAGGCTTTCCCATCTATCTCGCACAACAGGCGGAGCACAAGGACTTCTTCATGGTCTCAGCCGGTGAACTCGGTCATTCTGATAAGATGAATCCACAGGACTTAGCCAACATGATTGGCGCCTCCTTTGAAGAATTAACCGAAAGCTAATCCAAATAAAAAAAGCACATCGAATGATGTGCTTTTTTATTTTGCTTAATAACCGTTAGAGGTTTCAGGCGGGATTGGGGGCAACGGCGCTTGGCCGTATGGATTTTCATCCCGGTAGCCCGGTGCTCGGTCCGCGAACTTAAAGGTCGGCTTGTTAAACATCAACGTCGCCGTTCCTCGTGCACCCGCACGGTTCTTTTCCAAAATGACTTCAATGGGTACTGACTCTTGCTCCGGTTCTTCTTCAACCGGACCGGAATCATCCTCACCGTCGCTTCGGTAGTAGTCATCACGGTATAAAAAGCCAACGATGTCGGCATCCTGTTCGATAGAACCAGATTCACGTAAATCGGAAAGGACCGGACGCTTGTCCGTTCGCTGTTCCACTCCACGGGAAAGCTGGGCCAGGGCAACGATTGGCGTGTGCAATTCCTTTGCCAGCTTCTTGATAGAACGAGAAACTTCAGAAACCGCCTGCTGACGACTCTCGGTGTTTCCTGATTCGATCAGCCCCAAGTAATCAATCACGACCATTCCCAAAGGATGTGGATCCTTGATTCGGTCTTCTTCGGACATGCTTGAAAGCAAGTCTTTTTCCAACTGACGCAACTTGGCAGCGATTTGCGTTATTCGGATTCCAGGCGTGTCATCCATGTAAATCTTCATCTGGGCCAATGAATTCGTGGCAACCGTTAACGTTGACCAGTCTTCCTTTGTCATCTGACCAGTCGTCAAATGGTTGGAATCAATTCCACCTTCGGCGGCGACCAAACGGGTAACCAAATCAACAGCTCCCATTTCCAGTGAGAAAATCACAACGGGAACCTTTTCGGACTTGGCTGCGTTACGCGCCATGTTCAACACAAAGGCCGTCTTACCAACGGCAGGACGCGCCCCGATAACAATCATTTGATCTTCCCGGAATCCGTGGGTCAACTTATCAAGTTCTTGGTACCCCGTCGCGAGTCCGACAACGTCGGATTCGTTCTTTGAAGCTTCTTCCAAGTTCGCGTTGAATTCGTCAATCACTTCTTTGATTGGACGAAGTTCATCGTTTCCACGGTTGGACGCCAATTGGTCAACTTCGTGTGACACTTCTTCTAACAGTTCGGTTGAATTCTTCCCACCGTCGTATGCCAATGACATCGACTTCGTGAGTGATTCAATCAAACGGCGCAAAACTGCCTTTTCGTGAACAATGGAGGCGTAGTGCTTCAAGTTAGCAGCAGACGCAGTGGATTCAGACAACTCGGAAAGGTAGGCTAAACCTCCAACGTTTTCCAGTTGTCCCTCACCGTTCAACTTGTCCTGCAAGGTCAGGATATCAATTGGCCGACTCTCTGATACGAGCAAGTGCATCGCCTTGAAAATCTCTTGGTGGGCACTGCGGTAAAAGTCCTTGGCATCCAAGATTGATTCGGCGGTCACCATCGCTGAGTCAGAAGAAACATCAAAGAGAATCGCCCCAAGGACGGCTTTTTCAGCTTCGATGTCTTGAGGCGCTTGGCGATATTCGTTGGCCATTAATGAAACGTCGGCCATAAATTACCCCTCTTTAACGTGTACGCGGAGTTCGGCTTGAACTTCCTTGTGTAGCTTAACTGGTACTGAAGTGAATCCCATGGCGTGGATTGGTTGGTTCAACAACAACTTACGCTTGTCGATTTTCACCTTGTATTGCTTTTCCAATTCGGCAGCAATCTGCTTCGTTGAAACGGCACCGAACAAACGACCGTCCGTTCCGGCCTTACCTGGGATCGTGACGACTGTCTTGTCGTCTTCCAACATGGCCTTCAAGTCCTTTGCAGCGGCCAATTCAGCAGCCGCTTGCTTTTCTTCAGCCTTTTGGCGCCCCTTTACAGCACCCAAGTTCTTTCCAGTGGCAGGCTCTGCCTTCTTGTTCTTAATCAAGAAGTTGTTTGCGTAGCCATCAGGGACGTTTTTTACTTCGCCCTTCTTACCACGACCCTTTACGTCTTCCAAGAATACTACTTGCATATCTGCCTCCTCTAAGGGGACTCAGTCCCGCATTCTTTTCTATATTATACAGCAGCTTTTAGTTAGCCGCTTCCTCTTCTTCCTGACCTTCGATGGCTTGAACCAACTTTTCATACGCTTCCTGCGTTGTGACGTCGGCCATCTGCGTGGCGGCGTTGGACAAGTGGCCACCACCACCCAAGTCTTCCATAACGGTTTGAACGTTGAAGTCCCCGTTTGAACGAGCAGAAATCCCAACACGTCCATCATCCCGCTTTGTCAAAACAAAGGAAGCCTTGACGCCTTCGATTTGAAGCAATTCATCGGCAGCCTGAGCCGTGATAACACCAGGGTAAACCTTCTCGTTATCACCAACCGAAATGGCTGCTTCATTCTTCACTTCGGCAGCTGAAATCAACTCAGCACGCGCCTTGAAGTCTGAGAACTTTTCCTTCAAGAAGGATTGAATCAATTCACTGTCGGCCCCGTTGGCACGCAGGTAAGAAGCCGCGTCGAAGGTACGAGAACCCGTCCGTAAGACGAAGTTCTTCGTGTCGACTTGGATTCCACCAAGCATGGCGGTTGCTTCCAAGCGCGTGATTGGCGCACCCTTTTGATTCTGGTACTGCAACAATTCCGTCACCAATTCTGAAGTTGATGACGCGTATGGTTCGATGTATGAAAGGATTGGCTTTTCCGTCAATCCGTTTTCCGCCAAACGATGGTGGTCAACAACTACCAGGTGTTCGTCCAACTCGTGCAAAAGTTCTGGTGCACCAGTCAACGCTTCACGCGCGTGGTCAACCAAAATCAAGAGCGAACGATCCGTTGCGCGTTCCAAGGCATCCTTTTCTGCGATGACGGATGCCCCCAGGTTCACACCTGGCTCCGCATCTTCAGGATCCGTGTTGCGAACCGCCTTCAGTAAGGACTGAATGTCGGAGTAGATGTTTTCTTCATCGACAACAACAAAGGCCTTCTTTTCACGGGTCTGGCTAAAGCGCCACAGTCCCATGGCTGATCCAACAGCATCCAAGTCGGGCATCTTATGTCCAACGACAAAGACCTGGTCGGCCTGGTCGATCAACTCGGAAACGGTCTGTGAAATCACACGAGCACGCACACGCGTCCGCTTTTCCATCGGGTTGGTTGTTCCACCGTAGAAACGAGCAGGGGCATCTTCTGCCTTCACAACCACTTGATCTCCACCACGTCCGAGGGCCAAGTCGAGATTTGTCTGTGCCAATTGAACAAGGGAGTTAATGTCTTGTTCTCCGTAGGCGATTCCCATCGAAAGGGTCAATGGTGAATTTTGCTGTGCCGTGGCTTCACGTACAATCTTTACGATGGAGAACTTGTCGTCTTCAGCCTTCTTCAAATCTTCTTGATAACCCATCAAGAGGTAAGAAATTGGCGAGAGGCGACGAACATAGAGACGGTATTTTTGCGCCCAGTCAGTCAACTGACCGGTCACTTCCGTCCGCAACTTCGACGTTTCGGAATCCAGCATTCCTTCCGTCACTTCTTCGTAGTTATCGACGGAAACAATTCCCGTTACCAAACGATGGTCATCTAGGTCTTGCTTCAAAGCCACGTTTTCAGAAGAATCCATTAAGTACAAGGCCCCGAGCTCGGCTTGGTAGTCAACCACAAAGGAACGCCCCAACCAGTCGATGGTTGATTCTTCGTCTTCCTTTGCCATTGCTTCGCCGAGTTCCGGTTCCTCTTCTGAAAGTGAAGACCCGATTAAATCTCGTTCCTTCAACAGTTCTTGCAAGTATGGATTCACCCAAACCACACGGTCACCGTCCAAAAGGATGATTCCGAGTGGCATTTTCAAAATGGCTTCTTGTTGGCCGTTTTTCACGCGGTAGGTCAGCTCATCCAAATAGGATTCGGAATCCTGACTCGCCAGAATCAATTGGCGGATTAAAACAGCTGCCATCAATAAGAGCAAGATGAACCAAATGAATCCAAAAAGCACGCTGTACATGCTTGCCAAAATCAATGAAAGCAAGGTCACAACCGCCGCCATGGAAAGCGACATGATAAAAGTTTTACTTTGTTGGTAGCGGAATAACGCTCCAATGTTTAAAAATGTTTTCATGAATGCCTCAAATTTCTTTGAATGTTAGACCTATTTTACCATATCTCGGCTGTTTCGATAAAAAGTCCAGCCCATCCTGGTGCGAATAAATGCCTTAATACGGGCATTATGGTGATTTTGGACACAAAAAAACCAAGACATCTCTGTCTTGGTTCAATACCATTAGTCTTCAGTGACGAATGGCAACAATGCCATGATACGGGCACGCTTGATAGCGGCCGTAACCTTGCGTTGGTTCTTTGCTGAAGTTCCAGTCACACGACGTGGCAAAATCTTACCGCGTTCTGAGATGAAACGTTCCAACAATTCAGTATCCTTGTAATCCACGTATTCGATGTGGTTAGCTGCGATGTAGTCAACCTTACGACGACGGCGTGGTCCACCTTGTGGGCGACGACGTTGTGGACGTGCGTTTTGTTCTGACATAATTAGCTCCTTTCAAAAAGAATTTTTTAGAATGGCAAATCGTCATCTGAGATGTCGATTTCCGAATTTGTGTTGGCCGCAAATGGGTTTGCGTTTGAACCAGCACTTTGATTATTGCTTTGGTTGTTACTTGCAAATGGATCCGCTTGGCCACCACCAAAACCACCGTTTTGGAAGTTTTGACCTTGGTCAGAAGAACCGTTTTGAGCACGGCGACGTTCTGAATCAGCCTTTGACTCCAACAATGAGAAGTTGTCGACAGAAACTTCAGTCACGTATACTCGTTGGCCAGCGTTGTTCTCGTAGTTACGAGTCTGCAAGCGACCTTCGATTGCAACTTGGGCACCCTTACCAGTAAAGTTGGCAAAGTTTTCCGCTGCCTTTCGCCAGATAACGGCGTTAATAAAGTCAGCTTCGCGATCCCCATTGGCGTTCGTAAAGTTACGATTTACGGCAATCGTAAATGAACCAACTGCAACACCTGATTGGGTATAACGCAATTCCACATCACGGGTTAACCGTCCAATTAATACAACTCGATTGATCATCTTTTAGGTCCCTCCCTGTGGAATGCCTGATTACTTTTCGTCAGTCTTAACGATCATGTGACGCAAGATATCAGCTGAGATCTTTGCCAAACGGTCGAATTCGTTTGCGGCGTCGTTAACGTCGGCAGTAAATTCAACTACGTGGTAAGTACCTTCGCGGTAACCAGCGATTTCGTAAGCGAAACGGCGGTTAGCGGCCCAGTCAGCTGACTTTTCAATGTTCGCACCGTTGTCAGTCAAGATACCGTCAAAGCGTTCAACGAGCGCCTTCTTGGCATCAGCTTCCATATCAGGGCGAATAATGTATGTTAATTCGTATGCTGTAGTCATCGATTTTTCCTCCTTTTGGTCTCTGGCAACCCTTATTGGTTGCAAGGAGTGCGTACAGATTTCTGTACTCACATCTATTAAATATACTAAATTTTTAGCCTTTTGGCAAGGGGTTTGAAAAACCATGAAATTTGCTCTCTCTTTCCCCTTCGCCCTATTATACGCAAAAAGTCAGCGACAATCGTCACTGACTTTTCCAAAAATATTTTAATTCGTCTGATCAGCTTGCTTCAAACCGATACCCGTCAAAGCGGACAGCAATGAGAAGATTGGTGAAAGCAATGCAACGAAGGTAAATGGCACGAAGGCCAACACTGAAACGTGGAGCGTCTGGCTCGCAAAGGCTCCGGCAACACCCCAAGGCACGAGGTAGTTGGCAATGGCTCCAGAGTCTTCCATCGCACGGGACAAGGCCAGCGGTGAAAAACCAAAGCGCTTGTAGTCTTCCTTAAAGAGTTGACCCGGGAGCATCGTAGACAAGTATTGTTCACCAACCAAGAAGTTCGTGGCAATTCCCGTTACCAAAGTGGCAAAGACCAACGAACGTTGGGACTTCAACTTGGAAACAAAGGGGTTCATAACCGCCTTCAAGATGTTTAAGTGAGACAAAAGTCCCCCAAGACCAAGCGCCAACATGATCAACATGATGGTATCCATCATGGCCACCATGCCCCCACGGTTCAACAAGGCCGCCAAAGTCTTATTGTTTGAGGTCGTGTGGAAGCCGCTCACAATTAAGTCGGAAAGTTGGGCAAGTGAATGACCATTTAATAAGAAGAAAACAGAACAAACAACGACGTTTAGTAACAAAGCCGGGATGGCCGGCACCTTCTTCAAAGCCGTAATCAAGATGAGCAAAATTGGAACGACTGCCCACCAAGTTGGCGTGAGCAGGTTCGTCAATGACAAGCCTTGGTAAGTTGAGTGGCCGTGTCCGGCGTTAAAGCCAAGAACAACGGCTAAAATCAAAGTCACGCCCAAGGCCGGAATCGTCGTCCACATCAAGTTCTTTAAATGGGCGAACAAGTCCGTTTCAGAAACGGCAGCGGCTAAGTTGGTTGAGTCGGAAAGTGGTGAACTCTTGTCCCCAAAGATGGCACCGGACAAAATCATCCCCGCCACCAAAGCCGGGTTAAAGCCGAGCGTGATTCCGATCCCCATCAAAGCCACACCAACGGTTGAAAGCGTCGTGAAGGCGGAACCAATGACCGTTCCGACAACAGCAGACGTGATCAATGCCGTCGGCAAGAACCAGTTGGGATTGATCAACTGGAATCCAGCCCAAATCATGGTTGGAATAACACCGGTGCCGAGCCAAAGTGCAATCATGGCACCAATCAACAAGAACAAGAAGAGCGGCGCAATACCCGGCTCAATCCCTTTGATCAAAGCACCCTGCGCTTCCTTGAAGGAAACACCGGTGATGCGCATGAGTATGACCACCCAAGCGATGGCCCCCAATAATGGCGCAATTGGCGCCATGCCGAGTCCGATAATTCCCCCGGCCAAAATAACGATAACCCCGACGAGCAAAAGGCTCGCAAAGGTGCGGTTTACTTGTTTATTCATATTGTTTACCTATTAAATTCTTATACTTTTTCTGTCTTCTTTTTTGCAACCATTAAATACAAACCAAAGTTAACCAGAACCATCCCCGCAAAGACGGAAATAAAGAGGGCGTCGAACCAACCGTGGTCCAGCATAATCCCCCCATAAACCGGTCCAATCATTCGGCCGAGGGAAATCATCATACCGACAAATCCCTGCGCCTGTCCGGAAACTTCCTTTGGCGTCACTTGTGCTACCCAGGCTGGAACCTGAGGTGATGCCAACATTTCACCCAGCGTAAGCAGTTCAAACACCAGAACGATTTGCCAGAACTGGTTCACAAACAGCATCAAGATGAAAGAGAGAGCGAAAATCAATCCACCCGAAATGACTGAGATGGCATAATTACGCTTGTTGGCCCAGTTTGAAATCATCTTTTGGAAGATGATAATCGTCAAACCGTTCAAGACCCAGAGGTTGGCATAGTGCGCCGTGGAGATCCCAATCTTATACAGGTAGTTGGCCATGACCGTTTCCCAGAGCATATAGGAAAGATATATTAATAGAAGAAAACCTGCGATCCAAAGGAGCAACGGCGTCAACTTCAGCTTGGCCTTCTTACCAGAAGCGTCGGTCTTAACGGCCTTTTGCAGGTCTTCTGGATCAGCGGTCACACCTTCGGTCGCCACTTCTTCCACGCTTTCTTGAACGGGTTCCGTATCAACGTTAAAGAAAATAGTGACGATAACAACCAAAACCGCATACAAAGTAGAGGCAATGAGCATCAGCCAGGAGAAACCATAGTTAAAGAGATAGCCAACCACCAAGGTTCCAAAGACAACACCGACATTCAACATGATATACATGTTGTTAAAAATCACGCGGGTTTGCTTCCCTGTGACCGTCGTAGCATAGGCGTTTAGCAGCGTCGTAATCCCACCAAGACCGATGGAAGTCAACCAAATCAAAATGGCAAAGATTGGCCAGCCGTTAAAGAAGAATAACGTCAACACGGAAAGGAAGGCCAGAACGGAAAAGCCAATCAAGGACTGATAGGGCTTCCAACGGTCAAAGAGCTGGCCGGCAACGAAGGCTCCACAGACATTCATCAAGGCGGCGACAAGTAAAACTAGACCGGAAACAGTCAAGGACTGGCCTAGGTTCAGCGTTATGTGCAGCGTCGTCACCGGCCAAATCACCGCATGACCGGTATTGGCCGCTAAGTTGGCAATCAACAGCCATTTTTCGTTTAACTTCTTGTTTTCAACTGCCACCATACACTTTCCTCCTTGTCCTCGTCGTTTTTGACTTTTCTAACAGATTTAAAAAAAGATATACTGCCTCTATTCTAACAGGGACGACGCGCAAAAAGGGCATTACTTTCAGTATTCCCGGCCTTATCACAAAGTAAGCGTTTGCATTTTTTGTTTTTTTAACCCATTCCAACTGATTTTTAAAGCCGAATCGTTTATAATGAAGGAGATAAGAAAAGAGATAAAGGGGAATCTTATGGTTGATGAATTAAAGACCTTAGTTACGTTCTTCGGTGCTACTGGTGACCTTGCCAAGCGCCTGCTTTACCCATCCGTTTTCAACTTGTTTAAGAAGGGCTACTTGCAAGAGCACTTCGCCATCGTTGGAACGGCCCGTCAAGATTTGACGGACGCTGAATACCAAGACATGGTTCGTCAGTCCATCTCAGCTGGACAAGACAAAGAACAAGTGGAAGCCTTCTTGGCTCACTTCTCATACGAAGCCTCAGACGTTACCGACGCTGCTGGCTACGCTGCTTTGAAGGAAGAAATCGAAAAGGCTTCTGAAAAGTTTGGCGTAAAGGGCAACCGCATCTTCTACATGTCTGTTGCACCACGTTTCTTCGGAACAATCGCTCAATTCTTGAAGTCCGAAGGTCTTTTGGCTGATGAAGGTTACAACCGCATCATGATTGAAAAGCCATTCGGAACCTCTTACGAAACAGCCGAACAATTGCAAAACGAATTGACGGCTGCCTTCTCTGAAGACCAAGTTTACCGAATCGACCACTTCTTGGGTAAGGAAATGGTGATGAACATCGCCCCACTCCGCTTCGGTAACCCAATGATTAACTCAGCCTGGAACAAGGACTACATCAAGAACGTTCAAGTGACTTTGGCGGAAACGCTCGGAGTTGAAGAACGTGCTGGTTACTACGACCAAGCCGGAGCCCTCTTGGACATGATCCAAAACCACACGATGCAAATCATCGGTTGGTTGGCCATGGAAGAACCAAAGGACTTCTCTGATGTTGCCATCCGTGAAGCAAAGAACACAGCCTTCTCTGCTTTGGAAATCTACGACGAAGCCGGCGTTAACCGTTACTTCGTTCGAGGACAATACGGCGCTGGAAAGCAAGAAGGTCACGTGGCTTACACGGACGAACCTGATGTTCCTAAGGATTCAAAGACGAACACTTACATCGCTGGAGAATTGCACTTCAACACCCCACGTTGGGAAGGCGTGCCATTCTACATCCGTTCAGGAAAGCGCTTGACGAAGAAGACGACTCGCATCGACGTTGTCTTCAAGGCCGGCGCCTTCAAGTTCGGCGGCCAACAAGAACCACAAGAAACGGTTTTGACGATCGAAGTCGCACCAGACGAAAAGATCACGATGTCATTGAACGCCAAGGAAGTTGCCGACAACTTCTCAACGCAAACCGTTAACTTGGGTTGGGCACCTACTGACAAGCAAAAGGCCGAAACGCCAGCACCATACGAACGTATGATCCACGATTGCTTGGACGGAAACGCTTCAAACTTCGCCGACTGGCACGGTGTTGCAACCGCTTGGAAGTTTACGGACGCCCTTTCAGATGTTTACGCAGCTGACAAGGCACCGCTTGAAATCTACGAATCAGATACCATGGGACCTGAAGCAGCTGACAAGCTCTTGGCCCAAAACGGTGACGCCTGGGTATACCGTGGCGAATAATCATCGCTTAAATGAAAAAGACCTTTCCGAATCGGAAAGGTCTTTTTTTGTCTTTAAATATCATTCAAATCAAAGGCTGGGTCTTTCAACAGACCAGTTTCTTCATTAAATGTTCGCAGGAAGTCTTTCATGTAGGCCACCCGCTTCTCACCCTCGCGGCGACCGGCCGGTGTGTTCAGCTGGGCGGGCAACTTGAAGAGCTTTTCGTAGAAGTGGTTCACGGATGGATTAGCGTTCTTTCGGTAGGCTTCTTTGTCGGAAAAGTCCGTGATGGGGAGGACGCGAGGGTCCGCCATCTCACGTCCCTTGGCACCACCGTAGGCAAAGACGCGGGCAATCCCGATTGCCCCGAGCGCTTCAATCCGGTCGGCATCCTGAACGTACCCACCGAGAAGGGAAAGCTCGTGTTTTTCCTCCAGATTCGCCGAGTAGGATAAGTGCGTAATGGTATCCATCACTTCGTCGATTTGCTCTTTGGAAAAGTCCGCTCCGACCATGACCTTTCCCACTGCCTCGATTTGAGATTGCACATCGACAACGACCTTGTCATCGATCGTATCATGCAAGTAAGCAGCCGCGCGCAATATCGTCGCTGTCTGCCCGTCCGCTTCACCGTGGTCCTCTTCATAGAAACGCAATGCCCAGTCAGCGACACGTTCCGCATGGAACCAATCATGACCCGTTGCATCCCCTTCCAGCGTCTGCTTGCTAAACGCTTCAATCTTCGTAATATCCATCCCGACCTCCTTTATAAAGTTCCCCTGTTTCCACCATTGTAGCCGTGTAAGGTTAACCTTACAAGCTTGTAAGCACAAAAGAAAAAGTGAGCCGTTATACTGTTACAGTAAGCTAATAAAACAAGCAAAGGATATGTTATGGCATTCTTAGAATTAAAGAACATTAAGAAGTCCTATTTCTTAGGACAACAAGAATTCCCTGTATTGAAGGGAATCAACCTCGACTTCGACCTTGGAGACTTCGTTTCAATCTTGGGAGAATCTGGTGGTGGTAAGTCAACGTTGATGAACATCATCGGTGGTTTGGACCGTAACTTCGAAGGTTCTGTTGAGCTGCAAGGCCAAGCATTGGACCACAAGAAGGAAAAGGCCTTAGACAAGTACCGTCGTGAAACGATTGGTTACATCTACCAGTCCTACAACTTGATTTCCCACTTGAACGTGTTGGATAACGTGTTGGTTTCCCTTGAAATGACGACCTTGTCAAAGAAGGGACGCGAACAACGCGCCAAGGAATTGCTCCACAAGGTTGGTTTGGGCGAACAAATGCGCAAGTATCCAAATCAATTGTCTGGTGGACAAAAGCAACGTGTTGCCATCGCTCGTGCCTTGGCTTCTGACCCTAAGGTGATCATCGCCGACGAACCAACCGGAGCCTTGGATGCCCAAAACACGAAGGAAGTTTTGGAACTGTTGAACCAAATCGCCGAAGAAGGTCGTTTGGTTATCACGGTTACCCACTCCGAAGCGGTTGCTTCTGAAGGAACGCGCATCGTGCGCTTGGCCGAAGGTCAAATCGAATCAGACGAACGCATCAAGGACGCTTACCCATTGCAAGACAAGGAAATGATTGGTTCCAAGAAGTTGTCTCGAATGGCCGCCATCAAGAACGCGTTCAAGCACTTCAAGTACAACATCAAGCACAACTCCTTGATCATCTTGGGAACGTCAATCGGTTTGTTCTCTGTTGTTCTCTTCGCCGGTCTTGGAAACGGTGTTGGTGGTTACATGGGCGACCAAATCACAAAGGTTGCCAACCCACAAGTCATGTCTGTTTCACGCTACGTGAAGGATTCCGATCAGTCACAATTTGCGGATACTGAAGATTCAGATGCCCCTGCTATCTCATCTGCCCAAATGGAACAGTTGAAGAAGCAAAAGCACGTGAAGTCCGTTGAAGGTTCATACAACATTGCAAACGTTGACGTGAAGTACAACAACCAAACGCAAAAGATGCGTATTGCGCAAAACTGGACAGCCGCTGATTCAACCGACTCTGTGAAGTATGGACACGCCCCTACTAAGGCAGGCGAAGTACTGGTTGATAAGAAGACCATCGCTGAAAAGTTCAACAAGGACAACTACAAGGACATCATCGGTAAGCAAGTAGACTTGTCATACCAGACGATGGACAAGAACAAGCAACTTGTCATGATTAAGATGACGGCCACTGTTTCAGGTATCGCTGACTCACAAAAGGGAATGGCCATCAACGCAGTGAACACTGACACTTTGGTGAAGGCCATGCAAGCAGCCAACGTGGAAACGGATCCACAATCTGTTTCTGTTAAGGTTGACGACTTGGACAACGTAACGCCAACTGCCGAAAAGATTGATTCTTTGAAGGATAACAAGAACCAAATCTTCAAGTCTCAAACGATTCAAAGTTTGATTAAGCAAATCCAGACTTACGTCAACTTGGTTACGACCATCTTGTCAACGATTGCTGGAATCTCATTGCTTGTCTCAGCCTTGATGATTATCGTAACGATGTTCATGTCTGTTTCAGCCCGTACCAAGGAAATCGGAATCCTCCGTGCCTTGGGTGAATCAAAGAAGGACATCCAACGTCTCTTCATCGCTGAATCTTTGATTACTGGTGTCTTGTCAGCGGTAGTTGCTACTGGAATTGCCTTCTTGGCACAAAACGGTATCAACGGCGCATTGAAGAACATCGCAGACTACGCCTTTATCCAAATTTCAACGGGTAACGTTATCACCGCCTTCATCTTGGCATTGCTCATCTCACTGCTTGCAGCACTCTTGCCAGCACGTCGAGCTGCCCGCTTGAACCCAATCGATGCCTTGTCAGCCGACTAAGCATCATAACTTAAGTTTCATAAAAGCATCGAAAGCCCCCTGCTTTCGGTGCTTTTTTATTGGCTAAAAATTGATACAAATCCAGACCAAACAAAAACGACGCCAACGATAACGTCGACGCCGCTTTTGCTGATCAGTCTTCAATGTCTGGAAGCTTGGCTTGATACTCTCTAAAGAAAGGGCAGTCAAACGCCTTCTCTAGCTCTCTTTTGTACAGATGACAGAAGGACAAGAGCACAAGCAAATCAGGAAGAACCTGACCTGATTCGTACTTGGAAATCGCGGACTGGGACAAATGTAGCAGCGCTGCTACCTGCGCCTGAGAAAGCCCGTGCACATGTCGAGCATTCTTAATCCGGGTTGCCAAATCAATCTGGAAGTAGCCTCGCAACTCCGACTCGACCCGCTTCTGATTGATACCTCTAAACATTGTGTTGCCAACAAGAACCATATAACACCTTCCTATCTATCGCTTCGCGATCTAGTGGGAGGCAGGTTCTTTCATTTCTTCGATTTCTGTCTATATTATACCCGCTTCCCTCACCATTTACCACAAAAATACGAACATTTGTTCGTAAATATTCCAAATCGATATGAAAGCTCTCATATTTCGAATGACAACAAAGAAAAAAGAGGCTTTTTTGCCTCTTTTCACTAACAATTAAAACATAAGCACCTTCGCTTAGAAATAAACACCGGAGATTGGCAAACCAATGGCCACCAAGTAGATGGTCCAGCCCCACAAGATAAAGGCCAAAATGTGCGAAACAACTTGCTGCCATGGCTTGTGGAAGAACCAGTCCTTCTTCTTGAAGACAGGTTCATAGATTCCCTCCGTAGCCAACCAAACAATGAACCCGAAGACCGTTCCTGATCCATCGGTAATGGCTGAATCGTAATTAGCCCAAATGACAAAAATAATTCCCATCAGGATAGACAATAAGAACAGGCGCATCTTACCGAGATCGATGAAGATCCCCGCTCCAATACTCAAGGCTTCTGTCTTTTTATCTTCTTCGCTTTTCACAACGTTTTTCCATCCGGATTGGACCAAGAAGCCCAAGATACCAGCCAGAACGCCGACCCAAACGGCGTTAAAAATAATGGTGATGAACATGTTGTCCTCCTTTTAACCATTCTAATCTTCTTCTCAATGATAGCACACTTAATTTTCGCTTTTCATGGAAGAGTCTTGCGTTTTTATAAATTTATCCCCACAAAGCCCGCCCTAACAATGTTTTTTGGTATAATAAACCATTGTAGGGTTAGCCGAAGAAAAGAGATTCCATCTCTTAATTGTGGTTAATGAAGCCTACCAACTCTTTGACTCAGACAAACAGCCAGCACGAAAAGGCTGTGTCCAATGGAGGTTAGTCAGTTGAAAGTTAAACGCGAAAATATGATTGATTACTATACGTTTGGTTCAACCGCAGAACTTGTTTTGTACCTCGGTGTTGACCGCGAAACGGTCTTCCACCGTGCAAAGTTGCGTGGAATCGATTTGAACGGAACATACACAGAAGACGAGTTGGCGGCCTTGAAGCCTCAAAACGACGCTTATCTTGGTTCATTGAACGCTGAAACGGAAGCTGAAGTTGAGATTCTTAAGATGAAGTTGCAGATGCTCGAATCGCAGCTCGGATACAAAGATCAGCAATTGGAAGACCGCCAGGAACACATCGCGACCTTGAAGGCGAGCCTGAAGAGTGCGGAATCCAACTTGGAGAAGTCCCAAACGACAGTGGACCAGCAACAGCACCTTCAAATGGCAACGTTGAGCCAGTTGGACAAGGTGACATCCCGTGTGCAACGAATCGAAATGGAAGAAGACCAAAAGAAGCACTGGTGGTCTCGTAAAAAGAAAAAGTAATTTTCCCATCTAAAAACAAAGACCGGCTCCGCCGGTCTTTTTCGATACACAAAAAAAGAACCGCATCACAGCGGTTCTTTTCGTAAGTTTTATTAGTCGTCTGAACTAGTAGGACCATCAACTAACGTATAGTCAATCGTCGCATCATCATACGTCCCAGATTTTAATTGATTTGTGGTTTGCAACATCAATCCATGATTACGATCATAGTTTGCTGTGTAATTATAACCAGAGAAATCTTCTCGATAGTCGTATCCGTCCTTCATTGTCCAAATTGTTTTTGGATCCGAAGAAAGACCTGTAACGTTGCCCTTATTATCCATCCATGAGTAATGGAAGGTGTTAGGCATCGACTGCTTACTGATTCGAGCTTGGACAGAAACATCTGGGTCAGCCATATTCGAATTGACTGTAAAGCTCATCTTGTCCTGTCCCGGGATAAAGGCTGAAAGGCCCGACTTCGGCAAACTATCAGAACTAAATTTAAATAAACGATCCAGAATGCTTTGTCCAAATGAAACAACCGGTGTCCCATGGCCCCATTCAATGTAATGGGCATTTTGCAACTCGGTTAAAAGGCTCTTTGGGTATTCAGGACTTAAAAAGCTTCCCAATCCAAAGGCCATTCCAATACGACCAATTGATTCGGGCCCCTTTGTCGCATTACTTCCATCGAAGTTCCGTGAAGTAGAGACCGGCAAACCTGATCCGTTCAAATTAATCGGATCACTTAGGTTTTTAAAAATCTGATTATTCGCTTGAAGAACCATGTGTGCATTCTTAGCAAGGTTGATTCCGGTTCCGAAACGGCCAGTAACCAATGGTTGATCAGTTGATAAGTTGCGGATTGCAAATGTTCCTCGTGAGGCAACATTCCAAGCAACATTTCGATTACCATAAGTCAGCAAATTGATTGCTCCGGCAGTCTGGGCGTCAAAGACACCTTTCTTCCCAACATTAACGGTCCATGGGTCAGCTTCCGCTCCACGACCAAACCATTCATTTTCAATCGTTGAACGACAAGTGTTCTTGGTTCCATTAATCAAGAATTGGGCATTGTCTTCAATGTTCCAAGTCTTTGATTTGACCGGACGTTCTTCCAAAAACCAAACGTTATCCAAGTTCCAAACCATTTTAGCGTTTGATTTAACGGTTAATTGGTCATCAAAATTAGAGGAGTCAAAGTGGTGGATTGTTTTCTGATACATCGCATTTGAATTTACCGTTGTGGAACCATCGTAAACCGTGATGTCATTACCACCCTGAATCCAATTGGCGTTAACATATCCCCCACCCTCTGTCAGCTTTGCGCCAAATTTCGTAGGGTCTTGCTTACCGCTTCCCCAGTCCTTTCCAAGGGCTCCGGTAATGTTAAAGGTATTCGTGCCGTAGAACTTAATTGCACCAGCTCGGTTCATGATAGCTGTTCCACCAAGAACGGCACCGTTTGTTTCTGTAACATCCTTATAAACCGTTGTTACCGAAGCATCACCAGACACTTCAAAGATACCGTAGTTAATACTATTAACCCACTTTGCATTTTCAAGCGTCATCGTTGTCTTACTAGTCAATTGTTTACGATCAGCGTAAAACCCGGACGTTTTTGAAGAACTTTCTCCAATACTTGTCCCGCGCGTCGGATCTGCGTACTGGCCAAAATAAAGGGTATGACCATTTCCGATGATTTTGAGACTCTTTCCTTCCGAAACACGCTCTCCAGTGTAGGCGTCCTGTGAGCCTTTTATATCATCCGTCACATTCAAGTAAACGGTTGACTCGTCGGAATCGCTGTAAGCATCAAACATTTCCTCCCACGAGGAAACATTGTAGTAGGTCGCCCCTTTTTCACCAGTTACTTGTCCAGTGTTGTCGGTGTGGTTTGTATAATTTGCCGATGCATTTTCTGTATGTACGAAAAAGAGGCCGCACAAAGCTGCCAATACTAATAGCATCTTCTTCATCGTGCGCCCTCCTTTCCCTCTAAAATTCTCTCATTAGGCGAGTGTATTTTATTTATTTTTCAGGAGAACAACAATGCCATCCTTCAGCATTTGCTTGTAAACCTTGTACGAAACACGACGTTCGAATCGGTTTCCTGAAACAATTTCGATGATATCAACCATCTTGCGGTTTCGACGCCAGATGATAAAGAACCAGATTAATGCTGGGATTAACAACAACCACCAGAGCCAGTGATAATCACGGGTTAACGGGCTATTGTTTGCCCAACCAGTAACCGGCAAAAGAGCAGAAGTCTTAAATTCTTTGCTCCAGTGCCAAGTTAAGTTGTTCTTTTCATCGTGAATGGTGATATCAGCAACGTAAGTCTTACCGGCTGACAACTTCTTAGTTGGTACCTGATAAGTAAAGATTGAACCATTCGCAATCGATTGGTTTTTTTGATTATAGACGACTTCGTTGTTGCTTTGACCCTTTTGGTGCAAAGCGACCGTTGAGCTAGCGTTGCCAACATAACCTTGCTTATCGTTTTGAAGCGCAATATTAACTCTACCAGTTTGTCCCTGTTCTTTGTAAAAAACGTTTTTCAAAGAAAGATCTGCCTTTGTGACAGCATCCGTGTTGGATAACTGAACGTAGGCTAAGTAAGAAAATCGGTTGGTGTACCCGTTAGCAGCCCGACTAGTTACACGCTTTTGAACGTACAGTCCCCCAACCAAGAACCAGGTAATTCACGATCTGGCATTTGAACGTGCGAGTTGATTTCCTTCGTTTCACCAGGATTAATGGTTACAGAAGAAGAGTCAAAACTCAGCATTTGATTACCCAAACGCAACGATGGAATCACCGCGTTTTGGACCTTTGCAATTGGATCACTGGCTGACATGGTCATACCAGTACCAGTCGTTGCCTGTGAAGCAACTAAATCAAAAGTTGAAGCCGACGTATCACGGTTTGTGACCTTCAACGTCAAGGTTGTTGATTCATTTGGATTCAACTTCAAATCGTACCAAGAATTTGAATTGTCGCGTTGTTTGTCGTTTTTTACAACTTCAACATTAAACTTTGAATCCGTATCGTTTGCGGAAGCCATTTGGCCTCCAAAAATTACTAAGCTAGCTAAGAATGCCAGCAGGACAGAGAGTTTCTTCATGTGCCCATCTCCTTTCTAAAAAGCGCATCGAAAGAAAAACGGGCAGAAGCTTCTGCCCGCCGTTCATTACTTGTCTGAGCTCACTGGGCCGTTGTTCAACGTGTAATCAATCGTTCCCTTGTAAGCCAATGCCTTAACGTTATCGTTCTTAAGCGTCAACTTGGCGTTCGTCTTACCAGATTCGATCGTACCGTTCGCATCCTTGTTTCCAACTGCAACAGTTTGCTTCTTGTTGAAGATGTCCAAAGCATCAAATCCTGTCATGTTTCCCTTGATTGAGCTTTGTGATTCATCACCGTTTGTTGCTTGAAGGAAGAACTGGTCAGTTGGCAAAGTGTATGCATCACCTTCAGTCTTCAAATCAGAAGCTTGGGCAGTGATGTAGTAACCCTTGTCGTTACCTGACAAGTTCAATACCTTGAACGTAGAACCATCAGCAGTAAATTCCTTGGTGTTCTTCAAACCAGCCAAATCATGTGACTTGAATTCGAAGTCTGGTGCTTGTTGCAAAGTAATGTCACCATCTGTTCCAGTAAATTCAATTGATGAATGACCCGTCATTTCCTTTGAGTTGTTTGTGTCAGCAGCAAATGCTGAAACAGGTGCCATTGCAGATGCAACAGCCAAAGTAGCAACAGCTAAGTTAAGCTTCTTAAAATTCTTCATTATATTCGTCCTCTTCTTTGCATTTATATTACAATATATGTAAATTTATGCCCTTTTATTTCGGTTGTCAATATAAAAGCAACAGTTTTAATAAAAGTGTATAGACCGCATAAGGACGGGTCTCAATATAATAAATTAGGGTTTGTTCTTTAGAAACCAACGACGTATTATCAACTTAAATATTACAATTATTATAAAAATTGAACATTAAAAGATGCGGTTATATTTCAAATTTTTTAACCCACGTCCATGGTAACACCAGAATAGAATTGTTTAAAGGGGCGCAAAAAAAAGCCAGGCCCGGTCGGGTCTGACTTTTTAAATTAAAATCTTTTTTATTGGATTAAGCGAAATAGTGATCGCTATCCTTTGAGATGTTGTTCTTCACCGTTGATGAGTACCAGAATGGTACGTGAATCTTTCCGATGACGTGCTTCTTGTGGATGTATCCGAAGTAACGGGAATCGTTTGAAACGGAACGATGGTCTCCCAATACGAAGTAGGAGTCCTTTGGCACAACCGTTTCCTTTTGGTCTTCAGCTGACCAAAGGCCCGTCTTGGCCAATGAATCAAGGTTCCAGCTTGAACCAAATGATGAGGCCGTTCCAGCATTACGCTCGTCTGAGCTGATGTAGGATTCATCGACCTTCTTGTCGTTGACGTAGAGGTCACCGTTCTTGTAAGAAACTGTGTCACCGGCAACGGCGATTACGCGCTTGACGTAGTCCTTGTTACCAGTCTTGATGCGAGGATCTTCTTCGCGGGCGTCGAAGACGACCACGTCACCGCGCTTCACGTTTTGTGTCTTTTGAACCAAAACCTTTTGTTGGTCTAACAAGTTAGGGTCCATTGAGTCACCGTTAATCGTGACGATGTTAATCCAAAAAGTAGTGATGGCTACGTAAGCCAAAATACCAATGGCGATTGGAACAACCCAGTTCCAGATAAATGCAAATAATTTCTTCATTTTCTTATCCCTCAACCTAAGCTTACTCGTTTGTTTATAAAGGCGCAAGCGCTTTTCTTACTTTTAAAAAGGCTGTTCTTCTCTTTAAAAGTAAACGCCAGCCCTTATTATAGAAAGAACTTACGACCGGACCGTGTTAATCGTCACCCTATAATCACGGTCATCCTTCGCCCCCTTGGTTTCAAAGGAGATGATGCCGTGGCTCATATCTAGGCCAGTCACGTCATCTTCTTGCATTCGGCTGGGCAGGATGTCGAGCGGGTTGGGACCCGGAAAGGCCTTGGCCCACTCGATGATCAAGTAGTCTTCGAAGGTAAAGGACAGCACCCGGTAATCCATTACCTGGTTCGGGTACTCGGAATTGGAGCCTTCGTTTTCCTTCAGCGCCTCTTCGGGCGTTTCAATCGGTTCAACGGAAACCCAGTAATCTTTTCGTCTCAGTTTAATGTCTTTGATTTTCAAGATTCACCTCCGTCTTCTTAGCTCATCTTCGGCAACTGGGCCAAGACGTCGTTTTCAACCGGAATGGATGGCAGCGCTCCTGCTTGTGACACCGTGAGTGACGAGGCCGCGACCGCGTAACGAATCGCTCCTTCCACGTTGTCAAATGATGGTGACAAGCGGGAAAGCAAGGCCCCGATGAAGGTGTCCCCAGCGGCAGTCGTATCGATTGCTGTGGTCTTGATGGCGGGCACCATCACTTCCTTACCTGAAGCAGACTTGTAGAAGGCCCCCTTATCACCGAGGGTAATCAACACGTGCTTCAAGCCCAAATCAAAGAAGTAGTTGGCGTTTGCAATCAACGACGCGCGGTCTGAAACCGGAATATCCGTGATCAACGCCGCTTCGTGCTCGTTTGGAATGATCAAATCCGTTTGTTCCAACAAAGCCTTTGGCAAGTCGTCTTGGTCCGGAACCGGTGCCGGATTTAACACCGTGGTCACCCCGGCTGCCTTTGCCTCTTTAAAGGCCGTCAAGGCCGTTTCCAAAGGAATCTCAAGTTGCGTTAAGCAGAAATCAGAACCCTTCAAGGCTTCTTGCTGGTCCCAGATATCCTTGGCAGACAAATCGCCGTTTGCGCCCTCGTAGACGTAGATGATATTATCACCCGTTGCCTTTGAGACCGTGATGTAAGCCTGCCCCGTTTCGAACTTCTCGGAGCGAAGGACGTATTCCAGGTTTAAGTTTTCTTCATTAACTTTTTGGCTGAGGTCAAAGTCAGACCCGACCTTGGTGATGAAGTTGGCCTTTGCACCAGAGCGTGCGATGGCAACGGCTTGGTTGAGCCCCTTTCCTCCCATCACTTCTTCTTGGTGTTGGGGTGTGGAAAGCGTTTCGCCAGATAGCGCGAGACGCGGCACTCGAGTGACCTTATCAATGTTCGTTGAACCAACAATGGTTACTTGCTTTTTCATGCTAATCCCAATTCTTTCTATCTAAAGTTGATTTCATCTCTTATTTTACAAGAAACAGGCGCCGTTTTCAGCGGAAATCGGAAATCAGTCCCGAAGTATCAAGGTTTTATCTGCTATAATGGAAACAGATTGTTAACTTTTGATGGAGGATTGTGTGATGGATGACCATAAAGTAAAAGCTGCTCAGATGGCCGTTGATTTGATCCCAAACCAAGCCATTGTTGGCCTTGGATCGGGTTCAACCGCCTCCATCTTTATCGATTTGTTGGCCAAAAAGGCCCACGAAGAATCGATGGACATTACCTGCGTGGCCACTTCTGGTCAAACTCAGCAGTTGGCCTTGGGCTTCGGTCTGAAGGTCGTCGACATCGACGCCGTTGACCACATCGACATCACTGTTGACGGGGCCGACGAAGTCGACCCTGACTTGAACGGAATCAAGGGTGGTGGTGCCGCCCTTCTCTTTGAGAAAATTGTCGCCATGAACTCCCACAAAAACATCTGGGTTGTCGACTCATCAAAGCGCCACCCCCGCCTCGGCTCTTACAAGTTGCCAGTGGAAGTGGTGAAGTTTGGTGTTCACCACGTCTACAACTACTTGAAAACGCAGGACTTGAAGCCGGTCTACCGCCAACAAGAAGATGGGAACTACCTCACGACCGACTCCGGGAACTACATCATCGACATCGACATTTCACGCGTCGATGACCTGTCAGCTTTGGCGGATGATTTGAAGTCTCTCACGGGTGTTGTCGAACACGGCCTCTTCATCGAGGTCTGCGATGTCTTGCTCGTTGGAAACACGGGTGAAGCCATTTACCGCACAAAAGAATAGTTTAATCATGAAAAGCGTCCCCTTTGGGACGCTTTTTTCGTTGTTCTTAAAGTAGTTTGCAAAGTCCGAAACGACCTTGAAAATTTGGCTTCAAAAGCCTATTATGAGGCTATATTGATTTTTATTTAGAAACTTTCTATTCGAGGTTTTTTTCATGAATTCCACGACGACTGAATCAGCCATCAGAGACACCGAGCATCCCGAACGACTCCACCAGCACATGGCCGTGCGATGGGACCGGATGCTTTCAAAAGAGGAGAGCGCCGCACGAACGGCCTCTATTTCCGTCCGCGCTTCCATTGTCGGACGCGTCGGTATTCTCCTGCTGTCATCCGGAACCGGAGCCTGGCGTGTGCGCGCTGCGATGAATAAAGTGGCCCGTGCCTTAGAGATGACTATTTCCGCTGACATCGGATTCACCGCTTTAACGCTCACCTGTTTTGACGGAAGCGAATCCTTCACAGAATCGCTTTCTCTGGCAGCGACCGGCGTGAACACCCATAAAATGACGTTGATTGAGAAGTTCGTCGATGACTTCGCCACGGTCTACGCCGACCAAAAGCCACACCTGGCACACAAGCGCTTGAACGAGATTCAAAACCAACCCGGCAATTACACCGCCTTCATGGCGGGATTTGCCGCCGCTCTTGCCTGCGCGGGCTTTATCTTTTTGCTCGGTGGTGGACCAGTCGAAATCTTCGGCTGCTTCATCGGTGCCGGCGCTGGAAACTTCACACGTAAGAAACTCGGTGGTCGTCGTTGGAACGCGGTCGCCACAACCTGCCTTGGTGTCGGGGTTGCTTGCCTGTCCTATGTAATTGCACTCTTCGTGCTCGGACTCTTCGTGCATTTGTCCCCCGCCCACGAGGCCGGCTACATCGGGGCGATGCTCTTCGTCATTCCGGGATTCCCCTTTATCACATCGATTTTGGACATCTCAAAAAACGATATGCGTTCCGGATTGGAACGCTTGGCCTTCGCGTTGATGATCATTTTCTCAGCCACTATGGTTGGTTGGCTCTTGGCGATGATTTTCGGTCTACACCCACAAAACTTCCTGCCACAGGGACTAGGGTTGGGTGCCCTCATCGGATGCCGGTTGATTGCCTCCTTCTGCGGGGTCTTCGGTTTCTCCTTGATGTTCAACTCTCAATTCAAGATGGCCGCAACCGCCGGTTTGATCGGAGCGGTCGCCAACACGACCCGCTTGGAATTGGTTGATTTGTCACAGTTGCCACCCGCTGCGGCCGCCTTCGTCGGCGCCTTAATTGCCGGTCTGGCCGCTTCTTTGATTAACCGCTACACGGTCTTCCCAAGAATCTCTTTGACGGTGCCCGCCATCGTCATCATGGTTCCAGGGTTATACATCTATCGAGGCGTTTACAACCTCGGTTTGAACAACATTGGCGTTGGAGCTACCTGGCTAACCCGCGCCGCACTCATCATGATTTTCCTGCCATTCGGACTTTACGTGGCCCGTTTCTTGATGGACAAGGACTGGCGGATGGTGGATTAATCATCGCCCTCGGGTTTGACTTTTATAGGCAACAAAAAAAGCACCGCTCATTCGAGCGATGCTTTTTAATTTGAACTAATTTTAGATTAGTACTTAGGTTCCCACTTGAGGGCTTCGATTGCTTCCTTAATGTCAGCAATCTTTTCCTTCGTGATGCCTTGGTCGATGGCTGATTGTCCAACGGCGATGGCAACGTCTTCAGAGAACTTCGTCAATTGTGAAACTGGTGGCAACACAGCGGCACCTGGCTTTGATCCGTCAACGATTCCACCCAATGAGTGAGCAGCGGCTGAGATCATTTCGTCGTTCAATACCGTAGCAGTTGAAGCGATCGTTCCAAGTCCAAGACCAGGGTAAACCAAGGCGTTGTTAGCTTGTCCGATGTTGTAAGTTACACCCTTGTACTCGATTGGGTCAACAGGAACACCGTTGGCAACCAATGCCTTACCATCAGTCCATTCAAGCAAGTCCGCAGCAGTTGCTTCAAGCAACTTCGTTGGGTTTGACAATGGGAAGATGATTGGGCGTTCTACGTGAGAAGCCATTTCTTGAACGATTTCCTTGGTGAAGGCACCAGGAACCGTTGAAGTACCAACCATGATCGTTGGGTGGATAGCCTTCACAACTGACATCAAGTCAGTCAAGTCGTCAGCGTTTTCGAATTCTGAACGCTTACGTGCAAATGGTGCTTGTTCTGGCGTCAAGTCGTCCATGTCGTCGAAGAGCAAACCTTGCTTGTCAACCATGTAGATGTGTGACTTGGCTTCTTCTTCTGACAAACCTTCTTGCAACATTTCGTCGTAGATACGTGCGGCGATTCCACATCCGGCTGATCCAGCACCGAATGACAAGTAAGTCTGGTCAGACAACTTTTCACCAGTGATGTTCATGGCACCCAATGCAGCGGCCAACGTGATGATTCCAGTTCCTTGGATGTCATCGTTAAACGTCGTGATGTCGTTCTTGTACTTGTTCAAGATCTTGGCACCGTTTTGACGGGCGAAGTCTTCCCAGTGCAAGTACAAGTTAGGGAATGTCTTTTCTGCGGCTTGTACGAAGTCGTCAACGAACTTGTCGTACTTTTCACCACGAACACGTTCGTGACGGTTACCCAAGTAGTTAGGGTTTTCCAACAATTCCTTGTTGTTCGTACCGTTGTCCAAGACAACTGGCAATACGTCGGCTGGGTTTACACCTGCGGCTGCAGTATAAACCATCAACTTACCAACGGCGATGTCAACACCGTTAACACCCCAGTCACCGATACCCAAGATACCTTCGGCATCCGTAACAACGATCAACTTGATGTCACGTCCGTTTGCGGCGTTCTTCAATGATTCTTCGAAGTTTTCTTCGTTATCGATTGAGAAGTAAACCGCGTTTTGAGGGTTAACAAACAAGTCTGAGTAGTTTTCAATCGTGTCAGCGATAACTGGATCGTAAACGATTGGCATAAATTCAACAACGTGTTGTGAGAACATGTAGTAGAACAACGTGTGGTTCGTGTTGAAGATTTCCATCAAGAACAAGCGCTTTTCCAAGTCAGATGGCTTTGATTGGTACATTTGGTACGTTTGTGCTTCTTGCTCTTCCAAAGTTTGCACGCGTGGAGGCAAGAGACCGGCAACGCCGAGTTCCTTACGTTCTTCCATCGTGAAACCAGTTCCCTTGTTCAAGAAGGGATCATTCAAAATCTCGATTGGTGTCTTGTTCATGAGATGAACTCCTTTTTCTGTCTACTTTCGATGTGACATATGTCGCATCGATTTCCTAAACTATTTGAATATTTTACGCCGAATTCACTGTATCGTCAAATGGAACGAGTCTCATAAACCCGACAATCTAGGCAATCTGTCGCTTTAATAGGCATTTTTTCTGTTATACTTTAAGTACATTTTTTCACTATTAGCATTTTATCTTTTTCATATTTTTTATCTTTTTTAAAGGAGTGGCGCATGCGAATTCAAGATTTGAAATATTATCTATCTTTGTCCGAACTGGGGAATTTTTCGCAAGTTTCTAAAAAATTTTCTGTTTCGCAGCCAACCATTTCGCTCGCCATGCAACGCTTGGAAAAGGAAATGAAAACGGAATTAATCTGGCGTGATCCCGGCCACAAGAAAATTGCTTTGACCCACTCCGGTCGAATCCTGGCTGAACACGCCCGCGTTATGGTCAACGAATACGACCAGGCCGAAGAAGAAATTCAAAAGGAAGCGGAACAAAAGTTGGTGTTGGGCTTGTCCGAAGTCGTCGACCTCGCCTACTTCCCCGCCATCAAAGAACACCTCTCCGAGCACTTCTTCGTTCATTTGAAGAAAAAAAGCATTTCCGCTTCGGAAGCCGTCTTTCTATTAAAAGAAAAGAAAATCGACGCGGCCTTGGTCGCTGGTGAAATTGACGAAAGTGATTTTCTGGTGATTGAGGAAGTTAAACACCCGGCGTTGCAGCACACCATCGGTTCTTCGCTACCCGACTTCACATTAAGCTTCGCTTATCGCAAAGAAGCGGGGGCGGATGATACTGCTGTACGAAACGGCGACACGCTTTCGGCCATCCTCTCGGAATTGGGGCAGGCCGTATCGGTAGCAGAAGGGTCTGACTTTGCCCTTATAAGCAAAACTGAGCGCATGCCTAAGGTTTGACTATAAGATTTTTACTTTTGTATGCTTAACGTGTTCGAACAAAACACAACGAAAAAGGAAACGTAAAAAATGAAGAAAACAGGGATTTTAATCGGTGGATTGTCCGTTGCCCTCGTGGCCGTTTTGGCCGTTGCGCTCTGGCCAAAGGCAGACAACAGTGAACCGAAGGACGGCAAGCTCACGATTGTTGCCTCCACGAACGTCTACGCCGAATTGGCAAAGACGGTTGCGGGCGACAACGCCCACGTCTCAGCGGTAATCGAAAAGCAATCCGTTTCACCGGAAGACTTCGAGCCCACTAACAACGTAGCCAAGCAGGTTTCAAAGGCGGACATTGCCCTTGGAAACGGTGCCGGATACGACGCCTGGTTGAACAAGTTGACGAAGTCTTCGAAGAAGACGCAGTTAGTATTGGCCTCATCCATTTTGAAGAAGGATGAAGATGATAACCCCCACCTCTGGAACGACCCCGAAAACATGATTAAGACCGCGCAGGGCTTGGCCGAAGAATTGGCCAAGAAGGATCCAGAACACAAGGACCAGTACCTGCAAAACGCCAAGGCCTATGAAGAAAAGCTACAACCGGTGACCGACAAGGTGAACGAATTGAAGCAAAAGGCCGCTGGTAAGACGGCCTTCCAAACGGAAACAGTTTACGAGTACATGCTCCAAGACCTCGGCTTTTCGATGGTTGGCCAGGACTTCTCCGCCGCTGTTTCAAAGGAAACCGACCCAAGTCCGGCCGTGTTGAAGGACATCAAGTCCAAGTTGGAAAACAAGGAAATCAACATCTTTGTTCAAAACACTCAGACGACCGGTGGTGACGTGAAGTCCCTCTTGAAGGTTGCCAAGGAAAAGGACATTCCGGTGATTAATGTCACGGAAACTTCCCCAGATAAAACGTCCTATGTTGACTGGAAACTTTCAGAATTAGCACAGATCGAAAAAGCAATTTCGTAAGAACGTAAAAAAGCTCGGCCCTTATTGGCCGAGCTTTTTATTTTTATATGAATTACTTTGCGCCACGAATCTTCTTTGAAAGTGCTGGTTCGTGGTTCTTCCAGTAAAGGAAGGCCACGATGACCAACAAAATCTTGAAGTAGGAGAAGGCCGCCGTTGCGACCATTGCCATTTGGCTTCCAGACGTTGCCGTCAACATGAAGTCTTTAGCAAAGTGCATGGCAACCGCTGAAAAAATCGTACCCGTTTGGACGTAGATGGCCGTGTATGCCAATCCAGCCACGAAGGCCAAGACACATTGTACAATCACGTAGCCAACTGGTTGGTGACTCAAGTTCGTCATGTGCATCAAACCGAAGACCAAGTTGGAGTAAAAGATTCCCTTCACCAACGTCTTGCGGCTGTAGTCTTCCTTCAAGAGGTAAGTCAAGAAGAGGCCAAGCAACACACCACGAGCTAGGAATTCTTCAGGGAAACCACCCATGGCACCCGTGAGCAATCCTTCCACCACGTTATCAGCGGAGAGGAATGGCAACATCACAGCCACGATGAAGACCCAGTAAGCGGCCTGAACCCAAGAGAAGCTTGGCTTCATGTAGAACTTTTGCTTCGTAATCAAGGCGTTCAAAATCAACACAACGATCAATTCAATCAACTTGAATGAGAAGTTGGCTTGGAACTGCGTCATGTGGAATTGGTCGTACGCCCAGTTCAACAACTGGTACACACCGATTTGTTCAACAACGAGGTCAACAACCAAAAAGATGGCCGTCAACGTGATTAACTTTTTCAATCCTTTGTTTTGGTCCAAAATGGGCCTCCTTATTCAGACATGTTTGGAATACTTGCAGTATAACACGCTTTTAGGGTGGATTTCAATAAGAAACAGTTAGGGGTCTAGACGATTTACCTGCAGTAAAAAAGTCGGCCGGGGCCGACTTTGACTTGGGTAATTGTTATTTTTCGAGGGAAATTTGACCGTCTACGAGCTCGTAGATTTTGTCTGCCTGTTCCTTGAGCCGGAGGTCGTGAGTCACGACCACCACGGCCTTCCCGGATTTCTCGGCGATGTCCTTAAAGAGCTGGGCCACTTCTTTCACGCGGTTGGAGTCGAGCGCCGCCGTCGGTTCGTCGGCCAGGATAAAGTCGGGGTCGGCATAGAGCGCGCGGGCGATGGCCACACGCTGGCTCTGCCCACCCGAGAGTTCACCCGGGAACTTGTGGAGCAGTTGCTCGATACCTAAGCGGTCAATGTAACGCTTGAAAGTTTTCTCATCGAGATTGCCATCTTTTTTCACCTTGTCGACCAGCTTGAACTGGTCTTCAACCGTTAGGTACGGTACCAGGTTGTAGGACTGCAAAACGAAGCCGATGTTGTTCAGGCGAAAGGCGTCCGCCGCCTTTCCCTGCATGCTATCGAGGCGCTTGCCGTTCACCAAAACCGTTCCATTCGTTGGCTGTTGCAAGCCACCAAGAATCGTCAAGAGCGTGGACTTTCCCGATCCAGAAGGTCCGAGAATCAGCGTTAACTCCCCTTCCTTCGCTTCAAAATTGACTTCCTTTAGGGCCTGGACCTGATTGAGTCCAGAACCAAAGACTTTGTTGACGTTTTCTAACGTTAAACCTTTCATTGTTAACCTCCAATGACCGACACAGGGTCAATCTTTGCAATGATGCGCATCGGTATGATTGCACCGACGATTCCGGTCACAACGAGTGCGATACCCGTGACAACCATCAACTTCGAATCAAAGAGAATGGGTGCGGAGGCTGGAATGCCCAACGCTGTCAGGGCTGCGAGCGTCGCTCCCAAGACGACCGCGGCGACCATCATGATAATCGTTTGGCCGAGCGTGTTCTTGATTAAGTATGACGTTGGAATTCCTTGTGCTCGCAAGACCGCCAGGTTTTCGAGCTTCTGTACCGTCAGAATGTAGAGGAAAATCGCGACAATCACGACGGAGATGACAATCAAGAATCCAATCATGAACTTGAAGGTCTGGTTCTGAGCGCTGTACCCAGGCATCTTGTTGAATAACTCCTGACGGTTGTAAGCCTGAAGATTGTCGTTTTTGTTTTCGAGCTGCTTTTGACTAACCAACCCTGAACCGACAAACTGGTTGCCCACACCCTTGATGTCCGCCCAGTTATCCTGGCTACCGTAAACCACGGGCGCCATGTTATAGACGGCGTTCTTCGCGAATCCAACGACCGTATATTCGTTATCAGAAAGGCCCATTTGAACCTTTTGGCCGAGCTTGAAACCCTGTTGTTCGAGCTTGTTTGAAAGCACAACCTCGTTTTGAGCGCTGTAGTTGCGACCGGACGTGATGTCAATTTGCTTTTTAATGGTGGACTGACCCTTTGTTCCAACGTAGGTGGCGGACTGGCGATCCTTGTCGTTCTTCACAATTCCCTGGGCAAGACCGACGAGGTCTGTGTTCTTCTGTTTGTCAGAATCACCAGGCAGGTCCTGCTTTTTAACGAGCGACTGGGCCAGGTTCCCGTTCGCATCCTTTGACATCACAACGGACTGGCTGTCCCAGCTTATCACTGCGGCCGTGTTTTGATTTGAGAGGCCCGCCGCCAAGGCAGACAGAATGAAAATTAAGTATGAGATGAGGAGAATCACGCCGATGACAAGCCCGTAGCGGAGCTTCTCCTTCTTCATTTCGTTAATCGCTAAAAACATGGTTTACTTCCCTTCAAAATAATCTTTGAGTTCATCCAAACGTTGGAGGACCTGTTCTTGTTTGTCTTCGTCCTTGAAGTAATCGTAGACGAGCTGGTGGACGGCGATTCCGGCTAACCAGTCTTCTAGAGGTTGCCCAAAGGCTTCCTGTGGAATCCGTTTTTGGGCGAGTAGAATCGGCTCGTTCATTTCGTAGTAGTGGAGGAAGAAGTCACGGTAGGCCGTCTTTTCGGCGGCTTTCAAGAATTCCTTTGTCTTTTTAAAGGGATCCTTTTCCGATTTCTTCGGGTGCACTTCCTCGAGCACAATTTTTAAGACGTGCAAGTAGGCGTCTTCCAAATCTTCAAAGTAGGTGTAAAAAGAACCACGGGGAATCCCCGCTTCCTCAACAACATCTTTGACGGAGATGTTTAATAAATCCTTTTTGGAAAAGAGACGAATGAGACATCCTTCCAGATGGACTCTTTTTTCATCCTTTAAGTTCAAAAACATTTCTTTAGGCATGTCCGCCTCCTTGTTGCTGACTAAGAATTTTGACAGCGTGTCATTTCTTCATTGAGCTATTTTACACCGTTTTGACACGGTGTCAATATTTATGCAGTAAAAAAGTCGGCCGGGGCCGACTTTGACTTTTATATTCATTGTGCAATCCGCGCTTAAATCATATCGAGGTGCATTTGATCCTTCTTGATCCAGTTCATCTTGCGCATTGCCCAGTAAGTGAAAAATGAGATAACGACTGGCATGGCAACGGCTACGATCATGTAGGCGATGAACATTGGCATGCTCTTTCCGGCAAGAGCGAGCGGCACGATGAAGGAGTTGAATCCGATTCCAGCCATCGTGAACGGCACCGTTACGTGGAACATCATCGTTGCGATTGGGGCGGCAATAGCGGCACCAATCATTGGTGGAATCAGGATCATTGGGTTCTTGATCACGTTTGGGAATTGAATCTTTGGCGTCACGATTCCCTGTGCAATCGTGGCACCGATCTTGTTTTCGTGGAATGACATGGCTGGGTATGAAACGAACACGGCCGTCGTTCCAACCAGGATGGCACCGGCTGCTTCTGGTGACGTGATTCCCGTCGCACCGATGGCAACGGCAAGGGCTGCGGCAGAGGCAGGCGTCATCGTCATCGCACCAAAGGCCATGGCAACGACTGCGGACCCGATAATTGGGTTAACCAGAATCATTGAGGCGATGCTGTGTCCAAGCCAAACAAGGAACGGCGTCGTCACGATGGCGAGGTAGTAACCGGAAACGGTTCCCACAATCGTCGTTGCTGCGGGCACGATAATCATGTCAAGCGGCGTCTTACCCGAGAGCCACTTTCCGAAGACAACGGCGATTACACCGGCTAAGACGGCGGAGATTGGTTGTCCGGTCGTCATGACCGTTGACCCTGCCACTTGGGCGGATGAGAAGCCCGTCATCGTCTTTAAGACCATTGGCGTCGTCGTGAAGAAGACCGCGTTTGCACCAACCGTTGAAGCGGCCATGGCGGAGAACATCACCATCGTGTTCGTCTTCATCTGAGAAGCGATGGCTGCTCCGAATGCTGCGGGCAAGATCACCTTCGTCACTGCCCCCATCTGTACCATTGGGCCCCAGTGAATGAAGCCGGCGATGGTTTGCAGTAAGAGTCCCATTCCAAGCGTTACCAAGATGGCGTTGGAAACGGCGGCGGAAACGTTATAAACCATTTCCTTGACCGGTGTCTTCTTGTTTTCTTGTTCAAACATTTGTTCTTCGGCTTGTTCGAAGTCCTTGACGCTATCGTCGCGCCTTACTTGTGATGGGTTTTGTGCCATATCCATAGTTCTTGTTTCCTTTCAAAATAAAAAGGCCCTGGTAGTCGTAACTACCAGGACCTATTCGGTGATGAGCAGTTACTAGGATTTGTTCCTAGTAACTTGAACGCAAAATCAACTTACTAGGATTAACTTAGCAAGCTCAACAACAAGGCAAATTCAGATGAGATCGTGTTTTGGTTCTTGATTACAGGGATAAACATGAGCGTCATCCTCCTTTCCTTTGTTTTATGATAATTTTATTATAACATGAGATATTTCTTATGCAAGTAAAAATGAGAAATAAATTAAAAAAGTCGGCGAAAGCCGACTTTAATCGTGTTTTGATTTTGTTTTTTTGTTAGAAGAGTCCCGTGATGTGACCATTCTCATCGATGTCGATGTCCATGGCCGCCGGATGCTTTGGTAATCCTGGCATGGTCAATACATTACCGGTCAAGGCAACGAGGAAGCCAGCCCCGAGCTTTGGCACGAACTCACGCACGTGAATGGTGAAGTCCTTTGGTGCACCGAGCTTCTTCGCATCGTCTGAAAGTGAGTACTGCGTCTTAGCCATCACGATTGGCAACTTGTCCCAGCCGTGCTTGGCAAATGATTGGAGTTGCTTTTCGGCCTTGTCCGAAAGTACCACGTCTTTTCCGCCGTAGATTTCCTGAACAATCTTTTGCAACTTCACCTTGGCGTCGTCTTCTGGTGCGTAGAGTGGGGAGAAGTCGGCTGATTCCGCCGTCTTTTCCACGACCGCTTCGGCCAATTCCTTGGCACCTGCACCACCCTTGGCCCAGACGTCGGCGACGATCGCCTTTGCGCCGAGTTCTTCGGCCGCTTCTTGCACGATGGCCATCTCGGCTTTTGTGTCAGCCGTGAAGCGGTTCACTGCTACAACGACCGGTGCCCCGTAGCGCTGCATGGCCTTGATGTTTTGCTGGAGGTTTTTCACACCAGCCTTCACAGCGGCCAAGTTTTCCGTGTTCAAATCGGCGAGTGCTTGGCCACCGTGGTGTTTGATGGCGCGGACCGTCGCTACGACCACGACCGTGTCCGGCGCCTTGCCGAGCTTTGGCACCTTGATGTCCATGAACTTCTCACCACCGAGGTCAGCACCGAATCCGGCTTCCGTCACGGCGTAGTCCGCGAGTTGCAGGGCGGCCTTCGTGGCCTGAACGGAGTTCGTTCCCTGCGCGATGTTAGCGAATGGACCACCGTGGATGATGGCCGGCGTGTGGGCCAGCGTCTGCACCAAGTTCGGCTTGATGGCGTCCTTCAAGAGCACCGTCAAAGCACCGGCAACGCCGAGGTCCTTGGCCGTCACGGGTTCTTTGTCGAAGTTGTAGGCAACCACGATGTTTTCCACGCGGCGCTTCAAGTCCATGAGGTCGGTTGAAAGCGTAAGAATGGCCATCATTTCGGAGGCCACCGTGATGTCGAAACCGTCTTCGCGCGGCACACCAGACGTTGGCCCACCGAGACCGATTGTCGTGTGGCGGAGCGCACGGTCGTTAATGTCCAAGACACGCTTCCAAATCACACGGCGTTGATCGATGTGGAGTGGGTTTCCTTGGTAGATGCTGTTATCCAGGGCGGCGGACAGCATGTTGTGAGCTGCCGTCAGCGCGTGGAAGTCACCCGTAAAGTGCAGGTTGATGTCGGCCATCGGAACGACCTGTGAGTAACCACCACCGGTTGCCCCACCCTTTAAGCCCATGACGGGACCAAGGGAAGGCTCGCGGAGAGCGATCATCGTTTTCTTACCGGCCATTGAAAGGGCATCGGCCAAACCGACCGTCACCGTGGACTTCCCCTCACCGGCTGGGGTTGGGTTGATGGACGTCACCAAGATTAACTTTCCAAGTTCTGCCTTTTGGCGGCTCTTATCCAGGTTAATCTTTGCCTTATCGAACCCGTAAGGCTCGATTTCGATCGTCTTCAACCCCGCCTTTTCGGCGATTTCTTGAATCGGCCAAACCTCTGCCTCTTGGGCAATCTCAATATCACTTTTCATGCCGACACCTCCTGCATTTCTTAACCTTAGTATACTAAATTTTGTCATAAAAAAAGGCAGGCATTTGCCTGCTTTTTGCACGATTTACATCGATGGGTCGCTTTTGACTTTTACAGCTTTCGCCAATGCCAAAGTCAGACCCGACCCGTCCACCAAGTTAGGTACAACTTTGACGTGGCAGAGGAGAGCGCAACCGTGGCCGCGAAAATAATGAGCGCGGACGAATCTAGGTGCGCGATTTCAAAGACCATAAACATCGCCATCAAAGGTGCCTGCTGGCTCGCGGCCAAAAGCGCTACCGCTCCAATTAAAGCGAAGTGCCATGGTTCAACGCCCGGCATGACGCAGGAAAGACCGGCGGCAATCACCAGACCAACGACGGAACCAAGCGCGATGGAAGGTGTGAGCGTTCCACCCGTTCCACCACCGTAAAGGGTGAAGAAGGTAATCCCGAATTTAAGCAGTCCCAACATAATGAAGAAAAAGAGCAGCGATTCGTTGTGCTGGAGGAATGCGGATTGCGCAACGGCGCGTCCGTTCCCCATGATTTCAGGAAAAAACCAGGCGATGATTCCGGTGGCCAAACCAACGAGTGGCATGGTTAAGAGGAGCGCCTTCCCCTTCGCCTGCTTGGCTTGCGCCCAGGCAAAGGCCTGCTTGGCCCATGCCCCGAAGAGGCCGGCGATTGGTCCGACCACGGGGGCGGCAAGTAGCAACCAGAGCGAGAAGTGCGTGTCCAAGACGAGGTAGTAAGGTGAAAAGCCCTTGGCAAGCGATCCCATCAAAGCGGCAATCGTGGACATCGTCATGGAGACGGCGATGTTTTTAATGGAATTTTTCTTCAATAGAAGTTCGACGGAGAAAAGCATTCCCGTGATTGGCGCGATGTAGACACCGGCGAATCCAGCACCGGCCGCCGCAGTCAGGAGCAACTTTTGATCGGCGCTATCAATTTTTAGCACCGGGACCTTGGCCACCAAGCCCTGGTAGCGCTGGGATAGCATGACACCGAGTTGCCGTGGGGCGAGTTCACGTCCGATGGAACCCCCGGTTCCAACGTAAAAGATTTGCGTCAAAACGTTTAAGATGGTCTTCCAAAACGGCATCTTCTTGCCATCCAAGGCGCCCTTAATGCTGACAATGGCGGGCTGGTTGCGGCGAATCAAATACCATACGAGGGCCGCAACAACCCCACCGACCGTAACGGAGATAAGGCGGCGCATTGGGGCTACTTCGCTTGGCACAGCGTGCTGGTAATTCTCATGGAATTGCATGAAAAAGTCGGCGACGACATCTAAGAAGAGTGACAGGAGCATGGCGGCAAAACCGATGATCACGGCAAGGGTGATGGTCGCGATGCCGAGCGCGGCGACGCGGCGCCAGTCAAAGCCGTTCTGTTGTGCTGCTTGTTCGTTCATGAAAAGTACCTTCTATTAATGGAATGAAATGTTTTTGATTCGACCCGCGCGTTTTATGCCTTCGCCTGCTTCGGCAGACACAACACGGGCTGGGAGTTATCAGTGCTGGCGCAAGACACGTTGAAGTGTTGGACCAACGGGGGGGTAGCGGCCGAATATAGCGGACACCGCCACTTTTCTTACGCTACGATTAATACGATTCAAAGCGGCCACAACCGCTTTTCTTACGCTATTAAATGTACAAAAGTCACCATTAAAAAGCAAGAACGGCTTCAAACTTCAGAAATTATGACCTATACCAATAGAATTTGTTTTTCTGAGGAATGGGTCGGGTTTGACTTTGATAGTGGCTATATAACATGAGATAAAAGCGATAAATATGATGATAAAGCACATTCAATCTAATCTATTGCACGTTTTTATATTTTGATTTAAACTAGACCAGTAGACATATTCTCTAGTGAAAGGAGCCTTCCATGAAGAAAGAAGATTCAGAAATGAAAGACATGAACATGGATGACATGGGGCACATGGACCACGAAAAGATTGGCCACATGCATCACGACGACCATGAAGGCCACAAAATGAACATGGACCATGGAAAAATGGACCACGGTAACATGACCCATGATCACCAGGAGCACGAGCACGATGCTCAACAACACAAGAGTGACGAGATGAGTCACATGGACATGAATCATGATGGGCACAAGATGGACCACGACCACATGAACATGGACCACGGTTCAATGGCCGGAATGGCGGGCATGGGCGGCATGCACATGCACATGAACCACGGGGATATGAAGAAGCGCCTCTGGTGGTCACTTGGGCTCCTCATTCCGCTCCTCTTCGTCACGCCTTTCATGGGCGTTGACCTACCATTCACGCTGACCTTCCCAGGTTCGAACTGGGTAACAGCCCTTTTGGCAACGGCCATGTACGTGGTTGGAACAAAGCCATTCTTCTCCGGCGCCAAGGGCGAGCTGCAAGATAAGAAACCTGCGATGATGTCCCTGATTTCGATGGGACTCCTTGTCACCTACTGGGTTTCGATGTACGCCTTTGTGGCCAACACCTTCTTTGGAATGGACACGATGGACTACTTCTTCGAGTTTGCCTCCCTTGTTGTCATTATGTTGCTTGGTCACGTCATTGAGATGCAAGCCACGATGGCAGCTGGAAACGCCACTTCCGAATTGTCGAAGTTGACGCCGGAAACCGCGCACGTGAAGCACGGTGACTCCTTCATGGACATGCCCGCTTCGTCATTGAAGCCCGACATGGAAGTGCAGGTGCAAGCCGGGGAGTCATTCCCAGCTGACGGTGTTGTGCTTTCTGGAAGCTCACAGGTCAACGAATCCTTGATGACCGGTGAATCAAAGCCAGTGAAGAAGGAAAAGGACGCCAAGGTCATCGGAGGAACGATTAACGATGATGGAACGTTGCTTGTCCGGGTCACGGCCGTCGGAGACGACTCCTTCCTCGGTCACTTGAAGAGCACCTTATCCGAAACGGAACAGTCCTCTTCAAAGGCCGAATCACTCGCCAACAAGGTTGCCGGCTGGCTCTTCTGGGTCGGTTTGGTATCCGCCGTTTTGGCTTTGGTTGTTTGGACCGCCATTTCAGGATTCAGCCAATCCTTTAACATGGCCGTCACGACCTTAATCATCGCCTGCCCCCACGCATTGGGATTGGCTATTCCACTGGTTATCCAGCGTACAAAAGCGATCGCTGCTAAGGACGGTATCTTGATTAAGAAGCACGGTGCAGTCTTGCAGGCTAAGCACTTGGACTACGTCTTGATGGATAAGACGGGAACGTTGACCACGGGTCAGTTCGACGTGCAAAAGATTGATAGCAAGAACAACGATGAACAAAACGTTCTTGCTGTGATGGCAGCCTTGGAAAACCAGTCTTCCCACCCATTGGCAAAGGCCATTGTGAAGAAGGCAAACGAAGAAAAGGCATCATCTAAGCAGGCGGAAAACGTTCAAACGATGAAGGGATTCGGTGTGAAGGGTTCCGTCGATGGCAAGGAATACGCCATTGTAAACGGTCGTTACTTGGACGAACAAGGCATCGATTACGAAAAGATGGATGCCGACGGTACGGTTTCTTACTTGATTGAAGGAAAGGAAGTCGTCGCTTCCATCGCCCTTGGTGATTCAATCAAGGATTCAGCCGCTGACTTCGTTAAGCAGCTGCACGACCGTCACATCACGCCAGTTATCGTGACCGGTGACGGTGACCAAACTGCTGCCAAGGTAGCTCAGATTTTGAACATCGATGAGTACAAGGCCAATGTGTCACCTCAGGATAAGATTGATATTGTTAAGCAGTATCAACAACAGGGTAAGGTCATGATGATCGGTGATGGAATCAACGATGCCCCTGCTTTGGCACAGGCGGACTTGTCTGTTGCCATCGGTGCTGGAACAGACGTTGCGCAGGCTTCAGCCGACGCCGTCTTGATTTCCAAGTCGCTCTATAAGATCATCGACTTGATTTCATTGGCCCACAACGCGAACCAGAAGGAAATCCAAAACCTCTGGTGGGGAGCCGGTTATAACATCTTGGCCATCCCAACGGCCGCGGGTGTCTTTGCCGGACTTGGTATCATGATTAACCCAATGATTGGAGCGATCGTGATGTCCCTTTCAACGTTAATTGTGGCCGGAAACGCGATGTTACTGCATAAATAACGTAAAAATTTTCTAAAATAGTCTGATTTTAAAGTTCCTTTATTCTAAAAAGCGTACAATAGGTAATTGTAAAGAAAGAATAAAAGGAGCTTTTTTATATGCGTAAGTATATCTCAGAATTTCTTGGAACGGCTTTCTTGGTAATCTTTTCAACGGTTGCTTTGATTTACGTTTCAACTTTCTCAATCGGTCAACTCTTTGATGTGATGGCTGTGTTGGGATTGGCAATCGCTTTGTTGATGTTCGTGTTCGGACAATTTGCAGACGGTGGTCACTTTAACCCAGCTGTTTCATTGGCGGCTGCTTTGAACAAGCAGATTTCATGGAAGACGTTTGGTTTCTACCTCTTGTCACAAGTGATCGGTGCCATGGTTGGTGCATACGCTGCGGTGACGACGTTGGTTCCTGTGATCAACGCACAAATGTCATCATCAGCACAAAGCACTGGTCAAGCAGCTTCTGTGAAGGCACAACAAATCTTTGACACGTTGCAACCAACGGCATCTGTTGCCTCATTGCCAGTGTCATTGATGATCGAAGGTATCTTTACCTTTATCTTGGTCTTTGTCACGGTTTTGGCCTTCCAAAAGATGCCAAAGCAAGCACCAGTAATCGCTGGTTTGGGTATGACTTTGTCAGCCTTTGTGGCTTACCCATTGACTTCTGGATTGTTGAACCCAGCACGTGCCTTTGCACCAGTTCTCTTCGCAGGATTGGGCTCAACGGGACACGTATGGTTCTTCTTGATCGTGGAATTCATCGCGGCTGCGTTGGCAGGATTGGCTGTCTTGTACTTCGTAAAGGAAGACAAGAAAGCTGCCTAAGCTTTTTAAAGAGCATTAAAAAAGACGACTCGTTTGTTCGAGTCGTCTTTTATTTTGTCTTCAAATACTCCTGGACAAAGGCGTCGTCTAACGACCACGCCCACTGCTCCCCATACCAACCAAACGGCACCGGCAGCACGAGCTCTGTTGCTTGTAAGAGCAGGCGGGAGGCGGGTGCTCCCCCGTATAATTCGTCCCCCACAATGGCGTGCTTTGAGCTTGCGAGGTGCACCCTCAGCTGATGCATTCTCCCCGTATGCAGCGTTAGCTCGAGCAAGCTTGATTGAAGCTCGGGATAGTCCGCGATTACCTGATAAGTGGTGCACGCGCTTTGGCCGCCATCTTCAATCGGCATAACGGTCCTCAGGCGGTCATCCTGCGGGTCACGTCCGATCGGTGCATCGAACACACCGCTATTCTCTGTAAAGCCCCCCGAAACCAGGGCGTGGTATTTTTTAACGACCTTCTTTTCTTTAATCAGGCGGTTAATGATGGGCACGACCAACGGATTCTTTCCGATGATGACTAAACCGGAAGTGTCCCGGTCAAGTCGGTGGGTCATGTAGGCGGAAGCTGGTTGGCCAAGCGACATCACGCCCCGCTTTTTTAGGTCGGCCGTCACGTAGTTTAAAAGTGTGTCTTCTTCGGTGACGGAATGGGCGTGCATCTTCATGCCGGCGGGCTTGTTCACGACCAAAAAGTCCTCGTTTTCAAAAACGACGGGCACCTTGTCTTTTGAATTGGCAGGATAAGGGCCCTGCTTTTCAAAGTCTTCTTCGTCAAAGGTGAGCTTCAGTTCGTCGCCTTTTTCGAGGACGTGGGCCGTCGACACCCACTTGCCGTTCACTTCGATTCCACGGCTCTGGCGGAGCTTTCCCCGAAGATGTTTAGGCACGTACCAGGCCGTTAACAAGTCTTTAACCGAGTGGCCAGCGGCTCCTTCTTCAATTGTCAGCACTTTTGTGTAGATCATTTGCTTTCCTTTTCGTGGCCCATCGATTCATCGATTGAACCGGCACGCGCTTGCTAATCTCATCCTTTTCGCGCGCCAGCCTTAACACCATTTCCTCTTCGTGGGGCCATCAATTCATCGATTGAACCGGCGTGAGCTTGCTAATCTCATCTTTTTGGAGCACCAGGCTTAACACAATTTCCTGTCGCGCCGCCTTAACACAATTTCCTCTCGCGCCGCCTTCTCATCCATCCTTTTGGCACGTCTCCGCCTTTCATTCATGCTCGTGGCAGCGCACGATGCACGACTCCGCCTTCCAACACACCACCTTGCAATCAGCTCAATTCTATCATTACTCAATAAAAAAACAGGAGAAACTCCTGTTTTTCTTTATTTTCCAGTCTCTTCAGGTGCGTTGGTTTCGTACAGGTTAGCCGTACTCTTCCATTGCTTTTGTGCCAAGAGTGAGGAGGAATTGGCAGCGGATGATGCCTTTTGGAGGCGTTTCATCGTCGCTTCTTTTTCGTAGTTGTAGTTGGCGGCGTTCACGTTCTTGAAGTCTTCTGGATGATAGAAGCGCAGCAAGTTTTTCTGGTTAACCGTGTCGGAAATGGCCAACTTCTCGCGGGCCTTCTTTTGGAGCTTGTCGAAGAGTTCTTCTTGCTCCTTGGTTGGCTTTTCAACAATGGTGTTGGTTTGCGTGTTCCAGATGGTTCCGGAAATGGAGGCATACTCCGGCGTGATCCAGTCCTTGTTTCGCATCACAACCAACTGGTCGCGGTCCTTTGACAAAAGGTCTTGTCCGAACTGAATGTAGCGCTTGCTTGGCAAGTCCAAAAGGTGCAGGAGCGTTGGCGCTACGTCGATTTCACCACCATAGGTGTGTTGTATACCACCGTTTTGAAGTCCTGGAATATGGATGATCAACGGCGTGCGTTGTTCGTTGACATTATCCAGATCTGTCCAGTTGTTGGCGTCTTTTCCAAGGATTGGGGCAAGTTCTGCGCTTTCGGAGTTGTTGATGCCGTAGTGATCACCGTAAAGCACAACCGCCGTGTTTTCGTACAGGCCAGACTTCTTCAGGTAGTTAAAGAATTCCTGAATGGACTGGTCCAAGTAGCGGTTCGTGACAAAGTAGTTATCGATGTACTTGGAACCAGAATTCGTCGTTTGGAACGTGGGGTCCTGGTCTTCTTTATCGATTTCAAAGGGCGTGTGGTTCGTGACCGTCAAATACTTTGCATAGAAAGGCTGTGGGAGCTGTTCGAGGTATGGAATGGATTCCTTGAACAAAATCTTGTCCTTCAAACCCCAAGCCGTTGCGCGCTTGCCGGTCGCATTGAAGTAGTTCCCCGAAATCCAGTTCTGGTAGCCCATGTTCTTGTAAACGTTGGTGCGGTTCCAGAATGAGCCGTTATTTCCGTGGAAGACGGCTGAAGAATAGCCTGCTCGTTGGTTTAAGATGGCTGGCATGGCCTGGAAAGTCTGGTCCGACCCCAATTTTGCAAAGAGTGATCCCTGCGGCAAGCCGAAGGTCGACGTCTCCAACATGTTTTCAGCATCGGAGGTTTTACCCTGGCCGACCTGGTGGAAGAAGTTGTCAAAGGACAAGGAATCGTTGCTGTGGTAAAGGGAATTCAAGAAGGGCGTGACTTCCTGTCCGTTGACGCGACGGTCGATGGAGAGCTGTTGGAAGGACTCCAAGTGAATAACCACCACGTTCTTTCCCTTGGCCTTTCCAGCATAATCAACATTCATGCCGGCGTAGTTGTCATCGACGTACTTCTTCACCTGGTTCATTTCTTCCGGACGAGCCGACTTACGAACCTGGGAAGTGGTAAAGGTGTTATAAGCGTCGAGTCCAAGGAAAGGTCCAAGGCCCAAGTACTTCACGAGGTACTCACGGTCAAACTGACGGGTGAGCAGCTGCGGACGCTCGATGTCAGCAACACCCAAGTTGGCCATAATGAAGCAGAAGCCTGCTGCCATGAGGGAAGCAACACGACGCTTTGGAATGAATTGGCGGTCCATCTTGATTCGCTTACGGAAGAGCAAGTAAATCAACACAATCAAATCGATCCAAAGGATAATGTCCAGCCAATCAAAGGAAACGGCTCCAGCAGCCTTTCCTCCTTGGTTGACGGAAGAATAAGTCAGCATGGTGTTCACGGACATGAAATCCGTGAATTCACGGAAGTAGATGACGTTCAGGTATAAGAAAGTCGTCATGAGTCCGTTCAAAACAATGGTTGCCCCGTAGAAGAGCGGACTCTTCTTAAAGAGGAGCGGCAACGCCATGACGAGGGCCGTAAAACCGAGTGGGTTGATGATGACAAGCACCACCTGAAGCGGTGTCGAAACGTGCATCCAGCGGAAGTCCGCGCCATAGACAAAGAGTGTCTTTGCCCAAACGAGCAGAACGGAAAAGACAAAGAAGCCCATCCGTGTTTGCAGCTTTGATAAGGTCCAGGAAGCAGCGTTCCGACCATTTTGTTTGACTTGTTTTAACCAGTTCATAGTAGTTATATTATACCGTTAAATGATGTGCTTTTCAGTGGAAAAACCATCTGAAAACCCCTGCTTATAAACAGGCTTTTGATTACCATTGCTAGCGTGCAAGTTCCATCAAACGCTTGCGTAGCTTGTCGTCGGCCGCCGTGATAAACAGGCCGAAGCGACCGCGCTTCGCAAGGACGTTTAAGGCGTGCATCATGAAGTCCTGCTTAGCCTTTTCGATGTCTTTTTCTTCCGTTAGATGAGGTGACTTCTTGTAAATTTCGCGGTGGATGACCTTGTCAGGATTCACGACGATGGCATCGTTTTGCTCGTCGTACTCATAGGCCGGGCTTAAGATGAGGCCAACTAAATTCAAGTCAAAGCCCTGCACCGTGTATATCGATCCGACTTCGTTCACCGATTCGGGCCGCTTAGCCCAGGTCAGTTCCTGGGGGTCGTACTCATCCCAAGGCTGGTCAAAGTCATCCATCTTGACGTGGTGTTCATCGCTTTCATCGTGTGCAAAACCTGTCGTCGAGACGATGCGGGCCATGCCCATCTCCTTGTCGACCTTCTTTATCTCAGAAAAGAGGTCGGCCGCTCGGTCAAACACACGCAGCTGGTAACCCGCCCGTTCGCTTTCCTTTGGCAAAGGGCTGAGCTTCCCCTCTGCAAAATTATCGATCCATTCACGGACACGAGGATTGGCCTGCATGCGGTACTGAAAGTCGAGTGGAAACACCTTGTGGTCAACGCCCTTTAGGACGTTATCCAATAGTTTTTGATTCCAAAACATCTTACTCTGAATCACTTGGTCAAAGTCAAAAACGACCACGACAACTTTGCTTAACCGAATCAATTCAGTGAGTTGGTTATTTTGGAAGAACTTGATGTAAGGCTCCGACTTCGTTAGCAGAAGATGCCCTTCGTCAATAAAGAGCACATCGAGTTCTTTTCCTTCCTTGTCCAAGCGGTTAATGATACTTGTTGGTCGTTGATAGTCCTTTTTAAAGATGAATGGATACTTAGCGCCCATGTCTGCATAGACTTTCAATAATTCGGGATGGTTAACCGTAAAAGCGGTCCTTAAACCAAAATACGGACTGGCTTTCTCGCTCTTTTCCTCTCTAATGTCCTTAAAAAGCTTTGTGAGCAACACGGACTTACCGGTACCAGCAGAACCCTCAATAACAGCAACGTGGTGCTCATCGTCTCTTAATGAGCTTTTGATGTACGCCTTTAATTCAGAAATGCTTTCCTCTTGTTCAGGAGAGAACTCATCCCGGTCAAAGGGATCTAAATTGTCTTCAATGCTTGTTTTCATAAGTTCAGTATATGCTTTTTAAAGGCACAAAAAAAGACATACCGAAGTATGTCGTTTGATGGGCCATCCTGGATTCGAACCAGGGACCTCTGCGTTATCAACACAGCGCTCTAACCAACTGAGCTAATGGCCCATATAAGCGAATGACGGGAATCGAACCCGCATAGCCAGCTTGGAAGGCTGGAATTCTACCATTGAACTACATTCGCATCATATCTTTTCTTTTCGGGGTTGTACCCTATGGCGCTGGACGGAATCGAACCGCCGACACATGCAGCTTCAATGCATTGCTCTACCAACTGAGCTACAGAGCCAACTTTTCTTACTAAGAAAACGGTCACAACGGGACTCGAACCCGTGATCTCCTGCGTGACAGGCAGGCGTCCTAACCACCTAGACCATGCGACCAAATTGCGGGAGCAGGATTTGAACCTGCGACCTTCGGGTTATGGGCCCGACGAGCTACCGAACTGCTCCATCCCGCGATAATATTATTCGACTTGTTGGGCTTTTGCCCTAAGGAGAATGAGGGATTCGAACCCTCGCGCCGGTTTCCCGACCTGACGGTTTTCAAGACCGTTCCCTTCAGCCAGACTTGGGTAATTCTCCATAATATGTGGCCATATAAATGGACCATGTTGGACTCGAACCAACGACCGGACGGTTATGAGCCGTCTGCTCTAACCAGCTGAGCTAATGGTCCCTGTTCGAGCCTATCGCGGCAGGGGGAATCGAACCCTCGACCTCTCGGGTATGAACCGAACGCTCTAGCCAGCTGAGCTACACCGCGATTCCGCTGTTTCCAGCCATCGGGACGACAGGATTCGAACCTGCGACCCCCTGGTCCCAAACCAGGTGCTCTACCAAGCTGAGCTACGTCCCGTTCCTTTTTTGGACCATTACTAGCCCGTTGTCTCTTATTGAGACGATGCACCTAGCAGGAGTCGAACCTGCAACCTCCTGATTCGTAGTCAGACGCTCTATCCAATTGCGCTATAGGTGCATATGATGCCGGCGACCGGGATCGAACCGGTACGATGTTTCCATCGCAGGATTTTAAGTCCTGTGCGTCTGCCTATTCCGCCACGCCGGCATTCCAAGCGAACAACGGGATTCGAACCCGCGACCCCCACCATGGCAAGGTGATGTTCTACCTCTGAACTATGTTCGCATAATATGCCGACTAAAGGATTCGAACCTTCGACCCCCGCTTTACAAGAGCGGTGCTCTACCAGCTGAGCTAAGTCGGCTGGATGCACGACGCGGCGTTTTGACCTTAGTCAATGGACGCTACAGGGATCGAACCTGTGACCCCCTGCTTGTAAGGCAGGTGCTCTCCCAGCTGAGCTAAGCGTCCAAAATAAAAACGAGCTTCTCACTCGTTTTATATGTACAGGCATCGCGTCGTCCTATCCTCGCAGCCAGCGTTCCGGCAACTACTTTTGGCGCTAAAGAGCTTAACTTCTGTGTTCG
>NZ_JAMWYK010000004.1 GCF_023893635.1 Fructobacillus apis | reverse complement strand
AGAAACAAATGAATTGATTAGAATGTATTTAACGGACGTAGCTCAAAATATTTTATACACTTATTTTTGTCCAATTTCTTGACATATGAGCCTTCAACGGATTTGAAGTCGTTTTCGTATTCATTGAATGCTTATTTACTTGGGAAAATACCCCGAATCACTTCAGAAGTTAAGGAATATCGGCAAACAGGAAAGTCTTCTTTTTCCTTATCGGATAAGGCTTGCAACTGCTTTTCAAAGATCTGGCAAGCAAGGCGAGGAACCTTTTGGTTTGAGCTTCTGTGCTCACCTTTTTCTCGATCCCGCCCAATCTTTTCACCGTCTTTATTGATGAAGACAATGTCTTCCGCCCTGTAGCAGTCACCTAGACGTAGATTGTTCATCGTAAATTCTTTGTCAGTTGAAGTGATATTGTCTGCCGTAATCACTAACTCAAATTCTTGTTCTTTTTGATTAACCATGTACTTCTCACTCCGCTTCTAATCAACATATAATTAATTTGATTATTCACAATCAGTATACCAAAAAAGAACGATCCTCGTTTTCACACGACGATCGTTCTTTTGTTTTGCTGTGAGTTTGGCTCGGGCCTGACTTTTATAGTCAGCAAAGTCGCTTGATTAGCAAATCAAACTTCCTTCGCACATCGATCCATGAACGCCTGACGTTTCTCCAACATATCCTTTTTCGTGATCATGTCACCATGCACGAGCACCTTCTTCACCTTGATTCCGACGAAACCAAGGACCAGGTTTTTCATGCGATATATGTTTGATCCAAAGAAGGATTTCGTGAATCCAGCTGGGGCACGACTCGTGATGAACAGCTTGGCTGTTTTGCCTTTAAGCAGCTGATTAATCTTCGTTACTGATACGTATTTATACACAAAACCTGGCGTAAATACCCGATCAAAGAACCCCTTTAAAATGGCAGGTTCTGCTGCCCACCAAATTGGATAAAAGATAGCGAGTTCATCAGCCTCTTGAATCATTTGTTGATATTTGTTTGGCTTGCTTTCATCATCCATGTGCTTGCGATAACCGTATGCCAAAACGGGATCGAAATCTTCGCTGGCCAGATCAATCATCGCAACGTCGTGACCAGCTTTTTTAGCAGCTTCTACGTAATTCAACGCGTTTGCGTGCGTGAATGATTCGGTATCTGGGTGTCCTTGAATAACTAATATTTTCATTGTTTACCTCTGAAAGCAGTTGCTTTCCCTTTCTTAATTTTAGCACAGTTTGTGGTACCTCATTTTAATGGCAAAAATCACGCCCCTCTTTTCATACAGAGTGCGTGATTTTGCTTTGCTTTCAATTCCTTAGCGCCCTACTTTACCACTTTTCAAACCAGTCCACGATATCATTCAATCGTTGGATACGGAGTGCTGGTTGTCCTGTTCTGGACAAGCCGTGGTATGAGTTTGGATACAAGATGTAGTCAGCTGGTGTTCCTGTTTGCTTAATGGCACGGAACAACGCCTGACTCTGGCTTGTTGGGCAACGACGGTCCATGGCACCGTGCTGAATCCGCGTTGGCGTCTTGATCTTATCTGCGTGAGCCAACGGTGATTTTTGCCAGTAGTAGGCGGCAGCGCCTTCATCCTTGTACAGGTCACAGCCCATCTCGGCGGATACAAAGCGCACACCAATGTCTGAATTAAGATACAAATCTGACCAGTTTATCGCTGGGCGTTGCACGATGGCCGCCTTGAAGCAGTCCGTGTGTGAAATCGTCCAGGCTGACAAGAACCCACCGTATGATCCACCCGCAACATAGAGAGCATTTTCATCAATAATGTCTGAATACTTGTCTAACACATAGTCCAAACCAGCGATGACATCGTCATAATCGACCTCACCGTAGTGTCCCATGACCGCCGTCGCAAAGGCGTTACCATAGCTCAAAGAACCGCGTGGATTCGTGTAGAGCACGTGGTAGCCCTCGTTCGCCAACGCCTGGAACTCGTGGAAGAACGTGTCCCCGTATGCCGAGTGCGGTCCACCGTGAATATAGAGAATCAACGGTGCCTTCTTTTCGTCCGTCTTCGCCTTCGTCAACCAGCCTTCCACGGCCACTTGCTTGTCCTTTGACGCATACGAGAAGTTCTCAACCTCGGCATAAGCGTGCGTCTTTTCGTATTCGGCGTTTGGATTGTAAATCAGCTCTTCCTGATCAGATGCCAGGTTCAAGCGCTTCAATTCAGAAGCCTTTTCGGGAGTCGACGTCGCAATTAACAGGTTGTCGTTGTCAATGATGGCAAAGTCATAGACGTCCCGTTGCCGGTTATCGACCAAGTAGCAGCTCTTACCATCCCAGATATACAGCTGGCTGTGCCCATGCTTGTAGGCTTGGAACACGTAACGACCGTCTGAGAACCAGCGTCCACCCAGGTATGAACGGTTGCGGTTCAAGTCACTATCGATGTTGTGCCCGTAACCGACATCCAAGTCTTCATCCGGACTGATGTTCGTTAACGTTTCCGAGTCCAAATCATAGACATAAAGCTGGTTCGCTGTTGCGGAGTAATCCTTGTAAGTTGAACCAATAATGGCCACTTGTTTATTATCCGGTGAGAACAGCGCGTCCGTAAAGAGACCGTTTGGGATGCTTTTGGTCAAAAGGCTTTCGCTTTGCTTCTCAAGATCAAAGGCGTATACGCCCTTGGCATCCACCAGCTCCGTTTCAGAAAGCGGCTCTTCCTGCTTCAGGTACAAAACCGTGTTTCCTGTTGCATCAACGTCCTTGAGGTCGAAGTCCACGCCTTTTTCAAAGACCGTTTCCACTTCCCCACTTTCTAAATCAAGCTTCTGTAAGGCGTAAGTGTTGCTTTCTGGCAACCACCCCACCCCATCGGCGCTGTTTTGGACGCGTGTCACGTGTCGGATACCAAGTGAATCAAGGTCATTCCCCTCCTTCACCGTCTTAAAGAACAAGCTTTTTGTCCCCTCGTTTAGGTGAATTTGTTGAACAGAATGACCGTTCGTGATTGTTTCTTCCGTTCCAGTCGTCAAATTTTGTTGGATGATTTGGAAGTCAGAATCGATGAACTTGTGTCGGTAAAAAAGTTGGTCGCCGAAGACAGTCGGGTCCAAATTTTGACCATTTTTTGTAAGTGCACTGGCATTACCGTTGTTATCAAGAGAGTAAATGTCTGATTGGTAGTCGTTTTCTTTTTGATCCAGTCGATTCAGTAAAAAATAGGCTTTGTTACCAACCGAGACGGGTTGGGTCAGACTTTTTAATTCATATAAATCGTTAATTTGTACACCGTTTGTCATAAGGCAACCTCCTGTTTATAGTGTAACGCGAATTATTTCTTAAAGGCAGGGTCATCCCAAACCGCGATGGCACCCGTGTTGGCCTTGTTATCGATGAAGTCCTTCACGTTGTCAGACTGGTAAGCCTTCACGAGCTTCTTGATGGCTGAGCTCTTGGCCTTCTTCTTCGTTGTAGCGATGATGTTCACCCCGTCGTGCTGGCTCTTATCAAGCGGACGCACCCAGATGGCGTCCTTGATGCTGCGACCCGCACCAACAATAAAGCTGGAGTCAGGGGATGCCAAGTCGACTTCTGGAAGCACGCGAACGAGTTGGTCCGTTCCGAGTTCCTTGAACTGCAGGTTCTTCGGATTATCGACCACGTCCTTCAACGTTGGGTCCTTGACCTTGTCGTCCACCTTGATCAAGCCAGCGGCCTGCAACGTGAGCAACGTGCGTCCCTGCGTGATCTTCGTGTTTGAAATGGCCACCGTTCCACCGTTTGGAATTTCGTCCAAGCTCTTGTGCTTGTCGGAGTACAGACGGCCAGAAGACAGCGTCGTATCACCTACTGGAACAATATCAGACTTATGTGTCTTATTCCAGTCATTCAAGAAAATATAATGTTGGAAGGCGTTTGCGTCGATATCTCCTGACGTCAACGCGGCGTTTGGCTGCGTGTAATCCGTGAAGGTCTTGAGTTTGATGTCGAGCCCTTCCTTCTTGGCGTTCTTCTTGATCAAGTCCCACTGTTCGTCGGTTTTCTTGTCACCGGCCATGATGCCGACCGTCACGGTTTCGTTGCTCGACGCCTTTTCGTGGCCTCCAAAACTTAAGTAGCCAACGCCCAACAAGACGATGGCGGCTGCGATAATTTTTGCTGTTTTTGTCATAGTAATTTTCCTTTATTTGTCTAATATTTAGTATCGTTTTTGTTCGACCGTTTGGTGAACGAAGTTAATTAAGGTGTTAAAGTCAAACACGCCCAGGCCCGTTTTCTCCTGCACCGCTTTGGCATACGGTGGCAGATCACTGCATTCGAGTAGCACCGCCCCAATTGAAGGATCTTCCTCCACAGTCTCCTTTGCCAAATCGGCTAAAGCGACCTCCAGAGCGTGAGAATCCAACGGCTCAATCCCGTAACGAATAGGCGCAAACTCCGCTAACTGGGTCACGTCGACCAAGATATAGCGGTCTAAGTTTGTATTGCCCACCGCCTTCAGGGTTGTCGCAATGTTCTCACCATTTGCAGCAAAGATCGCGATCTTTTGGTCAGCTCCTAAAGCACTTTCAATCAAAGGTACCTGGAGCAAGCTCGACGTGAAGACGGGAATATCAACGTTCTCTTTGAGCACGTTCTGGAAGTTGGCGAAGAAGCCACAGGCACCGACAATGGCACGTACGCCAGCGGCTTCTAATTTCTTTGCGGCCGCTACGATCCGTTCCGTCAATGCTTCGTCCCCTTCAAACAGCGCTTCGATTTCAAGGTCAACGATTTCGTATAATACCGGAAAGTCAAAGGTATTGGCGTTAGCCACGTTACCGACGACCTTTTCGTAGTCGAGGTTCGGTGCCAAAATTCCAATGGTATAGCCGGCAAATGCGTGCCGATTGTGTTGTTGGTTGTTAGACATATCTGCCTCCTTTTGTTTCACGCGGCGCGATAACGCAATCAAGTATGTGGCGCTATGATATGTGCGTGCAATTATTTATGCGGCGTATTCATCTATGCAGCGCAACCACATATGTCGCTAGCACTTTCGATTCATCATGCGCTGACTTCTTGTTGGTCTTCTTCCGGATACGTTCCAATCGTCAAGTAATCCAGCAACTGGTCGTGGTTCAATTGACCAATGCCAAGATCATCCAGCGTGACGCCTTCTTCATAGAAGTTGCGTTGCAGCATGGCTGAACCTAGCGTGATGATGCTGTCGATGACCGGCGTTTCAATACCGAACTTCTTTCCGAGTTCGTGGTAGATGTGGCAAGCGACCGGAATGTCTTCGGTCACGTAACGGTTTTGAATGTCGAACGGTCCTGTTCCAAAGGCCATCTCGAACTGTTCGTCAAAGGATGAGAAGGAACCGTCGCCCATGTATTCCGGTCCCAAGATGTTTGACCGAGAAAAGAACGTTTCCTTTGGGTAGTGTTGCATTTCGACTCCAATCTTTTGAGCCAACTGTTCCTCTTCTTGGTAGAAAGCGTATTGAACTTCCGAGACAGATTCGGTGTAAACGTGTGAGTAGATGGAGAAGTCCGACTTGTCGTTTCCTCCAAAGACACGTCCGTAGTTTTCAATGACTGCGGCCCCTAAAATACTTCCTGGACAGTGCAACGTTGGGTTCACGTTGGAGAATCCGATGTCGAGCACCGTGTCACCGCTGGCGGCACCATCACCAAACGTGACGGAATCAAAACAACCAAGTGATTGAGAACTTTCTAAGAATTCTTCCTGATCCGCCTTTGGCAAAGCAGCTCCTCGCAATGAGATGGCCCGGTAGCGGAAGAAGACACGCTTGGAATCGATTCCTGCTTGCTTCACGATTCGCGTCCCGTATGGCGTGCTGGACCAACCACCGATAATGACTCGGACATCGGATTGAATCCGACGGAGTTCCTTGCGCAACTTCAACGAACCGAAGTTGTCCGGTAAGATGTGGACGATTTGTCCATCCTTTAATACCGGTGCTAGCTTTTTAAAGAAGGCGTCGTGTCCAATGGATGGCACGGCGACAATGACATATTTGGCACCGTCTAAGGCCTTTTCAAGGTTGTCGGTGACCAGGTCAAAGTGCGCGATGCCTGACCGGCGGAAGTTGTACTTGTTCCATTCGAACCCTTCGACCTCAATTCCTGACTTGTCCAGGTCTTTTAAGGATTCCTTTGCGAATTCTGGCAGGTCATACAAGCGAACCGTGTTTCCTGCTAACTTACAATCGGCGGCTAATGAACGCCCAACTGCACCGGCTCCCAATACGGCGACGACCTCATTCTTTAAATCTCTTGTCATGTTGTGATACTCCTCTACTCTTTTTGCTGCTTCATGTGTTTCTTGTTTTGCTTGTTATTTTCTAATGATGTTAAACGTCCCTTCCTAAAATTCCTTCTCCCCTCTTCGTTTTGTTTTTAGGGCAATAAAAAAGTCCCGTAGTCAAAAGACTACGGGACGACTAAAGATCGTGTTACCACCCTGAATTCTAGAAAGCATCACTACTTCCTACTCGATAGGTACGGCTTAAAATAGCGATACCCTGACGCGATAACGGGCGCACCCGGCGTTGGCTAACATGTTGCTCACCTTCACTAAGAACTCAAGGACCATTTTCAAAAGCTTAAGAGCATCAACTTTCACCAACAGTTGACTCGCTGTGGAACCGCTACTTTTTACTCTTCCTGTCGTTGTTCGTTGCATTAAGAATAGCAACCCGATTTTCGAAAGTCAATAGAAAATGATAAAAAGATTAGAGAAATGTGATATTATTTAACACAATCAATTAATAAGAGCACAACGGAGGCCTTTTACCATGCAGATTCGGACAGCAAAGACAGACGATGCCCCAGCATTATTAGACATTTACCGCCCACACATTGAAAGCAGCACGACGAGTTTCGAGTATGAAGTCCCCTCGGTCCTGGAATTTAAAAGCCGGATTCAAGAAACGCTTCAAAACTACCCTTACCTAGTGGCTGAAGACAACGATCAAATCCTTGGTTACGCATATGCTCACCCCTATGGTGAACGTGCGGCCTTTCAATGGTCGGCTGAAGTCTCCGTTTACATCGCCGACGAAGCTCAGGGAAAAGGCGTTGGCCGTCTCCTTTATGAAACAATCGAAGATATTTTGCAGCAACAAAACGTTGTCAATGTGACAGCTTGCGTGACCGGTGAGAATCAAAACAGCATCGCTTTCCATGAGCACATGGGTTATGAAGTGGTGGCACAGTTCAAGAAAATCGGTTTCAAGAACGGTCGCTGGTTGGATACTTTCTGGTTACAAAAAGAGCTGGATCGACCGGACCAACCAAAGCCCTTTATTCCATTTTACGAGATTCCTTAGGGGCAATAAGCGAATAATTTTATCGTCACGATCCGGACAACATTATAAAAAGGCAGCCGCTAGGCTGCCTTTTTATTTATAACTTATCCGTCAAAAACTTCACCAGCAGCTCGTCCACCTCTTTATTCTCGTGGAGCTTTGAGTGTTGGGCGTTCTTACCCGAAATCAACCGTTCCTGATAAGTACTTGGCGAGAAAACGAAGGACTTCAGCGATTTCGACGAGTTATTCGGAACCGTCGAATCCGATTGTGTTGATCCCGTCCTGTTCCCGTAGATGTTCAAAACCTTAGTCGGATTATTCTTATAATAGTTTTCAAGACCAGCCATAGCCTGATAAGAAGCAGTCTCTTGTGTTGGCTGACCGTTTTCATTCAAGTCCGAGAACGCTGCTTCTTCACGATTCAAGCCGTTAAAGTGACCGGCGATATCGATTTCTCTTTTGACTGTTGGTAATTGATTACTTGGCTGCACGTGGCTTTTCAAATAGTAAACAATGGCCATGTTACCCATGGAGTGTCCAATCAAATTCACAGTTTGAATGCCCTGTTGATGCAGCTGGGTCATGATGGCAGTCACCCAGCGGTTTGTCTTGGCAAAATCCGTATTCTGATTATCAACAAACTGAACCAGATAGACCGGGTTTTTATCGCCCGCCTGGGCTTTCCCACTAAAGTCGACCTGTCCATCCTTTGAAACCGTCACATTGATGCGACGGTTGGATACACCCTTGGCTACTAAGTATTGGCTCATTGACTTTTCAGCGTTTCGTGACGATCCGTACCCATGAAAGAAGACGGTTGCTTCAGTTGGTTTTGGACCGGTCGACTGCTTATTTTGTCGAGCCAAGAAAAACACCGCCATGACAATGATAATGACAATGGGGATGAAAATTAGACAGATTTTTTGACGTTTTTTCATTAAGATTCTTTCGATTAAATTTCTTGTTTTCTTGGACGAATAATCATCTCGTTCACATCAACGTGTTCCGGTTGATCGACCATGTAGGCGATGGCGTTGGCGATATCTTCAGCTCGTAATGAATAGTCCGCATCACCAGAAAATGATTCAGCAAGATTCTTCTCAATTGTCTCGTTGCCAATCGAATGAATTAATTCCGTATTGGTAGCTCCTGGCGAAACAATGGCGGAGCGAATACCATTTTTATTTTCTTCTTGACGCAGCGTTTCCATAATGGCACGAACACCGTATTTAGATGCAGAATAAGCGGCACCGGCAGGCATGACAACGTGACCGACAACCGAAGAAGTGGCAATCACGAGACCGCTTTGTTGTTTTTGCATTTGTGGTAACACTGCTTTAATACCGTTCAAAACACCAATGAGGTTGGTATCAAAAATCTTCTTCCAGACATTGATATTATAGTCTGGGTCAGACAACATCCCGAGGGGCATTACCCCTGCATTGTTGAACAAGACATCAATCCGTCCATAGTCTTGAATTGTTTGTTCAATGACAGCCTGAACTTCGTCGGGGTTAGCAACATCAGCAGCAAGGTAGCTGAGATTTTCGGGAAAGTCCACTTCGTCTTTGATTGCTTCCAGACGTTCTTTACGTCGTCCCGAAATCATGACTTTGGCGCCCTCTTTGTTTAACTTAATTGCTGTTGCACGCCCCATTCCAGAAGTAGCGCCCATAATAATAACAACTTTATTCTTAATTGCCATTTTGTTTCTCCATTTCTTTTGCTTTATCTGTTAACATAGTTAATGATAAACCCTGAAGTTAACTTTAGGTAAAGGGGAAATTTAATGAAATTAACAATTGGTGAAGTATCAAAGAAAACAAATCTGTCTGTTCCAACCCTTCGATATTACGATCGCGAGGGACTTTTCCCCGGACTGCAACGTGAATCAGGCATTCGGAAATTTTCTGAACAGGAGCTAGCTGGCATTCAAGTGATCGAATGTTTGAAAAAGTCCGGACTATCCATTCCCGATATTAAGCAATTCATGGACTGGACCACACAGGGTTCTGAAACTTTTGAAGACAGAAAAAATCTTTTCATTACACAGCGGGAACAAGTAGAGAAGCAGTTAAACGATTTAAAGCAAGTCGACAATTTGCTACGTTATAAATGCTGGTATTACGAAACGGCGATGAAACTGGGATCTGAGGAAGCCGTCAGGGCGATTCCATTTGACAAATTACCTAAAGATATTCAAGAAAACTACCCATTTGAACAGTAAAAAAGGCGCTTTTTGCGCCTTTTTTATTGGATCAAAGGCTTTTCAGGCCAAACCAAGTCGCTTGAACACCTCATCGACACGGCGAAGGTGGTAGCGATAATCGAAGGCGTCAGACAAAGCATCCTCGTCGAGTGTCGCCTGAATTTCAGGCGACTTTTTGACAAGAGTTTCAAAGGAAAGCCCTTCGTCCCAAGCCTTTGCGGTTAAAGGCTGGACCAAATCGTAGGCGGCTTCACGGCTCAAACCAGCGTCAATCAGCTTCAGCAGTACACGTTGGCTGTAGATAAGACCCCCGGTCTTGTCCAGGTTGGCCTTCATGCGGTCCGGGTAGACCTCGAGCTGGCGGAGAATCTTCGTGAAGCGCGTCAGCATGTAGTCTATGAGGCTCGTCGCATCCGGAAGTACGATGCGCTCGACTGATGAGTGCGAAATGTCGCGCTCGTGCCAGAGCGTGATGTCTTCGTAGGCGGGCACCAGGTAGCCACGCAGCACGCGGGCCAGACCAGAGATGTTCTCGCAGCCGATTGGGTTCCGCTTGTGCGGCATGGCAGACGAGCCCTTTTGCTTCTTATCGAAGAACTCCTGAACCTCGCGGATTTCCGTGCGTTGGAGTGATCGGATTTCCGTCGCAAAGCTTTCGAGCGATGATCCAATCAGGGCGATTGTTGCCAAGTAATCGGCGTGCAGATCCCGCGGCAGCACCTGGCTCGAGATGGGCTGGTTCTGCAGTCCAAGTGACTCACAGACATACTCTTCGATTTCTGGTGAGATGTTTGCAAAAGTCCCAACCGCACCAGAGATTTGGCCGACCTCTACTGCTGCGGACACCTCCTCGAATCGCTTTATCTGCCGTCCAATCTCGTCGTACCAGCGGGCCAGCTTGAAGCCCCAGGACGTCGGCTCGGCGTGCACACCGTGCGTGCGGCCAATCATGACGGTTTCCTTATATTGAACGGCTTGCTTCTTTAAGAGCTCGTGCAGTGTTGCCAAGTCCTCGCGGATAATGGTGTTTGCTTGCTTCAACCGCACACCGTTGGCCGTGTCCACCACGTCCGTGCTCGTCACACCGTAGTGAATCCACTTCTTCTCGTCGCCCAGAGTCTCCGAAACCGCACGGGTAAAGGCAACTACGTCGTGGTGCGTCTGCGCTTCGATTTCTTCGATTCGCGTCAGGTCGAAGCTGGCGTTGTCTTGAATGGCCTTAAGGTCGGCTGCGGGAATCAGCCCCTGCTTGGCCCAGGCTTCATCAATGGCGATTTCAACTGCCAGCCAGGTCCTGTACTGGTTTTCCATTGACCAGATTTGTTGCATGGCGGGACGAGCGTAACGAATTAACATGAGATACCCCTTTTATTATGTTCTGGAATAACTCAAGTTTAGCACAAAATCCGAACGATTGTCCGTTTATTTATCGTGTTTCAGTCATATTAACGCTATATATTTAGATAAACACGAACAATAGACGAATATTGTCCTTGTGTTTTACAAAATTGTCCGTTATGATTGTCTCGTTGAGTCAAAGACACAGAAATACAGGAGCTAAAAAATGCCAGCAACAGTTATTGTCGGAAGTCAATGGGGAGACGAAGGAAAGGGTAAGATTACGGACTTTCTTAGTCAGAAAGCGGATTACGTGGTGCGTTACTCAGGTGGTGACAACGCCGGACACACTCTCGTTCTCGGGAATCAGAAGCTGCACCTGCAGCTGATTCCATCGGGTATTCTGCTGAAAAACGTTCAAAATATCATCGGAAACGGTGTAGTTTTGAACCCCGAGACTCTCTTTAACGAAATTGCCTACTTGAAGGAACACGGCGTAGACGTCGATAACTTGACGGTTTCAGACCGCGCGCAGGTCATCATGCCCTACCACCGACTACTCGACCGTCTTCAAGAAGAACGCAAGGAGCAGCAGCTCGGCACGACCCAAAAGGGAATCGGACCGGCTTACATGGATAAGGTGCAGCGAATCGGAATCCGAGTTAGTGATTTGATCGAACCGGAAACCTTAAAGAAGCGTTTAAAGACCACCTTGGCTGAAAAAAACGAGCTTCTGACGAAGCTCTACGGGGTGGATCCGATTGACTTTGAGCCTCTCTATGAAACGTACAGGGATTACGGTCAACTGCTGAAACCGCTGGTCGCTGACACCTCTTATCTGATTAACAAGGCATTGGATGAAGGAAAGAAGGTGCTCTTCGAAGGTGCCCAGGGAAGCATGCTGGACATTGATCAGGGAACCTACCCCTTCGTCACGTCATCGAACCCAATCTCCGGTGGTGCGACGGTTGGTGCTGGCGTTGGTCCTAAGCGCATCAGCGAAGTCGTGGGTGTGGCGAAGGCCTACACGTCCCGCGTTGGTGAAGGCCCATTCCCAACCGAATTAAAGAACGAAATCGGCGACACCATCCGCGAAGTTGCCCACGAATACGGTGTTGTGACCAAGCGTCCCCGCCGAATCGGTTGGTTAGACACGGTAGTTCTCCGTCACGCGATTCGGATTTCTGGAATGACGCAGCTGTCCCTCAACTGTTTGGACGTTTTAACTGGTTTTGAGACGATTAAAATTGCGACGGCCTACCGTTTGGACGGTAAAATCATCGATCATTACCCTGCCAGCAACCAAGAGGTGGCTCGCTGCGAACCAATCTACGAAGAGCTCCCCGGTTGGACAGAAGACATAAGTACAGTGACAAGTATTGAGAAAATGCCGGCCAACGCCCGTCAGTATTTGAACCGTGTATCCGAGATTGTTGGCATTCCGCTTCACACGTTTGCGGTTGGCCCTGACCGGGAAGCAACACACGTGCTAACGAAGATTTGGTGAAAATAAAACGGTTTTTCAATGAATCTGCCCCCTGCCATTCATTGAATGGCCACAAAAAAAGAGACGTATCATGCGCCTCTTTTTATTTTGCTATTTTAAAAGACCAGCAAGGACTTAATCGCCTCACGCTTATCCATTGCCTCGTAGGCCTTCTGGATATCCTTCAGCTCAAACCGTTTTGTAAAGACCTGGCCAGGATTGATTTCGCCATCCAAGACGGCCTTCAAGAGTGAACCACGGTCGTAGGTCGTCACGGCTGCGATACCACCACGGAGACCGATGTTTTTCATGAAGAGGTCCTTCGTGTTCATCATTGGGTCCTGTGGGATTCCAACGCGACCAACGACGGCACCTGGACGGCCGAGCTTCACGGCCGTATCAACGGCTTGTTCCGTTCCAACACATTCGAGAACCGCATCGGCACCGGCGCCCGTCAGTTCCATGACGTGGTCGATTGCGGCCTGGTCACGTTCCTCGACGATGTCGGTAGCGCCAAAGTCCTTCCCGATGGCCTGGCGGTCAGCGTGGCGGGACATCAAGATAATACGGGATGCGCCCAGCAACTTGGCTGAGATCACACCACAGAGGCCAACGGCCCCGTCACCCATCACAACGACCGTGTCGCCCTTTTTCACTTCAGCGGTGAAGGCGGCGTGGTAACCGGTGGCCATGACGTCTGACAGCGTCATGAAGGACTTCAGTTGGTCCTCCGTGTAGTCTGCTGGTTGGCCAGGCAGCTTCACGAGTGACCAGTCGGCGTTTTTGTACCCGATGTATTCGGCTTGGTAACCGGTTGACCCGGACTTGTCTGGGTCCAGGCAGTCACCGTCGAATCCGGCGAGGCAGGCCTGACATTCCCCACAACCATGCGTGAACGGCGCGATGACGAAGTCACCCGGCTTGACCTTTGTCACGCCAGAACCAACTTCTTCAACGATTCCGATGGCTTCGTGTCCAACCTGAGCGCCTGACTTACGGTCTGAGAGCCCACGGAAGAACCAGAGGTCGGAACCACAAACGGAGGCTCGGACGGTCTTGATAACGGCGTCCTTCGGTCCCTGAATGGTTGGCTTGTCGATCTCGCGCATTTCGACCTGACCCGACTTTACGAATACTGCTGCTTTCATGTGTTTCCTCCTTGTATCTTGCTTTGACTTGTTCTAGTAAATGACACGTCTATTATCGCAGGCTTTTCGTCTCTTGGCAAAGTCAAAAGCGACCCCGATTCCTTCTTCCACCCAACGGACAATACAAAAGCCAGCAAACTGCCCGATAAGCCTCCTATGGTTACCACAGCCCGCCAATCTTTCAACTACTTATACAAAATAGAGCGACCAGTCGCGGTAGCGCCTGACTTTTATAAGGCAAAAACAAAAAGCCCGTCTCATAAAAGACGAGCTTTTTTGAATACAGATAATCAAAAATTATCCTTCTGATTCAATCAATTGTGAACCCAATTCGTAGTTGTGCGTGTAATCAACTGGCACGTCAACCACAACTGGACCTTCCGTTGCGAAGGCTTCGTCCAAGACCTTGTTCAATTCAGCTGGTGAATCAACGCGGAGACCCTTGGCACCGAAACTTTCGGCGTACTTCACAAGGTCGATGTTACCGAACTTAACACCGGCAGATTCCCCATTGTACTTCATTTCTTCTTGGAACTTCACCATGTCGTAGTGACCGTTATCGTTCCAGACAATGTGGACCGTGTTCAAGTTCAAACGGACGGCCGTTTCCAATTCCATGGCTGAGAAGAAGAATCCTCCGTCACCAGAAACAGATACGGACTTGGCGTTTGGGCGAACCATGGCGGCCGTCATGGCCCATGGCAAACCAACACCAAGCGTTTGCATACCGTTTGAGATCAAGAAGTGACGCGCCACGTATGACTTGAAGTGGCGGGCCATCCAGATGTAGTGGGAACCGATGTCCGTTGAGACCGTCATGTCATCCGTTACGTGGGCTTGGATGGCTTCCACAACGTCCAATGGGTGGTTTAAGTTTTCCTGTGCTGGCGTGTAAGTTGGTTCTGAAGCGGCCTTCAAGTCCGCCTTCATTTCCTTCAAGACAGCTTGTCCAGCGGCTGGAATTTCGTATCCCTTGATGTCTTCGGCCAAGAGGTTCAAGCTTTGCGCCAGGTCTCCGACCAACTGACGCTTAGGCACGTAGTTGTTGTCGATTTCAACGGCAACCGTGTCCAAGGCCACGATGTTCAACGTGTTTTCCTTGTTCCAGTTACGTGGTTCGTATTCGATGGCGTCGTAACCAACCGTGATGACGAGGTCAGACTTAGACAACAACTTGTCTCCGGTCTGGTTACGGAACAAACCGATACGACCGAAGTACGTTTCTTCTTCCAAGTCGCGGGAGATCACCCCTGCCCCTTGGAACGTTTCAACAACTGGCAACTTGGTGTCACCGAGGAGTGAGTGAAGCGCTTCGACAGTAGCGTCGTCAGAACCGCGGGCTCCGACGAGCAAGACTGGCAATTCAGCGTTCTTGATTTGGTCAGCCAACCACTTCAAGTCCGCAAGGGAAGCAGGACCTTGTTGTGCGGCTGGCACTTCAGGCAAGGCATCGCAAGTTACAGGCGCGTCGTCCACGTCCTGTGGCAATGAAACGAAGGCAGCCCCCTTCTTTGGACCGTTAGCGGCCGCAAAGGCGTTCGCGATGATTTCTGAGATGTTGTTGGCGTCTTGGATTTCGGCGCTGTAGTTCGTGATGGACTTGAACAAAGCGGCTGAGTCCGTTGACTGGTGCGTCAAACGGTTCAAATCCTTACGTGGAACCTGACCACCGATGGCCAAAACGGCGTCGTTTTCGGCTGAAGCCGTCATCAAACCAGTGACCAAGTTTCCAACACCAGGTCCGGACGTTGCGACAACGACACCGGTCTTACCCGTGATGCGTGAGAAGGCCTGGGCCATGAAGGCCGCGTTTTGTTCGTGACGAGCAACGAGCAACTTTGGCGTCTTTTGACCAGCTTGTGGGTGGTCGAAGCGTTCAAACAAACGGTCGATCTTTGCACCAGGAATTCCGAAGACGATGTCAACGTCGTGGTTAATCAATGACTGGGTGACGATATCGGCACCAAATTTTTGTTCTGACATAAGTATACATATTGAGCAACGCTTTGTTACGATGCTCTTCCTTTCGTTTAGTGGGTTTGAAAATGAATTATGATTCCGCTGCGTGGATGGCCGCGTTCAAGTGGTCCAACTGCGTGAGGTCAGCGGCTCGGTAGTCCGCGTTTTCCGCTGGCAAACGGAGGTCGAGGCCAGAAAGCATCTGAACCGAAACCTTCACGTGCTTCAACTTAGCGCCCAGTACGTGGCCACCGAAGTCGTGGGCGTTAGACAAGTAGTGCTGGTGGAAGCCAGGCACTGCGGCACCCTGGAACAGCTTTGGTGAGTAGTAACCCACCATGATACCGTCCGTGTCCGTCGTGTCGAAGACGTTTTGGCCCTCGGCAATCTGGCTCAGGCTTGGCCATGGGCGCGTGGACTTGTTGGCCGAACGCGTTTGAACGGCGTCGAAGTCCCCTTCAATTTTAAAGGCGAAGAACAGGCTCTTTGTCTTCACTTCCTTGACGATTTCGTCCTGGAGTTCCTTCAAGGTAATGTCTTCGTATTCCTTCAAGAACTCGAAGTCACCCTTGTGCACGTTACCGAAGGCGATTGGAAAGTCAGGCCCGACCTCGTGAACTTGGCCCTCGCCATCAATCTGGTAAGCAACCCCGTCAATGATGATCAACTCACCATCGACACCTTCACCGGTACCGATTCCAAAATCACCGGCTGACAGAACGTCTTTCGTGCTAACAAAGCCGTCCAAGAGGCTTTCAACCAGCATCTGCATCGTCCCGAATTGAACTACTTGATTCATTTTCTCCCCCCCTGCTTATTGTTTTCGTGAATCTTGATAAACCGCGTCGTGTGTCGCACAGTTTATGCCGCCTTGTCCTGCCAAATTTTAAGCAAAAGAAAAAGGCGCAATTTCGGTCAACCAAGTTTACCTAAAAAATTTACGCCTTTTTTCTCGTATTGTCAATATTGTTAAAAAATGTTTTTGATTTTAATTTTTAAAAAGATTTCAAATAGTTGTCCACCATGTCGTCCAGGGTGGCCTTCCAGTCCCCGTCGTGCTTGTTCAGCAGCGCGTCAATCTTTTGGCTCTGGTCCTGGTTGAGCGCTTCAATCATCTGCTTCCCTTCCTTTGTTAGGATGAGATCCTTGACCCGTGGATCCTCCTTTGACGGCTTTGTGACGATGAGCTGACGCTCTTCCAAGTCCTTCAAAGCCTTGATGAAGCCCTGCTTGGTCATCTTCATGATCTGCAGAAGCTTCTTAATCGTTGGCTGGCTCAACTGGCTCACCAAAAAGAGAATCCGGTGCTGCGTCTTTGAAATTTTGTAGTTGGCAAAGTCGATGTTTTGCGAGAACTCCTGGTAAGCGAAGTAAATCAGCGCAATGTTGGACTCTTTAATCTTTTTTGTCATGGTGTTACCTATATAAAAATCGGAAATTTGTACCTGTTTAGTCTAACACTTCTTTTTGAAACTGTCGCAAATAAAAAAGCACCCGCCATCTCTGGAGGTGCCTTGAATCGTGTGCTGTTTCAAAGGCCGGGTCGGGTTGGACTTTGACGGTAGCCTTAGACTCAACCGACCTCCTAGCCCGTAAACCAGGCGCGTCGAAAGCTTTGAATTAAGCCATTTCCTTCCGTGCGGCTTCCAAGACGTCCTTAAACTTCCAGTCCTCTTGGTAGTAGGCTTGTTCCCAGAACTGCCATTCGAGTTCGCAGGTCTTCAAGAAGAGCTGGCTCGCTTCGGCCAATTCTTCCTTCGTGGCCGTTTCTGCCAATTCGTCGATGAACTTGAACGTTGGGCCGGCGTAGTTTTCTTCGTTCATGTAGAAGTCCAAAACCGGCTTGTATGGGTTGTTTGTCATGTCGATGTCGGAGTTCAAGATGTGCTTCGTGAATTCCAAGTACGTCCATGGCGTTGGTGCAAAGGCGGCCAACAAGTACAAGAAGTTACCAGACAAAACGGCCTGGTCCAAGTGGGCTTCGTACAAGTATGCCTTTGGTGATGGGATGGCGTCCTTCATGTCTTCCATCTTCACGCCGGCTTGTTCACAGAACGTGTCATAAGCGTCACATTCCGCGTCCAAAATAACTTCGATGATGCCCCAGAAGAAACGAATCTGTTCGTCGTTCTTGCTCATGCGAAGCGCTGAGGCCCAGACTTCACGCAACTTCTTCAAAAACAGGTAATCCTGTTGGACATAGGTGATCAACGCTTCCTTTGGAAGGTCGCCCTTTGCCAATCCTTCAACGAATGGGTGCGCGTTAATCGCATCCATGATTGGTGTTGCCTGCTTCTGCAGTTGTTCTGAAAATTTCATACTTCCTCCGTCTGTCCAACGGTTAGCCGCAAAAAAGCACTTTCCGCGATTAACAGAAAGTGCTTACACTGAATCCATATTAAAAAGATCAAGTGACCACGTTCCTACGCTAGTATTAACTAGAATCAGGTTCAATGGGTATCATCTCAGCCATTTTGGCACCCCAGTGGACAAATATAATTTATTTTGTAGCCTTGCTACGGTTATTAAATTACCATGCTTTGCTTAGAACTGTCAACGCGTGTTTTTTAAGAGACATTGCGCGTGACTGTTGTTTCGTATTTTAACTGAAGAAAACGCTCAAGTTTAGTAACAATACCAGGCCAATCAAGACGGCGTGAAACTTCTTGTGGCGAAGCAAGATCGCGATGTACTCGCGAATCAAGGCGTTTGGCAGGAAGTACTTGCTCGTCTTTGATCCAACACCATCAATGTTCAGACCAACCGCACGGGCGAACCCGGCGGCACGGAACACGTGGTAGTCGTTGGTCGTAAAGATTCCGGCCTGTGGGTTTAAGCCAGCCTCTTCGATGACCAGCTTTGAAAAGGACATGTTTTGGTAAGTGTTCTTGGATTGGTCGTCCACGAGGATGTCGTCTTCTGAAACACCGTGGTCCAAAGCGTATTGTTTCATCGCAACACCTTCGGGCAGCTTTTCGTCACCACCCTGCCCTCCGGACATGATGATTTTCAGATGCTTCCCCGACTTGGCCAGTTGCTTTCTTTGAAAGTCAATGGCGGCTTTGATTCGAGAACCGAGCAACGGTGAGATAATCTTGCCCTCAATCAAGCCTGATCCAAGCACAATGGCGTAATCCTTGTCGTACTTTGGGTGAACAACCTTCGTCAAAACGTATGATGTCATGAAGGTCAACACCCAGAAAATGGCGTACAGGAGCAAGAAGGAGTACGTGTTTTGCAAGTACGTCAGAATCTTACTGTGTGGCCACCATCCCTTCGTCACGGAGAAGAAGACGGGAACGATGATCAAGACGGCACCAATTCCAAGCGTCAACACGTTTCCGAGGGAGTGGCTCTCGCGACGCCAGACGATAATCCCGTTCCAGATGAACAAATAAGCCGCCGTCAGCATGAACAAGATAACGGGTAGCGCCAGAATAATCAAGATAATCGCGTAGGCCAAACCGAGGCTCGCGTTGTTAATCTCGATGATGAGCGCCGTTAGCGCAACGAAGTACGCGATGATGGTCGTGTTCACCGCCATCCCCGACAGCAAGCGGTACCGGTTCTTCTTAATCAAGAAGTAGTCACCGACCGTGAGCAGGACCGCCGGAATGAGCGTGAACAGAAAAATGGAATGCAAAAATGGCATGAACGTTCTCCTTTAAGCAGTAAAGACTGCTTTCTTGGCTACTATTGTATCATTGAAAGCCACGTTGTGGTGAGGATGAATGATGAGATGGTGGAATTCATGTGGGGGTTGGTATGTGTTTTTTAGCTGTGATTTGGCTGCACTGTTAATTAGCAATATCTCCCTCTAATATTACGTATTTGAATAATATTCTGCTTTAAAATAAAGTCCAACAAAGCCCGTCATATCGGCGTATACTGCCATTAGAAAATACTAGCCGAAAGGATCATTCAAAATGGATATGCCAAAAATAAAACACCAAATAAACATTGATGCAAATTCAAACTATGATGATTTCAGCCGTGCTGAACTCGAAAAAGAACTTGCTGATTTTTGTCGCAAGCAACCAGTCTATAAAACAATCTCAACAGAGGAAGAACTAAAAGATTGGTTTAATGAAGAAGATTGGTAGTTCATACACGATTACTCCAATTTTTTGTCACAACTAACAATTGAATACAGGGGGTAAGGATGGACTCACCAAATATCGCAACAATCAAAGTTAGTAAGCATATTAATGACAAAGCTTCAGACGTTTTAGCCGATTTTGGGATGTCGACCAGAACAGCTGTCAACCATTTCTTAGAGTCGATTATCGAGACTCGCACAGTTCCTGCTGGAATTGTCGCTAAACAAAAAATAATCGACGATGGTGTTGATCGATTGGTAGAACTCATTCCCATAGGGAAGCCAATCGAAACAAAGGAAGAACTTTGGGAGTGGCTGAAGGACGCTTAACTCCAGATAACTATCACACGACCAAATATTGAACAGAAAGGACTCAAACAATGGACGTATCAAATACAATGACAAATCCTGCTTTAGTTGAAAGCACTGAAACCCGAAGCGCCGATGAATGGAAGGCTATTGAAGAATGGCTTGCGGAATACTGTCGAAGAACCCCTGCTTACAGAGTTATCGATACAGAAGAAGACTTGAAAGCGTGGCTAGATGAAGAAGATTGGTGATGTTATAAGTGCATTTGTAACTTTCGAAGAAGGATCTGGTGGTAAGCGACGACCTGCACTTGTCATTGTTGCTGATACTTTTCATTTCATGACTTATAAGATAACCAGCCAATACTTCACTAAGTCTGCTCACATTCGAAGCAATTTCTTTGAATTAACAGATTGGCAAGAAGCTGGATTAAACAATAAGTCCTATGTTGATACCGGTCGTATTATTAAAGTAGAGAGGTATCTTAACAGCTCGCCAATTTATCGCATTGGAACAATTAGTAAAAAAGACCTTCATCAACTGTTACTTTTCCTAAAGAAAACTGCCTAAAAACAAAAAAGCCCGCCCTTCCTGAGCCGGCTTTTTTATTTACATCATTAATCTTTCTTATCCATCTTCTTCACCGTGAACACTGTGTACACGTTAAAGATGATTAATACGACGAGCACGATTCCTGCTAACGTGAGGCGGCCTGCCTTTGACAACAAGAGCCCTTCCAAGATTGGCAAACGCGTCAGGATACCAATCACCGCAGAGATGACGACGAAGAACAGGATGGGACGCCAAATGTGACTTTCCTCTTTCTTCTCCTGCTTGCGGACAAAAATCGTCACGCCAATCAGCACTAGAATGATCACGAAGATTCCCACTGTGCTATCCAAGTTCAACTTAGCGGGCGTGTGTACCCACATGTTGATGAATGTCACTGGTGCCAACAAAGCAATCGCCCCCGTAAAGGTCATCACTTTCTTTGCCCAGGAAGGAATCGTTGACTTCTTGAAAAAGTAAATCGTACGTCCGATCAAGTTCAACACAAGAATCGCCACGAGGCTCAAGTACAACCCGGAAAGGATGAAGGCACCTAAGTCCAGTGGCTTTCCCGGCACAATCAAATCGGGCACAAGATTGAAGGCGAAGTATGCCCCAATCCCGTATAAGAAGAGCTTTGCCCCTTCAGCCAAGCGGCTCGGCGTTGCGGCTAACATCTTGTCAGCCACAAACTTCGGATCCGTACCGAAATAATCCGCGGCTGATTGCCCGTTCTTCTGGGCCTCTAAAATGTCTTGGAGGATGGAAAAGAGTTGCTCTTCCGTGGTGTGTTCTTCCTTAAAAATGCTCTGTGAACGCACGTAGAGCAAGAAGTCCGTGTAGAACGCGTCGTTTTCTTCGTTCAAAGCGCCGCGCAGTTCGTTGTTTTGTTCAATCAGTTCTTCTGTTGTCATGCTTTTACTTCTTTCGTTAAGTTGCTCATGGCAGAGACAAGGTAGCCCCACTGGTCTAAGAATTCCTGCTTGGCAAGCAATCCCTCTTTTGTGGTGGCGTAGTATTTACGGGAAGGGCCGTCCGGGGATGGCCGGCTTTCACTTGCAATCAAGCCGCGCTTTTCCATCGACGTGAGCAAGGGGTAAATGGTCCCCTTCGGCACCTGTTGCAATCCGACGGCGTTCAGTCGTTGCCCAATGCCGTAGCCATAATCGGCCTCTTCGGCCAGCAGTATCAGCAGGATGCCCTGTAAAAAGCCCTTTAAAAGCTGGCTAGATACCTTATGTTCCATCGAACACCTCCCCTTTCTTTTGAATACAATGAGTATATCGAAAGCTAACTAGTTTGTAAAGCATACTAGTTAAAATAAAAAAAACCGGCCCGGTACGGGGCCGACTTTAGCGGTTTAGTAAATCGTGTTTGAAAGCGTAGGCCACCGCTTCGGAGCGGGAGGATACGCCGAGTTTGTTGTAGATTTGCGTGAGCACGTTTTTGACTGTTCGCTCTGAGACGTAGAGTGATTCGGCAATCTCTTTGTTTCGATAGCCGTCAATCAGTAATTGTAGTACCTTCTGTTCTCGATCCGACAGCTCGATGGCAGGCAGGCTTTGTTTCTTTGCATTAAATGCTTTGCTGGCCATTTCGGTTGAAAGCACCAAGTTACCAGCCAAAACCTGATCAATCGTACTCAGGATTTTCTTACTATCCGTGTTCTTTAAAAGAAAGGATTTAGCACCTAGTTGTACCATTTCTTGCACCACTTCGTCAGAATCAAAAGTGGTCAAAACAATCACAGGTACCTCGGCATAATGCTTCGAAATTTCCTGCATAACCGTCAAGCCGTCCGTTTTCGGCATCTTGATGTCCAGCAAGACAAGCCCAAACGGGCCATCGTTTTGTAATTGAATGAGGGCTTCTGATCCATTTGCGGCTTCTTGAACATCAAAGTCCGGTCGCGCCGATTCGAGAATCAGTTTGAGCCCTTCCCGAACGATCATGTGATCGTCTACAATCAGTACTTTCATAACTTAACTTTCATCACTTAGGCAACCGAATAATGACGGTTGTCCCTTCTCCAATCGTACTTTGTACCTCTAGTGTACCATCTAATTTCAATACGCGTTCACGCATTCCCTTCATTCCGAAGTGATGTTTTTTAGCGCTACCTCGGTCAACGTCAAAGCCACCACCAAAATCAATAATTTCGATGTTTCGATACAGTTCATCTTCGTTAAACTTCAATAAGGCAAAATCGGAATGACTGTGTTTGACGACGTTCATTAACCCTTCCGAAATCAACTTCAAGATACTGTCCACTTCGTTTCCACGTATCTCTGGTTCTTTTTCATAACTAAGTTGGACGTTTAAGGAATAATTTAAATAAAAAGTCTTGGTTAAAACCTTCAAACGATTCTGGAATTGCAAAGATTGACCGGATTCTTCCCGCATCTTTGACACGACGTCCCGTGAAGAAACAAGAGTTTCTTTCGATAGGCGATTTGCCTTTTCCACGATTCCTACTGCGCTGTCAAAGTCGCCTTCTTCCAATTTCTGGTTTAAAACATCCAACAACATCGAAAGGCCGGTCATATCCTGTAGCAGTGTGTCGTGTAGGTCTCTTGCAATCCGCTCACGTTCCCGGTCAGTTGAGAGTTGGTCAACCTGGTTATAGGCTAATTGAAGCTCAGCGTTTGAGTGTTGCAACTCACTCAATTGCTGTAAGCTTCTTTGATAGCTTCTGACAAACAAAAAGACGATTAACAACATTAAAACGGCCACCTCTATGAAAAATAAGATGAAACCGAAATTGCTTTTCTGAATGAGGAAAGCTAAAAAGACGAGAATGAAAAGCGCAATGGCCGAAAGGTTCGCCCACTTGTAATGATCAAAAATAATCGATTGGATAATTAAAATGGGCGAAATGGTGAGGAGCAGCACGCCGGAACCTGTTCCGTGTATGATGTACATCATCATTAGCAGCATCAGAATTTGTGCGGTCATACTCCATTGACGTGCCATCACCTTTTGAAAAATCAGGGCAATCAGGATACATTGAACAGCAGTAACAAAAATGATGAAACCAATTTTTGAAAGCGACAATGTCTGAAAGTCGACATATAAAGCAAGTGCTACTCCCAATAGAATCCAAAGGATAAAAATGGGCCGGAGACCAAGCAAGGTTTCTCGTTGTAATCGGCTCGTATTTTCCTGTGACATAAAACTTCTCTTTCTAACTAAAATAAATATGTACAAAAGGCTAGCCATCAGGCTAGTCCTTTTTTGAATTAACTTAATCGACGTTCAATTCTGGCAAAATCTTATCCAACCACTTAGGCAAGTACCAGTTGGCCCTTCCAAAGAGCGCAATGGCAGCGGGAACAATGATCATCCGAACGATTAGGGCATCAAAGAGAACACCAAACGTAAAGGATAATCCAATGGATTTAATGATTCCTTCTGGCGAGAAGATGAACCCGGCGAAAACGGAAGCCATGATGGCAATGGCCGCAAAGACAACCGTCCCGTTTTCCTTCAAACCAACAATCACTGAGTGACTCGTGTCCTTAGTTCGATTATACTCTTCGCGAATTCGGCTCACTAAGAAGATTTCATAATCCATGGCAAGTCCGAACATGATTCCAATCACCAAAACCGGCATAAAGGCTAGCAAAGATGACTTTGAAGGGATCTGGAAGAAGTCCAACAGATTGCCGTCTTGAACAATCCAGACGACGGCTCCCAACGTTGCACAGAGGGAAAGACCGAATCCGGCAACGGCGATAAACGGAATCAAGAGTGAGCGGAAGGCCATCATCAAGAGAACGAAAGCAAAGGCGATGATTAAAATGGCAAACTTTGGAATAGCTGACGCGATGGCATCACTGACATCAACGTTAACGGCCGTCATTCCAGTAACAAGCAATTCACTTTGCGTTTGACTCTGGTTCAAATCACGAATCTGAGTGACCAACTTCTTGGTTTTCGGGTCGTTCGCATCCGTCTTCGGCGTCACGGCCAACATGAAGTACTTACCTGACTTTCCAGGCATTGCTGGTGTCACGTTGCTTACGTTATCCACCTTCTTGATTTCTTCACCGGCTTTGTTTGCCTTCGTCATGTCGTCCGTTTTAGCAAGGACAATCAACGTAGCGTTAACACCGTCGCCGTATCCATCCTTCATCATATCGTAGGCACGACGTTCTGTTTGTTCTGGTGATTTTTCACCATCATTCGGAAGTCCGAGGTTGATGTGAGCAACTGGCAAGGCAATCAGCATCAATGCCGCAACGGCTAAGAACATGGCCTTGATCCGGTGCTTGACGATTAAACGACCAAATCCTCCTGGTTTTTGGAACTTAGCAAAACGCTTTAAGAAACGGTTTTTCTTTTGGCCCGTCACCTTCTTACCCAATAAGGAAAGAATAGCAGGCACCAAAGTCAGTGACATCAATACGGCGAAGAAAACACCGATGGCCGCTGCGATTCCCATTGATGCCAAGAAATCAATCTTCAAGACAACCATCGCTGCCATGGCTACCATCACGGTCGCTCCGGCAAAGACCACTGAAACACCAGCGGTCGACAAGGATTTTTGCATTGCTGCTTGACGTTCCTTACCGGAACCGATTTCTTGACGGTAACGTGAAATAATAAAGAGTGCGTAGTCAATTCCAACCGCCAGTCCCATCATTCCAACCAATGCGGATGAAGTTTGGGGAATGTCCATGACGTTTGTCAAAAGCATGACAATCATCATTGAAACGGCCAAGCCAATGAGGGCTGACAAAATCGGAAGACCAGCAACCAACAAAGATGCGAACGTGATTGCCAAAACAAAGAAAGCAACGACGATTCCGACAACTTCAGTCGATTCGCTTTGCTGAACTTCTGAGAACGTCACGTTTCCAGAAAGTTCCGTTTGAATCTTAGCATCACGAGTAATGCTCAACTGCTTCTTTACACGGTTAATTTCCGTTTCGGAAACATCTTCGCTCTTCTGATCATAGGTCACGTTTGCGTAGGCCGTCTTCATGTCGGCACTATAATTACGCAAGATGTCTGGCCCCATCACGGAAGCCACGTGCTTTTGCCCTTGAAGGTTTTGCAAAAGCTCATGGATCTTTTCTTGGTTCTGCGCGGAAGTTAACTCTTCCCCGTTTTCACTGTGAAAGACTACTTTGATGGTTCCCTTTGAAGAATCTGTTTGCGAGAACTCTTTTCCCATCACCGAGAGCGCTTTTTGCGACTGAGAATTTGACAGGCTCAACGAAGCCCCCGCAAAATTTGATCCCTGATGTAGCGCTAGTCCGATAATGATGGCGGTCATCGCCACGACAATAGTAATCGTCGCTTTAGCGTGGTTAAAGATCCAACCAGCCAAACGACCAAGTAATTTACCCATGTTTTTCTCCTTTGTAATGAATTACAAATACTACTATAGCGAGTTTAAAGGAACGTTTGTCAGGCTGACGGGCAGCCTTTTCTTGCCCTTTTGGGCAAGGCTTTTCAAAAACGATTTTCGATTCATTCCAAAATAAAAAAGCCGGCCCGGTACGGGTCCGACTTTGACAGTCAAAATGTCTTTTTACTTAGCAGTCAAACGTTGAACAAACTTGTAGGCAAATGCTGCGACAACACCCAGCACGGCGGGCAATATCCAACCAAATCCGTGAGCGGCCAACGGCACCACCTCGTGGTAGTAAGCAACGGGCGTTGCAACGAAACTCAGTTCCTTCAACGGAGATCCAGCCAAGGCGTCCAAGAACGCTGGCACCGTTACGGCTGCGACCACGAAGCGGTACAAAACGGCGTCCTGCTTCACCCACTTGTTCAAGACACCGAGGAAAGTCAACACCAAAACATATGGATACAGGAGCAAGAGGACTGGTACCGACCAGGTGATGATGTTTGTTAAGCCGGCGTTGGCTGACACAAAGGCACCGACGGCGATGACACGGAGCCAGAACAAGTAAGAAACCTTAGGGAAAACGCGGTGCAAGTCTTGAGCGAAGGAAACGAAAAGCCCCATGGCGGTCGTGAAAACGGCCAGCGTCACGACAACACCGGTGGCCAGGATACCGACGTTTCCGGCGTAGTGCGTGATGATCTGCGAGAAGGCTGCCCCACCGTTTGGCGCAGCAGACATCGTTCCAAGGGATGATACGCCGAGGAGAACCACGGCCACGTAGATTGCGGATTCGACCAAGATGGCCACAAGTCCAGACTTGGCCAAAACGGCTGGTACGTTCTTGTCCGAGAATCCAAGTGCACGTACGGCGTAAACCACTGAAACGGCCAACGCGAGCAAGGCCATTCCATCCATTGTGTCATAACCATCTAAGACTCCTTGGAAGGAAGCATGTGTTTGGTAGGCGGCGGCTGCGTGCTGGTGCAAGTCACCCATTGGCAGGACGAGGCCCGCAACTAAAATCAAAGCCAAGAGTCCTAAGAAAAGTGGGTTCAGGTACTTACCAACCCACTTCATCAAGTTGGATTCCTTAACAGTCAGGAAGTAAGCCAAGCCAAAGAAGACGGCTGAGAACAAGAACATGGCCAACTGCTGGTACTGGGCCGGCACCAATGGCGCCACTCCCATCTCGTAGGCCGTGGCGGCCGTACGTGGTGTACCGATTGTTGGACCGATGGTGAAGTGGATGGCTACGAGAACCACTGTTCCGAACCATGGTGCGACGGGCTTTGCGATGTCATAAACCGAGTTGGATCGCGTCAGCGCAACGGCGAGCATGGCGAGGAATGGCAGGACGGCACCCGTCAACAGGAAGCCCGCGACGGCTGGCAGCCAGTTGCTACCGGACATCTGCCCTAATTGGACCGGGAAAATCAAATTTCCGGCTCCGAAGAACATGCCGAAGATCAATGAGGCCACCAAGAATAATTGCTTAGTGGATAGCTTTTGTTTTTCCATATTGAAAAACTCCTTTACGATTTCAATTTTAAGCTTTTTTCAAACAAAAAAGACCAGCTACGTGAATGTACGTAGCTGGTCTTCGAAAACCTCTTCATCAGCTACCTACCCGAATGGGATAGGCAGCTCAAAACATCAGCACCTATCCCTATGGAATAATAATGCTGATAATAATGGCTTGGTTGTTTTGCAATGAATTAGTCATTTGATTTCTCACTTAATTTGATACTTATATTAAAACATGATGAGAATCTAAAAGCAAGCTTTCATTTTATTTTTTTTGGATTGAATCGGACTGACACCTGCGAAAAGACAAATAAAAAGCCGGCCCAGGGCAGCGCCCTCGGGACCGACTTTTACAGCTAACACGTCCTATTAATTTGAAGTAACCCAGTATCCATCGTCGTTATGCTTTGCGAGATATTTTTTGAATTCGTCTGACTGGCAGGCCTTCTTGATTGCCTTCGCCCAGTCCTTATCCTTGTTCGAACGATTAACCGTAGCCACGAGGTAGTAGTCATCGCTAATCTTTTCCTTCAGCACCATCTCCTTGGCCGGCACCTTCGCGGCGTAAGCCACGGAACCTGGCAGAATCACAAAGGCGAAGTCGCTTCGAACCCGCGGAATCGTTGAGGAATCGATTTCCTTAAAGACAAGTCCCTTCGGATTAGAACTGATGTCCTTTTGCGTCAGTGTGACGGGATTAGCGTCCTTATCAATCGTAATCAACCCGTTCTCGGCCAGAATGCGGTAAGCCCGTGCCTGGTTTGACGGATCATTTGGAATGGCAATTTCATCGCCGTACGACAAATCTTCCAACGAGCTCTTTGTCCCTGGGTATAGTCCCATCGGCACCGTTGGAATCTTCACGAGGCCTTCCAGGTTAGCCTTCTTTTCCTTGTTAAAGTTCTTGAGATAGGCCGTGTGCTGGTCGACGTTTAAATCCGCTTCCTTGTTATCAAGCGCGATATCCGCGTTCAGCAAGTTACTGAAGGACTTTGTTTTAACGGTATAGCCCTCCTTTTCCAGAATTGGCTTCACGCCGTTGATGAAGAGTTCGCTATATGGTCCCGGAGCGGTGGCTACCGTAATGACCTGTCCTTGCTTGTGCCCCTTTGGCGCAAAGGAAAAGTAGCCTAAAACGAGTACGACAAGAGCGGCGACCGTCCAAATGACATGCTTCTTTTTCATTGTTCTTTCTCCTAATCTTTTTATCACTGTCCATTCGCTAATTTCTTAGATAGGACGTTCAATGTTTCGGTGTACCAGGCTGCAGCTGTCTTCAGTGCTTCGTCATCAACCGTTAAATCGGAATGGTGCAGGCCCGAAGGTGAACCCGACCCAATTTCCGCAAAAATCGCTGGTACTTGCTTTGTGTAGTAGGCGAAGTCTTCGCCACCGGCAGAGGCTGGCCGTTTAACAACGGTCATTTTCGAAGCCAGCGTTTCTCGGACACTTTGAACGAGTGCCCCGTCGTTTTCGAGAACGGGCGGACCGGCAATCCAGTCAATCGTTACGTCAATGCCCATTGCTTCAGCCTGCAATTCAACTAGCTGGTAGAAGCGCTTCTTTGCTTGTTCACGGTCCTTTTCATCAAAGGTACGAAGCGTTCCTTCAAAGAACAGCTCGTCCGGCATCACGTTCCAGGAAGCGCCGCCTTCCACGTGCGTCACGGATAATACAGCGGGATGGAGCGGATCGATGTTTCGTGACACGATACTCTGCAAGCCTGTTACCATCTGCGCCATGCCTAAAATGACGTCGGTGTTTTGGTTCGGGTGAGCGGCGTGACCGCCATTTCCGTGTAAGGTGACCTTGAACTGATCAACCGCGGCGTTACGGGCCCCCGCTTCAATGACTAAGCTACCCGCTTCCAATTCCGGCATGTTGTGGTACCCAACGATGTACTGCACGTCATCAAGCACGCCAGCGTTCAAGACTTGCTCGGCCCCGAGGTGAACTTCCTCCGCCGGTTGGAAAATCAGGCGAACGCGAACCGTCAAGGCATCTTTTCCCTGCGCGATTCCTTCCGCTGCCGCCAGTAAACTCGTCGCGTGCAGGTCGTGTCCGCAAGCGTGCATGACACCGTCAATCTCGGATGCATAGGCTAAGCCCGTCTTTTCGAGGATGGGCAAGGCGTCGATGTCCGCCCGGAGCGCCACCATTGGCGCATCTTTTGGTCCGATGTCGGCGATGACGCCAGTCTTCATTTCCTTTGGCGTTTTGATTTCATACCCGAGCTTTTCGAGGCGTGCTTTTATAAGTGCACTTGTCTCGAATTCCTGAAAGGAAAGCTCCGGGTGTTGGTGTAGTTCGTGACGGAACGCCTTTAAATCGTCCCACTGTTTTTCTGATAACATGTCTATTTCTCCATAAAAAAGCCAGTCTTTCAGTACGATCCATACTGAAAAACTGGCAATAAAAAGAGAATTCGGGATTCACTCATCGCATCCGCAATCAATATGAACGTCAAAAAGACACCTCAGTAAGGAGCTAATCAATCGTTCATATTGGAATCAGATTGCTAGCTCAATTACTTTGAGCAGCAACAGTTCATTTGCGTGAATGCCATATTGTGAATTTCCTTTCGTGTTAAGTTGATTCTATCTTAGCATGCCATTTTATTCTGTCAAGGGAATGTGGCTGGCCCAGTCCAACCCGACCCTGCCCCATTTGCCGCCACTTCACCATCCGAATGGTGAAAGAGAAAACTGCCTACCAATACGGTTAGCTCCCTCTGTTCAGCATTCCCCGACACAAAAGCAAGCAAAAAGCCGGCCCAGGGCAGCGCCCTCGGGACCGACTTTTACGTAATATGAAGTCTCATTACTTCTTGATGAAACGGTTGTAGAGAATGGCCATTAATGCTCCAAGCAAAGCTGGCGCCGTCCATCCGAACCCTTCCGCCGCAAGCGGAATGATTGCCTGGTAGGCGTTTCCAATCGTCTTTACAATTCCCATGGAAGCCATTGGGGATGCCAACAAACCGTCCAGGAAGGCGGGAATGGCGATGAAAGCCATCACGAAACGGTACATCACCTTGTCCTGCTTCACCCACTTGTTCAAAACGGCCAAGACCGTCAAGGCCAATGAGAATGGGTAAATAATCAAGAGCACTGGCGTTGAGAACGCGATGATTTTCGTCAAACCAGCGTTTGCCGTGATGAAGGAACCGATACAAGTGATGCGCAACCAAGTCATGTATGAAACCTTTGGGAACACACGGTGCAAGTCCTGGGCAAAGGAAGCGGAAAGGCCCATGGCAGACGTGAACACGGCCAGGGTAACGACAACGGCCGTTGCCAAGATACCAACGTTTCCAGTGTAGTGGTTAATGACGTTTGAAAGCGCCGTTCCACCGTTATCAGAAACGCCCATGATACCGAGTGATGAAACACCCAGCAAGGCCGTGGCGATGTAGATGATGGATTCCAGCAAGATGGCGTAGAGCCCTGACTTAGCCAAGAGCTTTGGCACCTGCTTGTCTGAGAAGCCCATGTTCTTTACGGCGTAAACAACGGAAACGGAGAAGGCTAGCAATGCCAAACAGTCCATCGTGTTATACCCTTCCAAGATTCCTTCGAAGGCGGCCTGTGAGTTGTAAGCACCGGAAACGTGTTGGTTCAAGTCACCCATCGGCATTATCAAAGCCAAAATCAAGATAATGGCCAGCAAGATTAAGAAGGCTGGGTTCAAGTACTTACCAACCCACTTCATCAAGTTCGATTCCTTAATGGTGAGCAGGTAAATCATCCAGAAGAAGATTCCGGAGAAGATCAACATGGCCAATTGCTGGTAGCCGGCTGGAACCAAGGGTGCGATTCCCATTGAGAAGGCCGTTGCGGCTGTACGTGGTGTGGCAAACAGAGGACCGAGCGAGAAATGAATGGCCACAACCATGATGGTGGCAAACCAAGGGGCGACGGGCTTTGCGATGTCCAAAACGGAATGGGAGCGCGTCAATGACATCCCGAGCATGGCCAAGTATGGCAGCAGGGCGCCGGTTAACAGGAAGCCCAAAACGGCTGGCACCCAGTGTCCCCCTGAAAGCTGTCCCATTTGAACTGGGAAGATCAGGTTTCCGGCCCCGAAGAAGAGTCCGAAAATCAGTGATGTGATCAGTAGGATTTGGCTCCTACTCGCTTGTTTCTCTTGCATAAGTGTTCTCCTTTTTTCTTAAAAAAGACGTTATCCCACAAAAAAAGCCAGTTGCATCAGCAACTGGCCTTGTCATTTGACTTCATCAGCTAGCTGCCCATCCTGTAGGTCGGATAGGCAAGCCAAAAATTCAGCACCCTATCCGTAGATAACGACGCTGACGACGACGGCTAAATTCAAAGTCAAATTCTTGTTCATGGTCTTTCTCTTTTCTTAAGTTACGTTTATTAAAACATGATGAGAAATGCTTGTCAATGAAAAAGTCCAAGACGACCTGTTTTGTTGACAGGGGGTTGGGGTGGTATATAATGGAGGTATAGAAAAACAGGTTAGCGCGAACTAACCTGCTTAAGCAAACCCGTTAAACGGTGGCTGTCCAATCAGTTACTAAAAAATAACCGTCAGACTGTCAAATCTGAGACGGTTATTTTTTCTGAGCGTGATCTGAACTAATCGAATATCCACCAAGAGGCGAATGAATTCAATCAGCAGATACAGCGCTTCAGCTAACGACAAAACTCGGCATCTCCTTTCTTTAGATTTCAGTTCGTGGTTTTTGTAGAACCATGTTGAACCTCCTTTCTAAATGCAAAGGATAGCCACCGCCTAAGTTGTCTGCTCAACGAAATTATACCACATAAAAACCGCCATAAGCGCCTTTATTAAGGCATTTATGACGGTTTTTCTTATGACTACAAAAGGACAATTTTTGCCCTTTATTTTGTCTTTATTTTTTAGTTCTTCGCCTTCAAAAGGGCTGGGTAAATCTTTGCCATGATCGCCACGACGATGAATGACGCGATGAACGATGGCAACATGTAAGAACCATTGTAGACGATGGAGTAACCCCAGATTGTTTGGCCCTTTGGCACCCACTGTACAAAGAAGATGACCGCTGACAAGACGTGGGCGATAAAGCGCAGGAATGAACCGATGAACAAACCAACGAAGAGGCCCGCGTAAAGCTTCCCCTGCTTCTTTTCTTCCATGGCAAAACGAACGGCCTTTTGTGACAAGGCGGCCAATCCAACGACCGTGAAGGCCAATGGGTAGTCCATGAAGGCTTGAACCGGCGTCAAGATGTAGGCCCCGAGAATCAACTTAATCATTCCAAAGAGGAATCCGGTGGTTAATCCACCCTTCAAGCCGTAACGGTAAGCCATGATCATCGTTGGCACCATTTGGAAGGAAATCGAACCTCCCTGGCCCCAAAGCTTCAACGACCAGAAGCTCAAGACAACGGACAAGGCGACGAAAAGCGCCATTTCAGTGATGAAGTGCAAATTGCTTTGCTTTGTACTTTGCATGTTTCTCTCCTATAAAGCGAAAGTGATGGACTCGTACAAAAAAACAACGTTCGGAACAACAAAAGTGGACCAAACGTTGTTTGTCTTTTTCTGTTTTCCCTACGCGTGCGTTAACACAACAGGTTCGGAGGGTCGGCTATGCCTCTCAGCTCAAATGAGCACCCCTAAACGGAACGTTATTAATTTGTATCTTTACTATAGCAAAATCAAGTCGGCTTGACAAGAATGAGACGCATACGTGTAATCAAGCCAATCCATGAGACGGATTCACAAAAAAGTAAAAAGCGCCCCATCAGGACGCTTTTTAATCAAGCTTATTTCTTCAAAAAGTTCAACATCGCTTGGTTGACTTCGTTGTTCTCATGCAGCTTTGAATGCTGACCATTTTCACCGCTAATCAGCTTTTCTTCATAGGTCGATGGGCTCGAAACAAAGTAGCGGAGCGACTTCGATGAGTTGTTGTACACGGTCGTGTCGTTTTCGGCACCACCCTGCGAGTTCCCGTAAATGTTTAGCACCTGCACGGCGTGGTTACTATAGTAGTCCTTCAGCGCGAGCAGTCGCTGGAAGTATGGTGTTGGAATCATGGGCTGACCGTTTGCCAGCAAGGCGGAGTTGGAATTCTTTTCCGAGACCATCAAGCCGTTGTAAGTACCGGCCAGATCAATCTGCTTTTTCACTTCTGGCAAGGCGGCCGTGTCGGCGTTCTTGCTTGCCATCAGATAGGAAGCGATGGCCATGTTTCCCATCGAGTGACCGACGAGGTTCACCTGGTAACCCCCTGCTTCTTCAAGTTCGCCATGATGGTTTGAACCCAGATGGCCGTCTTGTCAAAGTCCTGGTTCTTGTTGTCGTCGAACTGCACCAGAATCAACGGGTTTTTATCGTTCTTTTGAAGGGTCCTACCCATCGTGACGCTGCCGTCTTTTGCAACGGTAACGTCCATCCGACGGTTCGAGTAACCCTTGTCAACCAAGTACTTCGTCATTGACTTCTCCGCGTTCCGCGAAGAGCCATAGCCGTGGAAGAAAACCGTGGCCGTCTTTGGGCTCTGCTTTTCTGGTTCTGGATTGGAACGGTTGTGGGCGGAAAAGCTTTCGACACCCGCATAACCAATCAAGCAGACCAACGCGATCATCAGGATGGTTCGAACTTTACTATGTTTTTTCATCAATAAACGCCTCCAAATACTAGTATCGATTATAACGCTTTTGGGTCGTTCTGTCCTATCTGGCAATTAGGGTCGTTTATATGCAATGTAGGACACGCGCGTTGACCGGCCTTTATGCAAGCGCGTACGCTAAGCATTGGAAAGACCCGTGCCATGCTTGAGGGACGGGGCCGGTCCGCGCGCGACTTTTCCAGAAATGAGGAAATCATAATGACAACGAAACATCGTAATAATCGACCGCATGGCGGAATGGTAGGCAGGAAGCACGCCCTGCCCAGCTTGAGCACGCTTCAAATCTTTTTCATGACCTTCGGCTTCTTCGGTACCCAGCTCGCCTTCTCGATGCAAACCGGTACCATGGGCCGTATTTTTCAAACCATCGGCGCTAACCCGAACAAACTCGGCTTCTTCTTTATTCTACCGCCGCTAGCCGGACTCATTGCTCAGCCGGTCATCGGCTACCTCTCGGATCGCACCTGGTGTCCGCGTCTCGGACGGCGGCTGCCCTACCTAGTCGGTGGTGCTCTGGTCGCCATCATTGTCATGATGCTCCTGCCAAACGCGGGCTCCTTTGGCTTTGGCTTCGCTTCGACGACCGCCCTTGCCTTCGCGGCCACAACGGTCCTGTTCATGGACCTGGCCTGCAACGTCACCCAGCAACCCTTTAAGATGCTGATACCAGACATGGCAAACGAAAAGCAGTCGCAGACGCTGTGGTCGATGCAAAATATCTGGGGCTCGCTTGGGGCACTGACTGCCTTCGTCTTCCCCTTCCTGCTCACGCGCATGGGCATCGCGAATACGGCACCGGCAGGGACGATTCCACCTTCCGTTCGCCTCTCCTTCTACCTGGCAGCTATCATCCTGGCGCTTTCGGTCATCTTTACGGTGCTGTCGGTTGATGAGTATACGGACGAGGAAATGGCGGTCTACCACGGTCAAGACGAGCGAAGCCTTCTCGAAAATCACTCTGACCATCATAAGCGGGCCCATTTTCCATCATCCAAAAGAGCTAGCTTCTTTGACGTCCTAAAACACGCGCCGAAGGTCTTTTGGCTCCTCGGATTGGCGGATTTCTTTGTCTGGATTGCCATTCCGTATATGTGGACTTATTCAACCGGTGCTTTAGCAGAAAGAATCTGGCAGACAACCGACGCAACGAGCGCCGCCTTCCAGGAAGCGGGCAATTGGTTTGGGATTGTTCAGGCCGTCTACTCGATTACGTCCGTTTTGGCCGGTTTCTTCTTCGTGAAGCTCGGTAAGAAGACGCGTCGACCGGTTTACACCACGGCGCTTCTTCTCGGTGCGGTTGGTTTCCTGCTGATTGCCACCGGAAGCAGCAAGTGGGTCTCCGTATTCGCCTTTGCGCTCTTTGGTATTGCCTGGATTGCCATCATTACCGTGCCGTTTACGATTCTGACGAACGCCTTGGACGGGCAGAACAACGGGCTCTTACTGGGCTGCTACAACTGCTTCATCTGCATCCCCCAAATCTTCGCCTCGCTCGTCTCCTTCTACCTCTTCCCATTGCTCGGCAGCTCCATGGCCAACATGTTCTATGTGAACGCGCTATGCTTTGTGCTGGGTGCGGCCATGATTTGGTTGGTGCCGGATGAAAACTAAGGCTAAAAAGGCGCGAAACACCGTTTTAACCTGTTTACGAACGAACAAGATTCCTTTATAATGGCAGACAACTGCCGTATAGATAACTCAAGAAACAATGCATAAACCATTGGAGGTTTTTTATGACAGAACAAGCAATTAAGTGGTGGCAAAAGGCCGTCGTTTACCAGGTATACCCCCGCTCATTCCAAGATTCCAACAACGATGGAATCGGTGATTTGAAGGGAATCGAATCCCGCTTGGATTACGTGAAGAAGCTGGGTGCCGACGTGATCTGGTTGAACCCGGTTTACGATTCACCAAACGAAGATAACGGATACGATATCTCCGACTACGAAGCCATTAACCCTGAATTCGGTTCAATGGAAGACTTCGAATCACTCTTGGAAGAAGCCCACGCCCGTGGCATCAAGATCGTGATGGACTTGGTGGTCAACCACTCTTCTTCAAAGCACCAGTGGTTCATTGAATCAAAGTCTTCAAAGGACAACGACAAGCGTGACTTTTACATCTGGCGCGATCCAGTGGATGGTCACGAACCAAACAACTGGGGTTCATTTTTTGCTGGTCCGGCTTGGAAGTTTGACGAGACGACTGGTCAATACTACATGCACCTCTTTGCCGAAGGTCAGCCGGACTTGAACTGGGCAAACCCTGAAGTGCGCCAGACGGTCTTTGACATGATGAACCGTTGGGTGGACAAGGGAATCGATGGTTTCCGAATGGACGTGATTTCCCTCTTGTCAAAGCCAGACGGCTTGCCTGACGGTCCAATCCCTGAAGACGCCCACTACGCCTCATCAAACGACATGGTCGCAAACGGGCCTAAGATTCACGACTACATTCAAGAAATGCGTGAAAAGGTCTTGAACAACGCCGACATCATGACGGTTGGAGAAGCGTCAAACGTGGACATCGAAAACGCCAAGCGTTACGCGGCCAAGGACGGTTCTGAATTGAACATGGTTTTCCAGTTCGAACACATGGAATTGGATGACAACCCCAACCCTGCCTTGGGAAAGTGGGACAACGCCCCTCTTTACTTGCCTAAGTTGAAGAAAAACTTGACGAAGTGGCAAAACGAATTGGCCGGTGTGGCTTGGAACTCCCTCTACTGGGAAAACCACGATCAGCCACGTTCGGTTTCCCGCTTTGGTTCTGATAAGCCGGAATTCCACAACGTTTCAGCTAAGATGTTGGCGACGCTCTTGCACTTCATGCAGGGAACGCCTTACATCTACCAGGGACAAGAAATCGGGATGACGAACGCCTACAACCTCGGTTGGGACGACTTCAACGATATCGATATCAAGAACGCCCGTCGTTACCTCGTGGAACGTGATGGCTTGATTGATGCCGATACGTTGCTCGACTACGTGCACTACAAGGGACGTGATAACGCGCGTACGCCAATGCAGTGGACGGACGGTGAAAACGCTGGATTTACGACGGGAACGCCATGGTTGAAGATGAACAACAACTTCGACACGATTAACGTGGACGCGGCGTTGAACGACGAAAACTCCATCTTCTACCACTACCAGAAGTTGATTGCCTTCCGCCATGATTTGGACATTGTGACGACGGGTCGCTACGAATTGTTGGATCCGGAAGACGAACAGGTTTACGCATACAAGCGTGTGGGCGAAAACGAGGAATTGCTCGTGATTAACTCCTTTGCGGAAGAAAGCATCGTGCGTGAATTCGACGTGCCGGAAAACGCAGAAATCTTGATTTCAAACTACAAGGACGACGCGGGTCACACGCTGCGCCCTTACGAATCAAAGGTTTACCGTTACGCTAAGTAATCGATAAAAACAAAAAGAACCCCCTTCTCGGGGGTTCTTTTTTTAATGTGTATCTTTTGAATGAAACGGCTCGCTAACAGTCAGCCTCCATGAGCATCCAACCGATTAGCGGTCAAAGCCCCATGGGTCCGACTGGAAGGCCTTGTAGGCCTTCAAATGTTCGGCTGACAACCAATCGCCCTCATGTGCTGCCTCCAGCAAATCTTGGTAGGTCAACATGGTGTCGTAGGCAAAGCCGGCGTCGTCCATGTTCTTCTTCAAGTCGGTGAAGCCGTATGAGAAGATGGCGGCGATACCGGCAACCTTGTAGCCGTCCTCTTGAACTGCCTGGGCAGCTTTAATCACGGAACCACCGGTTGAAAGCAAGTCGTCAATCAAGACAACTTGGTCGTCTTCGTTCAAGACACCTTCAATCTGCTTACCCTTCCCGTGGTCCTTTGGCTTTGAGCGAACGTAAAGCATTGGCAGGTTCATTTCTTCGGCGACCAAAGCAGCCTGAGGAATACCGGCTGTGGCAACACCAGCGATAACCGTGACGTTTGGGTAGTTGGCCTTAATCTGCTCCGCCAAAGCCACCGTGATGGCCTTGCGCAATTCAGGATACGAAATGGTCTGGCGTAAATCCGTGTAAATTGGTGAGTAGATGCCGGAAGCAAATTCGTAGTGGCCGCTTTCCTTGAAGGAAACAATCTTCTTTTGGAGGAGTTGCTTGGCAATTTCTTTTACGTTGGTCATGTTTGGTTGTCCTTTCAGATTTGTGGTGTGAGAATGGTTGCTTCCGTTAATGAAAGCGGTTGGCGGCGTTCATGAAAATCGGGCACGGGCGGGTCTGACTTTGCCAGCTTAACCTTCCCAGTCCGACAGGTAGCGGTCGTATGCTTCCTTCACGTAGGCGTTCTTCGTGATTGGACGACCAACCACAATGGCTGAGGCACCGTTTTCACGGGCAAAGGTTGGGCTTGCCACTCGCTTTTGATCCTGCACGCCGTCTTCTGGCAAGCGAATGCCGGGTACGAGGTAGAAGAAGCCGTCGTCCAGGGCGTTGTTCAGCGTTTCAAGCTCCTGGCTCGAGCAGACAACACCGTCGGCTCCAGCTCCGCGTGCAGTCCGAGCAAGTGACAAGACCATCTCCTTCATCGGCAGGTCGACGTTTTGCTCGTTCTTCAAGACGTCATCCGAGATGGACGTGAGTTCGGTAACCGCAAGCAGCGTTGGTGCTTCAACGCCCGCTTCCTTGGCCCCTTCATCCAGCCCTTCTCGAGCCGCCGCAATCATCTCGGAACCACCGAGTCCGTGAACCGTCATGTAGTTCACGCCAAGCTTAGCCAAACGCTTAGAGGCCTGCTTGACCGTGTTTGGAATATCAAAGAGCTTCAGGTCCAAGAAGATATCGCAGCCGAGGGCCTTGATTTTCTCAATAATGCTTGGGCCTTCTTCATAGAAAAGCTCCATTCCGACTTTGACCGTCAGTTTGGACGGTTCGTCGAAGCGGCTCAAAAAAGCTAAGGCTTCTTCTCCAGACGGGAAGTCCAGTGCAATCATCAGTGGTTTTGCCATGTTGTCTCTCCTTTACAGCGCGCCAATTTTTCAGGCACCTTGAATCTAAACCCGTGCGCCTTTCATCATTCAAAGCGCCGCCCTATAATCCGAATCCCTTACAGTTCCTTCACCTTACCGCGGAAGTCTTCCAGTGATTCGTAGCCCTTTTCGGCCATGATATCTTCGAGTTCCTTTTGCAAGCGGGCGTATACGCCCAAACCTTCCTTGATGACCTGCGTTCCGACTGAAACCATGTCGGCCCCACAGAGAATGTGGGCGAAGACGTCGGCACCAGTCGTCACCCCACCGGTTCCGATGATGGCGATGTCGTCGTTCAAGCGGAGGCGCAAGGCGCGAACGTTAGCCAAGGCTGTTGGCAAGACCATTGCCCCACCAAGCCCACCGAAGCCACCCTTGGCCTTCGTGACAACCTGTTCCTTGTCAACGTCGACGACCAAGCCGTTTCCAACCGAGTTGATCGTGTTGACGTGCGTGAGTGGGAACTTGTTCAAGACTTTGGCGATACCATCGAAGTGGGCCAAGTCAAAGTATGGTGGCAACTTCACCCCGAATGGCTTCGTGAAGAAGGAGCAGACCGTTTCCAAAATCTTTTCGGTTGCTTCGAAGTCGTAGGCCGTCTGCGGGTGTCCGATGACGTTTGGACAAGACAAGTTCAGTTCCGTCAACCCTTCGTAGTCGGAGTCCTGCACCTTGCGCATCAATTCGATGGCGTCGGCCGCAGACATTCCGGCAACAGATAAGATGGTTGGCTTGCTGTGCTCGTGTTGGACGTAGTCCAGGTAGAATGGGTAGCCCTGGTTTGGCAATCCCATGGAGTTAATCGAACCGTGGGCCAAGTCGTAGTAACGTGGTTGCTCGTTTCCCTCACGTGGTTGCAAGGTCGCGGACTTCGTCACGATTCCACCCAGTTCCTTGGTTGCTTCCAAGGAATCCAACTCTTCTTGAGTCTGGCAGATAATCCCAGATGCGTTCAAAAAAGGCGTTTCAAATTGATTGCCAGCAACAGTCGTCTTCAAGTTCATCTTACATCTCTCCTAATTCGTAAACTTTCTTCTCGGTGTCCAGTTGTTCAAAGGCCTTTTCGTAGGCGAAGAATGTGTCGATGGCGGATACGAAGGCCGTGCCTTGTGCAACGGCCATGCCGCGCCAAGCCATTTCTTCGTCGGCGCCGAAGTCGACGAGTAAGTCGACCTTTCCGTCGATCATTTGGGCTTCAACTTCTTCATTTTGGATACGTGCACTTACGTTAACGCCCTCTGATTCAAGCGCTTCTGCCGTTCCCTCCGATGCTTCCAAAGTCCAACCCGACCCGGCCATCTTTTTCAGCGTTTCTGCCATTTCAGTAGCAGCATCCGCCAGGTTGTTCAACACCAGCACCTGATTTTTAGGTGAAGACACTCCCGCCGCCACGAAGGCTTTTTGGAGGGCCGTTTCGAAGTCTGGTGCAGACCCCATCACTTCACCGGTCGACTTCATTTCTGGGGCAAGCTTCGTGTTGGCGTCGTTCAATTTCTCAAAGGAGAACACCGGCGCCTTCACGTGAATCATGTTGCCTGCTTCCTTGAGGCCCGGCTTCACGCCGAGGTCTGCCAGTGTCTTGCCCATTGAAACCCAGGTGGCAATCTGTGCCATGGCCATCTTCGTGACCTTGGACAAGAACGGTACCGTCCGGGATGCTCGTGGGTTCACTTCGATGACGTAGGCCTTCCCTTCGTGAATGATGAACTGCACGTTCATCAAACCGATGACCCCGAGTTCCTTGGCGAGCTTTGTTGCCGCGTCGACCATTTGGTCAATCACGTCGTCTGCCAGGGTAACTGCTGGGTAAACCGCCATGGAATCCCCCGAGTGAACACCGGAGCGTTCGATGTGAGCCATGATTCCAGGAATGCTTACTTCCTGACCGTCTGAGAGCAAATCTAATTCGGCTTCCTGTCCAGCGAGGTAGGAGTCAATCAAGACCGGGTGGTCGTTTGAAACCCAGGCGGCTGCGTTCAGGTAGTCCTGGAGTTCGCCTTCGTTTTTGATGACGGCCATCCCCTGGCCCCCAATCACGTAGGATGGGCGGATCAAGATGGGGTAACCGACTTCCTTGGCCTTTTCCTTCGCCTCTTCCTGTGAGTTGGCGAAGTCGGCCTTTGGTTGGTGCAAGCCCAGCTTCTTGATGATCTGGTTGAAGCTGTCACGGTCTTCGGCCAGGTCGATGGCCTTCAAGTCCGTTCCCATGATCTTCGTGCCGTTTTCGTTGATGGCGAAGGCCAGGTTGATGGCTGTCTGACCACCGAACTGGAGCAAGACGCCTTCGGGCTGTTCCAAATCGATGACGTTCAACACGTGTTCGCGCGTCAACGGTTCGAAGTAGAGCTTGTCTGAGATGGCGAAGTCGGTGGAAACCGTTTCGGGGTTTGAGTTAATGATGATGGCTTCGTAGCCGGCCTTTTGGATGGCTTTTACGGCGTGAACCGTGGCGTAGTCGAATTCGACTCCCTGCCCGATCCGAATTGGTCCGGAACCAACCACCAGGATGGAAGGCTTGGCCGACTTAACGGATTCGTTTTCTTCTTCGTAGGTTGAGTAGTAGTAAGGCGTCTTTGATTCGAATTCTCCGGCGGCCGTGTCGACCATCTTGTAGACTGGCGTGATACTTTCGTCCTTGCGCAGCTTGCGAACAGCCTCTTCTGGCTGTCCGCTCAACTTAGCGATGTATTCGTCCGGGAAGCCCAGTTCCTTGGCGCGTCGCAAATCGTCGGCGCTAAAGTCCTGCTTGAGCTTGCGTTCGTAGCGGACCACGGATTCGACTTTATCAAGGAAGAAGAAATCCATCTGCGTGATGGCGTGAATTTCTTCAACACTCACACCGCGGCGGATGAGTTCCGCGATCTTGAAGAGGCGGTCGTCCGTTGCCGGCATCAAACTCTTCTTCAGTTCGTCGATTGACCAGTCGGCGTAGGCGTCACCCGAGAAGTCGTTGTGGTCGCTTTCCAAAGAGGAAACGGCCTTTTGCATGGCTTCTTCGAAGTTTCGACCGATGGCCATGACTTCCCCGGTCGCCTTCATCTGCGTACCGAGCGTTGGCGCCACGTCCTTGAACTTGTCGAATGGGAAGCGTGGAATCTTTACGACAACGTAGTCGAGGGCCGGTTCGAAGGCCGCCCAGGTCGTCATCGTGATGGGATTCTTGATTTCATCAAGGTTCAAGCCGACCGCAATCTTGGCGGCCATTTTGGCGATTGGATAACCCGTGGCCTTGGAAGCCAAGGCCGAAGAACGGGAAACTCGTGGGTTCACCTCGATGATGCGGTAGTTGAAGGACTGTGGGTCGAGGGCCATTTGAATGTTGACCCCTCCCTCAATCTTCAAAGCGCGGATGATTTTCAAGGCGGAGTCGCGCATCATTTGGAACTCGCGGTCGGCGAGCGTTTGCGTTGGTGACACAACGACCGAGTCACCCGTGTGGACACCGACGGGGTCGATGTTTTCCATGGAAGCGACAATCAAAGCGTTGTTTTCACGGTCACGCATGACTTCGAACTCGATTTCCTTGAAGCCGGCGATGGACTCTTCAATCAGAACCTGGGTTACTGGCGAGAGGTCCAACCCGTGGGCGGCGATGTGTTCGAGTTCTTCGTCGTTGTGGACGAATCCCCCACCGGAACCACCGAGTGTGTAGGCTGGGCGAACAACGAGCGGGTAGCCGATGCGGGCAGCGATTTCGCGCGCTTCGTCCATTGAAGTAGCGATGGCTGAGGCGGGAACTGGTTCGTTCAAATCCGCCATCAATTCCTTGAAGGACTCGCGGTCTTCGGCCTGTTCGATGGCCTTCAACTTCGTCCCGAGCAATTCGATGCCGAGTTCGTCAAGCAAACCAGAGTCGGCCAGTTCCTTGGCCATGTTCAAACCGGTCTGACCACCAAGCGTCGGCAGGATGGCGTCGGGCTTTTCCTTTAAGATGATTTCCTTAATGTAGCCGGTTGTTTCAGGTTCGACGTAGACGCGGTCGGCGATTTCTTCGTCCGTCATGATTGTGGCGGGGTTCGAGTTGACCAAGACCACTTCGTAGCCCTCTTCCTTTAAGGCGAGGCAGGCTTGGGAACCGGAGTAGTCGAATTCGGCGGCCTGACCGATGATGATTGGTCCGGATCCGATGACGAGAATCTTGTTTAAATCAGTTCGCTTTGGCATAGAATGGCTCCTTTTTGGCAGCTTTTACGGCGGCTAAGAACTTATCAAAGATGTATTCCGAGTCGTGGGGACCGGGACAGGCATCTGGGTGGAACTGAACGGAGAAGGCGGTGCGGTCGTTCAAGCGCACCCCTTCGACCGTGTTTTGGTTGATTTCTTCGTGGGTGACTTCGAGCTTCGTGTTTGCAACAGAGTCGCGGTCAACCGCGTATCCGTGGTTTTGGGAGGTGAAGTGCTTTTCTTGCATATCGATGTCCCAAACGGCGTGGTTGAAACCGCGGTAACCGAACTTCATCTTGTAGGTTGAAGCACCGTTGGCCAAAGCAAAGAGCTGGTGGCCGAGGCAGATGCCAAGGAGTGGGTACTCGTCCTGGAGGGCCCGAATCATGGGGTAGGAATCAGCGTACATTTCGGGGTTTCCAGGTCCGTTGGATAGTAAAACGCCGTCCGGCTTCGAGGCCCGTATCGCTTCGATATCGCTTCGCCAGTCGAAGTGGATGACCCGCACGCCACGTTTTTCTAACGCCTGGGCAATCGAGTTCTTCAACCCGAAGTCGATGAGCGCGATCTTCAAGGCGTCCTCGTTTTCGACTTTTCCAGCACCGGCTACGTACTCTTCCTTCTGGCTGCGCTCTAAGAGCAGTTGGTCGTAGTCTTCAGCAAACAATTCCTGAATCTTTGTCTCGTCCAGGCTGTTAACCAAGACACCCTTCATGGAACCTTGTGTCCGGAGTTCTTTGGCGAGCTTGCGCGTGTCCACCCCTTCGATTCCAACGACACCGTTTTGCTTGGCGTATTCGGGCACCGACATCACGGAGCGGAAGTTGGATGGACGCTTGCAGATTTCCTTGGCGATAATGGCGTCGACCGCTGGGCGGCTTCCTTCGTTGTCGTCCAAGTTAATCCCGTAGTTTCCAATCAAAGGATAAGTGAAGACCATGCTTTGACCGAAGTAAGACGGGTCGGTCATGGTTTCTTGGTAACCGGTCATCCCGGTTGAGAAGACCACTTCCGTGAGCAGTTCTTCTTCTGATCCGAACGCTTCACCGCTGTAGATGGAGCCGTTTTCTAACACTAAGTACCGTTTCATCTGCTTCCCCTTATTTTTCAAAGACGATGTTGCCATCGACCATTGTTTTCTTCACTCGTCCAAACACCGTTTCTCCGATGAACGGGCTGTTCTTGCCCTTGGAGTAAAAGTCTGCTGCGTCAATTTCAAATTCTTCCGTGAGGTCAACTAGCGTGAGGTCTGCTGAATCACCCACCCTGAGCTCACCGGCGTTCTTCAAGCCAAAGACCTTGATTGGGTTAACCACCATCCACTTAATCAGCGTCTGCAAGTCGACCAAACCGCTTTTAACAAAGCGCGTGTACATCAGTGGAAAGGCGGTTTCGAGTCCGACGATTCCGAAGGCACAACCACACATGGAACCCTGCTTTTCGTGGGCCTGGTGTGGGGCGTGGTCAGTGGCGACCATGTCGATCGTGCCATCAAGTAAGCCGGCAATCAGTGCTAAGCGATCTTCTTTCGAGCGCAACGGCGGATTCATCTTGAACATTGGGTCGTCTGTGAGGATGTCCTCTTCGTCCAAGAACAAGTGGTGCGGTGAAACCTCGGCGGTTACCGGAAGGCCTTCCTTCTTGGCCTGGCGAACCAAGTCCACTGACTCCTTCGTCGAGATGTGCGCAACATGGTAAGAACAGCGCGTCTGGCGAACCATCATCAGGTCGCGGGCCAGTTGGCTCGATTCGGAAAGGCTGTTCATGCCAGGCAAGCCGAGTGATTCGGCCTTAGCCCCCGCGTTCATCACCCCACCGTCGACGAGGTCGTCGTCTTCGATGTGGGCGGAAAGGACTTTTCCAGCAGCCTTGATGGCAAGCTGGGCTTCGTACATGGTCTTTGCTGACTGCAAGCCGTGTCCGTCGTTTGAGAAGGCGGCGGCACCGGCAGCGGCAAGCTCTTCGATTGGGCCGACTTCCTTCCCCGTCAGGTCGGACGTGATGGCGGCGATTTGACCGACCTTAATCAAGCCGTTTTCTTGATTTCGCTTCAGCTGACTTTCCAACCGTTCGACGTTGTCGATGACCGGCTTCGTGTTGGCCATGGCGAGTACGGAGGTGAAGCCACCAGCCGCGGCTGCCTTGGAACCGGTCGCAATTGTTTCCTTAGCTTCCTGACCTGGGTCACGGAAGTGCACGTGGACGTCGACGAGTCCTGGGATGGCTGTGTTCCCTTCCCCTTCGACCACTTTGTCAAAGTCGGCCGCGTCCGCGCCCGTGAGGAAGGCCTTGATTTGGCCGTCCTCAACGATTAAGTCCGTTGCTTCGCCGTTGACGACGATGTTTTTCACTAATGTTTTCATGCTTCGTCCTCCATCCATTCGTTGGCTTCAAGCACCTTAGTTAGTAGTGCCATGCGGGCGAATACGCCGTTTTTCATTTGTTTAAAGATGCGGGACCGTGCACCGTCGACCAAGGCGGATTCGATTTCGATGTCTCGGTTCACAGGCCCCGGGTGCATGAAGATGGCCGTCGGCTTCATCATGGCCGCGCGTGCTTCGTTGACCGAGTAGTGCTTAATGTAGTCTTCTGCTGAGAAAGAAGAGGCTTCCTTGTCGTCCAGGCGTTCGTTTTGAACTCGGAGGCACATCACGACGTCGGCTTCCTTGATGCCGTCGTCCAATTCAACGTACTTACCATAGTGCTTCAGGTCGTCGTTCCACCATTCCTTAGGCCCTGCAAAAGTCAGGCCCATCCCGAGCTTCTTGAACACGTGAGCATCGGAGTTAACCACCCGTGAGTGGCTGAGGTCGCCGACCATCATGACCTTCAAGCCTTTAAAACGCCCGAATTCCTGTTTAATCGTGAGCAGGTCGAGCATCGTTTGCGATGGGTGGACCCCAGCACCGTCCCCGGCGTTGACTAGGGCGAGCTTGACGCCCTCTTGCTTCACCTGGTCAAACCAGCCGTCTTCCGAGTGGCGAACCACCGCGATGTCCATACCGATGGCTTCGACTGTCTTCAAAGTGTCGGACAAGGTCTCACCCTTCTTAACGGAAGAAGCGGCCAGGTTGACGTCGAAGCGACTCAACCCTAAGTTGTGTTCCGCCATCTGAAAGGATGTAACCGTACGAGTGGAATTCTCGAAGAAGAGGTTGGCGACTTTCACGTCCTTATTCAACGCTTTCGGCTTTTGTCCAGCCTCGTAAGCTTCGGCTAAGGCAACCAATTCCAGGATTTCTTCAACGCTCTTGTTCGACAAGTCCAAGCAATCTTTCTCTTGTGTCATCGTGACGCCCCCTTTTTTTGCTACAAAAAAAGCCCTGATCAACGATCAGAGCTTGCGAAAAAGGCTTTCATTTTAGTTGGACTGAGTCCCTGGGTTTTAATTCAGGATTCGCCAAAAAGGCTTGCCTACCTCCGCCTCTCTGGACTTCCTCGGTAAACAATGCGGCAACAATCCAACCAAGCCCTTAGCGATTCTCTGATCGACTTTAAAGGTTTGATTTGAGTTACTGAAATCTTAGCACTACTTTTCAAAAGAAACAAGCATTATTTAAAAAAGACAGAATATTGGCGGTTTCTTCAATAAAAAAGCAGCCCCTTTATCAAGAGCTGCTCGTTCATTCTTTCGATTAAAGGCTGCCATCCAAGAAATGGTTCTTACCTTCTCCAAATGACCAGTCTTCTGCGTGGTTCGTGGCAAAGGAAATAATCACGTCTTGTGGACGAACGTTTGCTTCCTTTTCCAACACTTCGACCAACTTCTTCGTGAAGGCCTTCTTAGCAGGCATTGGGCGTGGCGTTGACAAGACCGTGAAGAACAAGGCCTTGTTCGTGCGTTCGTAGCCCAAACCAACGTCTTGGAAGCAGATTTCGTAATCTTCGTGTTGCGTCACGATTTGGAAACGGTCGCGGTCAGGCAAGTTCAACGTTTCCTTGGCAACGTCGAATGACAATTGCATCAAGTGCTTGATTTCTTCTGGTTGGTATTGATTCTTGATCAAATCCATCTTCAATAGTGGCATAATAGACTCCTTTTAATTGAAACGAATAAACCTAGCTTAGCACAATTCTGCTTCATCAGCGTGATTTATTTAAAAAGTCAGGACCGTTTTTGACATAAGAAAAAGCGCGTTAAAAAAGGGCGTCAAAAAGAGGGGAAATTTTCTTTTCAGCTCTTGAACCAGACGCTTTTATCCCCTATATTATAAGTATACTTACCAAACACAACAGAGGGTCACAATGACAAAATCTCATGAAGAATTAATTAGCGATTATCAACGTTCAACGTCCCAGGCCTTCTTTGCCCTCTACACGGACTGGTTCCGTCAGACCAAAAGTCAGCTTCGCCGACTTGATTTGACACACCCACAGGTGCAGGTTCTCTCAACGGTTGAAGCGTTGAGCATGGAAAACGACGAAGTGACACAGGCCATGGTTGCAAAGGCGGCAGACATCGACCCCATGACGGCCTCTGCCATCATCACGAAGCTCGCCCGGGAAGACTTTTTGGACCGTTTCCCTGGTAAGAAGAATCCGCGCTCAAAGGCCATTCGCCTCACCCAGCACGGCCAGGACAACTTGGAGAAGGCCCTGGTGGTCATGGCTGACTTTGACAAGGACTACTGGAAGGATCAGAACCCAAATCGACAGGATTTAATTCAATCCTTCAAGACAAAGATTTAAGGGTCGTCTTTGACTTTGACAGACCAATAAGAACACGAAGGGATGTCCCATGACACAGCTAAACACGGACTTTCAGATTGCGCCTTTAGCAAAAGCCGATCTCGTGGTGTACAAAAGCAGCTTAAAGGCGGCCTACCGACATGGTCTGCCCAATCGTTACGGCGAAGATTTTCCCGTTGACCTACTGATGCCGGAAGACGAATACCTCAACATCATCTTAAAGTCCGACATCGAAAGATCATTTGTCGCCCTTCAAAACGGGGCCATCATTGCTGGTATCTCCTTTCGACAGGATGAAGGTTCCTCCAAGGCTTACGTGAACGAAATCTTTACGGTTCCGGCCTATCAGGAACAAGGCTTGATGACACGTTTCTTCCTTCAGTTAGATCAACAACTCGATGACATTAAGACTTGGGAATATGGGCTAGTTCCAGGTGATAGCGCAAGCATGAACTTATTCATCAACCGCTTAGGCTTTGAGATCAGCGAATTTATGAATGAGCGTCACCCTGAAGATGATAAGCAGTTACCCAACGCAGGAAAGTTCATCATCCAAAAGAAAAAGCCGTAAAAGCTTTAATAAATCCTTCTCCTAATCAACGATGACAAGAAAGGTAACTATGTCAGAAGAAAAAGATAAACTACTGCTCTCTTTTCTAACGGAAGATGATCTCAATGACTTTAAGTGGGACATGTACGACGCCATGCGTTATTCTGCTATTAAGCGAAAAGAACACCCCTCCTTTGACGAAGACGATTTGCCAAGTAACGAGAACATCTTACAGGCTTATTATTATCCGGAAGCCGTCGCCATCAAAGTCGTGTTAAACGGTGAAATGGTGGCTAGTATCCTCTTTCACCCGCAAGGCAACCATCGCTTTGCCCACATCGTTTTCTTTTACGTCAAAAGCCAATACCAAGGACGTGGCATTGGAAAGCAAGTAATTGACTACGTTCTCCAGTCCTATCCCGATTATGACTGCTGGACTAGCCTTGTTCACGAATTCGACGAACCCTTACTCAACTTCTTCATTAATCGCTGTGGCTTTCGAGGAACGCAGGTTTTCAACGAACACAACCCTTCGAATGACCCTTTGACACCTGACGGCACCATAATGCTGGTTAAGTGGACGGACGGTCTCACGGAAGATTAAAAAGACGTCTCATTCGAGACGCCTTTTTTATTTGACCACTTTTCATTTTTAGGCAACAAAAAAAGCCGCCGAGCCTTTCACTCGAGCGACTTTTTACTAGCCTTTTAGTGGTTCACAGATGCTTCCATCGCGCGGATCTTCTTTTCTTCGAAGACCAAGATGATAAGCAAGATAATGGCAAAGATCGTTGCCCCGTAAATCACGTTTGAAGCCATGCTCCAACCATATGAACGAACCAACGTACCGATAACGGCAGTGGCAATCGTTTCACCGAAGATGTACTGGAAGAATCCCATGAATCCGGATGACAACCCAACGGCGTAGTTTGGAACCGCTTCGTTAATCATCAAACCAACCAAAGTAATTGGTGCGTAAATCAACGTTCCCATTGCAAACAAGGCAATCAGCAAAGCGATGTGGTTACCAGTCGTGAAGTAGACCGTCAAGCAGCCCAACGTTCCGAGGGCAGAAATCAAACAGATCATCGCGCGACGTCCGTCCAAGAAGTCAGAAACCATACCCAAGATGATAACACCAGGAACGGCAGTCACTTCAAAGATACCAACCAACCACTTGGCCCAAGTAACTGAGAAGCCCTTAGTAGGCAAGTATGAAGGAATCCATGACATGACACCGTAACGAACAATGTAGAAAGACATTGACGTCAACGTAACCAACCAAACAACCTTGTTCAACAAGATGCTGTTAACCAAAATCTTCCAGATTGACATGTCAGTCGTTGCCTTGTTCGTCTTTTCTCCCTTGGCATCAACTTCAACATAACCTGAGTAAGTTCCGATGTCAGGCAAACCAACTGTTTCAGGCTTGTCCGTGTTGATGAAGAACATCAAAGTAGCCAAGATGATGGAGATAACGGAAGCCGTTACGAAGACCATCGTCAATGAACCACCGAACAAGAACGTTGCCAATTCGATTGACAAGACACAGAAGAACGCTCCAGCGTTGTGGGCTGATGACCAGATTGAGTAGGCCGTTCCACGGGTCTTCTTTGAGAACCAGATGGAAATTTGACGCTGACAAGCAGGTGCACCCATTGACTGTGTGATGGCAATGAAGAGCATCAAGAACAAGATGACAAAGAAGTTTTGCGTAAATCCAATCAGCAAGTTAAAGAATGCTGAGAGGTACAAACCACCTGCCAAGAACCAACGGGCGTTGGACTTGTCGGCCAAGGCTCCCATGAAGAGCTTGGCGATTCCGTAACCAACACCGAAGGTTGATAAGATCAAACCGATTTGACCAATGTCAAATCCGTAGTTCTTCATAATCGATACCTGTTCCGTGGTGAAAACCAGACGGATGATGTAGTAACCGATGTATGAGAATGACGTTGCAATCAAGACTCCCAATTGACGACGCTTGTAAACGCCGGCAACCTTGTCTTCTGCAACAGGCGCTACTTGCGCCTTCTTGTTGAATGAAAACATACTGTAATCCTCGTATCTATAAAATAGTGTGAAACCGTGGTTCTTTGGCCTTTCACCTCAAAACGTTGGATTCAGTGTTGCAGCGAAACCTTTCATTCCGATCTGCTATATTTAAAGTTTAATTAATCTTTGTGAAACTGTCAATTGCATTTCAAATTTTTCGAAGTGAAAATAGACAATGTAACGGCTTTCATTTTATAAATATCAACATTCTTTTTGATTTTTTTAATGAAAACGGTTAATAAAAGAACTTTTTTATCAATTTTTTTAAAAATTAAGAAAAAGACAGTCAAGAAAATTTGACTGCCTTTTTTCAAAAAATATTTTTTAATTTTTCGCCGAGAGCCCTATTTTTAATAGGCTTTTTGGTAAGCCGCGTATACCGCTTTTGCTTCTGGTAACGGCAGGTAGCGCGTCTTGATTTCCGTTGACGCATCGTCTGTTCGCACCACCACTTCTAAGTGCGCACGCTTCTTAAAGAAAGCCATCCAAACGGACTGTGAAACCGTCATGGACTGAATGTTTGCCCAGCGAAGATAAACGGTCTTCTTTGTGAACAGACGGGCGGACTGAAGAACCAAGACCTCCCCTTCTTTCACAATGGTCGCGCCAGTAACACTCCCCTTAAAGAAGCCGGCAAAGCCACCAATCACGATCAAAAAGATGGCGATGACTACTGTGTAGGTTTTCAACCAGAAGGACAAGCCGATGCCCGAAATGACAACTAACCAGCAAACCGCATTCCGGGCCATCGCCCAGGCGGGATAGAGGGAGTCGGGCTTAATCGTCACGTTTTCTTCAGGCACAAGACCTGGTAGAAAACGATGTAAGATTCTAGTTGCTCGTTTCACTCGAATGAGCGGTAAGAGTGTTGGCAACTTACGATTCACTTCATCGTCGCCGCTCTTGTCCGTGATCAGACGAAGGCGAATCGTGGCCAATCCGAGCAGGTAACGCCAGATGTTTTGTTCAACTTGAACGGATTGGATGCGCGCCTCCGCGAAGGTCAGTTGACGAACCTCAAAGAGTCCGCGTTGAATCTTCAAATGTCCATCTCGCTTCGTTAAGGAGAAGCCATAATACAGGACAATCGTTTTAATAATGTTAAAGACGAAGAGGATAAAGAAAAAAGCAACAAAGGCAGCCCCGATGATGAGTAAGCTTTGAGCCAAGACTTCATCGCTCAGGCGACGGAAGAAGTGGAACTGATCATCCAAGTGACCCAAAAAACCGAAAACAATGGCGAACTGCAAGAGTACTTCCGGAGCGGTCAAGGCGTAGAAGAACAAATCCTTAATACTAGTTTCGTAACGTTCGTCAGCATCGTCTTCTACTCGCTTTGTCCGCAAGGTCTTATCACCATTCTTCTGAGCTAAGCCTTGGTCAAAGTCCGAAGACTTCGCTGCCCTCTTCTCACTCACGACTTCGAGAAGTGGTGACAAGGCGATGTCCGGGTCCTGGTGCTTTTGTTGCAAGACCCAAGTCACCCAAATAGGAATGACCGGTAAGTTGATTTGATTGGAACGCTCACCCCCCTGTCCACCTGAATCAACCGCGATTTTTTCGAGGGCGAATGGCTTCAAGAAGAACCACTGGGAACGGTGAATGTTTTGAATCTTTTGGTATGGCAAATGGCGCCACTTACGTCTAAGTATTCCAGAGGTTAACACAAGCTCATGTTCTGTTAGCCAGTAGCGGCGCTTCCAAAAGTCGAGGGTTTCAAAGGTTAACCAACCGAAAAAAAGAATGAAAAAATGCCACCAAGTCAGATGAAAGAAGGCAATGATTCCCACAATGGCAAAGAAGATGGTCCGACCATCGATGAAGAGCTGCTCCAAATAGGCCAGGAAATGGAGGTGTTTAGGCTTCATGACGGGCCTCCTTGGCCAAGGTCATGACTTGATTCTTGAAGGCAATGGCATCTTCTTCAGTCAAAGCTTCAACAGCGTGGTGCCCTCCTCCAGTAACCAAGACAACTTGTTGCAATGAAAAGAGTTTCAAAAACGGCCCCTGATCCAAGTCCACGTTTTGCACGCGGTCAATGGGAATCGCCGTCAAGCGACGAAAGAAGAAACCACGCTTGATTTCAACATCCGTATCGTTCACTTGATAGCGGTATACGGCATAGCGGTAGTGCACCATGACGAAGCCAAAGATAACAGCCACTGCCGCCAAAACGTAGAGCACTGAAAGCCCCCATGCCGGAATGGTCCAGGTCGTAAAGAGTGGTAAGGCCCAAGTCAGTCCAAAAAGGATGGCAAAGATGATGATTCCAGAAAAGAGTTCAGAGAGATACCAGACTCCTTTGACGTTTTTGGGTAATGACTGCATGATAATCCTTTCTTTCGAGCACTTGAATAAGCGTTTTGGTAAGTGAACTTACTTTCCAGAAGCCTTTAAAATAGCTTCGTGAATGGCGTGGCGGAAGCCGTGTTGATCCAGGGCCAAAACCCCCTTAATGGTCGTGCCGCCAGGTGATGTGATTTGCCCCTTAAGGTCCCCCGTTGACAATGTTGAGGTCTTGGCCAACTTAGCTGTTCCCATCACAACGGAGGCAATCAGGTCAGCCGCCTTTTGTCGGTCCAAACCTTGAGAAACCGCGGCGTCTTCCATGGCGTCCATCATGACGTCAATGAAGGCCGGTGAACAACCACCGACCGTACCGGCAATGGCGAGTTGGTCTTCTGGTACAACAAGTACGTCTCCCACGCTCTCCAATAACGTTTGCACGGCCGTTGTCGCTTCATCGTTTGCATAGTCGGTCACAGCGAGTGCCGTGGTTCCGGCATTAACTGCTGCGGGAATGTTTGGGATGAAGGGATAGATTGGGTTGTCTTGTGCGACGTCATGCAAGCTTTCTGCTGAAACGTTAGCAGCGGCGGACAAAACAATGGTGCTTGATGGCAGACCAGCTGAAACGAGCTGCTCCAACACCTTGACCGTAACCCGAGCAGGGACAGTTAAAATCAGCGCATCGAGCTTATCAGAAACAAAGTCCTGCTTATCAGACAAGACGGATATTTCCAACTCTGACGCCTTGTTTGGGTTTGAAGACAGCGCCAACAATGAGACTTCTTCAACGTGTCGGAAGCCCTGTGCGAGGGCGGTTCCCATGTGGCCGAGGCCGACGATTCCTACTTGCATATGCTTTCTCCAAAGGTGTTTTACTAGTAGCTATTTTATCACAGATACCTGGGATAACGATTTTAAAAGGATAAGAAAAAAGCCGAAAGACCAGCTTTCGACTTGGGTGAGGCTTTTACTTCTTTTTGAGATAGGCAACCAAAGTCAAGGCAAGGAGCCAGACAATGGCTAAGATTGTGGTAAACATCGTTGCCTTACCAATCAACATCAAGACGAAAATAAGGGCCAAGAAGGCAATCGTCAGGTAGTTTGAGAATGGTGCAAAAGGCAGCTTAAATGTTGGTGCAGCAGTTGCCGTCCCTTCCTTCACACGCTTCTTGTAAACGATGTGCGTGAGCATCAACGCCATGTAAATGATCAAGAAGGCGGCGGAAGCCGTTGATGAGATCAAGTTAAAGGCGTCCGTTGGGTAGAAATAGTTCACAACAACGGAGAGACCAACGATGAGCGTTGAAACGTTAATCGCAGCACGTGGAATCTGGTTGTGGTTCAACTTTCCGAAGCGTGACTTAGGGCCGGCCAAAGAGTATAGCATCCGACCAGTCGTGAAGAAGGCGGAGTTAATGGCAGAAGCAGCGGCCGTCAACACGACGAAGTTAATCAAAGCAGCGGCGGATTGAATTCCGATTCCAGCAAAGACTTGAACGAATGGTGAACGTCCCCCTTCATAGTTCGTCCATGGTTGGATAATCATGATGGCGGACAAGGCACCGATGTAGAAAATCAAGATACGAACGACGATGGAGTTCACGGCCTTCGGAATCGTTTGCAATGGATCCTTTGTTTCGGCGGCGGTTACCCCGACGAATTCAACTCCCAAGAAGGAGAAGAAAGCCATTTGGAAGGCCGCAAGGAGCGTCTTTCCGTGGTTGGCAATCAAGCCGTGTGACCAGAGCGTTGAGAATTCCGTCTTACCGAGCGGCGTGTGCACTTGGCCAAGGGCCAAAATCAATCCCGTTCCAATCATGGCACAGATGGCGATGATTTTGATGGTTGAGAACCAGAATTCGGCTTCACCGAAGGCCTTTACCGCGATGACGTTCACGAGGTACAAGACAATCAGGAAACCAAGTTCGAATGGCCAGGTGTCCATGCTTGGGAACCAGAACTTCATGTATGTTCCGATGGCCGTCAACTCCGTCATGGCGATGACAATCCAACCAATCCAGTAAGTCCAACCGAGCACAAAGCCGGCCTTTTCACCGAGGTATTGGGTCATGAAATCAACGAAGACGGGCTTGGAATCGTCGGAAACGAGTAATTCACCAAGCGCTCGCATCATCGCGAAGACAAAGAGTCCGGTAATGATGTAGACCAGCAAGATGGCTGGTCCGGCTTTTTGAATGGCAGAACCCGCTCCAAGGAAGAGACCGGTTCCGATGGTTCCACCCAACGCAATCATCGCCACGTGGCGGTGTGAAAGCGTGCGGGCAAACCCTTGTTGTTGTTCATCCATACAATACTCCTTTAAATATCCTTACTTGTAGTTTATACTTAGCTTGTAAATAAGTAAAACTAAACCTTTTCAATTTAAAGTTAGAAAAATTCATCTTCGTTTTCAGAAAGGCGAACCAATGAAAACCTTTACCTATCAAATCTTTGCGACCGTGGCTGAGACAGCTTCCTTTAAGAAGACAGCCGACCAGTTGAATATCACCCCATCGGCCGTGTCCCACGCGATTGCTTCCTTAGAAAAGGAATTGAGCCTCCCCCTTCTTGTCCGTAACCGTTCGGAGATGGCTCTTTCCCAGGCGGGTGCCGACATCTTGCCGATGGTTGAGCGATTGCTGAACGAAGATCGAAAAATTCACGACAGAGCGGCAAATCTCGCTGGTCTTGCGACTGGAAAGCTGCGCATTGGGGCGATTTCTTCGGTTTGCATCGCGTGGCTGCCAACAATTATTCAGCGCTTTAAGAAGGCTTATCCGAACGTCAGTATCACGGTGTTCCAGGGTTCCTTCAAGGAGATTGAAGAAGGCGTGGCACTGGGCCGAATCGATATTGGCTTTTCCGCCCTGCCAGCCAATGAACAGCTGGATACGACCTTCCTCTTGGATGATGAAATCAAGTGTATTACGCAGGCGGATTTTAAGCCAATCAATGGTAAAACGGTGACGCAGGAAGATTTGGAACAGCAGCACTTCATCCTGCAGAAGGCCGATTACGATTCTGATACGAAGGCGGCCTTGGATGAACTCCAGGTGAAGCCGCAGGCCATCAACTACTCAATTGATGATCAGTCGATTCTGGCAATGGTCGAGGCGGGCCTTGGATGGGGAATCCTTCCGGACTTGGCCTTGACGCGACTGTCAGGTGAAGTGAAGGCCTTCCCATTTGAGACGCACTACTTCCGGCACTTGGGGCTGGTCACGAATCCGTCAGCGGCCGAGGACCCGCTGGTTCAGGCGATGAAGCAAGTGATTTTGGCTGATATTAAGGGATAAACAAAAAGACCCACAAGACGATGTCTTGTGGGCCTTTTTTTAAAACGAACTGTATTTCAATAGAACAAAGGTTGAAATGAGCAGAGCACCTATCATCACAAATCCCGCCTTTTGATACGGATAACTTTTCAAGGCGGAGCGACTGGCCCCCTCCTGAAAACCGTGGGCGGTCATCGCCATGGCCATCATTTCCGACCAGTTGATCGACTGAACGATGGCTTTAAAGTAAAGTGATGGCGTATACCAAGTCAGCACTTCACCACGCATCAGCCCCGCGGCTTGAATGCTTTTGAAGGCTTCTTTGAAGCGCGGTACAAAGTTCAAGGCGGCTAAGATGCCGTAGGTAAAGGTCGCCGACAACTTCAAGTTCTGCTGCAGGAATTGCAGTAGAACGGTCGGCGTGACCGAGTTGTTTAGCCAGGCGCTAATCAGGATAAAGAGCAAAATCCGAGAGCCCATGACCAAACCGAAGTGTGTTCGACTCGCCAAATCCCCCACCCCGAAGAGGTAAAAGGACCAAAAGGTTCCAAGTGTCGGCAAAGTCGCAACCGCCAGATAGGTCATCCAGCGCTTTATCGAGACTTTTTGGAACAATAAAAGCGAGAAGAACAGGACAAAGAGCGCGAGGTTCAAGGTCAAAGAACGCGTGAGCGCCACCTCGAATGAAAGTAAAATAGCTAAGTATAAACGTTGACTGGCATTCATCATGATTCTCCCTCCACCAGTTGTCGGTCCGTTAAGCGCAAGTGGCGCGTGACAACGCCCATTAGCGGCCGAACCTGGTGTGAAACGATGATAATGGTTTGCTTCAGCGCCAGCTGGCTTTCCTTCATTAATCGAACCACCGTTTTCACGGAAGCGGCGTCTAAACCGGAGAAAGGCTCATCCAGCAGCAAAAGATTCTTTTCAGTTATGAGCATTAGGAGTACTTGTAACTTCTTTTGTTGCCCGCCGGACAAGGTGTAAACGGAACGCTTCATGAGTGCGTCCAGGTTCAAGGCCTTCAAGGCTTCATGCACCCGTTCATCGGTCCAGTATGCACGTTCTTTCTTGTATGCGCGCACCTGCTCGATTTCTTCTTGGACCGTGATGGTCAAGAATTGATCCAAAGCGTTTTGAAAGGTCAAACCAATCACTTCGTAAAAAGGCTTTTTCTTCCACTGCTTCAGATTCAAATTCAAGTAACACAGCTGGCCCGTGTAATCATTTAACTTGGCGATGGAACGCAGAAAGGTCGACTTACCGGAACCGTTGTCGCCAGTTAATAAAACAAAGTCGCCCTTTTTAAGCGCGAGTTCCTTTTGAAAAATCAGCAGTCGCTCGTCATTTACCAGACAGTAATCACTGGCCTTCAACAGAGGTTCTGCCTCTGCTTCACCCTCGGCAAGCAAGATTGGTGCAGCTTCGGCTCTCTTTGGCCAGCCACTTGCTTCAACCTTTTGAACCACGCTGTCCTCAAAGCGATAAAAAGACGTGATTTTATCTTCGTAACCCGAGGCGTCGTGATCACACACGAGCACGGCGTAGCCGGACTGTGCTAACTCCTGAAAGAGCTGCTGTAATTCTTCACGCGATGTGATGTCAACGGACGCGAAGGGTTCGTCAAAGATGAGGTGCTTGGCACCAAGTGCAATGATTTCGGCTAAAGCGACCTTCTGCATCTCGCCACCGGAAAGCTCATTTAACTGACGCTTCTTAAGGTGGCGAATGTGAACGGTTTCGAGTGCCTCGTCGATTCGTTGTTGAATCGAACCCGCATCGACGGCAAGGTTTTCAAGGGCGAAGGCCAATTCCTCTTCCACTTTTTGCAAGACGAATTGCTCCCTCGGGTTTTGAAAGAGCATCGAGACCTTCTCAACCCGATGATTGGCGGGTATGTTGTCGATGGGGTCGCCATCGACAACGACTTTGCCAGTCACCTTACCACCATACTGCGGATACAAACCAGCCAAGCACTTAAACAACGTTGACTTCCCACAACCGGAAGGTCCCATGATTAAGGCAAAGTCGCCTTCTTCAACCGTGAGGTTCACGTTTTGAAAGACGGCTTCCTTGCGATAAGACAAAGATAATGACTCGGCTGAAAGCGTCATGGATGCTTACTCCTCTTCTTCTCCTCTTGAAAGGAACTTCGAACGGTCAAGTAAACGTTGGATACCATAAACCAAAACCCCACCGAAGAAGAGCATGGACAGGTAACGAACGATGAAGAGCATCACGAGCATGAAAAAGCCGTAGCTGGCATAACCCATGCTGATTAAGCTCCATGTAAAAGTCACAACCGTCCCGGTCAAAGTTGAGAGCCAAAGCCCCAAGTTGTAGTTCTTGTAGAGCGTGAGGGTGAATCCAAGTTCTGAGGCGATTCCCTGAATGACACCAGAGATAAGCGCTGAAACACCCCAATAACTACCCAAGAACATTTCACCAGCAGCCCCGATGACTTCAGCCAAGAATCCGGCACCCGGCTTCTTCAAAATGTAAGAAGCGAGCGGTGCGGCCATCATCCAAGCACCCCAGGTGATGTCATAACTGAAGGGCTGCAAACCAACGGCTGCTAGCCCACCCGTCAAGAACTGGCACAAGGGCGCCAGAATAAAGTAAACCACCGAGAAGATGATTCCAATCAACGCCAACAAGATGACGTCTTTCAATTTCCAAACTGTATTTTTCATGCTATCCTCCTTTTTTTGAAGGGGAACCATTGATCGCAATAAAAAACCGCCTGCATTAGACGGAGTCTAACACAAGCGGTCGCTAAAAAGCGTTATTGTGCGAACTCCCTACGTCGGTGTTAACCGGACAGGTTCAATGGGTGTTATCTCAACCAAAAAGGTACCCCAGTTCTGTATGCAATTAAATACGAGTTTTATATTAGCTGGTAATTTCGTATTTAGCAAGCGCTTTTTCTAAAATTCATGATATTCATTTGGAATAATGACTTTTTTCAACTCGTATTAATCGATGATTACTTGTTCGATGAAGTGCTTCGTTTCAGCTTCCTTCGGTTGTTCGAAAATGGCATTTGGATCGTTTTCTTCAATCAGTTGACCGTCTTGCATGAACCAAACTTTATCCGCAATTTTTTTGGCAAAGTTCATTTCGTGTGTCACGACAACCATGGACATGTGTTCTTCGGCCAACTCCGAAATCACCTTCAACACTTCCCCAACGTTTTCTGGATCCAGTGCTGATGTTGGTTCGTCAAACAGTAACACCTTCGGCTTCATGGCCAACGCACGGGCAATCGCCACCCGCTGTTTTTGACCACCAGAGAGTGCTGAAGGATAGGCCTTAGCCTTGGCGTCCATGCCAACCTTTTGTAAATAGGTGTGGGCAAGTTCTTCCGCTTCCTTTTCACCCATCTTCTTAACGCGAATTAGACCGAGTGTCACGTTTTTTAAGACCGTTTGATTTTCAAAAAGATTGAAGCTTTGAAAGACCATTCCAATGGATTCGCCAAGGTGCTGCAATTCTTTATTAGAGGCTTTGACAAGGTCTTGACCATCGAATAGCACGCTACCTGACGTTGGCTTCTCCAACTGGTTAATGGCTTTCAAGAGCGTTGACTTTCCAGAACCGGAAGGACCAATAATGGCCAAGGTTTTCCCCTCTTCAATTTTCCCACTCACGCCGCGTAAGACGAGGTTTCCTTTGTAGGCTTTTTGCACGTTTTGTAATTCAATGGTCGTTTTAGGCATTGTTCATTTTCCTTTCAAAGTAATTCAAGACACGGGTTAACGTAAAGGTCATGAGGAAGTAAATCACCATCACCACGACGATTGGTGCAACCGCACGGTAGGTATTGGCACGTACCACGTTCAGCTGGTAAATCAAATCCGTGACTCCGATGATGGAAACAATGGAGCTTTCCTTCAAGACGGAGATGAACTCGTTACCAAGTGATGGCCAGATGTTCTTAAAGGCCTGTGGCAGGATGACAAAGCGCATGGTATCAACCTTTGAAAGGCCGATGCTCTTTGCTGCTTCCGTTTGCCCCTTATCCAGACTGTTGATTCCACCACGGATGATTTCGGCCACGTAGGCAGCTGAGTTCAAGGCAACGGCGATTGTTCCAGCAACAAGCGCTGAAAGGTTAAAGACGGCGCCCAATCCGAAGTACACCAGAAGCACCTGAACCATCATCGGCGTTCCACGAACGATTTCGATGTACGCCGTTGCTGGCCAAGAAAGAAGCTTCCAAGCAGACAACTTCATCAGCACCAAGAGGATACCGAGCATAATTCCAAAGATAACCGCCAATAGCGCAATCAATGAAGTGTTCAGGAAACCGTTGTAGAAATCCTTCCAGTACTTCAGCATGGAGTTGTCCTCGGCTCCTTCGTCGAGGTGTTCCCCCGCTGCCTTTAAGTATTGGTCCGTCAACTTGTTCTTCGTAATCTTGTCGATGCTTTGGTTAATGGCCATGATTAATGAACTAGAACCCTTCGGTGCGGCAATCGCCTTTCCACTTTCGTCCGCATCGTCTTCATAACCGGCGTCAATCATGGCAAGGTTCTTGTTGTGCGCAACGTAGGCTTGAGCCACTGGCTTTTCGAGTCCAACGGCATCAATCTTTTGGTTTTGAAGAGCGAAGATCAAGTCAGGGTTCTTGTCCATGCTTGAAACGGCGCTGTCTTCGAAGTACTTCTGGGCCAACGTGTTCTGAAGAGAACCCGTCTGTGCCCCAATCTTCTTACCGTGTAGGCTCTTAGCCGTCTTGTACTTGGCGACATCCTTTTTATTAATCAAAAAGGTTTGCCCACCCGTGTAGTAAATGTTTGAGAAATCAACGGATTGACGTCTTTCGGCGGTTGGTGACAAGGCGGCAATGGCAATATCAGCCTTTCCAGTCTGAATGGCTGCAAGCACGGAACCGAAGTCCATGTTCTTGATTTCAAGCTTCACGCCGAGGTCATCCGCAATTTGTTTGGCAACGTCGATGTCTAATCCGACATCTTGTTTCTTTCCCTTGATGGTTGCCTCAGATTCAAACGGTGGGTAATCCGGTGAAGTGGCGACTTTCAACACACCTGCTTCCTTTACCTTCTGCAAACTATTGTCGTCTGCCGAAACCTTTGTGCTTCCAGCAAACAGTGACATCGTAAACACCAGCAACGTTGCGAGTGCTAATCCTACTTTCCTTTTCATCTTCCTTCTCCTTTTTCTTTTCGCTAATAACAAAAAAAACGCCCTTTAGTCAAAATGACTAAAGGACGTTTGCACGCGGTACCACCTAGTTTGTACGCCAAAAAGCATACCTCTCTTATTCGATCAAAACTACTAATCGTCAGCTCGTTAATGGGAGCACCCAGCATGGTTTTTCTCACATGCACCAATAGGCGACGTTCGTCTTGCTTGTCCTGTGTTTCTCACTAACCAACACTTCACTGTGCAACAAGTTGAAGACTACTACTTCCTAAAAATGTTTTTGAATATTAACTTGTTATTAACTATATCATCTATTTCTCATAATGCAACACTTTTATGAAATTTATTTAATGAACAGTTGGAAAAAGCGTTTAAATCGCCGGTATCACGTTGTAAAAAAAAAGCCTCGCGTTTGAAGCGAGGCTCTTTTTGTTTTTATAAATTAATTTGCTTTTGCTTGGGCAGCCATGGCAACTGAAGAAACATAGTTGATTGGTTGACCGAAGTTTGGCTGGAAGAAGAAGTCCGTCATCGCCAATTGGTCAATCGTCATCTTGTTTTCGATAGCCAATGAGACCACGTTAGCAGCCTGTGAGATGTCGTGCTTTGACATGAAGGCTCCACCAACGATCCGGCGCGTACCCTTTTCCCAAGTCAAGGAAGCCTTCACAGGCGTCGTCGTCAACATGAAGTCAGGACGGTAGTCTTCTTCGATCGTCACTGATTCCGCATCAACACCCTTGATAGCAGCTGATTCCTTCGTCAAACCAGTTGCAGCGTAGGCCAATTCGTACAATTCAACGGCTGACGTTGCTTGCGTACCTTGGTAAGCCACCGTGTTCTTTTCGATGTTCTTACCAACCAAGACACCCTGGCGAACGGCGTTCGTTGCCAATGGGATGTAGTCGTACTTTTGCGTTGGGTTGTAGAAGACCGTAGCGGCGTCTCCAGCGGCGAACACACCAGGAACTGACGTTTCCATGTATTCGTTTGTTTCGATGGCCCCGTTCTTCAACATGTCGACTTGTCCTTGGAACAAACCAGTGTTTGGCAAGAAACCAATTCCCAAGATGGCGATGTCGGCTTCGTATTCACCCTTGTCCGTCTTTACCTTCACACCGTTTTCAGTGTCTTCAAAAGATGAAACCATTTGGTTCAATTCAAGCTGTACGCCATTCTTTTCGTAGGCTTCCTGGAAGACTGATGAGAATTCTTCGGACGTGTTCTTAGCCAAGACACGGTCCAAACCATCAATCAACGTCACCTTCTTACCGTTAACTGACAATTGTTCCGCCAATTCGGCACCGATGTATCCGGCTCCAATCACAATGGCAGACTTGATTTCAGGGGTCACCTTCTTCAAGTCGTTGGCGTTTTGCCAGTTCTTCGAGTCAAAGACACGGTCTGAGTTGATTCCTGGCAAGTTTGGCTTGATGGCCTTTGATCCAGTCGTGATGACAATCTTGTCGAAGTCAGCGGCCGTTTCTTCGCCTGAGGCAAGGTCCTTGTAGACCAAGTGCTTGTCAGCCAACTTGGCTTCCAACACTTCCGTGTTCATGTGCATCGTAATGCCCTGCTTGGCCATTGATTCTGGTGATTCGTAGAACATCTTGTTTGGGGATGAAACGTGATCACCAATCCAAAGTGCGATTCCACAAGAAAGGAAAGAAACCGTGTCGTTCTTTTCAAAGACGTGAATTTCGGCGTCAGGATGTTCAGCCTTAATTTGCTTAGCTGAGAATACTCCAGCGTGGGTGGCACCAATAATTGCTACTTTCATGAGAAACTCCTTTGTTGCTCCGTTATGTTACAGTTCTATTTCAATTATACAATGCAAAACACCCATGTCAACGAATTCACGATGTTTTTTGAAAAAATAAAAAGCGCTTTAAAAAAGCGCTAAAACCCGTTGTTTATCAAAAATATTCGGATAAAATGACCAATAATCTTTGCTCATTCTTTCGATAACTTTTTTCGGCAAAAAAAAGACACCTGAAGAGGTGTCTTTTAAAAGGTTTACTTTACAGCATCCTTCAAAGCCTTACCAGGCTTGAATGCAGGAACCTTTGATGCAGGAATTTGGATTTCTTCCTTAGTTTGTGGGTTGCGTCCCTTGCGGGCTGCACGTTCACGTACTTCGAAGTTACCAAAACCAATCAATTGAACCTTTTCGCCCTTCTTCAAAGCGTCTTCGATTGATGACAATACGGCTGCAACAGCCTTGTCAGCATCCTTCTTAGTTAAACCAGTCTTCATTGCGACTGAATCGATCAATTCTTGCTTGTTTGCCATTCCTTTTCTCCTTGCAAAAAATTAATTTAGAATACCCACGGCGTGACAATCGTCGGTGGGCTGGAAAAGCTACCGTAGCAACTTCCATACGACAAGCTTAGCACAACTAAATTAAAATGTGTAGCAATTCCCCATAATTTAACATTTGAAACATTATATGTATCAAATATTACAGAAAATCACTTCCGTTGCCGGATAATCAGCTTTATTGGCGTCCCTGAAAAGTCAAAAGCGGATCGGATTTGGTTTTCCAGGAATCGTTGGTAAGAAAAGTGCATCAATTCGACGTCGTTTACGAAAACAACAATCGTTGGTGGCTGTACAGCAACCTGTGTGGCGTAGTAAACGCGCAAACGGCGCCCGTTATCAGACGGCGCTGGGTTGGTTGCCAAGGCATCCATCAAGACGTCGTTCAACATTGAGGATGACACACGCTTGCTGTGATTCTCGTTAACGGCCAAAATCAAGTCTGGTAAACGATCCAAACGTTGCTTCGTCTTTGCCGAAACAAAGATGATTGGCGCGTAATCCAAGAACTTAAAGCGGTCACGTACGACGTTTTCGAAGTCGTGCATGGTGTGCGTATCCTTTTCGATAGCATCCCACTTATTCACGACAATGACCACGGCCTTACCCGCATCATGCGCATAACCGGCAACGTGCGTGTCTTGGTCACGAATTCCGGTCTCTGCGTCTAATACCATTAAAACAACTTCAGAGTCGTCAATGGCCTTCATAGCGCGCATAACGGAGTACTTCTCCGTGTTTTCGTAGACCTTACCACGCTTCCGGATTCCCGCCGTATCGACCATCACGAATTCGTCCCCTTCCGGGGTCATGAAACGCGTATCGATGGCGTCACGAGTAGTTCCTTCCACGTCAGAAACGATCATTCGCTTTTCACCCAAAATGGCGTTAACGATGGATGACTTTCCAACGTTTGGACGACCAATAATGGAGAATCGAACGGCGTCATCATCTTGAACAGCGGCTTCGTCTGGGAAGTGCTTCACCACTTGATCCAAGACGTCACCCAATCCGATTCCGTGGGAACCAGAAACTGGGTATGGGTCGCCTAACCCAAGGGAATAGAAGTCGTAGATGTCCGCACGCATTTCGGGGTTATCGACCTTGTTAACGGCCAAAACAACCGGCTTATCCGTTCCGTACAAAAGGTTGGCGACGGCTTGATCATCAGCCGTCATTCCTTCTCGTCCAGAAACAACCATGACGATGACATCGGCTTCATCAATGGCCAATTCAACTTGGCCACGAATTTCAGTCAAAAATGGGGCGTTTCCCATTTCCAAACCTCCGGTATCGATGACACGGAAGTCATAGTTCAACCATTCTGCCTTTGCATATAAACGGTCTCGGGTTACACCAGGCATGTCTTCGACAATGGCCATGCGTTCCCCTACGATTCGGTTAAAGAGAGTTGATTTACCGACGTTTGGTCGGCCAACAACAGCTACTATTGGTGCTGCCATAAGAACTGCTCCTTTCTTTACAATAAAAAAAGACTGGCAAGCCAGCCTTTTTATGTGATCTTACAACTTGTCGCCGAAGATGTCACCCAAAGTAGCGGCACCTTCATCGTCTTGTTGGTAAGCGGCAACGTCGGCACGTGATGCACCGTTTGCGTTGTCGTTATCTTCTTGCTTGTTAGCTGGCTTTTCTTCCAAAGCCTTCATTGACAATGAGATACGTTCTTCTTGTGGCTTAACGTCCAAGACTTGTACCTTCACCTTGTCACCTGACTTCAAAACGTCACCTGGGTTTTCAACACGCTTGTGTGAGATTTGAGAAACGTGAACCAATCCTTCGATACCAGGGAAGATTTCAACGAATGCTCCAAAGTCCTTCACGCGCTTAACCGTTCCTTCAAGAACAGTACCAGCAGGTGCCTTTTCAGCAACTTCGTCCCAAGGTCCTGGTTGAGTTGCCTTAATTGACAATGAAATACGTCCACGTTCAGTGTCCAAGGCCAAGATCTTAACGTTAACCTTGTCACCCTTTGACAATACGTCAGCTGGGTCCTTCACACGGTCGTGTGAGATTTCAGAAACGTGAACCAATCCATCAACACCACCCAAGTCAACGAATGCACCGAAGTCAGTCAAACGAGCAACTGTACCTTCGACAACTTCGCCAACCGTAAGGCGTGAGAATGCTTCTTGCAACTTTTCTGCACGTTCTTGTGCAGCAACAGCCTTACGAGACAAGATCAACCGTGCCTTGGCTGGGTCGATTTCGATTACTTCTGCCTTGATGTCTTGGCCCTTGAATTGACCCAAGTCTGAAACAAAGCGTTCTGCAACCATTGAAGCTGGAACGAATCCGCGGATACCAGCAACGTCAACGATCAAACCACCGCGTACGGCGTTCAATACAGTGGCGTCAACAACATCACCTTCAGCAAATGAGAGCTTTTCCCATGCCTTGCGGGCTTCCAAACGCTTCTTTGACAAGAGGTATGCAACCCCTTCCTTGTCTGACGTAACGTTAGAAACAACAACCGTTTCGATTGAGTCTCCAACCTTCAAGTCGTCGGCCAAGTTAACGCTACGATCGTCAGAGTACTCACGCGCTGGCACAACTCCTTCTTCACCGGTATGCAAACCGATAACGGCTTGGTTATCGTTGTCGATTGCCAAAACTTCTCCAGTTACGACATCGCCTACCTTAATTTGATCAGCACTTTCTAGAGCTGCTAGTAATTCGCTGTTTGTATCACTCATGACGTCAAACGTCCTCCTACATTTACACTTATAAGGGTATTTTATCAGAGCTTGCCGACTTTTCATAGTAAAACATTTGAAAAAGTCAAAAGCCATCCACCACTCTTATTGAGCTATGCAGACATAATTATTGATTCCTACCGACTTATTACTACTATTCTAGCAGGAAACACCCCCAATAAGCAAAGAAAAAAGCAACAGCTTTTACTGTTGCTTTTGAATCAAGTCTTGAATGGTGTTAACCACTTCGTCAATAGACATACCAGTGGTGTCGACTTCAACGGCGTCTGAAGCCTTCGTCAAAGGTGAAATCTCACGGTGAGAATCCTTGTAATCACGCGCTTCGATTTCCTTCTTTAAGGTTTCAAGGTCGACGTCCATGCCCTTTTCCTTGTTTTCCTTGTAACGGCGTTCTGCTCGTTCAGAGACAGAAGCAACAAGGAAAATTTTCACTTGAGCATCTGGCAAGACGGTCGTTCCAATGTCACGACCATCCATGATAACGGGATTTTCTTCCGTCATTTGCCGCTGCTTGTCGACCATGTCGGAACGAACCGCTGCGTAAGAAGAAACCAAGGAAACGTTATTCGTGATTTCCGTTGAGCGAATTTCTTCCGTCGCCTCTTCACCGTTCAAAAAGACTTTTTGAACGGGATTGCCAGGCTTAAATTCAATTGTTGTGCTTGGAAGTAAGGCAGTGATACCGGCTTCGTCTTCATAAGAAAGCCCCGCCTTCTTCGCAGCTACGGTGATCGCACGGTACATTGCTCCAGTGTCCACGTATACGTAGTGGAGGTTTGAAGCTAAAATCTTAGCAATCGTTGACTTTCCAGCTGAGGCTGGACCATCAATGGCAACTTGGAAAAAAGCGGGGTTAGTCATAAAAACGTTACTTCCTATTATTTGATCTTCAGTGATTGCCCAGCATACTGTGAGTAGTTTTGCGTCGTCAAACCTGGGTTCAAGTTGATGACTGCTTGGGCGTTTGTGTTATGGGTCACGGCGAAGTTGTACAACGTCTGGTTAGCGCCCAACACCGCAGTGTTGGCATCGGCAGCAGCCGCGTCTTGCTGAGCTGCTTGAGCTGATGAAGATGAGCTAGCTTCTGAAGAAGATGCCGCTTCTTCATCATCGTTTGACGTTGCGGACTTCGTAGCCTTCTTTGAATCAGACTTCGAAGATGAACTTGTCTTTGTTTCCTGGGTCAACTTTGGTTGGTTTCGAACCATTCCGTAAACCGGCGCTGATGCCAGTAAGAAGAGTGAAACGAAGACCAAGAAGACTAACAAGCCACCGTGGTTTCCATTGTTTGTTTGGTTTTCATTTCCCTGCTTTGAACCTTCAAAACGGTTTTTGCGGGAAAGAACTGCTCCATCGTTATTCATTGGGATAATGCCTCCAATTCCTTCGTATTTTTAGTCTAACACGAATGAACAAGAGAAATTGATAACCTTTTCTTAAGCTCGATAACTTTTCTTAAAAGGTGCCAATGCTTTGACGACCACCTGGCAAGCCAAGTACCAGATGATCCCCTGCACGAGGTTGAATGGCAAAACCATACCAAGCAAGTAAGGCTTGATTCCGATGAACTTGGCGATGTCAAAATGGGCAAAGGATGCGTAGAGCGGAATGGCCCAGATAACGTTCACAACAACGGCAACGATGGTCATAAAGATGACAGAAGCAAGCAGCCCCGCCCCTTCCTTTGCCAATTCGTTCCAGTTCTTAACCATTGGGCTGTTAACGATCAAGACGTACATGAAGAGAAAGGACCAAGCAACGAAAAAGTTAACTGGCATTCCGATGTACGTGTTCACCCCTTCGTTAAAGAGGATGACCTTTAAGAGCGTGCGAACCAGTAAGACCATGGTTGCGGAACCAAGTCCGTACCAGGCTAAGGCCAAGAAGATGGGCACGATGGAAAAGTCGAGCTTCAAAAATGAAGCTCCTGGGAGTAAGGCCACCTTCGGAAAAATCGTTAAGACAAAGGAAATTGCCGTTAACACCGAAAGCACCGTGAGACGTTTTGTCGCGTGAATATTCATATTATTCTCCTTTTTAGGCCAAAAAAAATGACCTTTGCTTTCACGCGGGGCAAAATAAAGGCCAGCCTAAAAAAGCTGTCTTTAAACTTCTTCATACCCGACTGTACGGTCGGCTTTGGATTCTCACCAAATCAACTGCAAAAGCAGGTCACGGGCTTATCAGTCAAGCTGAATTACCGCCGGTTGGGACTTGCACCCGACCCCGAAGTTTGTGTTCATATTGAACATTTTTTAGTTTAGCACTTTGATAAAAAAAGGCAAGGAATTTTTCAAGTGAACAATCAAAAGAGGCACTCAAGCACAAAAAAAGAGTAGCATCCGCTACTCTTTTTTATTCGTTTACTTACGACGCAAGAAGCGGTAATCCCCCGCCTTCAAGCGCTTGATTTCATCGTGCTTCAAATCACGGTAGGCACCCGGCTGCAAGCCCACCAAATCCAAGAAGGCGTAGCGGTCACGACGCAGCTTTTCAACTGGCAGTCCGACCTTTTGCAACATGTCCTTCACCTGGTGGTTCCGACCTTCGTGAATCGTAATTGTGACAAAGGAGACCTTCTTGTCCGTGTCCACCTTTTCGATGGCAACGCGGGCTGGAGCGGTCTTCTTTCCCTTAATCACCACACCACGCTTCAATGGCGCAAGGGCTTCCATGGTGGCAATCCCCTTCACCTTTGCGGTATAAACCTTGTCGACCTTTCCCTTCGGGTGCATGAGTTGGTTGGCCAACTCACCGTCATTTGTCATGATCAAGGCACCGGTGGTGTCGTAGTCCAAACGGCCAACGGGATAAACGCGGGCGTCAACGTCATCCAACACGTCCACAACCGTTGTGCGGCCCTTGTCATCCGAGGCCGTCGTAACAACGCCGCGAGGCTTGTTCAGCAGGTAGTAAACCTTCTTTTCATCCCCGTCCAATGGGACGCCATCCACTTTGACCTCATCACGGGACGTCACTTTGGTTCCAAGCTTTGACACTTGTTCACCATTGACGGCCACACGGCCTTCCAAAATCAACTGTTCAGCCGCCCGGCGGGAAGCAACCCCAGCCTGGGCGATGACTTTTTGTAAGCGTTCTGCTTTTTCTTCCATCGTTTCTTCCTTTACCGTTTTTAGCGTTTTTAGCGTTTTTCTTTAATCTTCTTCCGTGAGTTCCTCACCGACTGCTTTGTCTGCTTCATCCCCGTCCACTGCTTGGACAGCGTCCTCTGATATGGACGTCTTGTCAACGGCACCAACCGCCGCTTCGGCAGCTTCCTGGTCAGCGACATCCCCGTCTTCGTCAATCTCGTCAAAGAGGGCCACTTCTTGTTGCTGGTCTTCGGACAAGATAACGTCCTTGATGTCAGGCAACTCAGGCAGCTCGTCCAATGAGCCTAAGCCGAAGTAGTCCAAGAAGTCCGTGGTCGTGCCATACAGGATGGGACGGCCGACTTCTTCTTTTCGTCCGACCGGTTCGATCAACTGGTGGAGCATCAGCTTCTGCAAGGTACCGGCTGAGCGCACCCCACGAATCTGATCAATCTCAACTCGTGTGATGGGCTGCTGGTAGGCCACGATGACCAATGTCTCCAACTGTGGTTGGGTTAACTTCGTGTTAACGGGCAGGTCAAAGTATGACGAAACCAACTTGCCGTATGCCGGCTTGGTCACCAGCACGTAGCGTCCGTCCGCAGAACGAATCGTCAACGGGCGGTCACTGTCATTCAATTGCTGCCAGAGTTCATCGACTAAGGCAGGAATGGCCCCCTTTTCGAGGCCGGTTAATTTAGCTAATTCGGCGGTTGAGAGACCGTCTTCTCCTGCGACAAAGAGCAGGGCTTCAATTTGCGAAATCGTCTTCATGGTTCACCGCTTTAATTAAAATCTCGTCTGTTAAAGATGCCTGCCAGATGGACAGTTCCTTGCTCTTGGCCATTTCTAAGAGGCCGAGGAAGGTCATCACCAATCGTTCTGCTCCAAAGACGCCGTCAAAGAGTTCTGTAAAAGTCAAAGACGACTCCCTTGGCAACACCGCCAGCTTTGATTTGATGGCCTTGATTCCGTCCCCAATCGTGTAAGACTCGGAATGGACCTGACGCGTCTTTGGCACTAAGTCCTTCTGACGGGCCACCACGTTGTCAAAGGCCAACTGCAAGTCCACTAGTGAAAGCCCCGGTGCTAAGACCAGGCGCTTCTCATCGTCTGGTGTCTCATCCACCAAAGCGGGACGTCCAAAGGACTGCATCCCCACTTCCTGGCGGTCGTCGAAGAATTCGGTTGCCTGCTGGAAGCGTTGGTACACGAGCAAACGGTTAATCAACTCTTCCTTTGGATCCAAGCCTTCTTCGTCATCAAGCTCTTCTTCAATCTCTGGCTGTGGCAAGAGGTCGTTTGACTTAATCCGAATGAGCTTGGCGGCCATCACCAAGTACTCAGCCGCCACGTCTAATTGCATGGCCTGTTGTTCCTTGATGAAGGAAAGGTACTGCTCCGTCACTTCAGCGATTGGTAAAGCCAAGATATCCATCTCGTGCTTTTTAATCAAGTGCAAAAGCAAATCCAAAGGACCTTCGAAGTCCGTGATTTTAATTGTTAAATCAGTGTTACTAATAGTGCTTTCTCCACTTATCAATGGCCGTCTGGGTCTCGAGCGTCCCCATTAACGTCTTGTCAGGATTTTGTTCCTGCAAGTCCGTTAACATCTGTGATTGCGTCGCCTTCTTCGGCGAACCAGGCGTCACAATAATGCGACGTACCAAGAGGATGTTTTCCTTGTAGGTCTCATAGCCGAGTAAACCGGTAATGGGATCTTGAACTTCATCTTGGAAGAAGTAGAGGAAATGCCCCTCTTTTTCATAATCGCTTACGACCTGGTTTAAGTGGTTGAAGTCCTTCAACTCAGGTACCAATGAGAAGAGACCCATGATGGTCTTTTCGTCGTCTGGTCTTGGTTGTACTAACATATGCCCTCCTAAGCGCGGGGATGGAACTCATCGTAAACCTGAGTCAACCGTCCCTTTGAGATATGGGTGTAAATCTGTGTGGTTGAAATGTCGGAGTGCCCTAAGAGCTCTTGAACAATCCGTAAATCAGCCCCGTTTTCGAGAATGTGGGTGGCAAAGGAATGACGCAGCGTGTGCGGTGAGACATCCTTTGTGATGCCCGCCTGTTCGACGAGCTTCTTGATGATTTGCCAAACCCCTTGCCGGGATAAGGAACGACCGTGATCGTTTAAGAAAATCTGGTCGGACTTTTGCCCCTTTAAAAGAAAAGGTCTTGAATCACGCAGGTAGCGCGTTAACCAATCAATGGCCACTTCGCCGACGGGGATGATTCGTTCCTTGTCTCCCTTACCGATGGTTTGAATCATGGCTAAGTCTAAGTGTAAGTCTGCCAAAGTCAAACCCACCAGTTCGGAGACACGCAGTCCTGTTGCGTACATCAGCTCAAGCAAGGCCTTGTTTCGGAGCCCCAAAGGCTTTGTGATGTCCGGCAGGTCGAGCAGCTTATCCACCTCGTCCACCGTCAACACAGCAGGTAAGTGTTGCGCTTTTTTCGGTGGCTTGATGGTCTGCATGGGGTCGTGTTCGACCACGCCCTCTTTTTTGAAGTAGGCAAAGCACTTGCGCAAGGTTGTTACCATCCGGGCAACCGATGAATTGGCCCGTCCGAGGGAACGGAGCTCGTTCAAAAAGGTCAGCACCAATAAATGGTCAACGTCGCGCACCTTCTTTTCCTTCTTGTCCAAGAACTTGGAAAAGGTGGAAAGGTCCTGACGGTAGGCCGTGATGGTGTTCTTTGATAACCCACGTTCCACCTGAATGGCACGCAGGTAGTCTTCCATTTCAGCGGGAAGCATTAGCCTTCCATCCCCTTATCCGTCAACTGAATACCGTCTTCGACCTGTTCAATCAAACGGTCCTTGTACAAACGACCAAGGGCGCGCTTGAACTGGGACTTGGAGAAGCCGAACTGCTTCTTGATGTCGTCAGGATTGGATTTGTCGTTGAATGGCAAGAAGTGGTTTGGCTTACGACGCAATTGGAGGAGCAAGAACTTAGCATCCTCGTCCATGACCTTGTAGGCCAATGGCTTCAAAGACAAGTTCACGATACCGTGCTCGTTGACCCCAAGTACACGGGCTTCAACCACTTCTCCAAGGCGTGGTTCAACTTCACGTTGTGAGGGGTGGATGAAACCGAGGCAGTAGTCCTCGGTCAAGACGAGGGTTCCAACAATCTTGTTTCGGTAAACCGTTGCCTTAATCTTGTCACCCTTCTTGATACCGGCCCCTTCGCGGGCACGGCGGGAAACCGCCTTCACGATATCTTGTTGCGCTGGTTGACCCCAAAGGCGGCCCTTGTTGTCTTCCTTGATGGAAAGCAACAGTTGATCGCCCTTCTTTGGCCAGAGTTCCTTGATGGTTGGCAAATCATCCAATGACACCGCGAGGTCCTTGTTGTACAATCCGATGTCCACGAAGACACCCAAATCAGAACGGGAGAGAACAACCTTCCCCCAGGCGTACATGTCCTTTTGGACATTGGGGATGTTCTTTGTGATCTGCAAACGGTGTTGGTCGTTTTGGTAAGCAAAACCAGTCACCATTCCACCAAGCTTCAGGGGCTTTTCGAGCTCCAGCTTATCGATTTCATACGTGTGGCCGCCATCGACCTGCGCGTAGAAATAATCGTCGTTTTCGTCTGTGACCTTGGCCTTAACGACCTGTCCTAAACGTTCTTCTGCCATGTTCAAACTTCCTTTCAATCCAAGTCAAAAAAGAAGGCTTCCCCTCTTTTCGTCCGACTCTGTTCAATTCTTTACTTTGACAATGCGGCCTTTACCTTGTCGGCAACAACCTTACCATCAGCGCGGCCCTTTGTTTGGGCAGAAACGATACCCATGACCTTCCCCATGTCAGCCATTGATGCTGCACCAGTCTTTTCGATGGCTGCGGCAACGGCTGCGTCGATGTCTGCATCAGACATTTGTTCTGGCATGTAAGAAGCCAAGATGTCCAATTCAGCTTGTGTGGCTTCGGCCAAGTCGTCACGGCCTCCGTCCTTGAATTCAGACAATGATTCCTTGCGTTGCTTGACTTCACGAGCCAAGACAGCCAATTCTTCGTCTTCGTTCAAATCGTGTCCCAAGTTAATCTGTTCGTTCATCACAGCGGACTTGATTTGACGGACAACGGCCAACTTCGCCTTGTCCTTTGCCTTCATGGCTTCCTTCATGTCGTTTTGTACAGTTTCTAATAAACTCATCTACCTGCTCCTTTTTAAACGTTCTACATATCTTATAGTTTACCACGGGGGCACAAAAAAAACGCCAACAAATGTTGACGTTTTTACAAACGAATTAACGCTTGTTCTTCTTCTTGTTGCGCTTACGTGCAGCTTCAGACTTCAACTTACGTTCAACTGAAGGCTTAACGTAGAATTCGCGCTTCCGGTATTCTTGGAGAGTACCGTCCTTAGAAACACCACGCTTGAAACGGCGCAATGCATCATCCAAAGATTCATTCTTACGAACAACAACCTTTGCCATGTGCGATTCCCCTCCTTTCCGGCATTTTATTTCGTCTATAACGATATGCACTTAACTTAAACTATTATGGCAACATGCCCTGTCAAAGTCAAGAAAAACCTGGATTTATTTTGAAAAGCTCTCGATTTAATCAGCGGTGAGTTTGGCGCTTTCTTCAATCATGCTAGCGAGCTCTTTTTCGCTCACTTCCGTATCGTTGACTTCAACCGTATTCCAGTGACGCTTGTTCATGTGATAACCGGGGTGCACGCCCCTCAGCTCGCGCACTTCCGCACCGTGTTCCGGATCCAGTTTGAAATCAATGAGTAGATGCCCGTCTTTTTCAAAGACCATGGCGATCATCTTGTGGTTGCTCTTTTGCTTAATCACTGACCAGAGTATCCGCTGCCGAGACTTCTCGCCATTAAACGGGTGGTCAACGTAACCATCCGTGTGCGCTAAGACAAAGTCGATGAGCCCTTCTCTTTCAAAGTGCATGTGTTTTCTCCTTTCCTAAACCATTCACTGATTTGCATTCGACACTCCCATTTTACTCTTCAATATCCCATTCTGATAGCATTTCCACCACAAAAAAAGAAAACGCACAAAGCGTTTTCTTTTGTTTAATATCAATTTCTAGAACAGCCCAGACTGATGTGTCTGATGAAATCCTGCCGCCTAACGCGTCACCTTTCGTTTCACTCCCGTTCCAACTAAGGCAATGGCGATGATAATCGCCATGATTAAGACGAGCACACCGTATAGACCGATTCCTGGGTTTACCCCGCCCATTGGGGAGAAGAAACCGAGGAAGGAAACAATGGCCGGCGCAAAGGCCGTTCCAACGTTACATCCAATCAAAAGGATGGAGTTGGCCAACCCATCGGCTTCCTTTGGAATGCGATTATCGATGGTGTTGAAGACGTAGGTTCCAGCTAGTGGGTAGGCAAAACCGATGATGGCAACCGCCACCACCAAGATGCCGATGTTTGTCGCGTAGTTCATCATCAAAGTACCAACAACCATGCAAGCAAGGCCGGCGAGCAAGACATAGCGGCGCAGGGCCTTGAAGAAGGATCCAAAGAGGAATCCCATCAGCATGGAGGCCAAAGTGTAGGCCGTGATGATGAAGGAAGCGGTCGTTCCGTTTCCCATGTGGTTAGCCACCACAACGGATGGCGTTAAGACGTTGACGATGGCCATTCCGATGGTCAAGGAACCACAGAAGACAGCCGACCAGATAATTGGCCAGGACAGTTTTGCCTTGCCCGCCTTCTTTTGTTCCTTCTTTGGCATGTGGTATTCGGGTACGACTTTGTAGAAGCCTAAGAAGACTAACAAAATGAAGCCGTAGGCCAAGAATGAGGCCTGCCATGAAATGTTCACGAGGAATCCAGCAAGCAAGTTGATGATACAGATGCCGACCGGCTCGAAGGCTGAACGTTCACCCAGCATTTGGGCTTGGTCGTCCCCTTCGTAGTACATGTTGATTAAGGTAAAGGCCAAGGAATTTGTCATTCCGATTCCGATACCAAAGATAATCCGGCAAAGTAAGACGAGCCAGATGTTAGACAAAATAGCTGGTGCTATTCCGGAAAAGCCCATCAGCAACATCCCGATGCTGACGATTTTTTTGATGCCGTATCGAGCGGCTAACTTGCTCGAGAAGATTAAGACGATAAAGGCAGGCACCTGTTGAATGGTGGCTACCATGTTAACGAGCGTGCTTGGGTAGCCCGCGAATGCTTTTTGCATGGCTGGCAACGCTGGTGAAATCGCCATCCCAGAAGTAATGACTAGTGAAACGGCCAGAATCCAAAAGCGGTGCGAGGCCGCCTTCGGGTCCCATTTTTGTCCTGATTGAGACATGGAACACATCCTTTCATTTCTCTCTACGTTCCATTGTACTCTTTTTTGATACAGAAATTAAATGTAGCATTTCACCTGTAATCATAAAAAAACGCCTGCTAAAGCAGGCTTTCAAACGTCATGATGCAGCGTGAAGCGGGCATTGTGGCGCAAACTTTTGACGGCGTGGTGATTGAAGAAGTTGATCAACTCTCCGTTAAAGAGTAAGGCCAACAGCGTACCCAGCTGCACACCGATGAATTGTTGCTCCTTTAATGCCACGGTCAGGATGACAAGGATGGCTGGAATAAAGGCCACCATCTGGCCGTAAAAGACGTTTCCGGCAAAGAAGCGGTAGGCCAAAATATCGGTCAAAGAATCCGTCGGGTACATCCAGAGGTTGGCTCTTTGGTAAAAGGACGTGCCGAGGCAGACAATCACGATTCCCAGGATGACGAGGCAGATTCTTGTGCCCTGGCCGGGTTGGACTTGGTCAGACCAAAAAGAAAAAGTCGTCACGAAAACATGAATAAGCTGAGCAAAAAACAAAACGAAGATGAAGTCCCCCACGACTGTGAACCAATCCCACTCTTTAATAAGAACGACGTTTACGAGAATGACGGCGACGCCCAGACAGAACCACATGAGGGCGAAGGGCTGGTGAATGACCTGGCCAACGCCAAGACTCGCAGCCGTCCAAATGCCGTTACCAAAGCCCGAGACAATGGTCATGGCATTTCCCGCAGCGACGAAGACGAGGCCGATGAAAAAGAAAAGAATTCGTTTGCTTACTGTGTTCTCTTCTATCATAATTCCCTCATAACCCCCTCACTTTTATTGATGACTACGATATAATATTGATTAACCTAAATATACCAAAGAAAGACACAAGGACAAAGCCATGTGAATCAACAAAACACTTGAACAACTCACAAGTCAAGAATTTTACGCCATGGAAAAGCTGCGCATCGACACCTTTGTCGTTGAACAGCAGATTAACTACCATGAGCTCGATGCCGTTGACTTAACCGCTGACCACCTCGGCTTTATTGAAGATGGGGTCTGCTTGGCTTACGCACGAATTTTTAAGAACGGGGATGCCGTTCACTTTGGGCGCGTTGCCACTGCCCTTTCGGCGCGTGGAAAGGGCTACGGGAAAGCCTTGATGAAAGCCATCCTCGCCCACTGCGAAAACAAGTGGCCAAACGTCCCCATCGAAATCGAAGCTCAACACCAAGTCGTCGGTCTCTACGAGAAGTTCGGCTTTAAATCCGTCGGTGACACCTTTATTCTAGAAGGCATTGTCCACCAAAAGATGATTAAAAAATAAGCACAAAAAAAGCAGCCTTTCGAGGCTGCTTTTGTTTTAAGGTTCTGGTTCGTAGAAACGACCACCGGTATGTTCCACCTTTGATTCGGAGTAGAACGCGGTTGGGTCGACTTCTTGAATGGCTTCACGCAAATCATTCAATTCGTGTTGTGTGACCACCGTGAGCAAGACGGACTTGTCTTTCCCCGTGTAACCACCGTGGGCGGAATCAATGATCGTCACACCGCGACGCATCTTCTGCTGGATGTGCTCGCACATCATCTCAGGCTTGTTCGTGATAATCATTTCCTGAATCTGCTGCTGGTGCGTGTAGAAGACGTCGATGAAGTGGGCGGAAACAACAACTCCAATAATGGAGTACAAGGCGTACTGCCAACCGTAGGTCAAGCCGGCTCCCACCATGATCATGGCGTTGAAAGCCAGGTTCACGGAACCAACCTTCGTGCGATAGCGTTGCTTGGCAATCATTCCGATGACGTCTAGCCCACCTGTTCCAAGACCACAGCGCAAGGCCGTTCCAACAGCCATTCCGTTTAACCCTCCACCAAAGATGGCACACATCAACGGATCAGTCGTCAAAACAGTTTGCGTCTGGAAAAGAGGAACGAAGACGGCTGACAAACCAACGGCCATTGCGGTGAAAATCGCAAAACGCTTTGAAAGCATCAACCAAGCGAGAATCAGCAGTGGTAAGTTTGCCGAAGCAATTCCCCAGGCTACTGGGAAATGGCCATGCGTCAAGGTATCAATCAATTGGGCTAAACCGTTAAAACCGGATGAATAGATGTGCCCTGGAATCCAGAAGTAATTCAAGGCAATGGCCACCGCAAAGGCGTATAAGGTAGCCCCCATAATCTGATGATAATAGTGGTGATTTAGTTTTTTTCCTAATTTGATTAGCATGATCTTGTCGCTAAGTTAACTCGGGTTTCCCCTTTGTTCTTAGCGTTTTTTGGCCAAAATTCAGCCTGGCCGTTGACTGGGTTCAAAGCCCTGCTCTGAACTACCCTATTATTTTAACAAGAAACAAAAAAATGTGGGAACAAAAATCGCATTTGTCTTTAAATTGTCATAAAAGAACCAATAAAAAACACCGAGCATTGTCATTTTCGACTCAAACTCGGTGTTTTATCATTATTTTTATAAGTGAACTTATTCGGCTGAATCTTCTACATCAGCTTCCAAACCCAATTCACCTAATTGCTTAGGATCAACAGGCGTTGGTGCTTCCGTCATTGGTTCCGTTGCCTTTGAGTTCTTAGGGAAGGCAATCACCTCACGGATGTTGTCTTGTCCAGCCAACAACATGGCCAAACGATCCAATCCGAGGGCGATTCCACCCATTGGTGGGAATCCGTATTCCATTCCTTCAAGCAAGAATCCGAAGGCTTCTTGTGCTTGTTCTGGCGTGAAGTCCAAAGCGCGGAGCATCTTTTCTTGAATGTCCGTACGGTGAATACGGATAGAACCTGAACCCAATTCGTAACCGTTCAAGACCAAATCGTATGACTGAGCGTGAGCCTTGTGTGGGTCTTCGCCTTCGTCCAAGTAGTGCAAGTCTTCTTCGTTTGGCATCGTGAATGGGTGGTGGGCCGCAATCCAACGGTCGAAGTCTTCTGAGTACTCGAAGAGTGGCCAGTCAACGATCCAAGCAAAGCGCCATGGCGTTTCTTGGTCAATCAAGTCGTTGTCCTTTGCCGTTTGGCGACGGAGGTAGTCGAGTGAAGCGGCCACAACGTCTGCGCGTCCGGCTCCGAAAAGCAAGAGGTCGCCGACCTTAGCACCGGCAGCTTCCATGACTTCCTCGGCCTTGGCATCGTCGAAGAACTTCGCGATTGGACCAGTCAATCCTTCGTCTGAGACCTTCATCCAGGCAAGACCCTTAGCACCGAAACGTTCGATGTACTGACCAAGCTTGTCGATGTCCTTACGTGAGTAGTTGTCGGCTGCACCAGGAACGGCCAAAGCCTTGACGACTCCCCCATCCTTCACGGCGTTAGCAAAGACACCGAAGTCTGAATCCTTCACAACTTCTGACAAGTCCTTAATTTCGAAAGGAATACGAAGGTCAGGCTTGTCCGTTCCGAAGCGGTCCATTGATTCTTGCCAAGTCAAACGATCGATGTCTTCCAACTTCAAATCGTAGTTCTTGACGTCCTTCATGATGTGTTGGACCCAGTGGCCAACCAATTCCTGAATTTCAGGCGCTGACAAGAATGACGTTTCCAAGTCGAGCTGCGTAAATTCAGGTTGACGGTCACCACGCAAATCTTCGTCACGGAAGCAACGAGCGATTTGGAAGTAACGGTCGAATCCAGCACCCATCAAAAGTTGCTTGAAGAGCTGTGGTGACTGTGGCAAGGCGTAGAAAGAACCTGGATAGATACGTGATGGTACCAAGTAGTCACGCGCACCTTCTGGCGTAGACTTGGCCAAGTATGGCGTTTCAATGTTGATGAAGTCGTGGTCTTCCATGAAACGGTAGGCCGAAGACATAATCTTTGAACGAACCTTCAAGTTCTCTTGCATGATTGGACGACGCAAGTCCAAGTAACGGTACTGGAGCTTCAATTCTTCTCCAGCCTTCACGTCGTTTTCGATATCAAAGACGGGCGTCTTTGATTCAGCCAAGATTTCAGCCTTCGTCACCTTCACTTCAACGCGACCAGACTTAATCTTGTTATTTTCTTGTCCTTCGGCACGGGCAACGACTTCACCTTCAACGGCGATAACGTATTCGTTACGTGCCTTTTGAGCAACTTCCAAGGCTTCAGCTTCCTTGTTTGAGAAAGTCAATTGAACGATTCCTTCGCGGTCACGCAAATCAATAAAGACCAATTCTCCGAAGTTACGGCGCTTTTGCACCCAACCAGCTAGTTGGACCTTTTGTCCAACGTACTTTTCATCGACTAAACCTGCATAGGTCGTCCGCTTCATTATCCTTCCTCCTCTGCTGACAATTCAGCAATCACAGTTTCCATCTTTTCCTTCACGTCTGCCAAGTTCAAATCGGCTTGGTTTCCCGTGACCATGTCCTTGACTTTGACCTGGTTTGTTTCCACTTCGCTATCACCAATCGTGATGACAAAGCGTGCCTTACGACGGTTAGCCGTCTTGAACTGGGCCTTCACGGAACGACCCGCAAAATCCATGTCCGCTGAGTAACCAAGGTCACGTAGGCTTGTGGCCAGTTCCAAAGTCTTCAAAACACTGTTGTCCCCGATGTGGGCGATGTAAAAGTCAAGCCCGTCATCTTCCAAGTTCAACTGGTCTTGGGCTGTCAACAAGGCAATTAAGCGTTCCACACCCAAACCAAATCCGATTCCTGGCGTTTCAGGTCCACCGAACTCTTCGACCAAACCAGAGTAACGACCACCACCAGCGATGGTAGCAGCCCCCTTCAAGTTTGGATCCGTTGTCATCACTTCAAAAATGGTGTTGTTGTAGTAATCCAACCCACGCACCATGCTTGAATCGATTTCATATTGAATACCCAAGGCGTCCAAGTAATCTTGCACCGCTTGGAAGTGGGCCTTTGATTCTTCTGACAAGTAATCAAAGATCGTTGGTGCCCCTTCGACGATGGCTTGGTCATTTTCGTCCTTTGAATCCAAGACACGCAATGGGTTCTTTTCCAAACGAGTCTGAGAGTCCTTTGATAACTCGTCAAAGTGTGGCTTCAAGTAATCAATCAAGGCCTGACGGTAGGCAGCACGTGAATCTTGGTCACCCAAGGTGTTCAAGGCCACCTTCAAGTCCTTCAACCCCAATGAAGACAAGAACTTAACCACCATCGTGATGATTTCCGCGTCCAAGCTTGGTTCTTCTGAACCAAAAGCTTCCACACCGATTTGGTGGAACTGACGGAAACGACCAGCCTGTGGACGTTCGTAGCGGAACATTGGGCCCATGTAGAATGTCTTGTATGGCTTTTCGTGTTCAGGTCCGAAAAGCTTGTTTTCAACAAACGCACGAACAACACCCGCTGTTCCTTCTGGACGGAGCGCCATGTGGCGGTCTCCCTTGTCCATGAAGTCATACATTTCCTTTGTCACGACATCTGACGTATCACCCGCTGAGCGTGAGAATAAGTCAAATGATTCAAAGATTGGCGTACGGATTTCACCGTAGCCATAGCGTGAAAAAGTCAAACGCGCTTGTTGTTCGATTTTTTGCCAGGCCAAGACCTGGGTATCAAATAAATCAGCCGTTCCTTTTGGCTTTTTAAAACTTGCTTTTGCCATATCTAATAATTGACGCTTTGCGTCGCCTCCATTTTATTTAATGAATGAACCAAGTAACCAAAAAAAGCGCCCCTAGAAACACAGAAATCCTGCATCTCTAAGGGCGCTTTGGCGCGGTACCACCTTACTTTCGTGTGCAAAACACACGCTTTAGTCTGTAACGAAGACTTACGGCTGGGTTAACAGCGCCTTTGTAGCTGTCATGATAACGGTTCTTGCCTGACTCTCAGCAACCGTCAGGTCTCTAAAACAAGAATTCGCTAGCTCTTACTACGTCATCGGCTATTTGTTAACTTTATTGTAGCAGTTTAGGTTAGCCTGTCAAGATAGAATAGCGTATTCAAGGGAATTCAATGGTCATAAAGGGCGATTCAAGGAGATGCGGAAAGGATGAAAATGTGGGTATAGAAAAGGCGGCAAAGCGCTAACCTTCCTCCCTAGCAAACCCGTAAAACGGTGGCTATCCTCTTGCTATTGTTAAATAACCGTCTGACTGCGAAATCTGAGACAGTTATTTTTTTGCTTGTTTTCCGGTAAAATGGACATACATTCAAGGAGAAAACACCATGCCAACCGTCTTAAAAAAACTCAAACAAGACCAACTCTTCATCGGAACGACAGTCGCTGTCATACTGCTTTCTCTTTTCGGTCGAATCAACTTCTCTGCCATTTCATGGTCAACCGTGCTTTCTCTCCTATCTTTATTAACGATGGTGACCCTCTACCAGTCCCTTGGTTTAATTGACGCCTTGGCCGACTATCTCTTAAAGAAGGCCAAGACAACTCGCTCCCTATCCGTTATTTTATTCCTCCTCGCCTTCTTCTCGGCGATGGTGGTCACAAACGACGTGGCGATTTTGACTTTACTGCCATTGACCTTTGCCTTGGCAAAGAAGAGCGCGTTGCCATTAATTAAGACGGCTTCGCTCACCGCCATCTACGCCAACCTTGGATCAGCGGCGTCACCCATCGGGAATCCGCAAAACATCTATTTATTGGCGCACTACGGCATCCCCTTCACCCACCTGTTCGAGACAGCTGCCTTGCTCTTGATTCTCGGACTCGCCACGATGCCTCTCTTTGCTTTGACCATCCCCAAGACGTCAATTGGTTCATTAGTAGAAACAGCGCCGGTTAAAAAGTTTAACCGCTTTGATGTGATTCTGCTCATTACCTTTACGGCCGTTGCATTCCTTTCGCTCATCACGCAAAAGAACTTATCCGTAACGCTCGTCATGACCTTCATGGTTAGCAGCTACTTTGACCAGTCGGTCATTGAAAAAGTCGACTACGGTGTGGTCATTTCAATCGCCAACTTCTTCCTATTAGTAAGTGCACTGATGACTTGGCCATTTATTTACCAATCACTTTCAGCAATCGGTTCGAGTCAAGCGGGTATCTTCGCCTTTGGTGCCGTGGTCAGCCAAATCATCTCAAACGTTCCTGCAGCCGCCCTCTTAGCACCGTTTACTGAGCACGTTCAAGCACTCTACTTGGCTCTTTCCGTCGGTGGCTTCGGAACATTAGTTGCTTCCCTAGCTAACCTGCTTGCCTATCGCCAAATAAAAGCAAACCACCCTCAGAAAACGACCAAGAAATTCTTTAAGACATTTACTTGGCACAATGTCTTGTTCCTCATCCTTGGATTCGCCCTCTCTTATCTCGACATTCTGTTTTAAAGCATCTAAAAAGACCGTCCGTTTAATCGGGCGGTCTTTTTACTTATGATTTCGAATTCAAAATATCTCGAACACGCTTTTGAAGCGTTGGGATAACTTCTTGTTCAAACCAAGGATTCTTCGCCAACCAAATGTTGTTTCGTGGTGACGGGTGAACGATTGGAAAATACTGTGGCCAGTATTGCTGCCAGTTCTTGATTGTCTTAGTCATGGTCGCACTGGACTTTAACTGCAGATAATAGCGCTGGGAATAAGAACCAACTAGAATCGTGAGCTGAATGTTTGGCATCTCAGCCAGCAGCTTTGGATGCCACTTCTCGGCGATTCCCTTCCTCGGTGGCAGGTCACCGGACTTGCCCTTTCCAGGATAGTAGAAATCCATGGGTAAAACGGCGATGTCACCGGAATCGTAAAATTCTTCTTTGCTAATGCCGAGCCATTCACGAAGGCGATCACCAGAGGCGTCGTTAAACATGATGCCGGTTTGTTGCACCTTGAGACCCGGTGCTTGACCAATAATCAGAATCTTAGCGGTCTTCGGTGTGACGAAAATCGGGTCGATTCCCTGCTTCGTATATTCGCTGTTTTCGGGGTCAGCCTTTATGTCGTCGAACAAGGACAAGGACATGGTGGTACTCCTTACTTCATTGCGGGGTCAGAAGCTTTCTCAGCAGCCTTTACCGCGTGCTTGTTAAAGTAAACGCGGTTGGCATTGTTGAACATGACGTCCTTCAATTCGGCCTCTGAGAAGATGTTTGCGGCGTCAAGCCATGTTGAAAGCTCGTGATAAGTGTTAAAGGTGGCGGACCATGGGGAATCCGTTCCCCAGATTAAGTGATCGGCACCGAGCGCATCCTTAGCCATCTTGACCACCTTCTGGCACTTCTCGTATGGGAAAGTCGTTTCCCCCATGATGTCTTGGATGGCGGACAAATCCGTGTAGACGTTTTCCTGCTCGGAGAATAGCTTCAAAGCATAGCTCAAACGGTCCAAGTGGTCGAAGTTTGGGAAGGACAAGTGGCAGACCACGAAGTTCATGTTTGGATAGCGCTTAGCCAAGTTAGCAATGGCATCCGGTTGATAGGAAATTTGATCAGAGGCACCGTAGTCGACCGTCACGGTCATCCCCTCGTACTGTGCCAAGTAATCAAAGATTTGAAGGCACTTGGGTTCGCTGTCCAACTTGAATGGGTGCTCCGTGTGGTAGCCATGGAGACCGCCACCCTCGGAGATTTCAAACTTGATAGCACGAAAGCCCAAGTCATCAACATGCCGCTTCACGATTTTCATGGCGTTTTCGGCAAAGGGGTCAACCGAGAAGGCTGCGACGAAACGTCCTGGGTACTTCTTCACCATTTGGTAAGAGTAGTAGTTCTGGTAACCGTTCAAAGAACCTTGCAGCAAAACAGCCTTATCGACTTCGGAACCTTCCATCAATTTCATGGCCGCTTCGGCCTTAAAGGAAGCATCCCCCGAACCGTCCGGAATGAGTTTAATCACTTCGCCGTCGTCCCAGACAGCACGGCCGTCGCCTAAGATGTTCAAGCGGCCTTTACCGTTCAAGCCAGCAATCGTTTGCACCAAGTGCAGGTGTCCATCAATCTTCTTCATCGTCGTCCCCTTTCAAAGTATGTGCTAAGTCCATTGTACACTCTCTGTGATGACAAATGAAAAGTCAGACCCGCATCGCCCGCGCATCTGACTTTTAAAATCTTACATCATGTAAACGTTATTTAAAATCAAGGTTCCAGCGCCCAACAGGAAGATGATGGTTCCCCAGAACAACTGTGAGATGACGGAACGGTCACCGAAGTACAAACGCAAAAGCGGTGCCGTGCTTCCGAAAATCAACACGATGATTCCGATGAAGACAAGTGCTAATCCAATGAGTGATAACATCGTTTTTTATCCTTTCAGCATTTCGTCCTTCAATTATAGCAGGATTCTAGGCCTTTGCTAAGATATCAATCTCCGTTTGATCAATAATATGGTCCTTCATGGCCTTGTACATTTCGTTCAAGTAGAAGCCCTGTTTCAAATCCAGCTTTTCATCCAAGGCGTACACCGTGAGCGTGTACTGGTGATCCTTATCTGGTGGCATTGGTCCTGAGTAATGTTCGGTCAACGCTTCTGAGAAATCAGGATAAAACTTGGAAGCCAAGCTGTTCTTTCCCTGGATGATGTCCTTGTTGGTTCGACTCGAATCTTCAGGAATCTCCGTCACTGGGCCGAAGTTACATGCCGTCCAGTGAATGAAAGGAAAACCACAGACCGGGACGGCATCGTAGTCGATAAAGGTAATTGCGACATCTTTTGTACCAGATGGTAATTCAGACAAGTCGATTGGCAGTGAGCAAACCGGCTTACCTTCTTGTTTGTATTCTTCTGGTGCATGCTTCCCGTATTTATCAGGGAGCGCCCCGTTAACTGTTTTAATCGCCATTCAATTCTCTCCTTTCAAGAATTCTACATCTCTATGATAACAAAAAAAGAGGATGTCGACTGGAATGGGTCAAAGGTCCTCTTTTTGTTTTGTCTTACTACATGTTACGGCTTAATCGTAGGCTTTGAGCATGTCATCGTAACTGATTGCGAGTTTGTAGGTATCTTGGTCCAATGCATTTTCTTCCTGAAGATTGACATATCTAAAACCATTTTTTAAGTAGAAGTCAATTGCATCAGGTATGCTGTCCACTACCACACCAGCAAAAGCAACTCCGTATTCTGTCCCGATGTTTAATAATATTCGAAAAATATGTTTTAAAATGCTACTACCAATACGACTATGCTCTGTTATGTTGTCATGCTGATAAGGTTTATTCACTGATAAATGATCGATTTTTACCACTGGTACCGAACGATGCATACTCGCTCTCCCAAAAATTCGATATCGGTTAATGTCTGAAAATGAATCTGTACTATCCGAAGTGGATAGTGCATACATACCAACTAATTCGCTCTCCAAGAAGACCGAACTCAAGGTTGTGAGATGTAATTTTTCCAGCTCTTTGTAACCCTCTTTTACAAAATAGTCCAATTTATCAACTGCACAAGTATACTGATTTACCGGCTTTACTTCAATTAATGACGAAACCGGATAAACATCAAAGTTTAATTCTCCCATCTTTCACCGCCTTCATAAAACGATCAGCATCTTCATCAATTTTCTTAAAACGAGCTTTCAACTTAGCTGCATTTTCGTCCGACTCTTCCTCCGTTGGAAAAAAAGCCCTACGGTAACGTTCAAGCACATCCTCAACGGTTTCTGTCTTTGCTTGTTCCTTAAATTTTCGAGCTAGTTCCAGACTTTTTTCTTTCCCTGTCATGGTATTCTCCTTTATTCATTTTTCAATCTGTAAAAACCACTGCAATGCCTTCGAATCAATCACAAACTCGGCAGTGATTTAACAATTAGTGTCATTTACACCTGTAGCTTATGACCATCCACTTACCCTGTCAAAAGATTTCGTCTTTTAATGTCGTTTAGGACACGCAAAATAAAAAGAGGATGAGCTGAGCTCATCCTCTTTCCTCTGATTTATCACATAACGATAACAAAAAAGAGGATGAGCCCAAGCTCATCCTCTTTTTATCGTCTTAAGGAGATAGCGGGATTCCAAACAAGCCTGTCATATCAACGTTTTACGGGTTTTGTGTTAATTTATGTGTTATTTTATTCAATTTTTGGGACGATATCATCAAGGACGCTTGCTGTTTTTCGCTGGCCTCTTTGGTCACTTCGCTATAAATATCTAGCGTAATTGAGGCATCAGCATGGCCTAGATAGGTTTGTGCTTGTTTAACGGTTGCGCCACGTTCAAGGGCAAGGGTTGCCCATGTATGGCGTAGGCCGTGAGGTGTTATCCCCTCAGCCACGTTGTAGCGTTTTTTGACGTCATCCATCCACTTTTTAGGTCTGGTTGGCTGTACAAAATGTCCTTCGTTATTAAAAACAAAGTCATTTGGCTTTTTAAAACTACTTTCATCATAGTAGTCGGCTAATACCCTGACCATGTCAGAGGCTATCTTAATTGTTCGATAGCTTGCTGACGATTTTGGCTCTTTCAAATACCCTACACCGTGTAGGCCTCTCCCTATGGCTTGCTCGATGGTTATATAGCCACCATCAAAGTCTACATGCTTCCACTGCAAGGCGATTAGTTCCTCGGAACGCATACCGGTAAAAGCTGCCAACCTAAGTAAAACATAGGCCTGGTGGTTAATAATTCGGTACTGACTATCAAGCACCTCAACAAACCGCCTAAATTCTTCAAGGTTCATGGATCGCTTTTTCTTTTTGGTTCGCCTCTCTGGGAAACACAACCTTGGTAAAAGGATCTACTGCTATCATATCCATGCGTACGGCCATATCTACCACTTTACGAAAGTACAACACTGGCTTTTTATACTTGATGAGTTTGGCCTGCATTGTGGTAAGATATTTTTGTAAAGCGATAGGGGTTATCTCATCTACTGGAGTATCGCCCCATACAGGTAAAATGTGTATATCAAAGTAGCTTAGTACTTTGTTAAGTGAGCTTTCTTCTACAGTACTTTGGTAACTATCTAGCCAAAGCTCATAGAGTGCCTTGACCGTTAAAACGGCCGGGCGCTCTTTTTTGTTGTACTCGCTTTCCCCAGCCTTAAACAGTGCCATCTCGTTATTAAACCAGTCTCGTGCAACCTTTCGGGACAAGAAACCACGCTTTTTTACTCGTGCCCTCGTGCCGTCTGGATGTTTACCAAGATAACCTATTACCTCCCAAGTCTTTCCATCCTTTGTATTCAATTCTTTTAATTGCATTGTTTACCTCCGATAGCGGGGATGGCTCCTATGATTAAATTATGGACAAAAATGTTCGATATAATTTAATCATAGGAGCTTTTTATGCAAAAAATATCAC
>NZ_JAMWYK010000003.1 GCF_023893635.1 Fructobacillus apis | reverse complement strand
CGAACACAGAAGTTAAGCTCTTTAGCGCCAAAAGTAGTTGCCGGAACGCTGGCTGCGAGGATAGGACGACGCGATGCTAAAGCCTTTAAAACAACGGTTGTACCAATGGTACGCTGTTGTTTTTTTTATTATTAACGTTTAAAATATAGTCAATAACAAGTTTTTAAATGTCTGAGAACCTGTCGGTGAAATTGAGGTGATTCATATGGAAATGGAACGAATTAACGATAACACCATCCGGGTAATGGTCGAAAATGAGGATCTTAAGGATCGCGGAACGTCTGTCCGTGACCTTCTTTCAGACCGGAATAAAATTGAATCTTTCTTCTACAATATCCTGTCAGAATTAGACACTGACGACGATTTTGTAGACAATGACAAGGTTTCCTTCCAGGTTTTGCCAAATCAAAACGGGTTGGAATTATTCATCTCACGATTAGATGAAGAAGGGGCATTGGGTGATTTGCTCGCCTCCCTTTCCGAACGTGACGAAGAACAACCCCAGCCGGATAATGGTATTCCAGCAATGGACGACTTGTCACTGGAACAAAAGACTGCCTTGCAGGGTTCCGATGGCGTCGAAGTTGAACATGACAAGCCGGTTAACGGCCGCATCGATACCATCGTCTTGGATAGCTTTGACGATCTGCTCGCCTTGGTCGCTCTGTTGGAAGACTTCAGCGGTCACTCAGCTGCCTACCGTTACAACGGTGCCTACTACTTGACCCTGGATTCACGCTACCTCGACATGACGGCGGCGGATCGCAACGCTTTGTATGCTACGCTCATCGAATACGGTCGCTTTGCTAAGCAGACGGTGACCTTCCTAGGAGAACACGGCGACGTACTCTTCGAAGAAGGGGCCGTTCAGTCATTGAACAAAATCTTTTCCGCAGCCGAATAAGTCATGAAGGAATGAAGTAATTCCGGTATAATGGCTGTATCATCTTTAATTGGAGTTACTTTATGCAAATCTTTAGCTTTATTTCCTTAATCTTATTCTTTATCTTGGTCTTCTACGTTGGGTCTGCTGCGAGCGCTAACTTACTTGCTCGTCGTCGCGGAACGGTCTTGAAGGCGGAAGCTTTCATCGACAAGCACAATGAAGAAAACGGTCAATTGATTGACGTTCGTGAAAAGGAACCCTTCAAGCGTTCACACTTAAAGGGTGCTCGCAACATGCCTGCCTTGACTTTTAGCCAAGGAAAGTCTGGATTGCGTAAGGACATGCCAATCTTTGTTTACGGTGACACGCTTTCTGCAGCGGCTGGTGTTGCCAAGCGTCTTCGCAAAGAAGGGGCACAAAAGAACATGCTTTTCTTGATGGCCGGTGGTTTCCGTGCTTTCCAAGCAAAGCAAAAGCGTTAATTTGGCGCAAAAAAAAGAATCGCCAGAAGCGATTCTTTTTATTTGACTTCAATTATTAGAAACGTGATTGGTGAGCCGCCTTTGAGCGACGAACAGCAGTCTTAGAAACCTCTTCGTATTCCGCGTCTGCCTTTTCTTGAGGGGCCACAACCGCCTTCTTATAACCGAAATGCGGATACCGCGGCCGTGATTACTGATCCGACGATTCCTGCTGCTAAACCTGCTTTAAATCCTTTAGCCATCATCTTCTCCTTTTGTTAATTTACGTCTATTATCGTTGATTTTCGCCGGTTTGTAAACGGCAATCAGCAGAAAAGAGTATTATGCCGAAAATTCCAATCGTTGTCATCGCTGGTCCAACCGCCTCTGGTAAGTCGGACTTGGCCATGGCACTCGCCGAACAATTCAACGGGGAACTCGTCTCCGCCGATTCGCTCCAGGTCTATAAAAACCTGGACATTGGGACCGCAAAGGCAACTGCTGAAGAAAGAAAGCGGGTGCCACAGCATCTCTTGGATTTGGTTGACGAAGATGCCAGTTTCACGGTGGCAGACTTTATAAAAGAAGCCGATAAGGCCATTCTGGACATTTCGTCGCGTGGTAAGCTACCAATCGTCGTTGGTGGAACCGGCTTTTACGTGAAGGCCCTCCTCGGCCAGCAAGCCCTTGAATACGGAGAGTCAAACGAGGAAGAGGTCAAGAAGGACAGTGCCCTGCCGTTGGCCGACCTCGTGGCAAAGCTGAAGGGGTTAGCAAACGAGGACTTTGTTTCTTCCGTTGACTTAAACAACAAGACCCGCGTGGTACGGGCCATTCAAAAGGCGAAGATGACCCCTCAAAAGTCGGCGGCGAGCCGCCCCGACTACGATCCTTTGGTGTTGGCGCTCGATTGGCCAAGAGAGGTCTTGTACGACCGAATTAACCGCCGCGTCGACATCATGATGGATGCCGGACTCGAAAACGAGGCCCGCGTTTTGTTTGAACTTGGTGGATCAAACGTGCAGGCCGGGCGGGGCATCGGCTATAAGGAGTTCTACCCATACTTTGAGTCGGACGTGACTTTGAAAGAAGTCGTCGAAGCCATCCAGCAGGACTCAAGACGGTATGCCAAAAGACAATTAACGTATTGGCGTCATCAAATTGTTGGTTTACAATGGATTGACGGGCAAGATGCAAAAGCAATCGCCGAAGAAAAAGTGCGTGCTTTTTTGAACGCGCGTGACTGATGGGAGATTAAAATGGATTATTCACAAGCATTACTCGATTTGCGTGATGGAAAAATTGACGAAATCGACGTGACACCTGAAACCTTTACAGACTTTCAAAAAGCCTGGTCCGAGTTTCCTTATCAGAACACGGTTACGGGCATCGCGCACCGTGCTGGACGAGTGACTTACGTTCGTTCAAAATAGGGTGTTGCTAGCATATATTTGTGCTACAATATTAGCAAGTAAACTAAAATATTAAAATATGGTCAGTCATGGACTGACCCCTAATTGAGAGGCAAGACTGTGGCATTATCATTTGGACAACATAACGTTGGTATCGACTTGGGTACGTCAAACACGTACGTATACGTTGAAGGTAAGGGAATCGTATTGCGCGAACCTTCAGTGGTCGCAAAGAACACGGAATCTGGTGAAATCATCGCCGTTGGATCAGAAGCACGCGAAATGCTTGGCCGTACGCCAGCATCAATCTCTGCTATCCGTCCAATGCGTGACGGTGTGATCGCCGATTACGACACGACCGTTGCCATGATTTCATACTACTTGAAGAAGGCTTTGGGTGGTCGCGTTGGAAAGCCATTCGTAACGCTTGGTGTTCCTGCTAAGATTACGGCCGTTGAACGTCGTGCCGTTATCGACGCTGCCCGCGTTGCTGGTGCACGTGACGCCTACGTATTGGAAGAACCATTCGCCGCAGCCATCGGTGCAGGTTTGCCAGTTATGGAACCAACCGGTTCAACGGTTGTGGACTTTGGTGGTGGAACGACTGACGTTGCCACGATTTCCCTTGGTGGAATCGTGTCATCACGTTCAACGCGCTTTGCCGGCGACAAGTTAAACGAAGCCATCATCTCTTACGTTCGAAACAACAACAACTTGGCCATTGGTGAAACGACGGCGGAACGTTTGAAGATTGAAGTTGGAACGGTTTCTTTGCAAGATGCAAAGGGCATGCCAGCTTCAACGGCTCGTGGTCGTGACTTGTTGACTGGCTTGCCAAAGACCATCGAAGTGCCAGCCATCGACGTGGCACAAGCCATCCAAGACCCTGTGAACGAAATCGTGAACGCCATTCGCGAAACGTTGGAATCAACGCAACCTGAAATTGCGGCCGACGTTATCGACCACGGAATGGTCTTGACTGGTGGTGGCGCGCAACTCCGTGGTTTGCCAGAAATGATTGAAACGGTAACGAAGGTTTCTGTCATCGTTGCTGAAGAACCAATGGACGCCGTTGTAAAGGGTGTCGGAGAATCATTGAAGTCATTGGACATCTTGCGCCGTAACTAAACTTTGTCTGATAAAGCGTAGCGCTTGCGCTACGCTTTTCTTTGTCAAAGAGCAAAAGGAAGTATTGTATGCGTAAAATCTTTTCATCCAGGACCTTGGTCTTGTTAATGGTTGGTATCTTGGTCGTCGTTGGTTTGATTGCCGGATCCAACTGGTGGGCTAAGAAAACAAACAATCCACCATTCTTCCAACGAGTGGTGAATGATTTATCCGGTGGAATGTCAAAGGTCATCTCCGTGCCATCGAACGCCGTTGGTCATCGTGCCAACTCTTTGGCCAACTTGTTGAACACCTTCTCTGAAAACAAAGCATTGAAGGCAAAGCTCGACGGTTACGCCCAAAACAAGGTGCGCTTGCAAACGGTTCAAGAAGAAAACGAAGCCTTGAAAAAGCAACTGAAGCTGAAGAAGACGTTGACGGACTACGAAACCATTCCAGCCGTCACGATTTCTCGCTCACCAACGACGTGGAACTCACAGCTTGTCATCGACAAGGGGGCGCGTTCTGGTTTGAAGAAGGGGATGCCCGTCATGGGTGAATCCGGTGTTATTGGAATCATTTCCGAGGTGAACACGGTGAACGCGAAGGTTGCCTTGATTTCGGATACGAGTGAAGATTCCAACCGCTTTGCCATTACGGTTCGGTCTGGTTCCGGCGACGTTCATGGAATCGTCACGGACTACGACGCTGACAAGAAGATGTTGGTCATGGGATCCGTACCAAACTCCGCAAACTTGAACAAGGATGACACCGTTGTCACTTCTGGTTTGGGTGGTAAGATTCCATCCGGCTTGTTAGTTGGTAAGATTGCAGACGTGACGTCTGATTCATACGGTCTTTCAAAGAAGATTTACATTCAACCAAGCTCAGACTTGTCCAAGATTGCAACCGTCTTGGTCGCAAAGAGCAGTTTGGAGTCTTAAATGTCTAGTTGGCAATTTTTTCGATTAAACATCATTTTCCCACTCATCATGGTTTTGTTGTTCTTGTTGGACGGCAACCTGACCGCATCTCTTGGAAACTTCCTGATGCGCGGATCCCTTCACGCCGTGCCAATGTTGACACTGATCTGGTTCTTTTACGCCATTCAATTCGGCGTGATGGACAAGATGCCATTTTACGCGTACGTGGTAACCATTGGTGTCTTGTACGACATTTTTTACACGGGAATTCTTGGAACCTACACGGTGGCTTTCTTAGCTGGGACGTTCGTGATGGAACGCCTCCAACCATACTTTGACAGCCGAATGATGTCGGGCCTCTTGCTCTTTTTGATTGGGATGCTCGTCTACCTGGCAGCAACCTACTTCGCTGGAAAAATCATTGGTGTGGCCCATGTTTCCCACCTGGCTTTTTTCATCTTCTTGTTATTGCCAACTTCGGTCTTTAACTTGATTTTGGCAGCCCTCTTCTATTATCCGAGCTGGTCCTTGCTGCAACGCTTGGGATAAGCTTGCACTTTTTGGGATTGCCCGTTATAATTAAGCATGATTTAAATCGTTGACTAGGCAAGTAGCAAGCGGGTTCTTTTCAGGAAGCTCACGGTTATTGGAAGTGAGTAAGAACCGCTGGTGAACCACCCCTAGGAGTGCGTTGGTGAACCTTTAGTAGCCATCGTCGGTTGTGCCCGTTACGCACGAACGTTATGAACGTTATGAGGCCTATTTAGTGATAGATGGGCAACTAAGAGGTGGGACCGCGTCTTTTCGCCCTCTAAGCAATCTTGCTTGGGGGGCTTTTTCTATGGAATTTATTTTGGAGTAATTATGGCAAATCTAATGAGCTTTCTACCCGGCATCCTCGCCGGATTAAAGATGACTTTGGGCGTCTTTTTCATTACGATAATCGGATCAATCCCATTGGGAATTTTGGCTTCCCTTGGAATGAAGTCACCATACTTCACCATCCGTTGGTTGGTGAACGGCTACATCTGGATCATGCGTGGAACGCCACTCTTGCTCCAGTTGATTTTCATCTACTATGGTTTAGCAACCATTGGTTTGCCATTCTCACGTTTTGAAGCAGCCGCCTTTGCTTTCATCATCAACTACGCCGCCTACCTCGCGGAAATCTTCCGTGGTGGTTTGCAAGCTGTGCCAAAGGGACAGTTCGATGCCGCCAAGGTGCTTGGCTTGTCAAAGACTCAGACCTTCTTCAAGGTTGTGTTGCCACAGGTAATCAAGATTGTCGTGCCTTCCTTTGGTAACGAAGTCGTGAACCTGGTCAAGGATACGTCTTTGATTTACGTGATTGGATTGGGCGACATCTTGCGCGCCGGTTCCATTGCGGCCAGCCGTGACGTGACCTTGATTCCCTACCTGTTGGTGGGTGTCATCTACCTGTTGATGACGGCCATTGTGACGCTGATCTTGCGCTCATCTGAAAAGCGCTTGAACGTTTGGAGGTAACAGATGATTAAAATTGAAAACTTATCCAAAAGTTACGGCGAAAAAGTCATCTTTAAAGACTTGTCAATGAACCTCGAAAACGGTGAGATTTTGGCGGTCTTGGGTCCTTCTGGTATCGGAAAGACCACCTTTATCAAGACCTTAACTGGTTTGGAAGAAGCACAGTCCGGAACCGTCGACATTGATGGTGAAGAATTTCAGGTCGGGGATAACGACTTGACGGCGAAGATTGGTTTGATTTTCCAGGACTTCAACCTCTTCCCACACCTCACGGTGAAGAAGAACATTACGTTGGCCCCCGTTTTGACAAAGACCTTGTCTGAAAAAGAAGCCGCAAAGCGCGCCGACTCTTTACTTGAAAAGCTTGGTTTGACGGAACAAGGAGACTTGTATCCCTACCAACTTTCTGGTGGGCAAAAGCAACGTGTCGGCATCGCCCGTGCCTTGGCGATGAACCCGCAGGTGATTGCCTACGACGAACCAACATCTGGTTTGGATGAAAAGGCAACTAAGCAGGTGGCCGACGTGATGCTTTCCTTAAAAGAGGAGGGCGTTGCCCAGCTTGTTGTGACCCACGACTTGCCTTTTGCAAAGGAAGTAGCGGATCAGACCTTTGATTTTGAAAAAGAGGTAAAGCGCTCGTGATTTCAAAGAAGAGAAAAATCATCGTGAATACTCTGGTGGCTTTCTTCTTTTTCGTCGGGCTCATCTGGGCGGCCGTTGTCGTTTCAAAACCGGGCGACCAGTCGGCTCGTCCTGACCAATGGGATCGGATTCAATCTGAAAAGACGATCACCATCGGGTTGGACGATACCTTTGTGCCAATGGGCTTCCGCGATAAGCAGGGAAAGTTGATTGGATTTGATATCGATTTGGCTGAAAAAGTTTTTGCCAACCTTGGCATTAAGGTCAAGTGGCAAACCATCGATTGGACCATGAAGGAAACCGAGTTGAACACCGGAAACATCGATTTGCTTTGGAACGGGTACACCAAGACTCCGGAACGCGCGAAGCAGGTGGCCTTTTCAAAGGATTACCACCAGGCTAAGTTGACGCTTGTGGTGAATAAGACGTCGGGCATTCGTCGCTTCTCGGATATGACTGGAAAGTCTCTTGGAATTCAAACGGGTTCCTCTGCGGAAACCGATTTGAACGCCCACCCCGATGTGCTGAAGAAGTACCTTGCTGGCCGTGAGGCCGTCGGATACGACAGCTTCGACAAGGCCTTTACGGACTTGAATGCTAAGCGTATCGACGGGATTCTCGTTGACGAGGATTACGCTCGCTACTACATCGAACATCAGGCGAATCCAGACGACTACGCGTTGCTTTCTGGTGACTTCCAACCGTCAGAAGACGTTGTTGGAATGCGTAAGAGCGACCATGGCTTGCAAAAGGCCATTAACCGCGAACTGGACCGACTCCAAAAAGACGGCTTTATTAACGCTCTTGAAGAGCGCTGGTTTGGGCCTCGTCCAGCGATGAAAAAAGAAATGAATTAGAAACAGCCGTCATTGTGCTCCCAATCTGATGATTGGGCCAAGGCGGCTTTTTTAGGAGAAAAACATGGCAGAAACTTGGCAAGAAAACGATTGGCTTCTTTCCCTACAACAAAGCCAGAAAGAAAATACGAATACGGTCATGGTCGCCTTTTCTCGTCCTGCATACAAGAAGCAGACGACGGAGCGTGCGCTGCTTTCATACCTACTGGCGGTCTGTTCTAAGCGCTACACCAATCAGCAGGAAGTGTCGCAGAAGCTGATGGATCTCTATGGGGCAACTTACGCTGTCAAAGTCTTGTCCTACGGGGACCAAAACCTACTCCTATTCTCTTTGACCTTTGTTCGAGAAGACGTTGTTGCAGAAGAAGGACTCACACAAGAAGCCCTGACGTTTTTAAAGGACATGGTCTTTGGGTTTGATGAAAAACTTCTTTCATCCGAGCCTAACCTGGTCGAAGCCGAACGTCAGAACTTGAAACAGGCCATCCTGTCTCGACACGACGACAAAGTACAACTCGCCTTGGATGAAGCCCGTCAGTTGGTCTTCTCAGATGAGAGCCTTCAGGAAAGTATTCTCGGTGATGCAGCAACCCTCGATGTGCTGTCCTTATCTGATTTGAAGTTGGCCTACGAGGACATGCTCTCAAATGACACCCGCTTGTTTGCTTGTTCCGGAACCCTCGCTAAAAAGGACGTGGAAGAAAGTATGGCTACTTGGCCAAAAGCTGCGAAGGATGCCTCTGTTGAATATGCGGGCAAGGGCGAATTGGCACCGAATGGGAATAAGTCCATTGAAAAAGAGGGGCTCGGTCAGGCCGCTTTGGTGATGAACTACCGATTGGCCTTTGAACAAGTAGAACTTGGTTCCTTGGTTGTTGCCAACGCACTCTTTGGTGGCACGGCAGCCAGCCGCCTTTTCCGCGTAGTCCGTGAAAGAGAAAGCCTTGTGTACAACATTTCCTCCCGCTTGCAAGCCGACTTGAACTTAATGACGGTCGTTGCCGAATGTCCGAAAGACAAGGTAAACCGAGTGAAGAAAATGGTTAACCGGGAATTGGCCGACCTTGCGGATGGCAACATTGTCGAAGACGAATTGAAGCGGGCCAAGCAGACTGTTTTGAACGATCGATTGATTCGAATGGATTCACCGACCTTCGTCAACCTCGAAGCGCTCTTAAAGATGATTCAAAAAGACCCCATCCAAAACGAGGAGTTGATGAAGCAGATTGAGGAAGCCTCTTGTGCATCTGTTTCGAAATTAGCTCGTCAAATTACTGAACAGAGCACGCTTATTTTGTCTGGGAAGGAGGTCGAAGATGACTCTTAAAGAAGAACGTTTAACCTTTACTACAAACGATGGCCTCACGGTTAATTTAATCCAAAAGCCGGGTTACAAACAAAGTATCGGTGCCATCACGGCACGCTTTGGTTCACTGACGAATACCTTTGTGGATGAAACGGGTAAAACCGTTTCCGTCCCTGCCGGAACCGCCCACTTCTTGGAACACAAGCTCTTTGATAAGGAAGATGGGGATGCCTTAGTTGGTTTCTTGGACCGTGGTGCGGATGCCAATGCCTTTACGTCCAACACGGCGACTTGCTACTACTTCACGGCAACGAGCCAGTTAGAAGAGAATCTGGACCATCTGATGACCTTCGTAGAAGAACCTTACTTCACCCAGGAGAAGGTCGACCGAGAAAAGGGCATCATTGAAGAAGAGATTTCTTCCTACGCCGACGATCCGTTCTGGATGCTCTACCAAGGAATCCTAAAGGCAGCCTATCCTGATTCGGCCATCGGTGAAGACATCGCCGGTAGCAAGGAAAGCATCGCCACCATTACCCCTGAATTGCTGTATTCGGTATACGAACGGTTCTACCAACCAAAGAACTTGGTGTTAACGGTTGTTGGTGATTTTGATCAAGAGAACCTACGCCGTTTTATTGAACAAAAACAGCAGACCTTCAACAAGAAGGCGTTGCCACTTGAACAGCACAATTTCAGCCGGCCGATTGAACCCATCGCAGTGCAAGAAACAAAACACTACCCAATCAGTCAACCAAAATTGGCCATGCTGGCCGGCCTGCCACTTGCTTCCCATCCACTTTCTGGAGAAGAACGCGTGAAGGAACGCCTCATGGCCGAATTCGCCTTCGACCTCGTCTTCGGCGAACAGACGGCTTGGTATCAAGAACAGTATCAAAAGGGTGTGCTAGGGGATGACTTCGACTATGAGATTGAGAGTAGCGGACCTTACTTTTTCGTGACGTTCTTTTCCGCTGGTGAAAATGTGAACCAGCAGATTGAAATCATTCAAAAGCGTTTCGGGGATGCAAAGGCCGTTCTGAAACGGGCCGAAGGCGACTTTACCCGCTTGAAAAAAGCCCTAATCGGAGAAAATATCAGTGCGATGGACCGGCTCTCAAAGCTCGCTTTAGACGAGGATTTAGCCTTGTACGGTCTAAGTTACTTTGATAAAATGAGACTAATAACACAGTTTAGATTCTGTGATATCGAAGAATACAGTCAGCAGGCCTTATTTGATGGTTTGCTCACGCGTTTTATGATAAAGAAGTAGAAATATGGTTGAAAAATTAACAAGTGAAGTTCGGGAACAATTAAAAGAAGCTCGCGAAAAAAAGGGGTACACCTTTGAAGAACTCGGTGAGATGACTAAGATTCAACCGAAGTTCTTGCAAGCCATCGAAGAAGACGATTCCGATGTGTTGCCAAGTCCCTTTTATACACGGGCCTTTGCCAAGAAGTTTGCCCAGGCAGTGGACTTGAACCCTGACGACTTATTTGAAGAAGTGGACTTCGATCCATACGTCGCTTCCGATTTGACTTACGCACACCGTGACGAAGACGGTATCGTCCGTGCCGGTGTGAACTCAACGGAAACGTTTAAGTCACGCTTCCGCGGCCTCATCCCAAAGATTTGGTTGGCCATCATCTTGGTGGCCGTTTTGGCCGTCGTTTGGTTTGTAATTACGCGCATCTCTGGTGCTAACAACAACTCATCGGACGACACGGTTCACGTTGCTTCTTCATCCGTTCCACAATCTTCATCCATTTCATCTTCATCTTCTGCAAACAACTTGAAGTTGGAGAATCCACAAACGGATAACAACGCCAAGAAGACGACTTACAATGTTGCCAACTCATTGACGCAGGGTCACAAGTTGGTCATCAAGGGTCAAGACAACGGCTCAACTTTGAAGGTAACGGATAACAACAACAAGGTCTTGTTCGAAAAGAACATTGCTAAGGATGCGGAAGAAAGCGTTGAATTGCCTGCTAACACTGCCAACGTGACGGTGCTTGCCGGTAACATCACGCACGTCAACATGACGTTGAACAACCAGCACGTTGATGTACCAAACTTGCCAGCAAACACGACCACTTGGTCTGTTCTCTTTAACTTCAACAAGTAAGGAAGAAAAAATGAATTTACCAAATAAATTAACGATCTTTCGGATTATCTTGATTCCCGTCTTCATGATTTTGCTTTCATGGCCGGGAGAAGAAGCGGCAGTCTTCATGCCACTTCCTGAATGGAATTGGGTGTTGGCGGCCTTGGTCTTTGCCATCGCCTGCATCACCGATTTCTTGGACGGTCAGATTGCCCGTCGCCAAAAGTTGGTTACGAACTTCGGTAAGTTTTTCGACCCATTGGCCGACAAGCTCTTGGTCATGACCGCCTTGATTTACCTCACGGCCTTCTTGCAAGTACCGGCCTGGGTAACGACGGTTATCGTTATTCGTGAACTCGCGGTTACTGGATTGCGTACGTTGATCGTTGAAAACAACGGAACGGTATTAGCAGCCGCTTGGCCAGGTAAGATTAAGACATTCACGCAAATGTTTGCCATTCTCTTCTTGTACTTGAAGGATTGGCCATTCTCACTCATGAACTTCCCATTGGGTGAAATTCTTTTGTACGTTGCCGTGATCTTTACGGTTTACTCAGGAATTGATTACTTCTGGCAAAACCGCTCGGTTTTTGCTGACGGATTATAAGCGCATTAGGCGCTTTTTTCGTTTCATTAGGTGGGCGAAAAAGAAATGCGAACAAATGTTCGAAAAACCCTTGCTTTTTCAAAAACATATCCGTACACTATGAATAGACGAGAAGGAGTTTTCAAATGGTAGCAAAGAAAACGAGTGACTCAAAGAAGGACGGGCGTCAAGCCGCGTTGAACGAAGCGCTCAAAAAAATTGAAAAGAACTTTGGTAAGGGATCCATCATGACGTTGGGTGACAACCAAACGACACAGATTGCCACTTCACCATCTGGTTCTGTAAAGTTGGACGTTGCCTTGGGTGTCGGTGGATATCCTAAGGGCCGTATCGTGGAAGTTTATGGACCAGAATCATCTGGTAAGACGACCATTGCCTTGCACGCGGTTGCTGAAATCCAAAAGAACGGTGGAACGGCCGCTTACATCGATGCCGAAAACGCATTGGACGTGAAGTATGCTGAAGCCCTTGGTGTTAAGAAGGACGAATTGCTTTTGTCACAGCCTGACACTGGTGAACAAGGATTGGAAATTGCCGATGCCTTGGTTCAATCCGGTGCCGTTGACATGATTGTTGTCGATTCCGTTGCCGCCTTGGTTCCACGTGTTGAAATCGAAGGTGAAATGGGCGATGCCCACGTTGGGTTGCAGGCGCGTTTGATGTCTCAAGCCTTGCGTAAGTTGGCGGGGACGTTGAACCGTACTGGAACGATTGCCATCTTCATCAACCAGATTCGTGAAAAGGTTGGGGTGATGTTTGGTAACCCTGAAACCACGCCTGGTGGACGTGCGTTGAAGTTCTACTCAACGGTTCGTTTGGAAGTCCGTCGTTCAACACAAATCAAAGACGGTTCCGATGTCACTGGTAACTTGACGAAGGTAAAGGTCGTGAAGAACAAGGTCGCTCCACCATTTAAGGTGGCCGAAGTCGACATCATGTATGGAAAGGGGATTTCTCAAACTGGAGAAATTCTTGACTTGGCCGTCGAGCAGGACATCGTGGATAAGGCTGGTTCCTGGTACGCCTACGAAGGTGAACGAATCGGTCAGGGACGTGAAAAGGCCAAGGAGTACTTGGATGATCCTGAACACGCCGCGATGCGTGAAGAGTTGTACCGCCTGGTTCGTAATGCTTACGGCATTGGGGACGAAGCGGCAACCGAAGCTGGTCCTGATGAATCAGATCAAGCCGAAGCAGCCACAAAGGCTGATGATGGTTTAACTGACGAACCAATCATTTAAAAATTTATCAATTTCATAACTGAATAAATTCAATAAAAGACGTCTTGGACGTCTTTTTTTGTTATAATGGCCTTGTCCTTAACGTGTTAAATTGTTTGTCCTTTAAGATAATTCAATTGGTGTTTAGGACATTTTTTCTGTTGTTAGTACATCTTTTGCACTCAGTGGGGAGAAAAACGCTCATGCAAAGATCGCATCGCGGGTCCATTATTACGACCCTTGTCGTCGTTTTGTTGGCAGCTCTTTTGGTATATGCATACCAAACAAGAGACAGCGGACATAACAGTGCACCGATCACAGCGGTCGGCTCAACTGCACTCCAACCCTTGGTCGAAGCAGCTGGTGAAGATTTTCAAAAGCAAAATCCTGGTACTTCTGTCACGGTTCAAGGTGGTGGGTCCGGTACTGGGCTGTCACAAATTTCTCAGGGAGCTGTTTCTCTTGGGAATTCTGATTTATACGCCGAAGAAAAGAAGGGGATCGAAGCCAAAAATTTGGTTGATCACCGAGTAGCTGTTGTCGGCATCGTGCCAATAATGAACCAAAGCACTGGCGTTACAAACTTGACGCTTGAACAGTTGACTGACATTTTCACTGGAAAAGTCAAAAACTGGAAGGAAGTCGGCGGAAAGGACCAGGCCATTGTCTTGGTTAACCGTGCGGCGGGATCAGGTACACGAGCAGCCTTTGAAAAGTGGGGAATGAACAACGCCCAATCAAAGGAAGCCCAGGAACAGGATTCTTCTGGAATGGTTAAGTCCATCGTGAAGACCACACCAGGTGCTATCTCATACGTTGCCTTTGCCTACAAGTCAAACGACGTAACGATGGCCACGGTGAACGGCGTTGAACCTACCAATGAAAACGTTGAAAACGGTTCTTATCCAATCTGGTCATACGAACACATCTATACGAATGGAAAGGGAACGGCGCAAGTTCAAAAGTTCTTGGACTACATGGGGTCTGATTCCTTCCAAAAGAAGTATGTCGAACGACTCGGCTATATTTCTGTGAATAAGATGAAAATTGACCGTGACCTAAACGGAAACGTGACGCAGTTGCAAAAGGGATAGTTCAATAATGGATTTAATCACTGAAAAAATTAAAAAAACGTCCTTATCAACCAAGCAGGATCGATTCGGAAAGGCCATCTCCATCTTAGCCTTGCTCTTTATCGCTTCCATCGTCGTGTTGATTTTTGGATTCGTCATCACGCGCGGATTCGCGACGTTTACAACAAACAAAGTTAACTTTTTTGATTTCTTGTTCGGTCAGAACTGGAACCCAAGTGTCGTCGATAAAAAGACTGGCATGCCTGGGGTTGGTGCTGCACCGTTAATTATTGGTTCTCTTGCAGTGACTTTCTTAGCTGCCTTGATTGCCACGCCTTTCGCCATTGGTACGGCGGTCTTCATGACCGAAGTAGCCAAGAAGAAGGGGGCTAAAATTATGCAACCAGTCATTGAATTGCTGGTTGGAATTCCTTCCGTTGTTTACGGAGTGATTGGTTTGACGGTTGTCGTGCCATTCGTTCGTAGTATCTTTGGAGGGACCGGGCTGGGTATCTTGTCCGGAACCATCGTGCTTTGTGTCATGATTCTACCAACGATTACGTCGATGACGGTCGATACGTTGAAGGCAGTGCCCCGTCACTACCGTGAATCAGCCTTAGCCATCGGGGCAACGCGCTGGCAGATGATATACAAGGTCATCTTGCGCGCTGCGACACCGGGTATCTTGACGGCCATCGTCTTTGGAATGGCCCGCGCCTTCGGTGAAGCCCTGGCCGTTCAAATGGTCATTGGTAACGCCGCCAACATGCCCGACTCTCTCGTGTCACCATCCGCTACGTTGACTTCTGTGTTGACGATGGGAATTGGAAACACGGTCATGGGCTCACTTCAAAACAACGTCCTCTGGTCATTGGCCATGATTTTGTTGTTGATGTCCCTTGTCTTTAACATTTTGATCCGCTGGATCGGACGTAAAGGAGAGTTGAAGTAATGAACGCAAAGACTGCTGATAAAGTCGCAACGGGTGTTATTTACGCCATTGCCGGCTCCGTCGCCCTCGTGTTGTTTGCCATGCTCGCCTTCATCTTGGTGCGTGGTTTACCACACCTTTCATGGCACTTTTTAACGAGCGCTGCTCGTTCCTTTGAAGCAGGTGGGGGAATTGGAATTCAATTGTTCAATTCCTTTTACCTGTTGATCTTAGCGATGGCCATTTCTTTTCCCATCGCTTTGGGTGCTGCCATTTACTTAAATGAATACGCAAAGAAGAACAGCCTCTGGGTATCGATCGTTCGGACGTCAATCGAAGTGATGTCATCACTTCCTTCCGTTGTTGTTGGACTCTTTGGTTTCTTGATTTTCGTTGTGAAGTTCAAGCTCGGTTTCTCCATTTTGTCTGGAGCCATTGCCTTGACCATCTTCAACTTACCAATTTTGACGCGCTCAATCGAAACATCATTGAGCCAGATTCCAAACCTGCAACGTGAAGCCGGTGCGGCCTTAGGTTTGTCACGTTTTGAAACCGTGATCCACATCATCTTGCCAGCATCCGTTCCATCCATCGTGACCGGAGTGGTGATTTCTGCAGGACGTGTCTTCGGTGAAGCCGCCGCCTTGATTTACACGGCTGGTCAATCAGCACCCACGTTGGACTTTACCGACTGGAACCCATTTAACATGGCATCGCCATTGTCACCGTTCCGACCTGCTGAAACACTGGCTGTTCACATCTGGAAGATTAATTCCGAAGGAATTATGCCGGATATTTCTGCCGTTTCTGCCGGAGCGTCTGCCGTATTGATTATTGTTGTCTTACTTTTCAACTTCTTAGCACGGCGACTCGGTCAACTTTTGTACAAGAAGTTAACGAAAGCGTGAGGTTAACATGACGAAAAAAGGTCAAGATTTAAAGCCGGTTTCGGAGTTTATCCCCGATAAAGCACCGGAACGTTTCATCTACCAGATGAACGAAGAAAAGCACGAAGTCGCTTTGAAGACCGAAGGTCTCCAAGTGCGCTACGGTGATAAGCTGGCGTTGTCCGAAGGAGATCTTTCCTTTGAACGCTATAAGATTACGTCATTGATTGGGGCTTCTGGTTCTGGTAAGTCAACCTTCCTTCGGTCACTGAACCGAATGAACGACGATGTTGCCGACGTTTCTGGAAAGATTATTTACCGTGACTTGGACATCAACTCCAAGGACATCGACGTGTACGAAATGCGCCGCCACATCGGAATGGTCTTCCAACGTCCAAACCCCTTTGCGAAATCCATCTATGACAACATCACCTTCCCGTTGACGCGTCGTGGTAAGTACACGAAGGAAAAGCTCGATGAAATCGTTGAAACGACGCTGAAGCAAGCCGCCCTTTGGGACCAGGTCAAAGACGAATTGAACAAGTCAGCCCTGGCCCTGTCTGGTGGACAAGCACAGCGTTTGGTGATTGCGCGTGCGTTGGCGTTGAAGCCAGACATTCTCTTGTTGGATGAGCCTTCATCAGCATTGGATCCGATTTCTTCAGCACAGTTTGAAGATACACTCCTCGAATTGAAGAAGCACTACACGATCATTATCGTGACGCACAACATGCAACAAGCAGCTCGTATTTCGGATTACACGGCTTTCTTCCACCAAGGAAAAGTCATTGAATACGATTTGACTCGTAAAATCTTTACTCGCCCAAAGGTCAAGTTGACCAACGATTATATCTCAGGTAATTTTGGATGACAGAAGAAAAAAGCATCTTAAGAACACGAAACGTGAAGCTCTGGTACGGCCAGAAAGAAGCCTTGCACGGCATCGATTTGGACTTCCCCGAAAAGGGAATCACGGCGTTGATTGGCCCTTCTGGGTCAGGTAAGTCAACCTACCTCCGTGCCTTGAACCGCATGCACGATTTGGAAGATAACATTACGGTAACCGGTTCCTTTGATTTCATGGGACAAGATATCTATGCGCCAACCACCGACACGGTGGAACTGCGTAAGAAGATTGGAATGGTGTTTCAACAACCGAATCCCTTCCCGTTCTCCATCTATGACAACGTGGCCTTCGGGTTGCGCTTGGCTGGTGTGAAGGACAAGGACGTCTTGGACAAGGCCGTCGAAGACTCATTGAAGGCCGCTTCCATCTGGGAAGAAGTAAAAGATAATCTGAACAAGTCTGCCCTCGGACTTTCTGGTGGTCAGCAACAACGAGTTTCAATCGCCCGTGTGTTGGCAACAAAGCCCGACCTCTTGCTCTTGGATGAACCAACGTCTGCTTTGGACCCGGTTTCAGCGCACAACATCGAAGAAACGTTGTTGGAATTGCGTGACCAGTACGCCATGATCATCGTGACGCACTCGCTTTCACAGGCCTCCCGAATTTCTGACCAAACCGCCTTCTTCTTGAACGGTAACATGGTCGAAAAGGGTGATACACGAAAGATTTTCATCGATCCAGAGAAGAAAGAAACGGCCGATTACATCTCGGGCCGCTTTGGATAAGGATCGTTTTTAGGGAGATTATGCCAGGAAGCTTGATTTGCGTTATCCTGGATAAGAAAGGACAAAACTATGCGTCGTTTATTTGATGAAGAATTAGCAGATTTGGATACGAACTTTACGGAAATGGGTGAGCAGGTTGCCAAGACGATTCAAGCAGCCGTTCAATCCTTTATTAAGCACGACCGTGAAGGTGCCCACAGCATCATTGATCACGATTACAAGATCAACGAACGCGAAGCGGCCTTGGAAAAGAAGACATTCGAAATGATTGCCCTTTACCAGCCGGTCACGACGGACTTGCGTGAAATCGTCACGATTTTGAAGGCCGTTTCCGTTTTGGAACGAATGGGGGATCAAGCGCGTAACATCGCAACGTCAACGATTCGTGTGAAGGGAACCAAGCACATCCACGCCATTGAAGAACAACTCGGTGAGATGGGTGAATTGGTTGCCACAATGGTTTCTGAGGTCATGTCTTACTACGTGAAGAATGATGCCTTGGGAGCCGAAGCAATCGCTGCGAAGAACCACCAGCTTTCCAATGCCGCTGCCAAAGTCCGTACCGACTCGGTTGACGGGATGAAGGAAGATTCAGAGTTGGTCGATTCAGCAGCCGATTATCTCGTGATTGCCGGTTACATCAAGCGAATTGGTGACTACACGACGGACATTGCCGAATGGATTGTTTATAAGCGAACGGGTAAGATTATCGAATTGAACCCAGGTTATAACTACTTTATCTAAAAAGCTGTATAAAACAAGCGGAAGCCCTTTGATTAGGCCTTCCGCTTGTTTTTGATTTGTCAGAAGTTTGCTATAATAAAGAAAGTAAAAATATTAAGGAGGGCCTATGCGTTTTTTAATGCAAGCTGCCATTAACATGGCTGTTTTCTTGGCCTGTGCTTTACTTTTTCCAACGGGGTTTTACCTGGACAACATGTTGGTGGCGGCGGTTGCTGCCATCATCTTAGCCCTGCTTAACGGATTGATTAAGCCTGTGTTACTCATTTTGTCCTTACCACTTTTAGTGATTTCGTTGGGAAGCTTCTCGCTCATTATTAACGCAGCGATGCTGGAAATGACAGCGCTCTTCGTTCCTGGATTTGGCTTTGCGTCCTTCTGGTGGTCCTTTGTGGTCGCTTTGATCCTGACGCTGGCCAACCTGGTCTTCATGGACCAGAAGAATATCCATATTAGGAGGCAATAATATGGCACAAAAAACTGTTACTGTTAAAGAATTGGTCGACCACACTCGATTGACGATTGTCTCGGGTCACGACTACTTAGACCGGCCCATCACGACGGCGGACATTTCCCGTCCTGGTTTGGAAATGACCGGTTACTTTACTTACTACGCGCCGGAACGTGTGCAGTTGCTCGGAATCACGGAAACGTCTTTTTCTGACCGCATGTCACACGACGAACTGTTGATGGTCTACCGCAAGATGGCGGACCAGAAAACGCCGGCTTTCGTTGTTTCAACGGACCTGCCAATCGCAGACGAATTGAAGCAAGCGGCCGAAGAGGCGCACATTCCAATCTTGACGACGCGTCTGACTTCTTCACAGATTTTGTCCAACATGACCTACTACCTGGGTGGTGAGTTAGCACCACGTCAGTCTGTTCACGGCGTCTTGATTGACGTCCACGGACTGGGTGTCTTGATTACGGGAGACGCTGGTATCGGTAAGACGGAATCCGCTCTGGAATTAATCCAGCAGGGGAAGGCTCGCTTGGTTGCCGACGACCGCGTCGACATTCACCAAGAAGACGAACAACGTTTGATTGGACAGCCATCTTCTGTTTTGCAAAACTTGATGGAAGTCCGTGGTGTCGGAATCATCGACGTCCAACAGGTTTATGGTGCCGTTTCCGTTCGTTCCCACGCTTCTATCCGCTTGAACATTCACCTGTCAAACGGCAAGATTGGGGAGCAAAACTTTGACCGCCTCGGAAATGAAAACGAGACGCTCGACATCCTTGGTGTGAAAATCAAGAAGATGGTCGTGCCGGTTACATCCGGTCGAAACACCGCTTCTGTGATTGATGCCGCCGCCGTTAAGTTCCGTACCCAAAACATGGGTTACGACGCCTTGACGACCCTGCAACAACGCATGGACGAAGAAATTAAGAAGAATCAACAGACTGACGAAGAGGACAAAAAACATGACTAAAGTCGCCGTTTTGGGTGCCGGTTCCTGGGGAACGGCTTTAGCCAATACCATGGCAAAGAATGGAAACCAGGTTGTACTCTGGTCCCACAAAGAAGAACAAGCCGCTGAGATTAACAATCAGCATACAAACGACAAGTACTTGCCAAAGGCGAAGTTGGAAGAAAACTTGCAGGCGACGTCTGAGATGGCTGAAGCGCTTGACGGTGCGGCCATCGCCTTGGTGGTTGTGCCAACAAAGGCCATCCGCGAAGTTGGGACGAAGTTAGCCGAGGTCTTGAAGACTTCCGGCCAACAAGTTGTCTTGGCACACGCCACGAAGGGCTTGGAACAAAAGACACACCTACGCATCTCACAGATGTTAGAAGAAGTGGTTCCAGCCGAATGCTACACGGGCTTGGCGGTTATCTCAGGTCCTTCCCACGCCGAAGACGTCATCAAGTCTGACTTGACGGCCATCTCAATCGGTTCAACCGATGAAAAGGCGGCAGAAGCGTTGCAGGAAGCCTTGGCAAACGAAAGCTTCCGTCCATACACGAACGCCGATCTAATCGGTTCCGAACTCGGTGGGGCCTTGAAGAACATCATCGCTATCGGTTCCGGGATGTTGATTGGAAAGGGGTATGGTGCAAACGCACAAGCAGCACTTCTCACTCGTGGCTTAGTCGAAATCCGCGCCGTTGGAAAAGCACTGGGTGCAAACGCTGAGACGTTCTTAGGGTTGGCCGGAATCGGCGATTTGATTGTGACGGGAATGTCGCCAAATTCACGTAACTACCGTGCCGGCCGTTCACTCGGCCAGGGCAAGCCGTTGTCACAGGTCGAAGAAGAGATGGGCATGGTCATCGAAGGTGTCAACACCGTGAAGGCCGTCAATGACCTTCAGGGCAGCCTGAACCTTGACTTACCAATCACTTCTGCTTTGTACCGCGTCATCTACGAAGGCGAATCAATCAACGCCGCCATCAAGGATTTGATGACTCGTCCATTGAAGGCTGAAGATTAGTGAAGACTTTGTTATAATAAACAAGAATGATTTTGGTACAGATTTGTACCTTGAAGAAAGTAGGATAGAATGAAACCTGTACGTAAAGCTGTTATCCCAGCCGCTGGGTTGGGAACGCGTTTCTTGCCAGCCACGAAGGCATTGGCCAAGGAAATGTTGCCAATTGTGGATACGCCAACGATCGAATACATCGTGCGTGAAGCAATTGATTCTGGAATCGAAGACATCGTGATTGTTGACGGTAAGTCAAAGCGTTCAATCGAAGACCACTTTGATTCAAATCCTGAATTGGAAAACAACTTGCGCGAAAAGAACAAGTTGGAATTGTTGAACCTCGTGGAAGAAACGACGGACATCAACATGTACTTCATCCGTCAATCTCACCCTAAGGGATTGGGAGACGCCATCTTGACTGCCAAGAGCTTCATCGGCGACGAACCATTCGTTGTGTTGCTTGGTGACGACTTGATGCAAGACGAAGTGCCATTGACGAAGCAATTGATCAACCGTTACAACGAAACGGGTGAATCAACTTTGGCCGTTATGGAAGTACCACACGAACAAGTTTCTGAATACGGTGTTATCGACCCAGCCGCTAAGGTAAAGGACGATGGCCTCTACCGTGTGAAGTCATTCGTTGAAAAGCCAGCGCCTGAAGATGCTCCTTCAGACTTGGCCATCATCGGACGTTACTTGCTCACGCCTGAAATCTTCGAAGAACTTGAAAACACAAAGCCTGGTAAGGGTGGCGAAATCCAATTGACGGATGCCATCGATACCTTGAACGACCGTCAACACGTTTACGCCCACAACTTCAAGGGCCGTCGTTACGACATCGGTTCAAAGATTGGTTTCTTGCAAACCAACATCGAATTCGGATTGAAGCACCCTCAAACAAAGGATGAACTCCGAGCATACATCAAGGAAATGGCTGCAAAGCTCTAATCCTTTTAAAAAGAGAGAGGTATATACCTCTCTCTTTTTTTATTCGACAACGGTTTGGAATAAGGTTAAAATAGACTATACCAAATTCATTTACAGGGAGGTATTGTCATGTCAGAGACAAAGCAATACGATGTAATCATTATCGGGGCCGGGCCAGCTGGTATGACCGCTGCCACCTACGCCTCACGTGCCGAATTGAAGACAATCATGATTGACCAGGGGATTTACGGTGGTCAGATGAACAACACCGCAGACGTTGAAAACTATCCAGGTTACAACAACATCAAGGGACCGGACTTGGCTGAAAAGATGTATGCCTCCTCAACCCAGTTCGGTGCTGAGTATACCTTTGGTGAAGTTTCTTCCGTTGAAGTCTTGGACAACAACGAAAAGATGGTGCACACGGACATGGGTGACTACCAAGCACCAGCCGTGATTGTGGCCACTGGTTCCGAACACGTACACCTTGGGGTCGATGGCGAAGAAGACTACCAGGGAAAGGGCGTTTCCTACTGTGCCGTCTGTGACGCCGCCTTCTTCAAGGGTGAAGGCGTTGCCGTTGTCGGTGGTGGTGATTCCGCCGTCGAAGAAGGGCTCTACCTCGCTGATGTTGTCGACCACGTCACGATTTTTGTTCGTGGTGACCGCTTGAAGGCGCAACCAATCTTGCAACAACGCGCCATGAAGAAGGATAATATCGAATTCGTCTTCAACACGGAAGTGACAAGCATCAACGGAAACGGCGAAGAAGTCCAGTCAGTTAACTTGCACAACAACAAGACTGGTGCGGACTCAACCTTTGAAGCCGCTGGTGTCTTCATCTACATCGGGTTGAAGCCAAACACCGAAAAGTTTGCGGATTTGAACATCACCAACGAACACGGTTGGGTGATTGCCGATGAAACGATGCAAACGAAGGTTCCTGGAATCTTTGCGGCTGGGGATGTCCTTGTTAAGGAACTTCGTCAGATCACCACAGCAATCGGTGACGGTGGCCAGGCGGGTCAATCGGCATACAATTATGTCTCAGCCTTAAAAGCTGGTCAATAAGCCTCCTATGGCTTTTAAAAGCATATCTGATTAAAACAAAAAGCCCCGGTTCATCTTTCGATGAACCGAGGCTTTTTTTGTTGTCTTACTTTTGAACCTTTTCACAGAATTCCAAAGTCATACCGTCCGGCGTGCGAACGTTGAAGAACTTGATACCGTGATCCCAGAAAGGCAAGTGTTGCACTTCCTTGTCCATCACATCCAAGCCCATCTTCTTTGCTTCTTCAAAGGCTTTGTCAGCATCTGACGTGTTCATTGACACGTGGTTGATGGCACCAGGCTTTTCCGTTCCTTCGTCTGAGAGCCACGTTTCAATGATCAAGTGACCGTATTGCATGAACTTGACAGGTCCAGCAGCAAAATCACCAATCTTCTTGAAACCAATGCTTTCCCAGAACTTTTCAGCTCGGTCCAAGTCCTTGGTTGGAACACCAACGTGTTGAATATCGTCAAAGTAATCAGTTAATGCCATGTGCATCACTCCTTTTTATACTGACAGGGTGGAGTCTATTCGACTTCGATTCCCTGGTGCTTCAGGTTCTTGAAGATTCGCGTATCCGCCCATCCAGTGATGTTTCCCTGGAAGAGGAAGGCGAAGATTGTACCCAAACCGTAGTTTGAGAAATCAGGAACCGCAATTAATGCTACCACACCGATGATTGTAGGTGGGATGTAAGATACCCACATCGCCAATCCGGCACGACCGTTAAAGTACTTGAAACGCAAGATTTGCATCAAGTCGTCGGCAGGGTGGAGCACAACGTTTGTGCGTTGGTAGATGGAAATCGCCGTGGCGATCATGGCCACACCCAAGAAGTTCAAGAGAACGTATGAGATGACCATTGGCCAACCATGTGCTTCTGGCATCCATTGGTTGAAGGCGTTTGAGAAGATACCAATCAAGAATGAGAATGGCATGATGAAGGCGATGTTTCCGAAGAAACGAAGCCAATCAATCTTGTGCTCCAAAATCATGTTCATGATGGCAATCAAGACACCAACAGCGAAGAAGACGATGGACAAACCAACAGAGGTGTTTCCCATGAAGGAGATGTTCCAACCGTTTTCAGCGGCAGTCCAGTAAGCAGAACCCAAGAATGCTGGGTGAATCTTTTGACTCGTAGCAATCGTCAAAACGTTTCCCATGGCGTTAATCACCAAAGAAAAGGCGAAGTAGGAAAGGGTGGTACCCCATCCTAACGTACGGGTACTGTTTTTCATATTAATTAGGCCTCTTCACCACCGACCTTAACAACGGCCTTTGAGACAACGCCCAACTTACCGTTAACAAAGTCGTCAACTTGTGACAATTCGAGTTCGTGTGACATCAATGGCTTGATGTTCAACTTACCAGATGAAAGCAATGCCAATGAGTCTTCGAATGCGTGAGGGTTAATGAATGAACCTTGGATCGTCAATTCCTTTTGGAAGACTTCGTAAGTGTTCATTTCGAAGCGGGCGTCAGGTCCACCAACACCGAACATCAACACTTGACCACCACGGGCAGCTGATTCGATGGCTGATTCTTGCGTTTGTGGCATACCAACGGCTTCGATAACGATGTCGTATTCTGATGAAGGGATCTTGTCACCGTTCATCGTGTTAAACGTGTTTTGTACGTTGAAGAGTTCCTTGTTCATCTTCAACTTTTCGTCAACGATTCCGGCCAAGTCAACTTGGTGGATACCGTAGGCTTGCAAGATTTGGACGAACAATTCACCCATGAATCCGTCACCGATAACCAAAGCCTTTTGGTATGGTGATGGCTTCAACAACTTCATACCGTGGATGGCACATGAAATTGGTTCAACGATGGCAGCTGACTTCAAGTCAACGTTGTCAGGGATTGGGTAAACAACTTCGGCTGGGGCAGTGAAGTATTCTTCGAATCCACCGTCACGCGTAACACCAACGGCTGAAAGGTTTTCACAGAGTTCTGGACGGTTCGTGTGGCAGAACTTGCATTGCCCACAGTAGATGTTAGGGTCGATTGACACGCGGTCACCAACCTTCAAGTTGGTAACGGCTGAACCAACTTCCTTAACAACACCTGAGTTTTCGTGTCCCAAAACGATTGGTGGAACAGCATCGGCTGAACCTGGTTCACCAGCGTACAAAGCGTGGTCAGTTCCACAGACACCGGCGTAGGCCGTGTGGATCAACACTTCGTTAGGCTTTACTTCTGGCTTGTCAATGTTCTTGACTTCCAATTGCTTCTTTCCAGTTAATACAAGAGCTTCCATGTATTTGTCCTCCAAATATCCTTGTTCTTTATTACACAATATATATTAAACAATGCACAAAGTAATGTCAACACGTTTTTATAAAGTTACACAAATGTAATAATAAAGGCTTTTATACTTCTTTTTTCATATATAATATCTGCACAAACAATATGAAAAAGCCTTCTTTTATGTCATTTTTTGAAAAAGTCAGGCCCGATTCGGATAATTTTTAGCGATTCTAGAGTAAATAGAATAAAATGGAAGAGGATGTTTTTTAGGAATGTCTTAATAGTGGAAGAAAAGCACAAATAATGGCTGAATTTACCCCGGCTTTAGCGTATGATGGACTTAAGTAAATGGTTCTGACTGCTTTCAATCGATGGGAGCGGGCCCGGTCGGGCCCGACTTTGGTAGAAAGCACAGCACCTTACTCGTTATTATGATGTTTCGGGAGAATATGCTTATGGTCGATTCCTTTGCAGCAGTGACAACATGGATGACCCACATCGGGTCAACGTCCGCGAACTTTTCGATAGTTGAACTGTCGATTCTGTTCCTACTGATTTTGATTGAGACCGGTGGTATCATCACGGGATTCATTCCGGGGGATGCCCTGGTCATGACCGCTGCGGGACTCGCTGGGCGCCACCACGAACCAATGGAGTTCGTGGCCCTGGTCATTTTATTCGCCCTTGCTTCGGCCATCGGGGATTCCATCAACTACTGGTTTGGTGCCTGGATCATCAAGCAGGTCGACAAGATTCCCTGGGTTAAAAAGCACTTAAATGAAGAAATGACGCAAAAGATTACGGATAACCTGAATCCAAAGCGTTGGCAACTCTTCATTATTATTGGTCGTTTCGTTCCCTTCATTCGAACGATTGTGCCACTTTCTGCCCACCGCTTGCACTTACCCTTTAAAACTTACTTCCACATGTCCGTGATTGCTTCATCCATCTGGTCGCTTTCCATGGTCACCATCGGTTACTTCTTCGGCCACCTTGAGCTGCCAAAGGAACTGATGGTTGCCTTGGTTGTGATCGCTGTGATTATTGCCATCTTGACGTTGCGCTCCAAGCGTTTCCGTGCGATCATCGTGGACCTCATTACTAAGCCAAGCCAAGAAAAAGGAGAATAGCATGACTTATCAAGAAACCATGAAGGAATGGCAAGAAGCAACGTTGCCAGCCGATTTGGAAAATGAATTGAAGACAATGTCTAATGAAGAAGCCGAAGAAGCCTTCTACCAGGACATGGCCTTTGGAACGGCAGGAATGCGTGGTCACATGGGTGTTGGAACCAACCACATCAACGTGATCACGGTTGCTAAGGTGACCGAAGCCTTGGCTCAATACATCGATGCTGCTGGACAAGCTGCCAAGGACCGCGGGGTTGTCATCGCCTTTGACTCCCGTCACCACTCAGAAGAATTCGCAAAGGAAGCTTCTCAAGTCTTGTCTGCCCACGGCATCAAGGTTTACCGCTTCAGCTCATTGCGCCCAACGCCTGAATTGTCGTTCGGTGTTCGCCACTTGAAGGCCTTTGCCGGAATCATGATTACGGCTTCTCACAACCCAAAGCAAGACAACGGTTACAAGGTCTACGGTGAAGATGGGGGACAGATGATTCCTGAAGCCGTGCAGGCCGTCATCGACGCGCGTGCCGCCATTAAGGATCCGTTCCACATCGAAAAGGATGCAGCCGAAAAGACGGTCGAAGTTATCGACGCCCTCGTCGACGACCCATACCTGGCCGAAGTCAAGACGATTTCCGTTGATAAGGACCTCATTGCAAAGGAAGGTTCAGCACTCAAGTTCGTCTACTCACCACTTCACGGAACGGGGCAGTACATTGGGGAAAAGGCCTTGCAACAAGCTGGCTTTTCCAACTACACCATCGTAAAGGAACAGGCCGAACTGGACGGGGACTTCCCAACGGTGAAAAAGCCTAACCCAGAAGACCCAGCCGCCTTGTCATTGGCCATCGAGTACGCCAAGAAGGAAGAAGCGGACTTGGTTGTCGCCACCGATCCCGACGCCGACCGCATGGGTGCGGCCGTTCGCTTGGCCGACGGTTCATACCAAGTTTTGTCTGGTAACCAAATCGCCGCTTTGATGGTCAACTACTTGCTTACGGCAAAGAAGAAGACCGGCGAATTGCCAGACAACGGTGCCATCGTCACGTCTATCGTTTCATCTCGATTTGCGGCTGAAATCGCCAAGTCATTTGGTGTTTCAACCTTCGATGTCTTGACTGGATTCAAGTACATCGCCGCCATGATTGATCGCTTCGAAGAAAAGAAGGATTACCAATACCTCTTCGGGTTCGAAGAGTCATTCGGTTACTTGATCAAGCCATTCGCCCACGACAAGGACGCCATTCAAGCCCTCGTCTTGTTCGCCGAAATGGCCGCCTTCTACAAGGAAAAGGGCTTGTCATTTGCTGACGGCTTGAATTCCTTGTGCGAAGAATTCGGTTACTTTGAAGAAAAGACCATCGCCTACGAATTCCCTGGCGTGAACGGTGCCCAGGAAATGGCCGACGTCATGGCAAAGTTCCGCGGACAAAAGTTGGAAGAAGTGGCTGGTCATTTGGTTTTGGCAACCCAAGACTTCGCCAACCGCACACAGTACGACCGTGACGGTGCCGAAAAAGAAATGCCACAACCAAAGGCCAACGTCTTGAAATACTGGTTGGCCGACGGTTCATGGATTGCCTTGCGCCCATCTGGTACGGAACCAAAGTTGAAGCTCTACTTGGGTGTCGTTGCTGACTCCCAAGCTTCAGCCGACGAAAAGCTTGCTTCCTATGAAAAGGAAATGGCTGCCAAGGTCCAAGGATAAATTGCTATAATGAAAAGAGCGACGGAAGGTTGCTCTTTTTATATTTTTGCAATATTGCAACTCTCTTCCTCCTTTGCTATACTAGTAAGAGGCAATAAGCCATATTAACGGTAATCCGCTGTGCGAAAGCCGATTCGGCAAGTGTAAGATTAGCGATTAGGAGAATGACACATGCGTCAAAACATTTTGTTAGAAAAAGTAACGTCTTCCCAATTGCGGAACGATGTTCCTGAATTCCGCGCTGGTGACACGGTTCGTGTCCACGCCAAGATTGTCGAAGGAACTCGCGAACGTGTGCAGCTCTTTGAAGGAGTTGTTATCAAGCGTAAGGGTGCTGGTATCCAAGCAACTTACACTGTTCGTAAGATTTCTTCTGGTGTTGGTGTTGAACGTACGTTCCCACTTCACTCACCACGTGTTGAAAAGATCGAAGTTACTCGCTACGGTGCTGTTCGCCGTGCAAAGCTTTACTACTTGCGTAACTTGCAAGGTAAGGCAGCTCGTATTAAGGAACGTCGTCACGACGCCTAAGTACGTGTTCAAGTCTCCACTGTTCGGTGGAGACTTTTTCTTTTGAAAAAATTTTTAAAGCTAATTTTTAGAAAGGGGGAAGTGACATGGCGGAATTTTTACAGGCCAAGGATAACCGAAAAATCATTCACGTCGACATCGACGCCTTTTACGCGCAGGTCGAAATGCGTGATGATCCACGGTTGAAAAAGCTTCCCTTGGCCATCGGCCGTGATCCCGATAAGCACCTCGGGCACGGGGTGGTGGCGACCGCCAACTACGTAGCCCGCAAAGCCGGGGTGCACTCCGCCATGGGTTCGATTGAAGCCAAGCGGGCCTGTCCCAACCTGGTCTTCGTGGCCCCGGACTTCGACAAGTACCGGGCCATCTCCGCTCAGATTCACGCCATCTTCCACGAGTTCACGGAGATGATTGAGCCCGTCGCTTTGGACGAGGCCTACCTCGACGTTTCTTCCAACAAGATGTCGGCGCCCACGCTGGCCGCTAAACTCCGGAAACGCATCTGGGAGGAGACACACCTGACCTGCTCGGTCGGGGTGTCTTACAACAAGGTGCTCGCCAAGCTCGGCTCCGAACACCATAAGCCAAACGGCGTGACGGTAATTCCGCACAACCTGGCTCAGGACTTCGTTTGGGAACTGCCCATCAAGGACTTCCGCGGGGTTGGGGCGAAGACGCTCGAAAAGTTTGAAAAGCTCGGGATTAAGGACGGCCGAGACCTTTACGCGATGTCCCAGGATGACCTTCGGGTGTACTTTGGCTCGTTCGGGGATGTCTTGTACTGGCAGGCGCGGGCAACGCACTTCGGGCCGGTCAAGGACCGTTCCATCCGCCAGTCAGTTGGTAAGGAGAACACCTTTGAATTCGCGCTTCACGACCGTCAAGTAGTCGAGGCGGCGTTCAAGGAGCTCGCGTCAAAGGTCGTCGCCAACATGGAGAAACGGAAGCTCTTAGGTCGCACGCTGACCGTGAAGATTCGCGACGACGATTTTCACACCAGCACGAAGGGGATTACGCAAAGCGTTCCCTTCGAACTGGACCCCGCCTTCATGGTTCGGCAGGCCATGCTCATTTTCGACGAGGCCTACCCCGACGACATGGCCATCCGCCTCCTCGGGTTGACCTTCTCCAACATCGAAGAACAAAAGTACCAAGCCGTCTCCCTCTTCGAGCAATAGATTGCTCTTTTGTTGCACCGGATTCCCCGGTATAATAGACAGTAGACGAATAGAACAGGAAACAAACCATGGCTCAAATTCAAGCAGACATTTTGGCGCAGATTAAGCGCTACGACACCATCATCATCCACCGGCACCAACGCCCTGATCCAGATGCTTACGGTTCCCAACTCGGGCTGCAAGCCATTTTGAAGGCGTCCTTCCCTGAAAAGAAGATTTACGCGGCCGGTAAGTCCATTCCCGGTTTGGAATGGATTGGGGATGGCAAGCCCATCGCCGATGAAGTGCCGGATTCTGCCTACAAGAAGGCCCTGGTGATTGTGGTCGACACGGCCAACGACCCCCGCATTGACGACCAGCGTTGGCGCGACGGGATGGAAATCGTGAAGATTGACCACCATCCAAACGTCGAACCATACGGTGATTGGCAGTGGGTCGAAGACGAAGCCGCCGCAACGTCCGTTTTGATCTACCAGTTCTTTGAAATGTTAAAGGACGATGGTTTGGTCATGACGGCTGAAGCCGCCCGTTACCTCTACATCGGAATCATCGGTGACACCGGTCGTTTCATGTACTCCTTGAACCAGGACGTCTTCGACGTGGCCGGCAAGCTCGTATCCTACGGCTTCGACTACCAGAAGATGTACACGCAGATGACGACCTTACCAGAACCAGCCGTCAAGCTCTCTGGTTGGGTGATGCAAAACATCACGGTCTTGGATTCCGGCTTTGCCTACGTGGTCTTGGACCGCGACTTGCTGGATTCCTTCCACCTGGGTGACGCTGGGACTTCCTACACCGTTTCAATCCCATCTCGGATTGACCGCGTGAAGGCATGGGCCATCTTCGAAGAACAGGACAACGGCGACTACCGCGTCCGTCTTCGTTCCCGTTCCATCGTCATCAACACCATCGCACAGGACTTCGATGGAGGGGGACACCCCCTTGCATCCGGTGCCTGGGCTTACGGTAAGGGACAAATCCAAGAGGTCATCGACCGCGTGGATTCCGCTTTACAAAACGAGAATAAATAAGTTGCTGCTGCGGTTTTCAAAGTCCAAAACGGCCAGGACGGTCGGGTTTGACTTTGGTACGAACACCAGCAGGATTAGAAAGTTGAGACACTATGTCAGAACAAAGCCAGCAATTTGGTGAATTTAATTTAAAGCCAGAAGTGCTTTCTGCCTTGAAGAAGATTGGATTTGACCATCCAACACCGATCCAGGCGAAGTTGATTCCAACCATCCTCCGCGGTGGCGACGTGGTCGGCCAGTCCCAAACGGGATCCGGTAAGACGCACACCTTCTTGGTGCCCGCCTTCGACCACTTGGAAGCCGACAAGCAACAAACCCAAGTCGTGATCACCACGCCTTCCCGTGAATTGGCCGCGCAGATCGCTAAGGCTGCCCGTCAGTTCGCCGAAGCCATGGGACTCGTCAAGGTTTCCATCTCCGAATACGTTGGTGGAACCGACAAGGCCCGCCAGATGCGTCAGTTGGAAAAGCACCAACCACAAGTGGTTGTCGGAACGCCAGGTCGTTTGAACGACTTGGTGAAGACCGGTGCCTTGGTCGTCAATCAGGTCAAGACGCTTGTCGTCGACGAAGCCGACATGACGCTCGACATGGGCTTCTTACCCGACGTCGACTTCTTGGCTGCCGCCATGCCAAAGGACCTTCAGACGCTCGTCTTCTCAGCCACGATGCCTGAGAAGTTGAAGCCATTCTTGAAGAAGTACATGGACAACCCAACCTTCCAGACGATTCCAACGTCTGCGACAATTGCCGACACCATCGACAACTGGTTGATTGCCACGAAGTCCAAGGACAAGGAAGAAGTAATCGACCGACTCTTGAACGTCTTCAACCCTTACTTGGCCTTGATTTTTGCCAACACGAAGGAACGCGTTAAGGAGCTTTCGAACCACCTTCGAAGCGAAGGCTACAAGATCGCCGAAATCCACGGCGACATTCCGCCACGTGAACGTCGTCGTGTGATGAAGGGCATCATGAACCTCGATTACCAATACGTCGTCGCCACTGATTTGGCTGCTCGTGGTATCGACATCGAGGGTGTTTCCCACGTCATCAACGACGGGGTGCCCGGCGAACTCGAATTCTTCGTTCACCGTGTTGGACGTACCGGTCGTAACGGCATGTCCGGAACTGCCGTAACCCTTTACGGCCCAGACGAAGAAAAGAAGATTGAAGAGCTTGAACACCTTGGGATCGAATTCCAGAACAAGCAAATCAAGAAGGGCGAAATCGTTGACGTAAAGGACCGCAAAGCCCGTTACCAACGTCAGGCAACGACCCACAAGCTCGAACCAGAAATGGTCGGGATGGTGAAGAAGAAGAAGAAAAAGGTTAAGCCTGGTTACAAGCGCCAGATTAAAAACACCTTGCAGCGCAAGCGCCAGATGGATCGACGCATTGAAGCGCGTCAGGACCGTCGAAACACGCGTCGTAAGAACAAGCAAGAGGGTTCGAACTAAGGCTCTGAAAGGAGCGCCTGGTTGTTGAGCCAATAAAAAAAGCAGACCGAAAGGTCTGCTTTTTTTGTTTGGGTTGGATAGTGGGAAGAAAAAAGCAGGCCGATCGGCCTGCTTTTTCTTTTTTAGCGGTCCACCGTTGAGTTGGAATCGCGGTTTGCTTTGTTTTTGAAATCAAAGGCCAACAAAGAGTTGGTGATGGATTGTTCAACGGAGATGGCGTCATCTTCATCTTGAACCGGTGCGTCTTCTGGGGCATCCGCGAAAGCTGATGCTCCGGAAGCGGCCGGTGATTGCGCCTGCTTGGAAGCTTCCGTTGGGGCTGTTGGATGTACCGTGGCGGATGCTGCTTGAGAGGTCGATGCCTCGGGCGCTTTGTTGTAAGCGTCAGCGTTTTCTGCGGAGGCAGGGGCCGGAGCAGGCGTTGAAGCAGGGGCCTGTGACGAAGCCGCCTGTTCAGGTGCCACGCCGTTTGCCGCCGTCTCCACCTGGCGTCCGTGCATCTCGTCGAAGAAGTAGTCACGCAAGGCCACCTGGTCTGCCGGCGACAGGGACTGCACCTTGTGGTCGCCGTCAATCATCACCGTAATCGTCACTTCGTGCTTTCTTGTCGACAGCTCAAAGTATGATTCCGACACGGCCTCGTTTTGCAACTCCACCTGCTGTGCCAAGAATCCAGCTTCCAGCGAGAAGTCCGCCTGCGGGTTGATGGCCAAGCGGTCGTGCACGACCGGTCCTGACAGCACCCAACGCTGTTCGGACTGACCCTGGTATGAAATATCTAAGTCTCCGAAAGCAGCCTGCTTGAAGAAATCCGTTAGGTTTTCAATCGTTTCTTGTGGGAACTGCCGAGCGAGATCCTTCCCCGCCCAATACGTGATGTTCGCATAGTCATCGGTCAAGAGGTTCTTCATGAGCCCATCCCGCAACAAAAGAGACGCAAAGGCGTTTTCTGTCCGGTTTGATCCGATGGTTGATTGTGATTGCGCTTTTGACATATAATGGCATTCCTTTCTTGGCTATATTATAACAAAGTTCAGCAGTTTAGACCGTCTTCTCTTGCAATTTTTAGCAGTTGAACGATAATGATAGGTATGGATAAAGTAAATCACGCAATTGGATTAATGGACTCAGGAATCGGTGGTCTCACCGTCCTAAAGGCGGCCAAGGCGCTGCTCCCCGATGAGTCAATGGTTTTTGTCGGCGACAACGCTCGCAACCCTTACGGCCCCAAGTCGCCCGAAGAGGTCATCGACTACAGTCGGCAAATTGCGCACTTTTTGGTGAAGGAGCACGACATCAAAGTGCTCGCCATCGCCTGCAACACGGCCACGGCCTGTGCCTTGCCCGTCTTACAAGACGAGCTCGACATCCCGGTCATCGGGGTGATCGACTCCGGCGCCAAGGCCGCGGTTTCCGCTTCCAAGAGTGGCCGCATCGGTTTGATTGCGACCGAAGGGACCGTAAAGTCCGACAAGTACCAAGAAGACATTCACGCTTTGGACAAAGACGCCGTGGTCACCGCCCAGGCGGAGCCGGACTTCGTCCAGTACGTCGAGAAGAACACCTACCACGATGCCGAAACGAAGAAGGCGGTCGAAGAGCACCTGGCCTCCTTCAAGGATGCGCAGATTGACACGCTCATTCTCGGCTGCACACACTTTCCGTTGTTGACAGAGGCGATTGCCAACGGTGTGGGTGACGACGTGACGCTGGTTGACGCCGGTGCTGCCACCGCATCAGATTTGGCCGACTACCTGAAGGCGGAAGGCTTGTTGCGGAAAAAGGGGGATGGCAAGCCGAGTTATCAACTCTATACCACCGGCCCGGTTGTGACTTTTGAAGCCATTGCCAACGACTGGCTGGGTGACGGAGACTGGCAGTACAAGCACCTGCCCCTCGAAAGTTTGACGAACATGGATTAAAGGACCAAATCGGTCAGAAAAGGAGCCTGAATGACTGCATTCATTATCGCCAGTAAAAACGCCCACAAGGTGGACGAAATCGAGGCCAGCCTGAAAGCGGCGGGCATCGACCTGGACGTGAAGTCCTTAAACGACCTGGACAAGGTGCCAGACATCGTCGAAGACGGAACGACCTTTGAAGAAAACGCCGAAAAGAAGGCGACGGCCATCGCAAAGGCCTATCCCGATGCCTTGGTTTTGGCCGACGACTCCGGTCTAACCATTCCGGCCTTGAACGGCGAACCCGGCGTTTACTCCGCCCGCTATGCTGGTGACCACGACGATGCCGCCAACAACCGCAAGGTCTTGGATAAGCTTTCTACAAAAGTCGGATTCGACCGCGCCGCCTTCTTCACCACGGTCATGGTCCTTGTCGGGCCCGACCGCGAAAAGTTGGTCGTGGAAGGCCAAGTACCTGGTCAAATCATGGAGAGCTGGGACGGCGAGGAAAGCTTCGGCTACGATCCGATTTTCTTCTACGAGCCGGCCGGCAAGACTTTTGCAGCGATGACGTTGGAAGAAAAGAATGCAGTCTCTCACCGTGGGCGTGCATTGGAGAAATTGATCAACAAACTGCCCGATTGGTTGGCATGACGTTTGTAAGCCCGTCTCGAAAGAGGCGGGCGTTTTTTTATACAAAAGAGTACTCATTGCCCCGTCCAAAATCCCTCAAAAGTACGCTATAATAAACCTAATGACTGAAGAAAGCCCACAATTCAACTCCTGGTTCGAAGGCCAAAACGACACCGACGCCCTCCTCAAGGACGCCTCCGCCCACCAAGACGAGCAATCCTCCGAGCTCTCCCTTCGCCCCAAAAAACTCTCCGAGTACATCGGGCAGACCGCCCTAAAAGAAGAGCTCTCCGTCTACCTTCAAGCCGCCAAAATGCGCGAAGAAGCCCTCGATCACGTCCTCTTATTCGGACCTCCCGGCCTCGGTAAAACCACGCTGGCCATGATCATCGCCTCCGAGCTCGGCGTCAATCTGAAGACCGCCTCCGGTCCCGCCATCGAAAAGGGCGGCGACCTCGTCGCGTTATTAAACGGTTTAGAGCCTGGTGACGTCTTATTTATCGACGAAATTCACCGCCTTCCCATGAACATCGAGGAAATGCTCTACTCCGCGATGGAAGACTACTACATCGACATCATGGTCGGCCAGGGTCCCACGGCCCGCGCCGTTCACTTCCCACTGCCACCGTTCACACTGGTCGGTGCCACCACCCGTCCCGGCATGCTCTCCAAGCCATTGCGCGACCGTTTCGGTATCATCAACTCTTTGGCCTACTACGAGCCAGAAGACCTGGCCGAAATCGTCACGCGTACGGCTTCCATCTTCGAAGCGCCGATTACAAAAGAAGGGGCCTTGGCCGTTGCGCTTCGCTCCCGCGGAACACCCCGAATTGCCAACCGCTTGCTGAAGCGTGTTCGCGACTTCGCCCAGGTTTCCGGAAAAGACCGCATCGAGCCCGATTTGGTCACCATGGCGCTGGACAAGCTCCGCGTCGATTCCAAGGGGCTGGACGACACTGATCACAAGTTGCTCAACTTCATGATCGACTACTACAAGGGTGGTCCGGTTGGTCTTGGAACAATCGCGGCGAATATCGGTGAGGAGCAAGACACCATTGAATCGATGGTCGAACCTTACCTCTTGCAGCTCGGTTTCTTGAAGCGCACCCCTCGTGGTCGCGTTGTCACCGAAGCGGCTTATAATCACCTCGGCGTACCGTACGACCGAGAAGATTAAGTATTAGAAAATGACGCAACTTTTTGCGTTAAAACCTGTCATCTTGGTAGCGCTGCTTTGGCGCTGCCAATTTGTGTTTAAAAGACGTTTTTTCGTGATTGATGATGGCGCGTTTAAGACGCTCACGCCGAGACGGATGATTTCATCTTTTGCACGCTTTTACGGTGACGGGATTTTGAATTAAGAAGACTTTTTTGTTTAAGAAAAGGAGGCTTTCATGGCCGACGCACCACAGTATCAACTAAGCGACTTTGACTACGATTTGCCCGAAGAGCTCATCGCCCAGACGCCCTTGAAGGACCGTTCGTCCTCCAAACTGCTCGTTTTGGATGCAGAGAACGGGGAATACGAAGACAAGCACTTCTACGATGTTTTGGATTACCTGAATCCCGGGGATGCCTTGGTGATGAACAACTCCCGTGTTCTTCCGGCGCGTTTGCACGGCATGCGCCCAACCGGTGGGCACGCCGAAGTCTTGCTGCTACGCCAGGACCACGACGATGTCTGGGAAGTGCTGGTCAAGCCGGCCAAGAAGTCACCGGTCGGCTCTAAGGTGGTGTTCGGGGATGATCTGAACAACCCTGTCATGACCGGAACCATCGTCAAGGAACTCGAGCACGGTGGTCGCTACATCGAATTCCACTACGACGGCATTTTCATGGAACGTTTGGAAGAACTTGGCGAGATGCCGCTTCCGCCTTACATCAAGGAAAAGCTGGACGACCAAGAACGCTACCAGACCGTTTACTCAAAGGTCGACGGTTCCGCCGCAGCGCCAACCGCAGGTTTGCACTGGACGCCGGAACTGCTTCAAGCTGTCGAGGACAAGGGCGTGTCCCTGGTGGAATTGACTTTGCACGTGGGACTAGGGACCTTCCGTCCCGTCGAAGAAGACAACATCGAGGACCACGAAATGCACTCGGAGTTCTACCAGCTGTCCGAAGAGGCGGCTGCTGAGTTGAACCGCGTCCGGGCTCGCGGCGGTCGCATCGTCGCCACCGGAACGACGTCCATTCGAACGTTGGAAACGATTGGAACGAAGTTTGACGGTGAGCTGAAGGCCGATTCCGGCTGGACCGACATCTTCATCAAGCCGGGCTACGACTGGCAGGTCGTCGACGCCTTCATCACGAACTTCCACTTGCCAAAGTCGACTTTGGTGATGCTCGTCGCCGCCTTTACCGGCCGTGAGCACATCTTAAACGCGTACAAGCACGCGGTTGATTCCAAGTACCGCTTCTTCTCCTTCGGGGACGCGATGTACGTGCATAAATAAGAAGTGAAAAAAGCGGGCTTTAGAGCCTGCTTTTTGTTTGTCTTGAAGGGGAGTGGGGCGGTTGTTTGAGCACCGACCGTGTTATAATAAGGACTATGAAAAAGTACGAGACAACCGATCCAAAACAAACGCAAGCGCTGGCGAAAAAGATTGCTGACTTGGCTTCGGCCGGCCTGGTCATCACGCTAAACGGTGACCTCGGTGCTGGCAAGACGACCTTTACGAAGGGCTTCGCTGAAGCACTCGGCATCGAAGACCGCGTGAAGAGTCCAACCTTCAACATCTTGAACACCTACGAGTCTGGTCGCATTCCGCTCTACCACTTTGACGCCTACCGGCTGGAAGAGGCTGGCGCCGAAGACCAGGGCTTCGAAGACTACCTTGGGACCGACGGCGTAACCTTGATTGAATGGCCGCAGTTCATGAAGGACCTGCTGCCAAACGACCGCCTGGTCATGACCTTTGAACGAACAAGTGAGGGTGACAATGACCGCGTGATTTCCGTCACCGGTCTTGGTCGCTTCGAAGCACTCGAAGGGGAGTTGCCAGAATGAACGAAGAGTTTAACGACGAAGTCACGCTGTCCTATAGCCTCCGCTCGCTTGATTTGAGTCAGGCCAACCAGGCGCAAAACCTGCTTTCGGTTTTGCACCGCGAGTCCGACACGTTTATGCTCGCTGACGAGTTGGCCCGCCAGACCACGACATCCGTAGACGTTGATGAACTGGACGCTGAGCTGGAAGAAATGCCACAGAAGACCTGGTTAGTTTGGGCCGAAGCCCAGGCAGACGACGAGGGAAAGCCCTTGACCTATCCCGTTGGGATTGGGTCGATTTCAGCCGGTGAGGTTGGAATTGCCATCTTGGCCGACTACCAAAACCAGGGACTCGGTCGCCTCACCATTCAAGCGATGGTGGACTGGGCGACGGAGGCCGGCTACGACCGACTCTGGCTGGACGTGGACGTGACGAATGGTCCCGCCCGCCATCTGTATGACGAGCTTGGCTTTGACGTTCAAGCAGGACAAGAACAGCAAGTGAAACTACCAACCGGCCGCACGGCCACCTTGGAACGAAGGGAGAAAGCCTTAGTATGAATTTTGTTGCCATCGATTTTGAAACGGCTTCGGCCAAGCGCCACTCCGCCGTTTCACTCGCCTTGGTTGTTGTTCGAAACGACCAAATCGTCGACCAGTTCTACACCTTGTTGAGGCCGGACACGGCCTTTTCAAACCGGAATTCACAGATTCACGGCATTTATGAAGAAGACGTAGTGAACGCGCCAACCTTTAAGGACATCTGGCCAACGATTGCGCCCTTTTTCCAAGAAGAAAAAATGGTGATCGCCCACAACGCGACCTTCGACGTTTCCGTCCTGAAGGCCTGCCTGGACTACTACGCCTTGCCCGATGCGCACTTTCAGGTCTTGGACACGCTGAAGACTTCCCGCAAGTTGATGCCCGACTTAGTGAACCACAAGTTGAACACGGTCTCCGATGCTTTGGATATCTCATTAGAAAACCACCACAACGCCTTGGCCGATGCCATTGCCTGTGCCGAGATTTTGATCCGCCAAGGGCAGCTCTTCGGACTGGAACCCTTGAAGCAAGCGGTGCGTTATAAGTAAAGAGAAGACGTCCTGTTGTTGGCATGTCGTTGTAAAAAAAGAGCCTCGCGTTTGAAGCGAGGCTCTTTTTGTTTTTATATAAAATTACAGCTCAATGTCTAATTCCAGCGGCGCGTGATCCTGGCGCGCTCCCGTATCAATCACCTTAATGTCTTGAACTTTATCCGCGATATTGTTTGATACCAAATAGTAGTCAATCCGCCATCCCGAGTTATTAATCTTCGACGTCTTCGAACGCTGCGCCCACCATGAGTAAATCTCCGGTTCGTCCGGGTGCAAAGCACGCAACGTATCCGTGTAACCCGCGTTCAACAAGGTCGTGAAGTGTTCGCGCTCCTCGTCCGTAAACCCGGCCGAGTGGTGGTTTTGAGCCGGGTGCTTCAAATCGATTTCCTCGTGGGCCACGTTAAAGTCACCCGAGAAAATCACCGGTTTCTTCTCGTTCAAGCCGTTAATGTAGTTCCGGTAGGCGTCGTCCCACAACTGGCGGGCATCCAAGCGGGCCAGTTCACCACCCGCGTTTGGTGTGTATACAGTTGAGACGAAAAAGTCTTCAAATTCTGCCGTGACAATTCGACCTTCCTGGTCCATCTCACCGGGCGCACCAATTTCTGGCGTCTCCACGTTGATTGGCTCATCCTTTGTAATCAACATCGTTCCCGCGTATGACTTACGCGCCGATGACGAGTTCGTGTAGATGTGGTAACCCGGGAAGAGCTCTTCCAAAGCCGTTTTCTGCTTCTTCGTCAACCCGTCGACCTTCAGCTTCGTTTCCTGAATGGCCAGCACGTCCGGCTTCTTTTCCGCGATGCCCTCGAGGACGCCCCAAGTCATTTCCCCACGGGGAGACTTGTGTTCCACGGCGGCGTTAATGGAGTCAATGTTCCAAGAAATCAGTTTCATGTAATTATCCTTTATTCTTCCTTTTGTCTGACTTTTATGATGAATGATCAGCCAGCTTTTTCATAAAAGCGGGGATGCGTTTTGCAATCTCACTTGGCAAAGTCACGTAGGCCTGCTGACTCAGTTCTTCGGCGATGGCCGAATGCGCGTAGACAGCAGCTAAGACAGCTGAACCGTGCGGTTTGAATTGAGCGGTGAAGCCGGCAATCATCCCGGCCAACGTGTCGCCCATGCCCCCAGTTGCCTGGTAGGGCCCACCGACGGTCAGTTCAAAACAATCATGATTCCAGTATACCTGGGTGGCTTCTGATTTCAACACCAAAATGGCGGAAGATGATAGACGTTCTAAGGCCTTTTGATTCTTTTCTTGGTCGCGTTGTTCGGCAATTTCAACGCCGGACAAACGCTGCCATTCCATCTGGTGAGGGGTGAGGACGGTTGGTACGGCTGGCAAAGTCCAACCCGACCCAGAAAACATTGTTAACGCGGACCCATCCAGTATCAGTAGCTGGTCAGGCGATGTCGCTTCAATCGTTTCTTTTAGAATGTGCTGCGCTTCGGCGGCTGTTCCTAAACCGGAACCAACGAGAATTACTTCCGCCTTCGCTACCTGTTCGGCTAGTTGCTCCCGGTAGTTTGTGACCATCACTTCAGGCAAGCGGGCGTGTAAAGGCGCCTTGTTGTCCGGGTGTGTGGCCACCGTGACGAGTCCAGCACCGGAGTAAACGGCCGCCTGTGCGTTCATAATGACGGCGCCACCCATGTTTTCATTGCCACCGATAATCAGCACGCGACCAAAGCGTCCTTTATAGGTGTTTTTGTCTCGTTTTACAACGACAGATTCTGCGATATTTTTCGTGATTTTGCTCATTAAAAAATTCGTCCTCCTGACAAGTATTTTACGCCTAAGTTGTGTATAATAAAAACAAAGATTAAAGAATTATGATAAAAACAAAGCTGAACCGACCACCGTTTTGATCTGGATGGAACGCTTCGAGACGATTCATTCGGGCATGGTCGGGTCTGACTTTGACAGGGAGCATTTGAAAGCGAGGTTTATCGATGATCAATTGGCAAGCAAAGGCAAAGGAAGAAGAACAGGCCTATTTGAAGGATTTGGCGGACTTCTTGGCCATCGCCTCCGTTCGAGACGACAGCAAGGCCACCAAGGACGCGCCACTCGGACCTGGACCGAAGGAAGCCTTGGACCATATTTTGTCCTTGGCCGATCGCGATGGCTTTGAAACGAAGAACATCGACAACGTCGTCGGCTACATCGAAATCGGTCCCAAGGACAGCGACGAATACGTGGCCCTCTTGGCCCACGTCGACGTCATGCCCGCCGGTGAAGGCTGGGCAACCGATCCCTTTACGGCCGTGATTGAAGACGGCAAGGTCATCGCCCGCGGTGCCTCCGACGACAAGGGGCCTGGTTTGGCGGCCTACTACGCCTTCAAGATGATTCGCGATTTGGACCTGCCATTGAAGCGCCGCGTCCGTTTGATTTTCGGTACAGACGAAGAAAACGACTGGACGGGGATGACTCGCTACTTCGAAGTTGAACCAGCACCGGCATACGGTTTCTCACCCGACGCCGAATACCCCATCATCAACGGTGAAAAGGGAAACGTGCAGGTTGACCTGCGCTCGGCCGGAAAGAACGGTGAAGCGGCTCAGTTGATCAGCTTTGATTCCGGCATCCGGACGAACATGGTGCCCGGTGTCGCCCGTGCGATCGTAGCCGGCGTGGACGCCGACAAGGTGCAAGAGGACTTCAACGCCTACTTGGAAAACCACGCGCAGGTGCATGGTTCAGCTATGGTCGACGGCGACCAACTTTCCTTCGAATTGATTGGAAAGCAAGTGCACGGTTCACTGCCTGAAACGGGTGAAAACGCTGGTACTTACTTGGCCCACTTCCTTGAACAGTATGAATTCGGTGGGGATGCCGCCGGTTTCTTGGCCTACCTCGGCACGTGGTCACACGATGACCCAACTGGTCAACAGCTCGGTGTTGCCTTCGAAGACGACGTGATGGGACCTTTGTCCATGAACGTCGGAATCATGACCTTTAAGGACGGTGAGGGTAGCCACATCAACTTTAACTTCCGTTATCCAAAGGGCATCAGTCCAGAATTTATCCTGGAAAAGTTGGATTCGGCCATGCCCGCTTGGGACTACGAAACAAGTATTGGTCGCCACGCCCAGGTGCCACACTACGTCGCACCGGAAGACCCAGTGGTATCAACGTTACTCCACATTTACCACGACCAAACCGGATTGCCCGCTCACGACCAAGTCATCGGTGGTGGAACTTACGGCCGCTTGATGGAACGTGGGGTTGCCTTCGGGGCTTTGTTCCCAGACTCTCCTGAGACCATGCACCAGGTCAACGAATTCGCCCTGGTGGACGACCTCGTTCGTTCCATGGGTATCTACGGTCAAGCCATCGTCGAATTGGCAAACTTGAAGGATTAAAAAGAAAAAGCGCTTGGCTGAGCCAGGCGCTTTTTTTCGCTTTAAATTTATCGCTTTAAAAAGAGATTTATTCGTTTTCTTTGTCTTTATTCTTATTTTCCTTGAACACGTAAATCTTTGCCAAGTAGTAGTTTGGAATCAACAGGATGGCGTTACGGGCGATGTTGACGTAGAAGTCGTCAAAGTGGAGGAGTTGCACCCCAATCCACATCAGGACCAAGCCCAACCAGAAAGTGAGACCTCGAGAAAGGTAGTATTCGATGATTTCTGGTACAAGACGCCAACCCGAAACCTTTGATTCAAAGACCCACTGACGGTTCGTTACGTAGGCGAAGAGGACGGCGACCGCCCAGGCTAAAGTGTAAGAAATGGAGTAGTTGGTGATGCCTGAAAAGAATCCATAGGAATACATGTTAACCAAAAAGGTTCCGAATCCCAGAACAAGATAGCGGATGATTTTGTTGTATTTGTTTAGAAATTCTTTTAGCATAAGCCGTCTCTCTCCAATGACAGTTTACAAGTATGATAACAGAAAAAATAAAGCAGGGATTAAATTCTTCCCACGATAGAAGAAAAAGCATCGAATTCGTAAATTTAAGGGCCTGAAACCTTGTGATAATCGGCGAATTGGTCTAAAATTAATAAGTACTAAATATTGGAGGATTTCATATGTCTAAATGGACAGCAGCTGCGGATGCAAACCGCGGTACTTTAGAATTTTCAATCGCACAAGCCGATGTACAAAACGGTTTGAAGGCCGCCTTTGAAAAGAACAAGAACAAGATCGCCGTTCCTGGTTTCCGTAAGGGTAAGGTGCCAATGTCATTGTTCTTGCAAAAGTTCGGTGAAGAAGCCTTGTACCAAGACGTGATGGACATTGTTTTGCCAGCCGCTTACCAAGCTGCTGTTGCAGACGCTGGTATCACGGTCGTTGGACAACCTGACATCGCCCCTGTTTCAATGGAAAAGGGCGCTGACTGGGAAATGAAGGCTGAAGTTGCCGTTGCCCCAGAAATCAAGTTGGGTGACTACACTGGTCTTACTGTTGAAAAGCAAGACGCATCAGTTTCTGACGAAGACGTAGACGCTGAAATCAAGCGCATGCAAGAAAACCAAGCTGAATTGGTCTTGCAAGAAGAAGGAACCAAGGCAGAAAACGGCGACACGGTCGTTATTGACTTTGACGGTTCAATTGATGGTGATCACTTCGAAGGTGGTCAATCAAAGGACTACTCACTTGAACTTGGTTCAGGTTCATTCATCCCTGGCTTCGAAGACCAATTGGTTGGTCACGTAGCCGGTGACGACGTTGACGTTAAGGTAACGTTCCCAGAAGAATACCAAGCGAAGGATTTGGCTGGTAAGGAAGCGTTGTTCGAAGTTAAGCTTCACGAAGTAAAGCGCAAGTCATTGCCTGAATTGGACGATGAATTCGCCAAGGATGTTGACGAAGACGTTGATACGCTTGCTGAATTGAAGGACAAGACGAAGAAGAAGTTGCAAGACGCACGCGAAAGCGCTGCTAAGGATGCCTTCGAAGACGCAGCCGTTGAAGCTGCTGTTAAGAACGCCGAAGTTGTTGGTGGCGACCTTCCACAAGAAATGATCGACGAAGACGTTAACCGTCAAATGCAACAATACCTCGGTCAATTGCAACAACAAGGTATCTCACCACAAATGTTCTTCCAAATCTCAGGTCAAACTGAAGATTCATTGAAGGCACAATTTGCTGAAGGTGCTGACGTTCGCGTGAAGACGAACTTGGTCTTGGAAGCAATCGTTAAGGCTGAAAAGTTCGAACCAACGGATGAAGAAGTTGCTGCTGAAGTGAAGGATTTGGCTTCACAGTACAACATCTCTGAAGAACAAGTTAAGCAATCATTGTCAGATGCTTTGTTGAAGCACGACATCGCCATGAAGGCAGCGGTTGAAAAGATCGTTTCTTCTGCTAAGGCAAAGTAAACGAGATTAAAAGCCCCTTGCGGGCTTTTTTTCTTAGCTTGACTTTGAACCAAAAAAGACGATGATTAGAACATAGTGTTTCTCTTTATCGCCTTCGTAAATGACTAGAAAGGATGGCATATGGCAAACGAAGAACAAGGACCCATGGTCCACTGCTCCTTCTGTGGCAAGAGCGCCGATGAGGTTAAGAAATTAGTTGCCGGGCCAGATGGTCTCTTTATCTGTAACGAGTGTACGGATTTAGCCGAGCAAATCATTAAAGAAGAAATGGCCGTTGAAGCAAGCGAAGAACAACTCGACTTGCCAACGCCAAAGCAAATTGTCGAATCACTTGGTGACTATGTCATCGGTCAAGACGATGCCAAGAAGACCTTGGCCGTTGCCGTTTACAACCACTACAAGCGTGTCAACGAAAACGCCTTGAAGACAACGGACGTTGAATTGCAAAAGTCCAACATTGCCTTGCTTGGACCAACCGGTTCCGGTAAGACTTACTTGGCACAATCACTTGCTAAAATCTTGCAGGTGCCCTTTGCTATCGCCGATGCCACGACCTTGACGGAAGCGGGATACGTTGGTGAAGACGTTGAAAACATCCTCTTGAAGTTGTTGCAGGCCGCAAACTTTGACGTTGAATCCGCTCAACGCGGAATCATCTATGTCGACGAAATCGACAAGATCGCCAAAAAGTCTGAAAACGTCTCCATCACTCGTGATGTTTCTGGTGAAGGTGTTCAACAGGCCCTCTTGAAGATGCTCGAAGGAACCACGGCTTCCGTTCCACCTCAGGGTGGACGTAAGCACCCGAACCAGGAAATGATTCAAGTCGACACGACCAACATCCTCTTCATCGTGGGTGGAGCCTTCGCCGGCTTGGATACGTTGATTAAGGAACGCTTGGGTAAGCGTGTCATCGGATTTGGTTCTGCTACTTCTGACAACGCGAAGGCCTTGGAAAAGGACAACGTGCTGCAAAACGTTGAACCGGAAGATTTGACGAAATTCGGTTTGATTCCGGAATTCATCGGTCGTTTGCCAATCATCACCGTCTTGGATGAACTGACGGTTGATGATTTGACGCACATCCTGACCAAGCCAAAGAATGCTTTGGTTAAGCAGTACAAGGCCTTGCTTGGTTTGGACAACGTTGATTTGGAATTCCAGCCAGCGGCTTTGAAGGCCATGGCTGACCTCGCTATCTCCCGTGGAACGGGGGCGCGTGGTTTGCGTTCCATCATCGAAAACGTGATGAAGGATATCATGTACGAAATCCCATCACACGATGATATCGAAAAGGTTGTCATCACAAAGGCCGCGGTGGAATCCGGTAAGGAGCCAAAGCTGGTCATGAAGAAGGAAGAAAAGGACTAATTATGGACGTGCACAATGTCGAAATGGTCATGTCGGCCGTTTCACCAAGCCAATATCCTGAGGATGGCCGTCCAGAGTTCGCTTTGGTTGGTCGTTCAAACGTCGGAAAGTCATCGTTGACGAACACGTTGATTAATCGTAAGAACTTCGCGCGTACTTCCGGACAGCCCGGTAAGACGCAAACCTTGAACTTCTACGCCGTTGAAGACACCTTGTACTTCGTCGACGTTCCTGGTTATGGGTACGCCAAGGTTTCCAAGAAGAAGCGTGAAGAATTCGGTCAGATGATCGAAACCTACATCACGTCGCGTAAACAATTGCGCGGTGTCATCTCGCTGGTTGATGCTCGTCACAAGCCGAGTGAAGAAGACATCATGATGTACCAATGGTTGGACTACTACAACATCCCGGTTTTGTTGGTCGCCACTAAGTCCGATAAGATTGCCTGTGGAAAACTAAACCAGTCAGAGTCAGTTATCAAAAAGGCGGTTGAATTCAATCCTGAAAATTCTGATTTCTGTTTCTTCTCATCCGTTAACAAGTCTGGTAAAGACACGGTTTGGGACTGGATTGAGAGCAAGATGACCGAGTACTAATTCTTGGTTTTACTCAAAAATCACAACTATACCATTGACGAAAAAGACCTCCTGTGTACAATAGTACATAGGAGGTTTTTTACATGGCAATGGATACAGCAATATTTGCAGGTGGCTGCTTTTGGTGCATGGTTGAGCCCTTTGACTCCTTACCGGGAATCGAAAAGGTGCGCTCGGGATACACCGGGGGTCACGTGGAAAACCCAACTTACGAAGAAGTTTGTTCCCATACCACTGGGCACACGGAAGCGGTGAAAATCTGGTTTGACCCAGAAAAGTTTTCTTACCGCGACCTCGTGGATTTGTACTGGCAAGTGGCTGACCCAACGGATGCAACCGGACAGTTTGCGGACCGCGGGGATACTTACCGGCCAGTCATCTTCGTCAACTCGGATGAACAGCGGAAGATCGCCGAAGAATCCAAGAAGGATTTGGAAGCATCTAGTCGTTTTGACAAGCCGATTGTCACAAGCATCGAAGATGCCAAGCCATTCTACGATGCCGAAGAATACCACCAAGACTTCTACAAGAAGGATCCCTTCCGCGAAGCCATGATGATGGTGCCACGCAAGCGTTACCAAGCACAGTACTGGGGGGGACAAGTAATATGACTGAATTTAACAAAGACGATTTGAAGCAACGTTTAACAAAAGAACAGTATGAAGTGACACAAAACGCCGGAACGGAACGTGCCTTCACGGGTAAGTACGACCAGTGGTGGGAAGATGGTATTTTCGTGGACGTTGTGTCCGGCGAACCACTCTTCTCCTCAACGGATAAGTACGATTCTGGTTGTGGATGGCCAGCCTTCACCAAGGGAATTGACGACGTTGATTTGAAGGAAGAGACGGATCACTCCTTTGGTATGACACGGACGGAAGTTCGTTCAAAGGACGCTGATTCTCACTTGGGTCACGTCTTCCCAGACGGCCCACAGGACAAGGGGGGCTTGCGCTACTGCATTAACTCAGCTGCGCTCCGCTTCGTTCCAAAGGCTGACCTCGAAAAGGAAGGTTACGGAAAGTACCTGAAGCTCTTTCAATAAGCAGTAAGCACATACAGTAAGCTTTAAATAAGCACGTACAAAAGCGTTACGCTGCACGTACAGAATAAAAACAATGATAGCTCGTGAAGCCGTTTCGCCACGGATGTCATTCAAATGGAAAGGTCGGGCCTGGTTGGGCCCGACTTTTTTATTATGGGGAAAGGCAGCGCCTGGTTGGGCCCGACTTTTTTATTATGGGGAAAAGACAGCACCACTTTAAACTGACTATGTTATATTGGAAAGTGAGATAACCCAAATGAAAGAGCGCGCTGCTAAAACGCATGGCGGCCGTCGATTGGCTCTTTGGGAGAGATGTGATGAGCGATAACGAAACAAAACATACGCCGGTGCAAGAACCGGTAAATAAAACCGAAGAGAAGGACGAAGGTCGTCCTTTGACTGCAAAGCAAGGAACGTTGGCCAGCGGGTATCAAGCCTTTAGGGCCTACCTGCACGCCCACATGCTGTTGATGCAGTGCCTGATTTTCGTCACGGCCGTCGTATGGCTGCCGGTCGTCTTCGTGCTTTACTGCGTGATGTTCGGCTTGTCTGCTTTGTGCTGGGTCATTGAGTTGTCTTTCATCTTTTGTGCGACCTTTGCCGGCATTGCGGGTTTTGCTGTCATGGCGCAGGCCTTCTGGGGTGGACTCTTTTACATTGGGGCCGCTTTGATTTCCGTGGGACTGGCCGTTCTGTTTTTGCCGGTCATCGTCTTTTCAACGACCAAAGCCGTTGAGGGATGTAAGTGGAGGACAGAACGCTGGGTGAAGTACGTCAAAAAGGAGGCCTTGCATGACTAAGAAGATGTGGATTGGCCTGACGTTAATCGCCCTTGGGCTGGCTGTGGCCGCTACCGCCTATTTCCAGGAGGGGATTCCTGGACGCGTGTACTGGAACAATGGTGCCGTTTACCTGTCTGATAAGGAAGACAAAGCTCAGGCAGATGTCACGCCAGATTCGGTAATGTCCTATAAGGAAGAGGTGAAGCGCCTGCAGGTTTCGTCAAAGGGCGCAGACATCGTGATTCGAAAGGGAGACCGCTTCTCCGTTGTTGTGGACCGTCCAGAAAAGCCTTACATCACGGTTTCGGCGATGGACGGCCTGGTGAAGGTGACGGGTGATGAGCACTCGGATTGGTCGCTTGGTGTTGGAAATACCACGTCCCACCGAATCATCATCGAGGTGCCGAGTGACGTGACCTTGAATCAGCTGGACCTGGTGAACGCGAGCGGTGACCTGACCGTGAAGAACGTGAAGGCAAACGAGATGCTGCTGCAAAATAGTGCAGGGAATATCAACGTGAGCGACTGTAAGGTGGAACAATCCGGATTCGTGGTTTCCCGTTCTGGAGACATTACCTTTAAGAAAACGGCTTTGCCTAAGGTCAAAGCCTTTAGCCGTTTCGGTGATTTAAGTATCAGCTCTGATTACCAAAATGTTGCGGCCAAGGATGCGACGTTTAGCGCCTCTAGCTCGAACGGTGATATCACGCTGAAATAGATTCGTTAAAAAGCAGCGAAGTCGAAAGACTGGCTGCTTTTTTGGTGGGGTGAAACTTGGACGTGACGAAAGGGGGGGATCATGAAGGTTGCCCGCCTTCCTGTCAAATTGGAATCTTTGCTATAATGGGGGTAATTCATTTCAAGCCGTCTTTTGAGGGCGGCGCGGTAGGAGAACATGGTTAAAGCAAACTTAGTCAAAGAAAATCTGACGGGCGACAACATCGGGGTCTTTTTCGGAACCCTTGCCCCCATGCACATTGGACACCAGGCCGAAATCTACAAGGCCGCTGCCCTAAACGACGGCGTCGTGGTCATCACCTCCGGGTACACGGGTGACCGGGGTGACCAGATTGGCTTGCCCGTTGAAAAGCGTTTCCGTTACTTAAGAGAAGCGTTCAACGACGAAGAAAACATCAAGGTTGATTACATCAACGAAGACGACATTCCGCAGATGCCAAACGGCTGGCAGGAATGGACGGACCGTTTGACGTCAACCATTAAGCGTAACATCACGAATCCCGATGCGAAGATTACGCTCTACACGGGGGAACCCGACTACAAGGAGATGCTTGAAAAGCTTCTCCCAAACGATGGTCACTGGGGCGTTTCTTTGATGGATCGGACCATTTTGAAGGTGTCCGCCACGGCCGTTCGAAACGACCCGTTGGGCAACTGGGATTACATCAACCGTGTCTTCCGTCGCCACTTCGCGAAGAAGATTCTGGTTGTTGGAGCACCACAATCCGGCAAGTCCACGTTGACGCGTCGACTCGCCCGGACGTCAAACTCACCGTTCTCCGTTGAGTTCTCAAGAACTTACCAGGAAAAATCCAACGTCTTCGATTCCGAATTATTGATTAAAGACTACATGCGGATTATTCAGGGACAGTACGATGCCAACTCAGCCGAAATCAATTCACCGGCGAACAACGGTTTGACCTTCTTTGACACCGACGCCATGGTGACGATGGCCGAGACCAAGTCTTGGTTACAACAAGACGACGCCAAAAAGTTGAAGGCTTTGTTCGACAACACGATTCGTGAAGAACAGCTAGACTTGATTCTGGTCATTCCAGCTGAGGTGGCCGTTTCAAACGGTATGGACGAAGAAGATTCCAAGCTGTTCGAAAAGCACCTCTGGCAAGTCATGGAGGAGTATGGCTTCTCCGATAAGGCCGTTGCTCTGGACCGCAAGGGGGAAGCTGACGACCCAACCGGCTACTACGCCCGCTACCTGCAGGCCTTAGAAATCATTGAAGAAAAAGTTGGGGTCAACCTAACGAAGGTATAGGCAAAAGAGCTTGCGCAAGAGCAAGCTCTTTTAGACTTTGAAGCGAAAGGAGCAACCATGGACAAGCGCTACGCTCAAGTGGTGGTCGACGTGCCAACCAAGCAAACCAACCGACCATACACCTACGAGATTCCGGCCGAATTAAAAGACGACGTGCAGGCGGGGATGCGTGTTCTGGTTGCTTTCGGTCACCGTTCCGTTCTGGGTTACGTTGTCCGAGTCGACGTCGACCGTCCGGCCGACATCGAAGCGGATCAGATGAAAGACATCCTCACGGTGTTGGATAGCAAGCCCGTACTCTCGGCTGAACTACTGGAGCTTGCATCCGAGATGGCGCAAAAGAACTTCTCCTTCTGGGTGGCCTTCCTCGCCCTGATGCTGCCGGCCGCCTTGAAGGCGTCCTACCGGAAGAAGCTCACGGCAAAACCAACGCTTTCAGACGAAGACCGCGTAACCTATCTGGAAGGACAGCAGGAACGCCTCGTCAAAACGAAGGACTTCTCTGCCAAAGAGTGGCGTGCCGTCTTGAAGCTCCGCCAAGAGGGGAAACTCCTGGTTGAAAACCAAATTGAGGACAAGGTCCGCGTTAAAACGGAACTGGCCTACAAGGTGCCTGCAGATGAAGCCGTGCTTGCAGAGGCGGCGGAGAAGCTTGGCAAGGGGGCCAAGGTCCAACAGACCATCCTGGCCTTTGCCAAAGAACACCTTAGTCAGACTTTTTCAAAGCGCGACTGGGTGGCACAAGTTGATGTCTCCGCCGCTGCCTTGAACACGGCGGTTGAAAAGGGCATTCTTGAAAAGACCGCGGTGGAGGTTAAGCGTCGACCGGACGTTGCCGGGGATGGCAGCATCGACACGGTCAAGGTCTTAAACGACGAACAGCAGGCCGCCTACGAAAGCATCACGGCCGCAATTGAGGATAACCAGGATAAGACCTTCTTGCTCGAGGGAATCACGGGTTCCGGTAAGACGGAGGTCTACCTCCAAGCGGCACAAAGTGCCATTAACCAGGGTAAGCAGGTGCTTTTCTTGGTGCCTGAAATCGCCCTGACACCCCAGATGCAAAAGCGGGTCGAAGACCGCTTCGGCGACAAGACGGCACTTTTGCACTCCGGCCTTTCCGCCGGTGAACGCTACGACGAGTGGCGCCGGATTAAAGAGGGAAAGGTGCAAGTAGTGATCGGCGCTCGTTCGGCCGTCTTTGCACCGCTCAAGAACCTGGGCCTCATCATCGTCGACGAGGAGCACGAAAGCTCCTATAGCCAAAGCGAAAACCCACACTACTCCGCCAAAGAAGTGGCCCTCTGGCGTTCCCGTTACCACCAGGCACCCGTCGTGCTTGGTTCGGCAACACCGTCGTTGGAGAGTCGGGCCCGCGCACAGAAGGGCGTCTATGACTTGCTCACCCTCAGCAAACGTGCCAATCCAACGGCCAAGCTACCAGAGGTCGACATCGTCGATATGCGGATTGCCATCCAGGACCGGGGCGACACGAACTTCTCTACGGAGATGCTCGATAAGCTGAAGGCCCATCTGAAAAGGGGCGAGCAGGCCGTGTTGATGCTGAACCGCCGTGGTTTTTCTTCCTTTGTGATGTGCCGGGACTGTGGCTTTGTGCCACGTGATCCGAACTGTAACCTCGCGATGACGCTCCACATGGACACGCGGACGCTGAAGTGTCACTACTGTGACTACCAGACGGCCATTCCTCGGATTTGTCCTTCCTGCGGTTCCAACCGGATTCGCTATTACGGAACAGGGACCGAAAAGGTAGAAGAGGAGCTGAAGGAGTTGCTGCCAGACTATCCGGTCATCCGTTTGGACCAGGACACGACCCGCAAGAAGGGGGCAATGGCCAAGGCGCTCCGGGCCTTTGGCAAAAAGGAAGCTCAGATTCTGCTTGGAACCCAGATGGTTGCCAAGGGGCTGGACTTCCCAGACGTGACGCTGGTCGGTGTGTTGAACGCCGACACGGGCCTCGGCCTGCCGGACTTCCGCGCGTCGGAAAAGACCTTCCAACTGTTGACCCAGGTGGCTGGTCGTGCCGGCCGTGCGGCCCAGCAGGGTGAAGTCGTCATCCAGACCTTCAACCCCGACCACTACGCGCTGACCTTCGCCAAGCACCACGACTACGAAGGCTTCTACCGCCAGGAGATGAGCATTCGCCACGCGGCGGAGTTCCCACCCTACTATTACGCCATCCAGATTCAGTGTGCCCACCCCGATGAAAACGCGGTGGCCCTGCAGACGGCAAAGATTGCGGCCTGGTTGCGTAAGCAGCTGCCGGAAGACGTGCTGGTACTCGGACCGTCGCCAAAAGCGATTGCCAAGCTGAAGGGGAAGTACTACTTCCAGATGCTGTTAAAGATGAAAAACGAAAACGAGGCGGACGCGGTACTCACTGACTTGGTGCAACGTTCGCAAAATGCGGAGAAGGATCTTCAGTTAGAAGTTCGCCGAAATCCCGTGTCGTTTATGTAAAACAAGATGAAAAAAGCCCGCTCAAGAGAGTGGGCTTTTTTGGTGGAAGGAGGAAGAGGGGGTGGTGACTTTAACAGCTATTTAATCCAAGTCGTCCAAACTAGTTTTATAGATTAGAACCAATCCTCAGAAAAGCCCCACCTAAGCGCGTTTGCTTAGAATTTGTTATAATAATATTAAATGACGTTTTTAAAAGAAGTGAGGAATCAAGCAACATGGTCGAATCGATTGTCTTTATGGGAACCCCACAGTACGCCGTGCCTACGCTAAAGGCTCTGGCAGCAGATGACCGCTACGAAGTTCTAGCCGTTGTCACCCAGCCCGACCGTCCATTCGGTCGTAAGCGCCAGCTGAAGGCCAGCCCGGTCAAGGAAGCGGCGCTCGAATTAAACCTGCCGGTTTTGCAGCCGGAAAAGATTTCCGGATCAGAAGAGATGCAACAAATCATCGACCTGGCACCGGACTTCTTGGTGACGGCCGCCTACGGACAGTTCTTGCCAGACAAGCTCTTGCAAGGTGCCAAGGTCGCTGCGGTGAACGCCCACGCCTCACTCTTGCCGAAGTACCGCGGTGGGGCGCCGGTCCACTACGCCATCATGAACGGTGATCAAAAGACCGGTATCTCCTTGATGTACATGGTCAAGAAGATGGATGCCGGTGACGTGGTCGACACGGTGGAAGTGCCCATCACAGCAGACGACAACGTCGGCACGATGTTTACGAAGTTGGGGGATGCGGCCGTGAAGCTCGTGACCGAAAACCTGCCAGCCATCGCTTCCGGAACGGCCAAGAACACGCCACAGGATCCAGAAGAGGTGACGTTCTCACCAAATATTTCCCGTGAGCAGCAACAGCTGGACTTCGCAAACGAAACGGCCCAGCAGTTGGACTGGCACATTCGTGGTCTCTACCCAACACACCCGGCCCACGCCAAGGCAAACGGCCAAGCGATTAAGTTCGTGAAGGTGAGTCCGCTCGACGAAAAGACGGATGCAGCGCCAGGAACGATCACCTTGAAGGATAAGAAGCACCTTCACGTGGCAGCGGCCAACGGCACGCAAATCGCCATCGAAAAGTTGCAACCGGCCGGGAAGGGCGTAATGGACATCGCGGCCTTCCTGAACGGTGCGGGTCAAAACCTCAAAACTGGCGATTCATGGATTGAATTAGGAGAAGCCAATGGCTAAGAAAATCACGCACTCCGATAACCCCCGGGTCCTGGCGGTGCTCACACTGGCCAAGGTCAAGGGCGGTGCGTACTCAAACTTGCAATTGAATCAAATCATTAAAAACAACCCCTTGAAGGAGAACGACAAGGGCTTGTTGACGACCTTGGTATACGGGACGATTCAGTACCGTTTGCTATTGGAATTCTGGTTGGAACCTTTCATCAAGGGGAAGAAGATTGACCCCTGGGTGAAAGAATTGCTGTTGACCTTCTTGTTCCAGTGGCAGAAGCTGGACCGGATTCCAAAGCACGCGCTCTTCAACGAGACGATTGAGGTCGCCAAGATTTTGGGCCACTCCGGAACGGCAAAGTTCGTGACGGCCATCTTGCACAACATGGACCGCAAGGGGCTGAAGGACGTGAGCCAGATTTCCGACAAGACGGACCGCATGGCGACGGAGTATTCCTTGCCCAAGTGGTTGGTGAAAGAGTTGACGGCGCAAGTAGGGGCTAAAAAAACGGCCAATATCTTGGCCTCACTGAACCATGCCCCCGAGCAAAGCGCTCGAATCAATACGGCCAAAGCCACCCGTGCCCAAGTGACTGCGTCACTTGAAAAGGAAGGCTACAGCGTGAAGGACGGTTCCGTCTCGCAGGACGCACTCGTCATCTCCGGTGGCCACGTGGCTTCCTCATCCGCCTACAAGGACGGTCTCTTGACCGTCCAGGACGAATCCGCCATGTTGCCGGTGGAAGCCCTGCAACTCGATGACGACGTGAAGTCGGTCTTGGACGCTGCCGCCGCGCCAGGCGGAAAGACGGGCCAAATCGCGCAGTACCTTTCAGACGGCGCCACGGTCACGGCCCTGGACATTCACGACCACAAGGTCAAGTTGATTGCCCAAAACGTTGCCCGTCTTGGTGTGGCCGATAAGGTCAACGCCATGGCGCTGGACGCACGCAAGGTGCCCGAACATTTCGAAGAAGGCTTCGACCGTATCTTGGTCGACGCACCATGTTCAGGACTCGGCCTCTTGCGTCGGAAGCCTGAAATTCGCTACGAAAAGACGTTGGAAGACGTCCAACACTTGGCCAAGCTTCAGGAAGACATCCTGACGGCCGGCGCCAAGAAGCTGAACAAGGGTGGCAAGTTGGTTTACTCCACTTGTACCATTCTTGATCAGGAAAACGATGGGGTGGTGGAAGCCTTTTTGAAGGCAAACCCCGACTTCGTGCAGGAAAAGACTGAAACGAAGAAAGGCTTGAAGGATGAACGTGATTCCTTAGCCTTGAAAATTTACCCGGATGATTATCAAACTGATGGCTTTTACATCGCCACCTTTCGGAGAAAGGACTAACAGTTATGGCAATTGCCTACCAAAGTGACAAAGGACCAAAACGAGCAGAAAACCAAGACGCGGTCGGCGCTTTTTACAACAAAGCGGGCGAACCGCTTGTTTTGGTGGCTGATGGCGTGGCTTCTCAGGCCGGTTCCAAGCGAGCGTCCGAGCTCGTGGTTTCGACCCTGGGACACGCTTGGGAACAGGCTTCTTTTGAAGACGAACAGACCGTAAAGGGCTGGCTCGTTCACCAAGCTGACCTTGCTAATCAAGCCATCTTACTGGCTGGTCAAAAAGACCCTGAAGTTGATCGCATGGCGACAACCCTGGTGCTTGCGGTCTGCCTAAATGGCAAGTTACTGGTGGCAAACGCCGGGGACTCGAGGGCCTACCTGCTCCACAAGGGCAAGGCCCGACTCTTGACCTTCGACCACACGCTTCGAAACGAACTGGAGCGCAAGTCCGGTCAGGTCTACGAAGAATCGTTACCCGATGCCAATTCACTGACCCGTTACCTGGGCGTGAATAAGACCGTCGACCTCGAATGGACAACGCTGGTACCCGAAAAAGACGACTGGCTCTATTTGACGTCGGATGGGTTGTCAAAGGTTCTTTCGGTCGATGAGCAGGTCAACCTGATTCAGCCGGGCGTGAGTCGTCCTGGAAACCAGCCAACGCTGGGATCCGTTCTGGACCTTTCCGACCGCTTGGCCGTATTGGCGAAGGCCGCATTGGCAAGACGTGTGCCGGATAACATCACGGCTCTTTTGATGACGGACTTAACCAATCCGAAACAAAAGGTCATCGGTGCAAACGAACAAGAAGTGAAGTCACGACTTGACTGGGTTGGCCAAGAAGAACAGATTGAAAAAGAAGAAGTAAGAAACAAAGAAGTAGACCAGCAAGGGAGATTTGACTGATGGAAAAAGGCACAATGATTGATAGTCGCTACGAAATCGTCCGCCAAATCGGTGGCGGTGGTATGGCGACGGTATACCAGGCCTTTGATACGTACTTGAAGCGCGACGTCACGTTGAAGATGATTCGCTTTGACATTAAGGACCAACCGGATGCCTTGGAGCGTTTCCAAAAGGAAGCCAAGGCCGCCACGACCCTTTCAAACGAACACATCGTGCAACTGTACGATGCCGGTGAAGAAGACGGTACGCCATACCTCGTGATGGAATACGTCGACGGAACCGATTTGAAGAACTACATCAAAGAACACTTCCCAATCCCTTACCAGGAAGTGGTCGACATCATGGACCAGGTCTTGGACGCCGTTACGGCGGCCCACAAGGCCGGCATCATTCACCGCGACTTGAAGCCCCAAAACATCTTGATTGATCAAGATGGTCAGGTTAAGATCACGGACTTCGGTATCGCGCTTGCCCAAAACAAGTTCGGCGCGGCAAATGGTAAGGAACCGGTCATCGGCTCCATCCACTACCTCGCACCCGAAGTGACGCGGGGGCAGGTGGCTTCTGAGAAGTCTGACATCTACGCCCTCGGTGTGATTTTGTACCAGTTGCTCACGGGACAGGTTCCTTACCAAGGCGATTCTGCCGACCGTGTGGCCTACCAGCACGCCGAAGTGCCAATGCCTTACGTGAAGGACTTCGATCCGGACGTGCCACAGCCACTCGAAAACGTCATCTTGCGTGCGACGGCAAAGGATGCCACGGACCGTTACTTCTCGACGGAAGCCATGGAAGATGATTTGAAGACGTCCTTGTCAAAGCGTCGTTCAGCAGAAGGTCGTTTCGTTCCGGAAACGTCCGATGAGACGAAACTCATCACGCCGGACTGGACGAACCACCCATACGTCGAAGACGAACCGGAAGAAAAGCCGGAAACGCCACAAGACGACGTGAAGTCCCGTATCATGGAATACGGTAAGAAGGGCTACACGGTCAAGGAAATCGCCGAAGAGGTCGACCGTACACCAAAGTACGTGCGCCAGGTTCTCGACGAAAACGGCATCAAGTACAAGACGAAGACGAAGTGGTTTGTCTTTGCCTTCATCGTTTTGTTGCTGGCAGGAGGACTCGGTGCCTTTGGCTACGGCCAGTCCAACTACGTGAAGGTGCCGGACGTGGCGAACATGTCCGAATCCGGAGCTAAGGATAAGTTGGAGAGCGCTGGTTTGGACGTGCAAACCACGACGACAACGTCTAAGACGGTGTCAAAGGGTGATGTTGTCAAAGTCAAGCCCGGCTCAGGCCAGGTTGTGAAGAAGGGGTCTTCCGTCAAGTTAGTCCTTTCTTCTGGTAATGAGACGGTACGCTTGTCTGATTACACCGGACTTTCTTATTCTGAAGCCGCGGGCCAGCTGAACAAGCTGGGCATCACGGTTAAGAAGAAGAAGGAAAACAACTCCGCGCCAAAGGACCAGGTTATCGAACAGTCCAAGGACGCTGGAGCGGAAATTGACCCTTCTGAAGAAGAAGTGACCTTGACGGTCTCAGACGGACCAAAGACGGTGAATTTGCCTGATCTGACTGGTAAGTCCCAACAGGACGTTATGAACTGGGCCAACAGTAACCAGGTTAGCTTGGCATTCACCATAAAGGATTCATCAAAGCCTTATGGAACGGTGCTTTCACAGTCACCTTCACAAACGGACAAGTTTAGCATTGACCAGACGTTGCAGCTCACGATTTCATCTGGAAATTCAAGCGCATCGGATAGTTCTTCAAGTAAGAACAATAATTAAGTAAGAAATAAAAGCAGCTCGAGTATTCTACTCGGGCTGCTTTTTTTATTGAGCGACAATAGAGATAAATAGCCGCTAATAAATGAAACCTCAATGGTTAAGAAAGTTTTTTCTAGATGATTGATGAAACATTAACAAAGCAATTTGTAACATTTATCACTATATAAAATAGAATTAGTATAAATAAAATATCTAAAGTTATTAATGTATCAGTATTTTAAGGTCTATATAGTTTAATGTTTCAAAAATATTAAAAACAACAAATTATTACATATTATAATATTCATTTAATCTTTTGATAAACTGGCTTTGTATTGTGCTAAAAGTAGCAATCGAACAATTGGGGAGATATTTAATGCGAAAGAAAATGTATAAAGTCGGTAAATTTTGGGTTGCGGCAACCATCGGATTTTTGGTTGTATCAGAATCTCAAACTGTTACGGCTCAAGCTGACTCAAAGGAAGCGGTAAATTTTCAAAGTTCCGGTTCGGCTCCTGAAATTAAACCACAAAATGATGAATTGATTGGTGGAGTTGATGGTAACTATTTCATGCTGCCCAATGGGGATCAGCAATTCATTTTGAAAAAAGATAAGTTACCAGTTAAAGAACTTCATAAGATTGATGGTAATCTTCAGTTTTTTGATCTTGAATCTGGAGTTCAACAGAAGGGAACTTGGCAAACAATAAATGGTGATAAGTACTACTTTGCTGAGGGTTCTGGAAACGCTGTAATTGGTACTGTCGTCATTGATGGTAAAGTGTATGGTTTTGACCATTCATACCACATCGTTAAGAATGACTTTGTTATTAACGATGATTTGAGTACTTACTACTTTGATAAAAATGGAAATACCGTCACTGGGCTTCAAACCATTAATGGTAAACAATACTTCTTCAAAGAGTCTGGAGAAATGTTGAAGGGAGGAACGACCGCGAAAACAATCGATGGTACGGATTACTACTTTGACGCTGAAGATGGTCACGCTACCATTGCTAATAAAAAGACATTCAACGAAGGTTTAACGAATCAGGATTCTGATTTCACTGATCACAATCAAATCGCTGATACAAACAACAAGTCGATTGATAACTTCGAAGGATTCATTACGCCTGATTCATGGTACCGTCCAAAAGACGTTTTGAAGAATGGTGAAACGTGGGAAAAGTCTTCTGAGGTTGACCGTCGTCCATTATTGATGGTCTGGTGGCCTGATCAAGAAACGGAAACAAATTATGTTCGATTTATGAGCGAACACGGCCTTTTGGAGGAAGCGCAATTAAATGCGCAATCCCTCAATCAAAACCGATTGAACGAGTTGACGCGCCTTATCCAAACTAATATCGAAAAAAAGATTGCAAGCGACAACTCAGTTGAGTGGTTGCGTGCCTTGATGGTTGAATTCCGGGGCAAGCAACCAAATTGGAATGCTGAAAGCGAAAAGGCAAACCGGAAGGATGGCCTTCAAGGTGGAACACTTGCATTTCAAAACAGCAATAAGACACCGAATGCCAATTCACTTTATCGTCTGCTTAATCGTTCGCCACTGAATCAAGATGGTAAGCAGGGTGATGAAGTAGGTGGATTTGAATTTTTGCTGGCTAACGACGTTGACAACTCGAATCCGGCTGTTCAAGCTGAACAGTTGAATTGGATGTACTTCCTTTTGAACTTTGGATCAAAGACTGCGCAAGACGGCAATGCTAATTTTGATGGAATACGCGTGGATGCTGTGGATAATGTTGATGCCGACCTCTTGCAGATTGCGGCTGAATACTTTAAGGCAGCATACAAGACTCACCAAAATGAACAAAATGCTAATAGTCACATTTCAATTCTGGAGGACTGGAGTTTTGATGACGCAAAGTACGTCTTTGATAAGGGTGCTGACCAGTTAACGATGGACTTTAAGCAACAAGTTCAAAGTGTGTTCTCTCTTTCAGCTAAACCAAATGTTCGTGCAAGCTTGAGTCGCTTTTTAGAGTGGTTTAACGTTAACCGGTCTGTCAACGATACTGAAAATAACGCTATCCCAAACTATTCCTTTGTCCGTGCGCACGATAGTCATGTTCAGGAAATCATTGCACAAATTATTCAAGAGCTGCACCCAGAAGCTGACGGTTTGCGTCCCAATATGCAACAAATTGAAGAGGCATTTGAGATTTATAACGTTGACCAGTCTTCAACCAACAAGAAATACACAATGTACAACATCCCAGCTGCCTATGCAATGTTGTTGACGAACAAGGATACTGTTCCTCGTGTTTACTATGGTGATTTGTACATGGATGACGGACAGTACATGTCGCAAAAGTCACCATACTACGATGCCATTGTTGCGCTTTTGCGTGACCGTGTGAAGTTTGTTGCCGGTGGTCAAACACTGAACACAGGTACTGATAACAATGGTCAAAAGACGCACAATTCTGACATCATGACTAGCGTTCGTTTTGGTAAGGGCTTGATGAACGTGACTGATACAGATGGTCATGTGCATACTGACGGTGCTGGTGTTATAATCTCGAACAACCCTGATTTGCAGTTGGAAAACGGCGAAAAGGTCGTCCTACACATGGGAGCCGCTCATCGCAACCAAAAGTTCCGTGCCTCACTTCTTTCAACGAAGGATGGTTTGAAGGTTTTTACTTCAGATGACGGAGCACCTGTTTTGATGACGGATGACAACGGTGATTTAATCTTTGATAGCTCATGGATTTACGGCTGCTCTGATTCTCAAGTGTCAGGTTATTTGGCGGTCTGGGTTCCTATTGGGGCTGCTGAAAAACAGGATGCACGAACAGCATCCTCAGCTGATAAGACGTTTGACGATGGTAAGACGTTCCACTCAAACGCAGCCTTGGACTCACAATTAATCTACGAAGGATTCTCAAACTTCCAGGCTATGCCAACAAATGAGAGTGAGTTTGCCAACGTTAAAATTAAGGAAAACGTTGAATTTTTCAAGGAATTAGGAGTGACTTCATTCCAATTCGCACCACAATATCGTTCGACGAGTGAAGGGTCATTCTTGGATTCGATTATTCAAAATGGTTATTCCTTTAATGATCGATATGACCTTGGATTTGCTAAGAAGGATGGGACGAAGAACCCAACGAAGTATGGTACAGACGAACAGCTACGCGATGCAATTCGCGCAGTACACCAAAACGGGATGCAAGCCATTGCAGATTTCGTTCCGGATCAACTTTATGACTTACCTAATAAGGAACTAGTTGAGGTTAACCGTACTGACTCATTCGGACATCAGAAAAAGGATTCTGAAATTAAGAATCTACTTTATATTTTGAATACAAAGGGGAGCGGAGAAGACTACCAAGCGAAATTTGGTGGGGCTTATCTGGATGAATTGCAACAGAAGTACCCTGAACTGTTCAAGATGATTCAAATATCAACTGGTAAGGCAATCGATCCAAGTGAGAAAATAAAAGAATGGTCAGCTAAGTACTTGAACGGTACGAACATTGCTGGACAAGGTGCCCACCACGTTTTGAAGGACTGGGCGCAAAATCAGTACTTTACGATTGGCGCTGATGGAACGTTCTTGCCAAAGGCATTGACTGGTGAAGGTTCAAATACTGGATTTGTTCGTGAAAACGATGATATTGCTTATTACTCATTAAGTAGATATCGTGCTCAAAATTCCTTTATCGAAGTGAATGGTTACTGGTTCTACTTTGACGCCAGTGGGCACATGGTAACGGGGGAACAAACCATCGATGGTTCTCTTTACTTGTTCTTGCCAAACGGTGTTGAATTACGGAACCACGCCTGGGTTGACCAAAACAATCAGCTTCGCTACAGTGGCGTTTTGGGTGACTCTCGTGTCTTGAGCAATGTCTTGTCGGGAAACAATGGCGAAGGAACGTTCTTCTCTGGTAAGGATGGTGGACAGTACTTCAAGCTTAAGGCCACAAATGAATTGGCCAAGGGAATGTACATCATTGACGGAAACGTGCAGTTCTTTGACTTTGCTAATGGGGCACAAGCAAAGGGTATTTGGAAGAGTTATAACGGTGACGTTTACTACTTCCAAGAAGGTTCCGGAAACGCAGTTAGTGGTCTTGAAACCATTGATGGTATCACTTATTCATTTAGCACTGACGGTAAGTTGCTTGGACGAGTAGCTGATGCTAAGAACCCGGTAGTTCAACCAACTGCTGATGGTTCTGAAAAGATTCCGTTCATGCCTGAATCCAGTCACTATCAAGGTTATGACAACGCGAAGTTTAAGTATGAAGCTGGTAAATCTGCTAACACAGGATTATTCCAGGATAAAAAAGGGAATCTTCGTTACTTTGATTCAATCACTGGATTCCAAGCGAAGGGTCAAATCGTTAATGTGAATGGTCATTCATACTGCTTTGATCAAGATTCTGGTCTTGGTGAGATGATCAAGGATGTTTCGGGTGGCCACTTCGTTAAGCGTGATCAAGCCGGTTCAAATGGTCGAACTGAAGAATTGACATTTTATTTTGATTTAAAGGGAGAACTTGTCAAAGGATTAGTTATTGTTGATGGGCAAATTCGTTACTTTGATTCAGAAACTGGTGTTCAATATAAAGGTAAGACAGCTAAGATAGCGGGAGCGACTTACTACTTTGGCCGTGAAAACGGAAGTTTGATGGATGAAAGTAAGGACTTGATACAACCAGTCGAGCCAGTAAATCCTGATAAACCAGTGAAGCCTGATAAGCCAGGCGATGATGGACACCACGACACACCCGACCAACCAGGAATCCCTGATAAGCCAAGCGATGGTGGGCATGATGATGAACACCACAACACACCTGACCAACCAGTAAATCCTGATAAGCCAGGCGATGATGGACACCACAATACGCCTGACCAACCAGTTCAACCGGTTACACCAGAACAACCTGGAACTCCTGGGCAGCAGGTACAACCGCAGAATACTTCAAACAACGTTGTTGTCGAAAATCAACAACGCACGCCAATTGTTCAATCTCCATCAGTTAATGAGAATTCTTCTGTGATGCCTGAACAAGTGGGCGCACAGAACGACAACAAAGATTCAAACTTAGCTGAAAAGGCTACGGCTGAACCAAAGTTGTCTCGTGTTGAAAGAAACCATAAGGGGAAATCTTCTGATGATGAAGGGTTCTTCCAGAAGGCAGAACGTTCAATCGGCGGAACCATTAGTGATGCAGGTAAGAGCATTGGACATGCTCTTAGCAATGCTGGTGAAGCTGTAGGACACGCATTCGCAGATGCTGGTCATGCTATTGGCGAAGCAGCGCATGCTGTCGCTAATGCCGTTTCAGATGTAACTGATGCAGTAGTTGAAACTACGCAGCATGTATGGCACAGTGTTACTAATTTCTTTAAGGATTGGTTCATGTAATTTGAACAGCTTTTAATAGAAGTAAACTGCATAGTAAAAAGCAGCTCGAGTATTCTACTCGGGCTGCTTTTTTGTGTTGATATTCCATATCGATATCAATTTTTGAAAGGCTTTTTGTTATTTTAAAGTTACAGCTTTGAAATTTTTTAGGACTATGCTGGAAGTGAACAATTTAATGCACATTGCATGGAAAGGATAAGAGACAAAATGCCTCATATTCAATTGAAAAAACAAACCATTCGTTTGGCAGCAATCCTTGCTGCCTTCTCATTTACTGATCTCGCGGTTGCATCGGGCCTGGTCGGTTCGGACTTTGTCAAAGGTAATAGCATTCGTGCGGACGTTGTGATGCCGACGTCCACGGACACGGATAAGTACAAGGTGCGTACGATCCGTTTCATCGACGAGGACATCAAAAGTTGGCCTCAAATTCAGCCTAATCAGGCGCAGTTTGTCCATTTTCACAATGATGGAACGGCTGACAAACCGAACTGGCGCCGCGTTTCGACAGAATGGGAAACGCCTGTTAACTTCCCGGATGACAAGAAGTACGAGTTCGATCCGAAGCAGTCGGAAGACATTAAGGAGCGAATGCCTTCCACGATTAAGGATTTGCGTTACTACAACCACTTGAATTTTGTATACAAGCACCGGAAAACCGAGGGCATCACGGCGTCGATGGTAGCTGACAATCAGAAGTCCGAATTGGAACGCCGGGCGGTGCGTACGATTCAGTTGCTGGATGGCAAGAAGGTGGTGGCAAGCAAGACTCAGACGGCCACGATTGCCCGGAGTGCAACGAAGGATGAAGTGACGGGGGAATTGTCTGACTTCACGCCTTGGAAGGTTGAGGGTGCAGGCTGGCACGCTGATAGCTATAAGGAAGATGGCTACCAGACGGTCTACGTTCCCGCCAAGAATGCGCTTCTGTCGATGAACGGGCGCACGGAACAGGTAGCGCTTGAAAAGGAAGTAGCTGTTCCTGAAGACGAACTCGAACTGGCTTCTGAGGAGGCTGTGGACACTGCAGATGAAGTGGTGGCACCAACACCTGAGGTGGCCGAAGAGGAACTGGCTGAAACAGCCGCCGAGGAGATTCTTCACATCGGACACCGTCAGCCTGATACGGGACGGAAGGCTGCCTTTAACGTTACGCTGTTAGTGAGTGGTCTGGCCATGGTTGTCGCCGGATTTGGCTTCCTGTTCTTCCGAAGGTAGGATGTTATGCTGATGTGGAATGATCGCTTTTCTTTTTGGGGAGAGGGGGTATAATTGAAGATGAAAAGAGGAGTTGGCGGTAACCAACTCCTCAGGCGTTGCCGCTAACGCGTGCCTCGCCTTTGGTTATTTAGTTAAAAAGAACCGTCAGCTGGGGTAAGCTAATCGCGGTTCTTTTTCTTTTGACTGAGTATTCTGAAATGGAATTCCTTTTTTGAGAGGGTTGGTTTATAATGGGGAATGAAAAGAGGAGTTGGCTGGAACCAACTCCTCAGGCGTTGCCGCTAACGCGGTGCTCGCCTTTAGTTCTTAATGTTTCAAAGAACCGCAAGCTGGGCTAAGCTAATCGCGGTTCTTTTTCTTTTTGTCTTTGTATCGCTCGATTTGCTCTTGGCAAAACCGCACCAAGAAACAAATGAACTCGATCGTACTTTCAACGAATTCAAAAAGGTTATCCATTGCTGAATGACGCCCTCCTTTCTTCAAGGATTGTTTACTAATGTGTCTTTCAACATATGAAACCTCCTTCCTTCAAAAGGCGGGCACCGCGTTTTGCTTCAACGCTGGCTAAATTATAACCGCTTCAATTTCCTTTTACTAGCTGATATTCCCAGTTTGAATGGCTTTTCGCGATGTTATATAAAATGAATCAAAAGGTCCAGTAACGTTGATTAATTACTGGATATTTCTTTTTTTCTAAGGCGGTGCAATTCGTTATCATGCTATAATAAGGGCATGAAAACAGGACGGATTATAAGGTCATTGGCCGGATATTATGATTTAGAACTGCCAGACGGCAGCATCGAGCGGACGCGTGCGCGAGGACAGTTCCGCAAGAGTAAGCAAAAGCCGCTCGTGGGTGACTGGGCCGATTTCGAGTCCGAAAACGGCGAAGGGCTCATTTGGAAGCTCCACGATCGTCAAAACGACCTGGTGCGCCCACCAATCGCAAACGTCGACTTAGCGATTGTGGTGACCTCAGTCATCGAACCTGCTTTCTCTCAAAACTTGCTGGACCGCCAGCTCGTTGCACTGGAAGCGGCCGATGTCACACCCGTCTTGTACTTTTCAAAGCTTGACTTGTTAGACGCTGACAAGCAACAGGCTTTTAAAGAACAAGTTTCCTTGTACGAAAAGATTGGCTACGTGGTCATCTTTTCGACTGATGATTTGAAAGCGGCCTTTAAGCCCGTTTTGAAGGACAAGGTGGTCGTGGCCATGGGTCAGACCGGTGCCGGAAAATCAACTTTGTTAAACCAGTTGGCGCCCGAACTTCAGTTAGCGGTTGGCGAGGTGTCCCAGGCGTTGTCACGTGGAAAGCACACGACGCGTCAGGTCTCGTTAATTCGCGTTCCGGAGTACGAAACGCTAATTGCCGATACGCCTGGTTTTTCGTCCTATGAAGTCTTTGACTTTCCCATCGAAGAACTTGGAAACTACTTCCCGGAAATTCGTGAAGTGGCACCAGGGTGTCGCTTTCGGACTTGTTCGCACATCAATGAGCCGGGTTGCGCGGTCAAAGAGGCCGTGGAGCTTGGCAGCATTAGCCCCGAGCGCTATAATAGTTACGAGCTATTCTATCAGATTATTAAGGGAAAACGTCCGGTCTACCAGAAGAACTCCACAAAGTGGAAAATTGACCGTTTGAACTAAGGTTTTACCCTTTGGATTAGAAGAAAGAGGAATCACATGGCAGGAATTATCGCCCCATCCATTTTGAGTGCAGACGTGACCAAGTTAGGTGACGACGTTAAGTTAGTTGAAGCAGCCGGTGCAAAGTACTTGCACATCGATTTGATGGACGGATCATTCGTTCCATCAATGGCTTACGGTCCAGCTTGGGTTAAGCAACTCCGTCCAATGACGGACTTGTTCTTGGATGTTCACTTGATGGCCGTTCACCCAGAAAAGCACGTGGAAGAATTGGCTGAAGCCGGTGCTGACTTGATTGGTGTGCACGTTGAAGCAACACCACACATTCACCGCGTTTTGCAAATGATTAAGAAGGCTGGCGTGAAAGCTGAAGTTGTCATCAACCCAGGTACGCCTGTTTCTGCCATCGTTCCTGTTTTGTCAATGGTTGACCAAGTGTTGGTCATGACGGTTAACCCTGGTTTCGGAGGCCAAGCCTTCTTGCCAGAAATGACGGAAAAGATTAAGGAATTGTCCGCTTACAAGCAAGAACACGGTTTGGACTTCGATATCGAAGTTGACGGTGGAATCAACGATAAGACGGCGCCGATGACGGCCGCTGCCGGTGCCAACGTATTCGTTGCTGGTTCATATGTCTACGACAAGAAGGACCCTGCGGCTAAGGTACAAAAGCTTTTGGATTTGACTAAGTAAGATTAGCCGAGCGTTTTCGCTCGGCCTTTTTTATAGGGAGAGATTTGATTATGGGAAAGCGTATCAATATTCTTGCTGGTGGGCCAAAGGAAAAGTGGCCCGCAGATCTGTTTGAGCAAAACGGTGACTGGATTGGTGCTGATCGCGGTGCTTACCGCTTGTTGAAGGCGGGGTTTCCAATGGTGGCGGCCGTTGGCGATTTTGATTCCTTGAATGATGAAGAAAAAGAAGAGCTTCACGGCTATCTAAACGACGACCAGATTAAGGTCTACCCACCGAAGAAGGACTATACGGACACGCAGATTGCACTCCTTGCTGCCTTTGAACATGGGGCAGAAGACATCGTCTTATACGGGGCGACCGGTGGACGTCTGGATCACGAATTGTCCAACCTGACGATTCCCACACAAGACGAATTCAAGCACTTAGCAGGGCACTTGTCCATTGTCGATAATCAAAACACCATCACCTATCTGGACGTTGACCACCAGGTAGTTAATAAGCAACCCGGTTACAAATACTTAGGCTTCATGCCATTAGGTATAGTTGATAATTTTAAAATCATTGACGCGCTATATCCTTTGACACTAGAGAAGAACAGCGGTACAATGTATTCATCGAATGAATTTGTTGGCGAATTGGTACACACGTCTTTTGACTGTGGTATCGTCCTCGTCACGCAGAGTAATGGATAGGAGGATTGTATGGCGTTAACAGCACTACAAGATGCAAACTTCGAAGAAAAGACTAAGAGCGGTGTTTCAATCACCGACTTCTGGGCAGAATGGTGTGGTCCATGCAAGATGCAAACACCTGTCTTGGAAGCGTTAGCCGAAGATGATTCATTGAAGAACATCAACTTCTACAAGGTTGATGTGGAAGAAAACAAGCAAGTTCCAGCTGATTTTGGAATCCGCGCGATCCCAACTTTGGTGGTTATGAAAGACGGTCAAGCCGTTGAACGTTTGACTGGATTCCACAATAAAGAACAATTAAGCAAAATTTTGCAGAAATACGCCTAATATCTTGCCAAAGTTCAAACCCTCTGGTAAAATATTGTATTGTTGATAAGAAGAGCAGGCACGTGTTGCGGCTCGGATAGGAGGGTCAGACATGGCAAAAGATGCAATTAATGGTGCACGCACCCGCTTTGGTAACCAACGTTCCCACGCCTTGAACTCAAGTCGTCGTAGCTGGAAGCCAAACTTGCAAAAGGTAACGGTTAAGATTAACGGTTCCGCACCTAAGAAAGTTTACTTAACGGCACGTTCATTGAAGGCTGGATTGAAGAACGGCTCAATCGAACGCGTTTAAAAACCACTCCACTGGGTGGTTTTTTTATTTTTCAGGGACTTTGAAAAAAACTTCGCTAACTTGGGACTTTTTTAGAGCCGTGTTAAAATAGAGATAAGTTTTTAGAAAGGAAAGTGAAGCGTGTTGATAGCTTCACAAGCAATAGAATGGCAATTAAGATTCGAACAAAAAACGGTGATGTCACGGTTGAAAACGATGTCATTGCTTCCGTTGTTGGTGGGGCAACCATCGCCAACCCTGGTGTGGTTGGAATGGCTTCGCGCTCCGCTTTGAAAGACGGGGTTGCCCAGATTTTGAATCGCGAAAACTACGGCCGTGGTGTCGTGGTTTCCGAAAAAGCAGCAGGACTTGCAATCGACGTCTACATCGTTGTTCAACATGGAATGAAGTTGGCTGATATTTCAGCTTCCGTTCAAAGCCGTGTAAAGTACTACTTGAATGCTTACTTGGGCCTTTCTGTCCCTGAAGTGAACGTCATTGTTCAAGGCATTTCTACCGAGGATTAAAAATGACTGCAGAAAATAATAATACGATCACGCCGCTCTTATACGGCAAGATGGTGAACGCTGGTGCAGCCAAATTGACTGCCAACGCGGAAAACATTAACAAGTTAAACGTCTTCCCCGTTCCTGACGGGGATACTGGAACGAACATGGCCTTGACCATGGCTTCCGGTGCTGAATACGAACGCGAATCACAAGAAGAAAGCGTTGGATTGCTCTCAAAGGCCACGTCAAAGGGGCTCTTGATGGGGGCCCGCGGTAACTCTGGGGTTATTTTGTCACAGATTTTCCGTGGAATGTCTAACTCGATGGCCGAAAAGGCTGAATTGTCCGTTCGCGACATGGCTGATGCGTTGATGGAAGCTGCTAAGGTGGCTTACAAGTCTGTCATGAAGCCAACCGAAGGAACCATTCTGACGGTGATTCGCGAAGCCGCTGCTGAAGCTGACCGCTCAGCATCAGCCGGTGATGACATGGAAACAATGATGGCAAACGTCAAGAAGGCCGCGCAAGTTGCCTTGGACAAGACGCCTGAGATGTTACCTGTTTTGAAAGAAGTTGGCGTTGTCGACTCTGGAGGACAGGGATTGGTCATGGTTTTGTCCGCCTTTTCCGACGTTGTTTCCGGAACGTACAATGAAGACGACTTGCAAGCGCCTGACAACGCCGAATTGGACCAAATGGTTTCCAAGTTGCACGCCGGTGCGCAAGCGGATGATTCCCTTAACCCAGAAGACATCAAATATGGTTACTGTACTGAAATCATGGTTGATTTGGGAACGGGAACAACCTGGGACGAAAAGTTTGATTACCAAAAGTTCTACGACTACATCGCCGAACGTGGTGACTCTCTCTTGGTTATTAACGACGAAGACGTCGTGAAGGTCCACGTCCACACGGAAGACCCTGGTTCCATTATCCACCGGGGGACTGAATTCGGTTCATTGCGTAAGGTGAAGGTCGACAACATGCGCGACCAACAACAAGCCGTAATCGATAAGCAAGAAGAAGAAAAGAAGGCCGAAGTTTTGGGCGAAGCTCAAAAGGATGTGCCTGAAGTGGCTGTCTTTGCGGTTGCATCCGGTGACGGAATCGCTGAACTCTTCTCATCACTTGGTGTATACAAGGTGATCACTGGAGGGCAAACGATGAACCCATCAACGAAGGACTTCGTTGATGCCCTCCATGAATCCGGTGCGAAGAAGGCGGTTATCCTGCCAAACAACTCCAACATTTTCTTGGCCGCTGACCAAGCAAAGGAAGTGGCCGAAGTGCCAGTTGCCGTTGTCAAGTCACGTTCAATCCAACAGGGATTGACGGCCATGCTTGGATACAACCCAGAAGCTTCATTGGAAGATAACGACGAAGCGATGACGGCTGAACTAGCAACCGTTGTTTCTGGTGCCGTTACCCAAGCCGTTCGTGAAACGACGTTGAAGGGGCACGACATCAAGAAGGGCGACTGGCTTGGTATGAAGGACGGTGAAATCGTCGCTGTCGGCAAGCAGTTGGTCGAAACGGCCGAAGCCTTGCTTAAGATGATGTGCGATGACGATTCCGAAATCGTGACAATCATCAAGGGAAAGGACGCTAAGAAGAAGGATGCTGAAGCTTTGGAAGAAGCTGTTGAAGGCATCGACGAAGATTTGGAAGTCGAAGTCCACGAAGGTGGCCAAGACCTCTACCCATTCTTGTTGGCGGTTGAATAATTTTGATAAAAAAAAGACGAGCCGATTGGCTCGTCTTTTTTTTGTTTGTTTTTTGATGAATAAAAAAGTCAAAAGCGAGGGCTTTCGACTCTGGTTTTCTTTTGATTAAGCGATGGCTGAGATTGCGGCGTAGATGACGGAACCAGCCATCACGATCACCATGAAGATGGACATTCCCAAAGTCCACTTTTGGTACTTGGTCTTCTTCTTCTTTTCAAACTTAGGCATGGGCTTCTTGTCCAATTGACGGTTTACTTCGTCTTCCAAGATTTGGTCGACATTGGCGTTCGTATTGGTTTGGGCGCTTTGTTGTGCCTCTTTAATCTGCTTCTTTTTCATCATCGCTCTCCTAGTTGTTCTAGAGCCATTTTATCACAGGAATTCCTTAAATTGAAATTTCAAAGCGGTCTTGGTAGAGTTATTACGAGGTGACAAACATGGTTTGGTATTTTTGGGCAGCCATCTGGCTTGCCGTACTGTTATTTATAATGATCTGGCGTTTTTTGTACCGCGCCTTTCCGGCGCTATCGTTCATGGACCTGGCCACGCTGCCAACGTGGTTTTTCTTGAACGAAATTGAAGGAGCGGCTTTTTACCGTTCCGACGTGCTACTCTTGATCGCAGTGCTTTTGGTTTGGGGTGGAATCTGGTCATTTTTGACGTTGGATCGAAATGGCTTGAAAATTACCGACTTTATCCACCGTTTTTGGCGAATAAGTGGGCTGATTACCATCGGTTTTACCGCATTCACCATTCTTTTGGCACTTTTCTTCTCAAAATAGGTAAAAATTGGAAAAATTCACCACCAGGGCTAAATGCTGATAAATCAGCGTTTAGCCCTTTTTCTTTAACAATTTTTAAAAAAATGTGGATAAAAAGTGGTGGAAAGTGGGGGATTGTGGTAAGTTATTAGTAAGTAATCCACAGAAAGGAGGAGTGGGCCAAATTATGTTCATGGGAGAGTCATCACACAACCTCGACCCAAAGGGCCGGCTCACAATTCCTGCGAAATTCCGCAATCAACTTGGGGAAACCTTCGTGATTGCGAAGTGGATGGAACATTCCTTGCGTGCGATGCCAATCGACGTTTGGAATAAGCTCGAAGAGCACTTAAATAACTTACCGATCGGGAAGAAAGACGCCCGGGCTTTTAAGCGTTTCGTTATGGCTGGCTCCATGCAAGCCGAGTTCGATAAGCAAGGCCGTGTGATTATTGCCTCCAATTTGAAGGAACACGCTCAGTTGGAGAAGGAAGTTGTCGTCACTGGTGTCGGCGACTCCTTTGAAATCTGGTCAGCTGAAAACTGGCAGGCTTACACGGAAGAAACTGCGGAGAACTTTGACGACATCGCAGAAGGCTTGGTCGATTTTGACTTTTAACGTCGCCTAGGCATCCGGTTGATAATGAAAAAGCAGAAAGGGGGAATCAAAATGACATTTGAACACGTGACGGTCCTCCAAAAAGAAGCCGTTGACTTACTAAACGTAAAAGAAGATGGTATCTACGTTGACGCCACCCTTGGTGGTGGTGGTCACACGGGCGTCATTTTGTCTCGTTTGACCACTGGAACGCTTTATTCATTCGACCAGGACGAAACGGCCATTTCCTATAACAAGGAACAGTACAAGGACGAAATCGCTGCCGGCAAGTTGGTCTTGATTTTCAACAACTTCCGTACGTTGAAGGAGAGCCTCGCCGCACAGGGTGTCGACCATGTCGACGGTGTCTTGTACGACCTCGGTGTCTCATCCGTTCAATTCGACCAAGGGGATCGCGGTTTTTCATATAACCACGCCGCTCCCTTGGACATGCGGATGGACCGCCGCCAGGAATTGACTGCCAAGACCATCGTGAACGACTGGCCTTTCAATGACCTCGTGCGCGTCTTGACCCGCTACGGTGAAGATCGCTTCGGTAAGGCCATCGCTCGTAAGATTGAACAGCACCGTGAGGTGGCACCAATCGAAACGACCTTCGATCTTGTCGAAGTGATTAAGGAAGCCATTCCGGCACCTGCAAGACGCAAGGGCGGTCACCCAGCCAAGCGTTCCTTCCAAGCATTGCGCGTCGCGGTTAACGACGAGCTCGGTGCATTGGAAGATTCGCTCGGTCAGGCTTTGGGACTTTTGGATGAAGGTGGTCGTATTTCGGCCATTTCCTTCCAGTCCCAAGAAGATCGCTTGATCAAGCAGATGTTTAAGGAAAAGACTGCTGAGCCCGAACTTCCTCGGGGATTGCCGGTGATGCCTGATGAAATGGCACCCGACTACAAGCTCTTAACTCGAAAGGCCATTAAGCCTTCCGAGGAAGAACAAGAAGAAAACCATCGTTCTTCTTCCGCGCAACTTCGCGGGATTGAGCGAATCCGTCTCTCATAAATTCGACGTTTTCAATTAAGCAGCACCGCCCCAACGAGTGGGGCACATCAGATTCAGAAATTAAGTAAAGGAGAGAATCATGGCACAAAACGCGTACCGCTACCAGAACTCGGCGACCGCTTTACCAAAGCAACCCGCCAGAAGAAAAGTTAAAGTTAAGAAACGCTATGAACCGGCGGTCTGGACAAAGCAAGAACGGTCCTTGGTCGTGGTGATGGCGGTCACGGTTCTCTTCATGATGGTCGCCACTGTTTGGACAACGGTTTCCATGCAGCGAGTCGACGCTCGTAACCAAGCAGTCAGCCAAAAGATTGGCAAGGTAAAGGAAGAAAACGATTCCTACCGTGGTGATATTCAGGCAAAGATTAACAAAGACAACTTGGAAAAAGTGGCGAAGTCGTCCAACATGGAACAAAGTACGACGAACGTTCGCAACGTAAATCAATAAAATGAAACAAACTAAAAGACGACAACTCAGTAAGAAAATCACTGGTAATGCGAAGAAGTTTGGTCTCCTCCTAGGCCTTTTTTCCACGGTTATTATCATGGTTATGGGTGGTCGTCTTTTTCAAATTGCCGGCGTAAAAACGGTTAACGCCCATGACCTGTCGGCTGCCACGCGTCTGACTTTTATGCAGAAGTCGACGGTGCCCGCAACCCGTGGTCAAATCCTTTCTTCAACCGGCTCTGTTCTAGCCGATAACTCAACGGTGTATGACATGTACGCCGTTTTGGACAAGAAGCAAAAGATTAAGGGAAAGCCCGATTACGTAACTGATCCGAAGAAAACGGCAGAAGCGTTAGCGCCAATCTTAGACGCTGACCAAGACGACCTCTACAAGCAACTGTCATCCGACCGGATGCAAGTGGAGCTTGGAACCAAGGCCAAAAACCTCTCGGTTGACCAGTACAACAAAATCAAGGAACTGAAACTAACGGGGATTAAGTTCACGGCGCAACCCGCCCGCTACTATCCAAACAACCGGATGGCCTCCCACTTGATTGGGTTGACCAATTCCATCGCCAACAACGTTGGTCAAAAGACGCTAAACGGTGTCCTTGGGATTGAAGCCTTCAAGAACACGGCCCTCCGCGGAAAGGATGGTCTGACGACCAGTCTTGGTTCCGAGGTGGAAGACGCCAAGAAGAACCAGGTAAAGAATGGGGCTAACCTGACGCTGACAATCGATGACAAGTTGCAGGCGACTCTCGAAAACCGGATGGACGTCTTGTTCGCCGGTACGGAAGCAAAGTCTGCGGCGGCCTACGTCATGGAAGCAAAGACCGGAAAGATTGTGGCCGCCACGCAGCGACCAAACTTCGATCCGAACACGCAGGATGGTTTGTCCGACGCCTGGGAAAACCAGTTGAACCAAGCGGCCTTCGAGCCGGGTTCAACCATGAAGACCTTCACCTTGGCCTCCGCCATTCAAGAAAAGAAGTGGCACCCGGACAACACTTACAAGTCCGGAACGCTTGACATTAACGGCCAAAAGGTTGTCGATTCCTTCGGCCAAAACGAAGGGGTTTTGACTTACCGCCAGGCCTTCGAACGCTCCTCTAACGTTGGTTTCGCCAAGACGGAACAGGCGCTTGGTGCAAAGACTTGGAAGTCTTACCTCGAGAAGTTCCACTTCTTGAAGAAGACGGGGATTGAACTGCCAAACGAGCAGTCCGGCTCCATGTCATTCGACCAGCCAATTGACCAGGCCAACACGTCTTATGGTCAGGCCATTCGTGTGACGCCGGCCCAGTTGCTGCAAGGATACTCCGCCTTTGCCAACAAGGGACAAATGATTAAGCCTTACCTCGTTTCAAAGGTTTCCGACCCAACGACGGGTAAGACAATCTCCACGACAAAGACGGAGAAGGTTGGAAAGCCTGTCTCCGAAGCGACTGCCAGTGAAGTGCTGAAGAGTATGGAAGGTGTCGTAAACGCGGACGATGGAACAGCCAAGGCCTACTCCATGGAAGATGTTGGCTACCAGGTTGCAGCGAAGACCGGAACGGCTCAGATTGCCGAGAAGGGAAAGTACCTGGAAGGTTTGAATAACGCCATTCACTCCGTGATGGCCATGGTGCCGGGTGATAACCCACGCTACATCATGTACATCGCGGTTCGCCAACCAAAGAAGTGGCCGGATGCCAACATTCAGATTTCTTTGAACAAGGTCTTCCGTCCCGTGATGCTTCAAGCATTGAACGACCAGGACGCGCCGGTGAAGTCACAGACCAAGACCGTGCAACTCCCAGACGTCCGCGGCAAGTCCATTGAAGACGCGGAAAAAGCCATGACGGATGCCGGCATGCGTGTTTCCACAATCGGTTCTTCTGGTAAGGTTTCCGCCCAGTCCTTGAAGGGTGGTCAGACGGTCGTGAAGGGACAGCTCGTGCTGCTTACGGCAAAGGGCACGGTGAAGGTGCCTGATTTCACCGGTTGGACAAAGAACGAAGTCCTCGGTTGGGTTTACCTAACGGGTGTTAAAATGGAATTATCCGGCTCCGGCTACGCTGAAAAGCAGTCGGTCAAGGGTGGTTCGCAAACCATCGGACACAAGAAGATGTCGGTCACATTTAAAGAGAAGGAATAAAGCATGTTGTTATTAGAATTTTTACTCGGGATGGTTTTGACCGTCGTCGTGATGCCAACGGTCATTAAAAAATTAAAGCAAAGTAAGGAACAGGCTGTGATTCGTGTCCTTGGACCTGATCACCAAAAAAAGGCGGGAACGCCTTCCATCGGTGGGGCGGTCTTCGGACTCGTGACCATCTTGGTTGTTTTGCTTTTGCCAAGCACGTACAAGTCCAGCCACGAATTCATGGTGACTTTGGCCTTGCTCGTTGGCTTTGGTTCCTACGGTGTCATCGGTGCGATCGATGACATTTTGAAGCTGGTGAACCACGCAGACGACGGCTTTGCTTTCAAGCCTAAGTTGTTGGCTCAAACAATCTCAGCCGTTGTGGTGATGGTCTTGCTCTTCTTGACAAACATCCCAATGGGCATTGACGTGCCATTCTTTGGTTACCTCCACTTGGGTTGGTTCTTCATCGTCTTCCTCTGGTTCTGGTTTGTTGGTTGGTCCAACGCCACGAACTTGACGGATGGGTTGGACGGTTTGTTAACGGGGCTTGCCTTGATTGCCTACGGTGCCTACACCATCTTGGCCATGCGTTCAGGCGACACAGCCATCGTGGTCTTCAACTTCGTGTTGTTTGGCTCACTCGTTGGCTTCCTCTGCTTCAACAAGCCGAAGGCCAAGATTTTCATGGGTGACACGGGATCACTTGCACTGGGTGCTGGACTTGCCGTTGAATCCATTCAATTACACGCAGTGTTCTCACTCTTGCTCATTGGTTTGATCTTCGTGATTGAAACCTTGTCTGTGATTATCCAGACGATTTCATACCACTATTTCAAGAAGCGTGTCTTCCCAATGGCACCAATTCACCACTCTTTTGAAAAGTTTGGTTGGACCGAGTGGCAAATCGACATCGCCTTCTGGACGGTTGGTTTGATTACCGCCGTATTGGCTTTAATGCTCTTTTAAAAAGTTATTCGATTGTAAATTTCTTGTTACCTGTTGGTGGCAAAGAAAGGTTACATTTTTAAGGTGGGGAACACCGAGAGGTGAGGACGCTTTAGCGCGTGCTGACGTAAAAGGTGGCCTCACTGAAAAAAGGTGGGCGACCACCGTACATAGATAAAAATAAGGGGAATGTTCATGACGGATTTGGATTTTAAAGATAAAAAAGTCTTGGTTCTTGGATGGGCGAAGTCTGGAAAGGCCGCAACGAAGCGACTGTTAGAATTGGGTGCGCACGTGACGGTTGCCAACCGTGATGCGATTGAAGAAGACGCTGAAGTTTTGGACTTCAAACAAGCTGGCGTGAACTTTATCGATAACGACAAGGGCGATGCGCTCGACGCCGACACCGACGTGTTGGTTAAGAACCCCGGGATTGCCTACACGCACCCCATCATCGAAAAGGCCATGTCACTCGGGCTTCCCGTTTTGACGGAAGTGGCCGTTGCCCTTTCCACCTTTGAAGGACGTTTGATCATCGTTACTGGTTCAAACGGAAAGACCACGACGACCACCTTGCTCGGTCACATGCTCCAACACGATGACAAGCAGGGCCGCGTCGTGATTGCTGGAAACATCGGAACACCGGTTTGTCAGGTTGTCTCGGATATGACCGCAAAAGACACGCTCGTCCTCGAGCTGTCTTCCTTCCAGTTGGTTGGTATTCCAAAAATCGCCGCTGACATTGCTGTCATTACCAACGTCTTTGCTAACCATTTGGACTTCCACCAAAACCGTGACAACTATCTGGCTGCAAAGGAACGTGTGGCTCTCGGTCAAAAGGCCGGCCAGACCTTGATCTTGAACGGTAACGGACCAGACACGCCGGCCATTGCAAAGCTGTCGGATGGGTCGGTTTTGACTTTTTCACCCGAAGACCAAAAGGCATACGCCCACGAAGACGAAGATGGTAACATCGTGTTGAACGGCGACGTGCTCATGCCCTTTGACGACGTGAAGTTGGTCGGACGACCAAACTTGGAAAACGTCTTGGCTGCCACTGCCGCCGCAACCGTTGCCGGCTGTGCTCCTGAAGCCATGAAGGCCGTCTTGACGACCTTCGCCGGAGTGAAGCACCGCCTTGAATTCTTGTTCAAAGAAGACGGCGTGATTTACTACAACGACTCGAAGGCGACGGACATCGAAGCGACGCAAGCCGCCTTGTCCGCGTTCAAGCAACCAACGATTTTGCTTGCCGGTGGATTGGACCGTGGGGATGATTTGAACCGTTTGGTTCCGGACTTGAAAAACGTCATCCAGGTCATTGCCTTCGGGGAAACGACCGACAAGGTTGTGGCGATGGCAAAGGAAGCTGGCGTGCCCGTTCAAACGGTGAAGAACTGTGAAGAGGCCGCACCAATCGCTGTTAACATGGCCAAGCCAGGACAAGTGGTCTTGCTCTCACCAGCTGCCGCTTCCTGGGACCAGTACCCCAACTTTGAAATTCGCGGTGACAAGTACGTCGCTGCTTTGAAAAAAGCTTTAGGAAAGAAGGATTAAATCATGAAGGTTATCTTATCTGGTGGTGGAACGGGTGGACACATCTACCCAGCGTTGGCCTTGGCCGACGTCATTAAAGAAAAGGAACCGGAAACCGAATTCTTGTACATCGGTTCCTTCCGTGGTGTTGAAAAGAACATCGTGCCAAAGACGGGGATGCCGTTCAAGCAACTCGCTGTTCAAGGTTTCTCACGCTCACTTTCAACGACCAACTTCAAGACCGTTTGGTTGTTCTTGAAGGCCGTGAAGGAAGCCAAGAAGATGATTGCCGACTTCCAACCCGACGTTGTGGTTGGTACCGGTGGTTACGTTTCTGGAGCCGTTTTGTACGCCGCCCAAAAGATGGGCATTCCAACGGTTATCCACGAACAAAACTCCGTTGCTGGAATTACGAACAAGTTCCTCGCTAAGGGCGCCACGAAGATTGGTATCGCCTTTGAAAACGCGCGTTCCTTCTTCCCCGAAGACAAGGTTGAAATGATTGGAAACCCACGTGCCCAAGAAGTGGCCAAGATGTCTTCTGACTTCTCATGGACGACCTACGGTTTGTCCGATGACAAGAAGACCTTGCTCATCTTTGGTGGTTCGCAAGGAGCCCCAGCCATCAACTTGGCAACGCTCGAAGCCATTCCGGCATTTAATGACCGCGACTACCAAGTCGTGCTTGTCGCTGGACCAAAGCGCATCGATAACTTCATGAAGTTGTTGGACGAACAGGGTAAGTCACTCGGCGACCACATCAAGGTGTTGCCATACATCGACAACATGCCAGCCGTGATGCAAAAAGCATCCGTTCTGGTATCCCGCGCAGGGGCCACGTCAATCGCCGAACTGACTGCCCTTGGTTTGCCAGCTATCTTGGTGCCATCTCCTTTCGTTACGGGTGATCACCAAACGAAGAACGCCCAGTCATTGGTTCAAGCCGGTGCCGCACTTTCCATCAAGGAACCCGATTTGGATGGGGCGTCCTTAGTAAAGGCCGCTGATGCCTTGCTTTTGTCAGACGAACAAGCAGCCGTCATGGAAGGGCAATCAAAGAAGGTTGGAATCCAAGACGCCGGTGACCGTTTCTACAACTTGTTGAAGTCCGTCATCAAATGAGGAGTAACACGTGCAAGAAGAGTACAGCACAATGGAAGAAAGAAGTCCGTTGACCAGCGCCTGGTGGGCCCTGGCTTTTTTTGCTGTGCTCGCCTTGCTGCTTTTTATCTGGCAACCCTGGGGAAAGATCCAACACATTAACGTTGACTCCGGTAACATCCCGACCGAAACCATCGAAGAACAGATGGGAATCAAAACGGGGTCTTATCGATACCAAGCCTTCCTTCAGGGACGGTTTTTGGCCAACCGAGTGAAACATCAAAACGGGAAGGTTTCCCGCGTTTCTACCCAGTTGTCAGGTGACACCTTAACCGTGACGGTGGCCGAAAAAATCAACGCCGGATTCATCCGGGAAAAAGATCGCTGGTACCAGCTCGATTCTAACGGAAACCGTCAGCCGGTTAACGAACCGGACGGACGAGGCCCTGTTTATTCCGGTTTCAAATCAAGGAATCAAGTTCAAAAGGTGGCGAAGGCCATTTCTTCCTTGGACCAAATGATTCGCCAAGACATCGGGGAAGTGAAATTTGCGCCGGATGAGAACAACGACGAGAAAATTATTTTGGTCATGAACGACGGCAACACAGTTTATGCAAGCCAGAAAACCATGGCCAATAAGATGAAGTATTACGCCGGAATTGCTCAGGCCATGGACAAGCCCGGAGTCGTTGATTTGCAGATTGGTTCCTATTCATATGCGTATGGAAACAAATAGCGTATTTTTTAGAATTAATTCCATTGGAATCCTACCGGACAGGCTTTCAATATGTTAAGATTATCTTTAGGTTTAGTTTCAAAAATTTTATTTTTAAAGGGGACAAGTGCATGACCCAAAAAGGCGTGATAGTTGGATTAGATATCGGCACAACCATGGTCAAAGTGGTTGTGGCACAAAATAACGATGGCCGATTCAACGTCATTGCAACGGGCTCTGCCGCAGGAGCTGGTTTAAAGCGTGGCGTGATTGTTGATATCAACCAGACCGCAGCTGCCATTTCGGAGGCTGTTTCAAAGGCATCCGCAAAGGCGAACCTTCCAATCAACGAAGTCGTTGTTGGATTACCAGCCAACCAGGTGAACATTCAAAAAATCTCTGGTTTGGTTTCCATTGAAAATCAAAACAAACAAATCACTGGTCAAGACGTGATCAACGTAACGAACCAGGCTTTGAACTCCCTTTCACTGGCGGATCAAACGCCGGTTGAGTTCCTGCCTTCCCAGTTCATCGTTGACGGCTTCGACGGCATTAAGGACCCAACCGATATGATTGGTGTTCGCCTCGAAGTTCAAGGATTGGCTTATCTCGCCCCTAACAAGGTGGTTTCTGGAATTAAGACGGCCGTTAAAAAGGCAGGCTTGACTATCCAGTCAATGAACTTGGCACCAATGGCTTTGGCACCGGCCTTCTTATCCGATGCCGAGCAAGACTTCGGTGCCATCTTAATTGACCTTGCTGGTGGCCAATCGACTGCTTCTGTCATCCACGACCACAAGGTCAAGTACATGACGGTCGACTACGAAGGTGGCGGGAACGTGACCAAGGATATTTCCACGGTCTTGGGTATCGCCAACCAGGAAGCTGAAGCGGTCAAGATTAAGTACGGTTCAGCCGATTCAGCCCAGGCGTCAGAAGAACAAATCTTCTACGTTGACGCCGTTGGCCTTTCTGAAAAGAAGCCGGTTGACGAAAAGTACTTGGCTTCCATCATGGAAGCACGTTACGATCAAATCTTTGATCGACTAGACCAACAGCTGAAAGAAATCGGTGCTGATGATTTGCCAGGTGGCTACATCATTACCGGTGGAAACTCTGCTGTTCCTGGACTTTTGGCAAAGGCGCAAGAGCACTTTGGCCAAAACGTTCACATTGCCCGGCCAAACCAAATTGGTTTGCGCCACCCATCTTTTGCACGGGCCTTGGCCTTTGCTTCCTACGAGGCTTTCCAATCTGATTTGCAAAAGACGGTGAAGGCCGTTTTGATGGGGCAATTAAAAGAATTTAAGCAAGAACAAGCACAAACGTATCACCAACCTGAAAAGGGTGAGAACCTGATTGAAACGGAAGTTGATGACGGTGCTTACATTGATGAAGAAGAACCTCGCGAGGGGCTCTTTAAGAAGATGAAAACTTCTTTGACCTCATTATTTGCAGAAACAAACGACGAAGACTAACCATTCCAAAGGAGTATGTTCATGGACTTTACAATCGACGAAACGCAGGCATCAACCGGCGCGGTAATTAAGGTCATCGGTGTTGGTGGTGGTGGATCAAACGCTATTAACCACATGATTGAAGATGACATCCAAGGAGTGGACTTCATCGTGGCAAACACGGATGTTCAAGCCCTTGATAAGTCAGCAGCCAAGCAAAAGATTCAAATCGGACCAAAGTTGACTGGTGGACTCGGAGCGGGTTCAAACCCAGAACGAGGAGCCAAGGCTGCCGAAGAATCAACTGAAGAAATCGAAGGCGCTTTGAAGGGTGCCGACATGGTCATCATCACGGCCGGAATGGGTGGTGGAACTGGAAACGGTGCCGCTCCTGTTGTTGCCAAGATTGCCAAGGACATGGGTGCCTTGACGGTGGCCGTTGTAACCCGCCCATTTGCATGGGAAGGTCCAAAGCGTTCAAAGTACGCAACGGAAGGGTTGCAAGCCTTGTCTGAACAAGTGGACTCATTGGTTGTCATTACCAATGAACGCTTGAAGGACCAAATTGACTTGAAGTTGCCAATTATCGAAGCCTTCCGCGTTGTTGACGACGTGGTGGCCCAAGGTGTTCGTGGTATTTCAGAATTGATTACCAACCCAGGATTCATCAACTTGGACTTCGCTGACGTGAAGACGGTGATGGAAGATGCTGGTCCAGCCCTCATGGGTGTTGGAACGGCCACTGGAGAATCACGTGCCGTTGATGCTACGCGTTCCGCTATCTCTTCACCATTGCTTGAAGTTGATATGACGGGTGCTTCAGAAGTGCTTTTGAACGTAACGGGTGGCGCAGACCTCTCCGTGTTCGAAGCACAGTCTGCTGCTGATGTGATTAACCAAGAAGCTGGTCGTGACGTGAACGTTGTCTTCGGAACTTCCGTTGACATGGACATGAACGACGCCATCCGTGTGACGGTTATCGCCACTGGATTGCAAGACGGCAAGAAGCAAGGCCCACGTCGCCAAGCTGCCGAAAAGGTTGAACAAGCAACGCCAAAGACGGAAGGTGCCAACTCACAAGCTGGCCTCTTCTCACGTACGGAAGGCGAAGCAGCACCAGCCGCTGGTTCTTCAAAGAACGACCCATTCGCTGACTGGGACATCACGACAAAGGAAGAACCAAAGCAAGAACAGCCCGAAGAACAATTCGACGGCGTTCAAAAGCAAGCCTTTGATCCCGTTGAACCAATGAACCAAAACATTGATTTGGACTTGTCAACGGAAGATGACGATCAGCCACCTTTCTTTAAGAAGCGCTAAGAAGGAGTTTTCTCATGGCATTCGATAAGATTAAGACCCTCTTTTCAGGGGACGATGATTACTACGAAGAAGAAGAATACGAAGACGTGCAAGATGAACCAGCCCCAAAGGCTGCTTCAAAGCCTCACCAAATGACGGCTGTGAAGAAGCAAAAGGCTGAAGCTGCTCGCCCACAAACGACGGCTACTTCACGCATTGCCTTATTCGAACCAAAGGTATACGCGGACTCACGTGCCATTGCTTCTCAAGTGATTGAAGGTGATGCGGTTATCGTGAACTTCTCCCAATTGGAAGAAGACCCAGCTCGTCGTATCCTTGACTACATTGGTGGTGCAGTTTACGCCGTGAACGGATCCATGGAACGCATCGGTGAAAAGATTTTCTTGCTCACGCCAGATGCATACGAAGTGGCCGGTTCAATGAGCGAAAACTTGGACAACCAAACGCGCTACTAAAGGATAGATAACCCATGCTCATTACAATTTTACTTTACGTGATTGAGTTCTACTCATACGCACTGTTGGCATTCGTTTTGATGTCTTGGGTACCAAGATTGTATAACACGTGGTTTGGACGCGAATTAGGAAAGTTGATTCGACCATACTTGAATCTCTTTTCTTTCATCAAACCACTTGGTCTCTTTGACTTCCGCCCCTTGGCGGCCTTTTTGGTATTAGAGCTCATTTCGATGGGCCTCATGCAGTTGGCCTAAACCATGGTGGAACTATCAAAAGTCGGTCAACACTTTGACCAAAGTGAACAACCCTTTGTTGCAAAAGCACTCGACTGGATAGAGAAGGCGAGCCAAGAATACACGCTTTGCCTAACGCCGTTTTTGAACCCGAGAGAAGCACACATCGTGTCGCTTCTCGTGGGTGACCGAACGGATATCAAAATAGAGGCAGAAGGCTGCTTTGACCGCGCTGAGAAAAAGCGTTTGGTGATTGCGCCCGCCTTCATGGAAATCGGCAAAGACGATTTCGAGATGGTCCTTTTGCAGGTGACCTTCGCGAAAAAGTTCGTCACGCTAAGACATAAGGACCTCTTGGGCGCACTCTTGTCGGCCGGTTTGGAGCGTAGCGTTTTCGGTGACATCGTCACCGATGAAAACAAAGGGCTTGCCCAAGTCGCCATCGATAAAAGGCAAGTGCCCTACGTTTTGTCTCAAATCGATGCCATCGGCAAAGTCACCGCCGACTGGACCGAAGTTTCGTTCAACGACGCTTTAATCAAAGAAGTGGAAGGAAAAGAAGAATTTCTCCTCCTTTCCTCGCTTCGATTAGACACCGTTGTCGCCACCGCCTTTAATCTTTCCAGGCAAGAGGCAAAGGACTTGGTCTTGAGCGGTTTTGTCGCCGTCAACTGGGCCACATCGAATCAATTAGACCGAATTATTCGGAGCAAAGATGTGATTTCTGTCCGGAAAAAAGGACGAATTAGCCTTCAAAGCTTGGCAGGACACAGTAAAAGGGATAAAATAAAGGCAGTTTTTCAAATCATTCACCGTTGAGTAGAATGAAAGAGAAAGGAAGACAAATACATGGCATTAACACCTGATGAAATTTTGAACCACGAATTCACTCGCAAGGGTTCCCGTGCGTACGTTGCTCGCGAAGTTGATTCATTCTTGGATGAAGTGAACAACGATTACCGTTCACTCATTGCCGATTTCGAACAATTGCAAAAGCAATCACGTCAGCAACAAGAACGCATCAATGAATTGGAAGGCCAAAAGGACCAAGTGAACGAATCAATCATGTTCGCCCAATCCGCTGCTTCACGTCTCCGTTCTGAAACGGAAGAAGAAGTGAAGGCGCAATTGGAAAAGGCAAATCAAGAAGCCAAGGACATCGTCGACGAAGCCCGCAACAAGGCTGAATCCGAATCAAAGCGCCTGGCTCAAGAAAACGTTGACTTGATTGATGAACAAAACCGCTTGCGCGAAAAGGTTGTTTCATTCAAGGAATCATTCATCGAATTGATCGACCAACAAAAGGCCCTCTTGTCAGAAGATAAGTTGGCTGAAGCGGTCGAAGCCTTGCCTGCCTCAGAATTGTCACAAGGTGTCTTGGACGAAGCCCCTGCAGATGACAAGGACGGTGAAAAGACGTCTTTGCCCACGGACTTGGATTCCGTCCCCGACTTTGCAAAGGGCCCAATCCAAAAGAAGGACAACCAAGAAGACGCTGAATCAGCTGAAAAGCCAGAAGACCCAACGGTTGTTGTCTTCCCTGACTCAGAAAAGAAATAAGTAATTCATCAAAAGACAAGTCAACACTTGAACATTGAAAGCGAGCCACGTCCGGTGAAAGGTGGTCAATCCATTCAAGTTGCGATATCACTTTTGAAAAACATCGACTGAATCCAGTAGGTTGGTGCGGTTTGACCCGTTATCGTCTCTTCGAGCACTGATTTTTTTCAGTGGAAGAATAGGTGGTACCACGTTCATTCGTCCTGTTTACCCTTTTGGGTAAGCAGGACTTTTTTGTTAAGTAGACTAGGAGTAGAAGATGAAGTACAAAGACACCCTTAATTTAGGAAAAACTGATTTTCCAATGCGTGGCTCTTTGCCAAAAACGGAACCAGTTCGTGAAGCGGCTTGGTTTGAAGAAGACCTTTACGGCCAACGTTTGGCTCAAAACGAACAAAAGCCACACTTTAACTTGCACGATGGCCCTCCATATGCCAACGGAAACATTCACCTTGGTCACGCCTTGAACAAGATTACCAAGGATATCATCGTTCGTTTCAAGAACATGAATGGTTTCTACGCCCCATACGTTCCAGGTTGGGATACGCACGGCTTGCCAATTGAACAACAACTGACAAAGGCTGGACACGACCGCAAGGCCATGCCAAAGGCCGAATGGCGTAACTTGGCCAAGGACTTCGCCTTGGAACAAGTCGCTAAGCAAAAGAAGGACTTCAAGCGCCTCGGTGTCTTAGCTGATTGGGACCACCCATACATCACCTTGCAACCGGAATTCGAAGCCGCTCAATTGCGCGTCTTCGGTGACATGGCCAAGAAGGGCTACATCTTCAAGGGTGCCAAGCCTGTTTACTGGTCATGGTCATCTGAATCTGCTTTGGCCGAAGCCGAAATCGAATACCACGACTTGAAGTCAACGTCACTCTTCTACGCCAACCAAGTGAAGGATGGTAAGGGTGTCTTGGACAACGACACTTATCTTGTTGTTTGGACGACGACGCCGTTTACGGTGACCGCTTCACGTGGTGTGACGGTCGGTGCGGATTTCGACTACGCTGTCGTAAAGCCTGCTGGTTCCGAAAAGAAGTACGTCGTTGCCAAGGAATTGCTCGAAAGCATCGCGCCTAAGTTCGGTTGGGACGACTACGAAATCGTCGCTGAACACAAGGGTTCTGAACTCGAAATGATCACGGCCTACCACCCATGGGACGAAGACGCCCAGGAATTGGTCATGGTCGGGGACCACGTCACGCTTGAATCTGGAACTGGTTTGGTCCACACGGCCCCTGGTTTTGGAGAAGACGATTACAACGTCTCAAAGGAATACGGCCTCGAAATCGCCGTTACGGTTGATGAGAAGGGAATGATGACGAAGTCTGCCGGTCCTGACTTTGAAGGCCGCTTCTACGACGACGTTGTCGGAACGGTCATCACGAAGTTGCAAGATGCCGGTCTCTTCCTTGCCAAGGAAAAGATCACGCACTCCTATCCATTTGACTGGCGTACGAAGAAGCCAATCATCTGGCGTGCCGTACCACAATGGTTCGCATCAATCGACAACTTCCGCCAAGACATCTTGGACCAATTGGACCAAGTGAACTTCTACCCAGGTTGGGGTCAGAAGCGTTTGGGTAACATGATTGCCGGTCGTGGTGACTGGGTGATCTCCCGTCAACGTGTCTGGGGTGTTCCGCTTCCAATCTTCTACGCCGAAGACGGCGAAGCCATCTTGGATGCCGACATCATCGAACACGTGGCCCAATTGGTCGAAAAGCACGGTTCAAACATTTGGTTTGAAAAGGATGCCAAGGACCTCTTGCCAGAAGGCTACACGAACGAACACTCACCAAACGGCATCTTCAAGAAGGAAGAAGACATCATGGATGTCTGGTTCGACTCCGGTTCTTCATGGAACGGTGTGCTTCGCACGCGTCCTCAGTTGGACTTCCCAGCCGATTTGTACCTCGAAGGTTCTGACCAATACCGTGGTTGGTTTAACTCATCGTTGATCACATCCGTTGCCGTAACGGGTCAAGCACCATACAAGAACTTGCTCTCCCAAGGATTCACTTTGGATGGTAAGGGAAACAAGATGTCCAAGTCCCTTGGAAACACGATTTCACCAGCTGAAGTCGGTGACCAACTCGGTGTTGAAATCCTCCGTTTGTGGACGATTTCCGTTGACACATCACAAGACATGCCGGTATCGCAAGAAATCTTGAAGCAGGTTGCGGACTCTTACCGTAAGGTTCGTAACACGATGCGTTTCTTGTTGGCCAACACGTCTGACTTTGACTATTCAAAGGACGCCGTACCATTCGAAAAGCGTTCCGCCCACGACCAGTACGCAACCGTCCTTTTGAACGACTTGGTTGCCGGCATGGAAGACGCCTACGACAACTACCGCTTCAACGACGTTTACTCCAAGTTGATCAACTTCATCAACGTGGACTTGTCCGCCTTCTACTTGGATATCGCCAAGGACGTGGTTTACGTCGAAGCGCCGAACTCAGAACTCCGTCGCTCCATGCAAACGGTCTTCTACGAAACGGTGACGGCTTTGACGAAGCTCATCTTGCCAGTCTTGCCACACATGGCCGAAGAAATCTGGTCATACTTGCCAGACGATTCAACGAAGTTTGCTTACTTGCAAGACATGCCTGAAGTGAAGGATATCCCTGAAGCTGAAGACATCAAGGCTAAGTGGCAAACGGTCATGGCCATCCGTTCGGCTGCCAACAAGGCAATCGAAGGGGCCCGTTCAGCCGACTTGATCGGAAAGAACGCCGAAGCAGCGATGACAATCTATTTGAACGAAGACCAGGAAAAGACGTTGTCCGACTTGCACGTCGACATGCGTTTGCTTTTGATGGTTTCTCAATTGACGATTGCTTCTGCTGATGAAGCGCCAGCTGACGCTGACAAGTTTGACGACATTGCCATGGTTGTCGAAAAGGCCCGCGGTGGTTTGTCACCACGTGACCGTCGCTACCACGAAGACCTCGGTGCCGATGCTGCCTTCCCTGAATTGGCCGCTTACGAAGCCAAGATCGTCCGTGACTTTTACCCCGAAGCCGTCGAAGAAGGTTTTGAAAAGTAAGATTAACTGGACTTTTACCAGAAATTAAGCGAAAATAAAAAGCATGTCAAGTAAAAACACTTGACATGCTTTTTGCCTTCTGGCATACTATATTTGTAAAGAAATTCGGAGGAAATTAATTATGTCTGTAAAGATTCGTTTGAAGCGCATGGGTGCTAAGAAGCGTCCTTTCTACCGTGTCGTTATTGCTGACTCACGTTCACCACGTGATGGTCGCTTTATCGAAACTGTTGGTACGTACAACCCAGTTGCACAACCACAAGAAGTAAAGTTGGACGAAGAAAAGATCATGTCATGGTTGGCCAATGGTGCACAACCATCAGACACGGTTCGTAACTTGTTGTCTAACGCTGGTATCATGGCTAAGTTTGCTGAAACGAAGTCAGGTAAGAAGCCTGCTGCTAAGAAGGCTTCAAAGCCAGCCAAGAAGGCTGCTGCTAAGCCAGCTGCTAAGAAGGAAGAAGCAGCTGATTCATCTTCAAAGCCAACGACTAAGAACACGGTCGCTGAAATCAAGGCTTACTTGGACGCCCAAGGTACTAAGTACGCATCATCAGCTAAGAAGGCTGACTTGTTGGACTTGGTTTAATCTAAGCTTTTAAAAACTACCATTTTGGTAGTTTTTTTATTTGGAAAAGTCACGGGCGAGGGCACGTTATTTTACCCGGCTTTTAAGCCGAATAATTTGCTATAATAGGTGCTATGGAAAACACAAATTACTTTAAAATTGGAACCATTGTGAACACCCACGGAATCCGCGGGGAACTCAAGGTTAAGGCCATCACGGACTTTGCGGAAGAACGCTTCAGCAAGGGGGCCGTGGTCTTTCGGAAGGATAGCAACGGTTACGTTGCCGAAACCATGGAAAAGGCACGCATGCACAAGGGCATGTGGTTATTGACTTTTGTAGGGGTAACAAACATCAACGACGTTGAAGCCTTCAAGGGACAAGACCTCTTTGTGTCTGAAGACGACCGCAAGGAACTGGAAGACGGCGAATACTACTACTCCGAAATCATCGGCTGCGAAGTGCAAGACGAAGCAGGAGAAGTGATTGGTTCCGTTAAGGAAATCATGGAAACCGGTGCCAACGACGTTTGGATCGTCAAGCGTCCCTCCGGTAAGGACGCCTTGATTCCCGTTATTCCTGACGTGGTGAAGGAAGTGGATGTCGACAACCAAAAGATCGTCATCGACGTATTAGAAGGATTGCTAGATTAATGAAAATCGACGTACTCTCACTATTCCCGGACATGTTTGCACCAATGAAGCAGTCCATCATCGGAAAGGCCATCGACCGAGGCGCTTTGGACTTTGATGTGACCGATTTCCGGGACTACACAACAAACAAGCACAACAACGTGGATGACTACCCATTCGGTGGTGGTGCGGGGATGTTGCTCACGCCACAGCCCATCTTTGACGCCATGGAAGCCGTTAAGGAAAAGTCAGCAGACAAGACGACCGGTCACGTGGTGCTCTTGGACCCAGCCGGTAAGAAGTTCGACCACACCGACGCCGAACGCCTGGCCCAATACGACCACTTGACCTTTGTCTGTGGCCACTACGAGGGTTACGACGAACGCATCAAGACCTTGGTCGACGAAGAGCTTTCACTCGGTGACTACGTGTTGACCGGTGGGGAACTTGGGGCCATGGTCATGATTGACGCGACCGTGCGCTTCATGCCGGATGTTTTGGGAAACCGGGAATCAGCCTCTGGTGATTCTTTCCAGGACAACCTCTTGGAGTACCCACAGTACACACGTCCCGCGGACTTCCGTGGAATGAAGGTGCCGGATGTGTTGATTTCCGGTAACCACGGCAAGATTGCCGAATGGCGGTTGAAGGAGTCTTTGCGTAAGACCTACCTGCGCCGTCCTGACTTATTAGAAGGCCGTCAGTTCTCAAAGGAAGAACGCGACCTGTTAGACGACATTAAGACTGAAGAAGCCGACAAGAACTAGTGCTTCTTCTTGGGGGATGAAAGATGGAATTAGAATTTTTAGGGACCGGATCCGGTCAGCCATCCAAATTTCGAAACGTAGCCAGCATTGCGATGAAACTGCTAGACGAGCGAAACGCCGTCTGGCTTTTTGACGTTGGGGAAGCCACCCAGCACCAAATCTTAAAGACGACCATTCGTCCTCGCAAGATTGAAAAAATCTTCATCTCCCACTTGCACGGTGACCACATCTTTGGCCTGCCTGGTTTGCTTTCTTCCCGTTCCTTCCAAGGCGCCGACAAGAACGAACCGTTGACCATTTACGGTCCCAAGGGCTTGAAGTCCTTTGTGAACACGGCACTTCGTGTATCCGAAACGCACCTGTCTTACCCGATTCACTTCGTTGAAATCGAAGCGGGAACGATTTTTGAAGACGAGACCTTCAAGGTTGTGGCCGAACCACTCCGTCACCGGATGGAAGCCTGGGGCTTCCGCGTGGAAGAAAAGCCACACGCCGGCGAGCTCTTGATTGACAAGGTGAAGGCCGACAACATTCCGTCCGGTCCCGTCTACGGTCAGTTGAAGGCTGGTGAAACGGTGACCTTGGCCGACGGCCGCACCGTGAACGGAAAAGACTACCTCGGACCCGCCCAACCAGGGCGTGTCATCGCCATCATCTTTGATACGATGCCGACCGAAGGAGCCAAGATTTTGGCCAAGGACGCCGACGTTTTGGTTCACGAATCAACGTACGGTGTCTCAAAGGACGAGGGGAAGATGGCCCGCGCCCACGGTCACTCAACGACCCGTGACGCCGCCAAGTTGGCCCAGGAGATGGGCGTGAAGAAGTTGGTTCTGACGCACATCTCAGCGCGTTACATCGGACCACTCTTGAAGAAGTTCATCTCGGATGCCAACAAACTCTTCAACAACACCTATGTCGCCCGCGATATGGACGTCATCGATGTGCCATTTACAAAGGAGTCCCATGAGTAGAAAGTGGCAAGAACAAGAAAAGCCGGATAGCCAAAAGATTCAGGCGTTAAAAGACCCCTTGGGTCTTGGGCCAGTCACGGCAGGCTTCTTGGTGCAAAAGGGCATCGACACGGTCAAGAAGGCGGAAGCCTTCCTGCACCCAAGCTTTGACCAGTTGCACGATCCAGCTGACTTTTACCAAATGGACCAGGCGGTCGAACGAATCCAAGAAGGGGTGTTCTCCGGCGAGACCATTCTGGTCTACGGGGATTACGACGTCGACGGTCTGACGTCCACGACGATCATGACCGAAGCGTTAACCTCTCTTGGGGCCGACGTGGTTCCTTATATTCCAAACCGTTTTAACGACGGTTACGGACCCAACCAGGAAACCTACAAGCGCTTGATTGAAGAGACCGGCGCCACGTTGATCATCACGGTCGACAACGGGGTTTCTGGAAAAGAGCCAATCGCCTGGGCCAAGGAACAGGGCGTCGACGTGGTCGTGACCGACCACCACGCCTTGCCCGACGAACTGCCCGACGCAGTTGCCGTTGTGCACCCAAGACATCCAGAAGGAAAGTACGGATTTGGCGATTTGTCCGGAGCCGGGGTTGCCTTCAAGGTGGCCCAGGCCGTCCTGCAAGACGGCATGCCCGCCGAGGATTTGTCTGATTTGCCAATCGAGTTCTTTGACCTGGTTGCCATGGGCGCCATCGCCGACGTCGTGTCTTTGACCGATGAGAACCGGGCCTTTGTGACCTGGGGATTGAAAGAGATTGAAAACAACCCACGGCCTGGAATCGCGGCCCTCTTGAAAGGGGCCAAGCACCAGGCCGGCGACCGCGTCTTAGCGGAGACCGTCGGCTTCAAGCTGGCACCCCGTCTGAACGCCATCGGTCGTTTGGGGGATGGATCGCTTGGACTGAAGTTGCTGATGACAAAGGACCCAGACGAGGCCAAGGTACTCGCCAAGCAGGTCGAAGAAATCAACGACCAACGCCGCGAGATTTCAGACAAGGTCTTCAAGGAAGCGAAGGAACAGGCGCTCTCGCCTGAGATGGCCGACCAACCCTTGCTCTTTGTTGCCGGTGAGGACTGGCACCAGGGTATCCTTGGTATCGTTGCGGCCCGCTTGACGGACGTCGTCTGCAAGCCCGTTGTCGCCCTCACACACGTGGATGGCCTCTATAAGGGCTCAGGACGTTCCTATGGCGACTTTGACCTGCATGCCTTCCTAGGAGACTTCCAAGACGATTACGCGTCTTATGGAGGCCATGCGGGCGCTCTTGGGATTGCCATCGAGGAAGACAAACTCGAGACGGTCCGGAAGCGGGTAAAGGAAGCGGGGTCGGGTCTGACTTTTGAAGCCGAACCACTCGCCGTCTCATTGATGGTGGACCCGGGGATGTTGACTAAGGACTTCTACGAACAGTTGGAAGTCTTGGAACCCTTCGGCCAGGGCAACAGCCAGCCAATCCTTGGCTTGAAGCGGGTTGCTTTGACCGCCACGTCCACGATGGGGAAGGAAAAGCAGCACCTGAAGCTCGCCTTCAACGGGGGACAAGGGCCGGTCGAGGCCTTAGTTTTCAACAACGCCGAACTAGCGGCGGAAGGCGAAGGTCAAAAGCAGGCCGACATGGCCGGTAAGTTGGGTGTGAACACCTTTGCCGGACGCACGCGCCTGCAACTGCTGTTGGAAGACGTTGCATTCCCAGCAGGTGGTGCGAACACGAGCGCTGCTGGACAGGGCGTACAGGCTACTGGTCAACAGGCTGCCGGCAACGCCAATGCTGGGAACGGCAAAAAGGCGAATAAGGCCAACCCAGCCGCTAGCGGCAAAAGCCGGGTGCTTCAGGCCAGTCAGGCCGAGTTCGCCCAGGTCTACAAGTACCTCTACGTTCACCAGGAAATGAACTTGGTGGACAACCTGAAGCAGGTGCTTTTGGAAGTGAAAATCGAAGAACAACAATTTAAATTGATGATTCAGGTCTTTTTGGACCTCGGATTTGTTAAAATGGAAGCTGGACGCGTCCTTTGCATTAAACAAGCGCAAAAAAAGGCGCTGTCTGAGTCAAGGACATACCAGCGTTATTTTGCCGGTTAAACCGGTTAGAAGGAAACACTATGACTAAGATTGATTTACATGACTACGTGGCTTCCGTTCAGGATTATCCTGAACCAGGCGTCACTTTCCGTGACATTTCACCTTTAATGGGGGATGGAAAAGCTTACAAGGAAGCCATTAACCAAATCGTTGACTTTGCCGAACACTTGGACGTCGATTTGATTGCGGGTCCCGAATCACGTGGCTTCATTGTGGGATCACCATTGGCCTACTCAATGGGCATCGGCTTCGTGCCAGCCCGTAAGGTTGGAAAGTTGCCACGGAAGGCCGTTTCCGCGTCTTACACGTTGGAATACGGTGGCGTGAACACGCTTGAAATCCACGAAGACGCCATCAAGCCGGGTCAACGCGTGTTGATCGTTGATGACTTGTTGGCAACGGGTGGTACGATTAACGCCACGCGTCAAATTATTGAAGAGCTCGGTGGGGTGGTCGCAGGTGTGGCCTTCATCATCGAACTCGAGGACTTGCATGGTCGTGAAAAGATCATGGAAGCCGGCGAAGTGCCATTCTTGGCATTGATGGAATACTAATCAAAAGGATTGAACGTTTTAGGGAGCGGCAGAATGGACAACATCTTTACGGTTATCATCGTTATTAATTCCGTACTGGCCATTTTGACCGTCTTCCGCGAACCACGCGATATCGCCGCGACATGGGCATGGATACTCTTACTGTTGTTCCTGCCCGTCATCGGCTTTATCCTGTACTCCTTTGCGGGACGAAAGCTGCCTCACCGGCGGCTTTTTGCGTATATGGACCAGGACGCGTCGGAGATGGAAAACTTGATTCAACGACTGGTCAAGGAGGGGCCTGGGCCTTCACTGGAAAAACGCGCTGACGCGCTTTCCAGGTCCGCCCGTTCCTTAATCACGCTCTTCCAACGGATCAACCAGACGCCGCTCGCCACGAACAATAACGTGAAGGTGCTGACGTCCGGCCAACGTTTCTTCGAAGAGCTGAAGGAAACCCTGCGTTCCGCTAAGGAAACCATCAACATCGAGTTTTACACCTTTTACGGCGACGAGCTTGGATGTGAGATACGCGACATTTTGGTGGAGCGTGCCAAGGCGGGCGTGGACGTTCACGTGCTGTACGACTCCTTAGGCTCCGTCGGTACGACGGGCCGTTTTTTCAAGCCCTTAAAGGACGTCGGTGGGCATGCCAGTTCCTTCCTTCACCGCCGCTTCAACCTCATCAACTTCCAGCTGAACTTCCGTGATCACCGCAAGATTGTCGTCGTCGACGGTCGCGTCGGCTTTGTCGGCGGCTTCAACATCGGTGACCAGTACCTCGGTCGCAAGAAGAAGTTCGGCCACTGGCGTGACACGCACCTGAAGGTGAGCGGTTCTGCCGTCTACTACCTCCAGGCCCACTTCCTTTTGGACTGGAACGCGTCAGCCGTCAAAGAACGGATGGCCGTCACCAAGCGTCTCTACTTCCCCGATTTGGAGGAGGCACGCCAAGGTGACACCAACATGCAAATCGTCACCTCCGGACCCGATTCCGACGACGAGCAAATCAAGATGGGGTACATCCGCCTGATTCAGCTGGCCAAAAAACGCTGCTGGATTCAGACGCCCTACTTGATTCCAGACGATTCCACGATTGATGCGCTCCGTATCGCTGCCAACTCCGGTGTCGACGTTCGCATCATGATTCCTTGTATGCCGGACCACATGTTCGTCTACCGCGCCACGCAGTACTTCGCCTGGCAGCTGGCTAAGGACGGCATCAAGGTCTACACCTACCAGAACGGCTTCCTCCACGCCAAGACGATGGTCGTGGACGACCACCTCGCCTCGGTCGGGTCGGCCAACTTCGATTTCCGCTCCTTCAAGCTGAACTTCGAGGTGAACGCCTTCTTGTACGACAAGGACGTGGTTGAAACGCTGGCCGAACGCTACGAGCACGACATGAAGCAGTCGAAGCTGCAGACGGTCGAAGGCTTTGAAAAGCAATCACGCTGGATGATTTTCAAGCAGTACGCTTCACGCTTGCTTTCACCGATTCTGTAAATTTTATGAAAACAAAAAGAACCCCAATCCTGGGGTTCTTTTTTTATTACGACTTAATTGGCGCTGTAGACGGCGTCTTTGAAAGAGTCGAAGCTGTGGTAGTTTTGGTTGAGCCCGTCCGGTAGGCTGTACTCGGCGTTCTGCCAAAATTTTTTCGAGTTCGTCGCGCCGTTCTCTTCGCCAATCACGATTAGTTCGAAGGGAAGGCCGGATTCGCGCAGGTCCTGCAGAATCTGCCAGTCGACCTCGTTTCCGTTTGGAACCCAGGCCATCAAGAAGACGGGGAGGGCGTCCTTGTCACCGTTTTGAACGAGCTGGATTTCCTCACGGACCGCTTCGTCGGCCGAGGCCTTTTCGACGGTCGTCCACGGACTCGGCACTTCGATGTCCTGGCCAACCCAGTCGAGTGTGTCAACGGGCTTAGCGTCCACGCCGATGACCTGGAGACCGGCCGACAAGGCGGCGTTTCCCGCACAGAGCTCGACGAGTTCGCGGCCCTTCAAGTGGGTCTTCAAGTCGGCCAGGAAGTCTTGGTTTGGCAAGAACCAAATCCCGTGCTCGTTCACCATGGTCTCCCGCAGGTCCGACATGACCTCGTCGAAGGGCAGCCACTCGGGATGGCGCATCAACTCGTCTGCCGAATAGTCGACTCGAGGCAGGTCGTGACTGGGCAATTGGCGATTAGCCAGCCCCGCGAGGACGCCCTCAATCGTTGTCGTTTTTGCCAAAAGTTCCGGTTCGGAAGCGTAGCGTTTTTTCAGCTGAAAAAAATCCTCTTTTGTTATCACAAAAAAATTCCCTTCTTGTCATTGTTTCGACACGGTCCTCTGGTAAAGTAGTAAGAAAAGGCTCTCTAGGAGTGGTATACCATGCCCCCATTTCACCTCACGCAATCCAGTTGGGACCCCGCGTTGGCCCCGCTCTTGCCCGATGAATACCAAGAAAATGTTCAACTCTTTTTAGACAAAATCTATGCGGATGCCACGCCAACCTATCCCGCGCGCGAGAACGTCTTCAAGGCCCTCCAGTCCTGCCCGCTGGACCAGTGCAAGGTCGTCATCCTAGGTCAGGATCCCTACCACCAACCCGGTCAGGCACAAGGTCTTTCCTTCTCCGTTCCCGACGGCATGAAAACCCCGCCCTCCCTGCGTAACATCCTCCAGGAGGTCGGCGAAGATCTCGGTTCCATCCGCATGGGCCAAGACCTCACCTCCTGGTCCGAGCAAGGGGTACTGCTTCTAAACGCTGTCCTGACCGTCAAGGACTCCTCGGCCAACAGCCACAAGGGTCAAATCTGGGAAACGCTCACCGACGCCGTCATTAAAGCAGCCGCCGAAGATTCCCGTCCCAAGGTCTTCATCCTCTGGGGCAAGTCCGCTCAGGACAAGAAGAAGCTCATCGACGAGAACAAACACCTCGTCATCGAATCCGTTCACCCGAGCCCGCTTTCCGCCTACCGCGGCTTCTTCGGCTCCAAGCCTTTTTCCCGCGCCAACGCCTTCTTAGAATCACAGGGCGAAGACCCGATTGACTGGTTGAGCTAAGGAAAGCTGACAGGCGAATGGTTAATCGGCTGAGCAAGGGCGTCGACGCTTTTTTGAAATCGTTGATCAGCACATGAATTCAGCGGGCCAGTTCGCCCGGTAAGCACCCGATTTTTGTTATACTTTTAAGGTATAAAAAAGAGATTTTAATGAGAAGGAGCCTCACATGGCATTATTTGATGAATTGAAAAACAAAGTTGCAGGACAAGACCTTCACCTGGTCTTCCCGGAAGGGGATGACCCCCGCGTCTTGAAGGCCGTTGTTCGCTTGGTCGAAGATCAATTGATTCAGGCGACGGTCCTTGGTGACGAAAAAGCGATTGCTGAAACGGCGGCTGAAGTTGGCGTTTCAACGGACGCCCTCACGGTCATCAACCCAGCGACGGTTGACGAAGGCAAGAAGGCCGAAATGGTCGCCGCCTTGGTTGAACGCCGCAACGGCAAGACCGACGAAGAAACGGCCGCAAAGTGGCTTCAAAACGTGAACTACTTCGGAACGATGATGGTTCAAATGGGCCAGGCCGACGGAATGGTTTCCGGTGCCGCCCACGCAACCGGAGACACTGTGCGCCCCGCCTTGCAGTTGATCAAGACGGAACCGGGTTCAAAGCGCATCTCCGGTGCCTTCTTCTTGCAAAAGGGCGACCAACGCTACGTCTTTGCTGACTGTGCCATTAACATCGAATTGGACGCCGAAACGATGGCCACGGTTGCCATCCAATCCGCCAAGACCGCCAAGGCCTTCGGCGTTGATCCTAAGATCGCCATGCTTTCCTTCTCAACGAAGGGCTCAGCCAAGGGTGAAATGGTCGACAAGGTCGCAGAAGCAACCAAGTTGGCCAAGGAAATGGCGCCTGAATTAGCCGATTCGATCGACGGTGAATTGCAGTTCGACGCCGCCTTCGTTGAAAGTGTTGGTGCTGCCAAGGCACCCGAATCAAAGGTTGCCGGCCACGCCAACGTCTTCGTCTTCCCTAGTTTGGAAGCCGGAAACATCGGTTACAAGATTGCCCAACGCCTCGGGGACTTCGAAGCCATGGGGCCAATCCTCCAAGGGTTGGCCAAGCCGGTTTCTGACCTCTCACGTGGTTGTTCAGAAGAAGACGTTTACAAGGTGGCCATCATCACGGCCGTGCAAGCCTTGGAACAAAAGGAAGCCTAAGCAACGGTTAAAGCTCGGCGCGCCGTTTCTTTTGAGCGTCGATTAAAGCACGGTGGGGCTTTTAATCCCAGCAGACACCCGGACCTGACGAAAGGAGGCCCTTCATGAACATCTTTTTAAATAGCGGCCTCTACGACAGCAACTCCGGTGTGGAACATGCGCAGTTCTACCGAATGAAAGCCTTCCAAGGGATTGGTGAACCGGTCAAGTTGGTTTACTCCGCGCTCTTGCCGAAACTCCACGAGCACATGGCGCTCTTCGACTTGAAGGAAGAGCAGGTGTTAAACCTGTACGACTGGGCCATGGCCGATGATCCCGACCAGTATTTACGGTCGGGTCTGACTGGAACAGAAAGAGCAGACTACAAGCGCGAAGTCGTCAAGGACTTCACGCAGACCAACCGCACCGTCACCGAACAGGCGACGGGTGGGTACACCATCGTGCGCCGCAAGGAAAAGGTTTACCGTGAGGACAAGAAGCTCTACCTCGTCTCTGACGCTCAGGTCGAGCTGAGCCGTGGTGACCGTCGTTTGAGCTGGTCCTACGACCGCTTGCTGGACGACAAGGTGATGGTTGCCATCCACCTCGAGAACTTCTGCGGGCAGGATTACTACTTCCAGAACTTCTACGAGCTCTTGTCCTTCTTCATGGGCGCCCTCGAGAAGGCCTTCGGACCCGCCACCTACTTCTTGGACCGCGAACGGGACTACGACGAGTACCTGGTTCAAAAAAAGCAAGAGGGGGCGGACAACCGACTCGTCTCCGTCATCCACGCCGGGCACCGGGTTGAACAGGTGGGCGGCCGTCAGGTTTTCAACCAGTTCTACCAGTTTGTTCTGGACCACGCGGATGCCTACGACAAGATCGTCGTGGCCACGAAGCGTCAGGCTGCTGACCTGAAAGAGGATCTGGGCGAGCGCCTGGGCAAAACGCGGGCGGAAAACTTGGTGGCTGCGCTACCGGTCGGCTTTGTGGCAGACCAAGTAGACCGGCCAACTGACCAGTTAGTATACTCAAGACCTCGTTTTGAAACGGATCCGCTTCACCTCGTCACGGCTTCGCGCCTGCACCAGGAAAAGCACATCGACCAGTTGATCGATGTGGTGGCCAAACTGAAAGATCAAGAAGTTGCCGCCAAACTGACCATCTTCGGTCGCGGCCCTGAAAAGGAAGCCTTGGAAGGGCAGGTTGAAAAGGCCGGACTTCAAGAAGAGGTCGTCTTTGCCGGTGTCTCTGATAACCTGGAAGACGACTTTGCCGAATACGATTGCTACGTTTCAGCCTCTTACTCCGAAGGATTTGGTCTGACCTACCTGGAGGCCATGAACGCTGGCCTTCCAGTGGTGACCTATGCTAACGAGTACGGCGCCAAGGAACTCATCGACAGTGGAAAAAACGGCCTTTTGGTTGCGTTTTCCAAAGATGAGGAGAATCGAGAGGCCAATGTTTCGGGGATGGTACAGGCCCTGCTGGAAGCGCGAGCTCAACTAGCCGACCTGCAAGAAGGTGCTTTTAAAAGCGTTAAAGCCTATGGACTCAGCAAAGTTCAAAAGAGCTGGCAAAAGCTCTTAGCCGAAATCAAAAAGGGGGACAATCATGCAAATTCAGTTGATTGATTCCCTGGACCAAAACCGCAAGCCCGAAGTGGCCTGGCAGATCGATCAAGTGAAGAGCGGTCAGTCCGATGAGCTCTGGATCGCCACGCCACACGAAAACGCCGTGGCCATCTGTGAGGACCTGGGGCTTTCCCTAGATAAGGTCGTCGACATGGCCAGCCGGACCCGCCTGTCTGACATGCCAAAGGGGAAGGGGTACTTCCTCTTTGACCTGCCCGTTCCAAACGACGGCCAAATGACCTTCGAAAAGGACGGCACGGTCAGCTTGATGAGCAAAGGCGTTCGGATGGCAAACATCGTCTTGTTCTCCGGTTCTTCCTACCTGGTGCAGGCCATCTCCTGGCTGACACCATCCGGTGCTGTCAGCCGAAAGGTCGTCTACCAGAAAAACGGCCAGATCTTCTGTCGACAGTACTTCAACCGTGGCAGCCTCCTCGAATCCGACTACTACTTCGGACAGGAGGAAGCCCCGGTCAAGGACTATTACTTCAACGGTCGGCGAAACTTCTCGTCTGTCTTTGGCGAGGACTATCCAAGCTTTGAAGCGGGTCTCCAAGACTACTTGAGCGAAAGCGCGTCTGATGACGAGATTGTGGTCACCGAACCCCATCGTCTGGCCACCTTGGTACAAAAGATGGTGCTGGCATGCCCAGAGGGCGTTTTCGATGCTGACGGCAGGTTAAAGGAAGCCATCGCCATGATGATTGAAAACGACCAGCACCCGGTGAAAGAAATTTGGCTGGGCGGGCGTGACTTTGACAGCCTAAAAAGCCAAGATTACCCCTTAAGCAAAGTAAAGAAACACGATTTTCATGCCTGATTTTTTCAGGCGTACATAGAAATAAAGAGAGATACACCCATGGCTATCACCATCATGCCTTCCTGGGGCGACAACTACCAGGTTCAAAAACAAGACAACGAGCAAGCAATTGTCTCACTCTTGCAAGAACAAGAGGAGCTCTTTTTGCTCATCACGTCCTACCAGCCCAAGCTAAAGACCAGCTTGAACGAACAAAAGCTTGGCGGCACACCTTACTGGACGGCCTTTGACGCCCTCCAACGCGTCACGTTAAAGGACAAAAAACCGCTCCAAGTCGACCATCTGACCTGGCCCGAAAACGCCCACTTCATCCGCCTCTTCGACCGCATCGTCGTCTTGGCCGACAACAAGCTCTACGCCAACATCTTCTTTACCTACCCAAAGGGTGACCAGATTGACCGCGTCGACCTGATGGAAGGTGGGGAGCTCAAGCAACAACTCACCATCGACGACCGTGGCTTTGTTTCCCGCGTTGTCCTGTTTGAGGGCGGCCAACCGCAAGCCATCCACTACCTCAGCCAGGGTGGTTTCGTCGTCGCCAAGGAGAACTTTGCCTCCGGTGTCACCCAGGCCCTCTTACCCGACGGGCAGGAGAAGACCTACGCCTCTATGAACGCGCTCATCGATGAGCTCACGCTCGCCTATTTGAACGCTGAACAAAACGAGCAGCTCCTCGTCTTTGACTCCGAACAAAACTGGCGCGTCATGCAGCAGGCCAGCGTCGACCACGTTGCCTACTGGCTGCCTGAGACGAACCTTCCGGTTGAAAAGGCGGAGCAGCTGCAGGGCATGAAAAACATCACGACCCTTTCCAGCCAGGCAAACGGATCCGTGGACACGCTGCTGTCACCATATTCCGTGCCGGCCAAGCCGGTCGCTCACCCACGCGACCAGGAGCTCATCTATATAAAGCTCGGCGACATGGCCCAGGACCAGCAAGAAACTTTGGTCGAACAAGCCTTCTTCCTGGCTACGAAGGTCGATAACCGCACCTTCATCTTTGAAAGTCACAACGCCAACCTCGAACTTGAGGCCAAACTAAACGACATGGTTCAGGCACGCAGCCAAGCCTTCCACTGGGAAGACGGCCAAGACGCCGTGCTTCGAGCCCGCTTCGTCTTCTTGATGCAACAACGACCTGAACAGCGTGATAACTACTTTAAAACCTGCTCGGCCTACGTTGACCTGTCAGAAGAACCATCCTTGCAAGCCCTGGCCCAGGCCACGGCCTACGCCTTGCCGGTCTTAACCAAGGGGCAAAACGTTTACCAACAGCCCGTCTACTTGGATCAAACAGCGGGTCAGAGCTTTGAAACGGCACTGGTCGACCTGCTCGAAAAGGCCAAAGACGATGACTTCAAGCAAGAATTGAACGAGAAGCGTGCCAACTTCACACCAGAAAAGCTACAGGCTGCCTGGCAACACGCATTAAAGATTGAAAACGAACAGCCCGCTGTTCAGAACCACTAATTGAGGGAGTACCGATGGCAAAGACACTATCCGTCTTACAAATTGGATCAACAGACTGGTCGGATGCAGCCGAAGAAAACGGAATCGCGCTGACCCACTGCGACGTAACCGAACTGCCCGTGTTCTTGGCCAAGCAAAAGGACCCGGACGCTTTGAGCTCATCCTACGTCCTATTAACCGACGACGGCCTCGACTCAAACCTGCTTGCTAAGCAAGTGCAGGCCTGGCCAGCTCACCGCGTGATTTACACCGGGGATGCTCAGACTTTTTCGGCCAAGATGCAACAGGCCTTGTTCGAACGCTACGCCATTTACCTGAAGGAAGATGAACCAGCAGACGTCTTTACTCGCATCCACAAGGATCTCTTCTTGGGACAGATTGGTTTCCCAAGCCGTTTTTCAGAAGACCAGTTCATTCCACAAAATAACTACGCCTGGCGTCAAAAGCGCAGCGGCCGTTTTTGCTATGAAATCGAAGGGGACTTCGGGGATTCCTACCAGCAAATCGGAACCCTCCGCACCTTCCCGGGTGACCTTTCAGCCGGTGAAGAAAACCTCCTCTACGCTGACTATGACCGGGAGGGGGATGTCTCTTTGGCCTTCTCCTTCATCTTCTTTAAAAACGGTGCCCTGCAGCAGATGAAGCTGTTTGAAAACCCGGACAAGGAACTCTTGCCCGCCGTCCGAGCACCAAAGGATTACCTGGACTACCAGATTTTGGTTCTGGCCAAGGGGCAGGGAAAGCTCACGCTTCGCAACCTGCACCAACGCCGTTCCCGTCACGGGCTCGGTCACTTCTTGCCAGGCGGACAGCGCATGCTGACAACGGAGGGCGAAGAGGTGTTGTCCTACTTCAACCCCGGTACCAAGAAGGGACCGTTGGTGGTTGCCTTTGCCGGTACACGCCTCCACGTCGAAGGATTTGAAATGATGGGCACGCTGAACGAACTCGGCTACCCATACTTGCTCTTCACCGACACACGTGCCCAGGGTGGTGCCTTCATGGTCGGAACGAAGTCCTTTGAAAACCTCGTTGAAAGTCGCATCCGTGAGGCCCAATTGACGGCCGAAAAGACCAGTGAAGACACCATCTTCACCGGTTACTCCATGGGGTCTTACCCAGCGATGTACTACGCGAGCCTGCTGAACGCCGAGTACTTGGTGTTGGGAAAGCCAATCATCAACCTCGGCCGCTTCACGGGACGTCCCGACTTTGCTCACAACGGCATGAACCACGATTGGACCCTCGATTTGCGTTACGTCTTGACCGGCCGTTTGGACGAGGCCGACAACGAAACCTTGGACCAAAAGCTTTGGAAGAACTTCGAAGATAACGATTTCCGTCCGAAGAAGGTTGGCCTCTTTTCCATGAGCTACGACGAGTACGACGGAAAATCACTGCCTGAGCTCGAACGCTACTTGGCAAAGGTCAAAGCAGATGTAGAGCAGCACGAAGAGACCGGCCACCACGAAGAAAAGGTTCCGGAAATGCTCGCCTTCATCAAGAAGGCTTTGAAGAAGCAGGCAAAGAAGGGAGTGAAGTAATGCAGTACCAAATCTACTGGCAACCACAAACAACGCTCCACGAACTGCAAGGAGCCGTTGTCGACTACGTCAAAGAAAACGAAGTCTACTACCAAAATCACTTCCTGCCATCCGGTCAAGCCATCGCTTCCTGGTTTAGCGACAAGAACTACTTCTACGAACGAGCCATGGCGACGTTACCCGAGATGACGGAAGGAGAGCAGTACAAAACGGTTCTTCGTTCCGAGAACTCGAAGAAGATGCACGCCTACTTGGCCTGGACCTTCTTTGACCAGTCAGGACGCACCATTACGACCACCTATCAAAACGGACCCGAGATGGTCTTGAAGGTGCCGAAGGGGACGCGCTCCTACCGCCTGGACTTGCTTTCCGCCGGAACCGGGGACTTCACCTTCCACGAGGTGACCATCGCCCCTGAGGTCGACGGAAGGCTTCTTGACGGCGACCAAGCCGTGACGGACCACTTAAGCGCCTACTTGGACATGCCAAAGACGCTGGCCTCAAAGACACTTCGTGTGGTTTTGACTGAACCGGAACTGGATCGGACAAACTATCCAATCAATGCCGTTCAGCCTTCACCACAGGCCGTCTTGTACCTGGCCACGGACCTCGTTCACTGTCAGTCATACTACGACGAGAAGGCCTTGGACATCATCAACCAGGCCAAGAAGCAGGCAAAGGCCAAGTCCGTTGAATTCGTCGGCTACGGTCCTATCTCCGCTTTGACCGCGCTGCTTTACCGCCGTGCGGTTAAGAACGCGACGGCCGTCTTGCCAGAGGGGGAGAACCTCGAATTGCCAGCCGGGCACCGCACGTTGTCTTCTGGATTACAGGCCTTCTTGAACGCCCTTCCAAAAAAGATTGAAGAACTCCGTGGAGCAGACGACCAAGTGCTCGTGAACCAGGTTCTCGCCCAGAATCCAAGCCCGCTGAAGGCGCCGGAAACACGGGCGGACTTGCTTTCCTCTTTGAACTACCTTGATTGGCCACTTTCTAAGAAGGAAGAAAAGACAAAGTTGAAGCAGGAGAAGAAGGCCGTGAAGGAAGCGGTCAAGCAAGTCGACGAACAGGCGGTCATCGAACAGAGCGAACTGGAAACAGACGATGACGCAACCGTCTTTGAACGACGTAAGCACATGAAAGAAATTCGCCATGAACAGGCCAAGCAGTTGGTGGATAAGAACAAGCACAGCGGTTCGAGCCAGCAGCGCTTGCAGGATTTCTTCGTTCGAAACCGGCATTAATGAATGGCGTGAAAGCCCGTTTTTCGAACGCGCGACCATCGATGAAATGCGCGCTCATCCATGAATTGAATGCACGTAAAAAAGCCATCCCGAGCGGATGGCTTTTTTCTTTGGTTCATTTGGCTGTTTTTAGAAGTAGGCCTTGATGAAGAGGTCGACGGCCAGACCCATGGCCAAAATGGCGATGATAATCTTCAAAATCTTTTCGGGGATGATGCGCACGATGTGGGGTCCAATCCAACCTCCAATGAAGAGTCCGATGCCCATTGGAATCACGAGGCCCCAGTAGATGTGGGAAGAGAACATGTAAATCACGGTGGCGATGAGGTTGGCCCCACCGAGTGACAGGTTCTTCAAGGCGTTGTAAGAGGCGAAGGGCATGGTGGTTGTCGCCGACAAAATCGCTAGCAACAGGACCCCACCAGCCGCACCGAAGTAGCCACAGTACATCCCAACGAGCGTGATTCCGATGGAAACCACGACCCGGTAGACGGGCTTGTGGTCGTCATCTTCGATGTTGTCCTCACGCGTGAGGTTCAGCTCAGCGTGCTTGTTCTTGTTCACTTGGGACAAGAGCAAGAGTGCGGCAACTAACACGAAGAATGGGACGGCTTTTTCAAAAGTCGTCGCCGGGGCGGCCAAAAGCAGCCAGGCTCCGATGACGGAACCCCCAAGTGTGAAGGGGAGAATCTTGATCAGCTCTTTTTTGTGTTCGCCCAGTTCCTTATGAGAGGAAACCGTGGCACCCAAACCGGTCATCACAAGTGCAGCCGTATTGGTCACATTTGCAAAGAGGGGCGGGATACCAACCGCCAAGAGGGCGGGGTAGGAAACCAAAGAGGCGAGCCCGGCCGTCGTGGAGACGATCCCGGCGAGGACACCCATTGGAAGAAGGAAGAAAAAATGCTGCCAGTAATCTGCCATGGTGATGAATCAAATCCTTATCTATCTAACTTAAAATACTTCGAAACTAAATGTACTTTTTCTAGTATAAAACGGATGGGAAGGGGACGCAAGGTGTCAGCTTTATTCCAAAAAATGGGCATAAAAAAACCAGACATTTCTGTCTGGTTGTGTTTTTGATGCCGATGACAGGAATCGAACCTGCACGGAGAAATCTCCATACCGACCTGAACGGTACGCGTCTGCCAGTTCCGCCACATCGGCTAAAAACAATAATAATTATATCGTTCGCACCGGGTTCTGACAAGGATAAGTTTTTACCAATCAAGATTCGTTCGGATTTTCGATATAAAACCGAACATTCTGTTTAATTTCTCAACAATGTTAAACAAAAACCGTGTCTTTGTACCTGTTCAAGGTTAAAAAGACCGGATATAATAAATGTGTTAGTAAATAAGGAGATTTTGCTATGACAAAACCGAATACTTCCCCTGCTGTTTCAAGAAGTACCCTTTTTGCGGAGTCGCCCTTTCAAACGCGTCCCGTTGAGAAGGTGCTTCTGACGTTTCTTTTGAGCTTAGGATTTTTGACTTTGCTCGTTGCTGCTTTCTTCGACCAAAACATCACCAAGGCGGTGATGGCCCGTTCGTCGGCCTTTGGTCACTTCTTCCAGGTTTATGGGACGCGCGGGCCAAACATCGTGTTGTTCGTGTCCTTCCAGCTACTGGCCTGGTATTCCTTCTTAAAGATGGAAGGAAAGGTCCTGAAGTCCTTTTTGACGATTGGACTGCTCGGCCTTTCCATGGGTCAGATTCTCTTTGGCCTAAACGGTTACTTCGGATACACGCTCGCCACCATCATCAACGGAAGCGTGAAGTCCGTACCTGATCCGAAGCCGGAAGCCTTTTTCATGGCTTTGGCCCTGACGGCCGTGCTGTCTGGTCTCTTCTTCTTCGGGATGAAGGACAAGGACGACGCGGACCTCGAGTACCTAAAAAACGCGGCCATCGTTGGAATTGCTTTGTTCTTCGTGGTCTCGCTTGTCATTGGTGATTTGAAGTTGCACTGGGGTCGATGGCGCCCATTTGAAATGGATGCCAACTTCAGCCAGTTCACGCCTTGGTTCCATCCAAACGGCTCAAACGGTCATCTGTCCTTCCCATCCGGTCACACGACCTCTGGTTGGATGACGCTGTATTTGCCGTTCTTCTTCACCCGTGATAACCGCCTCTTCCAACGCATCTTCACGGTGCTTGGTTTGGTCTTGGCCTTCACGATTGCCTTGAGCCGTGTGCGCTACGGTGCGCACTGGTTGTCCGACGTGACGGCCGCCAGCCTGATTGTTGGTTCGCTCGTCTTCATGGCGTCGCGCTTGTTAAAGGCGCACTTTGTGGAGGAATAGAAAGCGAGGGACGTTGGCCTCACGTTTTAAGCCCCCGAAGGAAAAGTCCGCCTGATGGGCGGGCTTTTTTTGATGGGGGCGTTTTCATAAAGAAGGGATTGGTGCAAAGAATAGCGCATTACCTAGCAATCTGCAGGCTAAACTGATACAATAAGTAAGATTTTTAATTTTAAGGAGAAGACACAATGTCAGGACACAGTAAATGGCATAACATTCAAGGTCGTAAAAACGCCCAAGATGCTAAGCGTGGAAAGATTTTCCAAAAGCTTGCGCACGACTTATATGTTGCAGCAAAGGCTGGCGGTGCTGATCCCGAAATGAACGCCTCACTTCGTTTGGTCGTTGATAAGGCGAAGGCCGCTAACATGCCAAAGGACAACATCCAACGCGCGTTGGATAAGGCCTCTGGTGCCGGTGGCGCAAAGTTCGAAGAAGTAACGTACGAAGGTTACGGTGTAGCCGGAGTTGCCGTTTTGGTTGAAGCCTCAACGGACAACATCAACCGTACCGTTTCATCAGTACGTAGCTCATTCAAGCACTTCGGAGGTTCACTTGGAACTTCTGGTTCTGTGGCTTTCCAGTTCGATCGGAAGGGTTACTTTGCCATCGATCGTTCCGAAAACCCAGACTTGGACGAAGACACGATTTTGGAAGCGGCTTTGGAAGCCGGTGCCGAAGACGTGCAAACGTCCGACGAAGCGTTTGAAATCTACACGGAACCTTCAGACTTCCAAGCAGTTGAAGCTGCGTTGACGGAAGCGGGTTACGACTTGGCGGAAGCCGAAGTAACGATGATCGCGCAAAACCCAATGAGCATCTCTGACGAAGATCAAGAAAAGATCGACAAGTTGGTTGACGAATTGGAAGACAACGAAGACGTTTTGGCCGTTTACACGACTGCCGAATAAGTTGTCAAAACAAAAAAGCACCGCCTCACATCAGGCGGTGCTTTTTTTTCGATATCCGTACTGCTATTTCGCTGCTTCTACTGCTGCATCCACCAGCCCCGCAAGCTTGACTTCATCACGCTTTGCCGGGTAGAGGTTGACGCGCACCAAGTCAGCAACACGTCTTGCGCCGGTCGTTTGCATCTGCTCCTCAAACTTGTCGAGGGCTAAGCAGTAGTAGCCTTCGTAGAAGTTGTCACCGGAGCCGGCAATCCCGTAGACAAGATTGCTCAAGTCCAGATCCTTCAAATCGTCGAAGTAGTCCAGGACCTCGTCAGGCAAAGAACCTTCATCGTAGGTGTAGGGCACCAAAAAGGCAATGTCGACATCCTGCAACTCTTCTGGTTCGGACTGCGCCATTTCTTTTTTGGTCACGTCGACACCGGCTGCTTTGAGCTTTTCAACGATGATGTCGGCGACCGCTTCGTTGTTTCCAGTGATGGTGGCAAAAACCACCTGGGCAGATAACGTCGTCATGGACACTGCCTCCTTTTTTATCGTTGTGTCTAGTATACAGGAAATAAAGGTCGGCTCTCAAAAGCTTTCAACGTGAAAAGTGGGCTGGCTCCCAAAAGCTCCCAAAAGTTTTTAAAAGCTTTCAAAGCGTTTGAAAAACATGGTAAAAGAGACAATAAAATCAGTATAATTAGAAAATTTTCATAAAATGCCGAATTCCCCCTAGTTTTTTTAGAATGGCTGCCCTATAATAGGAACAAATAAAAGGGGGTGCACCATGGCATTATCAGAAAAGCAAGTTCAAGCCTTGCAAAACGTATATGATCACGGCATCTTGGACCACGACGACGTGGCACGTGAAGCCTTGGCCCAAGTCTTGAAAGACGCAAAGTAAGCAATTGAAGCGATTGCCAGCGCTTTTAAAACTGTGTTATAATTAATCCAATAAATTGCTGATGAGGACAACTCGATTAATCAACCCTCGAAAGAGAGCTAACGGCTGGTGAAAGTTAGTGTGGGCGTTAAAAGAGACTACCTCGGAATGGTGAAGAAGTAAGTGATGAAACTTTGCCCGGGTAACACCGTTAAACGTTTAAGAGTCTGAGCTTAGCTCAGAAAACTGGGTGGTACCACGGTAAAACGTCCCTCTGTGTGCTTTTTGCGCACGAGGGGCGTTTTTCTGTTCTTCAGGTATTTGCAGTGGGGTAAGCAGCTTTGCTGCGTTTTCCCATGGGCAAAGCCCGGCGGAGCCAAGCAAACCGGTTTCGACAATTGATTGCTCGAGTAGCCGTCATCAGCAAGAGAGAAAAGAAAGAAGGCAAGGAATATGGCTGAAATTACATTAACTTTCCCCGATGGGGCAAAGAAGTCCTTTGAAGAGGGCGTCAAGCCAATCGAAGTGGCCGCTTCAATCGCCAAGTCATTGGCCAAGAAGTCCGTTTCCGCAAAGGTGAACGGGGCCTACGTTGGCATGAACGACGCCATCACGGCATCAGGTGACTTCGAATTAATCACGAAGTCAGACGAAGAAGGGTTGAAGCTGTTGAATCACTCAGCTTCCCACTTGTTGGCCCAGGCCATGCGCCGTTTGCCAAAGTTTGCAAACGTGCACTTCGGAGTTGGACCTGCCATCGAAAACGGTTTCTACTACGACACGGATAATGGAGCCGGAAACCAAGTTTCAGTGGAAGACTTCGCCGAAATCGAAGCGATGATGAAGAAGATTGTCAAAGAAGACTTGCCAATCTTGTCCCACGAAATCTCACGTGAGGAAGCCTTGGAAACCTTCAAGGACGACCCATACAAGGTGGAACTCATCAACGACTTGCCAGCAGACGAAAAGATTTCCGTTGCTGTTCAAGGTGAACACGTCGAACTCGACCGTGGTGGCTTGGTGCCATCAACTGGTTGGATCAAGCACTTCAAGTTGGTTTCCGTTGCCGGTTCATACTGGCGCGGTAACTCCGACAACAACGTGATGCAACGTGTTTACGGAACGGCTTGGTGGACGGCCGAAGACTTGGAAGCTGACCTCACACGTCGTGCCGAAATGAAGGAACGCGACCACCGTAACATCGGTCGTGACCTCGACTTGTTCTTCACGAGCCAAAAGGTTGGTTCCGGATTGCCCGTTTGGTTGCCAAACGGTGCCACGATCCGTCGCCAAGTGGAACGCTACATCGTGGACAAGGAATTGGCTAACGATTACTTGCACGTTTACACGCCAGTGCTTTCAAACTTGAACATGTACAAGACTTCCGGTCACTGGGACCACTACCGTGAAGACATGTTCCCACCAATGGACATGGGTGACGGAGAATTCTTGGAACTCCGTCCAATGAACTGTCCATCACACATCTCCGTCTACCAACACAAGCCACGCTCATACCGTGACTTGCCACTCCGTATCGCGGAACTTGGTATGATGCACCGTTACGAAAAGTCCGGTGCCTTGACGGGACTTTCACGTGTTCGTGAAATGACGTTGAACGACGGTCACACGTTCGTTGCGCCCGACCAATTGGAAGAAGAATTCAAGTCCATCTTGAAGATGACGATGGGTGTTTACAAGGACTTTGACATCACGGACTACCGTTTCCGTTTGTCATACCGTGACCCTGAAAACACGGCCAAGTACTTCGATGACGATGAAATGTGGGAAAAGTCCCAAGCGCAATTGAAGCGCGCCATGGACGACATGGGCTTGGACTACTTCGAAGCACCGGGTGAAGCTGCCTTCTACGGTCCTAAGTTGGATATCCAAACGAAGACGGCCTTGGGTGGTGAAGAAACGCTTTCAACCATCCAATTGGACTTCTTGTTGCCTGAACGCTTCGACTTGACTTACGTCGGTGAAGACGGACAAGACAACCACCGTCCAGTGATGTTGCACCGTGGTATCGTTGGTACGATGGAACGCTTCACGGCCTACTTGATTGAAATCTACAAGGGTGCCTTCCCAACTTGGTTGGCGCCATTGCAAGTGCAAATCATCCCAGTTAACGCCGAAGCCCACGGACCTTACGCAAAGAAGATCCAAAAGGAATTGGCCGAAGCTGGTTTGCGTGCCAACGTCGATACGCGTTCTGCTAAGATGGGTTACCTCATCCGTGATGCACAAACGAAGAAGACGCCATACACGCTTGTCTTGGGAGACCAAGAAGCCGATAATGGCACTGTAACGGTTCGTCGTTACGGAGAACAAGAGACAACAAGCATGGCCGCAGCTGACTTTAAGCAAATGGTCTTGGACGACGTCGCTCGTTACTCACGTCCTGACGAAGAAGCATAATTTAAAAGAAACGAAGGCAGCTAGACAACTTAGACTAGCTGTCTTCTGTTATAAAGAATCAAGGGGAATAATATGTCACAGGAAAATCAAACAGTTGACGAACCCAAGGCTCAGAAGGGTCTGCAAAATCGTCACATTCAATTGATTGCCATTGGTGGAACGATTGGAACCGGACTCTTCATGGGTGCCGGAAACTCCATCTCATACGCCGGTCCCGCAATCTTGCTCGTGTACGCTATCATCGGTGCCATGATGTTCATCATGATGCGTGCCATGGGTGAAATGCTCTACCAAGACCCAACCAAGCCAACCTTCATCGCCTACATGACGAAGTACTTGGGAAACCGCGTCGGCTTCTTTGCCCGCTGGTCCTACTGGGTCACGTTGATCTTCTTCGGAATGGCCGAATTAACAGCCATCGGAAAGTACGTGCAATTCTGGTTCCCAACGATGCCAGAATGGATCATCCAATTGGCCTTCTTGGCTGTGTTGGCAGGGGTTAACCTGATTGCCGTTTCACTTTTCGGTGAAATGGAATTCTGGTTCTCCATGATTAAGATCATCGCCATCTTGGCCTTGATTGCCACTGGTTTGATCATGGCCTTCGGCCACTTCGAAACGCCAGTTGGTCACGTGGAATTCTCAAACTTCTTTGGAAACTTCAGCTTGCTGCCAAACGGTTGGGTGAACTTCGTGAACGCCTTCCAGATGGTGATGTTTGCCTTCGTTGGAATGGAATTCATCGGAATGACGATTGCCGAAACGGACAACCCACGTAAGATCTTGCCAAAGGCAATTAACCAGATTCCATTCCGTGTGCTCTTCTTCTACTTGGGTGCCTTGTTCGTGATCATGACGATTTACCCATGGAAGCAAATTCCTGCCCACCAATCACCATTCGTAATGGTCTTCGAATTGGTTGGTTTGAAGGGTGCCGCTGCCATCATCAACTTCGTTGTGTTGACGGCCGCTGCCTCATCATTTAACTCCATCCTGTTCTCAACGGGACGTAACTTCTACTCATTGGCCAAGGAATCACGCGCCAAGTTCTTGCAACCATTTGCAAAGCAATCAAAGCGCGGTTTGCCTGGTAAGGCCATCTTGTTCTCAGCTTTGATTTCAGTTGGTTCACCAATCTTTTCTGCCATCCCAGCCATCTCCGACGCCTTCGTCTTCGTGACGTCAGCGGCAACGGACATGTTCTTGATGATTTACATCTTGATCTTGGCAACGTACTGGCAGTACCGCAAGTCAAAGGACTACATGGCCGACGGTTTCTTGGTGAAGGCACCAAAGATTGCAGTCCCAATGGCTGCCGTCTTCTTCGTCTTCGTCTACGTGACGTTGTTCTTCAACGAATCATCCGTGATCCCAGCCATCGGTTCAACGATCTGGTTGGTGGTCTTCGGATTGGTATCTTACTTCCAGCCGAAGGAAGCGTTGACGGAACAATAAAAAACGCTGTTGCTCCTCTTAGCGGGGGCGCAACTGGTTGGTGGCTTCGTCGAGACTAACGTCGGGGTCGCTTTTGACTTTACCATTCGAACACACATTTTATTGGAGACCAATTTTGGCAACTTTAATTAACTTTATTCTGCACATCGACGCCCACATCGCAAACTTGGTACAACACTTCGGTGCTTGGACCTACTTGATTTTGTTTGCGATTATCTTGGTGGAAACGGGAGCCATCGTGCTGCCCTTCTTGCCTGGAGACTCACTGCTCTTTGCAGCGGGTGCGATTTCAATGACGCCCGCCGGTCAGGCCGCTGGCTTGAACCACTGGGTGTTCATGGTGCTCTTCTTCGTCGCCGCGATGGTCGGTGATTTGACCAACTACTTGATTGCTCGCAAGGGTGGTCGTCCGTTGCTCGATAAGAAGCCGTTCTCATTCTTGATTAAGGGCTCACACATCGAAGACGCGGAAGCGTTCTTCCAAAAGCACGGTGGGGTAGCGGTCATCATGGGACGCTACGTGCCAATCATCCGGACGTTCGTGCCGTTTGTGGCGGGGCTTTCAGCCTTCAACTTCCGCCGCTTTGTGACGTACACGTTCATCGCCGCCTTCTCATGGTCATTCTTGATGACCGGAGCGGGTGCGCTGTTCGGTAACATCCCGTTTGTGGCGGAACACTTCTCAGCCATCATCTTGGGAATCGTCTTCGTGACGTTGTTGCCATCCATCATTGCCGTTATCAAGGCGATGTTGAACAAGAAGAAGTAATTGATATGAAAACGCGCTTGGCATTTGTTTGCCAAGCGCTTTTTTTCTGCGAACTTGCAGCATCGCGCGCTGCTTGCCTTACAGGTGTCCCCCAGCTTCCGCATTCTCCTTGATTCAAAAGCGTGGCGCGCAAGCTTGTTTTGGAATCGAGCAGCCATTAGAAATTCCTTTCGCCATCAAGTGGCCACAGAAATCGCTTTCGCCACCGCCATATTTATCAGAAATTCCTGGCATAACTGCCGCCTTGTTTAATAAAAAGCCCAAGTCAGTTATAATGGATGAAATGCCTGGAATCGTACAGGCGTTGGAATTCATTCCATACAGAGCGTTTATCCATCTACGGCTCTGCATAAAAACAAAGAGGAGAAACACCATCATGAATTTGATTCTTGCAACGGATGCTTACAAGTTAACGCACCATTTGCAGTATCCACAAAACATCAACAAGCTCTACTCATACGGGGAAGCCCGTGTGGGTGGAAAGTTCCCAACCGTTTCCTGGTTCGGGATTTCCATGATCTTGCACGACTACTTCAAGACACCCGTGACCACGGAAATGATTGACGAAGCCGAAAAGGTGGCCGAAGAAACCTTCGGAACCAAGGCTTACTTCAACCGTTCCGTTTGGGAAAAGGTCCGCGACCTGGGGCACTTCCCAGTTCGCATCAAGGCCTTGCCTGAAGGTTTGGAGGTGCCTACGGGAACCGCGCTCTTCACAATCGAGTCGACGGAGGATTGGTTCGCCACGTCCTTGAACGCCCTTGAAGTGATGTTGATGCACGTTTGGTACCCAACGACCATCGCCACGAACTCGCTTTACATCAAGAAGCGTCTTTTGCCACTCGTTGAAAAGGCAGGGACGACCGATGTCTTGCCAATCATGGTCAACGACTTCGGCCTCCGCGGCGCAACGTCGTTGGAGTCTGGTCAACGCGCCGGTGCCGCCCACTTGCTCCACTTCCGTGGGTCCGATAACCTGGCCGCTTCGACTTACTTTGACCAAGTCTATGGCATTCCTGGCCGCGGACAGTCCATCTGGGCGACGGAACACTCCGTTGCAACGGCCTATGGTTCTGGCCAAGGGGAGTGCGATTACCTGAACGCCCAGCTTGATCGCACGCCGGACGAAGTGCCGGTCTCAATCGTCATCGATTCCTACGACACCTTTAACTTTGTCCGCCACGTGGTGGGTTCAGAAGCAATGGTGGAACGAATCAAGAACCGTCCTGGCCGCGTTGTTTTGCGTCCCGATTCAGGTGATCCAATCACGATGGATTTGGCCGTCTTGGACATCTTGGCCGACATCTTCGGAACCGAAGTGAACGACAAGGGTTACAAGGTCTTGAAGCACAACGTTGGTTTGATTCAAGGAGACGGCATGAAGGCTGACACCATCATCAAGTTGTACGAAGCCTTGATTGACCGCGGTTGGTCAACGGATAACTTGGTGGTTGGATCAGGTGGTGGACTTCTCCAAGAAGGCTTCACCCGTGATACGGAACGTTTCGCCATCAAGGCCGCGTACGCCCACACCAACGAAGGCGAAGACCTCGACATCAAGAAGCAGCCAAAGACAGACCCAACGAAGGCGTCAAAGTCTGGTTTGCTCAAGGTTATCGTGGATGATTCGGGCCGCTTGCAGACGGTGCCACAGGGAACCCCTGGTAAGGACCTTCTCGAGACGGTTTATGAAAACGGTGTGATTACGCCAGTGGATGGCCAAACGGTCTTGGACCGCGCCAATAACAACCTCAAAGAAAAAGACGACCTCGGTCGTGTGAACAGCTAAAAAGTCATTCCAACAACAGTTTTTACCGAAATGTAATAAAAACCGTTGTTCGGACTTTCTTTTCTGTGGTAGAGTTGAAGTAGATAGGAGGGCTTTATGTCTGAATGTACTTTGCTCGAAATTTTAGTAGAACAAACCACAGCTAAGGCCCTTTTTTGCTCAAAAACAGTTTTCGATTAATTTCGGAGGCTGTTTTTTATTTTTTTAGGAGGTTATTTTATGCTGAAAGCAGAACGTGCTCATGACTTAGGTCCTGACTTTGTGACCCGGCTTAACTTGCAAAATCCCCACGACTTGAAACCAGTTTCTGGTGGTGACGTCAACTGGGCCTTTTCACTTTATTCCGGCAACGACCGCTATTTCTTGAAGGTGCAGCCAAATCAAGATAAGCACTACTTTGATTCTGAGGTTGCTTCTTTGAAGGCCTTGAGCCATTCTGTGACGGTGCCAAAAGTAATTAAGCAAGGGGAGAACCGCGGCTTTGCTTACCTACTTTTGTCATGGGTCTCAAATGGTCCAGCAAACCAAGGCGACTTAGGACGCGCCTTAGCTGTCTTGCACCAAGAAAAAAACGACAAGTGCGGCTTTGATCTGTCAAACCAGTACGACACGGTGCCAAAGGATAACACTTGGACGGATTCCTGGGCGGATTTCTTCGTTCACCGTCGCTTGGAACCCTTAATGCAACAAGCCATCAAGAAGGGCTTCTGGTTAACACAACGTGGTGACCACTTCGATAACTTGAAAAAAGCGATCTTAAACGACGAGCACGCCAAGAACGTCAAGCCATCACTCTTGCACGGTGACTTATGGGCCGGAAACTTCATGTTTGATGAAAAGGGCCAACCGGTCTTTATTGATCCAAACGCCTTTTACGGTGACCGTGAATACGATCTTGCCGTTTCAAAGGTCTTCCCAGGATTTGCCAAGTCCTTCTATGAGGGGTATGAAAAGGCTTATCCGTTGGACGAAGGGTACGAAGAACGCTTCAAGTGGTATGAGTTCTACTACATTTTGATGCACTTCGTTCGTTTCGGTGACATTTACGCGCCACGTTTGAACCGATTGCTCTTGCAGTTCTAATTGTCCCTTTGATTTGTTTATTTGACAGTGTAAGGGCTTCTCGCTATACTCTTAGCATTGATGTTAGGAGAGATTTGCTATGAAAACGAACAGTAAGAACCAACACTTTGTGCTGACAACGATTTTCGTTGCCATCATTTTGTTACAGTCGGCCGTGCCTTTCTTGGGCTACTTGCCGCTGGGTGCTTTCTTCATCGGGGCTTCCGCCGTCATCTTACCGGCAACGGTTGCCTTGGCAGCGATTGTGCTGGGGCCAAAGTCCGGTGCGACCGTGGCCTTTTTCTGGGGAACCTTCTCAATGGTCCGTGCGCTGCTGCACCCGGGAACCTTTGGTTCCCTGTTGTTTTCAAACCCGTTGATTGCTTACGTGCCACGTTTGTTGATTGGTCTTCTCATCGGACTTCTTGCAAAACGTTTCCTCCAAAACAAAACGTCGAGTCTGCGCCTCTTTTCTTTGGGAGGCTTGTCCGCTTTGATTAACACGTCGGTGACCATCCTTCTTTCCTGGTTGTCATTGACTGTGTTACCAACCAATGCTTACGGGATTCCAAGCGATCACTTGCTGTTCTTCATCGCGAGTGCCCTGGCCTTGAACTTCATCTTTGAAGTGATTGCCAATGGTGTCATCACCATGGTAGTGGGCCGTGACATCGTTAAGAAAACAAATTAAAATGACGATCAAAAGCCATCCATTTTGGATGGCTTTTTTGTTTTGAAAAAAGTGCGTGTCCTAAATGACATAAAAAATGAAAAAAGATTGACGGGGGAAAGGAAAGGGAAGATAGTAAGGGTGAAAATAGGGAGTTGCCTGAGAGGAGGCAACAATGATTGGAAGTGCAATGAAGTTTCTTGTTCAGATGGCGCAGGCTCTGCAGCTCATCGCAATTTGGATTGGAGTGAAGGTGTACCAACAGGATGTAACAAATCGAGAGGAGGACCAGAAAAGAGACCGAGTGATTCAGTCCCTTGAGTTTTTACAAAAGTTTCAGAACGGCTGGGAGGTTGAACTGGAAGAGTTAAACCAGCAATACGATGTTCGGATTCAAGCGATGAAAGAGGATTTTTATCGGGAAAACCGTTATGAAGGAATTAATCAAAATGAGATTGACGAAGTGGATGAAGCTATCCGTGAATTGGTTGTGAATGAATTAGAAACGGAAAGGTACTTCAATAAATTGGAGTACCTGGCCATTTACATCAACTATCAGGTCGTGGACGTTAAGATTGTCCGACCACTCATTGAAGAAAGTATTTTGGGATTTGTGGCGCGCTATCAAAATGGTAGTGAAGCCGATAACGAACACCGTGCAAAACGAGCACAATTGAATCAATTACTATCAGATTGGAGAGTTAAACATGACTGAAAAAGAAATGACAGATCGGGAGAAGTTTCAAGAAGCCCTCAAGGAATTAAAGCGCCGTGAGAGAATCTCATATGAAAAGATGCTTGAAAGAAGACGCAAGGAAGGACCGAACGCCGGCTTCTGGGAGGCCGTCAAGCAGTACAACGGGTCCATGGTTCATTCGAGAAGAAGGTGGTGATCGTCGTTGAAGAAAATCGAAGGAAAGTAGATGACTGAAAAAGAAATGACGCAAAAAAAGAGTTTTGAAGAAGGCCTTGAAGAATTAAAGCGCCTTGAACGAATTTCATATGAGAAGATGCTCGAGAGGAGACGTAAGGAAGGGACGAATGCCGGCTTCTGGGAGGCAATTCGGCAGTACAACGGTTCGATGCTAGACTAAAAGAAAAAGCTCTTGTCCTTTAAGACAAGAGCTTTTTTGATGCGCCTACCCAGACTCGAACTGGGAGCAAAGACTTAGGAGGTCCCCGTTTTATCCTGTTAAACTATAGGCGCAAACTCCCATTATTATAACGAAATTCGGCCCTGAAAACAATTTGGAAGAAGGGGGCGGCTTCTCTAGTATTAAAACTTCCTTAAAAAGGCGGAACCTTTACTCTTTATTAAGGTTCTTGAAACAAAGATAAGGGTTATCTTTGCTATACTAACTTAGTAAGATTATTAGTTAGAAAAGGTATAAACCCGGGCTTTTACGGGTTGAGATTAGAAGATTTACTATGAAATTCAAGTGGCCATTTAAAAAGAAGGAACCGTATTCACTCGGAAACCTGCCAACCTATACCCGTGTGCAGGTGAACGAACCAAAGAAGCGACCGGTGAACCTCAAAGTGTTTGCTTTTATCCTGGCCTTCTTGTTGGTTGGGTCAGCCGGATTTGCTGGCGTTGCCTACTTTGCCAACCGCGACCAAGTCGAGGTAAGCAAGAACAAAGCGGACGGTGAGCCGTTGAAGTTGAAGACTTCCGCTCGCAATGCTTTGGTGATTGATGCCCAGACCGGTCAGATTCTTGGGTCAAAGAATCCGGATCAAAAGATTGGAATTGCCTCCCAGAGTAAGATGCTGACGGCCTACGCCACGCTTCAGGGAATCGACGACGGAAAGTTCGAATGGACGACGCCCGTTAAGATTACGAAGTCATCCGACTGGTCTTCAAAGGACATCGATATGTACGCCCACTTGGATATCCACGAGGGACAAACGCTGACGGTGAAGGAACTCTTCAACGCCATGTTCTTGGCATCGGCAAACGATGCCTCACTGGCTTTGGCCGATTACGTGAAGAACAAGGATGAAAGCCAACAAGAGTTCTTGCAACGCTGGGCGAAGAAGTTGGACCTCGATGATTCTTCTTGGTACAACGCCGCCGGTCAGGTAAACGAAGACGCCTTTGACTACCAAGTGAAGTCAGCCAAGAAGACGGCCGAAAACACCGCCACACCACGTGAACTGGCCATCCTGGCTTACCGCATCTTGCAGGACTACCCGGATATCCGGACTTACTATGAAAAGCTTGGTTTGGTTTACTCACCAAACGGGGATACCACCCAGACAAAGATTAAGCTGGCCGAAGGTGGAAAGTTCAGCCGGGAAATCAAGGACAAGTTGAACAACCCGAAGAACTTGATCTTTGAGGGGATGAAGACGGGATCAACGCCGGATACCGGTGGTGCCTTGACCGGATTGATTAAGGACAAGGACGGCCACGAATTCATCACGGTGGTTTCCGGTGCTGGAAAGTACACGGATTCCTTCGAGCGTTACCAAGTAACGGCCGACATCGTGGGTCAGGTACTTGATAACTTCAAGAACCAAGTGGTGAACGAGAAGGCAAAGGTACCTGGCCAAGGGGTGCCAAAGAACGCCTGGGCCGAATCCGGCTACAGCCATTTGGTTGCCAAGGAAAAGCGCAGCTACTGGATGAAGAAGTCTGAAAAGGGAAAACTGACCTTTGAAACAGTGAAGCGCGTCAACACGGATGAGTTGGATGATGATGCCACGGTTAAGTACGTTGGGCCGAACTTGAAGGCGGAGTACTTGAAGGGGATTCAAGCCTCTGACTACAAGATTCCGTTGACCAACCAGGAAAGTGAAATCGCCGCAGAAGAAAACCTCTTCTTGAAGCACTGGTTGATGTTCTGGAAGTAAGCTAGGCAGGCACTTGTGTTGACAAGTTGCAGGATAAAGCAGACTTTTAAACAATAGAGGCCGTTTTGCAGCGAAACGGAACATAAAAAAAGCGGAGCCAAATGGCTCCGCTTTTTGTTTTTACATTTTTAAGAAATTAGTTGTTTGAAGTGGCTTCTTCGGCACGGTCCTTCAAGTCTGACAATTGTGCGTCCAATGAGTCGGCTGCGTCGTCCTTCTTAGCAGCGGCTTGGTTCTTTACTGAGTTGAACTTTTCCTTACCGGCTTCGCTCAAGTCAGATGCCTTTTGCTTGCTGTATGAAACCCAGTCTTGACCCTTGGCCTTACCAGTTTCAACCATGTCTTCCGCCTTGTCCTTCCAGTCAGCGACACGTTCGTCGTCCTTCAACAAGAGGTAAGCCAATGCAGCGTTACCGAACAATGAAACTCCTAGCAAAAAGTTCTTCATATGAGACACACTCCTTTTCATTCATGCTTGTGCTATATCGTTACGTCTATTATGGGAGCCATTCTAAGAAAAGTCAACGGAAGAAGCCGAAAATGCCGGGCTCTGGACCACGCCATTTTGGACTGAAAATGATATAATAAGGCGAGTTAAAGTTTTAGAAGGAGTCATTCATGATTAGTTTGAAGTCACCACGTGAAATCGAAGCCATGCGCAAGTCCGGGGCCATTATCGCCGGCATGCACCACATGCTTCGTGATTTAATTAAGCCCGGTTTGGACACCTGGGAAATTGAAACCAAGTGTAAGGCCTACATCGAAGACCACGGTGGTGTTCCTTTGCAAATCGGATTCGAAGGTTTCAAGTACGCCGTGACGGTTTCCGTGAACAACGAAGTTGCCCACGGTTTGCCAAAGAAGGGCGAAATCTTGAAGAACGGTGACTTGGTCAAGGTCGACACGGTTGTCGGATTGGACGGGGCCGTTTCTGACTCCGCCTGGTCATACGCCGTCGGTGAAGTGTCACCCGAAGTGAAGAAGTTGATGGAAGTGGCCAAGAAGGGGCTCTACCTCGGTATCGACCAAGCGGTTATTGGTAACCGTGTTGGTGACATCGGAGCAGCCATCGACAAGTACGTTTCCGACGAAATGGGTTATGGAAACGTTCGCCAGTACATCGGTCACGGTGTCGGCCCAACGATGCACGAAGATCCACAAATCCCTCACTTCGGTAAGGCCGGTCACGGTCTTCGCCTGAAGGAAGGAATGACCATCACCATCGAACCCATGGTCAACATGGGTGGCTGGGAAGTTGAAACCGACGAAACCCCAGAAGATGGTTGGACGGTTCGCACCTTGGACGGCTCATGGTCTGCCCAGTACGAACACACGTTGGCCATCACCAAGGATGGTCCTAAGATCTTGACGTCTCAAGATCCTGAAGAAGACGCAAAGTACTTGTAAGAATTGTTTGGGGCGCACGGCGCTTGATTGTCAGAATGTCGGGTAGCACCTGTCTGCCCGCAGCAGAGAATTCGGGCGCGCGCCCATTAAGAGGTAACGATGGCACTTCCAGAAGCTTTCATCGCAAAATATCAAGACCTACTTCAAGAAGAAAGTGGGCCTTTTTTTGATGCCCTGTCCCAATCCGTGGACAAGGGTTTTCGTATCAACCCGCTGAAGCAGGACCAAAACACCGTTGATTTGAACCTGGACCGTCCCATTTCCTGGTCGAAGTACGGCTACTTTGGCCAAGTGGACGGAAAGGGCGTCGACCACACGACAGGTTTGGTCTACTCCCAGGAACCATCCGCGCAATTTGTCGCCGAAGTGTTGGACGCACAACCCGGCGAACGCGTGCTTGACCTGGCCGCCGCGCCCGGTGGGAAGTCCACCCAGCTCGCTGCTCAGATGATGGGCGAAGGTCTGCTCTGGACAAACGAAATTTTCTTCGGCCGCGCCAAGATCCTGTCCGAAAACATCGAACGTTTTGGTGTACAAAACGCGGTCGTTTCGTCCACGGATTCAAAGGATTTGGCCAAGTTGCTGCCGACCTTCTTCGACAAGGTGCTTTTGGACGCGCCTTGTTCGGGTGAGGGGATGTTCCGAAAGGACCCCGATGCCATAACCTACTGGTCGGAAGGCTACCCAACGGAGTGTGCCGAACGTACGGAAGGGATCCTGGACAACGCGGTCAAGATGTTGAAGCCGGGCGGTACTTTGGTTTACTCCACTTGTACCTTCGCGCCCGAAGAAGACGAGAAGATGATGACCTGGCTGCTCGAAAAGTATCCGGAGTTTGAATTGTTACCAATTGACAAAGTCACTGGCTCGGGCATCCAAGACGGTCGTCCTGAATGGTCAAATGGCGATGAAGACCTCCTGAAGACAGCGCGCCTTTGGCCACAGGACCTCCCTGGAGAAGGCCACTTCGTGGCAAAGCTGCGTAAGAAAGATGACGCCGAATTCGGTAAGGCGGTCAAGGAACAGAAGTACGCCAAGTTTTCAAGCGAGGAAGAAAGCCTGCTGAAAGACTTCTTGGCAGACACTGTCCCTGGATTGGACGCGCCGATGGAACGCATGGTCAAGTTCGGTGACCGCGTCTTCTTGATGCCGGTTGGCTGCCCAGCCTTCAACAGCACCAAGGTGAAAATCCTCCGTGCAGGATTGGCCCTCGGAACTTTCAAGAAAAAGCGCTTTGAGCCCGACCACGCGTTGGCACTGGCGGTCAAGCCGGACCAGGCCAAGCGTACCTACGCCCTCGACCTAAAAAGCGAATGGGCCGGCTACATCCACGGTGAGACCATCACCAAGCCGCTCGACTTCGACAAAGGCTTCGTGCTCATCACCGCCGGTGGAAACGGCGTTGGTTGGGCGAAGTACGTGAACGGGCAATTGAAGAACTTTTACCCGAAGGGACTGCGCTTCTAAGCAGTTGGAGAAAAGGAGTCTTTTTCATGGCGTTGTAAGCGCACCGAAGGGGCGCGTCTTTCCATGACAGAAAAGACCCGTTTTACAAAGAACAAAATACAAGACAAAATCGGTTCGAATTACCTCATCACAAAGGAGAATCACATGGCATTTCAAAGCAGTATTACCATTCCAAACGTCGGGACTTACACCATCAGTCCTTCCATCAAGAAGTTTACGTTGATCGACCTCGGCTTCGTTGAAAACAACGCCGGCGCCTTCATCCTGAAGCGCTCCCTGCAACCCGAAAAGCCCATCGACCAAGCCATCTCCCTCAAGCTGACCTTTAAAAAGGACCTCTCCGGTGCCAAGGCCGACATCGTCGGCATGGCCGGTGGCCCAGTTCAAATTGGCAAGCAAGACGACGCTTCCCAAATGGAAGAAATCTTGGCCTTCCACCTGAAAGAACTCGTTGAACGCAACGTATTGGAGCAAACGGTATGACAACTTTTTACTTCGTTCGCCACGGACAAACCGAATGGAACCTCGAAAAGCGTTTCCAGGGGAAGCACGGTGATTCACCGCTCCTCCAAACGTCTTACGAAGACATGGAAAAAGTCGCGGACTTTTTAAAGGACAAAAACATCGCGCGTGTCTACGCCTCACCCTTGAAGCGTGCCCGCGTGACCGCCGAGGAAATCACCAAGGCTTTGCCCAACAACCCGGAGCTTTCCCTCCACTCCAACATCGCCGAAGTCGGCCTCGGTGAGTGGGAAGGGCAGCTTAAAGAAGACGTGATGAGGAACTACCCCGAAGCCTACGACACCTACCGCAACCACCTCGAAGACTTCGAGGGACAGGGCTTTGACGGCGAGGGCTACACGAAGGCGGTTGCCCGCTTCAAGCGCCTCATCGAAGAAATTGCCGAAGAGCGCCCCAACGATTCCGTCTTGCTCGTCGCCCACGGGTTGATTTTGACCTTCGGGATGTCTGCCATCCTCGGCGTACCCCGTAACGAAATCCGTTCGCTCGGTGGTCTTTCCAACACGTCAACGACGACGATTGAAAAGGCGCCCGGTGCCGACTACAAGCTCGTGAAGTGGAACGAGACGGACTACCTCGGTAAGAAGCAGGACGCCAAAACAACCATTTAGGCTACGCCTGGTGGAAAAGTCACGGTCGGGGAAGCGCTTTTCCCCGGTCTTTATGACAAGACAGTGCTGGTTTTCCAGCGTACATATGTTGAACAAAAAAGCTGCTTTTGCCGGAACTTATAAAGGGCCGCAATTTGCAAGCCGTAAGCCGCAAGCTGAAATTTGCGAGGCGCAGTCTGCAAGCCGCAATCTGTAAGCCGCAATTTTCAAGCTACGTTTTGGCAAGGCGCCAGGATCGGGAGCAGCAAGGCAGCACATAAAACAGCAAAACAGCAACGCACAAAGAAGTAAGTAGAGCAGGTATGGCAAAAACGATTTCTGAGGACAATCAAGTAACGGGAACGCTGAAGAACGTCATCTTTTCAGCGAGTGACTCCTATTTCAAGATTCTTTCCGTTGAAGTGAAGGACAACGATTTCGACTGGGACGAGGAAGAACTCGTCGTCACCGGTACCTTCGCCTCCGTCAAACCCGGCTCCACCTACGCTTTCTTCGGACAGTTGGTCACGCACCCTCGTTTCGGTCAGCAGTTCCAAGCGGCCCGCTATGAGAACCAAGCCGCTACCGACGAAAAGGGCCTCGTGGCCTTCTTCTCATCGGGCGACTTTGCCGGTGTGGGAAAGAAGACCGCCGAAAAAATCGTGGATGCCCTGGGAGAAGACGCCCTAGATAAAATCCTTTCGGATGAAAACGTTCTTTCTGGAATTGTGAAGCCAAACGTGGCGGAAAACCTGGTGAAGACGCTGAAGGAAAACGTGGGGCTCGAACGGCTCTTTGCCCTCGGACACCAGGTGGGGCTCTCCGCCGACCTAGCGGGTAAGCTCTACGACCAATACGGGGAAGAAGCACAGAGTATCTTAAGAGAGAAACCCTACCGCCTCGTCTATGACTTTGACGGCTTGCCCTTTAAAAAGATTGACGCCATCGCACGGAACGCAGGCTTTGAAGCAAACGATCCCGAGCGAATTCAGGCGGGTGTGTACGCCGCCATTCAAAACGCCTGCTTTGCTGGTGGGCACACCTTCTTGACGGTGGCGCAGACGCTTCAGGCCGCCCGCCAGACATTAGGTCAGGCCGAACTCGGTGAGGGCGACGACGTGATTAACGGCGCGCTCGGCGCCTTGGTTGCGCAAAAGCGCCTGAGCTACGACGAAGACGGCTACCAGCCACACGATTTGGCCGAGGCCGAGGGCGTGGTGGCCAAGAAGGTCGAAGAGCTCCTCAAGCAAAAGGCGCCCGTGAAGACAACGCAGAAGGCCATCGACGAATCCTTCGTGGTGGCCGACGGGCTGACACTGGACGACATCCAGGAACAGGCCGTGAAAGAAGGACTGTCAGCGCCCATCTTCGTGTTGACCGGTGGACCCGGAACGGGAAAGACCACGGTCACGAAATCCCTGATTAAGACCTGGGAGAAGATGGTCAAGCAGCAGGCCCGCCAGGAAGGACGTGACCAGGACTGGATGAAGGAGCAGCGCGTGCGCCTCGCTTCGCCAACCGGTCGCGCCGCCAAGCGCATGATGGAAATCACGGGCTACGAGGCGACGACGATTCACCGTCTGCTCGGAATATCGGATGGGGATGACGCTGAATTTGATGCGGAAAACCCCCTCTCTGGTGGGCTTCTCATCATTGACGAGGCGTCGATGTTGGACATCGACCTCGCCTCGGCGCTCTTTGCGGCCGTGCCGAAGAACATGCACGTGGTCTTGGTCGGGGATGCCGACCAGCTGCCTTCCGTTGGACCCGGAAACGTGCTCTTTGATTTGATTCACGCCAAGCAGGTCAACCACGTCGCCCTGAAGCGGATCTACCGCCAGGGAAAGGGCTCGTCCATCTCGGCTTTGGCCCAGTCCATTAACGCGGGTGCGTTGCCTGAAGACTTCATGCAAAAGCAGCCCGATCGCTCGACGTTCCTGACCACCTCAGCCCAGGTGCCATCGGCCGTGGGTCAGGTGCTGAAGTCGGCGATTAAGAAGGGCTTCACCGCCGACCAGGTGCAGGTGCTTGCGCCGATGTACAAGAGTCCGGCGGGTGTGAAGGCGTTGAACCAGATTGCCCAGGACCTGTTCAACCCGGTCGAACCAGGACAAAAGACGCTGCAGTATGGCGATAACGTGTTCCGCCTCGGGGATAAGGTGCTCCAGCTCGAAAACGATAGCGAGCGGGATATCTACAACGGGGACATGGGGGAGGTCGTTGCCGTCCATAACCAGTCCGACAAGGGCGTGGCGGCAGACGCGCTCGTCGTCGACTTTGCCGGCCAGGAGGTCTGGTACACGACGAAGACGCTGAACCAGCTGACGTTGGCGTATGCCACGACGATTCACAAGGCGCAGGGGAACGAGTTCAAGCTCGTAATTCTGGTGCTGACGTCGGGCTTCAAGATTATGTTGAACCAGAATTTGGTGTACACGGCGATTACGCGTGCCAAGGAGGCGCTCGTGATGGTGGGGGACTACGATGCGTACGATTACGCGGCGACCCACGCGGTGCCGGCACGGCAGACGCGCTTGCCGGAGTTGCTGGGTGGTGAGGCGACTGTGATTCGCACGACCGCTGCCACGACTGCTGGCCCTGCAAAAACGGCGCCCCAGGCGCCTTCCACCGACAGGCCAACCGCCAAAACGGCCACGCCAACGGCTGCCCAGGAGCCCACCCCAAAACAGGGTAGTAACGTAGCCCAAACGACGAGCCCCGCGGCAGCAACAGAAGCCGCACCAACAGCACAGCACCCCGCGGCCCAAGCCGCACCAACATCAGGTGCAACCCAGCAACCAACAGCCCAGCACCCCGCTGCCATCGAGGAAGCGGCCGCCGTCTCCATCCTCCCAGAGGGGATTCTGACGGCCGAACACCTGGCAAAGGGAAACATTGATCCAATGGTGGGGATGGAAAACCTCACCCCTTACGATTTTATGACCCAAGAGCCCTAAATCTTTTGTATAATGAAAGCATATAAGCGAGTGGGACCGAAACGTTAAAAAAGTGGCCACGCTTAAAAAAGAGGCTGCCTAAAAAATGGGCCGTGCCTCCCGATAACGGGGGCAGCCCTCAAAACGCCACCAACTCCAACTGATACTAGCAAGCAGGAGCCATTATGACTGCCAATCCAGAATTTCGACTTTTTGATTTAGGAATGAACCCCGACTTCACGGAAAAGATTGCCGACCAGCTCGGCGTGCCGGTCTCACCGGTTGACGTGAAGCAATTCGCGGACCACGAAATCTACGAACGAATCGTTGAATCCGTTCGTGGAATCGACGTTTACGTGGTGGCCCCAATTGCCGACCCAGTGAACGACAGCTTCATGAAGTTGATGATTTTCATCGACGCTGCCAAGCGCACGTCGGCGAAGTCCATCAACGTGGTTGTGCCTTACATGGGTTACGCCCGTTCCGACCGCAAGACGCGTTCACGTGAACCGATCTCGGCCCGTTTGGTGGCGAACATGTTGCAGTCACAGCGCGTGAAGCGCGTGATGACGATGGACTTGCACACGCCGCAGGTGCAAGGCTTCTTTGATATTCCAGTGGACCACTTGATTGCCATGCCGGCACAGGTGGACTTCTTGGAAAAGGAAGGCACGGTCGGCGAAAACGTCGTCTGTGTGGCTTCCGGACCATCAACGTTGAAGATTGTCCGCCGCTTGGCCGAAGAAATCGGCGCGCACTGGGCCATCATCGATGCCGACCGCGATCCGGACTCCGAAGCCCGCGTGACGGGTAAGGTGGAAGGTTTGCACGCGATTATCGTGGCGGACATGATTGATACGGGTCAGACGATGATGAAGGCGGCGACGGCCGTGAAGAAGGCCGGGGCGGCAACGATTGACGCCTTGGCGACGCACCCGGTTTTGTCGGGTGACACGGCCCAGAAGTTGCAGGAATCTGATTTGGACCGCGTGATTGTGTCGGACACGATTGCCGTGCCGGAACACAAGCAGTTCGATAAGTTGCAACAAATTTCCGTGGCGCACCTCTTTGCGGCTGGAATCCAGCGCGTGATTGAGCACAAGTCCATGTCAGACGTCTTGAAGGCGAACGGTCACAAGGAGGGGTAAATGAAAGAATCATTTGATCTTTTGTTTTCACCTGAGTGGTCGGTGTTGCCTGGAAAGGCGGGGATGATCACGTCGCAGTACGGGGCGTATTTGACTTTTGAAGCAAAAGAGGCTGGACAGTTGACGCTGACGTTTATGGAAGCGTACCCGGATTTGACCTTTACGCTGACCGTTGATGGGCAGGATAAGGAAAAGGTGCTGGCAAATGACGACCGGTTGGCGATTGAGCTGCCGGACGGCAAGCACGAGTACGTGCTGACGTTGGACCAGTGGGCGACGGGGCAGGTGGCTTTCTGGCAGACGGGGCTGGTCATCGAAGACCTGGCTTGGTCTGGAAAAACGGCCTTGCGGCCTAAGCTACCGGGTGCATTCGACGAGAAGTCGCCCTACCTGACTTTCGTCGGTGATTCGATTGTCGCCGGCGAGGCGATGGTTGGCGCAAGCCACGATGAACATCAGCCGACGCAGTCCTTCCCGGCTTTGGTCGCGAAGGAATTAAATCGTCCTTTGAACCGCATCGCATATGGCGGTACGGGGCTCACCACGGCTGCCCCTTTCCAGGAGCCCAAGGCGATTGACGCCTTGTGGCGAGTGGGACAAGACGTCCCACGGCGGCGAGTGGTCACCAAGCAGGTTGTAGTGGCATACGGTTTGAACGACGGAAATTATGGGGCGGACGCCAGTGACTTTGCATTCGGCCTGCGCGTTTACTTGCTCGAGCTGGTAAAGCGCTTCCACGGCGCACACTTCTACCTGCTCACGCCTTGGACCGGTGCCTTTACCGACATCTTCGAGGCGGAGGCGGCGCGTTTTGATTGCTTCACAGTGATTGAAACCAAGGACTGGGACATCCAGACCCGTCCGCACCACCCGGGTCCCAAGGACCACCAAAAGATTGCTAAGAAATTAATGACGTACCTGAAGGAGGAGAACTAAATGGTTTACCAAGCAGCAGAAGATCGTTACGAGAAGCTTCCCTACCGACGTGTGTCGGACTCTGGGTTGATTGTGCCGGCCGTGTCATTCGGCCTCTGGCGTAACCTCGGGGATACGATGCCTTTGGAAAACTCACGTAAGGTGATGTTGAAGGCTTTCGATTCTGGAATTTTCTCATTCGATAACGCCTTTAACTACGGACCAAACAACGGAACGGCCGAAGAAACCTTCGGTCAGGTTTACAAGTCTGACTTGAAGCCTTACCGTAACGAATTGGTGATCACGACGAAGGCCGGATACCACATGTGGCCTGGACCTTTGGGTGAATTCTCCGGACGCAAGACGCTGATCAACGCCTTGGATACGTCACTTGAAAAGATGAACCTCGATTACGTGGACATCTTCTACGCCCACCGTTATGATCCAAACACGAACTTGGAAGAAACGGCCCGTGCCTTGGACCACTTGGTTAAGCAGGGGAAGGCGCTCTACGTTGGGGTGTCAAACTACAACGCGGAACAGACGAAGGCGATTGCCGAAATCTTCAAGGATTTGGGTACGCCATTTATCGGTAACCAGGTTTCTTACAACATGCTGAACCAGCAGGAAAAGGAATCCGGTATGTTGGACATCTTGGACGAACACCACGCTGGTTTGTTCGCCTACGGTCCATTGGCCGAAGGATTGCTCACGGACCGTTACTTGGACGGTATTCCGGACAACTTCCCAATCCACAAGACGAACGGCTTCCTCTTTGACCAAGGAAAGGACGCGTTGGTGCAAAAGCTGAACGCGTTGAACGACTTGGCAAAGGGCCGCAACCAGACGATTTCACAGATGTCACTTGCTTGGCTCTTGCAGGACAAGCGCGTGGCTTCCGTGGTGATTGGAACGTCATCGGTGGATCACTTGGAGGACAACTTGGAATTTACCAAGAACTTGGACTTCACGGCCGACGAAATGGCTCAAATCGAAAAGATTATCAAGGGCTAAAGCCCAAACAAAAAAGACCGCTCACAAAGAGCGGTCTTTTTTTTAACACCGACAGGCTAACAGCCAAAACGGCCTCGATTAAAAACAGTCTACCTGAGCCCAGCCCACACCTTCGAGCAGCGAGTTCGGCGACGACCCAAGCTCTTTAACCGGCACCGGCCGCCCCAACTCAGCGTAATAGGCGACCCATTCCGGCAGCACCGTTCCGTTTTGCCCGAAGCGCAGTGGTCTCTCCTCGAAGATGCCTTCCTCTTCAAAGGCGAAGGTGACGAGTTGTGAGCAGTAGAAGCCTGGGCCAGCTTGGTAGAAGCCGTGGTTGTAGGGCTTACCGACCTGCGAAAAAGCGCGGTCCAGAACAGCGTCCAAGTCGGTGATTTTCCCATTGAAGCGGTAGACGTCAATCCGCCCGCGGTTCTTTTGCAAGAAAGCCGACCAGGGACCGAAAACGACACCGTCGTCGCCGGTGGCTTCGATGACGATTGGATTCGTTTTATCCTCACGGCCATCCACCAACGCCACGTGGCTGTACGTGACTTGGCCAGCTTGATTTGTTGACTCGGCAATCGATTGGTCTAGTCCTTCGTTTGTGGGGCGGACGAAGAGTAAATCCCCGCTAAAAAGTGAACACATCAGTCTTTTCTCCTTGCCTATAAGAATAACATAAAAATCAACGGCGCTGCTTTCCTATTTTTGGCCCAGCGCCCTCTAGCACGTGAGGTGAAAACAGGGTACAATAGATGAATGTGAGCAAAGTTGACTAATCTACATTATTGGAGAGTCTGAAATGGAAAAAAAGCTAACGTGGCGCCAGAACTTACTAATGGTGTCTTTGATCTTCGGAATGTTTTTCGGAGCAGGAAACTTAATCTTCCCAATCCACTTGGGACAAATTGCCGGAGCCGCTTGGGGACAAGCAACCTTCGGATTTATTTTATCGGCGGTCTTGTTACCACTCTTGGCCTTGGTGGCCTTGGGTGTGACGCGTTCAAGCTCGGTCTTTGATTTGATCAAGCCGCTCGGTGCCAAGACGTCCATCGTTTTCGTGGTTGTCTTGCACTTGTGCTTGGGGCCTTTGGTCGTGGCACCACGTACCGCAACGGTGGCGTACTCGTTCTCCGTTGCCAACTGGGTGCCAGCGGGCATGGAACAAGTCGGGCTGGCCATTTTCTCGCTTTTCTACTTCATCTTGGTCTACTGGGCCTGCTTGAAGGCCGACAGCATTACGTCGGTGATTGGAAAGTACTTGAACCCGGCTTTCTTGATTTTGCTGGCCGTGGTCTTCATCTTGGCCCTTGTTTGGCCAATGGGTGGGTTGGACCAGCACGTGACGTCTGCTTACCAGAGCTCACCGGTGCTGTCTTCAGCCATTGAAGGTTACAACACGGTCGATGCCTTGGCATCGCTGGTTCTTGGTGTGGCCATCGTACACGCCATTCAAAACATGGGCTACACGAAGCCAGCCCACGTTGCTAAGATCATCATCAAGACGGGAACTTGGGCCTTGATTGGTCTTTCATTGGTTTACGTCGGATTGATTTTGCTCGGAACGTCATCACTTGGAAAGGTGAACACGTCCGTGAACGGGGCGATTGCTTTGACGCAAATCATGACGAACTACTTCGGTTCGTTCGGTCACTACTTCTTGGCCATCATGGGACCGGTCGCCGTGTTTACGACAGCGATGGGGGAATCTTCCTCACTGGCCCACGATTACCACCGCGCCTTCCCAAAGATTTCCTACGAGAAGTTCTTGGCCTTTGCGGTGATTTTGGCTTACTTGGTGGCCTTGCTCGGTTTGGATAAGATCATTGAATGGGCGGAACCAATCCTGTTGATGATGTATCCAGTGGCGATTGTCTTGGTCTTCTTGAACTTGGCGTCACCATGGATTGGCCGTAAGCGTCCGATGTTTAACTGGATGATTGGGTTGACGTTGATTGGCTCAATCGGGGACGGTTTGACGCAGGTGCCATTTGCCAAGATGCTCGGCGGTTTCGTGTCCTACACGGAAAATGGTGTCTTGCACGAAGGCTGGTACCAGGCGCACTTGCCACTGGCAAGCCAGGGGTTCTCCTGGACGCTCTTCGCGTTAGCAGGGTTGGTGATCGGTGCGTTGCACTGCTACATCACAAAGCCTGCCTCCGTTGACGAACAACCTGCTCAATCGGAAGTTTAACCTTTTGAAAAAACGGCGTCCCAAGGGCCGCCTTAAAACGTGAGGAAGTTTTAAAACATCCTCGCCAAATCAATATAAAAAAAGCGCTACAGTTTAATGGACTGTAGCGCTTTTTTTGTATATTAATTAATCGCTTACTTCGCTTCTTGTTCTTCGTTCAAGATGCGGTAGGCCAAAGATTCTGACATGATCAAATCCGTCAAGAAGTTTCCACGCAAAGCACCGATGGCTGCTTGGGACTTAGACTTTGAACGGATAACACCAACACGCTTGTTAACGGACAAGATGGTGCTCATTGGCAAACCAACGGTCTTGTCTGAATCAGCGTTCAAGATGTTTCCATTAATGTCGTAAGGACGACCGAAGATCATACCGGCAACTTCACCCAAACGAACGTTAGGGAAGAGGCGGTTGATGTTTTGGTTCCAGATGGAAATGGATTCAAGTGATGAGATGGTACCAAGACCAGTTAACAACGTGTCCATGTCCTTTGCCACGTCCAATGTGTTCTTGATGGAAACGGCTTCGTACAAACCGTTTCGAACCGCATCGTCTGACAAGTAAAGGGGTGCTGGAAGTGTCAAGAACTCACCAGAAACCTTCTTGGCAGCGCGTTCAACGATACGGACAGATCCGGCCGTTGAGTTGTACTTCATGTTTTCACCAACGAATTGTGTGAACTTGATGTGTTCCAATGGGTTTGATGTAATGGCGTCAATCAACGCGTACATCGTTTCTCCCCATGTCATTCCAACAACGTGCGTGTCCTTTTCAAGGTGCTTCACAACGAAGTTAGCCGCATAGTTAGAAAGCAATTCTTCAGTGGCCGTTGCCGTGGCATCGTCTTGGATGATGTAGCAGGCCGTCTTAGGGAACTTTTCTTTAAAGACTTGTTCCAATTGAGAATTACGTGAAGCCGTTGACGCGATTTCGATTTTGACGATTCCGGTCTTAACGGATTCCGTCAGGTACTTATTAATTAAGTAGCGAGAGACTTGATACTTCTCGGAAATCTCTCCGAAGGACATCTTATTTAGGTAGTAGTCCTCGGCGATTTGAGCAAGTAAGCTTGGATCAGTCGTTGGCATAATAATCCTCTTCAATATGTATTTTATATTCTGTACGATTTATGTAACAAAGTATTACAGAATGATATAGATAGTCTACACATTTTTCCACATTTTTGCAATATATATAGTAAATTTTTGATTGTTATTAGTAATTTAGAAATCATAAATCTTTTTAAAAATTAAAAAAGAAGTAAAAAATCTCTGTTTTTATAAAAATATCAACATTAATTCTTTACTTCACAAGACGAGTCTTTTATAATGATATATGTAACTTTTATCAGCAAATAGAAGGAGGCATTATGGTTGATATGAACGAAGTGCAACAAATGCACGAAGAACACACTGGTGTCTTGGAAGTTTCTGGAACTTTCGACATTAAGACGCCATCTGATTTGGGTAAGGCATACACGCCTGGTGTTGCTGGCTTGGCCAAGGACATCGAAGCAAACCCAGCTGACAAGGCAAAGTACACGATGTCAGGGAAGTTGATTCCGGTGATCACGGACGGTTCTGCTGTCTTGGGTCTTGGAAACGTCGGTCCTGGTGCCGGATTGCCAATCGTTGAAGGAAAGGCATTGATTTACAAGTCATTTGCCGGTGTTGATGCTATCCCAATGGCATTGAACCAAGAATCAATTGATGACATCGTGACGACGATTAAGACGATGTCACCTTCATTTGCTGGAATTCACTTGGAAGACATCGCTGCTCCGCGCGTCTTTGAAATCGAACGCCGCTTGTCTGAAGAATTGGACATGCCTGTTTACCACGATGACCAAACGGGAACGGCCATCGTTGTCTTGGCCGGATTGATCAATGCGGCCAAGGTTGCTGGTAAGGAATTGAAGGGCTTGAAGGTCGTTGTTAACGGTATCGGTGCTTCAGGTGTTGCCACGGCTAAGTTGTTGTTGGCCGCTGGTATCAAGCACCAAACGCTCGTTGACATCAACGGTGTTGTTCGTCCAGAAGACGAAGGCTACAACTCATTCCAACGCGAATTGGCCGACTCAGTTGACCAAGTGCCTGGAAAGACGTTGGACGATGTCATCGTTGACGCTGACGCCTTCATCGGTTTGTCAGACGCCAAGGTCTTGTCACAAGACCAAGTCAAGAAGATGGCTGACAACGCCATCGTCTTCGCATTGGCTAACCCAGTGCCAGAAATCGACCCAGACGAAGCCAAGGCTGCTGGTGCAGCTGTGACGGCTACTGGTTCATCACAATGGCCAAACCAAGTGAACAACGTCTTGGTCTTCCCAGGATTGTTCAAGGGACTCTTGGCTTCAGGATTGAAGCACGTTGACATGGACCTCCAAGTTAACGTTGCCCACGGTTTGGCAAACTTGGTTGAAGACGTGAACGCCGACAAGATTGTGCCGGGCGTCTTCGAAGACGGTGTTGTTGACGCAGTTACAAACGCCGTATTGGACTACGCAAAGAAGGCTTAATCACACATGGCTGAAACGATTCAAGAACTCTACATCCATAACCCAATGATTAAAAAGCGTTGGGAGAACTTCTTGAAGGACCGTGGCATCACGGTGTTTGCTGATCAGGAAGTGGATACGATTGATCAGACAATTGGACTTTTTGACGAGCAAGATAACTTGGTCGGAACGGGTTCGATTGCGGGCAAGACCATCAAGTACATCGCCGTTTACGACGATGGCTCTGGTGCCTCTGGTTCCCGCTTTAACCAAGTCGTTTCGGCCTTGGAAATGAAACTGGCAGAAGCCGGCCATTTCCAAATCTTTGTCTTCACGAAGCCCCAGTACGAAAAGAGCTTCCAACACGTTGGCTTTACGACTTTGGCAAAGACCGATTACGGTCTCATCCTTGAAAAGGGAACGCCAAACATCGACACCTACCGCAAGGCTTTGCCAAAGAAGCCAGCGGATGCGAACAAGGTGGCGGCCATCGTGATGAACGCCAACCCCTTTACGAAGGGACACCGGTACTTGGTGGAACAAGCGTCAAAGGAAAACGACTGCGTCTACGTCTTTGTGGTGAACCAAGACGTATCACTCTTTACCACCCAGGAAAGAACGCAGTTGGTTGAAGAAGGAACGAAGGACTTGGACAACGTGCTTGTCGCAAATGGTGGGGACTACATGGTTTCCTACTTGTCATTCCCGGCCTACTTCATTAAGGACCAAGACCAGGCCATCAAGTTCCAAACCGCGCTGGACGCCACGCTGTTTAAAGACCAGCTGGCCAAGCCTTTGGGCATCCAGACGCGTTATCTCGGGACGGAACCAACGTCTCACACCACTAATCTTTATAACGAAACGCTCAAAACCATCCTGCCACCTGAAGTAGATGTGAAAGAAATCCCACGTCTAACTGCCGGTAGCGGGCAGAATGTGGTTTCAGCAAGAGAGGTCCGGGCTTTGATTAAGGACGATTCCATTGCGCCTTTGGAACAATACGTTCCAGAGACAACGGCGGACTTTATCAAGGAAAACCTTGGCTTGTTGCAGGAGCGGATTTTGAAAGGACAGAAAATCAATGGAAATTAAGCAAACAGCCATGGCTGGTACGCTGGAATCTTCTGATATCCAAATCGTATTGAGCCAAGGTTCAAATGGCATCGAATTTGATCTTACGTCAGACGTAATGAAGCAATTCGGTGACGACATCAAGGAAACGATTGAAAATGTAATCAAGTCATTTGAAATCGAATCAGCCATGGTTAAAGTGGTTGACAAGGGGGCTTTGACGCCTGTCATTAAGGCGCGTGCCATCACGGCTTGCCAACGTGCCTTGGATTTGAAAGATCAACCAAAGTGGGAGGTGCTCTAATGGCTGCAGATGAACGTTTACGCCGTACAATGATGTTCGTTCCTGGTAACAACCCAGGATTGATTAAGGACGCCGGAATCTTCGGTGTTGATTCCATCATGTTTGATTTGGAAGATGCCGTTTCAATGACGGAAAAGGATTCAGCCCGTTACTTGGTCTACGAAGCATTGCAGACTTTTGATTACGGAAACGCTGAATTGGTTGTTCGTATCAACGGATTGGACACGCCTTTCTACGAAAACGATATCAAGGCCATGGTTAAGGCCGGTATCGACGTTATCCGTTTGCCAAAGACGGAAACGCCAGAAATGATTCACCAATTGGAAGAATTGGTTCTTGCTGCTGAAAAGGAATTCGGCCGTGAAGAAGGTTCTACTAAGTTGATGGCTGCCATCGAATCAGCTTTGGGTGTTGTTAACGCATACCCAATCGCTGCAGCTTCTGACCTTATGATCGGAATCGCTTTGTCAGCCGAAGATTACACGACGGACATGAAGACGCACCGTTACCCAGACGGAGCGGAATTGTCTTACGCACGTAACGCCATCTTGCACGCTGCCCGCGCTGCTAAGATCGCTGCCTTCGACACTGTCTTCACGAACTTGGATGACATGGAAGGATTCGTTCGCGAAACCGAATACATTAAGCAACTCGGATTCGACGGTAAGTCATTGATCAACCCACGTCAGATTGCCCCTGTTAACAAGGTGTACGCACCAACGCAGAAGGAAATCTTGAACGCCCAAAACGTGATGGCTGCTATTGAAGAAGCTAAGCGTAAGGGTTCTGGTGTTATCGCCATGAACGGTCAAATGGTTGACCGCCCTGTTGTTTTGCGTGCAGAACGCGTAATGAAGTTGGCAGAAGCCAACAACTTGCTCGATGCGGAGGGAAATTACATTGAAAAATAATGTCAACCGGGAAATCCCCGATCAAATCTTAAACGACTACAACTACGAAGGTTTCAAGACGACTGACTTTGGTAACCCTGACATCCAACGTGTTGCTCCTAAGGTTACTGCCCAAACTGGTCCATCAAAGATTGTTGAATCAGTGAAGAAGGTTGTTGCTGAAACGCTTGAAGATGGCATGACCATCTCATTCCACCACCACTTCCGTGAAGGAGACTACGTCTTCAACATGGTAATGCGTGAAATTATCGACGCCGGCTACAAGAACTTGACGTTGGCTCCTTCATCATTGACGAACGTGATGAACGACATCGTTGTCGAAGCCATCGAAAAGAAGACGGTGACAAACATCACGTCATCAGGTATACGTGGTTCATTGGGAGACGCCGTATCACACGGTGCCTTGGAAAACCCAGTTATCTTCCGTTCACACGGAAACCGTGCCCGCGCCATTGAATCTGGTGACATCAAGATTGACGTTGCCTTCTTGGGTGTACCAAACGCCGACGAAATGGGTAACGCCAACGGTATGAACGGTGACACGGCCTTCGGTTCATTGGGTTACGCTTTGATCGATGCCCAATACGCTAACAAGTTGGTCTTGTTGACGGATAACTTGATGCCATACCCTAACACGCCTGCTTCAATCAAGCAGACGCAAGTTGACTACGTGGTTAAGGTTGACGAAGTTGGTAACCCTGACAAGATCGGTTCGGGAGCCACTCGTTTCACGAAGGACCCTAAGGAACTTCAAATCGCCGAAATGGTTAACGATGTTATCGTTAACTCACCATACTTCAAGCAAGGCTTCTCATTCCAGACTGGTTCTGGTGGGGCTGCCTTGGCCGTTACGCGTTTCTTGCGTAAGGCCATGATTGAAAACCAAATCAAGGCATCATTTGCCTTGGGTGGTATCACGAAGCCAACGGTTGACTTGTTGAACGAAGGTTTGATCGAACGCATCATGGACGTTCAAGACTTCGATAAGGGTGCCGCTTCATCAATGAAGAACTCACCTAACCAACAAGAAATCGATGCCTCATGGTATGCTGACCCTGCTAACAAGGGTGCCATGGTTGATAAGTTGGATGTTGCCATCTTGTCTGCTTTGGAAATTGACACGAACTTTAACGTTAACGTTATGTCAGGTTCTGACGGTGTTATCCGTGGAGCCATCGGTGGTCACCAAGACGCCGCTACTGCTAACTTAACGATTATCTCAGCGCCACTTGTTCGTGGACGTATCGCAACGATCGTTCCTGAAGTGACGACTGTTATCACGCCAGGTGAATCAATCGACGTTGTTGTTACGGAATTGGGTATCGCGATTAACCCTAACCGTAAGGACTTGATTGATTCATTGTCAAAGGTTCCTGGTTTGCCAATCTTCTCAATCGAAGAATTGCAACAAAAGGCTGAAAAGCTTGTTGGTGCAGCAAAGCCATTGGAATTCACTGACCGCGTTGTTGCGTTGGCCGAATACCGTGACGGTACTTTGATCGATGTTATCAAGCAAGTGAAGGACTAATCTTCTTCATAAAAAGGGCCAGTTTTAAACTGGTCCTTTTTACTTTTAAGGCAGAGAGGGACAAGGGTTCCTCTTTGCCGTACATAAAATGGAGAAATTCTTTTAGAATAGGAATATCTCTGCTATATTAGAATATAAATAAGAAAATTTTAGGTAGGAGACGATTCATGAGTCTTTTGGAAAATGTATTTGCAGGAGGAAAACAAGTCACGTTGGACAACGTGCTTGAAAACCGCGAATGGCGGTCCAACCTGCAAGGGCAATTAGAAGAGAAGCACCCACAGGAAACGATTTTGGCCATCAAGCTAAACATTCCGGGTGCCATCAAGAACAGTCCTGCCTTAAAACAACTCTTTACGGCCGGCTGGCGCACCTTCATGGCGCGTTTAACCTTCTGGCCAGTCCGTTACATTAAAGTGCTAAAAGACCGTGTCACGGGTCCTGAAGGCTTCTTAGTGGTGGCGGGTCCAATCACGGAAGTGAAAAAAGAAGCGATTCGCTTTGAACAACACTTCTTCTTAGGCCGTCTCTTTGACATCGACGTGATGGCCGAAAACCAAGAACAGTACCAACTGTCCCGCAAGGACCTGGGCTTTAGTCCCCGTACCTGCCTCGTGTGTGACCAGGATGCCAAGCTCTGTGCGCAGACGGAAAAACACGACCTGCAGGAACTGCAAACGGCCGTCAATGACTTTTACCAAGAGTACTTCGTTAAGGATCCCGTCATTCCGGCCTGGGACAAAAGAGAAGTGGTGAAGAGTGCGCTCTTTGCCTTTCTCGCCGAAGCGTCCGTGACGCCAAAGCCCGGTCTTGTTGACCCGGCTTCCACCGGTTCACACGATGACATGGACATCTTCTCCTTCATCGACTCATCCATCGCTTTGGAAGGGTACTTCGGTTCCTGCTTCGAAGCTGGACGTGAATTCCACGGTAGCGATTTGAAGGCTTTGCTGTTGAAGATTCGTCCGTCTGGTATCCGCGCCGAAGAAGCGATGTTTATCGCAACTGAAGGGGTGAACACCCACAAGGGCGCAATCTTCACGGTCGGAATCTTCCTTGCCGCCTACGGTTACGCTAGCCGTAATTACCAGGACCCATCCTTGTCCTTTGTGTTGGACGTCGTGGCGCAAATGGGTTCTGATTTGATCAAAGAAGAGCTTGCCAAGAAGACTGAGCACGATCAAACGGCCGGGCAGGCACAGTACGAGGCCTACCGTTTCACCGGTGTTCGTGGGGAAGTGGCCGAGGGGCTTGTGCCACTTGAAAAGGTGGGCTTGCCTGAGCTTCGAAAGAGTCATGGGGACACCAACGTCCGCCTGTTGAACGCACTCATGCACCTGGCGGCAAACATCAACGATTCCACGTTGATTAAGCGTTCAAAGAACCCTGAAATTCCAAGGCAAATGGCTGCCTACAGCCAGAAGTTCTTTGAACTCGGCGGTGCCAATAGCGAGGATGGCATGGCCTACCTGAAGCAACTGGACCAGGACTTCATCAAGGAAAACCTCTCCATCGGAGGAGCGGCGGACTACTTGATTTTGACGGCCCTGGTTGGTCGCTTAACTGGATTAATTTAAACACTTACAAAAAGACCGTCACGTTAGCTGGCGGCTTTTTTCAAAAGAGGAGAAATGAAGATGGCTTTTTTTAAGACAAACGATGGCGTTTCAATTAACTATGAAGACCGTGGCGGAGACGGGCCCGTTGCGGTCTTGCTCTCTGGATTTTCAGGGATTCAAGCCGAATGGTTTTACCAAATCGAAGCTTTGCAGGAAAAGGGCTTCCGTGTTGTCACGATGGACTGGCGTTGCCACGGTCGTTCCCAAAAGACATCAAAGAACTTGCGAATTGGTCGTTTGGCTACGGACCTCAGGCAGCTTGTTTTGAAGCTCGACTTGCAGGATATGACGCTTGTCGGCCACTCCATGGGTGGGGCCGGGATCTTTGCCTACCTCTCACTCTTCGGTGAAGACCGGGTGAAGAAGGTCGTTGTTATCGACGAATCACCAAAACTGTTGAACGATCCGGAGTGGTCCGCCGGGCTTTTGGGCATGGACTGGAACACCTTTCCTGTGATGGTCAACACTTTCATTCACCAAAAGCTGACATACGCCCCCGTTTCTGAAAGTTTAAAAGATAACTTACAGAAAGAAAAAAAAGATTATCCATTCGATTTTAATTTAGCGGTGGCTTTGTTGAAGAATCATTTATTGGAAGATTGGCGAGAAAACATCTACGACTTGAAGGCGCCCATGCTCTACGTAGCCGGGGAGAAAAGCCCGCTGTTTAAGGATTCTTACTACAAAGAATTCGAAGGATTGTTCAAGGAAAAAGATCAGTTAACGGTCATGGAAAAAGTGGGCCACTTGCCCCACATCGAAAAACCTGATGAATTTAATGATGTATTTTTGAAATTCATAATGTAAAGATTCACAATATATGTTATATTATTCAAGTGAAATAATTATATAACTGAGGTTTATGAATCATGTCAGAAAACGAAACAAGCCAAAACGGCTTCTTTTCAAAGTTTGAGAATATGATCAAGATTGATGGTATCGGTGGAATCGCCTATATCGTCATGTTGGCTATTCTCGTTGGTGTTATGCAATTGGGTGCTTTCCCAAAGAACATGTTGGGGGCACTCTTCATCATGGTCAGCTTGGGTGGGATCTTGTACTACATGGGTGCAAACCTTCCAATTGTTAAGACTTACTTGGGTGGTGGATCCGTGTTCACCACGATGGTCGCAGCCGTTCTTTCAGGAACGGGCCTTGTGCCACACACGACCGTTGCAACGGTTAAGTCATTCATGACTGGAACCAACTTCTTGGAATTCTACATCGTGTCTTTGATCATCTCAGCCATCTTTAAGATGGACCGTAAGATGGTTTTGAAGGCCGCTGTGCGTTTCTTGCCAGTTGCGTTCTTGACGTTGATCATCACGTTCTTCGTTGTTGGTTCCGTTGGGGCATTGCTCGGACTTGGTTTCCAACACACGTCACTTTACATTACCTTCCCAATGATGGCTGGTGGTGTTGGTGCCGGAATCGTGCCATTGTCAACGATTTACGGAGCGGCAACGCACGTCCCATCAGGACAAATCTTGTCACAACTCTTCCCACCACTTGTTTTGTCTAACTTGTTGGCCATCATCATTTCTGGATTGATTTCAGAAAACACGAAGGGCTCAAAGTTGAACGGAAACGGTGAATTGTTGAAGCAAGACATCCAAGACGAAATAAAGGGTGTTGAACCTACTCACTTGGACAAGCAACAATTGCTTGTTGGTATGATGACGGCCATCTCCTTCTACATGATCGGAGTAACGTTGCACAAGATGGTTCCTCAAGTGAACTCATTTGCCTTCTTGATCTTGCTTGCCATCATCATCAAGGCCTTGGGAATCGTGCCACACTACTACGAAGAATCAACGGTTATGTTTGGACAGTTGGTTGTGAAGACGTTGACGCACGCCATCTTGGCCGCTGTCGGTCTTGCTTTGCTTGACTTGTCATCACTTCTTTCAACGTTCTCATGGCAATTGGTTGTCTGCGTTATCGTGTCAATCATGTCCGTAACGTTCTTTGCTGGTTTGCTTGGTAAGCTCTTTGGCTTCTACCCAGTGGAATCATCAATCACTGCCGGATTGGCTAACAACTCAATGGGTGGTACTGGAAACGTTGCCGTTTTGTCAGCTGCCAACCGCATGAATTTGATGGCCTTTGCACAGATGGGGAACCGTATCGGTGGAGCCATTGTCTTGGTTATCGCCGGACTCTTGGTCACAATCTGGGGCTAAATCCTAAAATTGAATCATTTTGATTAAAAGTCAGCTTTCGAGCTGACTTTTTTATTTTTGTTTAAGATAGGTACGTTTTTGGTAATCTGTTCCTTAAAAATATTCCAACCTGGTGTTATACTAGTCCAGGTATTGTTATAAAAGAATAAGATACAGGAGTGTATTATGTCTGAACAAACTTCAGAAAAGGGTCTTTTTGCAAAGATCGAAGAAAAAGTTCAAGTGACAAATATCGGAGGAGTTGCCTTCACTTTGATGTTACTTCTCTTGATTGCAACGTTGAGCTTGAACGCATTGCCAAAGAACATGGGTGGGGCATTGTTTGCCTTGGTTATCCTCGGAGGAGTCTTCTTCTACGTTGGTAACAACACCCCAATCTTGAAGTCATACTTGGGTGGAGGTTCTGCCTTGGCCGTTGTTGCTGGTTCAGCAATGACTGCCATGGGAATGGTACCTGCACCAGCAGTTGCTGACATCAAGTCATTTATTTCCAACACGAACTTCTTGGAATTCTACATCGTGGCTTTGATCTGTTCAGCCATCTTGAAGATGGATCGTGACTTGTTGTTGAAGTCCGCTGTGCGTTTCTTGCCAGTTGCCTTCGGTGCCATGATCATCGCCTTCTTCGTAACGTCCATTGCGGGAATGGCCTTTGGATTCTCATTTAAGCACGCTGCTTTGTACGTTTCATTCCCAATGATGGCCGGTGGTATCGGTGCCGGAATCGTTCCTTTGTCAGCGTCATACGCTGGTGCTTTGCACCAATCAGCCGGTGACATCTTGAACCAATTGTTCCCAGCCGTTGTGATTGCCAACTTGTTGGCCATCATCGGTTCATCACTTTTGGTTAAGTTCACGGCTAAGTCAAAGATGAACGGACAAGGTCAATTGTTGAAGACGTCAGAAGACATGGGTTCAAAGAAGCAAGATGACATGCCAGCCATGAACAACCGTCAATTGTTGAACGGTATGATGGTTGCCTTGACTTTCTACATCATGGGTAACATCTTGTTCCACTTCATCCCACAGATCAACGCCTTTGCCTTCATGATTCTTTTGGTTATCTTGGCTAAGGCCTTCAACTTGGTTCCAAAGTTCTACGAACAATCAGCTGCTATGTTCGGTGGTATGATTACGTCAGCCACGACACCAGCTTTGTTGGCCGGAATTGGTTTGGCCCTCGTTGACATGAACAAGTTACTCCAAACGGTTACTTGGCAACTCGTTGTCTGCTCATTGATCTCAGTGATTACGATTGGTATTGCTGGTGGTTTGCTTGGTAAGCTCTTCGGACTTTACCCAGTTGAATCAGCCATCGCCGGTGGTATGATCAACAACTCAATGGGTGGAACTGGTAACGTTGCTGTTTTGTCAGCCTCAGACCGTATGGGACTCATCGCCTTTGCCCAAATGGGTAACCGAATCGGTGGTGCCATCATCTTGGTCTTGGGTGGCTTGCTCATTACCATTTTGTAATTCATTACAATTTTCAAAGTCCAACGCGTCCGCGTTGGGCTTTTTTGTTTGCCCTTTTTGTCTTTTGCTTGTGAAGTGCTGATTTCTATTCTGTTTCTCGATTTTCTAAAATACCGTTCTTTTCGCGTCCTGATAGGCTTTCTTGTATCAGTTTAAAATCTTTTGTAAAACTTTAGAATTATTCTAGTCACAAACGTTAACATTTCGTTACAAGAGTGCTAAAACAGAGTTGAGGTAAGTTTTAGTTACTAGAGCACTTAATGAGAAGATTGGAAGTGGATTTTGATGCTCAAAGAACATAAGAAAATGTACAAGGCCGGTAAGAACTGGCTGATTATGGGAATAACGTCCTTTGCCGTAGTGGGCGCGGTTTCCCAACTCGATAACATGGGAATCAAATCGGCCAAGGCCGTGATGCCAAACCAAAGCAAACAGGTGGCTTCGGCCGATCAACGTGACTTCAACACGAAGCCATACGTCGGTTACATCATGGGAAACGAAATCGACTTTGATAGTTACGAAGACGCCATCGTTGGACGTTACATGGATATTCCTGTCACGCACCTTTTGGATTCCGATAACCACTATCTAAACATGGGATTTCAAAACGTCTACGTGCACTTGGATCCGGACACGGGAATGTTGTATGCTTCGATCATGCAGAGTTATTCAAAATTGCTGATTCGACAAGATACAGGTCAGGAAATTGAATTTCACTGGAATCCACCGTTTGGACCTGGCACTCCAGACCACGCCTTCCCAATTTATGACATGACTCGAGACGGCTCATATGTCAAGAAATTGGACAAAAATAAGTGTATAAAATATTTTGAGCTACGTCCGTTAAATACATTCTAATCAATTCATTTGTTTCT
>NZ_JAMWYK010000002.1 GCF_023893635.1 Fructobacillus apis | reverse complement strand
GACAGCCATCATAACTGCCACCGTTACAGATTTGTTTGTTCAAAGTTTTGTTCAGTTTTCAATGTGCGTACCCGATTAGGCAACTCATATATCATAACAGTTTTATGACCGATGGTCAAGCGCTTTATGAAGAGTTTTTTTAGCGCTTTTTATAAGCGCCTTGTCCCTCGCAAGGAACAATAATTAGTATACGGACTCGCCTAGGTTTCGTCAATGCTTTTTTTCGCTTTTTTTGCTTTTTTCTTTTACTTTTTTGTAGCAGGGGACTTATCTCGAGTTATTATACAAAAAAGCCACTTTTGCTTTTATATTTTCTTGAAATCTAGACCATTCTTTATTTTTTTAAAGAAAAAGAGCCTTTTTGTTGAAAAAGCTCGTATAATTATCTTATCTAATACGCAGAAAGGAAGACATGTATGCCATGCTACATCCTCACCGACAAGGCCAAGGACAAGCGCTTCTTCAAAAAGACGCTGCTGGATCCAATCTTCTATGACACACCTTCTGCTCTCATTGCAGCTTTACGGAAGGTAAAAAACGGCCAAGTCGTCATCTTAGACTCAACCATTCGTGGTTTCGATAAAGCTGGTCTAAAGACCGCACAGTTAATCAGACAAAAAGACCCCGATGCGCAACTCATCATGATATCGGAAGATGCCACCTTAGTTGGGCAGTGTTTTGAAGCACAGGTTGGCTTTTTGGACTTCATCATCAAACAGGAGTTTAGTTCCGTATTCCTGGACCGATTACTTCGGGCCATTGCAAAGGCAAACTTAAACTTGCGTCGAATCCTTGAACTTCGCCCAATCCCAATTCGTTTACCTCATGGAAAAACAAGCAAAGTTTTTGACTTGACTCGCATCATCTACATTACAACGGACAAGGGGACACATCATCTTTTTGTTCACGAAGCGGATCGACTTTCACGCATCCGAGCTTCAATGGCTTCAATTGCTGACTGTCATACCTCGTTATTCCAGATTCACGCTTCGTTTACGATTAATATTGCTTATTTGCATGACTACGACTGCGGCACACATGTCGTGACGATGGTGACCGGTCATCGCTTACCGGTTTCACGCATGTATGCAGGCGCCTTACGAGAGGCTCTCCGTTGGCCGACCGCAAAAAAAAGGGGTTCCCATATGGTCGGGACAACAAGTAGCTGTTCATAATCCACCTGCAGCAGGGGAATAAAAAAGCACGGACGATTCACATCGTCCGTGCTTTTTTGTTTAAACCTTCTATATAGAAGAATTAGTCATTTTCGTTGTCATCTTGTTCTGATTCAGCACGGTCAACAAGATCTTTGACGTCATCAGCAACTGGTGCTGCGCCTTCTTCTTGCTTTTCCATTGCATCTTCAGGACTATCGTCTTCAGACATTGGTTCCAACTTCGTAAAGGTTGCAACCTTTGAATCTTCTTCCAGACGAATCAAGCGGACCCCCTGAGTTGAACGACCGGTCTTTGAAACCGTGTCGATTCCGAAACGAATCATCACACCGAGGTCGGTCGTCACCATGATGTCTTCATCACCGTCAACCGTGACCATTCCGGCAAGTGGTCCGTTCTTTTCTGTAATCGTGGCGGTCTTGATACCCTTACCACCACGACCCTTAACAGGGTATTCACCGGCTTCGGTTTGCTTACCGTAACCCTTTTCCGTGATAACAAAGACGTTTTGGCTGTCCATCAAGATGTCAGCACCAACAACTTCGTCACCTTCACGGAGGTTGATTCCACGAACACCAGCTGCGGCACGTCCCATCAAACGGACGGCTTCTTCAGCAAATGTCACGGAGTAACCGTTATGGGTTGCAATGATGATGTTTTGAACACCATCGGTTTGCAAGACCTTCAGGATTTCGTCGTCTTCCCGAAGCGTCAAAGCCTTCAAACCAGAGGTTCGAATGTTGGCAAAGTCGTGCACCTTCGTGCGCTTAACGACACCCTTGCGAGTAACAAAGAAGAGGTTGTCTTCTGAGTCGGCTGGGTTACCTTGAACCGTCAACAAGGACTGGATGGCTTCGTCTTGGTCGAAGTTCATCAAGTTAATCACTGGGATTCCCTTAGCGGCACGACCATATTCAGGGATTTCGTATCCCTTCAAACGGTAAACCTTACCCTTGTTCGTGAAGAAGAAGAGGGAGTCGTGCGTTGAAAGGTTAGCCAATTGTTCAACGAAGTCTTCGTCGTTCAGGTTCATTCCTTGTACACCTCGACCACCACGGTTTTGAGCCTTAAATTCTGAGGCAGCAACACGCTTGATGTAGCCGTTGTGCGTCAACGTCACGATGATGTCTTCTTCTTCGATCAAATCTTCGTCTTCGATGCTTGTCACGTCACCCACTTGGAGTTCCGTACGACGTTCGTCACCGAAGCGGTTTTGAATTTCAAGCAATTCGTCGTAGATCAATTGATCGATTCGTTCTTGGTGAGCCAAGATATCCTTCAAGTCGGCGATCAAAGCGACCAACTTTTGGTATTCGTCTTCGATCTTGTCGCGTTCCAAACCGGTCAAACGAACCAGACGCATGTCCAGGATGGCTTGTGATTGCTTGTCTGACAAGTCGTAACCGTCAATCAAGCGACCCTTGGCTTCGTCTGACGTCTTAGAAGAACGGATGATGTGGATGATCTCATCGATGTGATCCAAGGCAATCCGCAAACCTTCTAAGATGTGGGCCCGTGCTTCGGCCTTCTTCAGGTCGAATTCCGTGCGACGACGGATAACGGAACGTTGGTGATCCAAGTAGGCTTCTAAGATTTCCTTCAATGACAAAGTCTTTGGCGCACCATTTGAGATGGCCAACATGTTGAAGGAGAATCCAGTCTGCAAAAGTGTTTGCTTGTAGAGGTTGTTCAAGATAACAGACGCTGAGGCATCGCGACGAACGTCGATTGAGACACGGAGTCCTTCACGATCGGATTCGTCACGGATACCCGTGATTCCGTCAATCTTCTTGTCACGAACCAATTCAGAGATTCGTTCGATCAAACGCGCCTTGTTAACGGCGTAGGGGAGTTCGGTCACAATGATTTGTTCCTTACCCGTCTTCGTTTGTTCGATATCAACCTTGGCACGAACGGTAATCGTTCCACGACCCGTTTCGTAGGCCTTTCGGATTCCAGCCTTACCCATGACGATTCCACCGGTAGGGAAATCAGGTCCTGGCAAAGCTTCCATCAAGTCTGCTGTCGTCGCATCAGGATTTTCCATCAAGATGTGCAAAGCAGAAATGACTTCACCCAAGTTGTGGGTAGGAATGTTCGTCGTCATTCCGACGGCAATTCCGGTTGCACCGTTGACCAAGAGGTTTGGAATACGAGCCGGCATCACTTCCGGTTCACGTTCTTCACCATCGTAGTTCGGTACGAAATCAACCGTGTTCTTGTTCAAATCACGGACCATTTCCATGGCGACCTTTGACAAGCGGGCCTCGGTATAACGCATGGCGGCAGCGCCGTCACCGTCGACAGAACCGAAGTTTCCGTGTCCGTCAGCAAGCATGTAACGGTATGAAAAGTCCTGGGCCATACGAACCATTGATTCGTAGATGGCAGAATCACCGTGGGGGTGATACTTACCCATAACGTCTCCAACGATACGGGCGGACTTCTTGTGTGGCTTATCCGGCGTGTTTCCCTGTTCGATCATTGAGTAAAGGATTCGACGGTGAACCGGCTTCAATCCATCTCGAACATCGGGGAGCGCACGGGCCACGATAACTGACATCGCATAAGACAAAAAGGATGTCTTCATTTGCGCGGCCAAATGAGTATTTTGAATTCGACTATCTTGTTCTTCTGGCATTTCTAACTCCGAATCAAGCAGTGCTTAGACGTCAAGGTCTTGTACGTAAACTGCGTTATCCTCGATAAATTGACGACGAGGAGGCACATCGCCACCCATCAACATATCGATTACTGAATCTGCTTCCTCAGCATCGGCTGGGTCAACCCGCAACAAACGGCGGTTAGCTGGATCCATGGTCGTGTCGGCCAACTGGTCGTAATCCATTTCACCAAGACCCTTATAACGCTGGACTTTAGGCTTGGCCGTTGAAGGCAATTGAGCCAGGTATTGGTCCAATTCTTCGTCAGAGTCCAAGTAAGTCATGGTCTTTGAGTTTCCCAATGATACACCGTAAAGAGGTGGCTGGGCGATGTAGATGTATCCGGCATCAACCATTGGACGCATGTAACGGTAGAAGAGCGTTAACAAAAGCGTTCGAATGTGGGCACCATCGACATCGGCATCGGTCATGATAATGATTTTGTGGTAGTGGGCTTTGGTAACGTCAAAGTCCTTTCCGAATCCGGCACCAAGTGCCGTAAAGAGGGAACGGATTTCTTCGTTGGCCAAAACGCGGTCCAATGAGGCCTTACCAACGTTCAAAATCTTACCACGGATTGGCAGAATTGCCTGCGTCAAACGGTTTCGTCCCTGCTTTGCAGAACCACCGGCGGAGTCTCCCTCGACGATGAAGAGTTCTGAAATTTCAGGTTCCTTTGACGTGTTGTCGGCCAACTTACCAGGCAGGTTGGAAATTTCCAAACCTGATTGCTTACGTGTCATTTCACGGGCACGTTTAGCAGACAAACGAGCCTTTTGAGCCAAGGCTCCCTTTTCAACAATTTGCTTAGCAACCGCTGGGTTTTCCATCATAAAGCGGCTGAAAGTCTCGGAGAACATCCGATCCACCGCTTGACGAGCATCGGAATTTCCAAGCTTCGTCTTCGTCTGACCTTCGAACTGTGGGTCCGGGTGCTTGATGGAAACAATGGCTGTCATTCCTTCACGGACGTCTTCACCCGTCAAGGAATCGCCATTTTCTTTAATAATGTTTTGCTTGCGGGCGTAGTCGTTAATGACACGCGTCAAAGCAGTCTTGAACCCAGTTTCGTGGGTTCCACCTTCGTAGGTGTTGATGTTGTTTGTAAAGGTCTTGAGATTTTCTTTGACTTCCGTCGTGTATTGAAGAGCAACTTCAACGACAATGCCGTTTTCTTCACCTTCAACGTAAACTGGTTGGTCGAAGAGCACTTGCTTGCCTTCGTCCATGTAAGAAACGTATTCCTTAATTCCACCTTCGAAGTGGAACGTTTCAGAAACGGGTTCATCCAGGCGGTTGTCCGTGATGGAAATTCGCAAGCCCTTGTTCAAGAAGGCCAATTCACGAACACGGCCTAACAGCGTTTCGTAGCTAAAGACCGTTGTTTCTTGGAAGATATCTGGATCTGGCTTGAAGTGGACAATTGTTCCACGTTCGATTGGCAACGGACCTTCCTTCTTCGTCATACCAGTCTTTACGCGACCAGTTTGGAAGTCCATGTAGTAAAGGTGTCCGTCACGAACAACTTGGACGTCCAAGCTTGTTGACAGGGCGTTAACAACTGAGGCACCAACCCCGTGCAAACCACCGGAAACCTTGTATCCGCCACCACCGAACTTTCCTCCGGCGTGCAAAATCGTAAAGACGGTTTCCAAGGCTGGCTTACCCGTCTTCGTTTGGATGTCGACAGGGATACCACGACCATCATCGGTTACCGTGATGGAGTTATCCTTTTCGATTGCAACTGAGATGTGGGAGGCAAAACCGGCTAAGGCTTCATCGATACCGTTATCGACAATTTCCCAAACCAAGTGGTGCAATCCCTGTGCCGTCGTCGTTCCAATGTACATTCCAGGTCGCTTACGAACGGCTTCGAGCCCTTCTAAGACCTGGATCTGATCGGCGTTATAGGCGTCGGCATCTGTGTTCATCTTGATAGCTTCTTCCAGTTCTTCTGGCGTCATCGCTGCTTTTGCTTGTTCTTCTTCTGCCATGGTTCTCCTCTTTGCCTTCTCTTACTCTTCCACTTCAATTGTTCCGTTTTTGACCAAAAAGACTTTCGGTTCTTTGATCAACGACCGAGCAACCTCGGAAAGAGAGGGGGCGGTGATAAAGGTTTGCACCTTGTTTTCGATGGTGAGCAAGAGGTGGGTCTGCCGCGAGGCATCCAACTCGGATAACACATCATCGAGTAATAAGACTGGGTATTCACCAGTTTCCTGGTACATCAGGTCGATTTCGCCCAGCTTTAGGGCCAAGGCAGCGGTTCGCTGCTGACCCTGGGAGCCGAATGTCGAAACATCGGTTCCGTTGACCTCAATCATAAAGTCATCCCGGTGGGGGCCAATCAAAGTTGTGCCCTGCTTCTTTTCCCGGGCATCGACTTTTTCAAAAGCGTTTTGCAACGCTTTTTTAACGGCCTCCACACCATTCAATTCGTCCATCGCAACAGACGTCTTGTAGTGCAAAGCAAGTTCCTCTGTTTGATCGGCAACATCCTTATGGATGACCTTGGCCGCAACTTCCAACTCCTTCAAGAACTTTTTCTTGAGGAGCATGAGCTTAGCTGCCAAATCAATGAGTTGGTCCGTTAAGACCGTCAAGAACACTTGATCTTGTTTCTTACCAAAAGACCAGGCCTTCAGGTAAGCATTGCGGTCCTTTAGCACCTGCTTATACTGGGACGATAATTGTAAGTAGGTTTTGTTCATCTGACCAAATTCGATATCGATGAACCGCCGGCGCGTGGCTGGCGGGCCCTTAACCAAATCCAAGTCCTCAGGAGCAAATAAAATCACGTTTAATTGACCGATGTAAGTCGACAAACGACTTTGATCGAGGTGGTTCACCCGTGCCTGCTTTCCCTTATTCGACCAGGAAAGCGAGAGGGGGGTCTTACCAAAACGGTTTTTAATTGATCCGGAAACCCGGGCGTGGTCATGTTCCCACTGGATTAAGTCCTTATCGACTTTGCTCCGATGGGAACGGGCCAAGGCCAAAGCGTAGATGGCTTCCAAAAGGTTCGTCTTTCCTTGTGCGTTTTGCCCTAGGAAAACATTAACTCCTGGTTGGAAAGTCAGTGACGCTTCTTCGTAATTACGAAAATGGGAAAGTTCGAGTTTCTCTAATTCCAAGAAGAAGGACCCGTTGGCCTTTTCTGGCCAGGCTTTTTCTTATTGGCTTTAGTTGGCTGATTTTGCTTCCAAGCGGCCTTTCGTTCCTTTGCTTGAAAACGAGCAAGTATCGCTTCTTTTTCGCGACGTTCAGCAGCTTCATCTGCTGACTCTTCTTCAATGACAAAGGCCTGTCCAGCTGTTTCAATGAGGTCGCCAGGATAGAGCTTCTTTCCTCGGCGGTTCTCTTCTTCACCATTCAGCAATACTTCTTCACTTGCTAAGTAGGCTTTTGCTTGGCCACCAGACTTGATAATGTCAGTGATTTTAAGCAACTGGGCCAGGGTAATAAAATCAGTTGTAATTGCTAAACGTTCAGCCATAAAACTTCCCCAAATTTTTCTAAGACTTACTCTAATATTATAACATACTTGTCCCTATTTGCCCGTAAGAGGCTTTATTTGCGTTTTTTTCTTTTAGCAGTCTGTTTCGATTAAATTAGCAAAAAAGGGCAGGTTGCTTTGTAAGCATAAAAAAAGACCCATAGTGGGTCTTTTCTCGTTTTTATTTAGAATGTACGAACTGGCGTTACCAATTGCAATTGCTTGTTGTCCGTTTCACCTTCAGGAATGATGATGAATGGACGCAAGTTCGTGGTGAACTTCAATTCAACCGTCTTGCCTTGCAACACGCGAAGGGCGTCACGGACATAGTCCGGGTTGAATGAAATTTCTAAGTCGTCCCCAACAATCTTGTCGGCTGACAAAGCTTCCTTCACTTGTCCAACTTCCTGGGAGTTTCCAGAAAGCTCAGCTTGCTGATCCTTAATCGTCAACAATACCACGTTGTTACGTGATTCGTGAGAAAGAAGGGAAGCACGATCAATGGCTCCCGACAAGACACCAGCATCAATTTCGATTTCAGTATTGGCTTCTGAAGGGATCAAACGATCTGTTTCAGGATAGTTTCCTTCCAGCAAGCGTGAGTAGAAGGTCGTGTTTCCGAAAGTAAAGACGGCTTGGTTAGCAGACAACTTCACTTCAACACGGTTTTGACCTTCCAACAAGGATTGCAATTCGTTAAAGGCCTTTGCAGGAATAATAACGGATGCAGCTTCTTCGTTTTCTTCGGCAACCAAAGTGATGATGCGTTGTGACAAACGGTGAGAATCCGTCGTTACAGCCTTAATTTGATTGCCGTTCAAAGAAAGGTGAATTCCCGTCAAGATTGGGCGACTTTCCTGAGTTGATGCTGAAATCTTTGTTTGTGCAATCAATTCAATCAATTGAGCCGCTGAAATCTTCAATGACTTTGATTCTGAAAGCTCAGGCAACTTAGGGTAGGCAGAACTTGGTTGCCCATTAATCTTAAAGGATGCTGATCCTGAAGTAATCAAAGCTTGTAATCCTTCGACTGACAAAGTCATGGACGTGGCGGGCAAGTGCTTCACGATGTTAATAAAGAAAGTAGCGGGCAATGTAATGCCACCAGTACTTTCAATATTCAATTCGTTAGCAGTATCTTCAGCAGTCAACGTAATCTGAATTGAAATATCGGCATTTGAACCAGTTAAGACCAATTGATTTTCTTGAAGGTCTAACTTTAAGTTCGTCAAAATTGGAATTGTCGTTTTAGACGAAATAGCTCTTGAGACATCATTCAAAGCTTTGATGAACGCTTGGCGATTAATCGTAAATTTCATAGCACATAGCCTCCTTTGTGGCGGGTGCAGTTATATATATATAGTTAGTATAAATAACTAGTAATAGTAATAAGGGCTGTGGGTTCTGGGGATTAGCTAACGAACCTTGAAATAATCGTGTTTTGCCTGTGGATAACCTCAGGTATAACTCGGCGATAATTTCTCGACTTATCCACAGGTGATTTACCCGTTTTTAATGGTTTCGGCTAAGTCCGCAATCAGTTCCTTAATGTTGCTTTCCTTTTCGACTTGCTCTTCAATCTTGTTGAAGGCGTGTGAAATGGATGAGTGATCTCGGTTACCAAAGGCACGACCAATTTCAGGCAAAGACTTATCAGTCATCGTTCTGGTTAAGTAAATGGCAACGTGTCTTGCCTCAACAAGGTTTGCTTGGCGACGAGAAGACTTCATATCTTCGACGGTCTGCATATAGTAGGTAGCAACCACGTCTTGGATTCGTTCAACCGTTACAACCGCTTTCTTGTTGGCGTTAATTTCAGCCAAAATCGTTTTTGCAGTTTCGATTGTTGCCGGCTTATTCATGAAACGAATCTTCGCTTCAAATTTATGGAAGGCACCTTCCAATGTGCGGACGTTATCATCAACTGATTCACCAATCAGTTGGAGAACGTCGTTTGGAATGTCCAAATCGTTTTGGTCTTGCAGGTTTCGTAGGATGGCCACACGAGTCTGAACGTCCGGCTTTTGGATGTCTGATGTGATTCCTTGTTCGAAACGAGACTTCAGACGATCCTGCAAATCAGGAATATCATTCGGATAACGGTCCGAAGTCATCACGATTTGCTTGTTTGCCTTTGTTAAGGCATTGAAGGTGTTAAAGAATTCTTCTTGGACTTGCGGCTTACCTGCCCAGAACTGGATATCATCGACAAGCAACATATCCAATGAACGGTAAGTCTTTTTGAAGAGGGCAGTGGCATTACTGTTGTCCTGGTTACCTTCACGAAGTGAGTTCGTGAAGTCGTTCAGGAAATCTTCAGCAGTGGCGTACTTAATCCGAGCATTTGGATTGTCCTTTGCGAACTGATTACCAATGGCTTGCATTAAGTGGGTCTTTCCTAGTCCAACACCTCCGTAAATTAGGTAGGGGTTATAAACTTTTCCAGGTCCTTCCGCAACGGCCTTTGCAATGGCCCGCGCGTTTTCATTACCTGAACCCACAACGAACTTATCGAAGGTGTAATCTTCGTTTAAGCCAGCATCTTGAGAGAAAGGAATGTGTTGTTCGGAAGCAACGGGTGCGGAAACAAAACTGTTTTTTTCCTCGGTGTTTTCAGTCGTCCGTAAATCAGGACGAATGAAGCGTCCCGTGATTTCCGTTGCGTATTCAACGAAGCTCATTTCGAGTTCAAGCTTCCACTTTTCCGTGATTGCTGAAGCAGTGTCTTCCGGAACCGAAAGAATCAAACGCTTGTTATCTTCCGTGAAACCAATTGGCTTTAATGGATCAACAAAGGAATCAAAGGAAACTGGACCTAATTGTGTAAAAAGACGACCTGAGATTTTTTCCCAGAGATCGTTTGGGTTTAAGTTTTCAGACATCGAAAGCTCCAAATTATATTGATTATAAGAAAGAAAGTTTTTTAAATACAAAATCAGTATAGCAAAAAAAATGTCTCGGGCATAGTTTTCCCCAGAAAAGAATAAGACTTTGAAAAAAGCCCCAGCAGTTGGTAAAAAAAATCAGGATTGTGGAACAAAAAGGGAACAAATTTTCGTCATTCTCATCTATCACAACCCTTATCCACAAGAGAAACGCTGATATAGAAACTTATACACAAGAAATCCACGTTTTCCCCAGTTCTAAACTCACAGCCTGTGGAAATGTGGATAACTTTTGGATAATGACTGGATAACGAATTTTCATTTGTGACTTTTACCGCCCCTTTGGATTAGCTTTTGATAAAAAAGTGGATATCTTTTTTCCTATATATAATAAACTTTTAGTTATTGCCTGCTACTGCTTGCCAGAGCGGGGTATCCGTGGTATGATTAATCTCGAATTGCAAAGATTTTGCAGACAAATTATTAATGGAGGTAAATCCTGATGAAACGTACATTCCAACCAAAGAAGCGTCACCGCGAACGCGTACACGGTTTCCGTAAGCGTATGTCAACGAGCAACGGTCGCAAGGTTTTGGCTCGCCGCCGCGCGAAGGGCCGCAAGGTATTATCTGCCTAAACAGGTCGCTGCTTGCAGTGGCCTTTTTATTTTCATAAAATTTCATGCAGGAATTATCCTGCGTACATAAAGGTTCGGTATAGCTATGCGTAAGTCATTTCGGATTAAAAAACCAGAAGAGTTTCAAAAGGTCTTTGACCACCACCAATCGGTGGCTAATAAGTACTTTGTGGTTTACCGTTTAGAAAAGAAAAATCAAAAGCACTTTCGTCTGGGACTTTCCGTTGGTAAAAAAGTCGGAAAGGCGCACGACCGTGTACACGTCAAAAGAAGAATTCGGCAGTCAATTCTAGAATTAAAGCCGCAACTCGATCAAAAGACGGATATACTAGTAATAGCACGACCAAATGTCGCGGGTGCATCGCAGGCTTTTATCAAAAAGCAGCTCATCCACGTTCTCCACTTAGCAAAACTACTAAAGGAAGATTAAAATGGCTCGACTCAAAAAATGGTATCAAACAATCGGTTGGTTCCCGCTTACTTTGGCGGCATTGGCCCTCGTTGGAATTATTGCAGCTAACCATTCTTATCAAGCACCGGTTGCTGGATCTGGAATCTGGGGAACTTTTGTTGCCTTCTTTATCCGTTCAATCTTAGGTGTTGCTTCATGGTTTAGTTCATCTTATGGATTGGGTATCGTGATCTTTACCATTTTCGTTCGATTCCTTGTGTTGCCTTTGATGGTCTACCAAATGGATTCCATGAAGAAGATGCAGGGTATGCAAGATGAAATCAAGGCCTTGCAAGAAAAGTACTCTGCTAAGGATACGGAAACAAGAACGCTGCTTGCACAAGAACAACAAGCACTGTACAAGGAACACGGCGTTTCACCGTTTGCTTCCATGTTGCCGCTTTTGGTTCAGATGCCCGTGTTGATTGCCTTGTACCAAGGGATCCAAAACTCACCAGTTCTGCGTTCAGGTTCTTTCCTTTGGTTGAACTTGGGTCAGTCTGATTCGTACATTATTTTGCCTGTGTTGGCAGCCCTCTTTACGTTTGGGTCTTCATTCTTGTCAACGATGGCCAACCCACAGCAGAATGGGTTTACGAAGATTTTGCCTTTCGTATTTCCATTCATTATCTTCTTTACCTCTTTGGCTTTGCCTTCTGCCGTTTCTTTGTATTGGGTAGTGGCAAACCTCTTCCAGATGATTCAAACTTTCTTCTTGCAAAACCCATTCAAGATGCAAGCGGAACGTAAGGCCGCACGTGAACTTGAAAAGGCAAAGGCTCGTAAGGTTCGGAAAGCTACTCGTTCAAAGAAGAAAAAGCGCTAAGGGTTCTTTGTCCTTGATGTTTTCAAAAAAGGTGGTTCACCATGATTGAAATGTTAAAACAAACACCCAACTTTCGTTGGTTCCACGTAACCAACATGTCGGAACAAGACCATGAAAGTCTATTGGGCGAACATGGTTTAACCGAGCAGATGTTAGGTTATGCAAACGATCGCAACGAATCGGTTCGTATGGAATTTGATCCGGATGCTGATGAAGCACTAATCATCTTAGATGTTATTTCTGCTGAGCCAGAACCTGTTTTGACCCGTCCGATTGGAATCGTCTTGGTTCATGGTGATATATATACCTTTTCACACCGACCAACAGATTATGTGAAAAAGGAAATTCTGGCTGGGCGACACGACACCAAACGGGATGAAGACGACAAGTTGTCTGTTTTCGAATTCCTCTTTACAGGAATCTATCCGTTGATGACGATGTACGGTGAGGAAATCACTGAAATCAATCGTCAACGTCGCGCCATTCAAGCACAGTTTGGAAACCAAAAGCAGTTAACGAAGCAAACCAACGATTTGCTTCACTTGCAGATTCAAATGATTTATTTGCAAAACTCTTTGGCAAATAACCTCATTATGTTGGAACAAATTCGGCGTTCCTACCAGGCACACGTTTCAGTCGAAGATTTGGATCTCTTAGACGAGGTTCGTGTCGAAGTTGAACAAGCACGTGACATGTCCGGTTTGGCGATGGAAGTGATCAATGCCGTAACCAAAGCCACGGACACCCTTGGTAACCGTGACTTGAACTGGACGATGAAGGTGTTGACGGTTTATTCAATCGTCTTCACGATTCCAACCATCGTTTCTGGTTTCTATGGCGAAAACGTTGACTTCTTGCCGTTTGCCTCACATCAGTCAGGATGGTGGGTCACGATTATTATCATGATAGCCATGATGACCGGCGCAACATACTTGTTCCACCGATATGGTTTCTTGAAGAAATAAAAAAGGACAGGCAGCTGTCCTTTTTTTGTACCCTTTTGTTGATATAGCGGGCTTTCTTCCTTTTTTCTTGTTACAATCTGACGTATAATAGAAAAGAATGAAATCTAGTAAAATCCCCGGAGGGCTTATGTTATTTAAGACAAAGACAAAAGAGGACTTAAGACAACAACGCGAACAATTCGTTCAAAAATCATCAGCTGGAATGCTTGCTTTTCGGCGCTTTATTTTTGCACCAAACCTGCTGACATTCGTTATTTCAGTGGTTGTCGGTAATGCGTTTGGATCAACGGTCAAGGACCTTGTATCATTCACCTTTAACTTCTTCAAGGCGTTGTGGTTTTGGCTCATTAGAAGTGATCACGTCTTTACGATGGAGAAGACGACCGAGTCGTTATCGACTTTTATCGCTTCAGCCTTAACGTTGCTTGCCATTTCGTTGGCCGTCTTTTACTTCATCCAATTCATCAACAACTGGTTGATTGGTACGGAAGAAGAAAAGTGGGGCTATGATGAGCCACACCAAGACTCATTAAACGAGCAGGCGCTTCAGAAGGAAAACAATGAGTTAATTCGTCAAAACATCGCCTTGCAGAAGGAAATGATTGAACTTTTGAAGAAAAAGGATTAGTCTGAAAGACGTAAAGGGGGAGTCACAATGAAAGTAACAACGGTTTATACAGCGATTGCTGCTTTGGTCTTGCTGTTCATTTCAGTTGTGTCATGGGTGTTCCGAGCGATGGAAACAGCTATCTTAACTGCTGAATTGGCTAGCTTTATGTTGTTGGTTGTGTACTTGTGGGACAACCGGAAGAACGGTAAAGATTAAGAAACGTTAAAGAAGCTTAACGACTACTAAAGCCAGGAGGAACTCTTGGCTTTTTCTTTAGGAATGTTTCACGTGAAACATCTTCCGGAAATTGTTTCACGTGAAACATATGAGGAGGAGGAATGCTATTTAAGGATCTGGATATCACCTTTGACGATGTTTTCGTGTCTGAGGCGGTTTCAAAATCAATAAAAAATCAAACGTATGGTCCAGAAAAGTGGCAAATGTTTGATTTGTATCTTCCAAAGGGAGTAGAAAGGCATGCCTTGATTCTCGATTTGCAAGGTGGCGGTTTAGTCCGTGGGTCAAAGTCAACGAATAAGCTAAGACCAAACATGAAGTTGGTCGAAGAAGGTTTTGCCGTTGCGTCAATGAACTATGCCTTGATTTCAGATGCGAACTACGCCTTCCCAAAACAGGTTGCTGAAGTCAGAGCGGTGCTCATTCAGTTGAAAGAAAGGGCAGAAGAGTTCGGATTGGATGTTGACCGTTTTTATCTATCAGGAGAGTCATCGGGTGCACAGTTGGCTTTGCTAACAGTTGCAAGCGCGACAGCAGGTGTGAAATTAGGGTATGAAAAAGGATTAAAGGATGATCTAGAGGAAATGCCGGTGATTCAAAAAGTGATTGCTTCTTATGGTCCCTACGAATTCGATCAATTTGAAAAGCAATTTAATAAAGCAGGGGTTGAGCCAAAGTACGCTGAGTCAGGTTCACCGAAATCGTTCGAAGGATTAGCGGTAGGTGGATTAAAGGTGAGTGAAGCACCAATTCAAATTGCCCAGGGCAATCCGGCAAATTATTTTACAGAAAAGATGCCGGAGCTCTTTGCGATGGCCGGTACTGCTGATCAAGTTGTACCATTTGAACAGAGTGTTGAAATGGTACAACGATATGAAAAGATGACAGGTAAGAAAGCGATGACGCACTGGATCGAGGGTGGGCATCATGGTATCAAGGATTTTGATACGGAAGAAATTAAAAAAGAGAAGTTAGGCTTCTTACGTAATTAAAGGTAAATAAAAAGCGCTGAAATATCAGCGCTTTTTTATTTATCAATTTAATCGGACAATAGAGCACTTACCAACATCTTTGATTCTTGAAAGAGCAGTGTGTGCACGTAAGGACGTGGAATAACGGTATTGAACCAGCGGGAACCCTCAAGCGGGATACCTGAAACGAAGAAGCCGTTAACTGGCTCGTCGTCATTGTCTAGTACGGTTAAGCTATTCAGATCAACCTTGATGGTGTGCCCAAGAAGGGAGCTGCCGTCATCCTTTTGTACTCGATCATTTGAACTAATCAGATTGTTAGAAATCAATGACTTAATCAAAGGTGATTTAGCAATTCGGAAATCAATCGTCGATAACCGGGCTTCAATCAATACGGAACCTTTAAAGCGTTGGCCGAGTGAGTCGGTGGCGACAAAGGCATTATCATCGTGTCCGGTTTTGAAACCAGGGCCAGCAATCTGGATGACACCAGCCTCGAGCAAGGCCAATAACTGGCGCATACGGATTAATGGTGGACCAGCAGAAAGTTGGTTATCAAAGTGTTTGAAATCTGAAAGCATCTTTTGATAATCGTCATCCGTGAAGTAGCCTTCGTTATAAAGGGTTCGGACGATATCCCGTAAATCACGAAGAATGTCATAAGCACCGGTCAGTGGGGACCAATCATTTCCTAATTCGGCCGATTTGATATCGGATTTGATGTGCTGGATTAGGAAATCCTTGTACGTGGATGCTTCAGTCTGACGAAGAGCAGGAAATACCTTTGAATCCCAATCAATATCGACATCGAAGTTTAAATCAAACTTTTCATTGATGAGTGGCCAGTTATCCGGATTCTCAATGAAAGTTGCTAGCTTTGAACGAAGGTCGCCAATTGGGAAGTCTGCTTGAAGGATTTGGTTGTAGAGTGACTTATAGGTCAGTTCCTTCTTCAGCGTGTCCATAAAGACGTCAAAGGGAAGGTGCCCCTTGTTGAAGCTGGCTTTTTCCTTTAACTTATCAAGGGTAAAGAAACGTGGTTGATAAAGCTGCGAGGCTTCCTTTTGGTTAACGCCCTTAGCGCGTGGTGGTAGGCCATTAAAGGAACCGGCGACGATACGAGGCTCTTTTCCAGAGGGACGGTATGTTAAAGAACCGTCGTTTTCCGTGATGAAGGCCCCACCCTTACTTGCCGTCAAAGAAAGAAGGACATCGAAGAATGAAAGGCCGAGCCCTTCAATGAGGACTTGATCATCTGCATTAATGGCATCAAAATCATTCTCGGCTGGATGAGAAGCAGGGAAGTACTGTAATTGCTTCGAATTAGCAAAGGCCAATAGGTCTTGTTGCTTATCATTTGGTTCATTGTCGATGTGACCGGGGGCCAAAACCACTCGGTCGTAGCGATGTTCTTCTCCATCATCTGTTGTCAGAAGGAAATTATGCTTTCCGCGATTCATTTCAGTCACCATTTGTTGGTGGAAATTAACCGAGATGTTAGGTGACGAAATGGACTGCAACAGTTCGAAGTACCAAGCGGCATATACCCCAAAAAGACCTCTAGAGGAGAATTCGTTTGCAGAGACCAACGACAGAACTTCGTCCTGATAGATGGAAGGGAATTCGGGGTGATCCTTTAAGTAGTCAAATGCCTTCGTTTGTGCCCAAGAGAGCAGGTTAGGACGCTCCGTTTCGACTTCGTGATCCTGAATTTCAAAATCATCAAACAGTGTAACCTGATTGGGGGCGGTGTTCATCAGGAAGGTGTGGTTGTTTTTTAAATAAGGGTTCCACACGCGTCCGCCAATAGGGCTAGGGTCATACATGTCAATGTCTACCTGTTTTGTTGTATCAACTAAGAAAAGTAGACGCCCTAGAATGGCGAGGTTCCTGGGTCCTGCTCCAATAAGAGCAATTTTCATAATGACTCCAATCTGAAAATAGATTTAAGTAAATCGAAAATCTGTCATGGTTACATGAAAAGTCAAAGACCTTTGTCGACTGTGGCAGTTATTCGTGAAATAATACAGTTATATTTTAAAGACTGTAAAGAAGTATGTCAAAAATAACGAAGCTTACAGAAATTGAGAATTCAGAGCAAAAAACAAGGAAACTTGCTATAATAGAGCTATCATTTGTTGCAGAGAAAAGTGGCGCTGGTAGAAAGAGAACTAACGGTTGCTGTGAGTTAGTCTAACCACTTTTTTGTTACACAACAAAACCGAAATGACGTGAAGCCGCGTTAAGGCTACTTGAGCGACCTCGATATGAGGTAAGTTAGGTGGTACCGCGGAAACTTCGCCCTAATCAGATGATGATTAGGGCTTTTTTCTTTCGGTTTTCTACTATTAAGTAAGGAGAATGAAGTCATGAATTTTATTGAAGATTTGAAGTGGCGTGGTGCGTTGAACCAGATGACTGATGAAGAAGGCTTGTTGAAGGCAATGGAAGAGGGACAAATTGGTGCCTATGTAGGAACTGATCCGACGGCTGATTCCCTTCATCTCGGCCACTTGATTCCATTCATGGTCTTGAAGCGTTTCCAAAAAGCTGGTGGAAAGGCTGTCATCATCGTTGGTGGAGCAACGGGTTCCATCGGTGATCCTCGTCCAACAACGGAACGAAAGTTACTCTCAGAAGAGCAATTAAAGGACAATGAAAAAGGAATTGCCGAACAGGTAACCAAGCTCTTCGGTTCAAACGGGACGACGATTGTTAATAACGCCGACTGGTTGAACATCATGACCTTGCCACAGTTCCTCCGTGACTATGGAAAGCTGTTCTCCATCAACGTGATGTTGAAGAAGGATGTCGTGGCATCCCGTTTGGAAACTGGTATTTCATACACGGAATTCACTTACCAAATTTTGCAGGCTATCGATTTCTTGCACCTTTGGCAAGAAGAAAACGTGCGTCTTCAAATCGGTGGTTCTGACCAGTGGGGAAACATAACTTCCGGTGTTGATTTGATTCACACGGTTGAAGGAAACGATGCACCAGCCTTCGGTTTGACCATTCCATTGATGACGGATTCAACGGGAAAGAAGTTTGGAAAGTCCGAAGGTAATGCCATCTGGTTGAACGCTGAAAAGACTTCACCATACACGTTCTACCAATTCTGGTTTAACCAAGCGGATGCGGACGTCGAAAAGTACTTGAAGTACTTCACCTTCCTTTCAAAGCAAGAAATCGACGACATTGTCGCACAATCAGAAGAGAACCGTGGTGCACGTATTGGACAAAAGCGTTTGGCTCAAGAAGTAACCGCCTTTGTTCACGGAGAAGCGGCTGTCGAAGAAGCGGAAAAACTTTCAAAGGCCTTGTTCTCTGGTGATGTTGCGGACTTGTCCGTTCAACAAATTCAAGACGTCTTCTCCGGAGTTCCAGGATTTGAGGCAACGGATGAAGAAATGAACATCGTGGACTTCTTGGTGAATGCTGAAATCGAGAAGTCAAAGCGCCAAGCACGTGAAGATGTTCAAAACGGTGCCATCCGGATTAACGGTGAAAAGGTGCAAGATGTGGACGCGATGATTGATCCAAAGTCAGCATACGAAGGTAAGTATGTATTGGTGCGTCGTGGAAAGAAGAAGTACTTCTTGGGAACAATCAAGTAATAAAAGTTCAAAGTTGATAAAAAAATTAAAAAAATTAAGGAAAGATTTAATCTTAACTTAATCTCAGCGATAGATAATAGAAACATCGATAAAGTATTATCGATAGTTGGATATCTAGTCAATATAAATACTTCTCTCTAAACCTAATTTATACCTTCTCTCCCGACTAGATATTCAACTCTTTTAAAAAGCTTTCCAGCAATGGGAAGCTTTTTTTGTTGTTTTTTTATGAAAAGGTAAAGAAATCCCAGAAAAACAAGGTTTGTCAGTGACTTTGTTATAATAAAAGAGACATAGATAAGTATTAATCTAAAGTAGCAAGTAGCCGCTACATATTATTAAAAAAGGAGACAGCGCACATGTCATTATTAGAACTGCGTCACGTTTCAAAGCACTTTGGCTCATACAAGGCCATGGATGACGTGTCATTTTCAGTAGAACCAGGTCGTATTGTCGGTTTGATTGGACCAAACGGTGCTGGTAAGTCAACCACGATGCGTGCCATGACGGGCTTGATGCGTTTTGACTCAGGAGAGGTTATCTTTGATGGCCAACCCGTTCAATTCTCAAAGACTAAGGCCTTGTCAAAGATGGGGAACTTGATTGAATACCCATCCATCTACCCAAACTTCACGGCCGAAGACCACATGAAGTACTACGCGATGGATTCCGAAAACCCGGAAGACATCCATGAATTGATGAAGTTGACCGGAATTGACGGCGAAAACTTCGGGAAGCGTAAGGCCAAGAACTTCTCTCTTGGAATGAAGCAACGTTTGGGAATTGCCATTGCCTTGATTCGTCGTCCTAAGTTGGTTATTTTGGATGAACCTATGAACGGGTTGGATCCACAATCCGTACGTGAAATCCGTGAGCTCATCCAAAACTTGGCGAAAAAGGGGATTTCCTTTGTCATTTCTTCCCACCTCTTGGATGAATTGCAGCGTTTGGCTGACGACGTGGTCATCATCAACAAGGGAAAGGTTGTCCGTAAGGCAACGATGGACGAATTCTTGTCAGAAGACAAGGCACAAGTAAAGGTGAAGACTTCCGATAACGACGCCATGCTCGAAGCGGCAAAGGCTGAAGGTTGGAACGCAAAGCTCGGTGATGACAGCCAGGTCTTGATTGACGTCGAAGATGGCGTGAACGCTCAGGCCGTATTGGCAAAGGCAACCGAAGCCAAGTTGGATGTTTTGGATATCCAAACGGGGTCTGTTAACCTTGAAGATCACTTGATGGAAGTGCTGTCTGAAAACGGCACGCGTGCATAAAGAAGGTTTAAAGGAGACATTATGATTACGTTATTAAAACAAGAATGGATGAAGGCCGTTAAGCAAAACCGCTTCTACATCTGGGCAATCATTGCTTTTCTTTTGCCAATCGGTGTATTGACATGGTTTGTACCGGCTGAACAACAATCACTCGGGTATTCAGCACTTGGTGGGGCAGGAATCATCATTGCCATTGCCGGTTCGGTTTTCGCAGCGTTGACCTTTACACAGGAATTTGGCTACGGAACGATTCGTCCTTTGCTCTCTCGTCAGTACTCACGTTTGGAAATCTTTATCTCAAAGGTTGTGATTATCCTGGTTGAGTATGTAATCACCTTGTTAGCAGGGATCCTGGGAATGCTCGCTGGACGTTTTGTGTTCATCACGTTGAACGGCAGCCACTTTACTGAAATTGACTGGCAACCATTCCTCTTTGCCCAAGTCATGGATGTGTTGATGATGTTATTCTTCTTCGCCGTTGTCTTGCTCGTTTCAAACCTTGCCAAGTCATCTGCAGCTGCTGTTTCAATCGGAGTCGTACTCTCCATTGCAACACCAATCATCTCAAGTATCACCACCTTTTTGGTCCGTTTCTGGGAACCATTGAAGTGGAACCCGCTCACGGTTCAAAGCATGCTGTCATCCGCCTTTGACGGACGCTCAGCAACGAACCTCTTCATTAAGAACTACTTCGGGGCCGATGTCTGGGTTGTCTGGTTGGTATACGCCATCTACTTGATTCTGATTTACGTTGGAACCTTTGCCATCTTCCAACGTCGCTCCGTTTAAAAAAAGGCCGAAAGGCCTTTTTTTATTGGCATTTTTTCTTTTTAAACACTTTTTGGGCTTTCTTTTGGTACAATTAGCAAAGGAGTTTCCAATGTCTAGACAAAAAGCAGTATTTAACGATAAACAGCGAATCCTTCGCTTATATTCCATCCTGATTTCAAAACAGGCGATGTCGGTCGACCAAATTGAAGACCTCTTCTTCGTTGGACAAAAGACTGTGCAACGTGATATCGCCGCGATTCGGGAGTTCTTATCAGAGCTGCAAATCAACGAGGAAATCAAGTCCGAAGTGGTTTACGACCGGAAGGTGAAGAAGTATAAAATCACGAACCGGGATCACCTCTTTGAATTATTCGATAAGATCAATTCGGAAGAAAACCCCTTCTTCTATTAAAATTTATGAGCAAACAAAAAGTCGTACTGAGTGAATACTCAGTACGACTTTTCTTTTTTTTATGAATGAACGAAGTATTTGAGGAGTTCTGCTTCAGTCAAAGCATCCTTATCTTCGTTTTTAACGTCGAGGACAATGCGTCCGGCGTTCAATACAATCAAACGATTTCCATACTTAAGCGCATCGGCCAAGTTGTGGGTAATCATCAACGCGGTCAAATTGTTTTGCGTGACCTGTTCGTTTGTTGCCGCCATCAATTGGTCAGATGTCTTGGGATCCAAGGCCGCCGTGTGTTCGTCTAAGAGCAACAAACCAGGCTTTACCTGTGTGGCCATCAAGAAGGAAAGGGCTTGTCGTTGCCCTCCAGAAAGGGAACCAGTGGCCGTTTGCAAGCGGTTCTCCAAGTTGTTTCCCATTGTCTTCGTCAATTCGAAGTAATGCTTCAACTTTTCGGCGCTTAACTTACGGTTCTTCAACGTCCGTTTAGCCCCACGCTTTTCGGCAAGCAGGAGGTTTTCGGCGACCGTCATACGGGGAGCCGTACCAAGCTTTGGGTCCTGGAAGACACGGGCGAGAAAGGACGTGCGCTTCACGGCGGGGAGGTGACTGATGTCCTTTCCGTTATGTTCAATCGAGCCTTCTGTCAACATTAAGTCACCGGATAGAACATTGAAGAGTGTCGATTTACCAGCTCCGTTCGTTCCCAAAACAGTGATGAAGTCATCTTGGTCAATGTCGAAGTTTAAGTGATCGAGAATCGTCGTGCCATTAGCCACGGTTACCGTGGCGTTTTTTAATGAAAAAACAGGGTTAGTCATGTGCCTTACCTCCAAATGAAAGGATGTGTTCCAACTTGAGGTAGTGACGCACCTGCGGCAAAACCATTGCTGCGGCCAGGATTAATGAAGAAATCAAGTTTAAGTCGTTTGTTTGGAATCCGAGTTGCAAAACCGCCAGTAAGACCAAGCGGTAAATGATTGACCCAATCACCACGGCGAGGAGTCGTTGATTCAGTGACAAGTCACCGAAGACCACTTCTCCGATAATGATGGAAGCCAGTGCAATGACGATGATTCCGATTCCCATGTTAATGTCGGCAAAGCCGTTGTTTTGAGCGATAACTGCACCACCGAAGGCGATGAGGGCGTTTGACACCATCAAGCCCATGATGGTCATCTTATCCGTCTTAATACCGAACGCGGAAGCCATGACCTTGTTATCACCCGTGGCGATGAAGGCCTGACCCAATTCGGTCTGTAAGAACCACATGAGGAATCCCAGGATAATGGCAATCACGATGATTCCCAAGAACACGCCGTCAAAGTACTTTGGTAAGTGCTCGAAAATCTTCAGTGAGAAAATCGTCTTTTGGTCCAACAAGGAAATGTTAGCTGACCCCATGATGCGAAGGTTAATGGAGAGGCAGGCCGTCATCACCAAGATTCCGGCCAAGAGAATTGGAATCTTACCCTTCGTGTAGAGCAAACCAGTCACAAGACCGGCCGCCGCTCCGACAACCAAAGAGGCCGCCGTTGCAATGAATGGGTTCACCCCGTGGGCGATTAACGCAACCGCCGTTGAGGCACCAAGTGGAAAGGATCCTTCAACCGTCATATCGGCGAAGTTCAAAATTCGAAAAGTCAGGTAGAGGGCAACCCCCAACACAGCCCAGAGGATACCCTGGGAAATGGAAGAAACAATAATTGGCATTAGTAGACCTCCTGATTCTGCTTGGCTTCTTGGACCATGTTTTCTGGCAATTGAATACCCAAGTCAGAAGCTGTTTGTAAGTTCACTGCATAAGACCCTTTATCCACAGAACGGATTGGGAAGGTAGCAGGATTCTTACCCTTCAACACTTGACCGGCCATCAAACCAGCTTGGTATCCGATTTCATATTGGGACTGTGAGTATGAAATCAACCCACCGTCCTTCACCATCGTATCGTTTGATGGGATAACTGGCACCTTGTTGGCACGACATGCACCGACCAAGGTCTTCATAGCCGTGGCCACGCTGTTGTCCTGTGGGGCGTAAACCGCATCGACTTCACCGGCCATCGTGTTGGCCACTTGCAACATGTCGTTGGTTGATGAAATCGTGTAGTTCTTGACTTGGTAACCCTTCTTTTCAAGGGCGGAAGTCATGCGCTTGGCATTGTATGTTCCACCGGCATCAGAAGTCGTGGAAATAATTCCAATCTTCTTTGCCTTTGGCAAGACTTCCTTAAAGAGTGTCGCTTGCTTTTCATAAGGGGAGTTTCCACTCACACCCGTGATGTTATGACCCGGCTTATCAACGGAATCGGCCAACTTGGCACCAACCGGGTTCGTGATACCGGCCAGAATGACGGGGGCCTTTTGATTGGCGACCTTGGCAAGGGAGAGGGCAGCTGGCGTCGCAATTCCGACGGTCAGGTCCGTTCCCTTGTTTTCGAAATCCTGTGCCATGGTTTTCAAGTTGGCTTGGTTGGCCTGAGCGTTTTGGTAGTTGATTTTCAGGTTCTTTCCTTCTGTATAACCTGAATCAGCTAATCCTTTGACAACCCCCTCATGAATCTGATCAAGAGCGGGGTGGGTGACCAGTTGAAGGATTCCAACGGTAACGACGTCCTTGTTCTTAGTCTTTTGCTGACCGTTGCCAAAGAAGAAGGCAACGACCAGAAAAGCAATAATCAACGACGTAACGGATAGTAAACGTTTATTCATGTTCTTCTCCTATATAAGTGAGCACCCAGGGCAGGATTTGATTTTGGGCAAGAAAAAAGCCTGCCTGGGTGAAGTGATATACCCAAACAGACTTTTCATGCATTACTAAGAAGCCGGTTGGGACAAAGCTGTCGTCACAGCTTGTCCGTCTCCGAAAAGCTGCTCTCCTACCGGCGCCACCATTGGCGGTTCAATTGAATAGAAAGTGCAGTCATGTGTTTTGCTCCTAAAACATTTAAAAGTTGTCTTAAGCATACAAGAGCGATGAGCACCTGTCAAGAAAAATGATAAAAAAAGGAGAAATATGATAAGAAACTGAGACAAAAGATAAGAATGAGTCAAAACGCCGTCATGCCGGGCTTCTTCCCTGTCTTTCTTTTGTGGATATGCTATACTAAACGCGAGAGAGTACAAATTAATAGGGAGAATGAAATAATGAAACCGTCACTAAAATTGACTAATGCTGTTCATATTTTAGTCTACATCGCAAATACGAAGCCGGGGGAACGTGTGGTATCAAAGGATATCGCGCAGTCCGTGAACACGAATCCATCGCGAGTGAGAGCGTTGATGTCTGATTTGTTTTCGGCTGGGTTGATTGAACGAGAAGAAGACGAGAACTTCGGACGCCCAAAGTTGGCTAAGAAGCCGGAAGACATTTCAATGGCTGACATTTTGGAAGCCATTAACGAGGATGCGAAGGTCTTTCCGTTGGACACGAAGGTCAGTGATGACTGTGAAGTGGCTAAGAAGATTAATCCAACGCTTTCCTTCTACTATGATCAAATGGAAGAACATTTGCTTTCATTGATAAAAGACATGCGGTTTTCAGATATTTTGGACCGCTTTTACGCTGATGAAAACGCGCTTTCAGCCCTCAAAGAAGCATAATCTGATAGAACTTGAAAAAGCCCGTCACGACCTTCGATCGTGGCGGGCTTTTTATTTTGGATAATTTTAGTTAAAACGCATAAAACGGTCTTCGTCTGGCAAGTACGTCTTTTCAAACGCATCGTTTTCGATTGAACCGAATGGCATTTGACCGCGCAATACCCACGATTCAGGGATGTTGAACGCTTCTTGTACGCCCGCATCGATGAGGGGGTTGTAGTGCTGCAGAGTTGCGCCGATTCCTTGTTCGGCCAAGGCCAACCAAACGGCGTAAATGGCAATTCCCATGCCTTCTTCGGCCCAGTCGTCAAAGTTGTGGGCGTAGGCAGGGACTTGTTCTTTCAAGCCATCCACAATCTTGCGATCGGTAAAGTAAAGGACGGTTCCGTAGCCGGCGGCAAAGGCGTTGTCCACCTTATTCTTTGTTTCGGCGAAGGCTTCTTCTGAGCTCACCACTTTCTTCAGTTCAGCCAAAGTCATTTCCCAGAGCTTTTCGTGGGCGTCGCCCGTCAGCAAGACGGCGTGCACGGATTGGGAGTTAAATGGGGAGGGCGTTTCCTTGATGGTGTTTTTAACCAGTTCGAAGAGCTGATCGTTGTTCAAATCAATGTTTTTTCCGAGTTGGTAAATGGAGCGGCGCTTTTTTTGAAGTTCGTTGAATGTTGTCATAGTGTGGTTCCTTTCTAACCAGTATTTAATAAAAGTACAGGTTATATGATATACTATATCCTAGAAAATAACAAGGAAAAATTTTATGAAACCATCAATGAAGTTGACAAACGCGGTGCACGTTTTGCTTTACATCGCCCGAAAAGATAACAACATCAGCTATTCCTCGAAAGCCGTGGCGGAATCCGTTAATACCAATCCGTCGCGAATTCGTGCCATTATGGCTGAGCTAACGAACGCTGCCATTATTAAACGCGAAGGGGGACCAATGTCACGCCCAATTTTGGCGCGACCTGCCTCAGAGATTTCCCTGGCTGACATCTTAAAGGCCGTTGATTCAGCCGCTATTTTTCAGTTGGACAGCAAGGTGAACCAACACTGCCCATTGGCTAGTCAGGTGAATCCCGCCCTTGCTGTTTACTATCAGCAATTCGAAGACCACCTGCTGGAAGACATGGAAAACGTCTCTTTAGGTGATTTAATAGCGGACGTTAATCAGCAAACGAAGAGCAAGATGTTTTAACAAGGCAGTGAAATGATGAAAAATAAAGAAACAACGCAAAATTTATTGCTCGTCTTTGTCGGTGGGGCCTTCGGTGGACTATTCCGCTACTTGCTGACTCTGGTTCCAGGAATCGGTTCGACGCCTTTTATGACGCTCATCATTAACTTTATTGGAACAGCCGGACTGGCTGCACTGGCAGTCATCATTGAGAGGCGCCGTTTGCATCCAGAACGTTTACAACCGTTGCTTGGTGTCGGCTTGCTTGGTGGCTTCACAACTTTTGGCGCCTTGATCGCGGAAAGTCGAGAGCTAGTGGCTCATGGGCAGGCACTGTTAGCCATCTTATTACTGGTAGCTTCGCTAGTCATTGGAATCCTTGCTGTCTTCTTCGGACGCAAACTGGCGTCCTTCATTCCTGAACGACAAACAGGGGAGGTGGCATCATGATGACCACCATTTTATTCGTGATGATTGCGACCGGTTTGGGATCAGTTTTGCGCTATATCATCATGCAGAACTGGAAAACTCGTGCTAATTATGCCAACGGTGTTTTTGTGGTGAACGCCGTTGGTTCATTCTTATTAGGAATGCTGATAAGCATTCCGTTTTCACATGAGCTCGCGCTTTACCTTGAAACTGGATTTCTTGGCGGTCTGACCACGTTTTCATCCATGATGACCGAAGGAATCGACCAAGATAATCGCACACAAAAGGTCCTCTATTTCGCCATTCAAATGGGCGGTGGGGTTCTGTTCTTCTACCTTGGCCTCTTCGTTTCGACCGCGCTCGGGTAAGGATTAACGCCTTTTAGGACCGGCAAATATGTTATAGTAGGTAGACTTATAGGAGATTGAACCATGACTAAAACCGCGGTAATTGTTGATTCGTCAGCAGCCATCCCTCAAAGTATTCGCAACTCATACGACATCATTGAAGTCGCCATTCCAATCATCTTTGGCGAAGAAACTTACATGGGTGGACAGGACCTCCAGACGGTCGACCAACTCATGAAAATCATCGATGAAAAGAAGATGCAGGGGAATACTTCCCAGCCTTCACCCGCTCAATGGGAACAGGCCTTGAACCAAGCCAAGGATTCCGGCTACGAAGACGCGGTCATCATCACGCTTTCTTCCGGAATTTCTGGTGCCTACCAAACGGCCAAGCTGATTGCCGAATCATACGAAGGTTTGAACCGCATCGAAGTCGTCGACTCCAAGCTCATTAACATGGCTGTTTTCGACCAAGCTGTTTTGGTGCGCAAGCTTTCCGAAGCTGGCAAAAGCATGGACGACATCTTGGCCGTCTTGCAAGATTACCGAGACAACCTCGGTGTGCGTCTCGTGGTTAACGATATTTCTCACCTCAAGCGCACGGGCCGTTTGTCCCGCGGGCAGGCCTTGGTTGGTGGTCTATTGAACATCAAGCCAATTCTGACCTTTGACATTCCGGGTGATGGTAAGATTTCCGCCATCGGAAAAGCCCGCAAGATGTCAGGTGCTAAGGACATGATTCAACAGTCCTTCGAAGAATACTTGGCTCAGGTGGATTTCCCGGTTCGTTCTTACATTTTGGACGCCGGTGCTAAGAAGGTCGGTGACAAGTGGTTGAAGGATTTCCAAGCGAAGTACCCGGCCGTCACGTTCGAACGAGGCGTTCTTGATCCCGTTGTGACCGTTCACACGGGAAACGAATCAATGGCCATTATCTGGGCACGTGACTACACGTCATACCTGGACTAAGTTTGGTTCTTCGCGTAACGTTTTCAAAAGATTCGCTTAAACATTTCATTTCCTAACAAAAAAGCCAGCCGTTGGGCTGGCTTTTTATTATAATAGAAGAAAGGAATTTTAGAGGGAAGGGTAGTCGTATGCGGTGCCGTGTGACAAACGCCCTCAAAAGCGACGTCAACGGATGTAACATCTTCAGCAAAGCAAATTTCCTTCCAATAAAAAAATCAGCCGCCCGAACAACTTGACAAAAGGGGCGACTGATTTTCGTTTAAATGAAATTATCCAACTTGCTTGATACCAAGAGCAGGATCCAAAGCACCGCCCTTACCATTCAAAGCGTAACGGAGGTACTTTTCGTTAACGTCAACGGTCATGTCATCGTCCATTTGGTCCAATGAGTATGGCTTTGCGTAAACGGTTCCCATGTTGGAATCGATGGTTGCACCAAACTCTGACAAGTCCGTGTCCTTGCCAACAAAGACAAGGTTGAAGGACAAAGCAAGCGTGCAGTTTGCTTCGTCTGAGAATGGTCCAACACCATCATCGAAGTCCAAGACAATCTTCTTGTCAGGACCAGTGAACTTTTCCAAACGTGCCTTGGCTGCATCAGTAAATGTTAATTTCATAAGAACCTCCAATTCGTTCTAAATATCTATCCATGTTTATTGTATGAAATAAAAAACCGGATGTCAAATTGGTCTAGTTTTAATTTTATGGTAAAGACGGAAGCGTTCGAACGAAAAATTCCAAACAAACACCTAATTTATCAATCTTTTTTAGAAAACAAGAGGAAGTAAAATGACCAAAAGAGGAAAAGTTTATCAAATTGTCTATGAAGTTTTAAATGCTGTCACGCACGGATTGGGCTTCATTTTAGCCGTGATTGCCAGCGTCTTTTTGGTGTTGAAGGCGGGAAAGCACACGATGTCCGGCTTGGAAATCGGGGCGATTGCCATCTACGTGAGCTCGATTTCACTGTTCTTGCTGGCGTCGACGCTCTTCCATTCGCTTGTCTTTACGAAGGCGGCCAAGGTTTTCCAGTTCATGGATCACGCCGGCATCTACTTCGTGATTTTGGGGTCGTACACGCCATACACCTGGCTGGTGCTGCCAACGGTTCCGGGCTGGAGTATCTGGTCTGCCATTGCGCTGATGACTTGCGCGGGATTGGTCTATGACTTGTTCTTCGTGGGCCGCTGGCCATGGGTTGCGGTGCTCATTTACTTGGTGATGGGCTGGATGATCGTGCTCGCGATGCCACTCATCTGGGCGGCGCTTTCGCCAATGGCTTTCTGGCTGCTTTTGGCCGGTGGGGTGGTGTACTCACTGGGAACGATTTTCTACCTCGTGCCACAAATCCCAATGGGCCACGTGTACTGGCACGTGTTCGTGCTGGTGGGTGCGGGCTTGATGTATTTCTCGATTTACATGACGATTTAACTTATATGAAAACGGGCGCTTCGCGCCCTTAAGGATCATACTTATGGATAAGCTCAACTATGCTCATCAGATTGCTTGGCAACACACGACCAAGGAAAAGGACCAATCCCCAATCGACATAACAAAGGACGCCGTCGTCGAAGGCGACTGCATTCATGTCGATTGGAAGGGGCTTGGCCCAACTGCACTAACTGTTAAAGAGAAGGTGATTGGGGACCAATACTACTGTGATGGCCAAATCACCTTGGGTGGTGCGACCTACCAGTTGGAGCGTTTTCACACGCACCAAGGATACGAACACTTAATTGACGGGCAATCCGGTCCGGCTGAAATCCACTTGGTATTCAAGCGCCCGGATGGCGGCGTCATGGTACTTGGTGTCTGGACCGAGTTGGATGAAGAAGCGCCGGTGTTGTTTGCTCCCGTGTTTGAAGGGAAGGAAACGACCATCGAATTGATGGATATGGTGCCTAAGAACTTCAGTATGGTGTACACCTACACGGGAACTTTGACGACGCCACCGTTGAAAGAAGATGTTCACTGGGTACTATTGAAGGAAAAGCTGGGGATTAACCCAGCCGATGTGGCGGCTTTTGCACAGGCCTATCCACACAATGTTCGAGAAGTTCAACCCTTAAACGGACGCGAAATCGTAGCCCGCAAAGTCTGCTCCGTTGATTGACAGACATACGCTTAAAGCGTAAATTAAAGAACGAAGAATTCATTTTAAAAGACGTCGGCGAGAAGCCGGCTTCTTTTTTCGTTAAAGGAAGATAAATGAAAGACAACGTACTAAAAAAAGCAGCCCTGGTCGTGGCCGCAGCGCTCTTCATGCAGATGCTCGACTCGACCATCGTGACCACCGCCTTGCCACAAATCGCAGAAGATTTAAGGGTAAACCAGTCGAGCGCCTCGCTCTTGGTTTCCGTCTACATGCTCTTTGCGGCCATCTTTATTCCATTATCCGGATGGCTGGCCAAGAAACTCCCACGAAAGAACCTCTTTCTCTTTGCCGTGGTGCTCTTCACGCTGTCATCGGTGGCTGTTGGGTTCTACAGCAACTTAGCCTACATCTTGGCCATGCGTGCGCTTCAAGGTTTTGCCGGTGCGTTGATGGTACCGGTTGGAAAGCTCATCATTTTGGAAAACGTGGAAGCGAAGAACTTACTTTCCATCCTGTCCTTCTTGATCTGGCCGGCCTTGATTGCTCCAGCCATCGCGCCTTTACTCGGTGGTTACGTGATTGGGGCCATGTCTTGGCAGTGGATTTTTTACTTGAACCTGCCAATCGGAATCGGTATTTTGATTGCCGGGGCATTCTTAATTCACGATGATAACAAAGCGGAGGAGGCGCCCTTTGACCTCTTCGGATTCTTGCTGGTCGCAGTAGCAGCCGGTTTGATTTTGATTGCCGCCGAAGTGCTGTCACGTGGTGTGGAAACACTTTTCGTTGGTGGTCTCATCCTGTTTGCGGGACTGGTGCTTTCCGTCTTCTCATGGAAGCATTTGCAAAAGGTCGACGAACCGCTCTTTTCATTGGACGCGATGAAGGTGAAGTCCTTCCGAATTTACCAAACGGGTGGATCCATCTTCTGGATGACAATCGGAGCCTTGCCTTACTTGCTGACACTGCTCTTGCAGGTGCCATTTCACTGGTCACCGGTCGAAGCGGGAACCTACGTCATCTTCATCTTTTTGGGTAACTTGGCGATTAAGCCCTTTACGACACCCATCATTCGAACGCTGGGCTACAAGTATGCCTTGTCGGTTGCTTTGGGCCTCGCGTCGGCGTCGACTTTTTTGATGGCATGCTTCACGGTTGATTCAGCAAAGCCTTGGATCGCCTTTGTCGCCTTCGCATCGGGTGTCGGCCGTTCGCTGTCGCTTACGTCATACAACTCACTAGCCTTTGCCGAGTTGTCGAAGAAGGAAAAGAACGCGGCAAACACCCTGCAGTCGGTTGTTCAGATGTTGTCCCAGGCCTTCGGAGTTGGCTTTGCGGCAACGTTGCTCTCCCTCTTCGCCCAGGCCTTGTCAATCACCTTGGCCTACCAGGTGACACTCTTCGTGGTGGGCTTGCTGTCGCTTTACCCATTGATGGAGGCGCTCACCTTGGATAAGAACGTCGGTGAAAAGACGCTTTAAAATGGAAAAACGCTGACCTTGGGTCAGCTTCGAAACACTAAAAAAAGAGACCCGAAACGGGTCTCTTTTTATTTTGCCTTCAGCTCTTAAGGCAGCTTTGTTTGATTCGTTGGGATGAGACTGAACTTGTCGCCAGACTTGGAAAGGTCAACCAATTCGTTTGCGGAGAAGTTGATTTCATCCTTGTGGTCGTTGTAGTTCTTCATCATGTCGTCTTCCGTGATGGTTTTGTAGCTCTTCCAGAATGAGTTTTGTGGGCTCACACCAGCCATGTCGGGGGCAGCGGAAGTGTCGAGGTCGGATTCCGTGAAGGTTCCGTTGTGGTTGTCCGTGAACATCACCGTGTGTTCAGCAAAACCACCAGCACCTTCACCGTCATCGTAGACAACGATTTTATCTTTGTCGCCCATGTAAACGGAGTAGTGCGTTTTGAGCGGCGTTCCGTAATTGGTTGGCAGGCTGCCATAGGTCAAAAGGGCGATTTGAACCTTTTGGGGAAGGGCAGAGTAGGCGCTGGTTTTTACCTTCTGATCATCCTGTGAGGATGAATCCGTGCTTTCTTTGGTTTTGCTCGTTGCACTCGAAACGGTTTTTTCGACTTTACTTTGCTTGTTTGTCGATGGGTTACTTGCGCCGAGTGCGTACGCGCCACCTATGACAGCAACGACAGCAATGGCAACCAAAGAGCTGATGAGAATGATTTTCTTAGACATAACTTCCTTCTTTTGTATTCGTTCTTTTTGATTTTAAAGGGTTACATAGGCATTATTGTCCTTTCTGTATAAAAAGTCCAATTTGAGCAAAAGAGGCGAGAGCGAGACGGCCGGTGCGGGTCTGACTTTGACAGTTTTTAAATGAGAGAAATCTAATTTTATTTGCAAAAGTCGCGCCCGTACAGGATAATGTGCTTAACAACAAACCATAAGGAGGCAGCAATGGCACAAACACGTTATCAAGATGATTTCTACGAAGCCGTGAACGGTGAGTGGATCGCACAAGCGGTGATTCCAAAGGATCGCCCAGTTACCGGTGGGTTCTACGACTTGGTCGAAGGCATCGAAAAAGAGGAGCGACGCGTTTTGAAGGCGTTAGAAGCAGGGGAGCAGGACACGCCCGCTGACTTGGCCGAATTCGTGAAGATGCACCAGCTGACCAAGGACTGGGATGCCCGTGAAGCAAGTGAAAAAGAAGCGTTGGCGGCTCACTTGGCGCCAATCTTTGCCTTGAATTCCTGGCAGGATTTGCAAGACTCAGAAGACGACCTCATCAAGAAGGGCTACGAAACCATCTTGCAGCCAACCATTGCGCCTGATTCAAAGAACACGGCACGTAATGAACTCTGGCTGGCCAGTCCGTCCTTGATCCTTCCAGATACCACGTCTTACAAGGATAATGAACAAAAAGAAAGCATGCTGTCTAGCTGGAAGGACATGGTGCAAGTCTTGCTCGAACGGTTCGGGTACAAAGACCAGGCAGCGGAATGGATTGACCAGGCCATTGCCTTCGATCAGTTGATTGCGGACCGTCGTTCATCTTCTGAAGAATTGTCTGATTCATGGAAGAACTACCACCCAATGTCAGTTGATGATGCGAACGCCAAAGTGCCGGAAGTGACTTTGAAAAAGACCTTAAAGGCATTGGTCGGCGACGAGATCGACAAGGTCATCGTCTACGACGGACCTTTCTACGAAAAGGCCAGCGAAGTTTATAAGGAAGAAAACTTCGCTGCTATCAAGGGCTGGATGATTATCCAAAACATCTTGGACGTGGCGTCATTCTTGAGCAACGACACACGCATTTTGGCTGGGCAATTCGGACGTGCCTTGTCTGGTGCCAAGGAAGCCATCGACCAAGACAAAGCGGCCTTCCGTCAGGCCCGTGCCTTCTTCTCACAGAAGGTCGGCCGCTGGTACGGTCAAACCTACTTCGGTGAAAAGGCCAAAGCCGACGTGGCGGCCATGGTCAAAGACATCATCGCCGTTTACGAAAAGCGCTTCGACCAAATCGACTGGTTGTCCGATGAAACCCGAGCCAAGGCAAAGGTGAAGTTGGCTGCCCTCGAGATGAAGGTGGGGTACCCAGACGGCTTGCCAGACTACTTGGAAAAGCGTGCAGTAAACCCAGACGAAAGCTTGTTGCAAAACGCCAAGCGTTTCTCAGAAGAATCCGTGAAGGAACACTTTGAAAAGTGGGGCAAGCAACCGGACAAGTCCCGTTGGGGTATGCCAGCCGACATGGTGAACGCTTACTACTCACCGGACTTTAATCACATCGTCTTCCCAGCTGCCATTTTGCAGGCACCGTTCTATGACATCAACCAGTCGGCTTCCAAGAACTTCGGAGGAATCGGAACGGTTATCGCTCACGAAATTACGCATGCCTTCGATACGAACGGGGCGCGTTACGACGAGAAGGGGAATTTGAACGAGTGGTGGACGAAGGAAGATTTCGCCCACTTCGAAGAGAAGACGTCAGCCGTCGTCGACGCCTTCGATGGGTTGGACTCTGCTGGTGCCAAAGTAAACGGCCACCTCACGGTGTCCGAAAACGTCGCGGATCTTGGTGGTGTCGCAGCTTCCTTGGAGGCGGCATCTGGCGAAGCCGACTTTTCCGTTTCAGAATTCTTCGAGAACTTTGCGACCCTCTGGCGTCAAAAGGCTGAGCCAAAGTACCAAGAATTGCTCGCCACAATCGACGTGCACGCGCCAGCAAAGTTGCGTACGAACGTCATCGTAAAGTACTTCGACGCCTTTGTTGAGGCATACGACGTCCAACCGGATGACGGTATGTATTTGGCGCCCGAAAAGCGCATTCAAATTTGGTAGAATTTTCTTGAAAAATCTTGGAAAAATCCTTGTCAGGCAGCTTCAATCTTGTTAATATAGAGAAGTTGTTTGATATGGGGGTGTAGCGAAGTCTGGCTAAACGCGACGGACTGTAACTCCGTTCCTTCGGGTTCGTAGGTTCGAATCCTACCGCCCCCATTGCCTCGCTTCAGGCAAGTTTGAAGCATTGCCCCTTGGCCAAGTGGTAAGGCAGAGGTTTTTGGTACCTCTATGCGCTGGTTCGATCCCAGCAGGGGCAATTAATGTTTAAGGAAAGCAGACCGAAAGGTCTGCTTTTTTGTTTGTCATCGGACGTAAAAGTCAAAACCGACCAATTGGCATCGTAAGACTATGACCGATTCCTGCCACTACTAATCCGACAAAAAACTTGGTATAGTTAATACTTGTGTTTTTACGAAGTACGGACTGTAAATAAAAGATTTCTTCTTATAGAAGAAAAGATGGATATAGAGAGTAGTAAAATGAAAAATCAAGAACAATCAGAAAAGCTGACTTGGCCGCAACGCCTTCGATTGCTTTCCGCATTATTATTTTTATTGGTAACGGTAACTATGGCGGCCGGTCTTAGCGGGCAAAATCGTCATGATAAGTCAGAACCAGTCATCAAGATGAAGAGTGCTTCTGCAGATTTGAATAAGTAAAGAAAAAAGCGCACAAGACAATTGTGCGCTTTTTTTGTTGGGGTGAAGCCCCCATCTCAAATCTTGTCTATATTATAACACCATTCAAAACCAAGAGGTAGTTCCTCAATCGGATATGACAAAAAAGAATAAAAAGCACGCCGCTGCCCGGCGGTGTGCAAAGAGGTGAAAAACCTATTCAAAATCTGTCCCAATCATATCAAAACTCATCCTCCAATTTGATGAAGAGATTGAACAAACATCCTCAGGTGGTCTATCCCTGGCAGCGCATTTTAAATCGTGAAGAAAATCGCGAAAATTAGCAGACCCTGCAGACATTTGCCAGAATTTGCTTTATAATTGGTCTTGTTAAATAAAGAATATTTGGGAGGCAAATATGGCAAAGTTAACTGTCGAAGATTTGGCATTAGCCGGTAAGAAAGTATTGATGCGAGTGGACTTCAACGTCCCAATCAAGAACGGTGTGATCGGAAACGACAACCGTATCGTGGCTGCATTGCCAACGATCAAGCACGTGATTAAGGAAAACGGACGTGCTATCTTGTTCTCACACTTGGGTCGTATCAAGTCTGAAGACGACAAGAAGGAATTGTCATTGGCCCCAGTTGCCAAGCGTTTGGGCGAATTGCTCGGACAAGACGTAATTTTCGTTCCTGAAACTCGCGGTGCTAAGTTGGAAGAAGCCATCAACAACTTGGAAGACGGTCAGGTATTGATGGTCGAAAACACGCGTTTTGAAGACGTGAAGGACGGCGAATTCGTTAAGTTGGAATCAAAGAACGATCCTGAATTGGGTAAGTACTGGGCTTCACTTGGTGACGACCTATTCATCAACGATGCATTCGGAACGGCTCACCGTTCACACGCATCAAACGTTGGTATTGCATCAAACGTTGACCAAGCAGCTGCAGGTTACTTGATGGAAAAGGAAATCAAGTTCTTGGGTGACTCAGTTGAAGATCCTAAGCGTCCATTCGTTGCCATCATCGGTGGAGCGAAGGTTTCTGACAAGATCGAAGTTGTTCAAGCTTTGTTGAAGAAGGCTGACAAGGTTATCATCGGTGGTGGAATGGCTTACACGTTCGACGCCGCTAAGGGTAACAAGATTGGTAACTCATTGTTCGAAGAAGACAAGGTTGAATTGGCTAAGTCTTTGATGGAAGAAGCTGGTGACCGTTTGGTTCTCCCAATCGACGCGGTTGCTGCTGACGCCTTCAGCAACGACGCCAAGACGGTGACTGTTGATTCAGAAGCTGGTATCCCTGATGGTTACATGGCATTGGACATCGGTCCTAAGTCAGTTGCCTTGTTCAAGGATGTGTTGGCAGATGCTAAGACAGTGGTTTGGAACGGACCTATGGGTGTGTTCGAAATGGAAAACTTCGCCAAGGGTACTTTGGCCATCGGAAACGATTTGGTTAACGTAACTGAAAACGGTGGAACGACTATCGTTGGTGGTGGAGATTCAACGGCCGCTGTTCAAATGTTGGGTGTTGCTGATAAGTTGTCACACATCTCAACTGGTGGTGGTGCCTCACTCGAATACTTGGAAGGTAAGACTTTGCCAGGTATCTCATCACTTTCAAACAAGTAATTTCAATTTAAAAGTCGGCCTCGAGCCGGCTTTTTTGTTCCTATAAAAGAAGCGGAACGTTCATTTGTCTATTCCGTTGGAAAGAGGAATGAATCAATCCTTTGTTTTAAGCCGGCCATGCCGGCGTTTTTCATTTAGCAAAGAAAAACTTTGTGATTTTCTACTTAAAGTGGTATCTTTCTAAATTGGATAGGCGTATAATAGATACAACGTAATTCGATAAAGAAGAGGTGTACTGTGTCAAACGAGCAAAAAGTCCGCGAACAAGAATACCTAGATGAAACGCTGAAGAAGATTGATTTCTCTCAGATTCAAGCCGCCGAGGAAGTGAAAAAGTCCTCCGGTTCCTTGGAAGACGTTTCTGCTGCCTGGGACGACGTCCGCGTCAAGACTTCCACTTATTCTGGAATTGTTGAAACGGCGATGTCCATTCGTCAACAACAACAGGCTATCCAAGAACGTCAATCCGCCAAGCACCGTGCTCAAGATCGCTACAAGACCTTGGCCAAGCAGAAGCAAAAGCCATACTTCGCCCGCATCGACTTCAATGATTTGGCCGAAGAAGGCCGCGAGAAGGAAACGGTCTACATCGGACTCGCTTCCTTCAACGACGATGACGGCAAGTTCTGGGTCTACGACTGGCGTACCCCGGTTGCTTCCATTTACTACGATGGGGGACTCGGCAAGGTTGACTACCTCACACCAGCCGGTCCACAGCAGGCTGATGTGACGCTGAAGCGTCAGTTTGAAATTGAAGACGGTGTCATTGTGACCCTCTTTGATACCGAAGAGGCCATCGGTGACCAGATGCTCTTGAACGCTTTGTCCGGTGAATCCACGACGAAGATGAAGTCTATCGTGACGACCATTCAAAAAGAGCAGAACAAAATCATCCGTAACACGGATGCCGACCTGCTCTTCGTCCAAGGTGCCGCCGGTTCTGGTAAGACGGCCGCCATCATGCAGCGTGTTGCCTACCTACTTTACCGCTACCGCGGAAAGTTGAACTCCGGTCAGGTCGTGATGTTCTCGCCCAACCAGTTGTTCAACGACTACGTCGACCAAGTTCTACCTGAACTAGGTGAACAAAACTTGGTTCAACTGACCTTCTTCCAGTACGCTTCCCACCGTTTGCCACGCTTTGCCGTGCAAACTTTGGAGGAACGCTTCGAAGAAAACAACAAGAACGAAAAAATCGACCGGGCCATGGGCTCACTCGACATGTTCAAGGCCGTGCAGAACTACGCACAGCACCTGAATAAGGAAGGACTCAAGGTTCGTAACCTGAACTTCCGCAACGAGCCATTAATTACCAAGGACAAGATTCAGTCCGTCTACTACCAGTACAACGAAAACTACAAGCTGTCCCAACGTTTGGAAGCCACGCAGGAAGCCTTGATGCGCTCCCTTCGTTCCCAAGTCGGAATCCAGATGAAGAAGGATTGGGTCGAACTCGAAATCGAAAATCTTTCCAAGCAAGAATACGACGAGTTGGTCGGTGCCGGACAGGTTCGTCTCGGAGACGACCAAGTGCAAGATGCCGGAGACGCCACGCGTCGTCACCAATTAGGTGAGGGACCAAAGGAACGCACCTTTGACTCCGACAAGGCGGAACGCAATTTCTTAGCGAAGAAAATTGTTACCTCAGCCATGCGTCCACTCGCAAAGCGCGTGCGCCGTGCTGGTTTCTTGAATATCAACGCGCAGTTTGCCGATTTGCTCCGATCCATGCCAAAGTACTTGGACTTGGACAAGTTCCATATCTCCGAAGCGGAATGGACGGCCTACGTCGACATGGTCATTGAACACTTGAAGGAACGTAAGCTTTCCTTGCCGGCAACAACGATGTACCTCTACTTGTACGATCTCATCACCGGAAAGCACGGTCAGCGCGAAATTCGCTACCTCTTCATTGATGAAATCCAAGACTACACGCCGTTCCAGTTGGCCTTCTTGAAGTTCTCCTTCCCGAACGCGAAGTTCACGGTGTTGGGTGACTTGAACCAGGCCATCTTCACCCAGGACTGGGCTTCTTCATTGGAAGAAGACTTTGCTTCACTCTTTGACCAGAACAAAGTCGACTTCGTGGAGCTCACGCAAACGTATCGCTCAACGAAGCAAATCACGGACTTTTCAAAGGCGCTCTTGACGTCTGGTAAGACCATCGAGGCCTTTAACCGTGGCGGTGATGTGCCGGTTATGAAGTTGACGGCCGACAACGACGCAGCCATCGTGGCTGCTAAAAAGCAATTGGCTCAAAACGAAGCCGATGGCGAACAAACGGCTATCATCACGCAAACCCTTGCGGAAGCCAAGAACTTGGCAAAGGAATTGGAAGACGAAAAGATTACGCTCATCCGTTCCGAAAACCAACGCTTGGCACCCGGTGCTGTCATTTTGCCATCTTACTTGGCAAAGGGGCTCGAATTCGATGCCGTCATCGTATGGCAGGCGGATGCTAAGCACTACGCAAACACGGACTTGTCCCGTTTGCTTTACACTGTCACGTCACGCGCTATGCACCGTTTGACGTTGATCGGTTCAGGTGAAATTTCACCATTGATTGCGGCAGTGCCCGCTGACCTCTATCAAATGGAGGACCAGTCATGATTGAACAATTAGTAGAAGAAGTAAAAAAGGCTCATCAAGGGGCCTTTTTTACACTTGCCATTACGGGATCGGTGTCCGTTGGGAAATCAACTTTGGCAGAAATGCTCGCAGTTCAGCTAGAAGAAACCGGTTTAAAAACAGCGATTGTTTCGACCGATGATTTCTTGAAAAACAATGCCCGTCTCCACGAGGAGGGGATATTTGAACAGAAGGGCTTCCCGGTAAGCTATGACCTCGAAAAGCTCTCTTCCTTCATTGAGAACTTTCAAGATGGCGTCGAAAAACAATCGCTTGCGGCATATTCGCAGAACATGGCCGACATTGTCGATGGACAGGAAAAAACGGTTGAAAAGCCAGACGTCTTACTTTTAGAAGGTGTGGTGGCGCTTCAACTGGATTCCTCCTTGCTCGATTTGACCGTTTTCTTAGAAGCGGACATCAACCACATCAAGGATTGGTACTTGCAACGCAATTTGCTTGCAACTGTGAAATCAGTGGATGAACCAAAGTCATGGCGCAACCAATACGTGAATTTGTCATTGGTAGATTTTTACAACGTCGCGATGGATGTGTGGGAAAAGACGAATCAGAAGAACTACGATGAATACATCTTGCCAAGTAAAAAACAAGCGGATTGGGTTTTGACCTTTGATTACTTCCACCAACCCGACAATCTGACTGTTGGACCACGCCATATTATATAGTAGGAAAAGTCAACGAGGTGCTTGCTCAACACTGCGCCTTGTTGACTTTTAAAATTTTTAGACGTAACATACTAATCTAGTATATTTCTTGTTAATTTAGGAGGCAGAAATGGCTAAAGTGAAAGAAAAGCTTAGTCCTGAAATGGTGAATAAAATCGCCATGATGGCTTTGCTGATGATTGGATCCTTTGTGATCATCTTGATGCAGACCTCATTGGGAACGGCTTTGCCCGCTTTGATGACGGCCTTTAACGTGGATAATGCGACCGTTCAATGGTTGACGACTATCTTCTTGATGGTAAACGGAATTATGGTTCCGGTTTCAGCCTACTTGACGACGCGAATCCCAACGAAGTACCTCTACTTGACGGCTTTGGCGGTCTACATCTTTGGAACGGTTTTGGCCTACACGGCCCCAACAAGCGCCTTCTGGTTGATGATGCTCGCCCGTGCTTTCCAAGCAATGGCTGCTGGTATCGTGATGCCATTGATGCAGGTTGTGGCTTTGACGCTCTTTTCCGAAAATTCTCGTGGTAAGGCCATGGGAGCCATCGGTTTGGTTATCGGAATGGCACCCGCCATTGGACCTACGTTGACCGGATGGATTTTGGACGGTAAGCACAACTTCTTCGGCATGACTTGGGGTGGTGACTGGCGTTCAATCTTCGGTATTGTTTTGCCTTTGGCAATTATCGTCTTTGTTCTTTCCATCTTCTTCTTTAAGAACGTATTGGAAACGAAGAAGGTTAGCCTGGACGTACGTTCATTAATCGAATCAACGCTTGGATTTGGAATGTTGCTCTTTGGATTTGCCATGGTTTCCGACCACGGCTGGGGTTCATTCACGTATGTCATCGCGCCAATTATTATCGGTGCCATGATTATCGCCGAATTTACGCGCCACCAATTGCACATGGAAAAACCATTCTTGGATATGCGCGTCTTCATGAACAAGCAGTTCACGATCACCACCACGCTGGTTTCTTTGACTTTCATCGCCATGTTGGGAGTTGAAATGGTTTTGCCAACCTACATGCAAACCGTTCGCGGATTGTCTGCTTTGGATTCTGGTTTGACCCTTCTTCCAGGAGCTTTGATGATGGGATTTGTCTCACCAATCGCTGGTTCTTTCTATGATAAGTACGGGGCAAAGCGTTTGGCCATCTTCGGCTTTGCTTTGGTTACCATGGCTACCTTGCCATACTACTTCTTGACTGAAAGCACACCATCCGCCTACATTACCGTACTGTACATGGTTCGAATGGCTGGTGTTGCCTTCACGATGATGCCATTGACGTCATCTGCCATGGGTGTGTTGTCAAAGGAACAAAGTGCACAGGGAACGGCCGTAAACAACACGGCCCGTCAGATTGCCGCTTCTCTTGGAACGGCCATCTTGGCATCTGTCATGCAATCTGTTGCAAACGACAACATGCCCGCTGCTTCCTTGAAGGAAGCAGATCCTTTGGCCTTCGGTTCAAAGGCGATTTCAGCAACGCTTGATGGGTTCCACACCTCATTCTTGGTTGCAGCATTCTTTGCTTTGGCAGCCTTCATCTTGGCCTTCTTCTTACACAGTGGTAAGGTGAATCCGTCAAACCGAAAGGAGAAATAAATGATTATCTTTCTGTTAGTTCTCTTTGTTATCTTGGCTTTCTTGTCCATGATGTTGATTCAAGACAAAAAGAAGCGTCTGGTTGCGACCTTTGCCTCTTTTGTCATGGTTGCTCTGTCGCTTGTTTTGATTACGGCAAACATGAACAACCATTTCGGAATGAAAGTTCAAGAAAAGACGGATAAGACGCAAATCTATTCCGCTCAAGAAAACACTTATGGCGTCTTGGCTTACCAAAACCTTGGAAAGTCTGGACGAGAAAAGGTTTTCATTTACAAGAAGGCAGCTTCCGATAAAGAAACAACGATTGCTAAGCCTGATTTGAAGACAAAGACCGCCATTGAACACATTGATGGCAACCAAGCCTTCCAGATTACCAAAAAGAAGGTTTACGTTTACGAAAACGGCTTCTACAGCTTCCTCTTTGGCTTGGCTGGTAACAACAACGAAGTGAAGGAAAAGCAGGTGACTTACCAAGTTCCTGCTACTTGGCTGGCCTTGTCAATGGAAGACGGCGCAAAGTTGAAGGCTATCCTTTCACAAATGGCAGGCTCTGAAGACTTTATTTCTTGGATTCAAGGAAATAAGCAAAAGGCACAGGAAAATCCTGACGAAGCCGCTACTGACGCGGTTGCTTACTACCAAAACATTCTTTCAACGAACTGATTTATAGATACAAAAGTAACTATTTTGTAATATAAGTAATAAATTCGTGAAAAAGCGTTGTAACGATTTGGTGGCTGTGTTACACTTAACGTGTAAATTAAGTACTAGATTTTGATTTTGATTTGTTTTTTTCGGGAAGCGTCATACCAAAACATCTTAATTTGTAACAATGTATGGGATGACCCCCAAAGGAGAAACAATCATGGAAAAAGGAACTGTAAAGTGGTTTAACGGCGAAAAGGGATATGGATTTATCACTCGCGAAAACGGTGAAGATGTGTTCGCACACTTCTCAGCTATTCAAGGTGAAGGATTCAAGACTTTGGAAGACGGACAAAACGTTACGTTTGATGTAGAAAACTCAGACCGCGGTTTGCAAGCTGTTAACATCGTAAAGGACTAATTCTTAGTCTTTTAAAAGCCTCGAGGAAAACCTCGAGGCTTTTTTTGTTGCCTTTTTAACCCTTGGTATGCAGAAGAGGGCTTGAATGTTGTATAATAGGCAAGAATCAAATTCATGCATATAAAGGAGCTAGAACATGGCAAAATTAGTTTTGATCCGTCACGGTCAAAGTGAATGGAACGCTTTAAACTTGTTTAACGGTTGGGTGGACACGAAGTTGTCTGACCAAGGAATTGAACAAGCTAAGAAGGCTGGAGAACTTTTGAAGGAAGAAGGCATTGTCTTTGACAAGGCTTACACTTCTGTTTTGACTCGTGCTATCACGACTTTGCACTACGCTTTGGAAGAAGCAGGTCAACTCTACGTGCCTGAAGAAAAGTCATGGCGCTTGAACGAACGTCACTACGGTGCTTTGCAAGGTCAAAACAAGGCTGAAGCAGCTAAGAAGTGGGGAGATGACCAGGTTCACATCTGGCGTCGTTCATATGACGTTTTGCCTCCATTGCTTGAAAACTATGAAGAAGAAGTCGAAGTGCAAGGAAAGACTTACCCTGCCTTTGACGCACGTTACGCAGACGTTCCTTACGGACAATTGCCATTGGGTGAAAACTTGAAGGTAACGTTGGAACGCGTATTGCCTTTCTGGGAAGCTAAGATCAAGCAAGACTTGGAAGCTGGAAAGAACGTGGTAATCGGTGCCCACGGTAACTCACTCCGTGCATTGGTTAAGCACTTGGAAAACATTTCTGACGACGACATCTTGAACGTTGAAATTGCAAACGGACAACCAATCGTTTACGACTTGGCTGCTGACTTGTCAATCAACGACAAGAAGACGTTGAAGTAACAAAAAAGCCTACTAGGGAAATCTAGTAGGCTTTTTTCTTAAACTTTTTTAGAATAGAAATCCCTTAAATTAATTGGTGTTTTCTTCACAAAATTTGTAAAAATGTCTTATTAATAGGGGTAAATTTTAGATTTTATGACGGACCACTTTCTAATAAATACCCTATAAGGTACTTAATAAAGCCGTTTTACCGCATTTCTCAGACAGATTCGGAAATCTGTACCATTATTTAAAGTACTGTTTAAAAAAGTGTAGAAATGTTGTGAAATATCCACAATCTCCCTTGTATTTAGAAAATAGGGGGCGTATTATGGGGGTAACATTTTGAGGTAGTAGAAAGATGTCTTGCGACCTTCAAAATAGAAAACTGCAGAAAGGAGAAAACCGATGGATGAACCGACATCAACCTTTTCGTTGTTGGGTCTGACTTTCACCTGGACAACAGTTGTTTCAACATTGTTAGCAATGTCCATTGTTGTCTTGTTGGCAGTTGGGTTAACGCGAAAAGTTGCCATTCGGCCAAGCAGAGGTCAAAACGTCATTGAATACGTTTTGGACTTTGTACGCGGCATTTTAGGCGATCAGTTACCAGGGAACCTGGCACGGTCGCTGGGCCTCTATGCCTTCACGCTCTTCTTGTTCCTCGTGGTGTCTAACGAGATGGGGCTGTTGCTTCAGGTTAAAACTGGCGCGGGCGTGACCTTAATTAAGTCACCAACGGCCGATCCGTTGATTGCCTTTACGTTGGCTATCATGTCACTCATGATTGCCCACGGGACCGGAGTTAAAGTTCTTGGGTTCGGTGGTTACTTAAAGAACATGTTCTTCAAGCCATACGCTGCCATGTTCCCACTAAACGTTGTGGAACAGATTACGAACTTCTTAACTTTGGCCCTCCGTCTCTTTGGAAACATTTTTGCCGGTGAGCTTATGTTGAACTTACTTGCGGAACTTGCCTTTTCACTGAACGGATTCGGGTGGATTGCGGCTTTGCCACTTGAGATGGCTTGGCAAGCCTTTTCATTATTAATCGGTGGCATCCAGGCTTACGTCTTTGTTATGTTAACCGCGGTCTTTACCGCTCAGTTATCAGGGGAAGAGTAAGCCTACAAAGACTCATGCAGTCGCGGGGGACCGTTATCATCCAACAGTAGATAGAAACTTTTTCGTATCAAAAGGAGAAAGAAAATGGATTTACAGAACTTAGGTGTTATTGCAGCTGGAATCGCCTTTGCCGGAGCCGCTATTGGTGGTGGAATCGGTGTTGGTGTGATGTTCTCACAGTTCTTGGCTGGAATGTCTCGTCAACCTGAATTGGCAGGTAAGCTTTTGTCACGTGCCTTCTTGGGATTGGCCTTGGCCGAAGCTTTGCCAATCATCGTTGTTGGTATGGCCTTCACTTTGATTAACAAGTAAGAACAGTCCACGGGAGGAATAGATGATGCTCCAAACATTATCAATGGAAAAGGCAATGCCACTTGGTGACATGGTCTTTATTATCGTCGCCTTCCTCATCTTAATGGTTGTCTTGAAGCACTTTGCCTGGGGTCCTTTAACAAAGGTCTTGGACGAACGTGCAGATAAGATTAACTCAGACTTGGACGGTGCTGAAAAGAAGAACAAGGATGCTCAAAGCCTCTTTGACCAACGAGAAAAGGAATTGGCTGCTGGTAAAGACCAAGCCAGTCAATTAATTTCCTCTGCGAAGAAGACGGCAAAGGAACAATCCGATTCTTTGATTCAAGCAGCAAACGACCAAGTGGCCGGCATGCGTAAGACCGCACAACAAGATGCGGCAGACATGAAGGTTGAAGCAATGGACACGGCCAAAAAGGACGTGGCGGACTTGTCCGTCAACATTGCCTCCAAGTTAATTCAAAAAGAATTATCTGCAGACGACCAGCGGGCCTTAATCGATGCCTACTTGGCAGAGTTAGGTCAGCAGTAAGGAGGGGATATGGCCAAGAATAAAGCAAAAGTGGTCGAGCTATATGCCAAAGCTTTGCTTTCATATGGCGATGACCAAGGTGTGCTGCCGGACTTATCAAACGACTTAAAGGTTGTTTCTTCAGTCATTGCAGCAGAACCAAAGTTGACCGCATTACTTTCAGCCCAAACGATTAGCGCAAAGGACGAAGACGAGTTGGTTTCGACTTTGACAACTGGCGCTAATCAGGGTGTCGTGAACTTGGCAAAAGTCCTCTTGGCCCACCGCCACTTCGCATACTTCGAAGCGATTGCTACACGTTTTTTTGAACTTTATCAGCAGAGTCAGGGCATTGAAGCCGTGACGATTACTTCTGCAGTTGATGTTGATGATGATCAAAAGAAACGTTTGGAAGAAGCCTTCAAGAAGCAAAGTGGGGCTAAGCAGGTCGAAGCCGTATACCGAGTCGATCCCGATTTGGTAGCCGGTGTGTCCATGAAATCAAAGTCAATCTTGATTGACGGTTCATTGAAGACAAAGATTGCCAAATTAAAGGCAGAGTTACTAGGTTAGTGAGGGAAAATATGGCGATTCAAGCTGAAGAAATTTCTGCTTTAATTAAGCAGCAGCTCGAAAAGTTCGACACGAAGCTGACTGTTGAAGAAATTGGAACCGTTACCTACATTGGAGATGGTGTTGCCCGGGCAACCGGATTAGCAAACGCCTTGTCTGGTGAATTGGTCGCCTTTAACAACGGTGGCTACGGAATGGTCCAAAACTTGGAAGAATCCGAAGTGGGAATCATCATTCTCGGAACTTCTGAAGGCATCCGTGAGGGTGACACAGTTAAGCGCACGGGACACGTTATGGAAGTTCCTGTTGGTGAAGAACTGATTGGGCGTGTCGTCAACGCATTGGGACAACCAATTGACGGTAAGGGCGACATTAAAACGACAAAAACACGGCCGGTTGAAGCCAAGGCACCAGGTGTCATGGCACGTAAGTCGGTCTCAGAACCTGTTCAAACCGGAATCAAGGCTATTGATTCTTTGGTTCCAATCGGACGTGGTCAGCGTGAGTTGATCATCGGTGACCGTAAGACTGGAAAGACGTCAATTGCGGTTGATACGATTTTGAACCAAAAGGACCAAGACATGATTGTCATTTACGTGGCGGTCGGTCAAAAGGATTCAACGGTTCGTGCCCAAGTTGAAACATTGAAGCAAATGGGCGCAATGGATTACACCATCGTGGTCAATGCCGGACCTGCTGAAGCAGCCGCATTGCTCTACTTGGCACCATATGCCGGTGCTGCGATGGGTGAAGAATTCATGTACAACGGAAAGCACGTTTTGCTCGTCTTTGATGATTTGTCAAAGCAAGCAACGGCATACCGTGAGATATCATTGATTCTTCGCCGTCCGCCTGGTCGTGAAGCCTACCCTGGTGACGTCTTCTACTTGCACTCACGTTTGCTTGAACGTGCTGCCAAGTTGTCAGACGACCTCGGTGGTGGTTCGATGACGGCTCTGCCAATCATCGAAACGCAGGGTGGAGACGTTTCCGCTTACATTCCAACGAACGTGATTTCCATTACCGATGGTCAGATCTTCTTGGATTCTGATCAATTCTATGCTGGTGTTCGTCCAGCCATCGATGCCGGAACTTCTGTTTCCCGTGTTGGTGGAGACGCGCAAATCAAGGCGATGAAGAAGGTTTCTGGAACGCTTCGTTTGGACTTGGCTTCCTACCGTGAATTGGAATCATTTGCGCAGTTCGGTTCCGATTTGGATTCCGCAACGCAAGCTAAGTTGAACCGTGGAAAGCGTACGGTCGAAGTTTTGAAGCAACCATTGCACAAGCCAATGGCTGTTCAACACCAAGTCTTCGTGCTCTTCGCTTTGACGCACGGATACTTGGACGATGTGGCTGTCGAAGACATCCAACACTTCCAAGACGAATTCATTTCATACTTGGACTCAAGCCAAAAGGAATTGCTGTCAGAAATCGTGAAGACGAAGAACTTGCCTGATGAAGACAAGATGAATGCAGCAGTGAAGGCCTTCAAGGATAGCTACAGCGGTTCATCAGCTGATCAATAAAAGGAGGCAACATGGCTTCTTTACAAGATATTAAGCGGCGGATTGGATCGACGAAAAAGACTCGGCAGATTACTTCTGCCATGCAAATGGTCTCAACGGCTAAGTTGAGCCAGATCCAACGGTCAACAACCGGCTACCATGAGTACGCCTACCGCATTAAGGCGGTTGTATCGCACTTGATTGAAAACCACGTTTTGGACAATGTGGATTCTAGTCACTTGCCAATGGTCGATGCTCGTCCAGTCAAAAAGACTGGTTTGTTAGTGGTTACTTCTGACCGTGGTCTCGTTGGTTCATATAACGCCAACATCATCAAGAAGACGAACGCCTTGATGAAAGAAAAGAATTTGACGCCAGATAACACGGTTATTTTGGCAATTGGTGGAAATGGCGCGGACTTCTACAAGAAGCGTGGCTTCACCGTTGCCCTGGAACACCGCGGCTTGTCTGATGTGCCAAACTTTAATGAAATTCGCCAAGTCTTAAAGACGGTGATTTCATTGTACGAAGCTGAAGCCTTCGACGCTTTGCACTTGGTTTACAACCACTTCATCAACCGCTTGCAATCGGATCAACAAACGATTCAATTGCTTCCTTTGACAAAAGAGGTTGTTAATCAGGCAAAGATGGACGAAGACAAGGATGAAAAGGAAAAGACTTTTGAAACGAAGTCAGCCTATTACTCAGAACCTGACTCAACAGCCGTTCTGAACGTAGTTTTGCCTCAATACATCCAGTCTTTGGTTTTCGAAGCGGTTTTGGATGCCAAGACTGCTGAGCACGCGGCGTCATCGACGGCGATGTCTTCTGCGACCGATTCGGCGGACGATTTGATTCACCGACTCGACTTGCAGTATAACCGGGCACGTCAGTCACAAATTACGACTGAAATCACCGAAATTACCGGTGGTATGGTCGCTTTGGAATAAGGATTTAATAACGGCGTTGACCGTTTGAGATAGAAAGGAAAGAACATGACTACTGGAAAAGTCGTACAAGTGATCGGACCAGTCGTTGATGTGGCCTTTGGAGAAGATGCTGAAATTCCTGAAATTAACAACGCTTTGTTGGTTGATTTAGGAGAAGGCAAGACTCTTACCGTTGAAGTTTCCATTGCAAAGGGTAACGGCGTTGTCCGTACCATTGCCATGGACGGAACGGATGGCCTCCAACGCGGAATGACCGTTACTGACACTGGTAAGCCAATTGAAGTTCCCGTTGGAGAAGCGACCCTTGGCCGCGTCTTCAACGTCTTGGGTGAACCGGTGGATAACGAAGGTCCAATTGATCAATCAGTTGAACGTCACCCAATCCACCGTGAAGCACCAGAATACGATGACTTGGCTACTTCTAAGGAAATCTTGGAAACTGGAATCAAGGTTATCGACCTTTTGGCTCCATACATTCGTGGTGGAAAGATTGGGTTGTTCGGTGGTGCCGGAGTTGGTAAAACCGTTTTGATTCAAGAATTGATTCACAACATTGCCCAAGGGCACAATGGTATTTCTGTCTTTACTGGAGTCGGGGAGCGTACCCGTGAAGGTAACGACATGTACTATGAAATGAAGGAATCAGGTGTTCTTGCTCAAACTGCCATGGTTTATGGTCAGATGAACGAACCACCAGGTGCCCGTATGCGTGTTGCCTTGACCGGTTTGACGATGGCCGAATCCTTCCGTGATAACGAAGGTAAGGACGTTTTGCTCTTTATCGACAACATTTACCGTTTCACGCAAGCTGGTTCTGAAGTTTCGGCCCTTTTGGGTCGTATTCCTTCAGCCGTTGGATACCAACCAACACTTGCTTCTGAAATGGGTAAGTTGCAGGAGCGTATCACGTCAACCAAGAAGGGTGCCGTTACATCAATTCAGGCCGTTTACGTGCCTGCCGATGATTACACCGACCCCGCTCCGGCCACGACTTTTGCCCACTTGGACGCGACAACCAACTTGGAACGTTCATTGACGCAACAAGGTATCTACCCAGCCGTTGATCCATTGGCATCAACGTCATCTGCTTTGGACGCCGACATTGTTGGACAAGACCACTACGAAGTGGCTACTGAAGTACAACGTACCCTCCAGCGCTACCGTGAATTGCAAGACATCATTGCTATCTTGGGTATGGATGAACTTTCAGACGAAGAAAAGGTGACCGTTAACCGTGCTCGCCGCATTCAATTCTTCTTGTCACAACCATTCTCCGTTGCCGAAACATTTACTGGCGTAAAGGGTGAATACGTACCTGTTTCTGAAACGGTTCGTTCCTTCAAGGAAATTTTGGCAGGTAAGTACGATGACCTTCCAGAAGATGCCTTCCGTAACGTCGGTGCCATCGAACAAGTGGTTGATAAGGCCAAGTCGATGGCCCAATAAGGGGGTAATCCATGGCTGAACAAGAAAAGCAAAATGGTATCACAGTGAAAATTGTGACGCCAGATGGTCAGGTTTTTGATCAAGCTGGCGTTGAGATTGCTGTCATCAATACGCAGGGAGGCCAAATGGGAATCATGGCTGGTCACGAACCAATCATGGCGGCCCTTGCCATCAATGAATTGGTTGTCAAAAAAGACGGCCAAAAGCATTCCTTAGCTGTTAACGGGGGAGTCGCAGAATTCTCCGACAACCTCTTAACGGTGATTGCTGATTCAGCAGAAATCGCTGATGACATTGATGTGGACCGTGCCAAAAGCGCCAAAGAACGTGCGGAAGCGCGTTTGAAGGATGCCCAACAGGTCAAAAACAAGCGTGAGATGGATATGGCGCACGTCGCTTTGATGCGTGCCGTCAACCGAATTCAGGTTGCATCGATTCGTAACCATGCGTAATCAAAGAAAGAGTCAGTTTAGACTGGCTCTTTTTTAATGCTTTTTTATAGCTTTTTTAATTCGGACTTAAACTTTGGATGTGTATGATAGTAGTAAGAGTAATTTGGGATGACTCTCAAGTTACTTCATGTCATAGACAAAGGAGATTATTATGGCAATTAAAAATAAACTACTAGTCGCGTTCGGATTAGCCGGATCAGTGGCTTTGGGGCAAAACGCTGCCTCAGCTGATTCAGTTGACCAATACACGATTAAGGCAGGGGACACCTTGTCAGCCATTGCCAGCCAGTACAAGACCACGGTTGCACAACTGGCAAAGGACAACAACATCGAAAATGTTGATCAGATTTTTGTTGGGAAGCGTTTGGTTATCGGTCAAAAGACATCCCAAGATAAGCCTGCTGAACAAAATGCACCAGCAAAGCAAGAAGCGCAAACTGAAAACACGACTTCTTACACCGTAAAGTCAGGTGACAACTTGTGGACCTTGGCGCAACGCTTCAACACTTCTGTCGCAAACTTGGCTTCATTGAACAACATTCAAAATCCAAACCAACTTTCTGTTGGTCAAATTTTGAAGACATCAGGACAAGCAGCGCCAGCTGCCAATGAAAACCAAGGCGACCAAGCCAGTCAAGCTGACTCACAAGCACAAGCTGATTCAGCTGCTGCAAAGCAAAAGGTGGATGAAGAAGCCGCGGCACAAGCAAAAGCAGCTGCTGATGCTCGTGCAGCGGAACAAGCAAAGGCGCAAGCTGATGCCGATGCTGTTGCTCAGGCTAAGGCACAAGCTGACGCCAATGCTGCTGCTCAAGCAAAGGCACAAGCTGACGCCGACGCTGCTGCTCAAGCTAAGGCACAAGCTGACGCCGACGCTGCTGCTTCAGCACAGAACAACGACCAAGCAGAAAACGATGCTTTGCAAACGTTGATCATGAAGGAATCTTCAGGACGTACGACGGCTCGTAACGGTATCTACTTCGGAATTGGTCAATTGTCACCAGCCTTGCGTGCGCAATACGGAATTTTTGATAGCACGGACTACAATGAACAGCTTCGTGCGATGAAATTGTACATCGCAGACCGCTATGGAACGGCTCAAAATGCCCTGGCATTCCACCTTTCCCATAATTGGTACTAAAAAAATAAATTTTTTTCGATTTTCTGTTGACGGGTGGCGTTAGCCTTGCTACAATAACATATGTTGTTTGATAGAGATATGAAACAACAACTGACCATGGCCCGTTGGTCAAGTGGCTAAGACGCTGCCCTTTCACGGCGGAATCGAGAGTTCGATTCTCTCACGGGCTACTAAAAAGTCGCAAGCATTTATGCTTGCGGCTTTTTTGTTTGCATTTTTATGAAGGAAAAGTAAAAAGCCCCGTGCGGGGCTTTTTTTTACTGCGCTAATTGATTGACAGGCGGATTGAATTGCCGCATGTCTTCAGCGAGGTGAACCAAGTTGGTTACGAAACGATGGGTTGGCGCTGCAACGCCGTTCTTTTCTGCCAGGTCAGCGATCCATCCGTTAATGTAATCCGCCTCCGTTGGACGGTTCTTAACGAAGTCTTGGTACATGGATGGGAAGTGAAGGGGAACGATGTTTCGAGCAACTTCGTCCATTTGAACTAACATTTCTTCACGTGTCTCCAGCAGGGTGATTCCTGCGGCATCAGCGGCGTCGTAAGCTTCGTGGACCATTGGCTTTGCAATGGTATCGATGAATTGATCGTAGGCCAATAGTTCCCCAACACGTGCCTGGAACATGGTTGCGATTGAGTTCTCGACGGCGTTGAAGAATACTTTTGTTAGGAGTGTTCCCATGAAGTTATTTGAGTAGGACGGATTTAAGTTTGCAGCTTGAAAATCAGCCATGACTTCCTTGGTTGCCTCGGTTTTTACACCTGACAAGTTCGAGTAGGCAGATGTTCCAGTGTTTGACGCACCAATGAAGTCAACGTCACCATAATCGTTCAAAATGGTGGCAATCATGGCCGTTCCGCCAATGATTTTGTCCTTTGCAAAGTAGGCTTCCAATTTTTCGATGTGTCCCATCCCGTTCATGGCACCCACGGCCACTTGATCATCATGGAACTTAGGTGCCAAGCGCTTCAACGTATCGGCCATTTGCATCTGCTTCATGAAGAAAATCCAAACATCAGGGTGCTCATCATATTCTTCGGGAGAGTAAACCTTGACGGGCACTTCGTGCTTGTCCTTATGGTCTCGTGACTGATAAACCACGTTTCCTTGCTTTTTAATCTGGTCGATGGAGGCTTTGGTCGGTTCGACAAAGTCAACTTCTTTTCCAGCTACTTCTTGTAGCAACAAGCCGTAGCGAAGCCCCATTGCACCAGCACCAACAACTGCGTATTTCATAGATCTACCTCCGTTTATTAATATTTTCTAATCTGTTTCTAATAATATATCAATTTGAAACGAATTCTGCAAGACTTTGCACAATTCGTTATAATGAAAGAGTTAATAAATTAAGGGATTAAGCCTCATGGAAAAAGAAATCTATTTAACCGGTGACCGTCCAACCGGAAAACTACATATTGGACACTACATTGGTTCATTGAAGAACCGTGTGGCGATGCAAAACGAAGGGGTGTATGACCCTTACATTATGATTGCGGATACGCAAGCCTTTACGGACAACGCCCGTGATCCAGAAAAGATTCAACGCTCACTTGCTGAAGTGGCTTTGGATTACTTGGCCGTTGGAATTGACCCAAGCAAGTCCACGATTTTTGTGCAATCACAAATTCCTGCCTTGGCGGAACTCACGATGTACTACATGAACTTGGTTTCATTGGGTCGTTTGGAACGAAACCCAACGGTGAAGACCGAAATCAAACAAAAGGACTTTGGTGAAAGTATTCCGGCCGGGTTCTTGACTTATCCGGTTTCACAAGCGGCAGATATTACGTTGTTTAAGGCAACAAAGGTGCCGGTTGGAGACGACCAAAAGCCAATGATTGAACAGACCCGTGAATTGGTTCGTTCATTCAACCATGCTTACAACACAGATATCTTGGTTGAACCCGAAGGTGTTTTCCCGCCAAAGGGACAGGGACGCTTGCCTGGAATTGATGGCAATGCCAAGATGTCCAAGTCATTGAACAACGGAATCTACTTGTCAGATGACGCGGAAACGTTGGCTAAGAAGGTCAAGTCCATGTACACGGACCCAACTCACGTGAAGGTCGAAGACCCTGGTCACGTTGAAGGAAACGTTGTGTTCACTTATTTGGATATCTTTGATCCAGATAAGAAGCGTGTTCAAGAATTGAAGGAACACTATCAACGTGGAGGACTTGGTGATATGAAGCTGAAAAAGCACTTGCTTGAAGTGATGGAAGCTGAATTGGCACCAATCCGTGAACGTCGCATGGAATACGCAAAGAACATGGACCAAGTGATGGCAATGTTAGAAGAAGGTTCCAAGAAAGCGAACGCCAAAGCTGAGGAGACCATGGCACAAGTACGTGCGGCAATGGGAATCAACTACTTCGGTTAAGAGTTAACCTCGTGTTCGAAGAGAGAAGAAGGTGTTAAGTTTTTGATTTATCCACTTAAAAAAAGACGATTTTTACCATTTGTATCACTCGTTATATTCTTTATTCTATCCGTTATGCTGCGCTTTAACGCTTCGTCGTTAACAATGTTGGATGCCGTTTTTTCCATTGCTGTTCAAGCGGTAGCGGGAACGAAGTTTGGCGCGTTACTGATTCCGGCTTACGTCCTGAAGAACTTCTGGTTCGTTTGGGTGCTGTCCTTATTGTGGGCGGGTTTCCTACGCGCATTAGGTTATAAGGTCGGCTTCTGGTGGAGTTTGGCCTGCTTGACGATTTTGATTGGAATCACTTGGGGATGGTCGCTATTGACGTTCTTCTACTGGGATGACGGACCGGTCATGCTTCAAATGATGCCATCCGTAGCCATGGTTTCATGGGTCTTCTTGCTGTTCCAAGTTCAGCAGATTTTAGTTGTCCGTTTCCACGTTGCCCGCTGGGTTAAGCGATTGATTGGCTGGTTCTTCGCCTTTATCTTCTTGCTTTGTGCGGCGGCTTCCGTTGTCGAATACGACATGCCGACAACAACCATTATTGGGGCCGTTTTGCTTGGCTACCCGATCTTCCGTCTGTCAGCTTCTTTGTACATTCGCTTGGCAAAACACTGGCAACAATTCTTCGGAGTTGACGGTAAAATTTAGTTATGCTATTCTAAAACCAACAAACAAAGAGGTTGCGACCAAAATCAGTCGCACTGGAGAGTCTCCCCAAGACGAAGACCCAGTGTTAAAGGTGCGGTTGCCGAAAGTCGCGTATCGGGGGATACGCTGCTTGGGACTTCGGGAAATACCCGTTGGACTGTCGTTTTTTAAACGGTGCGCTTTGCTATCATGATTAAGAAATGTGATAACACCTCCTTTTGTTTTGAACAAGAGGAGGCTTTTTGTTTGTAAAAAACAAAAAAGGAGGTTTTGCTATGGCAGAACCAAACGAAATTCAACATCAGCTCAAAACCCGGCACGTCTCGATGATTGCCATGGGTGGTTCCATTGGAACTGGGCTTTTCTTAACTTCTGGGGCTTCCGTGTCCCAGGCCGGACCTTTAGGGGCCATCTTGGCCTACCTCGTCATTGGAATCATGGTCTTCTTCTTGATGACCTCCCTTGGTGAGATGTCGACCTTTGCGCCAACGTCTGGCTCATTTTCTGAATACGGGAACCGTTTCGTGGATCCAGCCTTTGGATTCGCGCTTGGTTGGAACTACTGGTTTAACTGGGCCATCACCTTGGCTGTCGACACCGTAACCGTTGGTTTGGTTGCGCAGTTCTGGTTGCCATCGGTTCCATCTTGGATTTTCTCAGCAACGGCGTTGTCGTTAATCTTCTTGTTGAACCTCTTCTCTGTGAAGACGTTCGGTGAAACGGAGTTCTGGTTGTCCTTCATCAAGGTTGTAACCATCTGTTTCTTCCTCTTCGTCGGAGTATTGGCCATCTTCGGAATCATTCATTCCAACGTGGACGTGCTTCACAACTTGAACGTTGGAAACCACGGCTTGGTTGGTGGAATGGGCGGGTTCTTATCCGTCTTCGTTGTTGCCGGATTCTCATTCCAGGGAACGGAATTGATTGGAATTACGGCTGGTGAAGCCAAGGATCCAAGCCAATCGGTGCCAAAGGCTATTCACTCGGTCTTTTGGCGTATCTTGCTTTTCTACATCGGTGCCATCTTCGTGATTTCAGCCTTGGTTTACTACCAAGACCCACGTTTGATGTCTGCAGCTGACTCAGGAAACGTTTTGATGTCACCGTTCACGATTGTGTTCAAGAATGCGGGAATCGCCTTTGCGGCTTCCTTGATGAACGCGGTTATCTTGACTTCTGTTTTGTCAGCCGCCAACTCAGGAACCTACGCTTCCACACGTACACTTTACTCACTGGCTCGAAAGGGACAAGCACCAAAAATCTTTGGTCGTTTGACTAAGAACGGTGTTCCTTGGGCATCATTGTTGCTCACGATGTCTGTTGGATTGGTTGCCTTCACTTCAGAAATGAAGGGTGGAAACGTGGTCTACGGCTGGTTGGTTTCAGCCTCCGGTTTGACCGGTTTCTTGGCCTGGATGGGTATTGCGGTAGCTCACTTGCGCTTCCGCCGCGCTTACGTGGCCCAGGGGAACTCTGTGGATAACCTGGTCTACAAAGCAAAGTTCTTCCCAGTTGGCCCAATCTTGGCCTTGGCCCTTTGTACCATTGTTGTGCTTTTCCAAGATCCGGATGCCTTTATCCATTTTGACTGGGCAAAAATCGCGGTTACTTACTTATCCGTGCCAATCTTTTTGATTCCGTACTTGGGCTACAAGTTCATTCATAAGACGAAAGTTATTCCACTCGAAGATGTTGATCTCGACGGGCGAGGCGAAAGCCAAGAATAACGGACCATTAAAAAAACCTCCGCTACAGACGTAGCGGAGATTTTTTGTTTTCCCATTTTCTATGGGTTCATCGACGATACCTGCTTATAATACGTTTTGGACGTCAAGACGTAAATCAAGAAGTAAACAAACAGCATCATCAAAATCGTTGAAATCATAATCACGTAAACAGACGATGTCATCGGGATGGCGAAGGCCAGAAGCAACTTTTGAATTATGACCATGGCGAAGGCCAAGTGGATGACCGACACGAGAACCGGCAGTCCGAACAGCCACAAAATCTGTGAGTGGATGGCTTTTCTGATTGTCTCCTTGGACATGCCGACTTTTTGCAAAATCATAAACTGCTTTTTATCGGCCCGTCCTTCAGCCATTTGCTTGTAGTACACCATGAGGCCAGTCACAAAGAAGAAGGAAAGGGAGAACAGGATGCCGATAAAGAAGAAGGCGCCATAGAAAGCGTTCATTACTTTTTGAATCACAGATTTATTTCCGAAATCGTGCCTCGTCGTTCCGACTTCCTTCTCCATATCGCTAAGGAAGGCATCAATGTGATCAAATGACCCTTCCGTATTGAAGTAGTAAGTCGTGGACATCAACGGTTGCTTCTTCTCATCACTAGATGAAAGAATCGACTGAGCTGCCTTTATTGTTTGTTCCTCGGTAGGCATCACCAGCAGCAGGGAAGGGACCAAATCAGGCGAGAGGGTTGGAAGGCCTTGAACCTGCTTCAGGTTCTTTTTTACTCGATACTGATGGTTATCAACCGTCACTTCTTTTTCAGGGATTTGGATGACCGTTCGGTTGTTCGGATCGTTGGTCAAGCAATACAAGATGACCTCGTTTTCCTTTAAAGGCGTCTTGTCCTTGGTTAACTTTTGGTAGTCGGCCAATGTCATGAATTGCACGTGTCGGTCGCCAGATGCATCGCTGTTGGCGCGACGATTACTCTGATGATTCGCATCATCAGACCATGGCAGCAATTGATTTGTTTTAGTCAAATTGGCCAGAGTGGTATTGCTTGCCCGGCTAGTATACCAAGAAGAGGATTTTAAGGAGTTTTTATTGGCGACTTGCTCAATTTTCTGCTGTGACAAAAGACCATCCGATACGGTGAGGACCGTGTCTCTTGGAAACATTTGATTCACAGCGTCGGACTTCCCAAAGAACATGGAAGCCGTTGTCACGGTCACCACTAAGGTCATTGTTGAGAGTAAGGCAATCGAAGCCAGACCGACCGCGTTTTGCTTCATTCGAAAGAGGAGGTTCGAGACCGTCACAAAGTGCTGCGTCTGGTAATAATAAGCGCCGTGCTTTTGTAAGGTTTTCAAAAGTAAGGTCGTCCCGGCCACGAATAGGAAATAAGTGGCAAAGATGATTAACAACGCCGCGATGAAGAAGCGCGTGATGGCTTCAACTGGGCCGGGAACGGTGAGGGATAACCAATAGCCGACAACAAGAGCCAGTAATCCAAGGGTGAAAAGGATCCAACGGTTTTTAGGTGCGGTTGCCGCCTTTTTTTCGGACGTTAACAAATCCAAAGTTGTCGTCTTATAAACGGAGAAAACATCGATAATGGTTAGAATCAAAAAAGCGATGAAAAAGAACAAGACAGTAAAGAGGATGCTGTACCAGTTAAAGCTTAGCTGGAAGGACGTTCCGTGCAGCATCTTGATTAATAGGAGAATCAAGACGCGGGCGAAGACGTAACCTGAAACAAGGCCAAAAAGAATACACAGCACAAAAGAAAACATTTGCTGAAGAAAAGAAATCTGAGCCAAGTCGGACTTTTTAAGCCCCAGTATGCTGTACAAGCCAAATTCCCGTTGCTTACCCTTTTTCAAAAAGGAATAGGTGTAAACCAAGATAATGATCGATAGGATGCCAATAACGACCTGTCCTAATATGAGCATGACCACGACTAAACCGGCCATTTCAAGGTCATGAACGCCCTTGGAAAAGATGAGTAGTTGGATGAGGAAGTTGAAGGCTACCGAAATAACCGCAGCTAACAGAAAAGGAAAGTAGGTTTCCTTGTTTTTGTTGAGAGAATCGAATGCGAGCTTTAAATGAAACATTTTATGCTTGCCCTCCGAGGAGATTCGTCATCGCGTCGTTGATGGCAATCAACATTTCCTGCTCACTTTTATCACCTCGGTAAAGCTGGTGGAAAATGATTCCGTCCTTAACGAAAAGGACTCGGTTAGCGTGGGAAGCAGATAATGAGGAGTGCGTGACCATCAGAATGGTTTGGCCATTTTCATGACAGCGGGAAAAGAGGTTCAAAATGTCCGCTGCATTTTTTGAATCCAAGGATCCAGTTGGTTCGTCACAGAGCAAGATGTCGGGTTGCGTGATCAAGGCACGGCCGATAGCAACTCGTTGTTGCTGCCCACCAGAAAGTTCGTAGGGATACTTGTTTAGCAAGTCTGTAAGCCCGAGTTGGTAGGCCAAGGTGTCTAACTTCTCCTTTTTTCCGGCTGTGTTTTTTGCCAAAACCAAGGGAAGGTAGATGTTGTCTCTTACGGAGAGCGTGTCTAAGAGATTGAAATTCTGGAACACGAAGCCGAGGTAATCCCGTCGGAAGGCGGCCAGATTCTTGTCCTTCATCGCACCCAAGTTCTTATCCCGGAGAAAAATTTGACCGGCAGTTGGTTTATCTAACGTTGCAATGCAGTTGAGTAAGGTCGACTTACCAGAGCCTGATTCCCCCATGATGGTGGTGAATTCACCTTCTTCGACCTGGAAATCGATGTCCTTCAAGGCTTCGACCTTCTGGCTTGAGCGCTTGGACTTATATTCTTTCTTTAAATGCTTCACCGTTAGCAAGTTCATGCTTTCTAACCTCTCTTTTGCGTTTCCTGTTACCTATTGTATAAGAAAAAAGCGATTCCTGTTGGAAAAGGAATCACTTTTGTTGTTTGAATATAAACAATTTACGACTGCAAGGCGTCTTGATGGCAATCAATCGTCACTTTCGTTCCCACCCCAACGGTGGATTCGATGTGTACGTTGTGGCCCAGCTTATCAATCACGGACTTTACCAAGTAGAGGCCGAGCCCCGAAGCGTTGTCCTGCACACGACCATTGTAGCCGGTGTAGCCCTTTTGGAAAATCTGTGGTAGATCAGAAGCGTCGATACCGATTCCGCTATCTTCAATGACAATCTTTTGGTCCGGTGTGCAAGTAATAACTAAACCACCGGATTTCGTGTACTTAATGGCGTTGTAGATGACCTGTTCTAAGACGAAGGTCAACCACTTGCTGTCGGAGATGAAGGTAAAGTCGGATTCGGCCACTTTGAGCGTGAGCCCCTTTTGGATAAACCAGACCTTGTAGTTTTTCAGTGTTTTCATTACAAGCGAACGCGCTGAAATCTCCTTCAGATTCATGTCGTTGTTAAAGTCCTGCAAGCGGATGAAAGATAAGAGCATCTCCATGTATTGGTTCACTAAGAAGAGCTGCTCTTTGGTCTGTTTCTGGTCGATGGTCCCGGTTTGATTCATCAAATCTAACACGGACAAGGGCACTTTGATTTGGTGGGCCCAAAGGGCGTAGTAGTCCTTCAAGTCCGTGTTTTGCAAACGGGCGCTTTCGCGCTCTTCATCCTTTTGCTTGATGGCGGATTCGAGCAATTCCATCAGCGTCCTTTCCGTTGTGGATAAGGAAGTGATTTCAGGCAACTCTTCCACTTCCGTTTCTTTTTTTAGGTGGATGAGCGCTCGTTGCTTCTTATACCAGGCATAGAATTTTATGGCGAGCACCATGACGAGCAGGTAGGTCATGAACCAGAAGGCATCCAGGAACACGGCGACGTTCAACCCGCGCATCAAAAAGACCCAGAGCACTAAAATCAGACTGAGAAAGTAGAAGGAAAAGAACGCCCATTGTTCCTTTAGGAAGAGGGGAATGGCTTTAATCATCTAACTTCAACCCCTTTCCCTTCACCGTCTGTAGGTGTGGGCCGAATTCGATTTCCTCGGTCTTTTTTCGAATCCGGTTAACCATGACGGAAAGCGTGTTGCGGTCGACGAAGAGTTCGTCGTCCCAGAGGTCTTCCATAATGGATTCGCGGGACACTACTTCGCCGGCGTTTTCAAAGAGTGGGTAAAGCAGCTTCGTTTCGTTCTTACTGAGGGAAACGATGACCCCATCCTTTTCCAATTGGTTTTCAAGGATGTTTAGCGCGAAATCCTTGTAGCTGAGCTTGGAGGTGGGGGATGCCTGGCTGCTGTCGGCCGTTCGGCGGAGCAGTGCTTTAATCTTAACGATTAGCAAATCGAGATTGAAGGGCTTGGTGATGTAATCATCGGCGCCGAGGTTCATGGCCATAATCTGGTCGGTGTCCGCGTCACGGGAGGACAAGAAGATGATGGGCATTAAGCTTTGCTTGCGAATCTCTTGCGTCCAGTAGAAGCCGTTGAAGAAGGGCAGGTTGACATCCATTAAAACAAGGCTCGGGGCAAAGTCAGTGACCTCCTCGACGACTTCATGGAAGTCTTGGCAGGAAGAAACCTCAAATCCCCAGCCCGTCAGGCCCTTTTTCAACAGGTCCACGATTTCTTGATTGTCCTCAACGATGAAAATGCGATCGGTCATTTTGCTACTTTCTACTATTAAATAATCACGACTTGATAAAAGAAAAAAGCCAGCGATGTGCTGGTTGTATTATTTCTTATTATACACTATAGAAAATGGCCAACAAATCCCGTAAAATACTGGACATACAGGAGAGGGGAGAATCATCATGAAAGAACGAATGAAAGCGCAACTTCTACCAAACTTGGTGGGGTCCGTTGTGTTCTTCTTGGTTATCCACTTTGCCTTTGGGCAGGGGGAACTCGTCAAAGACTTGATTGAAACAGTTATCTTCTTTGGTTTGATGACGGTATCGTCACTGGTCTTCAACAAGAAGTCAAAGAAAGACTAGCCTCGAATTGAGGAGTCCCAGCCGGGTCGGCTGGGACTTTTTTATTTACAAAAACAATACTTTTTGAAATGGTCTGTACCTCTTACCCTCTCAGCGGAACTTTGTCAAGGTTATCCCTTGCAATTTTGTTAAATTCCCGTATAATTTTAAACAGTAACACTGTAAATAAATATGGCGTTTGGTGATCTATTGTCCATCAAAGCCCTCATAGCAGGCAAGGTCCGCGGTTTTTTAAGTCGCGAGACTTGCTTTTTTTGTGCCTTAACGGACAAAAAATGGGGCTTTTTTGGTAATTTTTCATGAAATTGTAATGTTTATTTTCATTGAAACAGTGGAATTTTAGATGAGGTGATAAGTGTGGCAGGACATTTAGTAAAATATGGTAAACACCGTACCCGCCGTTCGTATGCTAGCATCAAAGAAGTGCTAGACATTCCGAACTTGATTGAGGTACAAACGGCTTCTTACCAGTGGTTCCTGGATGAAGGAATCAAGGAGATGTTTAACGACATCATGCCAATTGAAGACTTCAACGGTAACTTGTCTTTGGAATACGTCGACTACCAGTTGATGGAACCAAAGTACACAATCGATGAAGCTCGTGAACACGATGCAAACTACTCAGCACCTTTGCACGTAACTTTGCGTTTGACCAACAAGGAAACTGGAGAAATTAAGTCACAAGACGTCTTCTTCGGTGAATTCCCATTGATGACCAAAGAAGGTACGTTCATTGTTAACGGTGCGGAACGTGTTATCGTTTCACAACTTGTGCGTTCTCCTGGTATTTACTACAACCAAGAAGCTGACAAGAATGGTCGTCCACACTTCGGTGCTACGGTTATTCCTAACCGTGGTGCTTGGTTGGAATACGAAACGGATGCCAAGGGCATCGCAAACGTTCGTATCGACCGTACGCGTAAGTTGTTGATGACTGAATTGGTTCGTGCCCTCGGGTTCGGTTCTGACTCAGACATCATCGACATCTTCTCAGACCAATACGATGCCTTGAACATGACTTTGGAAAAGGACGTTCACAAGAACATGTCCGACTCCCGTGTTGAAGAATCATTGAAGGACATCTACGAACGCTTGCGTCCGGGTGAACCTAAGACGGCTGACTCATCACGTGCGCTTTTGGTTGCTCGTTTCTTCGATCCAAAGCGTTACGACTTGGCTCCTGTTGGTCGCTACAAGATCAACAAGAAGTTGTCTTTGAAGACGCGTTTGTTGAACCAGACGTTGGCCGAAACGTTGGCTGACCCAGATTCTGGTGAAATCATCGCCGAAAAGGGAACGGTTGTAGACAAGGCTGTGATGGCTAAGTTGGCGCCATTCTTGGACAACCCTGACTTTAAGACGGTTACTTACACACCATCTGGTGACGCCGTCTTGCAAGATCCAGTTATCTTGCAAAAGATTAAGATTGAATCACCTGAAAACCCAGACAAGACGTTGCTTGTAATCGGTAACGGTCACTTGCCTGAAGCAGAACACAACGTTCGCCCAGCCGACATCATTGCAGGAATGAACTACTTCATGAACTTGCAAGAAGGTGTTGGTTCAGTCGATGACATCGACCACTTGGGTAACCGTCGTATCCGTTCTGTTGGTGAATTGTTGCAAAACCAATTCCGTATTGGTTTGACTCGTATGGAACGTGTTGTTCGCGAACGCATGTCCATCCAAGACGCTGCAACGGTTACGCCACAACAATTGATCAACATCCGTCCGGTTGTTGCATCACTTAAGGAATTCTTCGGTTCATCACAGCTTTCACAGTTCATGGATCAGACAAACCCACTTGGGGAAATGAACCACAAGCGTCGTTTGTCAGCCCTTGGACCTGGTGGATTGACACGTGACCGTGCCGGTGTTGAAGTTCGAGACGTTCACTACACCCACTACGGCCGTATTGACCCAATCGAAACGCCCGAAGGTCCTAACATCGGTTTGATCAACTCCTTGGCCACTTACGGTCGCATCAACAAGTATGGTTTCATCGAAACACCATACCGTCGTGTTGACTGGGGTACGCACAAGGTTACCGAAAAGATCGATTACTTGACGGCCGACGAAGAAGATAACTACATTGTTGCGCAGGCCAACACGGAATTGAAGGATGACGGTTCATTCGTTCACGCTTCAGCCATGGCTCGTTACGGTGAAGAAAACATCGAAACGCCAGTTGAAAAGATTGACTACGTCGACGTTTCGCCAAAGCAAGTTGTTTCTGTTGGAACTTCTGTTATTCCTTTCTTGGAAAACGATGACTCCAACCGTGCTTTGATGGGTGCCAACATGCAGCGTCAGGCGGTTCCTTTGTTGGATCCACACGCGCCTATCGTTGGTACTGGTGTTGAATACAAGGCAGCCCACGATTCTGGTGCCGCTTTGATTTCAACGGCTGCCGGTGAAGTGGAATACGTTGATGCGAAGGAAATCCGTATCCGTCGTGAAGATGGACAGTTGGATACCTACGAATTGATGAAGTTCCGTCGTTCAAACGGTGGTAAGAACTACAACCAAAAGCCAATCGTTAAGGTTGGTGAGCAAATCGAAGAAGACCAAGTATTGGCCGACGGACCTTCAATGGAACTCGGTGAATTGGCCTTGGGACAAAACCCATTAATTGCCTTCATGACTTGGCAAGGATACAACTTCGAAGATGCCATCATCTTGAACGAACGTTTGGTACGTGAAGACGTCTACACGTCAATTCACATCGAAGAATACGATTCAGAGGCCCGTGATACAAAGCTTGGCCCTGAAGAAATTACCCGCGAAATCCCTAACACTGGAGAAGAACAACTCCGTGATTTGGATGAAAACGGAATTATCCGTGTTGGTGCCGAAGTTAAGGATGGCGACATCTTGGTTGGTAAGGTAACGCCTAAGGGTGTTACGGACCTTTCAGCCGAAGAACGACTTTTGCACGCCATCTTCGGTGAAAAGGCTCGCGAAGTTCGCGATACTTCATTGAAGGTGCCACACGGTGGTGGTGGAGTCGTACAGTCTGTACGCATCTACACGCCAGAAAACGGTGACGAATTGTCACCTGGTGTTAACCAAATGGTTCGTGTTTACATCGCTCAAAAGCGTAAGATCCAAGTTGGTGACAAGATGGCCGGTCGTCACGGAAACAAGGGTACTGTTTCAGTCGTTGTTCCCGAAGAAGACATGCCATACATGCCAGATGGAACGCCAATTGACATTCTCTTGTCACCCATGGGTGTGCCATCTCGTATGAACATCGGACAGGTTTTGGAATTGCACTTGGGTTACGCAGCTAAGAAGTTGGGTATCCACGTTGCTTCCCCTGTCTTTGACGGTGCTTCCGATGACGAAATCGAAGAAGCATTGGCTGAAGCTGGTTTGCCAGCCGACGGTAAGTCTGTTGTTTACGACGGACGTACTGGAGAAGCCTTTGACAAGCGTGTTGCCGTTGGTGTTATGCACTACATGAAGTTGGCCCACATGGTCGACGACAAGATTCACGCCCGTTCAATCGGTCCTTACTCACTTGTTACGCAACAACCATTGGGTGGAAAAGCTCAGTTCGGTGGACAGCGTTTCGGAGAAATGGAAGTTTGGGCTTTGGAAGCTTACGGTGCCGCTTACACGTTGCAAGAAATCTTGACTTACAAGTCTGATGACGTTGCTGGTCGTGTTAAGGTTTACGAATCAATCATCAAGGGTGATGCTATTCCTAAGCCGGGTGTTCCTGAATCATTCCGTGTTCTTGTTAAGGAATTGCAAGCCCTCGGTTTGGACATGCGTGTCTTGAACCAAGAAGGTGAAGCCGTTCAATTGAAGCAAATGGACGAAGACGATTCCGTCTTGCCTGTTGACGCTTTGGAAAAGTTGGCTCGGACTAACCCTGACTTGTTGAACCGTGAGGATGAAGAAGTTAAGGTTGCCTTTGATAAGGTTGATGGCCCACAAGCCCCACAAGAACAAAGCACCTTTAGCGATGAAGAACAATAATTAAAGAAAGGTGACCGAATAGATGGCAATCGATGTTAACAAGTTCGAATCTATGCAAATCGGTCTTGCTTCTCCTGATCAAATCCATGACTGGTCTCATGGTGAGGTTAAGAAGCCTGAAACGATTAACTATCGAACGCTCAAGCCGGAAAAAGACGGTTTGTTTGATGAACGTATCTTTGGTCCTACCAAGGATTACGAATGTGCCTGTGGAAAGTACAAGCGAATCCGTTACAAGGGAATCGTCTGTGACCGCTGTGGAGTTGAAGTAACTTCAGCAAAGGTTCGTCGCGAACGAATGGGTCACATTGAGTTGGCTGCGCCAACTACCCACATCTGGTACTTCAAGGGAATCCCTTCACGTATGGGATTGGTCTTGGACATGTCACCACGTTCACTTGAAGAAATCATTTACTTCGCTTCATACGTTGTAACTGATCCAGGTGATGCACCCGTTGAAAAGAAGCGCCTTTTGACAGAACGCGAATACCGCGATTTGAAGAAGGAATACGGTGCGAACTTTAAGGCCGGCATGGGAGCGGAAGCAATCAAGGACTTGCTTGCGAGCGTTGACCTTGCTGGTGAAGCCGCTGCCTTGAAGGCAGAATTGCAAGAAGCAACTGGTCAAAAGCGTGTTCGTGCGGTTCGCCGTTTGGACATCATTGAGGCCTTCTTGCAATCAGACAACAAGCCAGAATGGATGGTCATGGATGTTATTCCTGTTATCCCACCTGACTTGCGTCCGATGGTTCAATTGGAAGGTGGCCGTTTTGCCACTTCCGATTTGAACGACTTGTACCGTCGTGTAATTAACCGTAACAACCGTTTGAAGCGTTTGTTCGACTTGCACGCCCCTGGTATCATCGTTCAAAACGAAAAGCGTATGCTTCAAGAAGCCGTCGATGCTTTGATGGATAACGGTCGTCGTGGACGTCCTGTTGCCGGTCCTGGTAACCGTCCATTGAAGTCCCTTTCACACATGTTGAAGGGTAAGCAAGGACGTTTCCGTCAAAACTTGCTTGGTAAGCGTGTCGACTACTCTGGTCGTTCCGTTATCGATGTTGGTCCATTCTTGAAGATGAACCAAATGGGATTGCCACGTCCAATGGCAATCGAATTGTTCCGTCCATTCATCATGAAGGAATTGACGGCCCGTGGTTTGGCTGGCAACGTTAAGTCAGCTAAGCGTAAGATCGACAAGGCCGACGAAGACGTCATGGACGTATTGGAAGACGTAATCAAGGAACACCCAGTTCTTTTGAACCGAGCACCTACCTTGCACCGTCTTGGAATTCAGGCCTTCGAACCAGTCTTGGTTTCTGGTAAGGCCATGCGTTTGCACCCATTGATTTGTGAAGCGTACAACGCCGACTTCGATGGTGATCAGATGGCCATTCACGTGCCTTTGTCTGATGAAGCGCAAGCTGAAGCACGTTTGTTGATGTTGGCCGCCGGGCACATCTTGGCACCTAAGGATGGTAAGCCAATCGTTGCTCCTTCTCAGGATATGGTTATTGGTAACTACTACTTGACCACTGAAGAAGCAGGCCGCGAAGGTGAAGGTATGATCTTCTCCTCTGTTGACGAAGCCCGTTTGGCTTACGAAAACAAGTTGGTTCACTTCCACACGCGTGTTGGAATTCAAACTTCTTCATTCCCGGCTGCAAAGCCATTTACTGATGACCAACGTTCAAAGATTATGGTTACGTCAGTTGGAAAGCTTTTCTTCAACGAAATCTTGCCAGTCGACTTCCCATACATCAACGAACCATCAGAAGAAAACTTCAATGGTATCGACGACCGTTTCTTCATGGAACCTGGTCAAGACATCAAGGACTTCTTGGCTGATCAAGACGTGATCAAGTCATTTAAGAAGGGCTTCTTGTCAGATATCATCGCTGCTGTTTACAAGCAGTACAAGGTGACGGAAACGTCACTTCTCTTGGACCGTATGAAGGACATCGGTTACGACATCTCAACCAAGTCTGGTTTGACTGTTGCCATGACCGACGTTACGGAACTTGAAGACAAGCCAGAAATCCTTGAAAACGCCCACAAGGAAGTTGCAACGGTTACGAAGCAATTCCGTCGTGGTTTGATCACGGATGCGGAACGTTACCAACGTGTTATCGAAATCTGGTCAAAGGCTAAGGATGTCATCCAAGACGAATTGGTTACGACTTTTGATTTGAAGAACCCAATCTACATGATGCAGGATTCTGGAGCCCGTGGTAACATCTCGAACTTCGTTCAGCTTGCCGGAATGCGTGGATTGATGGCCGGACCTGGTGGTAAGATCATCGAATTGCCAGTTACGTCTAACTTCCGTGATGGATTGACTGTGATGGAAATGTTTATTTCTACCCACGGTGCCCGTAAGGGAATGTCCGATACGGCCTTGAAGACGGCCAACTCTGGTTACTTGACTCGTCGTTTGGTCGACGTGGCTCAGGACGTTATTGTTCGTGAATACGACAACGGTTCTGATCGTGGTGTTGCTGTTCGTGCGATTACGGACGGTAACTCAATCGTTGAACCATTGTACGACCGTATCCTCGGTCGTTACGCGATGAAGTCAGTCTTTGACCCAGAAACTGGTGAAAAGATTGTTCCTCGTAACGAAATGATTGACGAAGTAGCAGCTAAGAAGATTGTTGCTGCTGGTATCGAAGAAGTAACGATTCGTTCTGTCTTCACTTCTACTACTGAACACGGTGTGTCTGTTCTCGACTACGGTCGTAACTTGGCTACTGGTGAAGAAGTTGAAGTTGGTGAAGCAGTTGGTACTGTTGCCGCTCAGTCAATCGGTGAACCTGGTACTCAGTTGACCATGCGTAACTTCCACACGGGTGGAGTTGCCGGTGGAAACGATATCACGCAAGGTTTGCCTCGTGTGCAAGAAATCGTTGAAGCACGTATCCCTAAGGGACGTGCCGAACTGTCAGAAGTGACGGGTAAGATTACTGCTATCGAAGAAAACCCAGCCGAACGCACGAAGGACGTAACGATTGAAGGTGAAACGGATACTCGTACGTACACGTTGCCTTTGACTGCCCGCATGCGCTTCGGTGAAGGTGACTTCATCAAGCGTGGTGAAGCAATCAACGAAGGACCAATCGATCCTAAGGAATTGCTTGCCGTTACGGATACGTTGACGACTGAATCTTACATGTTGTCAGAAATCCAAAAGGTTTACCGTTTGCAGGGTATCGAAGTTTCCGACAAGCACATCGAAGTTATGATTCGTCAGATGCTTCGTAAGGTGCGCGTCATGGATCCAGGTCAGACTGACCTTCTTCCAGGAACGCTTCTTGATATCGCTGACTTCCAACGTGCTAACGAACCAGCTTTGTTTGCTGGTAAGGTTCCAGCGACGGCTCGTCCTGTCTTGCTTGGAATTACGAAGGCCGCTTTGGAAACGAACTCCTTCTTGTCAGCCGCTTCCTTCCAGGAAACGACTCGTGTCTTGACGGATGCCGCTATCCGCGGAAAGAACGACCCACTTGTCGGACTTAAGGAAAATGTTATCATTGGTAAGATTATCCCAGCCGGAACGGGTATGACGGAATACCGCAAGATTAAGCCAGAAGTTGTTGGTGAAGTGGTTGCAAAGCCAGAAGAATCAACAGACGAAATGCCAACCTTAGACGACGTTGCCCAAAAGATGGACCACGAAGACTAAGATTTAACTGAAAAAGTCAGGTGCGACCCACGCTTTTAAGTAAGCAGTCGCGCCTGGCTTTTTTATTGTGAGAAGACCCAAAATGGAGTAAACTATAAGTAGTATTTCAAGGAGGCTTCTATGCAAGAAGTGAAGATTAACTGGATGGAATGGGTGAAGAAGTTGTCCAAAAAACAACTTTACGCCATCGCCATCGTGCCAGCCCTCATCGTGCTTGGACTGTTGATTTGGCGTGTAAAAGCTGGTAATTCTCAATACGATGCCAACTGGTTTATTTACGCCTTGGCCATCTACTACACTGCTGCTTTTTCACCGGCAGGAGAACAAATTCAGTACCGCCTCTTTCCACAAGCCATCCCGCACAACGACTACCAAGTCACGACTTGGAATCAGTGGTTGCAAGCGTTGATGACATCCTTTGTCCTCTTGATTTTGAGCCTGCTTGTCTGGCCACCACAAAACCAAAGTGCAATTGCCGTCCACTTAATGGCAACGATTGTCTTAGGCTTTGTTGTGATGTGGACCTGGCGCTGGTTCCAAGCCATGAAGGCTGCAAAGAAAGCAAAGTAAATAAAATAAAGTCCCGGCACTGTCTTCTTAATCCAGAGGCCGGGTTCTTTTTTCAATAAAGCAGGGGCGAAACAATAGAGCAAAATAAAAACTTTTGTTTATTAGCGGTCAGTTAGGACAAAAAGCGACCCTATCTGACCAATGCGCATGCTTTACCACGATATGGAATATAGACTGAACGTGTACGAGAAGACACGTTCCATTGGAAAACACACATGGAAAAACTCGACTACGAACAAATGAATGGGTTGTCTCTTGCTTACATTGGCGACGCCATCTATGAAATCAAAGTTCGCACCCACTTGGTTCAAACTGGTTTGACGAAGGTGAACGATCTCCAAAAGAAGTCCCGTCACTATGTATCCGCCAAAGCGCACGCCGCTTTGTTTGATATCATGCGTGAAGACGACTACTTAACGGAAGAAGAAATGCACTACTTCAAACGCGGTCGCAACGCGAAGTCTTATACCAAGGCGAAAAACACCAACGTGGTGGCTTATCGAATTTCCACTGGTGTGGAGGCGATGGTAGGGTACTTGTACCTCTCCGGCCAAATGGAACGGTTAGACGAAATGATGGATTGGATTTACGACCAGGTTGAACAAGGGAGAACAGACGATGCCAAAACAAAGTGAGCAAGCCTTTATTTACGGTCACCACGCCGTTATCGAAGCCTTAAAGGGTGACCAGAGTTTGAACAAGCTTTGGTTGCAGACAGGATTGAACCCGCGCGTTGCACAAGAAGCAACGAAGTTGGCAAAAGACCGCGGGCTTGTGGTGACACAGGGACCAAAGGGAAAGCTGGATGAACTCGCCGACCGTGGAAACCATCAGGGATTGGTTTTGTCCGTTGCGGCATACGACTATGCCGATTTGGACGACCTTTTTGATAAGGCGAAGGAAGCGGGCGAAGAGCCCTTCTTCCTCATCTTGGACGAAATTGAAGACCCACACAACTTGGGTTCCATCATGCGAACGGCTGATGCGGCCGGGGTGCACGGAATTATCATTCCAAAGCGCCGTTCCGTACAGTTGACGGGAACGGTGGCGAAGGCCTCAACCGGGGCCATTGAACACGTGCCAGTTTGTCGTGTGACAAACTTGGTTCAGACCGTGAAGGCATTGAAGGACCGCGGACTCTGGGTCTTTGGAACTGACATGGACGGCCAAGACTACCGCACCTGGGATGCATCCGGGGCCACGGCCTTAGTTATCGGAAACGAAGGAAAGGGCATTTCACCACTTTTGAAAAAGCAGGTGGACGCCATGTTGACGATTCCGATGATTGGGCACGTTCAATCTTTGAACGCCTCCGTTGCTGCGTCACTTTTGATCTACCAAGGCTTTAGCAAGAGACACCCGAAGTAAAAGAGGGTCTCTGCACCCTCTGATATTGGGAGGGTGTTTGGTGAGAGAGAAGTTATTAGCAGCAGTTCTTGCAGGGCAAAAGGGACACGACTGTGCCTACACCGTGCTACATGGAAAGACCAAAGGATTGGTTTTTAAGGTCTACGATGAACAACTGGCCGGTCAATTCCGGGCTGACGACTGGAAGTCGGAAGCGCTGTTGACGCTGGCGGATTGCGTTCGTTGTTATTCCGTTTCCGATACCCGGGCGAAGTTCACGACTTATTACACTCAGGCGTTGTTCAATAAGGCCCGGGACATTAAGCGGGGGCTAGTAAGCCAAAAAGGGCGTTTCTACGCGGAGATGGTCGATTTTGATGCCGGCGTTGACCGTGACGCCCATTTTCAGACGGATACCTATAATCCTGAAAAAATTTACGAACTAAAAGAAGCGTTGTTGACTGTCACAAAGGGGAAAGGTAAGCACTACCGTAACATCGTTACCTTTCTCTTAGGTCGTGACGGTAGGAAAGACGAATCCTTTGGGAAGAGGCGATCGACGGCGCAAGTCTTATATCGATTTAAGAAAAATGTATTGAAAGCCCTGAAGGAGGGATAGCTTGTGATGGCAGGAATTCCCTGCTATAATGGGCAATAGTGAGGTCAGATATGGCAAGTCAAAAAGCATCATTAGCCTGTGACGTTTGTGGTTCAAGAAACTACACCGTTACCCTTTCAAAGGGACGGACAGATCGTCTTGGCGTAAAAAAGTTTTGTCCCCATTGCGGAAAGCATACTTTCCACCGGGAAACAAAGTGAGGTTCTAACATGATTACTTATTTTAAAAATGTCGCATCCGAAATGAAGAAGGTTACTTGGCTTTCAATGGATCAAACATTGAAGGAAACAGTGGCGGTGATTGCCATGTCCGTTATGTTTGGTTTGTTGATTGGGTCATTTGACTGGATTTTGAAGCAGGGTGTTAATTTCATGTTGGCACACTAAGCTGACCTATAGTATACTTAAGACAGCGAAAAAAGAGTCAATCGACTCTTTTTTATTTACCAATAATTTAACTAAAGGAGGGCGGGATTAATCCCGCGGCAATATGTCAGATTCAATCGAAAAAGCATGGTTTGTTGTGCACACTTACTCAGGTTACGAACACAAGGTTCAAACAAACTTGGAATCACGTACACAAACGATGGGGATGAACAACCAAATCTTCCGTGTTTTGGTTCCTGAACAAGAAGTTTCAACCGTTGAAGACGGTGAAGTAAAGACGTCGATTGAAAACGACTTCCCTGGTTACGTATTGGTCGAAATGGCAACGCCACAAGATGGCAACATGACGGACGAAGCTTGGTACGTTGTTCGTAACACGCCAGGTGTTACTGGTTTCCTTGGTTCCCACGGTGCCGGTTCAAAGCCTAACTCACTCTTGCCTGAAGAAGTGGAATTGTTGATGAAGCGCATGGGCATGACTGGTGAAAAGGTTGTGGACTTGGACGTTGAAGTTGGTCAAACAATCAAGATTGTTGCCGGACCATTTAACGGTATGGAAGGTGTTATCCGCGCCATCGATCCAGAAAAGCAAGAAGTTGAAGCAACGGTTGAAGTCTTTGGACGTGAAACGCCAACGGAACTTGGCTTTAACGACATTGACACGAACCTCTAATTTAAAAAGCAAAATGATGATTTACGCTGAGAACTGGCACTGAGCCTTCGCGAGAAGAAGTGCTTTAGAATCAGGGTCGAATCTGACTTTTGAAACAAGAGTCCCTTTACGAGAGGGGCTTTTTTTGTTATGATAATAGGGCATGTCAAAGACATGCGTGGAAGTAGCACTGAAGCTACGCGATACCACAACACGAGGAGGAAAATATCGTGGCTAAAAAAGTTATCAATGTTGTAAAGCTTCAAATCGAAGCGGCCAAAGCAACGCCAGCTCCACCAGTTGGTCCTGCTTTGGGTCAAGCGGGTATTAACATTGCCCAATTCACTAAGGAATTTAACGCACGGACTGCAGACCAAGCTGGTTCTACTATCCCTGTTGAAATTTCTGTTTTCGACGATCGTTCATTCGAATTCGTTACGAAGACGCCACCAGCAGCCGACCAATTGCGTAAGATCGTTGGTAAGGGTTCTGGTGAACCTAACCGTACTAAGGTTGGAGACGTTTCTCTTGACCAAATCCGTGCCATTGCGGAAAACAAGATGGCCGATTTGAACGCCAACGACGTCACAGCTGCCATGAAGATGATCGAAGGAACTGCCCGTTCAATGGGTGTTACGGTCAACGGAGTGGACTTGACTGTTGAAGGAACAGCAATCAAGGAGGACGCAGAATAATGACTACTAAGCACGGAAAAAAGTATTTAGAAGCCGCAGCCAAGATTGAAGCCGAAAAGGCATACAACTTGACTGAAGGTGTTTCCTTGTTGAAGGAAGTTTCATACGCCAACTTCGACGCATCTGTTGAATTGACTTTCAAGTTGAACGTCGACACGCGTCAAGCTGACCAACAACTTCGTGGAGCCGTGGTTTTGCCAAACGGTTCTGGTAAGACGAAGAAGGTTGTTGTCTTCGCTCAAGGAGACAAGGCTAAGGAAGCTGAAGCCGCTGGTGCTGACTTCGTTGGTGCCGCTGACTTGGTTCAAAAGATCCAAGACGGTTGGTTGGACTTCGACGTTGCCATCGCAACGCCTGACATGATGGCCCAAGTTGGTCGTGTTGGACGTGCATTGGGTCCTAAGGGATTGATGCCAAACCCTAAGACGGGTACGGTTACGATGGACGTTAAGAAGGCCGTTTCAGATGCTAAGGGTGGTCAAGTTACGTACCGTACTGACCGTGACGGAAACGTTGCTGTTACTGTTGGTCGCGTATCATTCGACGACGCTAAGTTGGCTGAAAACATCAAGGCAATCGCTGCTGTTATCTTGAAGGCTCGTCCAGCTGCTGTTAAGGGAACTTATGTTTCTAACGTAGCTGTTGCCTCAACGATGTCACCAGCTGTTACTTTGGATGTCTCATCTCTTTAATTGACAGCCGTCAATTAACCTGTTAGACTTAACAAGTAAATTAAATCAATTTTGCCTAAGACTCAGGTGGCGTTTACGCCTTAATCTCCTGCCGAGGAAGTTATTCAACTAACTACCCGTCTGTCTTTTGGCAGGCGGGTTTCTTTTGCAAAAAAATCTTGAGGAAGGAGAATATCACATGAGTGAACAAGCTATTGCACTTAAGGCGCAAAAGGTTCAAGAAGTTGCTGATCAATTCAAGAACTCAACTTCAGCCGTTGTGGTTAACCCTCGTGGTTTGACTGTTGCGGAATCAACTGATTTGCGTCACCAATTACGTCAAGAAGGTGTTGTCTTGGAAGTCATCAAGAACAAGGTTCTTGTACGCGCTACCAAGGAAGCCGGCTTTGAAGAATTGAACGAATTGTTTGCTGGTCCTACGGCCGTTGCCTTCTCAGAAGACGACGCTGTTGCCCCAGCCCGCATTTTGAAGAAGTACGCTGACGCCAACGAAAAGTTGGTTGTTAAGGGTGGTGTTATTGATGGATCTGTTGTATCCCTTGACGACCTTAACAAGTACGCTACTTTGCCTTCACGTGAAGGTTTGCTTGGTCAATTGATGGCCGAGTTCCAGTTCCCTATCCGGAGCTTTGCATATGCTGTTAAGGCATTGCAAGAAAAGAAGGAAGCTGAAGGCGAAACTGCCGAAGCTGCCGAATAATAATAAGTACAACTATTACTTACTAAACATTTAAAAATGGAGGAATTTAATCATGGCTTTTGATAAAGACGCGATTATCGCATCATTGAAGGATGCAACGATTTTGGACTTGGCTGACTTGGTTTCAGCTATTGAAGAAGAATTTGACGTTTCAGCAGCAGCTCCTGTAGCCGCAGCTGGTGCAGCTGGTGCCGAAGGTGGCGCAGCTAAGTCAGAATTCGACGTTGAATTGACTTCTGCAGGTACTGCAAAGGTTAAGGTTATCAAGGCAGTTCGTGAAGCAACTGGTCTTGGTTTAAAGGAAGCTAAGGACTTGGTTGACAACGCACCTTCAGTTATCAAGGAAGGCGTTGCCGAAGCTGATGCCAACGCAATGAAGGAAGCTTTGGAAGAAACTGGTGCCTCAGTTACTTTGAAGTAATTCATATTAAAAGAGCACATCAGTGCTCTTTTTTTGTACATAAATCAAACGTTTCATTGAAAGAAAGGATCGACCATGACAGAGAAAGTTTCCGGTCAACAATACTTTACGGCTGACCCATCAGCGGCCCACGACTACCAGGAATTCGACTTCGAACTCCTCGGCAACAACCTCCACTTCAAGACGGATGCCGGTGTTTTCTCTAAGAAGACCATCGATTTTGGAACCCGCGTGATGTTGGATGCGGCCGACACACAAGAATTTGTCCCAGGGAAAGTCCTTGACCTAGGTACTGGCTACGGTCCCGTCGGTAACGCCGTCGCCAAGGCTTGGAAGCGCGAGGTGGACATGGTCGACGTGAACGATCGGGCCTTAGACCTGGCCAAAGTCAACTGCGACCGGAACGGCGTTTCAGGCCTCACCAACGTTTTTCAGGCATCCATCTACGACAACATTGTGGATAAGTACGCCTTAATTCTGGTTAATCCACCGATTCGTGCGGGAAAGCCGGTCGTCACTGCCATGTTGCAGGGCGCAACGGAACATTTGGTCGAGGGTGGCGCTATCATCGCCGTTCTTCAAAAGAAGCAGGGCGCGCCATCTGCTCAAAAGAACTTGGAAGCGGTCTTTAACGACGTTTCCATCATCGAAAAGAAGAAGGGTTACTTCATCTTGATGGCCAAGGACCCTAAGAAGGAGCAAGACTAATGGCTGTTGTTCCAATTGTTCCTGGAAAAGATATCAAACACTTCATGGAACTCGCTTTGGAAGAAGCTAAGAAAGCGGGTGACCGCGGCGAAGTGCCGATCGGGGCCGTCATCGTCAAAGATGGCGAGGTCATCGCGTCTGCTGGTAACCGGCGTGAGGAAGATCAAAAAACGGATGCGCACGCCGAGATGCATGCGATTTTAGAAGCGAATGCCAAGCTCGGTACCTGGCGTTTGGAGGAAACCGCACTCTTTGTGACGTTGGAGCCCTGCTTGATGTGTGCCGGTGCCATCCTAAACGCGCGGATTCCTTTGGTTTATTTCGGTGCCCAAGATAAGAAGGCTGGGGCGGTAACGTCACTGTACGCTGTCTTTGAAGACGACCGGTTAAACCATCAGGTTAAGGTGTTCCCCGGCGTCTTGAAAGACGAGTCCGCATCGCTGTTGAAGGACTTCTTCAAGAGCCTTCGACAGAAGGCGAAGGCAAAGAAGAAGGCGGCTAAGGCAGCTGAATCTGGGGACTTGCCGGCGGACGAGTCCGGAGTATAGTCGTTGGATTCACGTTTTGAGAGCACCCGTTTGGGTGCTCGTTTTTATAGGAGAAAATTTACCTGCATTTGTTTGCTTAGGGTTCAAAACTTCGATATAATAAAAGGGCAGGCAAGGGTTTTCTTTCGAACCGAGTCAGGACAGAGATGTAGCAGCTCTAAGATTGCTTGACCTTGTGCTTGTGTACATAGCAAAACCGCCCTGGGGCGGCTTTTTTTGTAAGGGAGAAACGATGGCGTATCAAGCATTGTACCGGGTTTACCGGCCAAAGACTTTTTCAGAGATGGTAGGACAGGAAGTCATCACGAAGACTTTGCAAAACGCCATCGACAAAAAGACCACGGGACACGCGTACCTCTTTGCTGGACCACGTGGAACGGGTAAGACCTCCGCTGCCAAAATCTTTGCCCGCGAAGTAAACGGTATTGGACCGGATCAAGCCGGCTCAGCCCAACCCGACATCATCGAAATCGATGCGGCCTCGAACAACGGGGTTGACGAAATCCGGTCCATCCGGGATTCCGCCAACTACGCGCCCATTGAAGCGCCCTTCAAAATTTACATCATCGATGAAGCGCACATGCTCTCCACCGGTGCCTTCAACGCCCTGTTGAAGACCTTGGAAGAACCGCCAGCCCAGGTGAAGTTCATCCTTGCAACGACCGAGATTCAAAAGATGCCCGCAACGATTTTGTCTCGTACACAGCGCTTTGAATTCAAGCGTCTCTCAAACCAAACGATTAAAAACCGCCTGGAAGAAATCTTGAAGCAAGAGGATCAGGCTTACGAGGAACCCGCCTTGGACGTGGTTGCAACTGCGGCTGAAGGTGGAATGCGTGACGCCTTATCCATCATGGACCAGGTCATCGCCTTCGGCCCCGACCTCGTCACGGTCGAAAACGCCCTGACCGTTACTGGTTCGGTCGACATCGACCAGGTGCTTTCCTACTTGCACCAAGTGCTCGCCGGAAAGACCGCCGAAGCGCTTGAATCATTGTCTGCCATCTTGCTTTCGGGTAAGGACGCGAACCGCTTCTTGTCCGACTTGATTGCGACGCTGCGTGACGTGATGTTGGTCGACATGGCGCCGGACTTGGTGAAGGCGAAGTCGAAGGAGGCTGAATTGAAGGCTTTCTTGGCGGCGACGAGCCAGGCAAAGATTCAAGAGATGCTGCAGACGATTGACAAGGTCAAGACCGCCTTGGCACAGTCCTTGCAATCCGACATCTACTTGGAAATCTTGACGGTTCAGCTGTCGCAGGGAACGGCGCAAGCTGCTCCGGTTGCGCAAACACCCGCACAAGCGGCCCCTACGGCGCCGCAGCAGACGGCATCGGCCCAGACTGCCAAGCAGCCTGCACCGGCCGCTGCACCAAAGCAAACGGCGGAAACGTCTGCTCCAACAGCTGAGGAACCTGCCCAACCAATGGCAGCTGCTCCTGAAACGACGAAAACGCCAGCGGCGCAAGCGCCTCAAGCAGAAACGGCAGCGCAAGCTCCAGATCCTGCTCCTGCACCAAAGACAGCAGCTCCTGCTGAACCAGTCGCTGAAAAGGCTCCGGTTGAAGAACCTGCGGCAGAAACGCCGGCTCAGGAACAAGAAACGCCGGCTCAGGAACAAGAAACGCCAGATGCGCCCGCACCTGAACCAGTCGCTGAAGAACCGGTTGTCGACGAAGCGCCCGCACCAGAACCGGAAGCACCAGAGCAAGCACCGGCACCCGCTGCTGAACCTGCTCAAGACGCAGCCCCAGCAGCTACTGCTACTACTCAACCGTCCGCTTCTCCCGCCGACAACAAGCTCACCGTTTACACGGGTAACGAACCCGTGCAAGCCGTCTTGTCACAGGCAAAGCGCGATCAGTTGAACAAGGCGCAGTCCGCATGGCCGGACATCGTCTCTGACTTTGCCGTGAAGGAACAGGCGATCTTGCAGACGGCCGAACCAGTGGCCGCCTCATTGGACGCCTTGGTCTTGGCCTTTGATTTCCCGGCAATGAAGGACAACGCGTTGAAAAACGCTGACCTGCAAGCCGAATTGGCCCAGGTGCTCGAAGAAGCGGAACTGCCACAACGCTTGGTGCTTCGTAGCCAAGACGAGTGGAAGGAAGACCGTGCCGGCTACGTGAAGGCCTTGAAGGCGGGAAACACGGTAAAAATCGCGCTTTCTGACCTGAACCCAGCGGTGTTGCCAGAAGCAAGCACAAAGAAAGCACAAGCGGCTAAGCCAGCTGCGGAAGAAGCCGCACAAACAGAAGATAAAAAAGACCTCGTTCAAGAAGCCAAGGACCTCTTTGGTGAAGACCTTGTCCAGGTAAAAGAAGAAACAGATTAGGGAAGATTCATGCAGTACCCAGAACCGATTGCTAAATTAATCGACTCATACTCGAAATTGCCAGGGATTGGGGCAAAGACGGCTTCACGTTTGGCCTTTTACACCTTGGCCATGGACGAAGAAGACGTTAAGAAGTTTTCTTCTGCACTCTCAAATGCCAAGGATTCCATTACTTTTTGTGAGATTTGCGGTAATATTACCAGTAAGGACGAAAATCCCTGCTTTATCTGTCAAGACGAGAGTCGTGACCGTTCCGTTGTTTTGGTTCTCCAAAACCCAAAGGACGTCATGGCCATGGAACAAACCCAGGAATACCACGGTTTGTACCATGTTTTGAACGGTGTGATTTCACCATCCGCAGGAACTGGTCCGGAAGACATTAACTTACCGGCTTTAATCCGTCGTTTATCAAAGGATGATGAAATTAAAGAAGTGATTGTTGGGACAAACGCCAACACGGACGGTGAGGCAACCGCCATGTACATCGCCCGTTTGGTAAAGCCTGCAAACATCAAAGTCACACGCTTGGCCTCCGGCCTCGCGGTGGGATCTGACATCGATTATGCCGATCAACTAACGTTAATTAAGTCAATCGAAGGACGAAACGAACTGTGATTTTCAAGAAAAAAGAAAAAAAGCATAACAACTTAAAGGCCGAATACGACCAGATTCTTTTGGAACAGGTCGACCACGCCCGCATGGATTACCTGCAGGCGCAGGACTCGGAAACCGCACTGGTGGATGCCCGGGTGAACGGCCACATGGTTCAAGCCCAAACCGCCTTGAAAAAGGCACGCTTTTCTTATCTCTATAAGGAGGCCAAACGTCGTCGCACGACGGCCAACGGGCCAAAGTTGTTCCATCCCGAAGAGAAGTGAGAAAAGACATGAAGCAAAGCAACTTTATTTCATTTGAAGGCCCGGAAGGGGCAGGAAAGACAACCGTCATTGAAGCGGCGATTCCCTTTTTGGAAGAGCTGACGAAAAAAGACGTGCTGTTGACCCGCGAACCGGGCGGAACAGGCAACCCGCTTGCCGAAGAAGTCCGCGACATCTTGAAGAAGGATCGAAAGACGGCGATTGATCCTTGGACGGAAGTCTTTCTATTAGCTGCTTCAAGGCGTGAGCACGTGGTGCACACCATCATGCCCGCCCTGAAGGCCGGAAAGATTGTCGTTTCCGACCGTTACTTAGATTCCTCTCTAGCCTACCAGGGCGGAGGCCGCGGGCTTGGAAAAGACGCCATCATGGCCGTCAATGACTTTGCCATCACGGGTGAAAAAGAAGGGGAGAAAATTCTTCCCGGCTTAACCATTTACTTGGATTTGCCCGTTGAAATCGGCTTGGACCGGATTCATAAGACGCGCACGGACAAGATTGATCGGATGGACAACGAAAAGGTGTCCTTCCACAAGAAAGTCCGTGAGACCTACCTCGAGCTGGCCAAGGAAAACCCTGACCGCATCAAGGTAGTCGACGCGAACCAGCCAAAGGAAGCCGTCTTAAATCAAGTAAAAGAAATTCTAACTGCTAATTGGAGGTAAAAACATGAAACTCATTAATGCGATTGTTCAAGACAAAGATGCCACGAAGTTGGCGAACGCCTTGGTTAAAAACAAGATTCAAGCCACTCGTTTGACGACGTCTGGTGGCTTCTTGCGCTCCGGAAACACGACCTTTTTGGTCGCCATCGATGACGAACGCGTGAACGAAGTGCTCGACATCATCAAGGAAGTATCACAGAAGCGTAAGCAGTTCATGGTACCTCCAATGGGCGTTGAAGGGGATCGCGCCGCTGCCTTCCCAGTTGAAGTTGAGGTTGGTGGGGCCACGGTCTTCACGCAAACCATCGACGATTTCTACCAGTTCTAATGGCTGGCGCTAAGAAAACCACTAAACAGGCGAAAGCACAAGAAGAATCGGCCGCCTTTGAGTTGGCCGATTTTTTGGAATTGGCAGAAGCTTCGTATCCGACAAACGTCGAGCAGTTCAAGCAGGCGATTGAAGAAGACCGTCGTTCCCACCTCTACCTGTTAGCAGGGGCTGGTGAGGAAGAAAAGCTCGCCCTCGCACTCCGTTTTGCTGCGATGGTTCTCGGAGAAGACGAGGACACGACCAAACGAATCGGGTTGTTTGACCATCCGGACTTGGTGACGGTGCTTCCCGAAAAGAAGGGAGCGGCCATCAAAATTGCCCAGATTCGTGCCATCGTCCCCGAGCTGACGACAACCGCCTTGGAAGGGGACGTGAAGGTCTTTATCATTGACCGCGTCGAGACCCTGACGACGGCTGCTGCGAACTCCTTGCTGAAGTTCATCGAAGAGCCGGCCGGTCCGCAGCTGATTATTCTTCTTGCTGACCGGGTTGATGACGTCTTGCAAACCATCGTCTCACGTGCCCAGGTCGTACACCTCACGCCAACGCCCGAAGTCGCAGCAAAAGCGGCAGCCGGACTCTCCGCTTTCAAGGATGACGTACAGCCGCTTGTTTTCAAGTGGTTTGAAAAGGCCATGGTTCGCGATGTTTCCGTGATGGGGTACATCCAAAGCACCCTGCTTCCAGCGGTGAAGGAAAAAGCCGAAGAAGACGAAGTGATGCTTTGGATTCAACAATTGGCACGCGATGCCTTCATGGACAAGTCCGGGACTAACGCGACCCTATACTTTCCACAACTCGCTGGCTTTTATAAGCAGATTGGCCAGCGCTACAGCGCCGAACAATTGCAAGCGGCGCTTGAGAAAACGCTGGTCTTCGACCAGTTGAAGAAGGTCCAAGTTTCCTTCCAGTCCAAGCTTGAAAAAGTTGCCTTAGAAATGGCCATTGTTTTGAAATAAGATGCAGTCACAAAAATCATTTGCACAACAGAATACTGGAACGCTCTACTTAGTTGGGACGCCCATTGGGAACCTGCAGGACATGTCCAACCGTGCCATCCAGGTGTTAACCGACGTGGATTTGATTGCGGCTGAAGACACGCGGCACACGCAGTTGCTCTTGAACTTCTTTGAAATCAAGAACGAAAAGACGTCCTTGCACGAGCACAACTGGCAAGAAAAAGCACCGGAACTTGTTAATAAACTGCTCTCAGGAACCAACATCGCCCAGGTTTCCGACGCCGGTCTTCCTTCCATTTCCGATCCCGGAAAGGAACTGGTCGCCCAGGCAATTGAAGCCGGTATCCCAGTTGTGCCAGTCCCTGGAGCGTCGGCTGGAATTACGGCCTTGATCGCCTCCGGACTCGTTCCACAGCCCTTCTATTTCCACGGTTTCTTACCACGAAAGAAACAGGAACAGCAGGCTGAGTTAGCCACGCTTGGTTGGCGTCCTGAAACCATCATCTTCTACGAAGCACCCCACCGTTTGAAAAAGACGTTGGAAAACGTCGTGGAAGTGCTCGGTGCTGACCGTCGCGTTGTCCTGGCACGTGAGCTCACGAAACGCTACGAAGAGTTCCTTCGCGGAACAGCAAAGGAAGCCTTTGATTGGGCAGACCAAGAAGAGGTTCGCGGGGAGTTTGTCGTCCTGATTGAAGGATCAAAGGACAAGGTCACGCCAGGCGGAATCGCTGGAAACATGGGTTCTTCTGCAGCCCTTGGCCCAAACGGCCAATCCGCAGAAGAACTTCAGGCTGCCGAAGAAGATCCCAAAGCAGCCGTCCAAAAGCTTGTTGACGGGGGCATGAAGCCAAACACCGCCATCAAGCAAGTGGCCAAGGCCACAGGTCTGGCACGCCAAGAAGTGTACAAAATTTATCATCAAATTGAGGAATAATTATGGCAGACGTATTTTCGATTACGCAGCCCGTTGAATACTACCAGGTCGACTTGTCACGGAAGTTATCACTTTCGATGATGTTGAACCTGGCGATTCTCTGCTCCCGTAAGCAGGGGGAACACCTGAAGGTTGGCTACCAAGAAACCGATCGACGAGGCCTTGGCTGGGTCATCTTGCAGTACGACGTAAAAATCAAGCGCCGCCCCAAGCTTGGCGAAACCATCACCATTGAAACCAAGGCCGGCGAGTGGGGTTCTTACTTCGCTCAGCGTGGTTTCTACTTCAAAGATGAATCCGGTGAGGTGATCATCGACATGGACTCCCTCTGGGCCTTGATCAACCTGGAAAGTCGACGCATGATCAAACTGCCGTTGGACCTTGTTCAACCATACGGCGGAGAAGAACGAAAGCGCCTGGAAAAGATGGTTCGAATTCCAAAAATCAAGGATGAAGAACCCGACTTTGACCGAAACTACCAGGTTCGTTTCCTAGACATCGACGGTAACAAGCACGTCAACAACTCCAAGTACTTGGAGTGGATGTTGGACGTTTTGCCGCTTGATTTCCTAAAGGAAAACGAACCGAACGGCTTCTCCATTCGTTATGAAAACGAAGTGCACTACGGCCACCAGGTTGAATCCCAGGCCAAAGTATTGGATAATGAGACGAAGCACCGCATTTTAAACGGTGCCCAGACTTCCGCAGAAGCCCTGATTAGCTGGGCTAAGCAATAGTCATTTAAGGGAGGAATAAGAAATGTCAGTATTAGTATTAGGTGGAGCCGGTTACATCGGTTCACACATGGTTCGTCAGTTGTTGGCCGATGGCCGCGACGTTGTCGTTGTCGACAACTTGGTGAAGGGACACCGTGCAGCGGTTGCTCCTGAAGCAAAGTTCTACGAAGTCGACATTCGTGATAAGAAGGCCTTGTCCGAAGTCTTCGATAAGGAAGACATCGAAGCCGTTGTGCACTTTGCCGCCTTCTCAATCGTGCCCGAATCAGTGGCCGAACCTTTGAAGTACTTCGATAACAACACCGCCGGAATGGTGACGTTGCTCGAAGTGATGAAGGAACACGACGTGAAGAAGATCGTCTTCTCATCAACGGCTGCCACTTACGGTAACCCGGTTAATATTCCAATCAAGGAAACAGACCCTCAAAACCCAATCAACCCTTACGGGGAATCAAAGTTGATGATGGAAAAGATGATGGCCTGGGCCGATTCAGCCTACGACATCAAGTGGGTTGCCCTCCGTTACTTTAACGTGGCCGGTGCCATGCCTGACGGTTCAATTGGGGAAGACCACGGACCAGAAACCCACTTGGTTCCAATCATCTTGCAGGCCGCTTCTGGTAAGCGCGAATACATCGAGATGTTCGGGGATGACTACAACACGCCAGACGGGTTCAACGTGCGTGACTACGTCCACGTTGTCGACCTCGCCGACGCCCACATCTTGGCCTTGGATTACTTGAAGAACGGTAACCCTTCCGCACAGTTTAACCTTGGTTCAGCCACTGGTTTCTCCGTGAAGGAAATGGTCGAAGCTGCTCGTAAGGCCACTGGCGTGGACATCACGTCAAAGGTTGGTCCACGTCGTGCAGGTGATCCAGATATCTTGGTTGCCGACTCAACGGCTGCCCGTGAAGTTCTTGGCTGGGCACCAAAGTACGATAACGTCGAAGACATTATCCGTACGGCCTGGAAATGGGTTGAAAAGAACCCAAACGGTTACAACGATAAGTAAAGATTTAACGAAAAAGCTGGCCTGAACGCCAGCTTTTTTCCTTTGTCTTTTTAGATGTAAAGAGACTTTTTCGACGTCGTGTTCGAACTGTCCAGCCAGCTAAGAAATAAATCGCCATTTTTGACACAAAATCGCAAAAAAATGCCGAAATCACTTGTCAGTCCAGCTTTCCTATGGTATTATAATTCTTGTTGATAAGGACATCATGGTTAGTTAGCTCAGTTGGTAGAGCAACGGACTCTTAATCCGTGGGTCCAGGGTTCGAGCCCCTGACTGACCATACTTTGGACCGGGAAATATTCCCGGTCCTTTTTTTGTACGAAGGAGGAGAAATGGATAAAAAGAAGGAACATCTCGTCATCGCCTTTAGTTTGTTGTTCGTTGCTTTGGTGCTGTCCTACGCAGTAACGACGTTCATTCCGGCACACGAACAAAAGAAAGCCCACCAAGGTAGCAGTGGTGCAACGAGTGCGAAGAAGTTAACCGACCTGCCCAAGGGCGTCTCATCTTTCGATTGGGACTTAGTGCTCGTGAACAAGTGGCATAAAAAGGATAAGGAAATCGACTTTGAGAAGGCACAGGTTTCTGGTATCACGATGGATGCACGCATTAAGCAGGCCCTCTTAGACTTCCAGTCGGGAGCGCGGGCAGCGGGCTACCAGACACAACTGGTTTCAGGATACCGCTCGATTCAGTACCAAAAAGAAGTCTTTTCTGGTGTTAAGAAAAACAACCTAGCGGAGGGGATGTCTGACGAAGAAGCCGAAAAGAAGACGGCCGCCGTCGTTCAATATCCCGGCTCCTCAGAGCACCAGACCGGATTAGCAGTCGACCTTGCTGGACGAGATGCCTTTGAAAAGTATCCAAGCCTCGAGGCAGAAATGGACACCTTTGCTTCCCAGAAGTGGTTGATTGATCACGCAGCGGATTATGGTTTCATTCTTCGTTACCCAAATGATAAGAAGCAAATGAAGGAAACAGGAATCGATTATGAGTCATGGCATTTCCGTTACGTTGGTGTCAAAAACGCGCAATATATAAAGAAGCACAATTTGACCTTGGAGGCCTATGTAGAGGGCCTGAAGGCAGATAATCGCTAATCGAAAAGCAGCCGTTAGACCGGCTGCTTTTTTTAGTTGAGATGTTCCTGTAAAAGTCAAGGGATGGGGGTTGCGGGATTTCGACTAGACCAATTAAAGAATGCATGTTCCCTTGTTTTAGGGTAAAATCTATGCATTGACCATTTTATATATGTGCCGTTCGTCTTTTATCTTCGCCTTTAGGATTTGTTAAACGAAAAATTGCAATTCTGCCTTCTGTTTCTTAGAAAAAGCCGAAGATTTCAAACGAAAAATAATGCGAACAAATGTGCTTATCAACAGGTGTGGATAAGCTTGGGGATAAAGTTGGGTATTTGGGGATAAATGGCTTTAAATCAACACTTTTTAGCTTGGATATCTTTTCGTTTTTTAACCGGTGAAAACACCATTTCCTGTGGAAAAAGATGTAAAATGGCGGTAGAAGCGCATTTCTTTAGCTTAGAATATGGGTATAACTGTGGATAAGTGGGTGGATAAGTCCTTGTTCGGGGGATAACTAAAACCCTTAGACCAAAACGAGAGGCTGAAATTTAAATGAAAATAAAGATTATTACAGTTGGGAAACTAAAAGAAAAGTACCTCAAGGACGGAATTGCGGAATACACCAAGCGCCTTTCGCGCTTTGCCAAAATTGAGCAGGTGGAACTTTCTGACGAAAAAACCCCGGACAAGGCGTCCGAGGCGGAGAACGAAGAAATCATGGCTAAGGAAGGGGAGCGAATCTGGGCTAAGATTGGCGAACGGGACTACGTGGTTGTTTTAGCTATTGAGGGAAAACAGCTACCTTCTGAGAAGTTATCCCAAAAGCTGGAAGCAGCGAAAACTGCCGGGCATGGGACGTTGACTTTTATCATCGGCGGATCATTAGGATTGGCCCCAAAGATCAAGAAACGTGCAGACCTGCTTTTGTCCTTTGGTCTATTAACGTTGCCACACCAGTTGATGCGTTTGGTTTTGGTCGAGCAGATATACCGAGCCAACATGATTGCGCAGGGCTCGCCTTACCACAAGTAAAAAGACGAACGGGAAAACCGTTCGTCTTTTTACTTGCTTATTTAATTGAGAAGGTGAAATCTTCAGGTGTCACCAGCCCGATGTCGTGGACGACGACCTTACCAGAATGCTTCTTACCGGCGGCGCGGTTCGTTCCGGCCTTTTGGAAACCGTATGAAACCGTGGCAGAAGCCTTCAAAGCAGCACCGCGCATTTCACCGGATGTGGCATCGATTCCCGTCGGAACGTCCAAAGCAACGACCGTGTTATCGATGTGGTTGGCAGCCTTCACCATCTTTTGAAGCCCCTCGGGCAAATCGGCGTTCAAGCCGGTTCCAAAGATGGCGTCTACGATTAAGGAAGGCTCCTTGAAGTCGGACTTTTCAGCACGAAGAACACCACAAGCTTCGGCGGCTTTTAGCTGTGCTTTCACTTTGTCGTTGGCCCGGTTCACGTTTCCAACAAACTGGAGCGTGACGGGGATCTTGGCCTGGTGCAAGAGGCGGGCAAGGGCCACACCATCCGCACCGTTGTTGCCAAGGCCTGCTAGAACCAAGACCTTCGAAAGGTCAAAGTTTCCAGCAGCCAAGACGTTCATTGTTGCCATTGCGGCCCGTTCCGTTAAGACGGCCTGTCCTAAACCAACTTCTTCCATGGTGTAGGTTTCAATGGCTCGTTGTTCATCGCCAGTTACCAGTTGTGTCATTTTTTTCACCTTAGTATAATAGTTATAGTTATTATAGTATAAAGAACAGAATTTTACATGTAAAAGGAGACTGGTCATGATGGATAGCATGGATGTCGCAGACGACTATCAACAAGTAAAGGACCAAGTCGCCATTTTGAACGCCCGTGGCGAAAAGGTCACGGAAGATCAGGTGATTAAGCGCACGTTGAAGCGTGGCTTGGAAGAGATTTTGGATTATCGCATGGATGGTACTTTCTACACCGTTCAATGGGATGACGAGGGTAACTTTGAACTCTTCGACGTTTACAAGGAAAAGGCCGGTACGATTAAACCAATCAAGGATTCATTGATTGAAGACTTTAAGGCTGATGACCAGGGTGTGTGGGACCACTTTAACGTGTCCATCATGTCCATGGTGGCCCGTTAATTCTTGATTTTTTAATCTGTCAAAGTCGGCGACGCACCGCCCGCGATGCTTGCCGTCATGCGGATAATCTGGTATAGTATTATCTGTTATGGAGAAGTACTCAAGAGGCTGAAGAGGCGCCCTTGCTAAGGGTGTAGACGTGTTAAAGCGTGCGAGGGTTCGAATCCCTTCTTCTCCATCAGCGAAATAAAAGGCTCACACTGGTAGTTAAAACTACTGGTGTGAGTCTTTTTTTCTCTTTTCTAGAGATAGGACTATACTTGAATTGTAGATAGGAGGAAAGCAAGATGTTTGAATTAATTTCTGAACTATGGAAAAGCACTCCAACGAAAAACAAAATTGTTATCGCTGTCTTCTTAGTCCTAGTCCTTGTCGTAGCCATTAAACAAGCGCTATAAAAAAAGCTCCCAGTCGGGAGCTTTTTTTAATCGTAAGGGTGAAATTCATGGTGGATTTCATCTTGAATATGCTGTAACCGCCGTCCTTCACGAATACCCTGCCGCGCACCATTTTTGACAATGGTTGGATTCAAATTCTGAGGTAGGAGTGAGCGATAATAAACAAGGGTCTGGAGATTCTTTTTTGTTCCTTGAAGTTTGATGGCATTCATCAAGGATACGCTTGTCCGATATCCACCGGTATTTGGATTAATACCAGAAAGGTAGTGTACATCAGAAGAAAGTTGATCATCGATTTCGATTAGATACTTATGAAAGAAAGTGGGGTCGTATTTCATGGCCAGCCAGAAAATATATATGTAACAGAAGAATACCTTCAAAAAGATTTTCCAGAATTGATTGTGTTTCGTGTTTCCGTTCTTTTTAACGCTGAGCTGCCACCAAATGACGGAGACAACGATTGATAAGATTAAGTACACCATATTAAAAAAAAGCCTCTTTTCCTTATTGCAAAATAGTGTCTTCAGGATAAGTATAACGCGCAGGGAAGAGGGTGGCGAAATTATGTAAATTAGACAACCTAGGTTAGAAAATAAAAAAGAAACGACTGCTTGTCCTAATTGACATGAAAACTTGCGAAGAAAAAGGATATGAATATACTGTACCTATAGGGTAAAGAACAGCGAGTTGTTCTTTACCTGATAAACAAGGAACTAAGATGATTGATAAAGATTTGGAAATGAAGTTAAATCCGAAAGAGTGTTCATCAGCCTCTGCTTTAATTGTTGAACTAATTGAAGACTTCGGTGTCAAACAAAGCGACTTAGCAAGACGACTTGGAATTAGTGAAAAACATATGAGCCGTATTCTACACAAAGAAACGTTCATGTCAGTCGAATTAGCAGAACGCTTAGAAATCGTCACTGGTCTATCAGCAAAGTTGCTGCTGGGGATGGATGCTGATTACAAATTGGCACATTCAAAGGTGAATTCAAAAGAGCGACGTGACGACGAACTTTATTTAAAGCCATATGACTGGCAATTAGCTTAAAAGCAAGAAAATTTCCTGGAGGATTACTCATGAACATTGTGGCTCAAATTTTAACGGTGCTCGTTGCACTTGAATTCTTTTATATTTTTTACCGTCAAACGATTCAAACGACGTCAAAGCAAACGGCTGAGTTGTTTTCATTTTCCAACGATGACGTGGCCAACCCGAAGGTTCAGTTGCTGTTGAAGAACCAGGGGATTTACAACGCCTTAATCGGTGTCGGCTTGTTCGTTGCGCTGTTCATCGAGCAAAGTTGGGTGTTACCCATCTTGATCTACATCGTTTTGGTTGCGTTGTACGGTGGTTATTCCGCTGGTAAAGTGAGCTTGTTCTTCAAACAAGCGGGACTTTCGCTGCTGACTTTGATCGCCCTTTTGTTCTAATGATTAAAGAGACGAACACCAAAATAAAAGGGCAAGACATTGGTCCGACCGGAACTTGTCGACACTACCACCAAGAGGTCGATGTCGTTGGTTTGCTCTGTTCGAACTGCCAACAATACTACGCCTGTTTCCAATGTCATGATGAATTGGAAAAACACAGCTTTGAACCTTCGTCCGTATCAGAAGGACATCCGGTGCCCTGTGGTGTCTGTCATAGTCTGTTGACCTACGACGAGTATCAAGAAGGCGCCTGCGTGAACTGTCAGTCACCTTTTAATCCGAAGTGCTCGCTGCACAAGGACTACTATTTTTGCTCCTAAACGTTAGGGAAAATCTCTGCCAAGCCTTCAGAAACGTAAAGTAAATACACGGACCCTTAGCCTCAGTGGAAACACTGAGGCGTTTTTATATTGTGATAAAAGCTAACGAAATATCTCGGATGACGAAAAAGCCTCCCTATAATCAAAATCAGAACGTATACAGATTTTGTTTGGAAAGAGGTGACAGCATGTCAATGATTCAGTTTGAAGGCGTCGACAAGTACTACGGGAACTTTCACGCGTTGAAGGATATCAATTTGAACATCGAAAAGGGTGAAACCGTTGTTTTGATTGGTCCTTCCGGTTCCGGTAAGTCCACGTTGATTCGCACGGTGAACGGTCTGGAAGAAATCGACCAAGGAAAGCTCATGGTCGATGGCTTTGACCTCCACGAAGAAAAGACAAACATGAACAAGATTCGTAAAAATGTGGGGATGGTCTTCCAGCACTTTAACCTCTACAACAATAAGACGGTTTTGGAGAACATCATGTTGGCGCCCCGCCTCGTCTTGAAGAAGGACGAAGCCGAAAACAAAAAGACGGCACTCGCCTTGCTTGACCGTGTCGGTTTGAAGGACAAGGCTGAAAACATGCCGAAGACCTTGTCCGGTGGACAAAAGCAGCGCGTGGCTATCGCCCGTTCACTTGCGATGTCTCCGAAGGCCTTGCTCTTCGACGAACCAACCTCTGCCCTGGATCCCGAAATGGTCGAAGACGTGTTGAACGTCATGAAGGAAATCGCTTCGGACAGCAACATGACGCTCCTCATCGTCACCCACGAAATGGGCTTCGCCAAGGCCGTTTCCGACCGCGTGATTTTCATGGCCGACGGACAAATCTTGGAAGACGCACCAAGTGCTACCTTCTTCGATAACCCACAGAACGACCGTGCCAAGAAATTCTTGAGCCAAGTGGAAAAGCACTAGGAGGGGGCCGTATGGATAAGAAAAAGAAAAAACGTCTCGGCCTGCTGCTGTCCGGGCTCTTGCTTTTGGTGCTTTCGGTTTCTGCTTTCGTCGGCTTTCAAGCTTACCAGAGCAACCAGGTACACCAGGATACGCTGGCTCGGGTGAAAGCGAAGAAGACGATTGCGTGGGGTGTTAAGACGGACACGAAGCTCTTTGGTATCTTGAACGTGAAGACGGGACAGTCCGAAGGATTCGATGTCGATCTTGCGAGGGCGCTGACTACTCAAATAGGGGAGCAAGTGGGGGCTGAGTTGACCCCGACTTTTACACCCGTATCCGCATCAACGAAGGTACAGTTGTTGAAGAACACGAACATCGACGGGGTGCTTGCCGTCATGACCATCACGCCGGAACGCGCTAAGACCGTTGATTTCACCAAGCCCTACTTTCCAGCCGGAAACGCCATGCTGGTGAAGAAGGATTCGGGTATCACGAACATTGAACAGTTAAACGACCCTAGCAAAACCGTCCTGGTTGCGCTCGGAACGACGGCCGCTGACAGCGTAAAGGAATTTGCGCCAAAGGCCAAGATTGTTGCACTTCAGGACTACGCCTCGACCATGCAAGCCTTGAAGGCGGGGCAGGGCCAGGCCATCGTGACGGATAACGCCATCCTCTACGGAATGGCCAGCGAAAACCCGGACTACCACATTGTCGGAAAGCAACTTTCCGCTGGACCTTACGGAATCGCCTTCGACCACAACCAGAAGGGGATGACGGACGAAGCGAATAAGGCCTTTGACGCACTGAAGAAAAACGGCACTTACCGCAAGCTGCTGGAAAAGTGGTTCGGTCAAGTGCCGGGAATTGATTTGGATCAATTGGAGGGGGCAGTATGACATTGTTTGATAAGTATCACGCCCTCTTTCTAGCGGGCTTTTGGAACACGTTGCTGGTTTCTGTGATTGCACTAGTGGCTTCCTTGATTTTGGGAACGACCTTTGCGCTGCTGCAGGTTTCGGAAAAGAAGGTGCTCCAGCACATCGGAAACGCCTACGTGCAGTTTTTGCGGAACATTCCGCTTTTGGTCATCACGCTGTTCTTCTACCTCGCGGTGTCCAAGACGGTTCCGATGACCGGCTTTACGGCTGGGGCCGTTGCCCTTTCGCTTTACACGTCCGCCTTCGTTGCGGAATCCGTTCGCTCCGGAATCGAAGCCATTGACGTTGGGCAGCTCGAAGGCGCTTTGGCGAACGGTTTGACTCGCGGCCAAGCCATGCAAAAGATCGTCTTGCCACAGGCCTTTCTGCTCGCTCTGCCATCCCTTGGAAACCAGTTCATCAACCTCGTGAAGAACTCCTCCATTTTGGCCTTCGTCGGTGGTTTTGATTTGATGTACCAGGGAAACTTGGTGGCAGCGAACTCATTTGAAACGATGGCAGCGTATGCAATTGTCGGGTTGTTCTACCTGGTGATCACACTGCCTTTGAGTTACGGAATCCAAGCGTTAGAAGCACGCTTGGACGCGTAGAAAGGGGATGCACATGACAAACTTAACGGGCGCCTTTACGGCGGATAACCTGAGCTACCTGTTTGGCGGCTTCATGACAACAATTGGGGTCTCGCTCTTTTCCATTGTGATTTCCCTCGTTGTCGGTTCAATCATCGGCATCTTACTTTTTGAAAAGATTCCGTACTTCTCATCTTTGCTTGGGACGTTGAACAACATCGTGCGAAATTTGCCGTTGCTCTTGATCATCTTCTTCTCCTACTTCGCCTTTCCAGAACTTGGGATTCGCTTACCGGTTTTCTGGTCGACGGTCTGTGCCTTGTCCTTCTTCGAAGCATCCATGATTGCCGAGATTGTGCGTGGTGGGTTGAAGGCGGTCGACGTCGGGCAGTTCGAAGGAGCGGCATCGGTGGGGATGACGCGCGCGCAAGCCCTCTGGCACATCGTGTTGCCACAGGCTTACCAAAAGATGATTCCGCCGTTGATTTCCCAGCTGATTTCATTGGTGAAGGACACCTCCTTGGCATCCGGAATTGTGTTGGCCGATTTGACCTATCGCGGTCAGATGGTCTACGCGCAGGATAGCCGCTACATCGTGCCAATCTTGCTATTGTTAACCTTCGGCTACTTCCTTTTCAACCACGCGTTGTCAAAGTTAGCCGATTACTGTCAGAAGCGATTAGCCTAATCAAATTGCTGTCAAAGTCAGACCCGAGGGGGCTGGCTTTTTTGCATCTTTTATTTTGGGATGTGCTAATTTTAGATTAGAGAATTTTAATATTATCCTTGCTTTTATTTTGAGATAGCGTTATTCTCAATAAAAACAACGGGAGGTTCCGTCATGCGAAAAATTGGAATTATTGGAATGGGGCACGTCGGTTCAGCGATTGCACACGCCATGGTGCAAGAAGGGTTGGCTGACCAGTACGTCTTCATCGATGAAAATGAAGAAAAGGTGCAGGCGGAAGCTTTGGATTTGGAAGACGCAAAGGCGAATCAAGCAAACGACTACCAAATTACCGTAAACGATTATGCGGGCTTGGACGATGCCGACGTTGTGATTTCTTCCATTGGAAACATTCAATTGCAACACAACAACCCAAGTAAGGACCGCTTCATCGAATTGCCCTACAACGTGGAGCAGGTTCGCAAGGTTTCAGCCAAGTTGAAGCAGACGGCTTTTGCCGGTGTCTTGGTGGTTATCACGAATCCTTGTGATGCCATTGCCGCTCTCTACCAAAAGGAAACGGGCTACGATCAAAAGCGGGTCATCGCGACGGGGACTTTACTGGACACTGCCCGCATGCGCCGCGCCGTTGGTTCCTTCTTCAACGTGTCGCCAAAGTCTGTTTCGGGCTACAACCTTGGCGAACACGGGAACACGCAGTTCTCCGCTTGGTCAACGGTTTCGGTTTTGGGACAACCCGTCCAAAAGTTGGCTGAGGAGCGCCACCTTGATTTGGCCGACATCGAAAAGGATTCCATTGTCGGTGGTTACACTGTCTTCATGGGAAAGGGCTTCACCTCATACGGAATCGCTTCGGCTGCCATCGTGTTGACCAAGGCAATCTTGTCCGATGCTCACCAGGAGATGGCGGTCTCACACTATCAGGAAAAGTCTGGTACCTACTTGTCCACACCGGCCATTGTTGGTCGAAAGGGGATTATCGAGGAAGTACCGCTCTTCCTTACGTCTGAAGAGGAAGAGAAGTTAGCGGCATCTGCTTCTTCGATTTCTGGGAAGTTTGCTGAAGTAGTGGACTAAATTGGAATAACGCGTCGCGCCCGGCTGGTACGGGCGCGACTTTTTTATTGGTTTAAAAAGCCTGCAAATTATTAATTAAAATAAAATGAGATTTATTTAATAAAACTGTTGACAAGGAATATTTATAGCGATATATTATACATACAATATTTAATTGTCTTGTAGTTCAGTTGGTAGAACACCGCACTGTTAATGCGAAGGTCGCTGGTTCGAGCCCAGCCGGGACAGTCTAAAAAAGCCCCGCTCTTAAACGAGCGAGGCTTTTTGTTTTAAGCTTTTCTGTTGTACCAGTACCAGGAGCCGTAAAGGGCGTTCACTAGCATTACGATTTGAAGAACGAGCATGGAAACCGCGTAGCTTCCGTCGAGCACGAAGATGTTTTGTGCCCAGACGCTCACCTGGACGATGTCGACTGCAATCCAGGCAAACCACTGCGAACGGTAACCGTAGGTCATGAGTAGCTGACCGATGATGTTCAGAGGCAAAACCGCCGAATCCAAGTAGACCTGAAGGCCGTTCAGGTGCTTTGACACCGTTAGTACGACCAAATAGGTCGCGATGGTGAGAATCAAAACGGACCAGGCGAGTAGCTTTGACATCTTCTTGAATTCCAGTTCACCCTTTTCACTGTTGCGTGAGCGTGACCAGAAGTAGATGCCAGAAAACTGCATCAAGAAGGCAAAGCCCTGTGCAAAGACGTCACCAAACGTTCTGGAATGCAAGGCGACCAGCATCCAGGCCGCCGTGCAAAGCAGACCCCAGAAGAAGTTGGACTGCTTTCCTTGATCGACCAAGGCTAAGTTAATAACCGCGGCTAAGCCGGTCGCTAAAGTCAGCCAGGCTAATCCAGATCGGTCAGAGGAAAGAACAAAGGTTAAGAGCTGGGCCGTCACCATCACGGCTAAGAGCGCTTTTGTTGCCTTGTTCAAAGAGACAAGGTCCTGAATAATCGCCTTTGGCGAGAAAGTCAGGGCCAGTGTGTTTTGTTGATTCATTACGAATCCTCCTATTGTTTTTTAGGTGCCGTCATCGGAAGCAACGCACCGTGTTTTCGTTTGTTTATCGTAGTTGATAAACGGACTTATTATAGCACAAGCAAAAGGATCGCTATCCAACAGTAAAACCGACAGTTGTTGATTTTAAAACGTTTGATTTTTAATAAAACCGAAGATTAGAGAAAATTTAATCGAAAAGTTCGGTAAAATGACGAAAATACTCTCTTGTTTTTAGACTTTGCTAGATATTCGAGTGATATAATTGAACTATTGTGAATTGTGTCGGAATATACAGGGGGTAACGACATGTATTTGTTAGTAAACATTTTGGGATTGGCGGTCTTTGTTGGACTTGCCGTTCTCTTTTCAAAGGATCGTAAGGCCGTTAAATGGCGCTCCGTTGGAATTATGGTGCTTGTGAACTTGGTCTTGGCTTGGTTCTTGACGTCATTTTCAATCGGGCGTGACATGGTTGATGCCGCAGCCAACGGTTTCAACGAATTGGTTTCCGTTGCATCAGCCGGAATCGAATTTGCTTTGAAGCCACTTACTGGTGCAAGCTTGCAACCAACGTTCTTCATTAACGTTTTGTTGCCAATTTTGTTGGTTGTGCCGTTGTTTGACATCTTGACTTACTTTGGCGTGTTGCCATTCATCATCAAGTGGTTGGGAAAGGGATTGTCAAAGATTTCTGGACAACCTAAGTTCGAATCTTTCTTCTCAATTGAAATGATGTTCTTGGGAAACACCGAAGCGTTGGCCGTTTCTGGTTTGCAATTGAAGAACATGAACGCCAAGCGTAACTTGACCTTGGCCATGATGTCCATGTCTTGTGTGACGGCTTCTGTTATCGGTTCCTACACGCAAATGATGCCAGGTCGCTTCATTTTGACTGCTGTTCCAATCAACGTGATCAACGCTTTGATTGTAACGGCTATCTTGAACCCAGTTGATGTGCCTGCAGAAGAAGACACCATTGCTAAGATTGGACCGGCAACGCCTGCTGCAACAAACGCAGAATCTGGATCAGCTGAATTGGCTAACGAAGTGAAGGAAGAAGTTGTTGCTGAAGAACGTGAACCATTCTTCTCATTCTTGGGTGACTCCATCTTGAACGCTGGTAAGTTGATTTTGATTATCGCCGCTAACGTTATCGCCTTTGTTGCTTTGGCTGCGATGATTGACAAGCTCTTGGGCGGCATCCACCCATGGTTGTCACTTGAACACATCTTGGGTATCATCATGTACCCATTTGCTTGGTTGCTTGGTGTCGGTGCACACTCATTCGATATGGCCCAATTGATGGGAACAAAGTTGATTACGAACGAATTCGTTGTCATGGGTTCTGTTACTGGTAAGGTTTCACACTTGCCAAACCACTACGTGGCTGTCTTGACTGTCTTCTTGACGTCATTTGCTAACTTCTCAACGGTTGGAATGATTGTTGGATGCTTCAAGGGAATGGTGACTGACGAAAAGAGCAAGTTGATTGCAAAGAACGTTGGTTACTTGATCTTGTCAGGTATCTTGGTTTCATTGTTCTCAGCTGCCATGGTTGGATTGTTCGTTTGGTAAAAAGACCGATTTAAAACGGCCTTCGGGTCGTTTTTTACTTTTTAAAAGTCAGCTGCGCCCCGGCTGGCTTTTTTGCTTTAATTGGTGTTTTAGGGAAATCCTGCTAAAATAGAGGAGAACCAAAAAATCATTTTTGGAAAGGAATTCAAGTAAATGGCAGAGCCAGAGAACGATAAGCAAGTTGCTGAAGAAGCAACGGAAAAGAAGACGGGGAAGCAAACCGTTGAAGACGTTAAGAAGACGGCCCAGGAGAGCGCAAAGAGCGCCCTTGACTCAACGAAGCAAGCCTACGACGACGCCAAGAAGGGAAATTGGCACAAGTTGGTTGAAACCATCTTGTGCGTCATCATTTTCCTCATTGCCCTACGCGTGATCTTTGGCTCCATTTTCAACGACACCTTTACCTATTTAGGTGAATTGTTGATGGCGGCTGTGACGAAGTCACCATGGCCAATTGTCTTTACTGGATTTGTCATCTGCTACCGGGAAGAGATTCGCAACTTGCTGAATCGTCTTTTCCGTTAATCTGAGAAATAAGGAAGGAATTATATTATGTATTCTCGTTCAACGAAGCGTAAGAATGACGTGCGTGAAGCAAAGGCAGCACCATTCTACAAGAAGTGGTGGTTCTGGTTGATTTTGGTCATCGTCGTATTGGGAGGTGCCTTGTACGCCATCGGTGCTTCATCATCAAAGTCTGATGACGACACACCAACACCTGATATCTCTTATTCATCAAAGAAGCACAAGACAAGCTCTGTCAGTGAATCAGATGATAACGACGATGAAGAAACGGACGCCGAAAAGGCAGAACGTGCTTCATCCGAAGCTGCTGCTAAGAAGGCTTCTGAAAACGCGAAGGCAGCTGAAGATGCAAAGAAGGCAGCGGATGATAAGGCTCGTTCGGAATCAGCTGCTAAGGCAAGCTCTGAAACGGCTGCGGCCTTCTCACGTGCGCAATCAGAAGCGGATGCTAAGAAGAACCAAGGTAATGGTGGAAACGGTCAAAACAACAACGGTGGAAACGGCCAGAGCCAAAACAATGGTCAACAGCAACAACAAAGCCACTAATAAAAAGCAGCTTTTAAAGCTGCTTTTTTATGTGCTTTTTTGCACCGAACAAAAGCTTGACTATCCTTCAAAAGCTTTGTAAACTTAAGTGAACTAGAGGAGTAGGCAAGCGCTACTTTTAGAGACCCGCTGGGTGGTGAAAAGCGGGAGAGTTAATGCCGAAGGTTGCTAGCGTTTAAAAACTGTTAATAATGAAGTGGTGCTCGGATTCCGAGCGCAATTTAGGTGGTACCACGTGTTAAGCGTCCTAATCGATTGATTAGGGCGCTTTTTTTATACATAAAAACCGCCGGAACAAAAAGGAGAAGCACATGCGTGATGTAAACATGTCAACAAAGTACGACCCAACAGCGGTCGAAGCCGGTCGTTACCAAAACTGGTTGGATGAAAAGCTCTTTGCACCCGAAGCAAACAAGGCCATCCAAGGAAACGAACCAGAACCATATTCAATCGTTATCCCGCCTCCTAACGTCACTGGAAAGTTGCACTTGGGACACGCCTGGGACACGACTTTGCAAGACATGATCATCCGTCAAAAGCGCATGCAGGGATTCGACACGCTCTGGTTGCCAGGAATGGACCACGCCGGAATCGCTACGCAAGCCAAGGTTGAACAACGCTTGCGCGGAGAAGGAATCTCCCGTTACGACCTCGGTCGCGAAAAGTTCGTGGAACAAGTTTGGGACTGGAAGAACGAATACGCCTCAACCATCAAGCAACAATGGGGTAAGATGGGGCTTTCATTGGACTACGACCGCGAACGCTTTACGCTTGATTCCGGTTTGAACGAAGCCGTGAACAAGGTCTTCATCGACTTGTACAACAAGGGCTTGATCTACCGTGGTGAGTACATCATCAACTGGGACCCACAAGCTCGAACTGCTTTGTCTGACATCGAGGTTATCTACCAAGACGACGAAGGGGCCTTCTACCACGTGAAGTACCCATTCACGGATGGTACGACTTTGGATGGTAAGGACTACATCGAAATTGCCACGACTCGTCCCGAAACGATCTTCGGTGACGTTGCGGTTGCGGTGAACCCTTCTGATGAACGTTACAAGGACATCATCGGGAAGACGGTGAAGGTACCGCTCGTTGGCCGCGAAATTCCAATCATCGCCGACGAATACGTTGAAAAGGACTTTGGAACTGGAATGGTGAAGATTACGCCAGCCCACGATCCAAACGATTTCCAAGTTGGTAACCGCCATGATTTGGAACGCATCAACACGATGACCGAAGACGCGCACATGAACGCTAACGCCGGCAAGTACGAAGGCTTGGACCGTTTCGAAGCGCGCAAGGCCATGGTGGCTGATATGGAAGAAGCGGGCGACATGCTCCGCATCGAACCATACACGCACTCCGTGGGTCACTCAGAACGTACCGGTGTTGCCATCGAATCCCGTTTGTCAACGCAGTGGTTCGTGAAGATGGAGCCGTTGGCTAAGCAAATCTTGGCCATGCAACAAAACGAAGATGAAAAAGTCAACTTCGTCCCAGGCCGCTTTGAAGACACCTTTACCCGTTGGATGGATAACATTCGAGACTGGGTCATCTCCCGTCAACTCTGGTGGGGTCACCAAATCCCTGCTTGGTACAAGAACAAGGGAACTGACCAAGAAGAAATCTTCGTTGGTACAGAAGCGCCTGGCGAAGACTGGGTCCGTGACGAAGACGTCTTGGACACTTGGTTCTCATCAGCCCTCTGGCCATTCTCAACGATGGGTTGGCCAAACGAAGACGCAGAAGATTTCAAGAAGTACTACCCAACCAACACGTTGGTTACGGGTTACGACATCATCTTCTTCTGGGTTGCCCGCATGATGTTCCAAGGAAAAGAATTCACTGGCGAACGTCCATTTAAGAACGTTTTGATTCACGGTTTGATTCGTGACGGTGAAGGCCGCAAGATGTCCAAGTCACTCGGAAACGGTGTTGACCCAATGGACGTTATTGAAAAGTATGGTGCCGACGCCTTGCGTTGGTTCTTGGCTACTGGTTCAACGCCTGGTCAAGACGTCCGCTTTACTTATGAAAAGATGGACGCTGCCTGGAACTTCATCAACAAGATCTGGAACGCTTCCCGTTACGTGATTATGAACTTGGAAGAAGACACGGTAGCTCGCATTCCGGATGCTTCTAAGTTGTCTCTTGCCGACAAGTGGATTCTTGACCGTTTGAACAAGACGGTGAAGGATGTGACGACGATGTTTGACAAGTTCGAATTCGGTGAAGCCGGACGTGACTTGTACAACTTCATCTGGTCTGACTTTGCCGACTGGTACATTGAAATGACGAAGGAGTCATTGAACGGGGATGGTGATAAGACGGCCGTGCAAGAAACACTTGCTTACGTCTTGGACCAAACGTTGCGTTTGCTCCAACCAATCATGCCGTTCATGGCCGAAGCCATCTGGCAAGAAATGCCAGAACAGGCTGGTAAGGATGCGCACTTGGGTGTTCAAGCTTACCCTGAATATAAGAAGGAATTGGAAAACGAAGACGCTGCTGCTTCATTTAAGTCTTTGCAAGATTTGATTGTGGCCGTTCGTACCATCCGCGCCGAAGCAAAGGCTCCAATGTCTAAGGAAATCGACGTGATGATCAAGGTGAAGGATGCGAAATTGGTTGAAATCTTCAACGATAACGCCGATTACATCCAACGCTTCGTGAAGCCAAAGTCACTGACAATCGCTGAAGACGTGGCAGTTCCTGACTTGGCCATGTCACAAGTGATTACCGGTGCGGAAGTTTACGTTCCGCTTGCTGGTTTGATTGACATCGACGCCGAAATCGAACGTTTGGAAGGTGAACTCGCCAAGTTCGAAAAGGAAGTGGCCCGTGGAAACGGTAAGCTTTCAAACGAAAAGTTCGTTTCATCTGCTCCTGAAGCCGTTGTGGCCAAGGAAAAGGAAAAGTTGGCTGACTGGCAAGAAAAGGCAGAAGCAACGAAGAAGCGCTTGGCTGACTTGAAGAACGCTTAAGACTTTCTTCTCTTCCTGAGAAAAATCAATGAAAGTATTAAAAACCTCACCCTCGAGTGGGGTTTTTATGTTAGTTTTATATAGACTAGTTACGCTTTTTCTTGTAATAAAAAAGCGTTTGTCTTCAATATAAATACAATAATTAGTAGGAATAATTATGATTGGATCTAAGATTCTTTCTTCTGGCCATTATGTGCCGGAAGATATCGTAACAAATGACGACCTAGCCAAGGTCGTTGATACAACGGATGAATGGATTGTCTCTCACACTGGAATTAAGACGCGTCGTGTTTCCTTGAAGGGCGAAAACACATCGGATTTGGCAACGAAGGCAGCGAAGATTGCATTGGAGCGAGCTGGGGTTTCGGCTGATGAAGTTGGCTTTATTATCGTGACAACCTTTACACCAGATGGGTTAGCACCATCAACAGCAGCTTTGGTTCAAAAAAATCTAGGCGCTGGCAATGCGTGGGGATTTGACCTCTCAACGGCATGTGCTGGTTTCGTCTTTGGATTGGCCACTGCTGATAAGTTTATGAAGAGTGGTGATTACAAGTATGGACTTGTCATTTCAGCCGAAGTCAATTCTAAGATGATGGACTTCACCGATCGGACGTCGACTGTGTTCTTTGGTGATGGGGCGGGTGCCGTTTTGCTCACCCAATCCGAAGAAGGTAATATCGTTGGTGAGGAAATGCACACAAAGGGTGACGAAAAAGTCGTTCACTCTGGTCGCATTGCCCCTTTATCCAGTCTTTCTTCGGATAATTACCCTAAAATCGATGCTTTTGCACAAGAAGGGCGCCAGGTTTATGAAGAAGTGACGATGAATATTCCTAATCACATTCAAAACTTCTTAAAAATACAGGGCGTAGAGCTGGATGACGTTGATTATTTTGTACTCCACCAGGCGAATTTGCGAATGATTGAAAAAGTAGCAGAGTCTTTGGAGCAAGACATGGATAAGTTTGTCACAAACGTTGAGGAATACGGAAATTCCTCTTCAGCCGGCATAGCAATGGCTTTTGATCAGTTGAATTCATCTATCAATTTAACTGGAAAAAAGGTGTTATTGACCGGTTTTGGTGCTGGCTTCACATACGGTTCGATTTTGCTATCGTTCTAATTTGCAATAATCTTCCATTTATTGTAATATGAGTGTAACCTACGGGAAATCTTCTGGTAATTATCTTATCCTAGAATGGGAATATAGATTGAGCGTAGGTGCTACCTACTAATATCCAAATATAAAAAGAAAAATATGGAGAGTCTCTCATGAAGAACAACTTGACTAAGACAATTTTGGCTACTCTCGCCGGAGCAACTGCATTTGCTGGTGCTGGCGTTTCAGCTTCTGCAAACGACGTAACGGTTAAGGCCGGTGACACGTTGTCACAAATCGCTGCAGACAACAACACGACTGTTGAAGAATTGGTATCACACAACAACATTGCTGATGCCGACATGATTTTCATCGGTGATGTTATCTCAACTGACGGTGTTGCTTCAGCTACTGCTTCTGCACAAGAAGAAGTTGCTGCATCATCTGATGAAGATGTAAACACTGAAGCAGTTACGAACAACAACACGCAAGCAGATGCAGCAGTTAACGAAAACGTTGACTACTCAGCATACTCAGCTGGTTCAAACGGTGAAGTTCAAACGATCATCAACGCTATGAACGCAAAGCGTGCAGCTTACGGTTTGGCACCTGTATCATACGATGCATCATTGTCAGCCCGCGCTGAAGGACGTGCCGTTAACGCTATCAACAACGGTGGATTGCCAACTGGTCACTTCCAACAAGTTGCTGGTCCTGAAGTTGTTGCCATCGACTGGTCATCATCAGCAGTTGTTGATGCATGGTTCAACGAAACTGGAATGGTTGCAGCACCTGCACACCGTAACTGGTTGATGAACCCTTCATTCACGAAGGTTGGATTCGGAATCGTTGGTGGAACGATCGTTGGTATCGCCGGCTAATTCATTTCATTAAATTTAAGAGCAGCTGCTTACGCAGTTGCTCTTTTTTTATGCATTTCAGCTACAAAGGTAAAGGTTTTCCTAAGTTAGGCGCTTTTAACCCTCTTTTAACCTATGTTTAATAAGTCCTATGATAGAATAAAAGAACATGAGAGTGGTAAAACACAATACGTTAGAAAGCAGAGCAGTACGTTATGTCTGAACAAGAACCAAATCAATTTTCACGAAAAGAACGTTATGATGGTGTTCGTTCAAACCGCAAAAAGAAGGGGCGCGCAAAGCGTTGGATTTTATCCATCCTGTTGATTATCATTCTTGGTGTTGCGGGTTGGGGAACCTATCTTTATGCGCAATACAAAAGTTCGATTGATGATATTCAAAAGACGGCGAAGTTCAACAAGACGCGTAATGTCAGCAATTTGATTGCGCGAGGTAAGCCATTTTCAATGTTGTTGATGGGAACGGACGTTGGAGATTTGGGTCGTGACCGTAAGGGACTCACGGATTCCATGATGCTCGTGACGATTAACCCGAAGACACAAAAGACAACAATGGTGTCCATTCCGCGTGATATCATGACGGTTATTCCAGGTTACTCCGAAACGTTCCCACAAAAGATGAATGCGGCCTTCCCATACGGTGGAGCAGGTGCCGCTATGGAAGCCGTTCAAAACTATTTGAATGTTCCAGTTGATTCATACGCTTTGGTTAACATGGAAGGTCTTGAAACCTTGGTTGATAAGGTGAATGGGATTGCTGTTAAGGCACCGTTTGATTTCTCTTATAGTCAAGACACTGCCCATGCCTACGGACCTGACCTTTACCGCTTCCACAAGGGATCAACGAAGTGGGAACACTCAGATGATAACGGTGCTACCTGGTCTGCTTCAAAGACGAAGTTGACTGGTAAGGCTGCCCTTGCATTCTCACGGATGCGTTATGATGATCCGCAGGGAGACTATGGTCGTCAGCAACGTCAGCGCTTGGTTTTGGAAGGCTTGGTTAAGAAGGCAGTAAGTGCGCAAACACTTTTGGACTCATCTTTCATTAAGTCTGTTTCAAAGAACGCGCAAACTGACTTGTCATTTAACGATATCGTCAAGGTTGCCCAAAAGTACCGTGCCGCTTCTAAGGAATTGGTCTCAGACCACCTTCAAGGAACGGGAATCACGTACGATGCTTCTTACCAAATGGTCAAGAAGACTGAAAAGCAACGTGTGACGGATTTGCTTCGAAAGCAACTCGATTTGAAGGAACGTGAAACTGGATTGCAGTTTGCTGGTGATGTCCCATCGAAGGATACGGCGATTGCTCAACGTGCACTTTCTCAAATCGGCGAAACATTAGAATATTAAAGTTGAAAAGTGTCAGAATCCCATTCTGACGCTTTTTTCTTTCCTCTATTTCCGTGTTATACTGGAAAATAATCGTTCATCGAGGCTACTATGCAGGAAAAGAAAATTGCCATCATCGATCTGGGCAGCAACTCAGCTCGGCTTGTTTTAGAAAAACTGAATAGCGATGGTTCATATGGAGAGCTTTACCGCATCAAAGAGGATACCCGTCTGTCAAAAGGGATGGGGGAAGAGCTGCTTTTACAGCAGTCTCAAATGGACAACACCATTGAAGTGCTGAAGAAATACCGGGCCATTATTTTAGAAAATGGGATTTCTGAGATTCACGGTATCACCACAGCCGCTGTCCGAACCGCAAAAAATCAACGGGAGTTCCTCCACCGAGTGAAAAAAGAGGTCGGTGTTTCCCTCCGTGTTCTAAGTGGAGAAGAAGAAGCGCGCTATGATTTCTTAGGGGTGATTGCCTGTCTTCCGAAGGTCGAACGTGCCGTCATTCTAGACACGGGTGGGGCCTCTGTTGAAGTAATTCCTTACGAAAAAAGGCGTGCAAAGATGGAAGTTTCCTTGCCTTTTGGCGCGGTTAACCTTTCGGAGAAGTATGACTTAGCTGACCGTGTGACCGACGAAAACATCGAGGCCGCCTGTATCCAAATTCAACAAAGCTATCAAAAATTAGACTTTGGTGATCAATATAACGGCTGGCCAGTGATTCTTCTTGGTGGGGCGAATCGTTCGCTAGCCAAAATGGCCGAAAAGAATTCTTGGACGAGTCGAGGAATTGAGGACTTACACGGTCTTTCCATCACCCAAGACCATGTTGAACAGATTTTTCATGCGATTTCACACATGACGCGAGAAGAACGTGAGCATTTAGCTGGCCTTGAAAAGAATCGGGCGGGCATCATCATTTCAGGCCTTTTGCCTGTCCTAAACCTGACGCGCGTTTTGCAATCGTCGTCCGTTATTTTTTCGGAGTCTGGTGTGCGTGAGGGACTCATTTTTGAGTTGATTCAAAAAGAAATGAAAGAAGCATAATGAAGAAGTTTTACCAATTAACAGCTGAAGAACGCCTAGAGACTCTTGACTTGAGCGAGCCAATGAAGGCTTTTTTTACTCGCCATCAAAGTGAGGAATCAAAACAGTTAATTGAAAACTATATTAGCGACTACCGTTTACCTGAGGGAGTTCTTCGGAATCTTCAGGTAGATGGGAAGTTGTACCAAGTACCAATGGTTACGGAAGAGCCATCAGTTGTTGCGGCCGCAAACAACGGGGCATCGATTGCTAACAAAGGTAACGGTTTCAAAACGACGCAAGTTGGGGAAGCTGTTCTGGGTGGCCAGATCCTGTTTGAAGGTGTGCATCAGAAAGATTTAGCGGACTTTGTGGCTGAGCATGTTGATGAAATCTTCCAGCGGGCAAAGGATGCCAAGCCTTCGATGGTGGAGCGTGGTGACGGTCTCGAAGCCGTTCAAGTCGAAGAACTTGATCAAAATCGAGCGGTCGTTAACCTCACTGTCAACACCGGAAAAGCCATGGGCGCCAACGCCATGAACACCATTTTAGAAGCGGTGAAAACGGTCTTTTCTTCATATGAAAAGGAAATCGTCGGAGCGATATTATCAAATGCGGGTCACGATGCCGTGGTTACGGTTGAGACAAGCGTGCCCGTGTCTGCCGTTGGCGGCTTAGAGGCGGCAAAGAAAATCGAGTCGTTATCGACTTTTGGACAGGTCAGCCCTGACCGTGCCGTAACGGAAAACAAAGGGATTTTTAACGGCTTAGCGGCCGTCGTCATGGCCTCCGGAAACGATTACCGTGCTGTCGAAGCAGCAGGACACGCCTTTGCCTCGCGAAGTGGACAATACCGTTCGCTTTCTCGTTGGTCGCTATCAGAAGACGCCGAGTTCTTGAATGGTAAAATTGAGATGCCACTGAACATCGGGGTTCTTGGCGGGGCGATTGCGGCTTTACCAATGGCACAAAAGAACCTGGAACTGCTCGGGAATCCCAGTGTTGAAGAGTTGAAGAGCGTCCTGCTTGCGACCGGACTAGCCAACAACTTGGCGGCCTTAAAGGCGGTTTCTGGACGTGGCATTCAGTCCGGACACATGAAAATGCAGGCGAGAACCATCGCTGTACAGGCAGGGGCAACCGGTGATGAAATTCAGGCGGTAGCCGACCAGCTAATTTATAGAAAACACATTGATCAAAAAACAGCAGAAGAAATTTTAGGAGCAATGAAAAATGACACCCAAAATTGAAACGTTATTGGACCAAGTGAATCAGACTTTTCCAGGAACCGTAATGGTTCGCGTCGGTGACGAAGAAGATGGCACGCTCCGTTTGGATCGTGCGAAGCAATCTGCTCTGGCTAGCCGCTTACTAATTGAAGTTCCGGACAAGACAGAAGCTGATTTTGTCATCGGAAACGAACTGGTCCGGCTGCTTTTGTCATTGAACGGAATCGTACCGCAGATTTTCTTCGGACTGACCTTTGAAGACGAAGGATTAGATGGTCAATTAGTTAACATCGCGACACGATTGCATCGCTCCGTCCTGCACGCCATTTCATTTAACGAATTGGCAAAGCAGGGCTTCTTAACAAAGCAAACGGCTCAGGCTTACCAAGCCGGGATAGATGATGAACTCGACCCTGAAAAAGACGGCGTTGATGAACAACACCTTTTCCGTCTGCTAACGATGCTTGATGCTGCTGTTTTTGCTGGAACCATGAAAAAGCATGGCTTAAAGGACGAAGCAAAGGCCATGCAGGAACAAAATCAAAGGACTTATCCAGCGGCCTTCGCTGCTGCTGAGGCACTATCTGAACCTATTTTGTCCGCTGATTTAACGGATGCTCGCGCTATTCGCAAGGCAATCGTTAAGGTTTTCGATGGCTTGGACGAAATCCTTTTAAAGGCTGAATTACCAACGGTTAACGCCAAGCAATACGTGACGCTCACGCCAGTTTTGTCCGATCGTCAATTGAACGGACCTGTGAAGAACCTCTTCGAAGTGTTCCATTCCGAAATGACGGATTTTGCTTCAAAGGAAAAGGCCTACGTTGGTTTGGGTAAGCAAGATAAGCAGAACACTTTCGTCATTGCACCACCGAAGGAATTGGGTGACCGTCCAAAGTTCTTTAAGGAACTGTACGAACTGCCCGTCCGTGAATTACTTGAAAAGTTGGCCTTGCCATACATTTTGCGTCAGTAATTTTGAAGGAGGAAGAACATGGTTGTGAATGAGAACGTACAAAAAGCATTTGATCAAGCCAAAAACATTGTCTTTTTGACTGGAGCAGGGGTTTCGACTCTTTCTGGTATTCCAGACTACCGCTCAAAAACTGGTGTTTACCAGGGCTTGGATTACGCACCAGAATATTTGTTATCCGATCAAGCATTTGATCAGATTCCGGAAATTCAGTACGATTTCATGCAGAAAAACCTGTACTTCCCAGAAGCAAAGGCGAACGTTGTTCATGAAAAAATGGCAGCCTTTGCCAAGGCTGGACGTGCGAAAGTCATCACACAAAACATTGATGATTTAGACGTTCAGGCTGGCTTAGAAGACGATCAACTGATTCGTTTCCACGGTTCTTTGTACGACTTGTACACGCCAAAGGATGGTAAAAAGGAAACGCTGGAAGACTACCAACACTCACTTTACCGTGAATCCGATGGTGCTAAGATTCGTCCAAACATTACCTTTTACGGCGAAATGCCAAAGCGGGTCGAAGAGGCGATTCAATGGGTTCGAAAAGCGGATTTGATTTGCGTTGTTGGTACCTCATTCAAAGTTTATCCTTTCGCCGGATTACTGGAATACGCTGCAATGAATACACCGGTATTCTCAGTTAACCGTGTTGAGCTGGACTCACTTTCAGGGGTCGAACAAATCGTCACGGACGCCGGTGACTTTTTCAAAAGCCTAAAAATTTAAGCCGAAAGGCTTTTTTTTATTTAGAAAAAAGGTATGATACAAAAAGGAGGAAGAAATCATGTCGAAACAAGAAGAGAAGTCTCTTGAAGAACAAAACGACTTCTCAACAAGAAGTAGAGCTGAAGAAGGGCACGAACACGTGCAGCATACCGGACAAATGGCGCAGCGGCCATACTTAGTGGGGATTAGCTTAAACCTAATCTTCGTCTTGTCGGAGTTGGTTTTTTCTAAGTTGGCCAATTCGACGGCCTTGTTCGCCGATGCCTTTCACAACTTATCCGATGTTTTATCGCTTGTGATTGCATGGTTAGCCGTACTTGTATTCGGTATTCAAGCGACGAAAAACAAGACATATGGTTGGCATAATGTCTCAATCTTAGCCTCCATTTTTAATACCGTGCTATTGATTTTTGCCGTCGGAACCATCTTTATTGAAGGCTTCCACAACCTGTTTAATCCTGGTGACGTGCAAACCAACGGGATGATGATTACGATTGTCGCCACCATCGGAATCTTCGTAAACCTTTCAACGGCGGCCTTGTTTAAGGCTTCCGGTGTGCCGGATGAACACGGGCACCACCACGACCAGGACTTAAACGCCAAGACGGCCTATCTGCACTTGCTGTCGGACGCGGCCGTTTCAATCGGTGTGATTATTGCTGGTTGGTTGATTAAGTTAACTGGAATTCAAATTATCGATCCAATCGTCTCTCTAATCATTGGGGTTGTGATTATCATGTCCGCCTGGCCAGTGATGAAGGAAACGGTTACGCTCGCCATTAACGGAGTACCGGATTCGATTGACGCCGATGCCATTTACAATTACTTAGCAACGAAGACGGGCGTCTTAGCATTGCACGACTTACACATTTGGCCATTGTCGACGACTGAGACGGCTTTGACTGTCCACTTGACCTTTGAAAAAGAGGTTTTGGATGAGCAACACGGTCAGAAATTGCTGGATGAGATCGAGAATGCGTTGAAGCGTGACTTCGAGATTAACCACGTGACGATTCAAGTAGAAGCCGAAAAAAACAACGAAAATTGTAATACAATTTGAGGTATTTAGTTATGAATACTCTCGACTAGTTTAGAATCGTTCTCTGCTTGTTGAAAAATCTCAAAAATAAATTAAATTAAGATTAAATCATAAAAAAGGCTTGATACTTGCTATCAAGCCTTTTTACATGAAATATTATACAAAGGTTTCGTTTTATTTCAAAAATAATGCTTGACCTCACTAAATCCTCGTGTAATATTAAATCTAGACTCAGGAAGAGCCATTGAGTTAAGTAGCTTTCATAAGCTTTCAACAACCAAGTTGAATGAAATCCTTTATGAAAATTATTTAGCGTTAAAAAGAGTGAACTTTTCTAGATTAGAATAATCGAGCAATTGGTTAGGGGTTCGTCCGGCCTTTTTTGATTGAGAACTTTTTTATGCGTATTTTTTTCAATCGGCCTCCTGAGGAGAGAATCCCAAAGGAGACATATTTATGGACAATTCCATGAAAGAAAAGAGCCACCGCTCATTGATCGAGCACACGGGTGGTAAGTCACTTGAAGAAGTGAACGGATCAATTGATGTACCAAAGGGTGCATCATTCTGGCGTCGTTTGTTCGCCTTCTCAGGACCAGGGGCCTTGGTTGCCGTTGGTTACATGGATCCAGGTAACTGGGTTACATCTATTGCCGGTGGTGCTGGATACCACTACTTGTTGCTTTCAATCATCTTGATCTCATCATTGATCGCGATGCTCTTGCAGTACATGGCTGGTAAGCTTGGTATTGTTAAGCAAGAAGATTTGGCGCAAGCAACGGGTAACCGTACGAACAAGTTCGGTCGTATCGCCCTTTGGTTGATGACTGAATTTGCCTTGATTGCAACGGATATCGCCGAAGTTGTTGGTGGTGCCATTGCCTTGTCATTGCTTTTCGGTTGGCCATTGTTGGTTACGGTCTTCTTGACTGCCTTCGACGTTATCATCCTTCTTCTTTTGATGAAGTTCGGCTTCCGTAAGATCGAAGCAATCGTTATGACGTTGATCGTGACAATCTTGGTTGTCTTTGTTTACTTGACAATCTTGTCAAAGCCTGACTGGGCTGCTGTTCTTGGTAACTACGTACCACGTCCACAAACCATGTCATTGAAGGCTGCTGAAGGTTTGGACAACCCATTGTTCTTGACTGCTGGTATCATCGGTGCCACGGTTATGCCTCACAACCTTTACTTGCACTCATCAATTGCACAAACTCGTAAGGTTAACCACGACAACCCAGCTGAATTGAAGGAAGCTGTTAAGTTGATGACTTGGGATTCAAACATCCAATTGACTTTGGCCTTCTTCATTAACTCAATGTTGTTGATTGTTGGAGCTGCTTTGTTCTTCGGTCACGCTGAAGAATTGTCAGGATTCCACCAATTGTACGACGCTTTGAACAACAAGAACATCGCTGGAGCAATCGCTTCACCTGTCTTGTCAACGTTGTTCGCCGTTGCGTTGTTGGCTTCTGGTCAAAACTCAACGATCACTGGTACTCTTACTGGTGAAATCATCATGGAAGGTTTCTTGCACTTCCGTATTCCAATGTGGCTCCGTCGTGTGATTACTCGTGGTATCGCTATCACGCCAGTTATGATTATCGCCGTTATCTACGGTGGTAACGAAGCACAAATGGATGCCTTGATTGAATCCACTCAGGTATTCTTGTCAATCGCATTGCCATTCTCAATGGCACCATTGATTTACTTCACTTCTTCTAAGAAGATCATGGGTCCTTACGCTAACTCAGCTTGGTTTAAGTATGCAGGTTGGTTGTCATTCATCGTCTTGACGATGATTAACGTCTTCCTTGTATGGAACATGTTCGCTGGATAAGAAAGTAATTAGGAGGCTATCATGGCTGAATTGAAGTTAAACGTAACGCCAAAGCAGTTCAAAACTATTTTGGTTGGTGTTGATGAATCTGAACAAGGTTACAACGCCTTGGCAAACGCCATCCACCAAGCACGCGAAGATGACTCAAAGTTGATCATCGCGTCAATCTTGGAAATGGGTGACTTGTCAGCTATCTCAGCATTGCACCTTGATGTTATCAAGGAAAAGCGTGTTGAAATCGAACAAAACTTGGCAAAGTACAAGGCATACGCTGAAGAACAAGGCGTAAAGCAAGTTGATACTGTGTTTGACGACAGCGTTAAGGCTGGAGAAGCATTGGTTGAAGACATTGCGCCTGAAGTAAACGCTGACCTTATCGTGGTTGGTGCACACTCACGCGAAGGTTTCTGGGGTTCAATTGGATCTCAAGCTGCTTACATCGCACGTAACGCCAAGGTTTCTGTATTGGTTGTTCAAAACTAATTTGAAATCAACAAAGCATCGGACAATTGTCCGATGTTTTTTTATTTGAAAAAGTTTTAGAAAATTAGAATGAAATTGTACAACATTGTGAATGTTTTGGTATAATGCTGTTATGGATAAAGATACAAGACAAGAATTAGTACAATTGTTTAAGATTCTCGCTTCAGAAAAGCGTTTAGCCATCTTAGATAAATTATCACAGCGTGCTTACACAGTGAATGAATTGGGGGAGGAACTGCAGATTGAGCAGTCCGTGTTGTCCCACCAACTTCGCCGCTTGCGCGATGAGCAGGTCGTGATGATTGAAAAGACAGGTCGCCAAGTGCATTACATGCTGAAGGATGACCATCTTTCTGACCTTCTAGAAAGTGCTATGGATCATGGCGAGCACGTAACTCGGAATGGTTCTGAAAACCGTTTCGTTTTCGCAAAATAAATAAACAATTTCTCGGTATGTTGTTGACAGGGACGATCGTCCTTGGTATATTTATATAGTTGAAAAAAACAACATGCCTGCCCTTGTGGCGGAATTGGCAGACGCGCTGGACTCAAAATCCAGTGGTGGCAACACCGTGTGGGTTCGACTCCCACCGAGGGCATTTCATGAGAGAAGAGCGGCTAGTTATAGCCGCTTTTTTTGTACCAAAAAAGAGGGATTCGATTGAATATCGAATCCCTCTTTTCATTTGTTTTAGTTAATCTTTGCTGCACCAGTATTATAGTCAATTGTAACACCGGGCTGGACGTTAAAAATCCAGTAGTTCAAGTTCAATGTCTGGCCGTTATCTTCTACAGACTTAGCCATGTAATGGACACCGCGCGGAACGAGTTCGTTTCCGTTGTAAACGGGCGTTACTTGTCCACGAATGGTGATGTTTTCGTGCTGCTTCAATGCATAGCGGATATCGTCTTCCGGAACCAACTGACCCGGAAATGCGTTTTCAACACGGGTTCCCGTCGTCATGTTTTCTGTGACCATGGTTGGCATTCCGAAGAACTGGTAGCCCACGATGTGTGACTTGTTCCACAGCGCTTGTTCACTACCGCCAAGCTTAACCTTGGGGTTCGAGTGGTAACCGCCGACCCAAGCCGTTCCATTAAAGTGATCGCCCTGGTTCCAGCCGGATGGACGGACGTTTTTAGCAATCTGACTGGGACGCTTCGTCACCTTATCCATGGCTTTCTTAGAAGCCACGAAATTTCCTTGCTGTGAGCGGCCTAAGTCGTCCAAAGGTGAAAGGGCCAAGCCATCGGTCGGATTCAACTTGCTGCCGTTTCCTTTGAAATTCTGATGCAGTTCATTGTCAGAGAAAGTCGCTTTATTGTTATTGAGGTGAACGATGTCCCCGTCGAGCGTGCCGTCCCATTGGATGTTTAATAGCTCTTGATCAGATGAGGAAACCGTTTGTACGTTCGTGCGGTTCTTATCCGCTTTCTTGTTTTGCTTCCAAACCTTTTCTTGCTTTTGTTGGTTACTTTGTCCTTGATTTGCCCCCGGAAACATAAAGTGCTGATACGACAAAACCGCCACCATAATAACTAAAACGGTGACGGTCGCAGCATACTGACGTTGTCGGGCTTTTTTGTTGTTAGCCATTAGAAAGACATTGCTCCTAAGAATTTCTTGATACGTTCGTTGTCAGAGTGGAAGAACCCATCGGTCTTTCCCGCATAGCCAACCGAACCGTTGTCGATGAAGACCACTTGGTCTGCGACTTGTTCGGCGAAGGCCATGTTGTGTGTGACAACAATCATAGACGTGTCCTTCTTGGCCAAGTCCTTCAAAACACGGAGAACTTGAGCTTCCAATTCCGGATCCAAGGCGGACGTTGGTTCATCCAAGAGCAAATACTTTGGCTCCATGGCCAAGGCACGTAAAATGGCAACGCGTTGCTGTTGTCCTCCGGACAATTGGTAAGGGTAGCGGTCGGCCAATTCTTGCATGTCGAATTGCTTCAACAAATCGAACGCTTTCTTTTCGGCTTCTTGCTTGCTCTTCTTTTGCACCTTCACGGGTCCTTCCGTGAGGTTGTGCAAGACGTTTAAATGCGTGAACAACGCCTTTTCCTGGAAAACCGTGGCGGTCTTCTGACGTAGTTCCAAGATTTGTGCGCTCGACAGGGAATCTTCGAAATTAACTTTCAAATCATCAATTTGAAGTTCACCAGAAGTGGGGCGTTCCAATAGGTTCAAGGCCCATAGTAGGGTGGACTTACCGGAACCAGAAGGACCGACAATTGCAGTTGTTTCTTCGGCTTTGAACGTAACGGACACATTGTCCAACGCCTTCTTATCCGGATATTGTTTTACTAAGTTTTTAACTGAAATCATTGGGCGAACCTCGATGTGTACTTCTCTAGGTAGTGTTGTCCGATTGAAAGAATGGTCGTGAAGAAGGCGTAAACCATGGCGACCAAAACGTACATGGACAAGACCTTGTAGTTAGCGGCTGCAATCTGTTGTGAGAGGTAGAAAATTTCTACAATCGTAATAACTGATGCCAATGAGGTGTCCTTCAACAAACCAATCAAAGAGTTGGACAATGGTGGGACGGAAATTCGAGCTGCCTGTGGCAAAACCACGTTCCAGTAAACCTGTCCACGCGTCATTCCGAGTGATTCGGCCGCTTGCTTTTGAACTTCAGGAACGGAGTTGATGGAAGCGCGAATCGTTTCCGAAGCGTAGGCACCGGTGTTCAGTGAGAATACCGTGATAGCGGATACCCAGGCGGACTGGAAGAAAGCGATGTGTGCGTTTGGTAAACCGTAGAACACGATGAAGAGTTGTACCAACAATGGTGTCGAGCGGAAGAACCAGACGTACGCGTTCGCAACCCACTTGAAGATTTGCAAAAAGGCGGCGGCCCATTCGTTTTGTGGTAGCTTCGAAACGCGAAACAGTGCCGTGAGTGACGCAAAAATCAATCCGAAGAAGAATGAGATGGCCGTCAGTGGCAGCGTGTATTTAATTGCGGTGATGAAGAGTTCTGGCAGGTATTTGATGGCCAGTTCGAAAAATTCTGTCATGTTCTTTTCCTATATAAAAGTCAAAAGCGACCGTGATTGCTTTTGAACTTATTCTTTTGTTAAGTCCTTGTTGAAGTACTTCTTTGAAAGCTTTGAAAGCGTACCATCTTCGTGGAGTTCCTTCATCGCCTTGTTGACCTTCTTTTGCAAGGCTTCGTTGTCCTTGTTCATCAAAACACCGTCAGGAGTTGATCCCATTTCCTTGGCCACGTCAACGGCTTCGACGTCAGCGTCAGGGTTGGCTTGCTTCCAGTTTTCAAACGAACCAAGGTCGTTCAAGGTACCGTCTGCACGGTTCGTTGTAATCAAGTTCATGGATTCGATGATTCCGGCAACGGCTTTGATGTTAGCGCCTTCGGCCTTGGCACGCTTACCGTAGTTTGACGTGACGGATTGCGCCATCGTCTTCCCCTTGATGTCAGCAAGGGTGTTCATTGACGTGTCACCCGTCCGCTTAATCAAAGCGGCGCGTGGGTAAAGGTATGGGTCTGACATGCGGTAGTTGGCCTTACGTTCGGGTGAAACACCGATGTTGTTGATTACGGCATCGTAACGCTTGGCGTTCACACCGGCAATCAAGGAATCCCACTTTGTTTGAACAAAGTCGACCTTCATGTTCATCTTCTTGGCGAGGTTTTCGGCGATTTCAACTTCGAAACCAGTTAAGTTTCCTTTGTCATCGTGGAAGGAGAAGGGGGCGTACGTTCCTTCAACACCCACCGTGAAAGTATCCTTCTTGATTGTCAGTCCGGCGTCCTTTTGACTGCTGAACTTGTTGAACCCAACGATTCCGGCGATGATAACGGCCAATCCGGCCAAGATGATAACGATTTTCTTATTCATTTGTTTGCTCCTATGCAATTCAATTGGTTTTTAACTATTCAACGATTTTTTGGCTTTTGGTCAAAAGAAAAAGCCACCCATGGTCCCCAAAAAGAGGGACCCAGGGTGGCTTTAAATCTATGAACGCCACCCTAAAAAAGCGGTGCGCAACAGCAAACCGTGAAAGTCATAGCGATTGAGTTGTGAAAGTTAACGTTTGCGTTCATAGTTGCCTCCTTAGTTTCTTTCTCAAGTTTACCGGTGGCGTATTTTTTTGTCAATAAAGTTCTATTAAAAAGAGAAAAACAACGGGCAATTGGTTCTTCTCTCTTCAATCAAAAAATGCCCTTTTAAAAAGCTTTGTGAATATAGGCGTAAAAATGGTTTACTAGAACTTTCATATTCTAAGAAGCGATTGCTCAACTGGTGGGGGAGGCTGCATTTTGCTATAATAAAAGGCAGTATCGGCACATTTGCTAGGAGGACTCATATGTCAGAAAAGAAGAACTTTTATATTACGACACCAATCTATTACCCATCTGGTAAGTTGCAATTGGGAAACACATACACAACGGTCTTGGCAGACGCCGCTGCGCGGTACCACCGTTTGTTAGGTGAAGACGTCTTTTTCCTTACGGGAACGGACGAACACGGTGAAAAGATTCAAAAGAAGGCCGCTGCCGAAGGGCAGAGCGAACAAGAATACTTGGATAAGATGGCCAAGGATATCAAGGACCTTTGGTCATTGATGAATATTTCTTATGACAAGTTCATCCGTACGACGGATGATGATCACGAAAAGGCCGTGCAAAAGATTTTCCAAAAGCTTTTGGACCAAGGCGATATCTACAAGGGACAGTACGAAGGTTGGTACTCGGTTTCCGATGAAGAATACTTCACGGAATCACAACTGGCCGAAGTATACCGCGACGCTGACGGGAACATGACCGGGGGTAAGGCCCCCTCTGGTCACGAAGTGGAAAAGATTCAAGAAGAGACGTACTTCTTCAAGATGTCTAAGTACGCTGACTGGTTGGTGGACTACTACAAGTCTCACCCAGACTTCGTTCAACCTGAATCTCGAATGAACGAAATGCTTCAAAACTTCATCTTGCCTGGATTGGAAGACTTGGCCGTGACGCGTACGTCATTTGACTGGGGAGTTCCTGTTCCTGGTGACGAAAAGCACGTCATCTACGTTTGGATCGACGCCTTGGCCAACTATATTACGGCTTTGGGTTACGGTTCTGACCAAGACGAATTGTTGAAGAAGTTCTGGCCAGCCTCTGTTCAATTGGTTGGTAAGGAAATCGTTCGTTTCCACATCATCTACTGGCCAATCATGCTCCACGCCCTTGGTTTGGACATGCCTGAAAAGATCATCGGCCACGGTTGGCTCGTCATGAAGGACGGTAAGATGTCGAAGTCCAAGGGAAATGTCATTTACCCTGAAGACTTGACGTCTCGTTATGGTTTGGACGCGGTGCGTTACTACTTGCTTCGCGCCATGCCATTTGGAAACGACGGTGTCTTCTCACCTGAAGACTTCGTTTCCCGCGTGAACTACGACTTGGCAAACGACCTCGGTAACTTGTTGAACCGAACGGTTGCCATGATCAACAAGTACGAAGGCGGAACGGTTCCGGCCTTTACTTCCGACGTGACGGAATTCGACGCGTCATTGGAAGAATTGGTTGCCGAACAAATCGCCGTCTACGAAGAAAACATGCAGGGCGTTCACACAGCGGATGCGCTTGAAGCCGTATGGTCAATCGTTCGTCGTGCTAACAAGTACATTGACGAAACGGAACCTTGGGTCTTGGCCAAGACGGCCGGGGAAAACGCGGACGCGAAGGAAGCGTTGGCATCCGTAATGGCTCACTTGGCCGCAACCTTGCGCGTTGTGGGTGCGCTCTTGCAACCGGTCATGGTTGAAACGCCAAAGCAAATCTTCGAGCAACTTGGTTTGCAAGAACCAGAAGCTGGCGTTGATTTGACTGATCTTTCAATGGCTGCTTTGCCTGCCGGTGGCACGGTTGTTAAGAAGGGAACGCCAATTTTCCCACGCTTGGACGTGGAAGAAGAGGTGGCCTTCATTGCCTCATTGGTCTCAAAGGATACCAAGGGGAAGGGACGTGCTGTTAAGGAAGCTGCCAAGAACGAAAGTAAGAAGGACGACAACATGGAAGAAGAAACGACGCACAAGGCGTTGATCGAATACGACGACTTCGACAAGGTTGAAATTTTGGCCGCCAAGATTACGGCTGCTGAATTACTTCCAAAGTCAAAGAAGCTCGTGAAGTTTACTTTGGATGATGGCTCATCAAAGCCACGTCAAATTCTTTCTGGAATTCGTCAATGGTATCCAGAACCAGAAGTTCTCGTTGGAAAGAAGGTTGCCATCGTCGCCAACATGGCACCCCGTAAGATGGCCGGTGAGCTTTCTGAGGGAATGGTGTTATCTGCTGAAAAGAACGGTATCGTTACCGTTACGATCTTGCCTGACACTGTTGAACCTGGCTCAGGGATTGAATAATTATTCGTTTTAAAAAAAGGCTAGCGCGAATGCGCTAGCCTTTTTGTTTTTATATTATTTTCTTACATATTGTCCAATGCGGAATAACCAATTGATGGGAACACCGTCACTAAACGCTTCAATTCCTGCTTCGTGTAACCGAACTCGATGGCTGGCAAGAGCGCGTTTACCACGTCTTCTGCCTTGTCTGACAATTCAATCACACCGACCAACTGACCTTCCTTGTTGTAAATCAAGGAACGCTTACCAGCCTTTTCAAAGTCCACCAACCGGTACCAGTCATCCATGACGTCCTGGTTAATCACCGTGTACTTGTCTTCGTTTGCCTTTGCTTCTTCTAACGTCACACCGGCTTGCGCCAAGCGAGGCGTCGTGAAGACCGTCGTTCCGATTGCTGGATAGTTAATTGGGGCGTTATCGTTACCCAAAATGTGGTCCACCACGTACTGGGATTCAAACGTTGCCGTTGGCGTTAACTTTGGCTGATTCTTCTTCAAGACATCACCCGTAGCATAGATGTTTGAAACCGATGTCTGTAAGTAATCGTTTGTCACGATTCCGCTCTCATCGTATTCCACGCCGATTTCGTTCAAGCCAAGCTTTTGTGTGTTTGGCACGCGACCCGTGGCATCCAAGATATAGTTGGCGGGGTATGAACCGGTGTTTGCGGAAACAGTGTAACCCGCACCGTTTTGTTCAACGGCCTTGATTGTTGCGTTCTTAATGAAAAGCACGCCTTGGTCAGCCAACGTCTTCATGAGTTCATCCGTGTACGTGCGGTCAAATCCCTTGAGGGCTTGGTTGCCCTTCATGATGACCGTCACCTGTGAACCAGCGGCCTTCATGATAGAAGCTGCTTCCAGTGCGATGTAACCCGCACCGATGATGACCATCTTGTCTGGCACGTGGTCCATTGACAAGAAATCCTTTGAATCGTGGAGGTACTCCTTTCCTGGAATATCCAAGCGGTGGGAGTGCTGACCAGTTGCAATTACGAACTGTTCGGCCGTTACGGTCTTTTCACCAACCGTAATCGTGTGAGTATCCCGGAATGACGCATGACCGAAGATGAAATCGATACCAGCGCCTTCCATCCCAGATTGAATAGCGCCAGGGAACATGTTCACAATTTCTTTCTTGCGCGCCATGGCCTTTTCCCAGTCGATGTAAGCATCACCGGCAATCACGCCGTCGGATTGCTTCATCGTTTGCGTGATTTTAGCTGGTGCTTCCAAAATCACCTTGGCGTTACAACCCCAGTTCGGGCAGGTTCCACCAACCTTGTCTTCTTCGATGAATGCGACGGACTTACCAGCAGCCGTTAGAGCGGGCGCCCCATCAAAGGCACCGTGACCGGCACCGATGAAAATGACGTCATAATCGTATTGTGTTGACATGTTTTCCTCCTTTTATTTTCAAGTCAATTATCACACAAATTACTAATAATCCAAAATTCTTGAAAATTTAAAACAAAAAGAGCGGCATGGATGTCGCTCTGTATAAGGGTTTATTGTTGATAATTTTTCGTTGCTTTGAATAAGAAGAAAGCAACGACGGCACCGGCAATTCCTTGAATCATGTTTGTTGGAATTGACGCGATCCCTGCTGTCCAATTATATAGGAAAGAACCGGCCAGCGTGTAACCAATTAGCATAATGATTGTTCCAATGGTCGAATAAATGATTTGCTTCTTCAAGCTACCTTGTGCCGCAAAACCAACAACGTAGCCCTCCAAACCGTGAATCAGAAATGAAAAGATGATCCATTGCGGGTAGCCGGCGAGTAGATCGAGCAAGGCACCAGACATTGCGCCAACGATAAATCCAGCGTTTTTACCATAGGACAAGGCGGCAAAGAGAATTCCTGCTTCCACTAAATTAATGAATCCAGACGTGGCGGTGATGGGGATGTGCACTAAATAGGATAGGGCAACGTTTAAAGCGGTCAAAACCGCGAGCTTGGTAATGATTTTGGCTGAGTTTTCCTTCACAGTGGCCTCCAAATAAGAATGACTTCTCCGTTATTGTTTATTAGTTTATCATGTTCCAAGTTCAGAAGGAGGAGGATGAGCGAACTGGTACGGTTTTCTTTGTGATAAAAAATGACAGTCAAGCTACACTGGTAGGAGCGCATTTATGTTATAATGATTACGTTGACTTAGGTCAAAAAATTAATTGGAGGTCTACACACATGACTGTGAAGATTGGTATTAACGGATTCGGTCGTATTGGTCGTTTGGCATTCCGCCGTATTTTGGAATTGGGTGACTCAGCAGCTGATGTTGAAGTCGCAGCCATCAACGATTTGACGTCTCCATCAATGTTGGCATACTTGTTGAAGTATGACTCAACGCACGGAACTTTGAACGCTGAAGTTTCTGCTGACGAAACTGGAATCATCGTTAACGGTAAGCACTACACTGTTTACGCAGAACGCGATGCAAAGAACATTCCTTGGGTTAAGAACGACGGTGTTGAATACGTATTGGAAGCCACTGGTTTCTACACTTCAGCCGAAAAGTCACAAGCCCACTTGGACGCAGGTGCCAAGAAGGTCTTGATCTCTGCCCCAGCCGGTGATGTTCCAACGGTTGTTTACGGTGTTAACCAAAACATCTTGAAGGCAGACGACAAGATCGTTTCTGCTGGTTCATGTACTACTCAGTCATTGGCCCCAATGGCTCGTGTATTGCAAGACCAATTCGGTGTTGAAGTTGCAACGATGACGACTATCCACGCATTTACTTCAACGCAAATGATCTTGGACGGTCCAAAGTCAAAGAAGTTCCGTTCAAACCGTACTGCTTCAGTTAACACGATCCCTCACTCAACTGGTGCTGCTAAGGCCATTGGTCTTGTTGTTCCTGAATTGAGCGGTAAGATTGACGGACACGCACAACGTGTTGCTGTTATCGACGGTTCTGTTACTGAATTGACTTCAGTATTGAAGAAGAACGTTACTGCTGAAGAAGTTAACGCTGCTATGAAGGCTGCATCATCAGACTCAATGGGTTACACTGAAGATGAAATCGTTTCATCTGACATTATCGGTGACACTCACGGAACGACGTTCGATGCAACGCAAACGCAAATCGTCCAAGCTGGCGACAAGCAATTGGTTAAGACGGTTTCATGGTACGACAACGAATACGGTTTCACTTCAAACATGATCCGTACTTTGTTGCACTTCGCAAGCCTTTAATCATGATTAAGAGGGTAGCTTCGGCTGCTCTTTTTTTGTGCCCATTTTTCTGTGCTATACTGACGAATAGAAAGAAAAGAGGATGCCATGAACGTCGCTTTCATCTCAGACTTACACCTTGATGTGAACCGAATCGACCCAGCGCTTGCGTTGGGGCTTTTTGCCGATGCGATGAAAGATCAAGACATCAAGGCCCTTTTCCTCTTAGGCGACACGTTTAATGCTTTAGAGAAAACGGCGACCTTTGTTCAGGCTTTGGATGACAAAGTCGGGCCCGACCGTGATGTTTTCTTCCTCGCGGGTAACCACGAGATGGGCAGCGGCGAAAGTTTTGAAGAAGTTGAGAACTTTAACGATGCCCGCTACTTTCATAAGAAGTTTTTGGACATTGGTTCCTACCGAATCATCGGTCATAATGGTTGGTACGATTATTCCATGGATAAAAACCAACATTTTATAGAAGAAATTCTTTCTTTTAAGAAGGGTTACTGGTACGACCGTCGAATCAAACAGCCGATGTCTGACCCCGAGCGAATGGCCTTAGCCATCGATGAAATGAAAGCGATGGTGAAAGAAGCAAAAGAGATTGGGCAAAAGCCAATTGTCTTGAACCACTTTTCCCCATTGCAGGATTTTGTGGACTTGATTCCGTTTCGTCGAACGAAGATGTCGATTTTAAAATCCTTTCTTGGTTCTCGAATTCTAGGAGAAGACTTTGTTAAATGGGGTGTAGAAGATTCAATTTCCGGACACCTGCACTTGCACCCGGATAAAAGACAAGTCGCACAAATAAGCTTTTACAATGTGGCGCTAGGTTATAATCGCAAGAAAATAAAGGAATGGGTCGGGTCTGACTTTGCCAGTGAAGTTTTAAAACGACTCTTAATTATCGACCTATAATATAGAAGAAAAAACTAAGAAAAGCTGATTTAATCGGCTTTTTTATTTTTACTATGAGATAGTTTGACTATCGAAGTATTTATTGATAAACTGTTTTTATCCTAATATTACTTTAAACAATCGAGTCGCTCGATTAGTGAAAGGACTAGCAATGCCAGTTTTAACAACCACTGAAATTATGGATTTGATTCCAAACCGTTACCCAATCCTTTACATGGATTACGTGGAAGAAATGGTGCCGGACGAATCAATCGTTGCCGTTAAGAACGTGACGATTAACGAACAATTCTTCCAAGGACACTTCCCTGGAAACCCAGTGATGCCTGGTGTCTTGATCATTGAATCATTGGCCCAAGCCGCTTCAATCTTGATCTTGTCTTCTCCACAGTTCCGTGGAAAGACGGCTTACATGACGGGTATCAACGATGCCAAGTTCAAGAAGATGGTTGTCCCTGGTGATGTTTTGAAGTTGCACGTAACCTTCGGTAAGGTTCGTGAAAACATGGGGTCTGTGAATGTAACGGCCAAAGTTGATGGCAAGGTCGCAACGAGTGCGGAGCTGATGTTTGTGGTGGCTCCTGATGAAAAGGACTGAGACAACAGTTGAAAAAGTAAATCTGAAAGAAGCCAATCAAGCGTTGATTGAGCTTTTGGCAAATATCGTTTGGGTCGAGGAGAGTCAGCTGAAAAGCGGACCCTTCTCGGCTTTGACGGTTAAGGATGTTCATACCATTTACGCGATTTCGATGTATGAAAAGAAAACAGCTTCCCAGGTTGCTAAAGCAGTTCATTTGTCGCCGTCAGCAATGACGACGGCAATTGATCGCTTGGTGGAGAAGGGTTACGTTTTGAGAAGACGTTCTGAAGCTGATCGACGAGTCGTGTATTTAGGGCTGACGCACCATGGACGAGTGTTGTTCCGTGCGCACCGGGCCTTTCACTTGAAACTGACAAAGGCGATGTTTACCGGCTTTTCAGATGAAGCAGCTGATATTTTAGAGAAGGCATTACAGAATCTGCAGAAGTACTTGAAGGACTTACTAGCAGATTAAAGAAAACGAGATTATGGAAAAGATGAAAATTGCAGCAACCGCTCGCCACATTCCAGAGCGCGTTGTTTCAAACGACGACTTAGCAGAATTGATGGAAACGTCAGACGAATGGATTTACCCACGGACGGGAATCCACAACCGCCACGTCGTTGACAATGAAAATACTTCTGACTTGGCAACTGGTGTTGCAAAGAAGTTGTTGGAACAAGCCGGATGGGCGCCATCTGACTTGGACTTCATTATTGTTTCCACGATGTCACCCGACGCACTGTCCCCACACACGGCGGCCATTGTGCAGGGAAACATTGGCGCTGAAAACGCCTTTGCCTTTGATTTGAACGCAGCCTGTTCCGGATTTGTTTACGGAATGTCCGTTGCTTCCTCATTCTTGACGTCAGGTCGTTACAAGAAGGGGATGTTCATTGGAGCGGAAGTCTTGTCAAAGTTGGTTGATTGGAAGGACCGCACGGTTTCTGTTCTCTTCGGAGACGGGGCCGGTGGTGTCTTGCTTGAGGCAACAGACGAAGAGAAGGGGCTTCTCGCCGAAGAACTTCAGGCCTTTGGTGACCGTGGTGAAGCTATCTTAACTGGTCGCTTCGCGAACAAGAACGCCTTTGCCGGTGAAATTTCACCGCTTGACCCATACTTCCACCAAGACGGCCGCGGGGTTTACTCCTTTGCGACTCGGGAAGTGCCAAAAGTCTTGGATAAGGCCTTGGCTAAGGCCGGTGTTTCAGCCGACGACGTCGACTTGTACATTGCCCACCAAGCCAACCATCGCATCATCGAATCGATGGCCAAGAACTTTGGTCAACCGATGGACAAGTTCCCAACCAACATGGCGGAATATGGAAACACTTCCGCTGCTTCACCAGCCATTCTTTTGGACGAATTGGTTCAAGATGGTAAGGTTAAGCCTGGCATGACGATTGCCTTTGTTGGTTTCGGTGGCGGATTGGCTATCGGTGCTCAGGTCTGGAAGGTCTAACGGCCGGGTCTGACTTTAACAGTATTATTAAATTACGGTGTAGTAGACTGCACCGTAAAAATCTAACGTATTGCAATACGAAAACCTATAGGAGAACGTGCTCATGACACAAGAAGAAATTTTTGACAAGGTAAAGGAAATTTTGGTTGACCAATTCGATTTGGAAGACTCAGAAGTTTCAATGACGACGAACATGACGGATGACATCGATGCCGATTCATTGGACTTGTTCGAAGTTTTGAACCGTGTGGAAGACGACTTTGACATCAAGTTGGAAGACACTGAAGAAGTTTCAACGGTTGCTGACTTGGTTAACAAGATCAAGGAACAAACTGACAAGAAGTAATCACTTCTTTTTAGGCGGCTTTGTCGCCGCGTACATAAACATAAAAGGAAAAGGCGTAGTATTATGACGATTAAATTGGAAAACCCTATTTTTGAAAAGCTGGGCATGAAGTACCCAATCGTTGAAGGTGGTATGACATGGGCCGGAACCGGTGCATTGGCTGCCGCAGTTTCTGAAGCTGGTGGACTTGGATTCATCGGTACTGGATACTGGCACGGTGAAGACGTACGTCGCGAAGTACGTCGTGCCAAGGAATTGACGGACAAGCCTTTCGGTGTGAACGTGATGTTGATGTCACGTCACATCCGCGAAGTCTTCGACGTTATCTTGGAAGAAGGGGTTAAGGTTGTGGCCACTGGTGCCGGTGACCCATCACCTTTCTTGGATGAATTGCACGCCGCTGGAATCGTGGTTATGCCCGTTGTTCCATCAACTTCATTGGCTAAGATGATGGAACGGAAGGGTGTTGATGCCGTTATCGCCGAAGGAATGGAATCAGGTGGTCACATCGGTCAAATGACGACGATGGCCTTGGTCCCACAAGTGGTTGACGCCGTTAACATTCCAGTTATCGCCGCCGGTGGAATCGCCGACGGACGTGGTGCAGCCGCAGCGCTTGCCCTCGGTGCTTCTGGTATCCAAATGGGAACGCGCTTCTTGACTTCAGCTGAATCTGAAGTTCACGAAAACTTCAAGAAGAAGATTTTGAAGGCCCGTGATATCGACACGATCATCACTGGTAACATCTGCGGTTCCCGTGCCCGTGTCTTGAAGAACAAGATGGCTAAGGAATACGTGAAGAAGGAAGTTGAAGAACTTCAAAAGCCAGCACCTGATTACGAAACGGTTGAAAAGTTGGAATCTGGTACGCTTCGTGCCGCTGTTCAACAAGGAGATAAGGATGGCGGAGCCTTCATGGCCGGTCAAATCTCTGGAATGATCAACGACGAAAAGCCAGTTGCTCAAATCCTTGATGAAATCTGGTCACAAGCAACCGACATCTTGGGTATCGAAAACACAACAAAGTAATTAAGGAAGGTTCTATGAAAGTCGGACTTCTATTCAACGGACAAGGTTCACAAAAGGCCGGAATGGGCCAGGACTTGTACGACAATTTGCCAGCTTTTAAGGCTTATATCGACAAAGCTTCTGAAATTTTGGGCTACGACTTAGTCGCGGTCTTCAACGACGAAGAAAAAATTAGCCAAACGAAGTGGGCGCAACCAGCCATCGTCGCCTTTGACGCAGCTTTGGCGGCCTGCTTGGTTGACGCTGGATTGCAGAATGTCGTTGCCGGTTTGGGACTATCGCTTGGGGAATACCCGGCCTTAGTCGCCAACGGCATGCTCACCTTTGACCAAGCGATTGCTTTGGTTAAGGACCGAGGCATTTATATGCAAGAAGTCGGGGACCAAAACCCCGGTAAGATGGTTGCCGTTTTGGACGACAACCAAGACATGATTGTTGAGACAATCAAGAACTTGCAAGACAAGGGCTTGGAAGTATACCCAGCAAACTTCAACACCTTTGCCCAATTGGTTATCGGTGGAAAAGAAGCCGATGTTGACCAAGCGGTCGAAGCGTTGACGGAAGCTGGAGTGAAGAAGCAAGTGCCGCTTCCTGTTTCAGGAGCGTTCCACACGCCACTTCTTACAGAAGCGTCAACAAAGATGGCTTCACGGTTCGAAGGGGAAGCCTTTGCGGACGCAAAGTTCCCCGTTTTCTCAAACACCACCAAGGAAGTCTTTACAAAAGACGACTTGGCTGACGTTTTGGAAAAGCAAATCGTCTCCCCAACGTACTTCGCCCACTGCTTGCAAAACATGGTAGACCTTGGCGTCGACACGCTCATCGAAGTCGGACCAGGTGTTACCTTGTCCAAGTTTGCGCGCAAGGTAGCCCCAAAGGAAGTGGCTCGTTACTCCGTTACGGACTTCGAATCATTTGAAAAAGTCGCTGCTTTAATTAAGGAAGGATAAGACACATGGATTTTTCAGGAAAGACAGTTCTCGTCACTGGTTCATCACGTGGTATCGGATTAGCCGTTGCCCACGCCTTTGACGAAGCCGGTGCCAACATCATCTTGCACGGTCGCTCACCTTTGAAAGAAGAAGTGATTTCTTCTTTCAAGAAGGCGCCCCGCACGTTGCAATTTGACATTGCAGACGGTGAAGCTGCCGAAGAAGCCTTGAAGGCCCTCTACAAAGAAGAAGGTTTTGAAGGCATCGACATTCTGGTGAACAACGCCGGAATCACGAAGGATCAATTGGCAATGGGAATGAAGTTGGAAGACTTCGCTGCCGTTGTGAACACCAACTTGAATGGAACGTTCAACGTGACGCAACCAATCTTCAAGAAGATGATCCGTCAAAAGCACGGCGTCATCATCAACATGGCATCCGTTGTTGGACAAATGGGAAACGCCGGTCAGGTTAACTACTCAGCTTCAAAGGCTGGTGTGATTGGAATGACGAAGTCCTTGGCCAAGGAAGGTGCAAAGCGCAATATCCGCGTGAACGCCATCGCGCCAGGAATGATCGTTTCAGACATGACGGACGCCTTGTCAGACAAGGCAAAGGAAGCCATCTTGAATGAAATCCCATTGTCCCGTTTTGGAACGGTGGAAAACGTCGCCGACGTTGCTTTGTTCTTAGCCGGAAACGACTACATGACGGGACAAACAATCACGGTTGATGGTGGATTGTACATCTAACAGAATTGATGCAAAAGCATTTGCGAAAGGAAACATGATGACACGAGTTGTAATTACAGGAATGGGAGCAATCGCCCCAAACGGAAATGACACCAAGGCATTCTTAGACGCCATTTTTGCAGGACAATCAGGTATCAAGCCAATCACGAAGTTCGACCCAACTGAAACGGGTATTTCAGTTGCCGGACAAGTTGACGGCTTCGACCCTGCTGCCCGCGTTGGAAAGCGTGACGCACGTAAGTTGGACCTCTTCTCACAGTACGCCATTGACGCTTCTGCCCAAGCCATGGAACAAGCCGGACTTTTGGCAGACGAAGACTCAGACGCCAAGTCAAAGGTTGAAAACCCTGACCGTTTCGGAGTTATCTTGGGAAACGGTATCGGTGGTTTAACGACCATCCAAGAACAAATCATCAAGATGCACGAAAAGGGACCTCAACGAGTATCACCATTGTTCGTTCCTGAATCAATCGCCAACATGGTTTCTGGTAACGTCTCACTCCGTTTCGGTGCTAAGGGTTCAAACCTTACAATCGTGACGGCCTGTGCCTCAGCCACGAACGCCATTGGTGAAGCTTACTGGCGTATCAAGGCCGGTCGTGAAGACGTGATGTTGACCGGTGGTGCCGAAGCCACGATCAACGAAATCGGAATCGCTGGTTTCGCTTCATTGACTGCTTTGTCAAAGGAAGAAGATCCTAAGGAAGCCTCAAAGCCATTCGACAAGAACCGTCACGGTTTCGTCATGGGTGAAGGTGCTGGAATCTTGGTTATCGAATCACTTGAACACGCAGAAGCGCGTGGTGCTAACATCTTGGCCGAAATTGTTGGTTACGGTGCAACGGCTGATTCATACCACATGACGTCACCTGCTCCTGATGGTGAAGGTGCCATCCGTGCCTTCAAGTTGGCCATGGAAGACGCCGACATGAAGCCAGAACAAATGTCATACATCAACGCCCACGGTACTGCCACGGGTGCAAACGACTCTGGTGAAGCGGAAGCCATCGCCTCTGTCTTCGGTGAAAAGGCCGTTTTGGTTTCTTCAACGAAGGGGATGACTGGTCACTTGCTTGGTGCCGCCGGTGCCGTTGAAGCCGTTGCTTCTGTTGGAGCAATCGACCGTGGAATCTTGCCTGAAAACGTTGGTTTCGACGAAGCCGATGAACACACGGCCAAGATTGAATTGGTTAACAAGGACAACCAAAACGTTGCCCCAGAATACGTAATGTCAGCTAACTATGGTTTCGGTGGGCACAACGCCGCCGTTATCTTCAAGAAGTTTTAAGGTGAAGAATCGATGAACTTGAACGTAAAAGAAATTCGTGAATTGATGGCGGACTTGGAACAATCTTCCCTCCGCGATATTGCTATCCAAGACGGTGACTTCTCATTGCACTTGTCTAAGAACGAACAGGTCCAAGCACCCGCAGCACCAGCTGCTTCTGCTTCCGTTGCGCCAGCTGCGCCCGCAGCAGCAACGCCTGCTCCCGCAGCTTCAGCAGCCGCTGAATCAGCTGCACCGGCAGCACCAGCCGCGCCCGCAGCTGGAAAGGAAATTAAGTCACCAATGGTCGGTACGGTTTACTTGAAGCCAAAGCCAGACCAACCGGACTTCAAGGCAGTGGGCGACCACGTTGAAAAGGGTGAAACGGTTGCCATCATCGAAGCAATGAAGTTGATGACTGAAATTAAGGCCGACGTTACTGGAACGATCGCCGAAATCTTGGTTGAAAACGAAGAAGTCGTTGACTTCGATAAGCCACTTTACCGAGTTACAACGGACTAATTGTCCAGCAGTAGGCAATTCCCTGCTGTTACGCAAAGCAGGTTGTCAAAGGCCTACTTTGCATACATAGGCATCAAAGGAGAGAAAACATGTCTGTATTAAACGCACAAGAAATTCAAGAAATTTTGCCACACCGTTACCCAATGTTGATGTTGGACACGGTGGAAGAACTGGTTCCAGGTGAAAAGTGTGTTGCTTTGAAGAACATCTCAATCAACGAAGAAATCTTCCAAGGACACTTCCCTGGTAACCCAACTTTCCCTGGTGCTTTGACTGTTGAAGCCTTGGCACAAGCTGGTGCGGTGGCATTGCTTTCAATGCCAGAATTCAAGGGTAAGACAGCTTACTTCGGTGGCATCAAGAAGGCCCGTTACCGTAAGATGGTTCGCCCAGGTGACCAAGTGAAGCTCGAAGTGGTCTTGGACCGCTTGCGTGGCCCTGTTGGTTCCGGTAAGGGAATCGCTTGGGTAAATGGTAAGAAGGCAACAACCGCAGAACTGACCTTTATTGTTGGAGACTAAAATGTTCAAAAAAGTATTGGTAGCAAACCGTGGTGAAGTCGCTGTGCGAATCATCCGGACGTTGAAGGAAATGGGCATCAAGACGGTGGCCATCTACTCAACGGCAGATAAGAACTCCCTTCACGTACAAATCGCCGACGAAGCGATCTGTGTTGGAGGACCTAAGCCAGCTGATTCCTACATCAACATGAAGAATGTCATTTCAGCTGCCGTTTTGACCGGTTCAGAAGCCATTCACCCTGGTTATGGATTCTTGTCAGAAAACGCCATGTTCGCCGAAATGGTCGGTGATGTGAACATCAAGTGGATTGGGCCCCGTCCCGAAACCATTGATTTGATGGGTAACAAGGAACACGCCCGTGCCGAAATGCGTAAGGCGCAAGTTCCGGTTATCCCTGGTTCACTTGGTGACATCCACAACGTGGATGAAGCCCGTGAAGTGGCTAACGAAATCGGTTACCCCGTTTTGTTGAAGGCCGCTGCCGGTGGTGGTGGTAAGGGAATGCGTTTCATCTACAAGGATGAAGAGTTGGAAGAAAACTTTACCAACGCCCAAGCCGAAGCCAAGTTGAACTACGGTGACGAACACATGTACCTTGAAAAGGTCATGCTTGATTGCCGCCACATCGAAATGCAAGTGGTTCGTGACCACTTCGGAAACGTCGTCTGCTTGCCAGAACGTAACTGTTCTTTGCAACGTCGTAACCAAAAGGTGATGGAAGAATCACCAGCCGCATCCATGACGCCAGCATTGCGTGAAGACATGATGGACGTTGTGACGAAGGCCGTTAACGCCATCGATTACGAAAACACGGGAACGATTGAATTCTTGCAAGACCAAGAAGGAAAGTTCTACTTCATGGAAATGAACACGCGTATCCAGGTTGAACACCCAGTTTCAGAAATGGTAACGGGCTTGGACTTGGTTCGCTTGCAGGTTTTGGTTGCCGCTGGTGAAGAATTGCCAGTGAAGCAAGAAGACGTGAAGATTAAGGGACACGCCATCGAAATGCGTTTGACGGCTGAAAAGCCTGAAGCAAACTTCGCACCATCTGCTGGTAAGATTGACTTCGTCTTCTTGCCAACCGGTGGACCTGGTGTCCGTATTGATTCTGCCCTCTACAACGGGGACATGATTCAACCATTCTACGATTCAATGATTGCAAAGTTGATTGCACACGACGATACTCGTGAAGAAGCTTTGGCAAAGTTGGAACGCATCATCGACGAAACGTCCGTTGTTGGTGTTTCAACGTCAAAGGACTTCCAATTGGCTTTGTTGCAAGACGAAGGAATCAAAAACGACGTCTTCACGACGAAGTATTTGGAAAACCACTTCTTGCCAGAATGGGAAAAGACGCTCACATCTTCAAACGAAGCTGAATAATTTTCTGACGGAAGGACGTTTGTCCAACCAACGAAGGGAGAAGGGCCTAGCCCAAACGATATGGATTTGTTTTCTTCTAAAAAAACGGATAATAACAAAATTAAAGTCACGGACGCCGTTCGTGACCGGATTCCTGACGGTCTCTTTCTAGCTTGCCCATACTGTGGAAAGCAAATTTACAACAAGGAATTGGGCGACTACCGAGTATGTCCAAACTGTGATTACGGTTTCCGCTTGCAGGCTCGCGAACGCGTTGCCTTGTTTGCGACAAACTTCGTGGAATTCGATTCTGAATTGACAATTGATCAAACCGACTTCCCAGGTTACCAAGCAAAGCTTGACCGTGCCAAGAAGCAAACGGACATGAAAGAATCCGTTTTGACTGGTACTGGTAACATTGCTGGTGAACAAGTGGCCCTTGGAATCATGGACTCATACTTCATGATGGGATCACTTGGTTCAAAGACTGGTGAAAAGATTACCCGCCTTTTCGAACACGCCACGGAAAACAAGTTGCCGGTTGTCCTCTTTACGGCTTCCGGTGGAGCCCGTATGCAAGAAGGAATCAACTCCTTGATGCAAATGGCCAAGGTGTCAGCGGCTGTTGCGGCTCACCAAGAAGCCGGTCTCTTGTACTTGGTTGTCTTGACTGACCCAACGACCGGTGGTGTCACGGCTTCCTTTGCCATGCAAGGGGACGTGACCTTGGCAGAACCACACGCCTTGGTTGGATTTGCTGGTGCTCGCGTGATTGAATCAACGATTCACGAAAAGTTGCCAAAGGACTTCCAACGTGTGGAAACACTGCTTGAACACGGATTCGTCGACAAGATTGTGAAGCGCCAAGACATGGCGCAAGTAATCGGACAAATCGTTTCCATGCACCACAAGGAGGGTTAAGATGTTTGAATTTGTTAAAACGATGTTTAAAAAAGACGTTAACCCGGCCGAAGTCGTGAAGAAGTCACGTGAAGACCGCTTCATGGCCCGCGAATTGATCAACGGTCTCTTTACTGACTTTATCGAATTCCACGGGGACCGCTTGTGTGCTGACGATACTTCTGTCATTGGTGGAATTGCCCGCTTGAAGGGACAACCCGTTACGGTGATTGCCATCGATAAAGGAACGGACATCAACGACAAGTTGTCAAAGCGAAACGGTTCACCACAGCCTTGGGGTTACCGCAAGGCCATGCGTTTGATGAAGCAGGCGGACAAGTTCAACCGTCCAATCGTGACGTTGATCAACACGCCTGGTGCCTTTCCTGGAAAGGATGCTGAAGCGCACGGACAAGGGGACGCCATCGCCCAATCCATCTTGGAATCCATGAAATTGACGGTGCCAATGATCGCCATCATCTACGGTGAAGGTGGATCAGGTGGTGCCTTGGCCTTGGCTGCCGCCGACCAAGTGTGGATGTTTGAAAACGCCACGTACTCCATCTTGTCACCGGAAGGTTTTGCTTCCATCTTGTGGAAGGACGCCAAGCGTGCTGATGAAGCCGCTGGTATCATGGGTATCACGCCTGCCGACTTGCTTGAAAAGAAGGTCATCGACGAGGTTATCCCTGAAAACCACCGTCATGAAAAGATTTTTGCCGGTATGCAAACGAAGTTGGACGAAGAATTCCGCGAGATGCAATCACTTGCACCGGAAGAATTGGTTCACGAACGTCGCCAACGCTACCGCGCATTCTAAAATGGCATAAAGTTGCGGTTGAAGCGACTTTGATATCTGCTATAATTGGTGCTGAAGAAGATTTCTTCAGCACTTTTTCTTTTGGGCTTGTTTCCGGAATTCGACAGGCTATTACGAGCATTAGCTGCATTCCGCCGTCCGGGCGTTAAGCGGGCAGAAATTTAACTGCAAAAAACAATAACTCTTACGCTGTCGCTGCCTAAAAACCAGTGACTCGTGGGCATGCTTGCTAGGCTAACATGGTGAGTCTGCTTTTATAAATGGTTAGCTCGATTCAATGACGATGCCTGCGCGGTTGAATTTAAAACCAATTAGGTCCCGGCCAAAGTCAAGTTCTGGACAATGGCTGCTTTGGTTGCGGTAATAATGATTGCCCTATGAATGTAGACGCTTATGTGGCGGATGGTTTGGACAGGGGTTCGACTCCCCTCAAGTCCATAAGTGAGACAGTTTCAAGAAATTGAAGCTGTCTTTTTTGTTAAAAGCGTTTATACTAGACAAAAATCTTCATGAAAAGGATGATCAAATGATTTTATTTGGATTAATTGTGCTCACCATTCTATTTTTTTGGCTCTGCATCGAGTTTTTAGCTTGGGCGCCAGTTATTATTTTAGTGTTGCTCGGCTTGTTGATTTTAGCCTTCCTTCTTACGCATATTTTCTGGATTCTAGGCATTATCCTGGTTTGCTGGGTATTTGCTCGAATTGGACGTAAAAAGCGCGCAGAGAAGCTAAATAAGGTCTTTGAAGGAAGTCAGCCACGCTCGGTGGATGAAGAAGACGAAACGACGGAAAAAAACGAGAAAAAGAAACCCTTGAAGAAGCTCTTCTTGGACCGTGTTTTGGCCGATTTTAAGGAAAATCAGGCCGTTAACTTGGGCGATGGCCTCTGGGTGGATCAAGCAAAACAACGCTTGCTTTTCATCTTGGACGACAGCCAAAAGGACGCTTATGTGCAAGGAAAGTTCGACGAAATCGAATCCTACAAGTTGAACCAGGAAAGCGAATACAGCCAAAGCTTTGGGGTACACCTTTCGGGCATGGCCGCCTTTGACTATGTCAACGTGACCCTTTCCAAGCAAGAAAACGAAATGCTTGGGCAAAGCCCAGCGAATTACCTGAACGAACTTTTGAAGCGTTACGGTCAAGAAAAATAAGCGATAAAAAAAGACGACTCGGTTTGAGTCGTCTTTTTCGTTATTTGTTTTGACCGAGCTTCTTATCAAGACGGTAGAATCCATAACCGAGTACTAAGAAGAACAGGGTCAGGAAAATGACGTTGATGAAGACGCGGGTCCAGCCATACATGTTCGAATCGATGAAGTAGTATGGGTAGTGCGTGTTGGTCAGCGGGTAAACCACCTTGAGCGTGGCCGCAACGACGGTAAAGGCGTAGTAGCTGAGCGGAATGGCCAACCAGTAAACGGGGGCCTTCTTCGTAAACTGGCCCTTTTGATCAAAGAAAATCCAGTCTAAGATGACAGCCAAAGGCAAGAATAAGTGAACGGACAGGGCACCGGTCATCTCAAAGGCACCGTGCACATTGAAACTGTAAGGCGCTAAAATCAACCAGTAGATGAGCATCGTCACGGTGATGGCCAGCGTAACGGCGCCCTTGAAGTTTCCTGTTTCCACCTTCTTTGTGCTGATCAAGTAGGCAAAGTACACCAAGCAGAGCAAGTTTGAAAGCGTCGTGTAGTACAACAGCGAGTGTAACTGCAACTCCGTGTTGATCATCAAACCAATCGTTCCGAGAACAACGAGCAGGAAACGGTAAGTGTTTTTGAGCGTGAATTTCTGTTTCATTTTAGAGAATCCTTTTTCATTTTAGAAATAACTATCAAATTATACCGCATTGTCATAAGAATTACGAAAAGCTTGACGTGAAAGGGTTTACAGTCGTTTTTCTTATTGACACATTCGTAACAAACATGATAAAGTGTAGGGGTTTGTTTGAGATAAGTTGCTTAAAGCTTCATTAACACAAGCAGCTCCTAAAAAAATTTAAGGAGCCGTACAATGAACATTTTAATCATTCAAGGCCATCCCGACGATCAGTCATTTACGCATGCGAATGCTATGCATAGCTACGAGCACTTGGTTGAAGAAGGCACGCAAGTTCAATTCATTGACTTGGCCATCGCCGATTTCGATCCCGTATTGCGTTATGGACATCGTGTTAAGATGCCCGAAATGGATTACATCACCAAGTTGCAACAGAAGATTGCTTGGGCGGACCGCCTTTGCTTCTTCTTCCCAATCTGGTGGGGCGGAGAACCCTCCGTTTTGAAAGGAATGTTGGACCGGGTGTTGACGCCAGGCTTTGCCTATCGTCAGCCAAACTTCCGACATCTCGAAGGACTACTGCACGGACGCACGGCCGACTTGTTTTTGACCAGTGACCGTCCGGCATACTTCCAACGTCGCTTTGGTTCCATCGTGACGCACTGGAGGCGCGACATTTTAGGTCGTGTTGGCATCAAGTTAGAACGAACACGCATCCTTACCGGCATGTGTGAGATGAAAGACGACCGTAAAAAGTTAGCTTACATGGAGCGTTGCGCTCAGGATATCTACAAGGTCGCCATTAAAGATTCAAAAGAAGCCTTGGTGAAAATTGGGGCTGAATAAAAGCTTACTTCGGTAAGCTTTTTTTTGTGTCCAAAAGATTGATACCACTAAAAAAGTCGCATCCGTGGGGGACGGATGCGACTGATTCGATCATGGACCTTACTGGGCTTGTTTCATTGTAAAGCGTCGGTTTAGTCCTGGATTTTTCTCCTCTTCGATGTAAAAGAGTGGGCGAGCCTTTGTCTCGGTAAAAATTTTACCGATGTAGGTGCCGATAATACCAAAAGCGGTGAGGTTTAAACCACCGAGTAACCAAATCGAAATCATGAGGGAGGACCAACCAGCGGTTGGATCACCAATGGCCTTTTGAACCAAGGTGTAGGTGATTTCGATGCCCGCCACAGAAGAGATGACGAGCCCCAGGTAAAAGAGTAACTGAAGCGGTTTGACCGAAAAGGATGTGATGCCATCGACGGCAAAGGCGAGCATCTTTTTAAGGGGATACTTTGATTCACCAGCCTTGCGCACCCCGCGAACGTATTCCACAGTGGTTTGCGGGTACCCAATCCTTGGGACCATGGCCCGAAGAAAGAGATTACGTTCCGGCATGCTGAGCAGCGCCTGGACCGCCCGTTTTGACATCAGGCGGAAATCCGCGTGGTTTGGAACAAGTTCGACACCCAACCAAGCCGCGAATTTGTAGAAGGCTTCCGCCGAGTTCTTCTTAAACCAGGTGTCGTTTTCCCGGTTCGAACGAACGGCGTAAACAATGTCAAAACCCTTGCGGTACTTGGTCACCATCTCTTCGATGATGTCCGGATTGTCCTGCAAGTTGGCGTCTAGCGTAATCGTCATATCCGAGCTTGCCACCGATTCTTGGAGACCGGCCATTAAGGCGTTTTGGTGTCCAAAATTACGGGAGAGTTTAACTGTTTTGATGTCTGCTGTCGTTGATTGAAGTGATTTCATCACCTTGTAGGTCTCGTCCTTCGATCCATCATCGACGATTAGAATGTAGGAGTCTTCTGCGATGGCATCGTGTGCGAGCAGACGATCCTTTATTTGGCCGAGCTTCACAACGGTCTGAATGAGGCCTTCTTCTTCGTTATAGGCCGGAAGAATCAGCGCCAGAGTGGGGGCTTTTTGCGTCTGTGTCCTCATATGCGACTCCTTTCGTTATTTTGCAAGGCTTGAGAGGTCGTAGAGCGTGCTGTTTCCAGAGCCACCACCCATTTGTGGTCCTTGCTGTTGGTTGCTGTTGTTCTTTGAAGTGTTTGAATAAGTCACTTGCGTGCCGTTTTCTTGAACCCATGAGAGAATCTTTGCGATGTTACCCGTTGAAGACTTGGTGTTTCCAACAACGAAGTAGCGGAGTTCACCAGATTTCACCAGCTTCTTAAACTGAGAAAGTGTCATCGTCGGATCGGTACCGTTGTATCCACCAAGCGCCATGACGGCCTTCTTGGATTTGATGATGTAACCAGAAGCGGAGTTCGAATCCGTCGTGGCGAAGAGGTACTTTGCTTTTTCCTGATTCTTTTCGACGTATGAGAGAAGTTCGCTATCCACTTGACCACCCATGTCAGAAGAACCCTTTTGGCTCAGTAAGCTTGGGCTGGCAGCTGGGATGGCTGCGGAGTTGTGCGAAAGCGTTGGCGTCAACGCCCAGAATCCTGAAAGCAGGGAGAGAACCAAAATGGCGGAAGCGATTTTGATTTGCTTGTTAATTGGATTGGGGATGACGAGCAGGGCGGTTGCTGCGATTGCCATCACAACAATGGTAATGGCAACGACTGGGTAGTAGGACCAAGCATAGTATGCCTGGAGAGCCGCCGTTCCGACTATGGTGAGGCCCATAAAGCCCTTCGCAACGAGTCGTTCATTTTTGGTGCCTTCCTTCACCATCTTTACCGTTGCCACAACGGCGATGGCCGTCAAGGCTGCGATGGCCGGCGCCAACATGATGGTGTAGTAAGGGTGGAAGAAGGAAGCGACGGAGAAGAAGCCGTAGACCGGAACGAACCAGCCGGACCAGAGCAACGTCTCTTGTTGTCGTTTGCTTAGCTGGTACCACTTGTTTTGCTTATTACGGAAGGCCCAGAGACCCGTTCCCATTCCAAGGAAGGCAAAGGGGAGGAACCAACCAATTTGTGATCCTAAGTCCGACTGGAAGAGTCGGAACGGACCGGCTGAACCGATGGCAAAGGCAGAGTTTCCACCGCCCATGCCACCCTTACCAGGACCGCCCTTTTGTTTTGGACCACCCTTACCGTTTTGACCAGGGTTGCCGATCTTACCAGAAGGTGGCGTACCGGATGGCTTGCCTTTTGTTGAACCGCTCGGTGGGTTTGGAGCACCGTTTGAACTGTTTTTACCTTGTCCGTTTGGCGCTCCGCTAGGTGGTGTTTGGGTGCTGTTATTTGTTGTGTTTGAGCTATTGTTGCTGTTTACAGTGTTGTTTGTGTTTGTACTGTTTGAACCGTTGTTGTTCGCCTGGTTGCTTGTGTTGTTATTGCTGTTGTTATTGTTTGAGTTTCCTTGTGAGTTATTTTTTGGAATGGTTGCTTGCCCATTTCCTTGCTTGGATTGTTTGCTGTTCTTTCCCATTCCGGAGAAGGAACCGCCCGTTCCAGACGTTTGTCCGAGAAGACGCTCTGTTCCATTGTAGCCAAAGGCCAACTCCATTAAGGAGTTGGTCTGAGAAGATCCAATGTAGGGGCGTGACGTTTTCGAGGCCGAGTCAACCGTGGCCGGGTAGGCGACGGTGAAGAGGCCGAGAGAAGCGATGGCTGCGAGCAGCCAGAGCGTTTTCTTAGACCCTTTAACCTTTGTAGCAATGATAAAGTAGAAAAACATCGCTGGTAAAATCATGAATGCTTGGAGCATCTTGATGTTAAAAGCTACGCCAATAATGGCAAACGCGCCAAGCACTAACCATAAATTTTTACGAGCCACCGCCCGTGTCAACACATAGACAGCAAGCAGGAGGAAGAACACCAAAATCGCGTCCATGTTATTCGTTCGTGAGTTTGCCACCACCGTTGGCGTCAGCGTCATGACGAGGGCCGCCAACCGACCCGCCCAAACGCCGAAGCGCTTTGCCAACAGACGGTAAAGGAGGTAAACCGAACCGACACCCGCAAGGACTGACGGCAAAACGATTGACCAACCGTGGATGCCAAACAGCTTCGCTGAAGCGGCCATGAACCAAAGGGCGATTGGTGGTTTATCCACCGTGATGAAGCCGGCCGGATCAAAGGCACCGTACCAGAAGTTATGCCATGACTGCGTCATTGACGTGATGGCTGCTGTGTAATAAGAATTTGCGGAACCAGCATCCCAGATTCCCCAACCGTACAAAAATACTGCGAGTAGGAGAATCCCGATTAAGTACCAGTCCGGCTTTTTGAAAGTCAATTTTCTCAAAAGATAAGCCTCCTTAATTGGAATAAACATTATTGTAGATTGGAATGTCTATATTAAAATTAAATGAGAATTTAGCGAAGATTAAAATGCAAAAAAGCCGCATTCGTTTGGGGCGAATGCGGCTTTCTCTATGAGAGAATGTTTTAAATTAGTTCTTCTTTTGAAGCTTTGAGTGGTGCACACCGTAAACAAAGTAGAATACGATTCCAATGGCCAACCAGATCGTTACAGAAATCTGTGTAACGGCTGGGAGCATGAAGATGAATCCAACGGCACATGATCCAGCCACGATTGGGAGGAATGGGTACCAAGGCATCTTGAAGCCGTCGTTTTGGATGTCCTTGCGACGGCGGAGCTTGATGACACCGAATGAGATGAAAGCAAAGGCAATCAACGTTCCGGCGTTAATCAGTGAGGCCAACTGTGAAAGTGGCACCATTCCGGCGAAGAAGGCTTGCACAATCGTTGCAACGATGATGGCCTTTTCTGGAACGTGGTACTTTTCAGAAACCGTACCCATAGCCTTAGGAAGAAGGCCGTCACGTCCAAGGGCGTAAACCAGTCGTGAACCACCGATGAACATCGTCATCATGGCCGTAAAGATACCGAAGAGGGCACCGACCGTGATGAGCTTGTTGAAGGCGTTCAAGTGGATCACTTGAAGCGCAAAGGCGGCTGGGTCATCGACACCGAGTTGCTTGTAGTTGACGATTCCAGTCAATACGAATGAGAAGGTCACGTAAAGCACAACGGCGATGGCAACCGTTCCCAGGACACCACGGACAACCGTCTTACCAGGGTTGATCGTTTCGGCGGAGTTGGCAGCCAAAGCGTCAAATCCGATGAAGGCGAAGAACACCGTTGCTGCGGCGGTTAAGATACCACCCATTCCGAATGGTGCGCCGTGGAATTGTTCTGGGTAGAACGGTACGTAGTTGTCCGTCTTGATGTAGAAGAAACCAACGGCGATGAAGAGGATGATGACTGCAACCTTCACCACAACGGCGAAGTTTTCAACCTTGGTTGAAATCGCTGAACCCTTCATGATGATGGCGGCAATGATCAAAACGATGGCAACGGCCGTGATGTTCACAACCCCACCTTCCATTGGACCGGCTTGTAAGGCCTTTGGCAGGTGAATGCCGACCGCCGTCAACAAGTTATCGTTGAAGTAGGCGGCAAACCCAGTTGCTTCAGCAGAGACAGCCAGGAAGTATTCCAAAATCAGGGCCCAACCCAAAATCCATCCGATGATTTCACCGAAGACAACGGATCCAAAGGAGTAGGCCGAACCGGCAACGGGCATGGCGGATGAGAATTCCGCGTAGGCCATTCCAACCAATCCTGAAACCAAGGCGGCCAACAAGAAGGCGATGGCAACCGCTGGTCCTGCGTGGGATGCGGCTTCGTGACCTGGCAAGATGAAGATTCCAGTACCGATAACGGCACCGATTCCCAAACCAATCAGGTCCTTTGTGCGGAGCGTCTTTTTCAGTTTTGAATCGGATTGCATGAATGATGCAACCGATTCTTTCTTAAATATATCCATAGGAGCTTCTCCAAACTTCTTTATTGATTACATTTATCATAAGGCCTATGTTATGATAAGTAAAATTAATAAACAACATACTTGCATAAGGAAAACTGATATAAATGAATCGTTTACTTGTTTTAGAAACAATCATCCAGTTAAAGTCCTTCACGAAGGCGGCCGAAGCCCTGGGGTACACGCAATCATCCGTTTCGCAGATGATGGCCGCCCTCGAGAAGGAGTTCGGCATTCAGATTTTAAAGCGCTCTCGCAACGGGGTATCTTTGACCGCGGAAGGGGAGGAGCTCTATCCTTACATCGTCCAAGCTTTGCGCCAGTACCAGGCGCTGGAAGAACGGGCTGCGTCCTTGAAGGGATTGGACACGGGAACCGTCCGCATCGGGGCCATCACCTCGGTTTCTTGCTACTGGCTCCCACCGCTCTTTAAGTCTTTTCAAGAAAAGTACCCGAACATCGAGTTCGTCTTGCAGCAGGGGGATTTCGGTATGATTGTCGATTGGCTGAAGCGTGGCGAGATCGACTTTGGGCTCATGACCTCGGAGTATGGGGATGGCTTCAATAAGGTCATCTTGCACGAAACGGAGATGAAGGTCTTCTTGCCTAGCGGCCACCCGCTGGCTAAGCTTGACGCCGTGCCGATTGAAAAGATGACGGACGACCCCTTTATCCTGGTTGAGGGAGGGGGGTACTCCGAACCTTTGGCTGCCTTTGAAAAGGCCGGTTTGACCCCGGATGTGCGTTACCGTATTCAAGATGACTACACCATCATGGCGATGGTGGAAGCGGGGCTTGGTATCGGCATTCTTTCCGAGCTAGTTGACTCCCGCACGAACTTTGAAGTCGTTGCTAAATCCGTTCTTCCGGCTGTGAAACGACCGGTTGCCGTTGTCTACCGCGACAAGGAAACCCTTCCAATTGCCGCCCAGTACTTTATTGATTTCATGGTGAAACACCAAAAGGATTTGTTATAAAAAAAGAGCCACTTCCAAAACGGGAGTGGCTCTTTTTGTTTATTAATCATCTGAAAAGAAAACCGGCGGTAGCAGTTCCGTTACGATCTGCGCCATTTCTTGGGGGCTCTCCGGCGTGTCCTTTTTCAACCATTCAAACAACACCGAAGGCATCGCTCCCGTGAAGAAGGGAATCAGGTAGGGAGTATTCTGAAACTTATCGTTTTGCGCCCGTTCGCTATTTGGAATCGAGCGGAAGAAATCAAAGATGTAAGCCGACAGGCCGCTATTGAAGAGGAGCAAAAAGCGCTCCTTTTCCATTTGGAAGAAAGAAAAAATCTTTTCCAGGTCGGCGGGCACGGACTGCTTCGTCCACTCCGTTGGACGGCCTTCCGCCATTCGTTTTTCCACCAGGCTGTTTAGGTAGTAGCTTAAAATTTCTTCCTTACTATCGAAGTTTCGGTAGTAGGACGTGCGACCCACACCCGCGGTCTTAATTAAGGAAGCGATGCGGATTTCTGAAAAAGGACGTTCCTTTAACTCTGAGAAAAGTCCATCCACAATCTGATTTTTAACCCGTTCGTTTTGCTGTTGGCCGTAGTTCATCTGCGTCTCCTTTTACTCTTCGAAAAGTATTATAACAAATTTTAGTGGAACATATTGACACAGTTAAAAAACGTGCTAAACTATTCGTTGTAACCAAGTGGTACAAAATGTTCCACATAAAAGGAGAAAGAGATTATGAATGAAAAGCGTCCTTACAACCGCGGCCTCATTCTCGCCGTGTTGATGATCGCTGCCATGTCAGGAGCGTTGATGCAAACATCCCTCGGGACGGCTTTGCCAACGCTGATGACAGCTTTTAACATCGATTTGTCGACGGCTCAACAGGCCACAACCTGGTTCTTGCTGGTGAACGGAATGATGATTCCGTTGTCCGCCTACTTGGCTAACCGCATCCCAACAAAGATGCTCCACATCGTTTCTTACGTGTTACTGCTGATTGGAATTTCCCTTTCCATGTTCACGCCGGAACGACAGGACATGTGGTGGCTCTTTGTCGCCGGACGAATCGTTGCAGCCATGGCCGTTGGAATCATGATGCCAATGCTGCAGGTGCTCATCATCAACATGTACAAACCTGAAGAACGTGGTACGGCCATGGGCCTCATGGGCTTGGTTGTTGGAATGTCACCGGCCATCGGTCCGACGTTGACGGGGTGGATCTTGAACAAGGACCACAACATTCTCGGCTTGACGTTGAGCAGCGACTGGCGCTCCATCTTCGTCATTCCATTCATCATTATCATCATTGCTACGATTTTGGCTCCCTTCCTCTTGAAGGACGTGATGGAAACGAAGAAGTTGAAGTTGGACGTTACGTCACTTGTGATGTCCGTTGCTGGATTCGGTCTCTTCCTCTGGGGCTTCACCAACGTTGCGGCCATGGGATGGTCTGACTTTGGCCAAGTGATCCTGCCGATTGTAGCTGGTGTCCTTCTCCTGGCTGCCTTTGCCTGGCGTCAATTGAAGTTGCCCGTTCCTTTCTTGGACATCCGTGTCTTTGCAAAGAAGGAATTCACGATTTCCACGGTTGCTTTGTTGCTCGCAACAATGGCGATGTACGGAGTCGAAATGATGTTGCCAACTTACTTGCAAAACATCCGCGGCCTTTCCACCCTCGATTCTGGAATTACCTTAATGTGGGGAGCCCTCTTCATGGGATTCATGTCACCGGTTGCCGGAATCTTGTATAACAAGGTCGGCGTCAAAGTGATGTGCTACTTTGGATTTGGGATTCTTGCCCTTGGAACGGTACCTTACGTCTTCTTGAACGCGACGACACCAACCATCGTTATTTCCGTTCTCTACGCCCTTCGAATGGCAGGGATTGCCATGGTCATGATGCCTTTGACGACGGCTGCTATGTCGGCTCTTCCTGATGAAAAGGGAGCCGACGGAACGGCTGCCAACAACACGTTGCGCCAGGTATCCTCATCCGTTGTCGTGGCCTTGCTCACTTCTGTTGTGCAAAACGTGATTAACAACAACACGCCAAGCGCATCTTTGAAGGCTTCTGATTCTATCGCTTACGCAGGTCAAATGATGAACGCTTCAATGGATGGTTTCCAAACGGCATTCTTAATTTCACTCATCTTTGCCGTCCTCGGATTTATCTTCGTCTTCTTTATGAAGTCAAACAAGGAGGCTAACTAATATGTTAATTTGGATTATCGCGGGACTCGTTGTCCTGACCTTTATTTCCGCTTTCTTACTCAAAAACAACGTGATGCGCGCCGTTTTCTCCGGTATCTTCGGAATGCTTACGGTGGCCGGAATCGTGCTCTTGTCCATGAACATGAACAGCCATTTCGGAATGGAGGAGCGCACGACGGTTTCAACCCAAGAGGTTTATTCCATCACGCCTGCTCAAGCTCCAATGAAGGCTGTGGCTACAAAGAAGATTGGGGCCGACAACCAGGTCTTGGTTTACAAGGATAGCGAGAACGCTGCGGAAGCAACGCCACACTTCGCTCCTGACAAGAAGAACATGGTGAAGACGACGAAGACAAAGTCTTCCGTTGAAAAGGCCAACGTGGAAAACGCTCAGGTCAAGACAACTACGAAGTCCTGGACTTACGAGTCAGATTTGATGGAATTCTTATTTGATCACGATAGTGATCAGGAACTGATTTCGGTTCAGCACGTGCTTCAAGTACCTGCTGCTTGGCAGATTATCGAAAAGTAGACGTCTCGTTGTTGGATGTCGTTTAAAAAAAAGAGCCGTTCCCGTTTTGGGAGTGGCTCTTTTTGTTTTTCTATTAGCTTATGAAAAGTCGGCTGAGACCGCTTGGTCGTGCATCTTTTCGATTTCGGCCAAGTCTGCCTTCAACTTTGCTTCCGTTCCTTCCACCGAAGCTTGTCCCAGTGGCAAACGGAATGGCAATTCCTCGTCCTTTTCCACCGTCTTCACGATGATTTCCGCGGCCTTCTTAGGGTCACCCGGTTCGTCACCCTTACCGACGGAATCGATTCCGGCCTGCACGTCGCCGTAGACGTCAGGAAACTTCGTATCCGTCTTGTTTGATGAACGGCCGGCCCAGTCCGTGCGGAAGCCGGACGGCTCGATCAACATCACCTTGATGTTCGTCTTGGAAAGTTCCTGCTTCAAGGCTTCGTACATTCCTTCAACCGCGAACTTCGTTCCCGCGTAGTAAGAAAGGGAAGGGAGTCCGACCTGTCCGAGGACAGATGACAAGCCCATGATGATTCCGGAATTCTGCTTACGCATGATTGGCAGTACTTCCTTCGTCACGTTGATGAGCCCGAAGACGTTCACGTCAAACATCTTCTTGATGTCAGCGTCCGTTCCTTCTTCGAATGTGGAGAAGTAGCCCAATCCGGCGTTGTTATCCAAAACGTCGATGGTTCCAAACTTATCGACGGCCGCTTGCACCGCCGCCTTGATTTCTTCTGGCTTTGTCACGTCCAACTGCGCCTTCAAGATTTGACCCTTGTCGAACTCATCCAAGTAGTCGAGTGCTTCTGTGTGACGGGCCGTTGCGACCACGTTCACGTCTGATTGCTTAGCCAAACGGATGGCCAGGTCTTTTCCAAATCCGGATGAGGTTCCAGTGATAAACCATGTCTTTGCCATGTGTTTTTCTCCTTTTCTCGTTCGTTCTCGTTTTTGTGTACGACCATTCTAACGTAGGAAAAGGCGGTGTTTCAAACGGAATTTTTGGGATGGAAAAGATGGGGGGAGACGGGATGAAGCGTGCGAGGTTGCAGGGATTTTGATGGCGGGGGATGGGAAGGCAAATGAAAAAGCCGGGCCCGAATCGGGCCCGACTTTGGCAAGTTTAACTTACGCTTCTGGTGACACCAAGAAGTTGTTTTCGAAGTTGCCTTCGATGGCGTTCTTGAAGTTAGCGTATGAGATTGAAATCATGTCGTCCAAGGCGTTTTCCGTGTATGAACCGATGTGCGGCGTCAACACGATCTTAGGGTAGAGCGCTTGGAACTGTGCCATGATTGAGGCAGAATCCTTGGCTGCTTCCGGTTTTACTTGACCGAAGTAAGCGCGTTCGTTTGAGATAACGTCCGTCGCAAAGCCCTTGATTTCGCCGTCCTTCACAGCAGCGATGATGGCTTCTTCGTCCGTGATTTCGGCGCGGGCCGTGTTCACCAAGATGGCTGAAGACTTCATCATCTTCAATTCCTTTTCGGCAAAGAACTTGTCGTTTGTGCCCTTGAAGTATGGCACGTGCAAGGAAACGATGTCGGATTCCTTGAGCAAGTCTTCCAATGACTTGTAAGTCAAGATGTCTTCGATGCCGTCCTTAGGGAATGGGTCGTAACCCAAAACCTTTGAACCAACACCCTTCCAAAGCTTGGCTTCGGCCAAACCAATCTTACCCGTTCCAACGATTCCCACCGTGAGGTTTTGGAATTCAGGTACGAATGAAGCTGGGTTTGGACGGAAGTCTGAGTTTTGTGAGTTGGCTACGGCACCCGCCAAGTTACGGTTTTGCATGATTCCCAAACCGAAGGCCAAGTCAGCCACGGCGTATGGGGAGTAAGCTGGCACGTAAGCAACGATTTGATCGTTTGCCTTGGCAGCTTCCAAATCGATGTGGTTGTAACCAACAGTACGAGTGAAGACATACTTGATGCCCCATTCAGCCATTTGGTCCAAGTTTTGCTTGTCGGCGACGTTGTTGGCACGCAACAAGACACCGTCAAAGCCCTTCACCAAGTCAATGTTTTCGTGCGTCAAGTTTTCAGCCTTGTACGTTAATTCAAAGCCTTCCTTGTTCAACGCATCAAAGTGTGAAATTTCGTTTTCACGCGTTCCAAATGAAATAATCTTAAAAGCCATCTCGGCCTCCTCTGAAAGTTCTTTGTATGAGAGAGTTTCTGGTTAAGTAAGCGGCCGAGGAAAAACCCCGGCCGTCTGCTTACTGATTACTTGAAGAGTGGCATGTCGCCCAAGAGCTGCACGATGATAATCCATACAGGGATGGCCACCGTTGCAAAAATCGTTGAGATAAGTGACGTGTTGGATGCCATCAATGATTGGCGGTTGAAGGCCATGGCGTAGTTAACAGCCACAGTCGCAACCGGCGTTGCCATCATGATAACCATCGTTGCCAAGGCGACGTGGTCAACTGGCAAGATACCCATGGCTGACGTAACAACGATCAAAGCGATCATCACAACAGGCACGATGATGACCTTGTTGAATGAGTAGTACCAAGCCGTCTTGTTCTTCAAGGCTTCACCGAATGACATCTGGGCCAAGTTGGCACCGATGGCCAACCAAGCAAGTGGGGATGCCAATGAAGCCAAAATCTTAAACCATGAGAAGAGCCATGGCATCGTGGCGTCCAAACGGAAGAAGGCAACGTGTTGCAAGGCAGCCTTTCCAGTCGTGGCGTTCGTTACCATCACTTCAACTTGTGGCGCAGCGTTTTGAACCAACCACAAGAAGAGTCCGGCAAAGGTTGCAATAACGATTGGGTTCAACAACATCTTCTTGATGTGTTCACCCTTCAATTGCTGACCAGACATCTTGATGTAAGCGTATGAGTACAAGAAGACACGGTAACCGATGTTAAAGATGGATGCGTACATCACACCCTTTGCACCATAGACGGCACCAACGATTGGCATTCCGAAGAAAGTCGTTGAACCAAATGACGTGAGGACACCCAAGACATCTCGTTCGTCCTTACCGTACTTGGCGTACAACCATGGCATCGTGATGATCAAGATGATGTAAATCACGAGTCCCCAGATCAACACTGACATTCCTTGTTCCAAAGTCTTTTGGTTCAAGGGCGTCATGAATGAGTTGAATGCCAAGAGTGGCAAAGCAACGGTCATCGTGACAGCAGTTAACGTTTTAACGGCACCTTCCTTCAGACGGTCCGTCTTGCGTAACCAGTAACCGAGCAAAATAGTACCGATTGTTGCAACAATGGCACCAATAATTGAGGCGTTAGTTACGACTTTTTGAATTGAATCTACGATATTCATAAAAGCCTCCAATAGCGTTCTTTTGTTATGAATTGGTCAATTATTAGACAAATAATTATAGCATTGTATTAAACAAAAATCTACTTTTTGTATGACTATTTGGAATATATTTAAAAATTTAAAAAGAGAGGGAGAAATTAGGTTTACTTCAGCACAGACTGATGAAATGTATTATAAAAACGGGAGTAGGAAGAGCTTTGACTTTGTGTTTAAATTCAAAAAGAAAATTTATTTAATTTTCGTTTAAACTTTCCTTGCGTTTTCTTAAAGAATCGGTTAAACTAGAATTATTCTTTATGAGAGAATCGGAGAACCCCAGGCAATTTGTCTGGGGTTTTTTTGTTGCCTAAATGTTGGACACAAAAAAACCGCTCGTAGAGCGGTTTTGTCGGTTCTTTTGACGATTACTTACTGAAGTCAACCGTCGGGTTCTTCTGTGCACTTTCATCAGCTTGGTAGTAGGCCAACTTAGAATGACCAGTCATGCCGGCTACCATTGAAGATGGGAAGGAGACAACCTTGTTGTTGTAGTCTTGGACGGCTTGGTTGTACTTCTTGCGTTCATAAGTCACACGGTTGTTAGCCCCTTCAATCTGAGCCATCAACGTACCCATCTGGTCGGAGGACTTCAAATTAGGGTAGTTTTCTTGGATGGTTGAAACCATCAAGTTGAAGGCGCGGTCCTGACCTTGCATGGCCGAGGTCTTCTTGTCCTGGTTTGAAGCGTTATCGTATGACTGCTTGGCCTGGTTGTACTGCGTGCGGGCATCCGCAATCTTGCCATAGATGGCAGATTCTTGTCCTTGAGAACCCTTCACGGCGTTTACCAAGTTCGGAATCAAGTCCGCGCGGTTCTGCAAGGCCGTTTGGATTTCACCGGTTGCCGCGTCGACGTTTTGTTCCTTCTTGTTCAAACCGTTAGAGGATGAAACGAACATCGTGATGAGAAACAAGAGAACGGCAACGATACCCGCCGTTACTTGAAATCCGCGCTTTTGATAAAAGGGCGTGTTTGCGTTAATCACTGTCATAGTATTTTCCTTTTCTATTTCAAATTACAAATTCATTTTAGGTGAAGCGCTTTGTCTCTGGCAAGTCTAAAAGTCAGACCCGCCCCCGCCAAAGTCTCCGCCCCCGAAGCCGCCGCCGCCAAAGCCACCGCCACCACCGAAGTGGTCGTCATCGTCATCCCAGTAGGATGAGTGGTGGTGACCGGAGGAGAGGAGGTCGCCTAGGAGAAAGCCCCAGAAGAAGTCGCCGGCTCCGGATGAAGGGTCTCTTTGTTCCGGGTCCTTTGCTTGATAAGAGCTCAGGGATTTCCAGACGGCGATGATCAAGAGGATAAGAACGATGGCGAGCATACCGGCAACGATCATTCCTGGACCGGATTTCACAGCTTTAAGCGGATCCTTCTTTTCGGATGCGCCACCGAGTGCTTGGTTGTAAGACGCTTCGATATCCAGCAGCAGCTGTTTGATACCAAGGTCAACTTTTTCCATGTCTTGGCTTTTTAGGTTCTCTTGGTTTTTGATGAAGAGCTGGTGGATTTTTCCATCGGGCAGATAGCTTTCAGCACCTGTTCCGGTGGCGACACGAATCTTGTTCTGTCCGCCGTTTTTAGCAAAGACGACAAGAATCCCGTTGTCTTCCTTCTTTTGTCCAACCTTCCAGTTCTTGCCAAGCGTTAGCTCGTTGGTGAAATCGGCAATCGACATGCCATCGGTCGAATCGACGGTCAACACGGCAATTTGAGGCTGCTTTTCATCCTGGCTGGCCTTTTGGTTCTGCTGATTGATGACCTGCTTGGTCTCATCAGTCAGGATTTTTGCCCGGTCGGTGATGAAGGGATTATCGCTGTTTGGCTTTAATTGGCCCGGGTCATCAGCCGAAGCTGCCATCCCAACTGTAAAGAGGAAGAGCAGGGTGGAAGTGATTAATAGTAGAAAAGACTTTCTTCTATTAAATGGGTGATTCATTTCCTTGAGCAAAAAAGCCTCCTTTCTTAGTTATCCGGACGATCGTTTTTGTTCGTCACGTTCTTGAGTTTGTTAGCGTTGGTCCGTGGGTTCTTTCCCTTGTTTTGCAAGATGAGCTCACGAATTAGGTTCACAACTTCGGGGTTTTCCGGTAAGTCGGAGTGCGAAGCGTTGTCGCCAGAAACAGTGGTCTGCGTGTACTTCGCCACCTTCTTTTGGAAGATGTACTTTCCGGACAAAACCGACTGCACGTTCACGATACCGTCGTCCGTGTAATCGTCGGATCCGGCAATCGAGTAAACGTTCAAGTCCTTTGGTAGGTTATCTGACCCTTCGATGAAGTCGTTTAACATCGTGGTCTTCTTTGTTAAGGAAGTCTCCGAGAAGTTGTAAGGGGTACCCAGTGTCATTAACGTCCGGATGTGGAAACTCTGGCTTGAGTAGTAGTTCTCCAAGTAATCCGTCCAGATCAAACCACCGTTTGAGTGACCGATGGAGGAGAAATTACGGAAGTGGTACTTACTTTGAAGCTCGGACATCACCTTTCCCATGGACTGGGAGTCCGCTTGAATGGTGGGGTAGTTATCCTCGTTTCGTGCAAAACCGACAACGATGAAGGGCTGTCGGTTAGACGACGAGAGGTGACCGGAGTAGGTCAAAGAACCATCTTTTTCCACCTGCACCTTCAATACGGAGTGGGCGTTTTCAGCCTTACTCTCGGAATTCAGGGTGTCAATCAAATCGTCGAAACGACGAATGGTGGCCGAGGAACCGGGGATGAAAATAACAGGTTCCATCCGCGCCTTCTGGATTGCTCGGTCGTTTTGATGCTCGGAGAGCATCCACGTACGGCCGAGCCCACCTAGAATCGACACGAAGACAATCGCTAACACGAGCGACAGCTTAGCTGACTTCGGCAAGTCCTTGACGAAGGTCAGCGTTTTTTTCATATAAGTAAGAATCTTAGTCATCGCAGTTTTTAATCTCGTCATCGGCGTTCCCCCAATTCATCCGCTTTCACAAATGGCCAGTAAATCAGGCATGCCCCGAACAAGACGAGTAACGTGATGCCTAGTGATCGGAAGGGTGTCTGTGAGGCGAAGAAGGCCAGCAGCACGTGCGGCGTGTTATTTGGCACCACAAAGACCGTTGGTCGTGCAAATCCTGAAAGGATTGACGCCGCCGTGAGCAGCGTACCGTAGACGGATGCCAGAAGCATCGGAACCAGCATCAAGGGGCGGAAGAAGAGCGGGTAACCGTAGGCCAGAATCTTGCTTGAGTCAAAGATGGCGGGCAAAAGGGCGAATAACCCCAGGCGACGTGTTTTCTTGTTCTTTGAAAACACCAAGACGATGGCGAGAGCCAACGCCGCCCCAACACCCCCGATCATCATCGACGTCGTCAAAACGGAGTAGGGGTTTGCTGGTGATGGCAACTGCGCCATCACAGCCTGGTAAACCGCGTTCAAGTTGCTGTTCACCTGGGCCAAGTCCGGCGCCGTTGTTCCTAAATCGCTTGGAACAGCCAAACCGATGCTAAAGACGACGGGGGCTAAGATAGCAATCAAGAGCAGGCCATACCAGTGGGAGAAGAATGACAATGAGAAGAAACTTGAGTAAGCGTTTGTAATCAACTCGGATGGCATGTGCCCGTACAAGTAGGATACAATCGCCAAAATGACCGCTGCCCAAAGCAGGTAGGCGAAACCGAAGTCGGGGAACCGGCCCTTTGAAAGGCGGGTCATCGTGATGAAGGACATGTTCGCCAGGTGGGTCAGCAACAGAGGAATTAACAGGTGCAAGGCGTTTTGGTTGGCCGGACTGTACGTTGCAAACCCGTAGGAAAGCGCCAAAGTGAAGTTCACCAGAATTGGCAACAGGTTATCTTTTTCGTATCCAAAAACCTGTAGTTTCTTATTTAAATAGTTCTTCGTCCACAAAGCCATGACGAAGGCGATGACTAAGTAGTCAAAGGCCGACGTCAAAAACATGATGTTTTGATAGATAGGCGATGGTTTGATTTTGATGTGGAGGACGGCCGGTAACAGCGCCGCCGGGTCGAGGAACAGTTTTGAAAAGAGGTGCAAGTACACGTTGATGATGACGAGTGGCACCATCTTTTTAAAAGCGGCAAATAGCGTGTAAACTGGCAAGCGTTTTGAAAAAGTCAAATCCAGCTCGGCCAATTTTTTTAGACATCTTTGAAACATCAGTACCTTCTTTGTTCTTAAGCAATTTAGAGCACCTATACAGCAGTCTAATTTGTGCTATAATAGGCGAAGTATTTTACTGTAACTTAGTGGCGTTTATGCCGCTAATTATACACTAATTGTAATGAATTTGGGGGCATGACACGATGTTTCAACGCTTCATAAAAAGGCCTTGGGTTGCCTTTGTCACGAAAACCCTGGTCTACTTTTTGATCATGTTGTTTTTAATTTACTTATACGGATACTCTGGTGTAACCGGTGGAAACTTTATCTATAACGAGTTCTAAGAGGTTTAACTAATGATTGAAAATATTTACAAGCAGATCGACGCATACGCCGTCGAAAACCCCAACCAAATCGCCTACGACGAAATGGGTGTGACGCACACTTACGGTGAATTGAAGGCTTACTCTGATTCACTTGCGGCTTACTTGGACGACCAAAACTTGGCCGACAAGGCACCAATCATGGTCTTTGGTGGCCACCAATTCGAAATGGTTGCCGCTTTCTTGGCAGCCGTTAAGTCTGGTCACGCTTACGCACCAGTCGACAAGGATTCAACGAACGACCGAATCGAAAACATCTTGGAAATCGGTCAACCAGCAGCGGTTATCGCCTTGGATGAATTGCCATTGACGATTGACTCCGTTCCAGTTGTGCAAGGCGATGCTTTGAAGGCCGCCTTTACTGCTGGTAAGGACTACGAAATCACCCATGGTGTTGAAGGTGACGACAACTACTACATCATCTTTACTTCCGGTACGACTGGTAAGCCAAAGGGTGTTCAGATTTCACACAAGAACGCACTTTCTTACATTAACTGGTTGCTTTCATCAGACTACGATTTGAAGGACAACCAAAACATCTTGGCCCAAGCACCGTTCTCATTCGACGTTTCTGTGATGTCATGGGCGGGTGCCTTGCTCACCGGTGGTGTGATGAAGGCTTTGCCAAAGGAAGTCGGCGATGACTTCAAGCAACTTTTCGCCGCTTTGCCAAAGATGGAATTGGACCGTTGGGTTTCAACGCCTTCATTTGCCAACGTGGCTTTGCTCTCACCTGACTTTACTCAGGAAAACTACCCAAACATGAAGACTCTCTTGTTCTGTGGTGAAGTGTTGACGTCTGCAACGGCTAAGAAGTTGCGCGAACGTTTCCCTGAAGCAAAGATTTACAACACGTACGGTCCAACGGAAGCAACGGTTGCCGTTTCTGCTTTGGAAATCACGGACGACGTGCTTTCCAAGTATGACAAGTTGCCAATCGGTTACATGAAAGAAGACATGGTCGCTACCATCATGGATAAGGAAGGCAAAGTCTTGCCAACTGGTGAATCCGGCGAATTGGTTCTTTCTGGACCAGCCGTTTCAAAGGGGTACTTGAACAACCCTGAAAAGACAAAAGCGGCCTTCTTGGACGTTGACGGACAACCTGGTTATCGCACGGGTGACCTGTGCTTCGCTGACGAAGACGGTCTCTTGCACTACAAGGGTCGCATGGACTTCCAAATCAAGTTGCACGGATTCCGTATCGAATTGGAAGAAGTGGCCCAACACTTGACGCAGTCTTCATGGGTGGAACAAGCAGCCGCTGTGCCACGCTACGACCAAAACGGCGAAGTTAAGCAACTCTTGGCCATCGTTGTCGCAAAGGACAACGACTTTGAAAAGCCAATGGACTTAACAAACGCCATCAAGGATGAATTGAAGGATGTCATCATGCCATACATGATGCCTTCTCGTTTCATCTACCGCGACGAAATGCCGTTAACGCAAAACGGTAAGATTGATCTGAAGGGATTGATTGCCGAGGTGAATGGTAATGCTTAATTTACAACCATACGGAGATCCGACCTACTTCTTGTACCTCTTGGTCGCTTTGCTGCCATTGGCAATCGGGTTGTACTTCGGAAAGCGCTTTGTCACTTATGAAATTCTGGTCTCATTGGCCTTTATCTTCTTAATCTTTGACGAAGGGCACTACATTAATCAGGGAATTGCCTTAATCGGTTATTCCATCTGGCAGTTCTTCTTGGTCTGGGGATACATCACCTACCGGAAGAGAGCCAATTCGGCTTTGGTCTTCTACCTGGCTTCCTTCCTGTCCATTCTGCCAATCATCTTGGTTCGAATCGCGGGAACGGGGATGTTTAAGGCACAGTTGTCACTCTTTGGTTTCTTGGGAATTTCCTACTTAACTTTCCGTTCTGTTGGAATGATCATCGAAACCCGTGACGGCGTGACCCACGACTTCAAGCCAGTGATGTTCCTCCGCTTCATGCTCTTCATGCCAACGTTGTCATCTGGACCAATCGACCGTTACTCACGCTTTGCAAAGGATGCGGCGGTTGCCCCAGAACGTTCTCGTTACATTGAATTGTTGGGTGAAGCAACGAAGAAGTTGTTCTTAGGATTTGTATACAAGTTCATCTTGTCTTACTACTTTGGACAAATCATTTACCCATACTTCCAGAACCAAGCGATGTCAGATGCACACCACGGCATGATCTTGTCATGGTGGTTGATTCCCGTCGCTTACTCATACGGAATGTACTTGTTCTTTGATTTTGCTGGATACTCACTCTTCGCGTTGGCCATCTCATACGTGATGGGAATTGAGTCACCAATCAACTTCAACAAGCCTTACGGGGCAAAGAACATCAAGGAATTCTGGAATCGCTGGCACATGTCACTTTCCTTCTGGTTCCGTGACTTTGTCTTCATGCGTTTTGTCTTCTTGTTCTTGAAGAACAAGTGGATTAAGAACCGCAACACGGTTTCAACCATTGCCTACTTCGTCAACATGCTTGTCATGGGACTGTGGCACGGGTTGACTTGGTTCTACGTGGTCTACGGTTTGATGCACGCGACCGGAATGGCAGTGAACGACGCTTGGATTCGTTTCAAGCGGAAGCACAAGGACAAGATTCCGCACAACAAGTTCACAGAATGTTTCGCAGTCGTTTTGACTTTCCACTTTGTCATTTTGACCTTCTTGGTCTTCTGTGGCTTCCTGGACACATTCTGGTTCCACCGTTAAAATTTAAATTGAATTATATTAGTTAAGAGGAGTTACACTCATGGACGTAAAAGCAGGCGTATTAGAAGTATTGAACAACATCATTGGTGAAGACATGGCTGATCAAATGGACGAAAACCTTTTTGATTCAGGTTTGTTGGACTCAATGGCAACTGTTGAATTGTTGTTGGAATTGGAAGGCCGTTTCGGTATCCAAGCACCCGTTTCAGAATTCAACCGTGAAGACTGGGACACTGCCAACAAGATTATCGCTAAAGTAGAATCATTGATGGGATAAGACAAAATGTCTGACAAGAAAAAACTCTGGCAGATTTTTGGTCCAGTGCTTGCAGCTTTTCTATTGTTGGCATTGGTCTTCTTTCTACCACTCTCTTTGACAAATTACAGTCAAAAAGACTTACAAGAAGCTTCGGTTTCTTTCTCAGCAAAACTCGTGAAGGGTGAAGCGGTTAAGAACGCTGCCTTCCGTAATAAGCAAGTGAACTACGTACCGTTCTTTGGTTCTTCCGAACTGTCACGTTTTGATTCCCTCCACCCATCGGTTTTGGCGGAAAAGTACAACCGTAACTACCGCCCATTCATGTTGGGAAAGGCGGGTTCAGAATCAATGGTGCACTTCTTGAACATGCAAGAAATGCCTGATGGTTTGAAGAAAAAGAAGGCCGTCTTCATCGTTTCCCCACAGTGGTTTACGAAGACGGGAACGGACGCCGCCTTTGACCTCTTCTACTCACCACTTCAAGTGGTGGACTGGTTGCTCGGTATGGATGGTAACACGCCATCTCAGACGGATCAGTTCATGGCCCAACAAGTCAAGAAGCAAAACGTGGTTAAAAACAGCGCTTACTACAACCGCTTGTTGACCAAGGTAGCTGAAGGTAAGGCCTTGAACCACACGGACCGCTCAACCTTGAAGGTCAAGCGTCAAGTCTTGGCTCGCCAGGACGCCTTGTTCACGCAATTGGATTCCTCTTCTTCAAACTACAAGAAGCAAGTGAAGAAGGATGACCGTCCGTTGCCAAAGGTTTACTCAAAGAATGCCTTGGACCGTATCGGTTACGATGAAGGTCAAAAGAACACGACTAACAACGATTTCCGTATCAAGAATTCGTTCTACAGTACGCGAATCATGCCTGAAAAGGGTGCGTTGAAGGGTGTTCAAAAGAGCTACGATTACACGCAATCCGTCGAGTATGCTTACTTCCAAGCTGTATTGGAAACCTTTGCGAAGAACAACACGGAAGTGGAATTCGTCATCACGCCTGTTAACAAGCGTTGGATGGATTACACTGGCTTGAATAACGACATGTACCAAGAATCTGTTTCAAAGATTAAGTACCAGTTGCGCAGCCAAGGCTTCAACAACATTGCGGACTTGTCCCGTCGTGGTGGCGAAGACTTCTTCATGCAAGACACCATTCACATCGGATGGCGTGGTTGGTTAGCGTTGGATCAATTCTTGAACCCATTCTTGTCTGGTGACTACCAAGCACCTAACTATCAAATGAACAATCGATTCTTGTCAACTGACTGGCAGAACTTGAAGCCGTCAGAAACAAGCGTCGCTGACTTTCAATAATTAATGAAAAGAGCACTGACGAGGGCATTTATTTCGCCCAGTCAGTGCTTTTTTGTTAAAATAAGAATATGATTATAGGCATTGGAAACGACATGGAGTCCATCAGTCGGATTGAAGCGGTTTTGAACCGACGCCCGAACTTTTTGTCGACAATTTTAACACCAGAAGAAATGGCTGCCGCTAACAAACGTTCCGGAAAACACTACCTCGAATTCGTGGCTGGTCGCTTTTCGGCGAAGGAAGCGTATTCGAAGGCACTGGGAACCGGTATCGGAAAGGCTGTGTCCTGGCACGACATGTGCATCTTAAACGACGACATGGGCCGTCCGGTCATCACGGTTTCGGGTCAGAAGAACGAATTGTCCGTTGCCATTACACATTCGGGGGACTACGTCTCAACGATTGTCACGATTGAGAAGCTGTCGTGCTTTCAGAAATGGTCAAAGAAACGCTGGGAGAAAAGAGAGAAATGACAAGAACAAGTGCAGCCTTTAAGCGCCGTGGGCTGGCATTTTTCCGTTCAAAAAAAGCGCTGGTTCATAATGCGAAGGCGATTATGGAACTGGCTTCTGCGAAGCGTCTGATTGCCGTGGTGAAGGCGAATGCTTACGGGTACGGTGACACTTGGGCCGCAACGGTCCTCCACGACGAACTCGGGGTGAAGGATTTTGCCGTGGCAACCTTGGATGAAGGGGAGACGGTCCGCGCGGCAGTGCCTGCTGAAGATTGCTCCGTGATTTTGCTCGGCGTTCAGCCGGCATTCTTGGCCGATGAGATGGCCGAGAAGCGCCTGGCACCGGTGGCTGGGTCCTTTGACTGGCTGCTGGCCGCAAAGAAGGCAATCGACGAGTCGGATAAGGAGTTGCCGCCACTGGCGATTCACTTGGCCGTGGATACGGGGATGGGTCGTTTAGGTGCAAAAACGCGAGCAGAGCTCGCTTCGATGTACAACTTTGTTTGTGCAGAGGATTGCTTCGAATTAGCAGGCGTTATGACGCACTTTGCCACGGCGGATGAAGATAACCAGCCATACTACGATCAACAGTTGGCCGACTTCATGGCCAGGGTGAAGGGGCTCTCCATTCCAGAAAAGTATTGGCACGTCGCCAACTCTGGTTCAGCCCTCTACCACCACGACGAGGTTCCAACGGATACCATTCGTGTGGGGTCCGTTCTCTACGGCTATAACCCGGCCTTGCCGGACCGGACAACGCCAATCGACATCCAACCCGTTGGGTCTTTGGTTGGTCAAATCTGGGGTGTCCACCGCTTGCTGAAGGGGGAATCCCTTTCGTACGGTGCGACCTACACGGCGGATGAAGACCAGTGGGTGGCAACGATTCCTGTCGGCTACGCCGATGGTTTAAAACGCACCCTGTCCGGGATGACTGTTTTAGTTAACGGGCAAGAAGAAAAGATTCTCGGCCGAATCACGATGGACCAGATTATCATTTCTTTGAACGAGCCGGTTGCGGTTGGTTCGGAAGTGACTTTTATAGGGACTAACGGCGAAAAAGAAATCAAAATCGAAGACGTCGCAGACTACGGCAACACCATTCCGCACGAATTGCTCACGGGCATATCACAGCGGGTGCCGCGAGTTGACGTTGATTAATTAAGGGCTTTGCCCGTACATAAAAAGAGGATAACATGGCTGCAGATTATGAAAACGTGCAAAGAGGCGATGTCTTCTTTGCTGATTTGAAACAGGGCATCGGCTCGGAACAAGGGGGCGTGCGCCCCGTCTTGGTTGTCCAAAACAACCGGGGAAACCAAAACGCACCGACGACCATCGTATTGGCCATCACATCAAAGTTGATGAAGGCGAAGTTGCCCACCCACGTGAAGTTACCGGCTGAAATGGGCATCATGAAGAAGGATTCCATCATTTTAGGTGAACAGGTTCGAACGATCGACAAGCTTCGCCTGCGAGACCGAATTGGTCATTTGGCGGCCGATAGTGCTACTATGAAGGCAGTGGAAAAAGCGCTCAAAATTTCATTGGCCGTTAATTAAAAAACGACGAAAGGTGAGTGCTTTAATTTAGCCTTAATCTAATCCTGCTAATTTTAATAGAATCAAAGAAAAAGACGCTTTAAAAAGGGGTGTTACACATGGCAAAAGCAATTAAAATCTTACTCATTGAAGATGATGTGAACCTGGCGGACAACGTGGTGGATTCACTAAAGGATTTTGCTGACGTTACGTCTGTTCAAGACGGACTAGACGGTGAATTCGAAGCGAAGGAATCACCATTTGACCTCATCATCTGTGACCTCATGCTGCCAGGCCAATCAGGGCTCGACATCATCAAAAAGGTCCGCGATGCGAAGGTGGTAACCCCCGTCTTGATTTTGACGGCCAAGGCTTCCCTCGACGATAAAATCGAAGGGTTCAACGTTGGAGCCGACGACTATTTGACGAAGCCATTCCACCGCGAAGAATTGCTCGTGCGTGTAAAGGCCTTGCTCCGCCGTACCGGTGTCTACTCAGAAGACAACACGATGACGGTTGGTGAACTCAGCATCAACTTGGAAAACCGCGGTGTCTCCGTACATGGTCAGGCCGTCAAGTTAGTTGGAAAAGAATTCGATATTCTGACTTACTTAGGACAAAATAAAAACATCATCGTCACGCGTGATCAAATCTTCGACCGCGTTTGGGGTGTTGATTCCGATACCACGATTAACGTGGTGAACATTTATTTGAACAACTTGCGTCGTAAGCTTGAATCCGTCGGCCAAGGCGGGTTGATTAAAACGCTTCGTAACATCGGCTTTATCTTAGAGGTGCCAGATGAGCAGGCTGATTAATCGAAAACAGCAAATTGATAACTTCGCCACGCTGGCATTGGGATTAATGATTATCTTTACCTTCCTGGCCGGCATTATCTTTTGGATTTATACTTCCACGATTTATGACAACTCGGACCGTGTCATCAATCAGTACGTGTCCTACTACCAGCAGGTAACCGACTCACCAAATAACAGCTACAGCAAGGACAAGGACCTTGGTTTCGGCCACGACCCAGAGGTCTTCCGTGGAAACATGCTCTACTTCGATGCGGCTGGAAAGCAAATCGAAAACCAGGTGAACACGGGAACACGGAACGTTTTGACTCGTAAGTTCTCCTTGAACTTCAACCAAAACGACCTGGGTGATGGGCCACAGACGATTCGTCGAAACAACACCTACCTGCGAATCCAGGCCGTGAAGTTTAAGAAGGGGACCGTCCTGGTACCAGGAAGTAACGGGCTTCAATCCGCTACCTACGGTTACGTCTTTGTCGATGTTACCGATACGGTGGTCAACTTGAAGAAGTTCCAGGACGTGATGATTTGGTCCTTCCTGGCCGCCTTTATTTTCGCCTTGCTCTTTGCCTTTTACATTGCCCGTCAGTCAATGAAACCCATCTTACGGGCCTGGCAGCAACAACAGGACTTCGTTAACAACGCCGCCCACGAACTACGGACGCCCATGTCTGTTATTCAAGGGAAGTTGGAGAACATGTTGACGCGGCCAACGTCGACGATTCGAGAAGAATCCGACTCCGTTATCTTGTCACTGTCTGAAATCAGACGGTTGAACTCATTGACGAATAACATGTTGACCCTGGCGAAGACCGGATCGAACATGACCAAGATTGAAAAGGAAAAGACCAACGTCAAGAACTTCTTGGCAACGGCCTTGTCACCTTACATCGAGATGGGTGAAATTTCCGGTAAGGAAGTAACCGTCGACGTGAACGTGAACCAAAAGATTTCCATCGATAAGAAGCGGATTCACCAGTTGCTCGTTCTGTTGATGGATAACGCTCTCAAGTATTCAGAAGAGGGCGACAAGATTAACGTTTCGGCCAGTGTGAACAAAAAGTGGCTTCAGATTTCCGTGGCCGACACGGGACGTGGTATCTCGGATGAAGCAAAGAAGCACATCTTCGATCGTTTCTACAGGGAAGACAAAACAGGAAATCGAAAGACCGGTGGAACCGGTCTGGGACTGTCCATTGCCGAATGGATAGTTCACGCGCACAATGGTAAAATTACCGTTAGTGATAACCAACCAAAGGGGACGGTCTTCAAAGTAAACCTGCCCCTCTGATTGGAATACGGAAGAAAGGGATGAATCATGAAGGGTGAAGAACTGATTAAGAACGAAATTTCAACGTTGCGCCATCACATTCGCATCGTTTTAGCTGTCTTCTTGGCCTTTCTTGTCGGTGCTGCAGTCGTCATGGCCAGCACGTTGCCAAACTCTTGGTACCAAAACCGTTTGGCGAAAGCGACGCACACGAACGCCGCGGGGATGGCAACCGTTTCGCCGATTGGCTATGTCTCAAACGAGAAGGCCAAGAAGGCCTTTGATGACATGAAAGATTCTGTGGTGACGGTCCAGAACCTGCAGAAGTCCGCTTCTTTGTCTGAAGGGGCCGACGCCTTTGACAACCAGAACAAGAAGTCCGAAGCAAATGATTACGAAACGGCTTCCGAAGGTTCTGGTGTCGTGGTCGACATCAACAAGGACTCCGTTGATATCGTGACAAACGCCCACGTGATTCAAAATTCCGCTTCCATTCAGGTGATTGATGCAAACGGGGACAAGGTAACCGCCAAAGTGATCCGCGCCGATCAAAGCCAGGACTTGGCCTTGATTCGTGTTCAGTCGACGGCCTTTAAGAAAGCGGCGACCTTTGCAAACTCCGATAACGTGAAAACGGGACAGTCCGTCATGGCACTGGGTTCACCACTGGGTGCGGCCTACCAGTCAACGATGACCAAGGGAATCGTTTCATCTGCCAAAAGAAGCCTCACGGCAGCTGAGACCAATAACCGAAAGGTGACGGTCATTCAGACCGATGCCGCTATCAACCAGGGAAACTCTGGTGGTGCTTTGATTAACGAATCCGGCCAAGTGGTTGGAATTGCCTCATCGAAGATCACGGCTTCGGCTCAAAACACAAACGTCGAGGGGATGGGCTTTGCCATTCCATCAAACCAAGTGCTGGCTTTCATCGGTCGGTAACGAATACTAAAAAAGCGGCTGCTTCAATTCGAAGCAACCGCTTTTTAGTATTTGTTAAAATAGATGTTATTAAGAAAGTGTACCTTGGTACCATTCTTCAATTTGCTTTGGTGTGATTCGTTCACCGTGACCGATTTGGTCAACCTTTTTACCGTCTTCGAACAAGACGAAGGTTGGAATACCCTTCAAACCATGATCGGCGGCCCAGTCGAGGTTTTCATCACGATCGGCGTCCATCCAGTTGGATGACTTGGTGATTTCTTCCTTCAATCCTTCAACGAAAGGCTTGATGATCTTGCAATCGCCACACCATTCCGTGGACATGAAGACCAAGTTACGGCCGGGTTGTTTGATGAATTCGGCCAATTGTTCGTTTGTGTGTGATTCCGGTTTGTACATCATAGCACCTCCAATTGACTTCAATTTTAACACAGAAGTGAAAATTGGTCGAGTTGCTTTACGTTTAATAAGAAAGGAAAGTGTCAATGGCTGACTATCGAATAAAAAGTAGTGACATCAAGGATTTAGACGGTTATTCTTTGGAACTGACACTTGCCAAAGTCCAAAACGTCCTTGAAAATGGTCTGGACCATAAGCAAGAAAAGGCGGCCTTTTTGTCCTTGGTGAACCAAGGAGAGTCGCGCGCGGATTTTGATGAACTGTTAGAAGCAGCCTCGAAGCTGCAACTCCATTACCAAAAGCCGGTGCTCGTTCACTTACGGGCGGGAGACGTTGCCCGCGATGCGCTGGATTCTTTTGTAAAACGGGCAAGGCAGCTTGGACTCGTCAATTTCCTTGTTATTAGCGGGGATAAACAACGCTTAGCAAACGGTTTTTCCACCGCCGTGGAACTGATGGCTGCCCTGCGTGAAGAGGCGGGGGATGACTTGGTCTTAGCCTCGACGATCGACGTTAACCCTGGCGCTTCAAAAACAGTTCTGACGAGTATCGAAAAGCTGAACGAAAAGGCCCAGGCGGGTGCTGATTGGTTCATTACTCAGATTTTCTTTGATGACGAACTACTGATGGAAATTGAAAAAGAGTCTGCGGGACGCTTTGTTCTTGTTCCAGGGGTGGTTGATTCCTTGAGTGACAAGACGATGAATTGGATTGAAAAAAGGCTTGCCATCAACGTACCGGAAGAATGTAAAGTCGATCAAAAGGTCTTTCTTGACCAACAGGTAAAGGTTCTAGAAGAAAAAGGTTTCACTTTCTTCCACCACTTTGGAATGAATTAAATAAAAAAGAAAAAGCGACTCCTTTGAGGCTGGTATAAAAGCCTTTCTAGGGTCTTTTTTTATTCAAATAAAAGGCGTACAATAGGGACTTATCAAGATAAAAAAACGGGAGAGAAACCATGTTTCGTAACCTTAAACGTGTCATTATCGGAAAACCATTGAAGAGTTCGGAAGCCGCTGGACAGTCTTTGACTAAGTCAAAGGCCCTTGCCCTGCTTTCTTCCGACGCCCTGTCATCAGTGGCCTATGGAACCGAATCAATCACCTCTGTATTGATTGCGGCTGGGGCTGTCGCCTTGTGGTTGCAGTTACCAATCGCCCTCATCATTATGGTCTTGTTGGCGGCCATCGTTTTGTCGTACCGTCAAATCATCAAAGCTTATCCAAACGGTGGTGGAGCCTACACGGTTGCCAGCCAAAACTGGGGTGCCAAGGCCGGCTTGGTTGCTGGTGGATCGCTGCTCGTCGATTACATGTTGACGGTTGCCGTTTCCGCGTCAGCCGCCGCCGATGCCATCACGGCTGCCATTCCAGCGCTCTACAGCTTTGCGGTACCGTTGTCACTGGTGACCATCCTGGTTTTGACGGCCCTGAACCTCCGCGGTTTGCGTGAATCCGCCAACTTCTTGATGGTGCCGATTTACTTCTTTATCGTGGTCATGTTCATCACGATTGCCTTTGGACTTTTCCAGGCCGCAACGGGTGCCATCCCTGCGCACCAAGCTGCTAAGATTGGAACGGACTTCTCAGGTCTTTCCATCATCTTCTTCCTGCGCGCCCTGTCATCCGGTTCATCTTCATTGACCGGTGTCGAGGCCATCTCAAACGCGGTGCCAAACTTCAAGGAGCCAAAGGAGAAGCATGCGGCTACGACTTTGACGATGATGGCTGGAATCCTGGCCTTCTTCTTCCTGGGTATCACGTTCCTTTCATACTGGTACGGCATCCAACCAAACGCTCACTCAACGGTGCTTTCCCAAGTCGCCGCCGTGACCTTTGGTGGACACAACATCTTCTTCTACCTCGTGCAATTGGCCACGGCCTTGATTTTGGCCGTCGCTGCCAACACGGGATTCTCAGCCTTCCCAGTCTTGGCCGTTAACTTGGCCAAGGACAAGTACCTGCCACACCTTTACTTGGACCGTGGTGACCGCTTGGGTTACTCCAACGGTATTTTGTCTTTGTCTATCGGTGCCATGATTTTGACGGTGGTCTTCCACGGTTCAACGGACAACTTGATTCCGTTGTACGCCGTCGGTGTTTTCGTGCCATTCACACTTTCACAGTCCGGTATGATCATCCACTGGTTCCGCAACCGTCACGATGAACGCGCTTGGTGGTTTAAGTCCATCATCAACTTCATCGGTGCTGCGATGTCAGCCGCCCTCGTGGTCGTCTTGTTCATCACGCGTTTGACGCACGTATGGCCTTACTTGATCATCATGCCTTTGGTTCTGGCGCTCTTCTTCAAGATTCACCGCCACTACGAAGCCATCGCCCGTCAACTGCGCTTGCAGTACGTGAACAACGTCGAATCCGTTCGTCACGAATACGATGGTTCAACGGCGATCGTCTTGGTTTCCAACCTGACTCGTGTGACGTCTGAAGCTGTCGATTACGCTCAATCAATCGCTACCAAAGTCGTCGCCATGCACGTCTCATTCGATGAGAACCCTGGCCGCGAAGCGAAGATCCAGGCGCAGTTCAAGGAAGACTTTGGCGACGTTCGCTACGTGGACGTGCACACGTCTTACCGTTCGATTGTGAAGCCGGTTGTCGGCTTCGTAAAGAAGGTTTCCAAGCAATCTGAGAAGGTCAACCACTCTGTCACGGTCATCATTCCTCAGTTCGTGCCAAAGAAGCCTTGGCAAAACATTTTACACAACCAATCATCCTTCCGTTTGCGCGCCGCGCTTTCCGGAATGGATAACATTTCAATCTCCACTTACTACTACCACTTGTCAGAGTAAGCAAGGAATCAAAAAGACCGCAGCGTTGGCTGCGGTCTTTTTATGTTTTTAAGAAGTTGCTGTCGCTCTGCGACAATAACAAGGAAAACTAAAAAACGGGCAACCATCTCGCTTTAGCAGGCCGATGATGGTTATCCGTTGACATTATCACTTGCCACCGTTAACGCGGCGTTGTCCGATTAGAGATTTTCGCGAATCTCTTTTCGTACATAGTTTAGCACGGCTGGCAATTTTTGCAAAAAATTCTGGTCGTTTAGGACAAGCAAAAAGCCCGCACCCTCGGTGCGGACTTTTTCAGTTGATTAAAATGTTTCGGCTTGAATTGGTTCGAGCTTCTTGAACCAGTCCACTTCCGGATACTTACGTTCCAAAGCCGTGGCGAGCACGCGCTTGGCCAAGTTTCCGTTACGGGTAAAGATTGGGCCGTGGAAGTAAGAACCGTACACGTTGTGGTAGATCACCCCTTCGCTCTGGTCCATTCCGTTGTTACCCTGACCCTGCGTCACCGTTCCGAGGGCCTTTTCGCCCTTTCCTAAGAACGTGCGACCCTGGTGGTTTTCGAAGCCGTGGTAGGTCTCGCCGGTTTCGTTGTTATTGATGACGATGTCACCGGTCAAACGCTTACCCTTTTCGGCCTGCACTTCTTCGTTTGTCATGTTGGTGGTGTAGTGGTCCATGACCCCAATCCCATCAACACGCTGACCGTCGGCCATTTCCATGTAGTGACCGAGCAGCTGGAAGCCACCACAGACGGCCAAGAGGGGACCGTCGTTTTCGATGTACTTCTTCAGGCTGTCCTTCTTTTGAACAAGGTCTTTTGCCACGATGGTTTCTTCGTAATCCTGACCACCACCGAAGAGGACAAAGTCGAACGCGTCCGCGTCGAAGTCGTCATTCAAGGAAATCAACTGATCGTCGATTTCAACGCCGATTTGCTTGGCGTAGTAGCGCAGTGCGATGATGTTACCATAATCGCCGTAGGTGTTCATTAAGTCACCGTAGAGGTGTGCTAAATTCAACTTGTATTCCGTCATTAGAACTCCTCCTTGATGTAACCCTTGTCCATCAAAACGGCACGCACTTGAAGCATGGCCGTGTAGGTAGCGGCAAGGTAAACCTTCTTGGTTGGGGCTTCTTCGATGGCATCGATGATCTGTTCCGTCTTTGGGAAGGTCTCATTGATGTCGTAGCCGGCCATCTTCAAACGCACCGTGATGTCCTTGTAGCGTTCACCACCGGTCATCACCGCTTGCATGTTGGAATCGTGCAGGCGTTCAAACTCGGCGTCCCAGATCCAGGACGTGTCGATTCCGTCGGCGTAGTTGGCGTTTAGCATGGCCAGGAAGGTGAACGGATCCTTTTCCGTTTCCATCATGTCGATGACCGTGTTCGTACCAACCGGGTTTTTGATCAACAGAATCGTGAGTTCCTTGTCGCCAATCTTTAGTGATTCCTGGCGACCGAAGATTTGCTTGTTTTCTTCGAAGGCCGTCTTGATTTGTTCCGGCGTCACCGCGAAGGCCTTACCAACCGTGTAGGCGGCGAGGGCGTTGTAGATGTTGTACAAACCACCGATGGCGATTTCGTACGGGTTGCCGTCGATTGAGAAAGCGGATGACTTTGGCGTGAGTTCGGCCAAATCCGTCACCGCGACGTCCAAAGCTGGGCGGGCGAAGTCGTCCGTCGTTGAGAAGTACTTTCCAAGGTTGGCATAGGTGATGAAGTTATAGTGCAACACGGAGTTGTCCGTTGGGCTCAGGATGCCATCCGTGTTGTTGGGCGCCTTCATGTCCTTGTAGTCGGCTTCCTTCACGTGGTCGAATCCAAAGTAGAGTCGCTTGTTTTTAAAAGTCCCACGCGCGAGAATTGGCGAATCGGCGTTCATAATCACAGTCGCGTCGGGCGCCTCGTTAATACCGTTAATGATTTTGTCGTAGGTCGTGTAGATTTCACCGTAGCGATCCATCTGATCGCGGAACAGGTTGGACAACACGAAGTACTTTGGCTTGATGGCCTTTGTTAGTGACAAGACGTTTGCTTCGTCCACTTCCAAGACGGCGATGGGCTTCTTACCGTTTGGTGACGGTTCGACCTTCGTTGTCAAAAGCGTACCGGCAACTCCCTGCACCATGTTTGAACCGGAAGGGTTCGTGATGACGGAGTAGCCCCCGGCCTTCAAAATACGTGTGATGAGGGCGGTTGTCAGCGTCTTCCCGTTCGTTCCAGTGACGACAACGAGGTCGAAGTCGGCTTGGACGGATGACAAGACGTCGGGGTCAATGGTAACGGCCAGTTTACCTGGCAATGATGTACCGCCTCGCTTCAAAATATCGTGCAAGACGAAGTGAGATGATTGGGCCGTGAACTTGGCCAACTGGCTTTTCAATGACATGAAACGCCCTCCTTTTCTAATCACTTATTTTAACACGACTCTAAGCAATTTTGACAAATTGGTCTGGCCCATCGTAAAGGCCTCTAAAAATTGCTATAATAGATTGGTATATTAAGGAAGAGTGGGGTGGACTTTTTTGGCACAGTTGTACTTTGAATACGGAGCAATGGGCTCCGGTAAATCAATCGAAATTTTAAAAGTCGCCCATAATTATGAATCTCAAGGAAAGCACGTCTTATTGTTGACGCCCTTGATTAACGACCGTGACGGCGAAGGCATGATTGCTTCTCGCATCGGTTTGAAACGTCCGGCCCGTGTCATCGAACCGGACACTGATTTGTTTTCAATGATCAAAAAGGAAGTGGAACACTTCGACTTGGCGGCCGTCTTGGTTGATGAGGCCCAGTTCTTGTCAAAGGACCAGGTGGACCAGTTGGCCTACGTGGTGGATTTTCTCAACAAGCCGGTTATGACTTTTGGCCTGAAACAAGACGCCTTCAACGAATTGTTTGAAGGGTCAAAGCGCCTCTTTGAAATGGCTGACAAGTTGGTCGAAATGAAGACCATCTGTTCATTCTGTGGACGCAAAGCCACGACGCAGTTGCGTTTTGCTGACGGAAAGCCCCAGTACGAAGGGGCACAAATCCAAATTGGTGGGGACGAAGCTTACAAGCCAACCTGTCGCTACCACTGGTTCCACCCTGACATGAACATGGTGGATAACGAGAAGGAGTAAGAAATGGATCCAATTTTTGCACAAATTCAATCCGTTGTAGACCGCTACGACGAATTAAACCAAATGCTTGCGGACCCCGAAGTGATGGGGGATTCCCAAAACTATATGAAGCTCTCAAAGGAAGCCGGTTCCATCCGTGAAACGGTGGAAACGTACCTCCACTACAAGGACGTGGTTTCTGGCATCGAAGACGCCGAAGAAATGCTTTCAGACGACGAAATGGGTGAATTGGCCAAGGAAGACTTGGCCAACTTGAAGCCAGAACGTGAAGAACTGGAAGAAAAGTTGAAGGTCATGATGCTTCCAAAGGATGAAAACGATGATAAGAACATCATCATGGAAATCCGTGGAGCGGCCGGTGGGGATGAATCTTCCCTCTTTGCGGCTGACCTTTTGGGCATGTACCGTCGCTACGCCGAAAACCAGGGCTGGACCCTTCAAATCATCGATGAAACAACGACGGAAGTCGGTGGTTACAAGGAAGTCGCTGCCATGATTACTGGTGACAAGGTCTACTCTAAGTTGAAGTTCGAATCCGGTGCTCACCGTGTGCAACGAGTGCCTGCCACTGAAACGCAGGGCCGTGTTCACACGTCAACGGCGACGGTTGGAATCATGCCTGAATTCGAAGAAGTCGACGAAAACGGTTTGATCGATCCAAAGGACGTTCGTGAAGACGTTTACCGTGCCTCTGGTGCCGGTGGACAGCACGTTAACAAGACGTCATCTGCCATTCGTTTGACCCACGAACCAACGGGGATCACGGTGGCCATGCAGGACGAACGTTCCCAGCAGCAAAACCGTGCGAAGGCATGGAAGGTCTTGAACGCCCGTGTTTACGACCACTTCGCCCAAGAAAACGAAGCGGAATACGCCGAAGCGCGTAAGACGGCTGTCGGTTCCGGTGCCCGTTCCGAACGTATCCGTACCTACAACTACCCACAAAACCGTGTAACGGACCACCGCATCGGGTTGACGTTAAACAAGTTGGACCGCATTATCGGTGGTGACCTTGGTGAAATCATCGACGCCTTGGTTCTTGAAGAACAGACAGCGAAGTTGGCTGCCTTGAACGAGCAATAGCATGGCAGACGAAGACGAAAAGCGTTCGCTTGCCGCCTTAAACGAGAACGGCAAGGGCCGATTCCAACGTCAAGTTGGTCGTTCAAGTCGGGCTTCTGCGAAGAATCCGTCAATTTCACTTTTGGAAGCGCGTAAGTGGGCCTTGGCCGAACTGGTCGCGGCCGGTAAGGATGAAGGCGAAGCCCTCGATAACTTGGATTTCTTGTTAACGGGTGCCTTAAAAGTCAACTACGGCATGCTTCGCGCCAACTTAACGCGTGTAATGCCGGACTGGCTTTCCGCCCGCTGGCCTAGTTGGGTTGCGGCCTTGGTCAAGGACCGACCCGCTCAGTACATCATCGGTGAAGCACCCTTTTATGGGCGCGACTTTCTCGTTGACGAACGCGTGTTGATTCCGCGTCCCGAAACCGAGCTCCTGGTCGACTGGGTCTTAAACGATTTGAAGAAGCAACCGGTCTTGGCTGAAAAACCAACGCTTTTGGACGTTGGGACCGGTTCTGGGGCCATCGCCTTGACTTTGGCTGCTGAACGGCCAGAATTAAAGGTGACGGCGGCTGACATTTCACGTCCGGCCCTCGCCATTGCCTTTGAAAACCGAAAGAAGTTTGGTTTGGCTGAACGCGTGACCTTGGAAGAGTCCGATTTGTTTGCGACTTTTTCAGGGCAACGCTTTGACGTGATTGTCTCCAACCCGCCTTACATCCGCGAGGATGCTCAAGACGAGATGGACGACTCAGTGGTGGCCTACGAACCCGATTTGGCGCTGTATGCCAAAAACGAGGGGCTCGCGCTATACGAAAAGATGGCCGTGCAGCTCGCCGACCACTTGACCGAAAACGGCCGGGCCTACTTTGAGATTGGCTACGACCAGGGCGACAAGCTCAAAAAGATTTTTAAAGAGGCATTACCAACTGCTGAGGTGGATGTGAAACAGGACCTGGCAGGTTTAGATCGAATGATTCGGGTAAAAGTTCATGGAAACGAAACACTTTAACAATCAAAATACGGATATCGAAGCAGCGGCTAAGTTACTTCAGCAAGGCGAAGTTGTCGGCTTTCCAACCGAAACCGTTTACGGTTTAGGGGCGGATGCGACAAACGACGAAGCGGTGAAGAAGGTCTTTGCCGCCAAGGGGCGTCCGGCGGACAACCCGTTGATTATGACGGTCGGCAATATCGTCCAGCTTACGCCCTACGTCGAAATTTCAGACAAGGCCAAGTCCTTGATGACGGCCTTCTGGCCCGGTTCTTTGACCATCATTCTTCCGATTAAGGAAGGCCAAGTCTCAATGCTTGTGACCGGTGGTTTGCAAACCGCAGCCGTTCGAATGCCGGCAAACGAAGTGACGCGGACGCTGATTAAGGAAGCGGGATTCCCAATTGTTGGCCCTTCCGCCAACCTGTCTGGTAAGCCGTCACCGACGACCGCTGCGCACGTGCAACACGATATGGATGGCAAAGTCGCCGGCATCATCGACGACGGGCCGACCCAGGTTGGTGTGGAATCAACCGTCATCGATATGACGGCGAAAACGCCGACGATTCTTCGAACGGGAGCGGTCAGTCAGGAAGACTTGGCTAAGGTTCTCGGCGAAGAAGTGGTGGACGGAACCAGCAAGAAGGCCTTGGCCGCCGATCAAACGCCAAAGGCACCGGGAATGAAGTACCGTCATTACGCACCGGACAAGGACGTCTTCGTCTTTGACCCGTTGGATTGGTTCGATCTCCAAGAAGTTTTGACGGAACATGACGCGGTCATGGCAGACGAAGACTTGTTGAAGAATTTGAAGGATAAAAAGCAGCCTTCCTGGTCGCTGGGACACAACTTGAACCAAGCCTCCGAGAATTTGTTTGCCGGCTTGCGCTACTTTGATGACGAGCAAAAGATTGATAGAATTTACGTGCAATCGATGCCCGACATGGGCTTGGGAAAAGCGTACAATAACAGACTTGCAAAAGCGTCCGGCGGGCGATTGTTTCAAGGGTTAGACCGCGATTAGGTCTTGCTATTTTGTAAGCGCTTTGATAAACTAAAGTCGTTGGTAAGACTTTTCCAAAAAGGAGAAAAAACATGGCAGAAACAAAAGAGTTTAACATCATTTCAGAAACGGGTATTCACGCCCGCCCAGCAACTTTGCTTGTCCAAGCAGCATCAAAGTTTAACGCTGAAGTCACGCTTTCATACCAAGGTAAGGAAGTTAACTTGAAGTCAATCATGGGTGTGATGTCACTCGGTGTTGGTCATGGTGCCGACGTTACGATTAAGGCAGACGGCGACGACGCCAAGGATGCCATCCACGCTGTTTCAACAGTGATGCGTAACGAAGGTTTGGCTAAGTAATCAAAGTGATTCTTAGAACATAAATTAAGCCGCATGCAGCGGCTTTTTTATTTGAATCGGACTTTTCTTTTAGTAAAATAAAGAAAAGTAGACGTTTTGTAGGAGGGTCCATGAAAGTCCTTGCAATTGATACCAGTAACCAACCGCTCTTAGTGGCGTTGGCAAAAGACGGTGACATCTTGTCATCCGTTCAAACGAATCAACCTAAAAACCACTCCGTGGATCTCTTGCCCGCAGTGAAAAACCTGCTTGCAAAAGAAGGCTGGACCCTGCAAGACCTTGACCAAATCGCCATTGCCAAAGGGCCTGGTTCCTTTACCGGTCTGCGAATTGGGGTGACGGTCGGCAAAGTCCTGGCCGACACTTTGGACAAGCCGCTGCTGGCCATTTCGTCTTTGAAGGCCTTGGCCCGCCAAGTTCAGTTGGCGAACTGGGCAGTGAAGAAGGCGGACACGGATTTGGGTATGGACACGCCCTTTGTTCACAAGTCAAAGGACTCCTTGGTGCTCGCCCTCTTTGATGCCCGTAACGACAACGTCTTTGCTGGTGCCTACCTTGGCGATGAAACAGTCCTAGAAGACGGTCACTACCCAATTGACGAAGTGCTTGATCTCGTGGCTCAGGTCGGCGAATCAGTCATCGTGGTGGGGGATGGTAGCCACTTCAAGGAAGCCATCGAAGAAGAACTGTCTCGTCTATCACCAATCATCCTGTCAGAAGACGAATCACTGCCTGACGGAACCGGATTGGTCGATTTGGCCAAGACGGTCAAGCCAGTCGAAGACGTTGCCAACTTAACACCCTCTTATTTGAGAAAGACACAGGCGGAACTGAACTGGGAAAAGAACCAGGCAGGAAAGCCTCTGGACAAGCCTTATGTTTTTGAAGTTTAAAAGTAAAAAGAAGAAAAAGAAGAAAAAGAAGGAAAAGCCGGTTGCGCAAACCTTGATAAACTTCCCCAGTGAGCGCTTCGAAGCGAACGGGGACGTGCTCACACTTCGGTTAGCCACGGTTTCGGATATTCCAGGGTTAGTCGCCATCCAAGAGGCCGTTTACAATGGGTACGCGCCGTGGGTCGCCCGCGACTTTTACCACGAATTGACCCAGGAAGAAGACCGACTTTACTTGGTCGCCGTAAAGCGTGATCAGGTGATTGGCTTCATCGCCTTAGTGCGTCGTGAGCAAGTGCCGGATTTGCACATTGCAAACCTCGCCGTCTTACCCGTTTGGCAGGGGCGTCAGGTCGGTTCTTACATGATTAACACGGCGAAGGCTGTGGCCTGGGAAATCGGACTTCCAATGCTTTCCCTGGAAGCCCGCCGTTCGAACACGGGGGCTTTGGCACTCTATGACCGCCTCGGTTTCCGAGTGCAAGACGTGATTGAGAAGTACTACGTCGATAATAAAGAAGACGCAATTTCAATGGTGCAAGATCTTGAAGCTTAGAAGTGCAACACAATCCGACGCGAATCAGATTTACATGATTGCAAAGACAGCCTTTCAACGGAACCTGCTTCCGATGGAACTGCTCGAACAGCACTTGGCGGCCGACCGTGTTCACTACCTGATTAACGAAGAGCAAACGGCCTTTCTGTCCTACACGAAGTTCTTTGATGAAGCCGAACTCGACCTGATTGCTGTTCAACCCGGCCTTCAGGGGCAGGGGCTGGGCCAAGCGGTTTTGGAAGAATGGCTGAAGAACCTTGGCTCTTGTCGGGTGTTATTGGAAGTGGCCGAAAACAACATTCGCGCACGCAACTTGTATTTGAAGTTTGGCTTTAGTGCCTACCACGAACGAAAGAACTACTACCCCGATGGGCAGACCGCGATTTTAATGGAGAAAAAGCAATGACGACAATAATTGCATTTGAATCTAGTGCTGATGAAACGTCAGTGGCGATTGTAAAGGACGGCAAGACCGTTCTTTCAAACGCCGTCGCAACCCAAATCAACTCCCACCAGCGCTTCGGCGGAATCGTTCCGGAAGTGGCTTCCCGCCACCACCTGGAATGGATCACGAAGACCTTGGACATCGCCTTGGACGAGGCGGGGATTGCTGTTGATGATATTGACGCCGTCGCCGTGACTTATGGGCCGGGCTTAGTTGGCTCTCTTTTGGTTGGTTTGATGGGGGCGAAGACCTTTGCCTTGGCTCACGACCTGCCAATCATTCCAGTGAACCACTTGGCAGGACACATCGCCGCCGCCAACTTCAACGAACCCATCGAGTACCCAGCTTTGGCCTTGATGGTTTCCGGTGGTCACACCGAACTCGTCTTGATGGAAAAGCAGAACTCCTTTGAGATTTTGGGTGAAACCTACGATGACGCCGCGGGTGAGTCCTACGACAAGGTTGGACGCTTGATGAACCTGAACTACCCGGCCGGAAAAGCCATCGACGAACTGGCCGCCAAGGGGGAAGTGACGATCAAGTTCCCACAAGCCATGGCCCGCGAATCTGGCTATGACTTCTCCTTCTCTGGTTTGAAGTCCGCTGTGATTAATCAGGTACACAACGCTGAACAGCGTGGTGAAGACATCGACAAGGCCGACCTTGCCGCTTCCTTCCAAGCAGCGGTTATCAAGGCTTTGATTGACCGGACGGACCGCGCCTTGTGCGACTTCCCGGTGAAGTCCTTTGTGCTGGCTGGTGGGGTCGCCGCCAATTCCGGCTTGCGCGCTGCCTTAACGGACTTGTTGAACAAGTTCCCGGAGACAAACTTTATCCCCGTGCCGAAGCAATACACCGGCGATAACGCCGCGATGATTGGTGCTGCCGGTTACTGGAACTATGAAGACGGCGTTTTCGCCGACCTCGATTTGAATACACGGCCCGGGTTGGACTTTGCCCTCCGTAAAAAAGATTAAACAAAAACAGGGCAAATGCCCTGTTTTTTTATATAATTTAAGACCGTGTATTTTTAAGAGAATGTGATAAAAATAATGTGAAAGTTGAGCAAACGCATTTCACAAAGTCTTATAATATGCTATAATATAAACAATATAGTTCACAAACAACTGTGTTTTCACAAATAAAACGAATGGAGAATAGACGATGAATGAACAAGCAAAAATTCCTCGTGCAACCGCCAAACGGCTGCCAATTTACTACCGCTACTTAACTTTCCTGGAGGATGCCGGGACTAGCCGCATCTCATCTGCGGAATTGGCGGAAGCCACAAAGTTTGATGCCGCGACGATTCGTCGTGACTTTTCATACTTCGGTGCCTTGGGTAAGCGTGGTTATGGATACGACGTGAAGGCGTTGTTGTCATTCTTTGCGAAGGTCTTGGATCAAAGCTCATTGATTAACGTCGCTTTGATTGGAGTTGGTCACTTGGGACAAGCCCTCTTGAACTTTAACTTCCACCAATCATCAAACATGCGTATCGCGGCTGCCTTCGACATTAACGAACACCGCGGTAAGATCTTGTCCGGTGTGCCAATCTACGACATGACTGAATTGGAAGAGCAAATCCGTGCGCAACGCATTAACGTTGCCATCTTGACGGTGCCACAAGAAGAAGCGCAAGGCATCACCGACCAATTGGTTGAAGCGGGCGTTAAGGGAATCATGAACTTTACGCCGCTCCGTGTTTCCGTTCCAGACGGCGTTCGTGTTCAAAACGTTGATTTGACGAACGAATTGCAGACCTTGGTCTACTTTATTCAAAACTACGCAACCATCACGACAGGAAAGTAATTCATGGCAGTTCTTGATTTAAACGATGCAAAGCAGGTCGAAAAGTACCAACGCTTTGTTCGTGAAGCAGCAAACGGTCAGGTGACCCAAGACCCTAAGTGGGGTGAATTAAAAGCCAACTGGGGTCATTTGTACCTCTACCGCGAAAACGAAGCGGGGGACATCGTTGCGGCAATGGCCGTGTTAACCATTGAAGCAGTTCCCGGTAAGTTATTAGCCTATTGTCCAAAGGGACCGGTCGCAAACGTTTCAGACGTGGACCTGATTTCATCATTGGTCAAAGAAGCAGTCGAGAACTTACCTGAAAACGTCTTCTTGGTTCGCATGGATCCAGAAGTCGAATTTGATGAAAAGCTTGATCAAGCTTATCAAGAAGCGGGCTTCAAGACCCGCAACGTGAATGTAAAAAACATGCACGGTAACATCCAACCACGAAAGAACGTCGTGTTGTTCTACGACGGACGTGGGGAAGGCGCTTCGGTTATTGAAAACGAAGAGCAACTCATGTTGCACTTCAAGCGTGACTACCGAAACCAAATCCGTCGTGCCATTAAGGATGGCGTGACCATCACATCTGGTACTTCAAAGGAAGATATTGACGCTTTCTTTGAAACCTACAAGATGATGGCAAAGGCTCAAGGAATCACTCACCGTCCAATCGAATACTTTTACCGAATGCAAGAACTCTGGGATGGCGACGATGCCTTCCGCGTCTTTTTGGCTCACTTCGAAGGGCAAGTGGTCGCAGCTGGTATTGGCTTTGCCTACGGTGACAAGATTTGGTACATGTACGCCGGTTCAAACCGTGCCTTTGCCAAGCATTACCCACCATACCTCATCCAATGGGAGATGTTGAAGTGGGGGCTTTCCCAAAAAAAGGTTCGTTACGACTTCGGTGGTGTTGGCGATTTTGTTTCGGAAGACGGGCTCTACAAGTTCAAGCACGGTTTTGCTTACCATGATCCACACGTTGAATACATTGGTGAATTGGATTATGTTTTGGACGAAGCTTCCTATGAAAAATACTTAGAAGGCTTTGCTTAAGATTAAGCAATGAATCAATAGCCCTCCCGACGTTATCGAGAAAGGCGAAATATGACCATTAAATTAATTGCGTCCGACATGGACGGAACATTCTTAGCGGGTGAAGATCACTACGATCAAGAACAATTCGCTAAGGTTTTGGCACAGTTGAAAGAAAAAAACATTCGTTTTGTGGCGGCCTCTGGTCGTCAACTGGAAAACCTACAGGAACTGTTTTCGCCAATGGAGAAATACGACCTGTACGATCAAATTGATTTTGTCGGTTCCAACGGTTCCGTTGTGGCCACGCACGGTCAGTTGCTTTCGGCCGTTTATTTAACACCAAAGCAGATTGCAACGGTCCTCGATTGGAACACGAACAATCCGCAGTCAAACGATAACTTGATTGTTTTGACTGGAACGCGTGGTACTTACGTGTCCAACCATGCCACAAAGGAAGTGCAAGATATGCTGTCTCGCTTCTATCCAAACGTGATGCAAGTTGAAAAGTTCATGGAAATCGATGACCAGATTCTGGGCGTTGCTTTCATTTGGCCACACGAAGAAGTGCAGAAATACGTGCATGAGATTCGCAACTTGTTCGGAGCAGACATTCACGTGACGGGCTCTGGTTTTGGATCCGTCGACATCTTGCCAAAGGATGTGAATAAGGCAAACGCCTTGGCCATCCTACAAGAACACTACGGTATTAAAGACGACGAAGTCATGGTCTTTGGTGATAACTCCAACGACCTTGAAATGCTAAGTAAATATGAGCACGCCTACTTGATGCCGAACGCATCGGCCTTTATGCACGAAGCCCATGACAAAGAGGCGCTTGCGCCGAATGTCGAAGCGGGTGTGATAAAGACCATCCAAGAAAAAGTACTCAAATAAAAAGAGCCGAAAGGCTCTTTTTTTTGTTACTTTAGAATAAGTATAGTCTGTAACTTTAAAAATGTTATAATAGTAGTACTTAAGAGGTAAGGAGTAGAGAGATGATTGACGCATACTTTAAATTCATCACCCTGACGTTCAATGTAAAAGAAAAGACGTCACGCAAAGATTACTGGTTGGCTACCTTTGCGAACTTAGTCATTTTGGCGCTTTTTGCAGCTGGAGCGGATGGCTTTGTCCGCATCCTGACCGATGTGATGCTGCCTCGTATTTTAGACATCATCTTCGCCTTTGCGGCGCTGATTTGGATGATGTTTGCTGTTCTCTTCATCATTGGAACGCTCTTGCCAAACCTCACGATGTCTTTCCGCCGATACAAAGACACCGGTATCTCTTCCTGGTTCTTCCTGGTGGAGTTGGCGTTATACCTTGCTGCCTTTATTTATCTTTCACAGTATGTCTTGAACGGCTACGCAACGATTTTGACAACACTTTTGACCGTCTTCTTCTTGCTCGCTGACGTATTGATCAAACTACTTCCTTCCGAACGGGATACCGAGGCCGAAAGCGCAGGGGAAGTAAAGCTCTAAAACAGCGCCTATAATTGCAAGGAAGCCTGTTCCTGTGGTATTCTGTGGCAAGTACAGAGGTTAGAAATGAATACAAAAAAACTTGCAACATTCTTTCATCAACATGATAAAACAAAAGCAGTCGCTTCCTTTGTTCTGCACTGCTTTGTTTTTTTGACTTTTTTCGCGCTTGAATTTGTCGCGATGTCGATGACGCAACTGTCGGTTTTCTTCCAAGGACCGTTCCGTTATCTGTGGCTCGCCATCGGATTAGTTCTCGCCGTCGTATTTACCTACAAGGCGGTTGCCTATCTTACTGATGGCGGCCTGCCCGTCATGAAGGGGAAGTGGAAGTCCTCTCTTTCATTGAAGCGGATTTCCCTGCCGGACTTGAACGAGTTAGGTTTCATCGCATCCGTTTACGTGATTGCCTTTGCGGCCTTGTCCGTGTGGTCAATGGTACAGGTGAGCTTCTTTTCACAGTGGTCTCAGGACACAACGGAAAACCAAGCCGCAATCGATCAATTGATGAACATGGGTGGTCGTTACTCAATGGTGGTCTTATCCATCATCATTGTTTTCATTGGTCCGGTCATGGAAGAGTTGCTCTTTCGTGGCGTGTTCTTCAAGGCCTTCAAGAAAAACCAGAAAAGCTACCTGACGATGCTTTTCTCAGGCCTCTTGTTTGGCCTTTACCACCTTGGATCATACACTTGGGTATCCTTGTTGGACTTGCCGCCATACTTGATTTTGGGGATGGCGCTGGCATTCGTTTATCAAAAGACTGACAAACTGTCCTCGTCGATTTTGCTCCACGTCTTCCACAATGGATGGGTACAAATCTTGACGCTTTACATGTTATTGAAATAAGAAAAAAGCCAAGACGGAAAGTCTTGGCTTTTTCATATCTAATCGATTCCAGGGAATTTCTGGGTGCGAATGATTTCATCAAAGAGTTCGTAATCCTTGTGAATTGAGTAGGGCTTTTTTAAGTTCTGGTTCCAAATGTGAACCACTTGAACGCTTCCAAGCAACCAGAGAATTTCGGAAGAGTTGGCAAGGCGGGTCAGTTCTTTAAATACTCCGTTGTAGAATTGCTCTTCGAAAACCTTGTCTTGAAGTTGAAAGTCCAAGACGTTCAGGGCGTCTTTAAACGACAGGTTATGAATGATGGTGAAGGGGGCATCACGAAAAGCTTCCATGTCGATTTCTTCGGTTGCTTTTTCCATCGTGAGGCGGATCATCATTTCAAGGAGTTGGTACTTGTCGTCAAAATGCCGGTAAAAAGTGTTTCGGTTCACTTCGGCTTGTTCGCAAATGTGCTTCACGGAAAGCTTTGAAAAAGGAATTTTCGTCAAAGCTTCGGAAGCTGACTCCAAAAGATGTTGGTGCATGAGGGTGAATGTTTTATTCGCCATAATATCTGGAACACTTTCCTTTTCTTGTCTCGGTGTTGAACAGTATCTCAATTTTAACCCTTTCTGTTTCTTTTTTCCACGTCTAAAATGAATACAGTTAATTAATAGAAATAGGAGAATGCTTATGTTAAAGCGCTTAGGAGAATGGATTTACAAAAATAAATTCAAGACATTCTTTGCCTGGGTAATCGTTGTTGCCGCGTTGGCAGCAGGGGCCCTTGGCTTTGGGTCACACTACACGCAAAACCTGACGATTTCAGGAATTCCTTCGACAAACATCCAATCAACGCTGGAAAAGGAGTTTAACCAAAACCCCAACGCCGGAACGATGAAGGCTGTTATTCAAAAGAAGAACGGGGAAGTCACGGATGATAAGACCAAGGCCGAAGTTGTTGCTGCCATCAAGGATGTGCAAGACAAGTACGGTAAGGACATCAAGATGATTCAAAACCCATACGAAATGGGTAACGTTTCATCTGATAAGACGACTACTTACGTTGACATCACATACAAGGAAAGCTCAACGAATGTTCCTCGTCGTGCCATTGACGGTGTGATGAAGAAGTTTGATACAGACGTGAAGAGCAACGATGTGAAGGTTGCCTACACGGGTTCTGTTCAGGTTCACGCGCTTGACTTTGGTGGGACATCCGAATTAATCGGAATTGCAATCGCCTTCGTCTTGTTGCTCGTTTTGTTCCGATCCTTCGTAACCGCTGGAATGCCAATCATCTCAGCCCTCGTTGGTTTGGGATCAGGAATCATGCTCGTTACTATCGGAACGAACTTCATGACGATGGCTTCCGTCTCACAGACTTTGGCCGTGATGTTGTCACTAGCCGTTGGAATTGATTACGCGCTCTTCATCTTGAACCGCTACAAGACCGACTTGGCCGACACGAACGGCGACCGTCAAAAGGCACTTGGAATGGCTGTTTCAGAAGCTGGTGCTTCTGTTATCTTCGCCGGTGTCACGGTTATCATCGCCGTCCTCGGTTTGGCCTTTGCCGGAATCGAATTCGTGACGACAATGGGTGTTGCAGCAGCCTTCGCCATCGCCTTTGCGGTCTTCTCAGCCTTGACGTTCTTGCCAGCCTTGATTGCTTTGCTTGCTAAGTTCATCAAGCCTGCAACGAAGACGGTCGACGACATGGCCAACAAGCCTTCAAAGTTCACGAAGTTTTTGACGGGTAAGCCATGGGTCATCATTGTTGCCGTTGTGGTTGCTTTGGGTGCCTTGGCTATTCCAACGCAACACATGCGCTTGGGTATGCCATACAACGGTTCATTGCCAGAAAACCGCACGGAACGCCAAGCATACGACATTGTTTCTGATAAGTTCGGAGAAGGTGTGAACGCACCGCTCGTTGCCGTTGTTAAGATGGACGGTAAGACAAGCGATGCCGACAAGCAAGCCAACTTGAAGAAGATGACGGACCACATCGCGAAGTTGGATGGCGCTAAGTCATTGAAGACGCTTTCTGTGGACCAACAAAAGGCTGCTACCTTGCAGCAAGAAATGTCTGCTAAGGCCCAACAAGAATTGATGGCAAAGGCCCGAGCAACGGGCCAGATGCCAACGGACGCCGATAAGGCAGCCGTTCAAGCTCAAATTAAGGGCGCTATCATGCAACAGGCCGGACAGCCATTCATGGTTTCAGAATCCGGTAAGTACGCTTTGATTATGATTACCCCTGAAAAGGGATCTGCTGCAAAGCAGACAACCGACTTGGTTAACAAAATCAAGGACTACTCCAACACGACGGACAAGAAGTACGACGCTTCAATTACGATGACGGGTGTGAACGCGGTTAACTTGGACATCACGGAAAAGTTAAACAACGCGACGCCAATCTTCGTCTTCACGATTATGGTTTTGGCCTTCATCTTGTTGATGGTGGTCTTCCGTTCCTTCATCGTGCCAGCAGTGGCCATGATTGGTTTCGGATTGTCACTCTTGGCATCATTTGGATTCACGACGCTTGTTATCCAAGACGGCTTCCTGAAGTCAATCTTCGCCGTATCAAAGGGTGCACCGCTGATTTCCTTCTTGCCAATCATTGTGACGGCCATCCTCTTCGGTTTGGCCATGGATTACGAAGTCTTCATGGTGTCACGTGCGCGTGAAGAATATAAGAAGACGCAGGATAACGACCGTGCCGTAACGGTGGCCATGCAGGATTCAGGTCCAATCGTGGTGACGGCGGCATTGATCATGATTGCTGTCTTTGGATCCTTTGCCTTGAACCCAGACCCAACGACGAAGTCATTGGGATTGGCTTTGGCCTTTGGTATCTTCTTCGATGCCTTCTTCGTTCGCTTGCTCTTTGTGCCAGCGATGTTGAAGGTCTTCGGAAAGTGGAACTGGGCTTTTCCAGGTAAGAAAAACTAAACGTTAAAGAAAAGGGGCAACCGAAAGGTTGTCCTTTTTTTGTATCTGAAATAGTCATTTCTGTTGTAAAAGTCAAAAAAGCCCTTGCAGCATCGGGCTGACCTTGATATAATATTTAAGTCGTAAGGCATTCGGGGGTGTAGCGAAGTCTGGCTAAACGCGACGGACTGTAACTCCGTTCCTTCGGGTTCGTAGGTTCGAATCCTACCGCCCCCATCGCTGCTTATGCAGCTGGTATCTTACGATTGCCCCTTGGCCAAGTGGTAAGGCAGAGGTTTTTGGTACCTCTATGCGCTGGTTCGATCCCAGCAGGGGCAATAAGGCCGCAAGGCAATCACTTTTGGCAGACAGCAATGTCTGCCTTTTTATTTGCAAAAGTCGTGCTGGGATTGATTTCTCCCGGGACGTCTTTTTTGTTAGAAAAAGGAGCATCAAAAAAGCAGGTTCAATTGAGCCTGCTTTTTCTTTATTTGATGTACTTTTGATAGCGGCTGACTTCACCCGCATCGAGGGCAACGGTTAACACCGTTCCTTCTTCGTTGAAGTCCTGCTTGATCGCTTCGTGTGAACCTAGAATGGTTGACACAACGGCTGAATCTGCGAAAGGAACGTACAACGTTACTTCTTCAAGGTCCGAGAAGAGCTCCTGTTTGATTAAGCCAAGCAGTTCGTCTTGTGACTTCTCGTCCTTTGCTGAAATCGTAATGGCCGATTCGCCGTCCACCTGTGGAAAGGCGATATCGACTTTGTCAGCTTTATTAAAGACAGTAATCATCGCCTTATCCTTAATGCCAAGGCGGCCTAAGGTTTCTTCCGTCGTCTTCATCATGTCCTGGTGGTGTTCGTCTGAAACGTCCACAACTTGTAAGAGAAGGTCGGCGTTTGCGGCTTCTTGCAAGGTCGACTCAAAGGCGGCCACCAAGTGGTGGGGAAGCTTGGAAACGAAACCAACCGTGTCGGACAGCAAGAACTTCTTTTTGTCTGGCAACGTGAGTTGACGAATCGTCGTGTTCAACGTGGCGAAAAGCATGTCCTTTTCAAAGACCTGCTTGGAATCGTCCGTCAAAGCACCCTGGCCGAAGCGGGCGAGTAAGCGGTTCATCAACGTGGACTTACCGGCGTTCGTGTAACCAACGAGGGCGACGGTCTTCGTGTTGGATTCCTGACGCTGCTTGCCCTGAGTCGTTGTGTCCTTTTGAAGGGCCGCGAGTTCCTTTTTGATGGCGACCATCTCACCTGTCAGACGACGACGGGACTGTTCGAGCTTGGTTTCACCGGCACCACGAGACGTGAAGCCACCACCACCGGCACCCGTTTGCTGATCCATGGAAACAGACATTGAGGTACGCAAGCGAGGGAGCTGGTATTCCAAGCGAGCCAGTTGAACTTGAAGCTTGGCAACTTTGGTTTGGGCACGTTGGGCAAAGATGTCCAGGATGAGGCCCGTGCGGTCAACGACGGTCGTGCCGGTCTTTTCTTCAAGGTTTCGAATCTGGGAAGGGGAGAGCTCGTCGTTCATGACAATCATCTCGGCTTCGTAGGTGCGAACTGCCGCTTCGAGCTCCTCGACCTTTCCCTTACCGAAATAGGTGGCGGGGTTTGGACGTTCAAGGGCTTGAATGTAGGTCTCGACAGGCTTCAAATTATTGGCCTTGGCTAAGTTGGCGAGCTCTTCCAATTCATAGTCGAGGTTTTGCTTTTGATCTTGTCGCAGCGCCGCGAGAATAACGGGCCGAACTCTGATTTCAGTGCTAGTGTTTTGTGCCATATCGTATCTTTCTTATTTTTTTCATTTGAAAAAGTCGGCCCCGAGGGCCGACTCCAAAACGTCATCATTCAAAGGTTGTCTGATTATCGTTGAATACTTCAACCTCGCCACGATCTTCTGAAAGGGCGATTTTCGTTACCGCACCGTTATAGATAGAGGAGCCGGCCATTTCCGGGTGACCAAAGTAATCCACGATGGCCCGAATGGTTGTGCCGTGTGCCACGACTAATACATTGTCACCGTCTTCGTGGTGTTCCAAAAGGTAAGAGAAGCCCTTCTTCACGCGCGTGATGAAGGCGTTGTAGTCTTCGGCCAAGTTGTAAGGGTCGGCCTTTGCAATCAAGTCCATTGAACCTGGCATTCCGCGCTTTTGAATCATGTCGGAATAGTCGTTGTACAAACCTTCGTCTGAGAAGGCGTTAATCTGCGTCATGGAAACCTGTGAATCGATTCCTTCAAAGGAACCGAAGTTTTCTTCACGGAAGTCAGGTAACTGTTGTGGCCAGGTTGGTGAACCGGCTTGGTTTTCTGACAGCAGGTACTTGGCCGTGTGGATGGCGCGCGTCAAATCAGACGAGTACGTGCCGGCAAAGTGAATCTTTGCCAAACGACGTCCGGCGTCGTGCCCGTGTTCGATTCCGGCCGCTGTAAGTGGTGCGTCGGAGTGCCCCTGAAGGCGACGGGTCAAGTTGAAATAAGTTTGTCCGTGACGGACAAGGTAAAGTTGAATGGTCATGAGCGCTTCCCTTTCAATTCATTGTTATCTCTATTCTACCATTGATTGGACTGCGTTTTGAAACGATTTGGCGTTGTGAGGCCGACGCTCCGGCGGCCGTTTTTATAAAAGTCAAAAACGACTCCGGCTTTGAAAATTACGCCTCACTGCGGTAGGCTAGTCCTAGAATAATCCGGGAGGAAGCCATGCCAGAAAAAATTGAGCAAATTGAAGTGCGCGGTGGACGCGTTCACAACTTGAAAAACATCGACGTTGACATTCCCCTGAACCAGTTCGTGGCCATTTCTGGTCCGTCTGGTTCCGGAAAGTCTTCCTTAGCCATGGGCATTCTCTACGCCGAGGGATCAAGGCGCTATCTTGAAGCGCTGTCGACCTACACGCGTCGTCGCATTGGTCAGAGCAGCCGGGCGGAAGTGCGCGAAGTGAAGCACATTCCGTCCGCCATTGCCCTGCGTCAGCGTCCAGGGGTGCCATCCGAACGCTCGACGGTCGGTTCGATGTCTGAAATCTTCAACGTTGTGCGCTTGGTTTTCTCACGTCTTGGTTCCCCGGTCTGTCCAAACGGGCACCGCGTCTCGCCATCCATCGCCATTGCGCAGGCCTTCGACAAGGCGTCGTCTAGCGAAGATGGTGATTCCTGGACGATTGATTGCCCAACCTGTGGCGTGGCTTTTCCAGTTCCGACCGCAGCGGACTTCGCCTTTAACGGCGACGGCGCCTGCCTGACCTGTCACGGAACGGGTCAGGTGCGTGAAATCGACGATGACACGATTATTAAGGATGAAAACCTCACGATTGACGCAGGGGCGGTTGCGCCTTGGCGCTTGCCGGGCCGTGCCTTCATGGCGACGATTGCTCGTTCGCGTGGGGTGCGGACAGACGTGCCATACAAGGACTTAACGGACAAAGAGAAAGACTTTGTTTTGTATGGTGAGAAAAAGCGTTACCCGGTCAATTTACATACATCGACGGGCCGTGTGTATAACAACAATAACTCACTCTACGAAAACGCCTACGACGCCATTAAGGACTCGCTTGCGACCGTGAAGTCGGAAGGGGCGATGAAGCGCCTGAACAAGTTCTTCATCTTCAAGACCTGCCCGGTCTGCCACGGCAGCCGCATTAAGCCCGAGTTGCTCAAGCAAACGGTGAACGGCAAGAACATCGCGGAAGTGGCGGACCTCACGCTCGGTTCCCTGCAGGACTGGCGCGACGAAACGCTTGCCAACTTACCTGACAACATGCAAAAGATGGCCGATGTGATTTTCGAGGAGTTGACGAACAACCTGCGGCCATTGCTGCAGCTGGGGCTGGACTACCTGTCTTTGTCCCGCTCTGGAAACACCTTGTCGACGGGTGAGCTCCAGCGGATTCAGTTGGCAAAGACGCTCCGTACCGAGACAACAGGTGTCTTATATGTATTGGATGAGCCCTCAATTGGGCTGCACCCGGACAACGTGAAGGGGCTGATTTCGGTCTTCCGGGAGCTGATTGCCCAGGGGAACTCGCTGGTGGTTGTCGACCACAACGTGGACTTGATTGCAGCGGCCGACTGGATTATCGAGGTCGGGCCGGGGTCCGGTGTGCAGGGTGGAAACATCATCGCGAAGGGCACGCCGGCGGAGCTGACGAAGAATAAGAAGTCGTTGATTGGGCCGTACTTAGACGGTACGGCGGATATTATGCAGAAAAAAACGGCTCCGGTTAATGCAGCTGACAATGGAAAAACGGCGCCCGAGGCGCCTTCTAACGACACACAAACCGTGTTGGAGGTCGCCAACTACTTTAACCTGGATGACGTCACGGTGAGCCTTCCCGAACACCAGATTTCAACCGTAACCGGCTTCTCCGGCGCCGGAAAGTCTTCGTTGATCCTGGACTCCCTAGTGCCTGCCTTAGAAAACCAGCAGAAGCTGCCAACGCAGGTGAAGAAACTGAAAACAACCATGAAGCACGTGGTTTCGGTCGATGCCAAGCCTGTTGGAAAGAACACGCGTAGTTCGGTTGCGACCTACACGACCATCATGGACAACCTGCGTCATCTCTTTGCGGACCTGCCTGAGTCAAAGGAAAAGGGCTATGACTTATCTTCCTTCTCCTATAACAATAAAGCGGGAGCCTGCCCGAACTGTGGTGGTTTGGGTATGGTCGGTCTGGACGTTCAGTACCTAGCGGACGTGGAAGAGGTATGTCCTGTTTGTGAGGGGAACCGATTTAAGCCAGAAATCTCAGCCATCAAGTGGCGGGGCTATTCCATCGTTGATTTACTCAACTTGTCCGTGAAGGAAGCTTTGCCGGTCTTCAAGGACGAAAAGAAGATTGAACGTGAGCTGCAGTTGCTCCAAGAAATCGGTTTGGACTACCTGGCACTCGGTCAGAGCACACCATCCTTATCCGGTGGAGAGGCCCAACGCTTGAAGCTCGTTAAGCACTTGAACAAGTCACAGAAACAGACGCTTTTTGTCTTCGACGAACCAACCATTGGTTTGCACCCAAGAGACGTGGAAACGCTCCTTGAAGTCTTTAACAAGTTGAAGCAAAAGGGCGCCACGATTGTCATCATCACCCATGACTTGGATTTGATGACCAATGCCGACTACTTGATAGACCTTGGACCACGCGGTGGTTCTGCGGGTGGTCAGCTGATGGCACAGGGAACCATCCAGGACCTCTTGAAGAAAAAGACGAACAGTTTGACCCTGGAATACCTGAAGCAGCACTTCGATAAATTCAACTTAGCCTACTAAGGGCAAATAAAAAGCCAACCCGTCTGGGTTGGCTTTTTTAATTAGCTGATTCATTAATCTTTTTGGTGATCAGAATTCTTGTGGTCCTGATCCTTTTCCTTCAAGTGGAACTTTGGCGCTTCCAAACCATCCTTGTTCTGCTTTGAGTCCTCACCATCGGCTTGTTCGTCATGAACGGCTTCTGGATCCAATTCCTTCACCGCAAACTCAGGGATAAAGGCGTTTTCGTAATCCAAGGCCGTTACCTGGTAGTTGGCGATGCGAAGTGAATCACCGGTACGGAAGTCAGGGTCACGCTTCAAGACGTAACCAGTCAACGTAACGGCTTCGTCTTCATCCAATTCCTTGACGTCCGTGTCGAAGTAGCGCTGGAAGTCGTACAAGGTTGTCTTTCCAGACACCTTGTAGCGACGGTCACCCAGCTTTTCGATGTATTCGTCGGCTTCGTCATCCATTTCGTCTCGAACAGAACCGAAGAGTTCTTCGTAGATGTCCTTGTCCGTGATGATTCCGGCGGTTCCACCGTATTCATCAACAACGACGGCGATTGGCGAACGCTTCATAATCATTTCGTCCATGACGTCGTGCAAGTCCATGTTTTCGGGAACGGCGGGGATGTCACGCATCAACTTAGCAATTGGTTGCTGACCGGAAATCCGGTTTTGACGAACCAAGTCGTAGTTGAAGACGTAACCCAAGACCTTATCCTTGTCACCGTCGGCAACAACTGGGAAACGGGAGTGACGCTTTTGCAAGTATTCGTCCAAACCAGCAGAGATGGTTTCGGAAACGTCGATGACATCCATTGACGTACGGTCAATCATGACATCAACGGCAACCTTATCGTTCATCTCGAAGGCACGTTGCATGAAGGTCAAATCTTCCGTGTCCAGCTCACCGGCTTCAGCGGCGTTCTTAGACAAGGAAAGAATTTCGGTTTGAGAATAAATGTCGTCTTCGTTTGTGACCTGGAAACCGAGCAAGTGGGTGACCCAGTTAGACATGTGGTCCAAAATCCAAATCAATGGGAACAACGTGATGTGGAAGAAGCGCACGGGCTTAACGATTAGCAAAAGCACCTTAATTGGTTCTTCGATGGCGATGTTCTTTGGGACCAAGTCGGTGAAGACCGCGTGCAAGACCGTGAAAATCACGATGGCCGCAACGGAAGCCACCGGGCGGGCGTAAACGTCTGGCAGCAAGTGGGATTGAATAATCAAATCCGCAACCGTTTCTTCACCAATCCAACCTAAGATCAAAGAAGTCAACGTGATTCCGACCTGTGCGGTTGAGAGGTATTCCGTTAAGTGGGACACCATGTGGATGGCTGATGCGATGTTGCTTGATGGCTTATCGCGGTCGTCTTGCATGGCCTGCAAAGCAGACAGACGAACCTTAACCAGTGAGTATTCTGTCAGCGTGAACAAAATGGCCAACAAGAGCACAAAGACAATAATAATTGTATTAGTTAAAAACGAAGGACCTGAATCCAAAGTACTTACCTCATTTCGATTTCATCAGTATAGTTTACCTCCTATTATAGCAAAAAATAAAAGGGAGAAAATAAAACATTCGGCGCATAAAGAAAGGTGTGTTCGCACTATCGTTATTCTGAAAGGTACGAGCATGATTCGATTATTCCGGATTATCTTTTGGTAATTCTCATCAACGAGATTTGTTTTTAATCAGGAAGGGGTAAAAGGCGAACATTTCTTTAGAAAGATTCTTTGCACAAAACAGCACAATAAATTTTCTAAATCCCGGTCTGACTGCCTTTGTCCGAACAGGCGTTTGTGAGGACAAATATAGACCTTGAAACCTATATTCAAAACGTTAAACTAGTAATTGTCCCACTGAAAAAGACGAAATTATTTTCGCCTTTTTGGGTGATAAATTTAGATAGAAAGAAGGACCAAAAATGGCTCAAGTAACGGTCTTTACAAAAAATAACTGCGTGCAATGCAAGATGACGAAGAAGTACCTCGATCAAATCGGTGTTGCCTTCGAAGAAATCAACGTTGAAGAACAACCTGAATTCTTGGCACAAATCAAGGAACAAGGGTTCAAGCAAACGCCGGTTGTGCAAATCGAAGGGCAAGAAGCCTTCTCTGGTTTCCAACCAGCTGTTTTGAAGCAACTGACTGCCTAAGTGTTTTTGCCATCCTTTTTGGATGGTGGTCAGTGCATTCTTTTCCTACATAAAAGAATGCGAATTTTGAAAGGAACGTCATGTCACTATTAGACCTCGACCTCTCGGAAGTAACTTACTTCGACTTAAATAATGAAGTCAACATTCCAAAAGACGGCCAGATCCAATTGGATAAGGACAAGGAAGCCCTGGCTGCTTTTATGAAGGAAAACGTTGAACCAAATTTGAAGAAGTTTGGTTCATTGAAAGAACGTTTCGATTGGATGATTGAAAACGACTTTTTGGAAAAGGCATTCGTCGAAATGTACGATATGGCTTTCATTGAAAAGTTATACGCCTTCTTGGAAGGGCAAGATTTCCAATTCGCCTCTTTCATGGCGGCCTTTAAGTTTTACAACCAGTACGCCCAAAAGACAAACGACAAGGCCTACTACGTCGAATCATACTTGGACCGTGTGGCCGTGAACGCGATGTTCTACGCCAACGGTGACGAAGACTTGGCCATGTCATTGGCCAACGAAATGATTCACCAACGCTACCAACCGGCAACGCCTTCATTCTTGAATGCGGGACGTGCCCGTCGTGGTGAATTGGTTTCATGTTTCGTGTTGCAATCAACGGATAACATGAACTCCATCGGTCGTATCATCAACTCCGCTTTGCAACTGTCAAAGATGGGTGGGGGTGTTGGAATCAACTTGTCTAACGTCCGTGAGGCCGGTGCACCAGTTATGGGAATTGAAAATTCAGCTGGTGGTATCGTGCCAATCATGAAGTTGTTGGAAGACTCCTTCACCTTCTCCTCACAAGTTGGTGCCCGTCAGGGTGCCGGTGTGGTTTACTTGAATATCTTCCACCCCGACCTCATGACGTTCATGGCAACCAAGAAGGAAAACGCGGACGAAAAGGTCCGTGTGAAGACTTTGTCACTTGGTTTGGTTGTACCAGACAAGTACTACGAACTCATCAAGAAGAACGAACAAATGGCTTTGTTCTCACCTGATGACGTGGAACGCGAATACGGTACACCATTTAACTACGTGGATATTACGGCCGAATACGACAACATGGTCGCAAACGACAACATCCGCAAGAAGTATGTTTCTGCTCGTAACGTTGAAGAAGAAATCTCAAAGTTGCAGCAGGAATCCGGATACCCATACATCATGAACGTGGATACGGTGAACGCCGCCAACCCTGTTCCTGGTAAGGTTGTTTCTTCTAACTTGTGTTCTGAAATTTTGCAGGCCCAAACGCCTTCTGAATTGAACGACAAGCAGGAATACACGACGCTTGGAGAAGACATCTCATGTAACTTGGGATCCATCAACATCGTGAACATGATGAAGGGGGAAGACTTCGGTGCTTCCGTTGAATCCATGATTCGTGCCCTCTCATTTGTTTCTGACAACTCAAACTTGAACGTCGTGCCATCCGTGCAAAACGGAAACGAAAAGAAGCATGCCGTTGGTTTGGGAGCCATGGGACTCGCTGCCATGTTTGCCCAAAACCAAATGATGTACGGAGACGAAGAAGCCCTCGACTTTACGCAAACCTTCTTCTCAACGTTGAACTACTACTCAATCAAGGCTTCCATGCACATTGCAGAAGACCGTGGTTCATCATTTGAAGGCTTCGAAGAATCAGCTTACGCCGATGGCACTTACTTCGAAAAGTACTTAACGGAAGACTTCGGTCCACAGACTGCTAAGGTGAAGGCGCTCTTTGAGCACATCGCCATCCCATCAAAGGCTGACTGGGAAGAATTGAAGCAACAGGTTAAGGAAAACGGTATGTACAACGCCTACCGTCACGCCATTGCGCCAACTGGTTCAATCTCTTATGTGAACAACACGACCGCTTCATTGCACCCAATCATCAACCGCATTGAGGAACGTCAAGAAGGAATGATTGGTAAGGTTTACTACCCAGCACCAGGACTTTCAAACGACACGTTGCCATACTACCAGTCAGCTTATGACACGGATATGCGCAAGGTTGTGGATGTCTACGCTGCGGCGCAACCACACATCGATCAAGGAATGTCATTGACCTACTTCATGCGTTCAACCTTGCCAGAAGGTTTGTACGAATGGAAGGAAGGCCGTACGAACAAGATGACGACACGTGATTTGTCCATCTTGCGTAACTACGCCTTCAAGAAGGGAATCAAGACAATCTACTATGTTCGTACCTTTACAGATGATAACCAGGAAGCTGGTGTCAACGAATGTGAGTCTTGCTCAATCTAATTGAACATTCGCCATTCGAAAAGAAACAAAAGTAATTTTAGTAGGCAAAAAAGCGAAGACGAACCCCTGAATCGCCCTCGCTTCTGACTTTTAAAAGATTACAAAACGGGAAACATTTCCCGTTGTACATAGCAGGCCTTGACGGTCAAAAATCCGACTGGTAACTTGTTATTTTGTTGGTAGCATGCAAAAGAACAAGTTGATCAGTGACTCATCTTAATCTTTTGAACTACTAAATAGAAAGGGTGGAAGATGTCGACTTTTCGCGTACTCTACACGACGATTGAGGGAAATACCGAATCATTCGTCAAAAAATTACAGGCCATTGCCATGTTTTCAGACGATGATATCGATTTCAAAGAAATCGGTGAAGAAACGGACTACGAAAACGAGACGAAGCCCTTTGTTGCGTTGGTGCCAACCTATCTGACAGGTGGAACTGGTACAGGTCCAGAGGTGATTGAAGAATTTACAACGCCTTTGGGTGAATACATCGACTACGGGAACAACGCCCGTAAGCTTCGGGGAATGATTGGTTCTGGAAATCGGAATTTCAACGACCAATACATTTTGACGGCCAAGCGCTACGCAAAGAAATACAACGTGCCGGTGATTGCCGACTACGAATTGCGTGGAACTTCGCGCGAGGCTGAAAAGATTTTCGACATTATCAAAGAAACGTTAGGAGACGACTAATGCAACACGTTAACCAAGGTTCATATACAGCCGTTAATTGGAACAACATTGAAGATGCTTTGGATAAGGCAACTTGGGAAAAGTTGACGCAGCAATTCTGGCTCGACACCCGTGTGCCAATTTCAAACGACCTCCGTGTGTGGCGTGGGGAATTAGATGCCAAGGAACGCCGCGTGTACAACTTGGTGTTCGGTGGTTTGACGACCTTGGATACCTTGCAATCACAGGACGGGATGGCTTCATTGCGCGCCGATGCGGTCAACCAGAAGGAAGAGGCCGTGTTGAACAACATCCAGTTTATGGAATCCGTTCACGCCAAGTCCTACTCATCCATCTTTGAAACGTTGAACGACAAGTCTGAAATCGACGAGACCTTCGAATGGGCCGACCACGACGAGTTCTTGCAGTACAAGGCAAACAAGATTAACGACATCTACCAGAACGGAACACCTTTGCAAAAGAAGGTTGCCTCTGTGTTCTTGGAAACGTTCTTGTTCTACTCAGGTTTCTATACACCTTTGTACTACTTGGGTCACAACAAGATGGTGAACGCAGCCGAAATCATTAAGTTGATCTTGCGTGACGAATCCGTGCACGGAACGTACATCGGTTACAAGTTCCAGATTGGTTTCAAGAAGTTGTCAGCTGAGGAACAAGAAGAGATGCAGTCATGGATGTATGACTTGCTCTTCGACTTGTACCAAAACGAAGAGAGCTTCACGCACGAAATCTACGATGAAATCGGTTGGACGGAAGACGTGATGTCATTCTTGCGCTACAACGCGAACAAGGCGTTGATGAACTTGGGTCAGGAACCAATGTTCCCGGATTCAGCAGAAGACGTGAACCCGGTCGTGATGAACGGAATTTCAACGTCAACGTCAAACCACGACTTCTTCTCAGCGGTCGGAAATGGTTATTTGCTCGGTGAAGCAGAATCAATGGAAGATGCTGACTACGATCTTTAATCTGTCAAAACAAAAAGCGGCGATTCATTCGAATCAACGCTTTTTTTAATGCATAAAAAAACGACGCCATCACAGGCGCCGTTTTCGAAATTTTGGTTTACGCTTCTTGATCCTTGAAGATCCAGAACTTGTTCTTTAAGAACGTTGCGACCGCTGGGTAAAGGGAGGCACAGAAGACAACCCATACGTAGGCCAAGAGGAAGGCCCCGATTGTATCCGTCAAGAAGTGAGCGGAGAAGTACAAGCGGGAAAGCATCGTCATCAAGGCAACGGTCAACATGAACCACTTCACCAAGATGCGAACAACTGGCTTTGTGATGTTTGGTGTCACCAACAAGAACATCACGAAGATGGTCACCCACATGGCCATCACGTGCTGTGATGGGAAGGATGCACCGTTGTCGGTGAGCATGTGGCCGATTGGACGGTCACGGTGAACAATGATTTTAATGATTTGCGTGAAGACCACCGCACCAAAGACCGTGATGATGGTCCAAAGGGATGGCAACTTCAAGTCTGCCAAGAGCAAGACCAAGGCCAAGAGCACACCGTAGAACAGGTTCATGGCAGGTGAGCCCAAGAAAGTTGAAATGGACATGATCACGTCACCGTATGGCGTTTGAATCCCTGTCATGAAGAAGCGAACGGCTTCGTCCATGTCTGCCGGGAATGAGGCGTTAATGCCAATCAAGACGGCCAAGACAATAAAGAGCAAGGCTGCCAAGAGAGCGTGGCGGCGCTGTTTATTTTGTACGGAAATAATCATAGTAATTCTCCAGAGATGTTTGTACTTATTTTAAGTATAAAGATTTCTAAGGTACAAGACAAGGAAAAGGGCGTAATTAACCCGATTTTTAAGCAAAAAAAAAGTTAGCCAGAGGCTAACGATTTTTACTTCGTGTTAGGAATTTCAGTCGTCTTTCCCTTAGCCCATTGTTGCAATTGGGCGATAGCTGATTGACGCTTCTTCTTCTTTGCGTCGTGTCCCACCTTGCGGGCACGTGCAAATGAATTCAATGGTGTACGTTGTGACATAATGGCACTCCTTATATTTAAACTTTTAAATCTTTCGAACAGATTTGATTATACCCGAATCGAAAGGGGTTTTCAAGTGTTATAATACTTGTTATGGAGAATTGGAATCAACAAACAATTGAAGATTTTCGACACGACCTTTTAACCTGGTACGACCGGGAAGGACGGGCGCATCTCCCTTGGCGACAAAATCAGGATCCCTATCGGATTCTAGTTTCCGAGCTCATGCTCCAACAAACCCGTGTTGATACGGTAATAACTTATTTTAACCGATTCATGGATGCTTTGCCAACGGTTCAAGACCTGGCAGAAGCACCCGAAGAACAGGTTTTGAAATTGTGGGAGGGTCTTGGTTATTACTCCCGCGCCAAGAACTTACAAAAAGCGGCAAAGGTTGTCGCCTTTGATTTGAAGGGGAACTGGCCGGAGTCATACGACGACCTACTATCCCTGCCAGGGGTTGGTCCCTACACGGCAGCCGCTGTTGCTTCCATTGCCTTTGGTGAAGTGGTGCCGGCCATCGACGGAAATTTCTTCCGTGTGTTCTCACGTTTGCTAAAGATTGACGATGACATCGCCAAGCCCAAGACGCGTCGCGTCTTTTACGACATTGTTGAACCAATCGTTGACCCAGAACGTCCGGGCGACTTTAACCAGGCCATCATGGACTTGGGTACTTCTTATATGAAGACAAAGGATCCGGACACCTTACACTCACCCGTAAAAAAGTACAACGCCGCCTACCGCGACGGAGTAGAGGAACAGTACCCGGTAAAGACCAAGAAGAAAAAGCCGGTTTTGCAACGCTACCAAGCGCTCGTTGTGGAAAACGAGGCCGGTGACTTGCTTTATGAACAGCGTCCAGAGACAGGACTGCTCTCCGGATTTTGGACTTTTCCTTTACGAGCGGTTGAATCCGTGGAAGAATTAGAAGGTGAGCAGTTAACCATTAAGCCGGTCGTTCACGTCTTCTCCCACCGCAAGTGGGAAATCTGGCCGGTGCGGGTGAAAGCCCCCGAAACATTGGAAGAAAACCAGGCCTTCCTCTCAACGGATAAACAAAACGAGTTGGCCTTGCCTAAGGTACAACACAAATTACTACAAGCAATCAAGGAGCAATAAATGTTTCCAAACGATAAACTTAAGCACCTCTTTTTCTGGACAATTGAGCTTTTGGCTTTAGCCAGCCTCGCCTTCATCGTCTTCCGCTTTGACTTTTTGATGAAGCCCATCGCGGTCTTTGCCGAAACGGTCTTTTTGCCCCTTTTGATTTCAGGTTTCTTCTACTACTGTTTGAAGCCATTAATGCAATTGATTCAAAAGATCAAAATTGGCTCCTTCCAAATGCCACGAGGGATTGCGGTGATCATCACCTTCGCCCTCTTCTTGTTCGTGGTTATCGGGGGAATAATGATTTTCGTTCCGATTATCCTAAACGAAATCTCAAACCTGTTGAACGCGTTGCCAAACGTGGTCCACAACATTCAAGACTACGTGAAGGACATGATTCAACAACCATGGTTCAAGCGCTTAAACTTGTCTGTATCAGACGATGACATCAAGAATGCGGTTTCTCAGTACTCAACTTCCTTCGTTAAGATTACGGCTGGTACGTTGACGTCTGCCGTTGGTACAATCACGTCCTTCACCATCATGGCGTTGACGGTTCCTATCATCTTGTTCTACATGTTGTCTGACTCAAACCGCTTGCTTCCTGCCGTTCAGAAGTTCTTCCCAAAGAGTCGTGGGGAAGACGTGATGGAATTGGGGATGCAATTGGATAAGACAATCGAGCGTTACATCTCTGGCCAGGCCATTCAGATGTTGTTCGTCGGCTTTGCCATGTCCATCGGGTTCGGTATCATCGGTTTGCCTTACATCTGGTTGCTCGGATTCATTGCCGGAGTGGCCAACATCGTACCTTACGTTGGGCCATTCATCGGAATCGCGCCGGCGGCCATCGTTGCCCTTTCAATGGACTGGAAGATGCTGATTGGAATGGCCATCTTGATGGCCATCGTTCAGCAGGTGAACGGATCGATCATCTACCCAGCCTTGATTGGAAACGCCCTGAAGATTCACCCGCTCACGGTGATGTTGCTCTTGTTGGGCGCAGGTAACCTCTGGGGAATGATGGGAATGATCGTTGTCGTCCCATTCTACGCGATTGCTCGGACGATTTTGCTCTACGGTATCAAGCTGCACGCCACGCGGAAAGAAGACGCGGTGGTCTCAAACATCATTCAAAAAGACATTGACGAAGAGTTAATGAACTAAGAAAAGGCGTTGCGAAAGCAGCGCCTTTTTACTTAAAAAAGAACGATTTTAGACTACTAAAATAAAGCCGGAAAAGTCCGAACCGACCTTGACCAAAGGGGCGAAATCCAGTATTATGTAATAGTTGCTTATGACATGCGGATGTGGCGGAATTGGCAGACGCGCTAGATTTAGGTTCTAGTGGATTATATCCGTGCAGGTTCGATTCCTGTCATCCGTATTCGAAAATTCGTTGAGATTTTCGTTGCGTGAATCCCTGTCATTTGCTACAATTATTGAGTACCAATTTTGCCGACTTAGCTCAGTTGATAGAGCACCTCACTAGTAATGAGGGGGTCAACGGTTTGAGTCCGTTAGTCGGCATTTTCATAAGTTTTTAGCGATATTGATAAAGCCCGGTGTAATCACATTAAACGTGATTGCGCCGGGCTTTTCTTTTTGTTTTTAAATTTAGTTTTTCTTGTTTATTCTGTATTTTTCTGTATTATTATCAAATTTTTATCACACATTTATCACACTTTTCCAAACGTGTGTGACATGATGTCAGTTGACTTTGATTGCTCTTCTTTTTCTTGGACAGATAGAAGGTGTGTGTAAGTTTTTATTGTGGTGGCAATATCACGGTGTCCAAGGCGCTTTGAAACATACTTGATGTCAACACCTTGACTTACTAGAAGAGATCCGTGAGAGTGTCGTAGAGCATGGAATGATACTTCCTTAATACCAGTGTCACTGATTGCTTTATGTAATGTCTTTGTGATTCCGTAGTTGCTTACTTTGGCGATAGGTCCTTCGATTCCTTCAAGTCGTGATAACAGCTTATCATCGATTGAAATCACACGGTTGGATGACACTGTCTTAGTAGTCGTTATCTTTCCATATTGGTTCATGGCCTTATTGATATTGATTGTTTTCTTTTCAAAATCAACATCGTCAGCAGTCAGGGCCTTAATCTCTCCAATTCGCATACCAGTATGGATTGCGATTAGGATAGCCAAGTAAGAAGTGGCGTGCGGATAGTGATCTAGCTTAAACTGAACATAACGATCAAGTTTAGCCAGTTCATCCGCTTCAAGATACTTGTCTTCTTTCTTCTTTCCCTGCTCTCCAGTAAGGCTAACCATGACCGTTGGGTCTTTACTGATAATTCCATCGGCAAAAGCAGACTTGAGCGCCTGGGTTAGGTGGTTCTTACGCTTGGCCACAGTTTCCTTTTTGCGTCCCTTTCCAAACTCATTGATAAAACGCTGAAAGTCGGTTCTAGTGAAGTCAACCAGTCGTGCTTTCGGTATGTACTTGATGAGGTTGTCGAGCGTGTTTTGGTACTGATAACGAGTAGCAGTAGCCAAATCAGACTTATATGTCGAGATGAACTCTTCAAAGTATTCGGACAGAAGCATATTTTCATATTTATTCTTTTTGATAACGCCTGCCTGCATGTCAGCAGCCCATTTTTCTGCCTCACGTTTTGTCTTGAACCCTTGTTTTGTCTGGCGTTTTTTATCCACATAAACAATGGCACGCCATTTTCCAGACTTTGCTTTTTCAAATGAAGCCATGTTTTTCTCCTTTTTGGTCAAATAAAAAGGCTATAAATAGCCTCTTAACTATATATCTAAGTGTGTTTGCTCAGTTGCTAATTCGGTATCAATATAAAATGTTTTTGTATTGATATAGTGACGAATAGTATCCACATTTTGAAGATATTCTTTAAATCCTTTGTTTAATATACTGGATAGTATTAAATATGGAGTAGGATACTTAATTAGTTTTAACAAAGCTAAAACGGTCCACATACTAGTTTGACCGTATCCTTCATCATATTTTTCTCTAGTGATACCAAACTTGTCATGGAAGTAACGATTATATTTAATGCATGGCTTGCCGCCCGGAAGCGTAGGCATATATGAATATACCTTACCTCCATGTGCTGATTTGTTTCTAAATTGCTTAACCAATTTCAACATTTGTGTAAATAGGTCTTTTCCAGAATTATTATTTAGATTATCAAAGGCTTCGTCACTTAATAAGTGTTTCATTACTTTTGTTTTTAGTCTTGGTTTAAGCAATTCATACCATGAGATTATATTACCGAAATCAAGAAACTTGACCATTATCCAAGGAGCAACGTTATTATTTTCAGTTCGTACTTGATTCAAAAGCGGATCATCATCAGCAAAAGCAACTTTCGAAAATTTAGATATTAGATTATTTAATGGACGGGGGCCTGTTCTTGGAAAACGGAAATTTCTCTTGTCTAAATATTTGCTTTGATGACTACCGTATTCTTCACACCAGGTTTTTATCACAGCTTGTCTTAACAATCCCTCAAAAATCGTTGATGATTCTTGTACTTTATTTCGTATATCAGCACCAAAACAGAATAATGAATAAATGTAAAAGAAACTAGTCCCTTCAATATACTTTCCGTCAACCATAAAAGGTTCAGAATTGTCAGAAATGATTTCATAATACCCAAACTCGTTTATTCTATACTTTGCACTTTCTTCATCATCAAACAGCAAATTACGCTGTTTTAAAATTTGTATTTGTTGATCTACATCTTGGTATTTTTTTGACATAAAAAAAGCTCCTATACAATATGTATAGGAGCTCCCCTGAGTGTGCTACACTCGATCTCTATACATATTAAATCATTTGATTTATTAATAGTCAATATATATCTGTTAGAAAGTATCTTTAACAGAACTATATCCCCAAAATATCCTTCTTCTCATAGAATGATATGTACGCCCAAAAGGGCATATTATTATTTAACTAATGAAGACTTTGTGAATGAAACGGAACTAACCCACTTTGGGTCACCATTGTCTCCGCCCATGATCATGGCATTGCTGAACTTACCTTGCACAGTAATAGTGGAACCGGGTTGAATTGAAAGAGCTTCGTCCTTATTCGATTCTTTAAAGTTAAACGAAAGTGATTGCTTTTCAAATTCATTGCCATCAACAGTTCCAGCGTCGATAGTCACATCATGACCACCTAATACGCCATCTTTCACATCAGTAACCTTACCAGTAACTTGGGTTGTTTTTCCCTTGTAAATGGCGTCTGCTTGTGATGAAGTCTTTTGAGTGTAGTTAGCAACAATTTCTTCCGGAGTAGTCTTGATTACGTTTGTTGCTTGTGACTTTTTTGTTCCAGAACGGTTGGAAGACTTATCCGAATCTGAACCTCCGGCGGCACTTCCTGCAACTAAAACAACTAAAATAACAACAATCCAAAACCAAACTCGCTTGTAGAATGGCTTCTTTTGTACATATGTTCGTCCGTTTTCGTCAGTAATCTTCTTGCTCACGATAATTTCTCCTCTCAGCTTTTAACGTGGTTCCGTTCTGCACGTAAGTATGTTTAGTTATTAGTTTTTGACATACTCCTTTGCGATAATTCAAATTCAGAATTTTCTGGGGTATCATGCCACTCTATTGTTATGTTTTTTTTATCTTGGATAAATTTTTTAATATCATCTAGAGATACATTAAAGTATTCTTTCCTATTGTTGATGTGGTTAACCCGATTATCAGTGAATTCTTGGTGTAGTTCGCTTTCAAGTTGAAAAGCATCTTCTGAAAAAATGAGAGCATGTACATCGAATTTAAATGGAACAGATGCACTTCCGAGTTCATCAATTCGGTCCATAGGTGTTAGTCGGCGTGTAACACCTATTTTATAAACATCTTTTCCAAAGGAGCCAACATTACTGATGATATAAACATAGCCAGCTTTTGAGTTAGATATTCTGTAATCTAGTTCTTTAGCATCATCATCAAGTTGTTTTAATTTTGATTTTAAGTTGTTGATTTGTTCTTCGATATCTTCGCTATATTCCTGTTCTTCTAATTTTGATAAAGCATTTTGATATTGAGTGCGTTCTTTTTGAATTATTTTCTGCTGATTTTCGACTTCTTTTTGAAGTTTCTTTTCTTCAATTTCACGCTGCCTTTGCTCTTTTAGAATATCTTTTTCTTCTTGTTTTTTTAAAGCATATTCAACAGATAACGTAAGTTCATCTAGTTTTAGGTTTAAATACGGGACTGATATTTTAACAAATGAAGATTTTTCAAAAAGATTATTTAATTTTTCATAACTCTTTTTTAATGATTCGATCTTTTTGTTGTAATTATTAGCATTGACTTTATTTATTATTCCTGTTGCTTCACCGTTAAAAGCACGTATGATTGCAGAACCGCTTTTATTCTGCATTGCTCTTCCCTTAGATATTGAACCGTTGAATGTGTATGTTTCGGTAATTAAAAAAGCACTTTTTTCCTTAACGAGTTGTTTTTCAGAGTCTGTTATGTTTTTTAACTTTTCTTTTAGCACTAAGCTGTCAATGAATTGGTAAGTTGGTTGATAAAAGCCCAATTCAATATCACTTTGAAGTGAACTTAATTCTTTGGTTGCTTCATCGATCTTTTTGTCCAATTCATTGATTTGATTGCTTTTATCATTAATAATCTTATCGAGCTTTTCTTTTTTTGAAGTAATCTTATTCTCTAAAATTTCAATTTTCTTTTCTAGTTGCTCATCTTTTTTCCTGTTAAATAAACCCATAGTTACTCCTTTGATGATAATTTAGAAAGATGATTGCTGATGGACTAACTTACCAATAATTTGAATTGGGGGTTGTCCATTGTCAACGTCTTCTTTGCTGTACTCGAATGGTTTGAAGTTAGGTAGCCAGCTATTTGGCTCAAAACGAATGCGATCAGGGTACTGGTACACGTGTTTGAGTGTAGCAGTTTCTCCGTCAATAATGACCCCACAGATGTCACCGTTAGTAATTTCACATTTATCGATTTTTGCAAGAATAGCGATAGCACCATTGGGCACAACTTTGTTCATACTTTCTCCGTTAACACGAAGTCCGATTAAATTGTCTTTACCATAACGTTCGACAAGGTCATCGTCTATCTTTACGTGTCCCTCAATATCTTCCTTAGCTCCTTCGGGGTATCCTGCAGATATACGACCATAGATAGGAATAGACACGGTAGATGGGATAGAGCTGATGGGTAACTCGTTGGGAATGTTTTCAACAATTCCAGCCATTTTAAAAACAACACTTTTATCGACTCTTAATCCATGTGCAATTTTTTCAAGAGTACTAGGCTTAGGAATACTCCGACGAGCATTCTCAACTTGAGATAAGTATGGTTGAGATACTCCCGCTTGTAGTGCGGTTTGACTTATGCTGAATCCTTTTTGTTGACGAAGTTCGCGCAGATGATATCCGAACTCTTGATTAGATACTTTCATGTGTTCCCCTTTGTAACTAATAGTATATAGTAGCTTTTGCAAAAGTTAATAATATTGTTATAAAAAAGTTATTGCAAAAATATATAATTAGTTATACAATAAATACATAAGTTAATGAAAGGAGGTAATCATAGCGGTGAGTTGGAAGATTAAAGATACAGAAAACTGGCAACAATTATTGAGTAATCATGGATACAGCGAATCTTCTTTAGCTCGTGAAGTTGGTGTAACATACCAGTCTATGTGGAGATACCGAAAAAGAGGTGATGCCATGAGGCCTGAAAATGCCCGAAAAATTTCCCATTTACTTGGTGGAAATATCAAGGATTTTTTTTATCAATAATCTATTGCAAAAATATATAAAAGGAGGCCAACATGGCAAACGAAGTAAAGGTGTTTGACAACCTAAAAGTCAAAGAAGAAAACGGACAAGTTTTGTTCGATGCAGAAACAGCGGCTGTTGGGATTGGGATTACAACTTTTGCCAAAAGTGGCAAAAAATATGTCCGGTGGTCTCGAGTACGTGAATACCTAGATTCCCCACGAGTGGGGAAAGGCGATTTTATCACCGAACCTCAATTGTATAAGTTAGCCATTAAAGCTAATAGTCAACAGGCCGAAAAGTTTCAAGACTGGGTAACTGATGAAGTCCTGCCAAGCATTCGAAAGACTGGTAGTTATTCGGTACAGAAAGATCCAATGGCAATTCTTGCAACAACTTTTGAAGCGTTGAAACAGCAGGAGGATAAGCAGACTCAGTTGGAACAACGCTTCGACAAGTTTGAAGACGACCAGGAAATTCGTAGTTGGGAGCAACAAGAATTATTAAATCTTCGTCGTAATCGAGTGTTTGCAATCTTAGGTGGTAAGTATAGCCAAGCGTACAAGGAACTTTCTAGTGAAGTATTCCATGCTATTGCCAAGGACTTTAAGCAACAATTCAGTGTTCCACGTTATAACGCACTGCCACGAAAGTATTTTGAAGAAGGTAAGCGTTTCTTGAATCGTTGGGAGCCGAACAACCTGCTTGATTTGGCAATTCGTGGTGCTAACCAAGAACAGCCAGCGTAAAGGAGGAAACATGAAAGATAAATTCGTTGTTGATCGTGTTGTTCAAGATGAAGATGGCTATCAAGTTTTTGCAACATTAACGCTTAGCAGACGAAAACGAAAAAAGCTTTGCCAGTATAGAAAAACACTAACAAAGCTTAAAAAAATCATGAATGAAATTGAGGAACTGTGATTTGAAACAGCAAAAAGAATTCAAAGAAAATACGTTGGAGTCAATCGGTAGATATTTTGAGGATTGGAATTTAGACCAAGTAAAAGTCAAACGAGTTTTTGATGAAAAAAATAAGCCAACCAATGAGGTTGACTACATTATCTCAATGTCACGAACTAGTCGTGAATGATTGAAGTACGTAAGCACGTCCTGAGAGCGACAGACGACCATCAAATGTAAAAGGATTGAAATGGCAAGCAACTTACTTGAACAAATAACAATTTTATTCTGCCTGATTGAATTTGCTATAGGTCGGTTCGTTGAAAATATGTTTTCAAAATTTCTTTTGGGGTTTCTGGGTATTTTAGTTTTCTCGCTAATATGTTGGCTTCTTCTAGGGTAGACGTAATTAATTGGTTAAAGGTGGTATTTAACTCAATTCTTTCACGGCGATCAGCACTATCATAGTGACCTTCGAGGATGATCAATGACAATTCAAACTTTCTATAGGATTCAATCATTACTGGAGAGGCTAAGTGAATATTTGAAGCAATTAAGTCGCTTACTCTTCTATAAGATTTGACAGGCGTTCTTACCATCAACGAATCGATATAAGGTTTTGAAGGTAAAAGCTGAATGACTTCTTTCATAACTGGAGCATAAAAATAAGAATAAATTTGTTTATTTGCTTCCCGTTTAGCACCGATTCGATTTGTAAATAATCCAATTAAAAATGAAGCGATAACAGATACTACTGGAACTAAAAACGATGTAATTGTTTCCAAAATATTTACTCCTTTCAATTTACTAGGCACTGCACTGCCAGTAACTAAAGGATAACAAAAGAAAGGTTAACAACATGAAAAAAGAAGATGAAGAATATCCAGAATGGATGAATCCAATATTATTCGTGACTAGTTTCTTTACTGGAGTTGTGATAGCCATCTTATTATCCTTGCTAACCAACTGAATATATTCGGCAGTGATCCCCCTATGAAACCGAGTAGTGCAGGGACCGCAATATTCCAAACTATTTTGTTTTTCCGAGTTAGTTTTTTCAAATCAAAATAAGTTTTTCCAGAAGTTGTTGCGTAGTAAAGGGCTTTAGCTACTTGTTTCACATACCCATTATTTAATAATTCTGATAACGCAATTTCAGTATTTTCATCATTTTGGAGTGGTGACTTCCTGAATATCTCGCCTTCTGAAATATGAACATTTGATGAATCGAAAGAATCAAACTCATTATTTACGAATTTTTTTAGTAGTAGCTCAGCGTTTTTTGTAAGCATTGTAGTCTCCATTTTTACTGTGACAAATGTTTGTAATTAAAGGATACCAAAAGAAAGGGGGTCAGAGTATGGCTAGCAAAGTAATGAACGTTCCTCCACTTCGTCCAGACGGGTACCGAACGTTCACGATTAGCGGACTTGCTGAAGCAATGCAGGAGTCGCGTACTTATGTTGAGCAGCTTGTTATGCAACCTGGTTTCCCATATTTCCAAATAGATGGGATGAAGAATAAAAAGTACCTGGAATGCGAAGTATGCAAGTGGATGCGTGAAAACGTGCGCTATGTACACCAGGTTTAGAAAGGAAGTGATGGAATGACTAATAGCATGTTTTGGAATGAAGTTATCGGATGGATATTCACAACGGGAGCAGTAGCAAGTTTTATCTACTTGGTTACTCTTTCGCTGGATAAAAAGCCGTTATTTGGCGATAACGATACCGATCGAGACATTGCAAATAATGAGCGCAAGAAAGCGCAACGTTTGTACAAGCAACAGAAAAAAGCTCTCAAGGCTGCAACCAAGAGAGCTAAGGCATAAAGTTTCCCAGAAAGAAATTTATGCCTCTAGTATATCACGGAGGATAAAAATGACAATTGAAAACAGCATGTTGATGTACCCAGAAAACACGCAACGGCGCGAACGGTATGAAGAGTTGCAGGATGCAATTTACGCCAAACGTGATGAAATCAATGATCTGAAAAGCACTAAGGAGGACTTGGAGGCTGTAATCGACGAGAAGTACGAAGAGCTAGGCGATTTGGAACGGGAGGTAACTGAACTATGACGGAAGTAATTACACTGCCGGAAAACAACATTAAAGATGGCAAGATTGAGTTCAAGAACTTGGATCAGTACTTGGCCATGGTTAATAAGTATGTTGAGTATGGCAACAACTTTGTCGTAACAGAAGAAACAATGAAGGTTGCTAAGGACGAAAAAGCGCTGATTAACAAGATGGTTAAGGAGTCCGCTTCAAGGCGTTCTGACATTGAAAAAAATATGCTTGCTCCTTGGCTACCAGTTAAGGAACAGATGATGAATGCCGAGAAGAAGCTTAAGTCAGCCGGTAATAATATCAAGGTTCAACTCGATAAGTACACAGAAGAATTGAAGGAAAAGTGGCGGGCTAATATCAATTTGTACATTGAAAGCCAGTATCAAGATACGCCATATGAACCACGGATCCCTATTGATGAAAAGTGGCTGTACAAGAAAAACTTCAATGGCCTTGAGCCAAAGGATAGCTTTATTGATAATGAGCTAACGCCAGCCATCATGACTGATAAGGCGAACCAGAAGACTGAACAGAATGAAGTCAACATGGTTAAGGAGTTTGCTAGTCAATTGAATGTCAACCCAGCCCCTTACATCAAGCAACTGGATAGTCATTCACTACCTGATGTTATTGAAGGTATGAAGTTCGATGTGCGGATGGCTAACCAACAACGAGAAGCGCAGGAAGCGGCGCAACGTGCTGAGCGTGAACGGGCTATCTCACAAGCGCAGACAAAGCAAGTTGACGAAGAGACAGGCGAAGTGATTAAGCCTGTTGAAGAACGCTATGACCGTTCATTTAAGGTGTTTGCATGTACTCGAGATGAGTTGCAAGAGATTTCCGACTTCTTGAATGGTAAGGGTATCCAATTTCAAGGAACTAGTGAAGGTTAGGAGGATTCGGCATGACTGAAACAAAATCAGTATTTAAGACGCTGAGTGAAATTGATGTCAAAGACCATATCGACAAAAAAGGAAACTTTAGCTACTTGTCTTGGCCTTGGGCAATCTCAGAAGTGATGAAACGCTATCCAGATACGACGTATCGTGTTAAGAAGTCAGAGAATGGCGATTTGTATACCGGTAATAATCAATCTGGATTCATGGTGTCTACTGAAGTGACAATCGACGGCAAGACCCTAGAAATGTGGCTTCCAGTAATGGACATGCGTAACAAATCATTGATGAAGCCAACAACAACTGATGTTAACAAGGCAGTTATGCGCTGCTTGGTCAAAAACTTAGCGATGTTTGGACTGGGTCTTTATATTTACGCCGGAGAGGATTTGCCAGATGTAGAGCCAGAAAAAATAACTAAAGAGCAGGCGAATATTCTCGATATAACCATCCAGAATACGGAAAAGGTGACTGGAAAACCATTACTGAATTGGTTTACTAAGCAACTTGGTGTTGCGAAGATTAGTGACCTTACCGAGGACAATTACAAGGCAGCCGAAAGGTTTGTTAACGAAACCCTAGAAAAGGCAAAGATGAAAGCAGAAGTAAAGAAAGAGGAGCAAGAAGCATGATTAACCGAGTTGTATTAACTGGACGATTAACTAAAGACGTAGAGGTCAGATATACGCAGTCAGGCGTTGCGGTTGGGTCTTTCAACCTAGCAGTCCAACGTACATTTAAAGACGCTAATGGCGAACGAGAGAGCGACTTTATCAACGCAGTTATTTGGCGTAAGGCCGCCGAAAACTTTGCCAACTTTACTGGTAAGGGGGCGCTTGTGGCCATTGAAGGCCGGTTGCAGACACGTAACTATGAAAACAATGCGGGCCAACGTGTCTATGTAACGGAAGTAGCAGTCGATAACTTCTCATTGCTTGAGAGTAAGGCAGAGTCAGAACACCGTCGTCAACAAAATGGAGCAAGCAATAATCAACAACGTCCACAACAGGGTTCTAATAACCCATTCCAGGATCAACAGGGCGTAGACATTTTAGATGACGACATGCCATTTTAAGGAATTGGTATAGCTATGAAACAAAACGAAATAAATGAATTAAAAGTTCTTAGTTCGAAAAATTATTTAAGCCGAGAAGAAGCAAACAGAATGAATTCACTTTCACACGAATATCATGTTGAGTTTGGATATCCAAAAGGGAAACGCCCAAAGATTTCTAAAAGAAAACGAAATCTTGTTTTTGAAAAATATAACGGGATTTGTGTTTATTGTGAGAATTCTGTTAGTAAAGATAAATTTCATGTAGAACACAAGCAACCACTTGCCAAAGGTGGAAATAACGAATTGGCAAACTTGGCTGTTAGTTGCCAGGAGTGCAATTTGAGAAAGGGAACAAAAACTTTTTCAGAGTTTTTCAAGGATTGTTAATTGGGAAGTTCAAAATTATTGATTCAAGAAAGCCCAATGCAGTTCCAACCAGGATTGGCAAAACTGTTAGGAGGCGCAGACAAAGCAATCGTTCTTCAACAAGTTCATTACTGGGTTGAGCGTTCAGGAAAAGAATTCGGTGGACAAAAATGGATTTGGAACTCGATTTCAGAATGGAATAAACAGTTTAACTGGTTGTCAGAAAAAACAGTAAAACGAATTTTCAACTTTTTAGTAGAACAAAATTTTCTGATTACCGGAAATTTCAACAAGCAACGATTTGATCGTACAAAATGGTACACAATCAACTACAAACGCCTAAACGAAGCAATGGGACAATTTGACCCTATCGAAGATACCAAACGGGACAATCGAAAGGGACAATTTGACCCTATCGAAGAAGACAAATTGACCTCATCTGATGGGGACAATTTGACCCTTTCAGAAGGGGACAATTTGACCCGACCAATACCATTAGATTACCAAGAGAATAACCATAAGACTTCTTCAATAAATAAGGCGCAAGAAAATGAGCCCTTAATTGACCCCATGTTGGCTTCAAAAATGTTGGCTGCTTACAACAAGGAAACCGGACGGAATAATGAAAACACAGGTACGTTCTCGTCGTTAGCGATGAAGAATGTATCGCTTGAGGATTTCCAAGACGTGTTGAATTACATGGTCACGAGATACTCTGATATTGAGTACATCACTGTTCAATCGTTGGTCAATAAGTTTGAAAAACATTTAGACAGCGCTAAGGAGCGTGGATTTGTTGGTGGAGTAATGCCTGAGAAGAAAGTCAAGCCTAAACCAGGACAAAAGCAAGAGCCACCAATGTCTAAGAATGTGGCGCCTATTGCTAGCGAAACGGACAAGGCGGACATCAAAGCAGCTCTTGAACTGATGAAGGGGTACAAGACACACGATTAGGAGGGAGAACACGATGAACAAAGGAATATCGCACAGTAAGAAATTTGAAAAATATATCGAAAAAACTTATCTCGATCAGGTTGTTTACAAGTTCAGCAATGGCTATGGTGCAAGCGTTGTTTTCCATTTTGGTAGTTACGGATATGAAAATGGATTGTGCGAAATAGCTGTTTTGAAGTTCGACGATAATGGCCGCTATGATATTTGCTACACCACGCCGATTACTGAAGACGTTATTGGATATGCCGATGACAAAACTCGTGATGAGGTACTTAAACAGATTAAGGAGTTGCCAAAATGATTTGGTGGATTATTTATTTTGTGTTGTGGGCATTTGCATTAGCGATTGTTGGCCTGCTGTTGACTATTTTGTACCCGTTGGTCAAGTTTGCGATGACATACGATCCATACGGTGACCGCAAGCCGGACAAGCGAGACAAAAAGAAGGTGAAGTAATGTGGAGTTGCCAGGTAAGTTACTAAGCAGGCGTGGGTCTGTCGTCACAATAGAGCTAGAAAGCCCAGATAAGCTGTATGAGCTCGATAAAGTGCAGGATAGTGTAATCACACTAAACATACAAGATGGACGTTCTGCGAGCCCTAAACAGCGTAATTTTGCATTTGCTCTTATCGGCGATATTGCCAAAGCTGAAATTGGTGGTAAATGGGCAGGCGAACCTGAACTGATTAAGCGGGCATTCTACTTCGCCATGGATATGTTCTATGGCATCGAGGACTTTAGCTTGTCAAACGGTCGGGGAAATATGTCGGATGCCAACACGTTTATCAACATGCTGCTGGAGTTTTGCTTGCAGCATAACGTGCCACTAAGCAAGAGGCCACTAGACAACTTAGACGACCCTGCCATTGCTCGATATGAGTATGCATGCCTGATGAACAAGCGGTGTGTGATTTGCGGACTGAAAGCAGACCATCACCACATCACAGGTAGCAAGGTGGGTATTGGAAACGACCGCAAAAAGATTAACCACAGAGGCCGGCACTTGATTGCCTTGTGTCGAGAACATCATGACTTGTTCCATCACGAGGAGAAAGAGCGCATGGCTGAATATCATTTGCAGGGCGTTCCTGTGGACGAAAAAATTGCACAGATTTATCACTTGAATTACTGGTGATATTGAAATTGGTATATGTGTAATTTGAAAGGGGAAAACATGATTAACGCAATTATAGTATTAGCTGCTTCTACTTTTTTAGAAGCGATTCCTTGTTTCATTTGGTACAAGATTGGATTTAAAAGCGGCCAAAAAGACATGATCAATAAGATTGTACGAATTGCAGAAAAAACTAAAAAAGAAAAGGGCGTTTGATTATGACTAAAAAATTCACTGAAGAAGAATATCAGAAGATTGTTGATTGCTTCGATAAGGTAAACAAAGAATACAACATGGGATTGATGAACCCTAATTTGTTGATTCAAATCCAAGATGAGTTGTTTTGGGGATTTGATTTTATCAACGATTGGGAAAAGATTTTTGCGATTGCCAATCCCGCAACCCGTAATGAAGCAAAAGAACAGTTCGTTGAGAAAGAGAAAAAGTACTTTTGGAAAAGTAAGAATGCTGATAAAAACGGAAAAGAAATCTTCATCACTGTTGGCCCAGAAGGTTACCCGTCATTAGAAACGGATATTACATGGCATGCACTGACGGAGAGAGAAATTAGGAAATGGGGCTACAACCCAGACATGTTCTACAAGGAAGAGGTGTAGTGAATGCAAAAATGGAAAGTTGAATTTTATGGCGAGGGTACATCTTGGGAATATACAGGGTTATCTTTTGCTGCTGCGGAAAAAAAGGTTGATAGTTGTCCGCAAGAATACATGGCGTTCATGGCACCTTATGACGAAGAGGAGAAGTGATGAACGAAATGGAAGAGGTGGAGTGATGAGCGATGACGTTGGTATCATTCACGACATTTTTGGGGTCGATGAAGCCATCTACTTGCCAACAAAAATGCACGAAGTAATGCTTGATAAAGACAGACGAGAAGAAGCGTTTAGTCGTTATATCAAGGAGTATTCTTGCGATCCATCTGTTGACGGATTTCATGACTATTACATGGCCGAACAAGCAGAAAGGAAGACTAACAAGCAAGACTTTACGCCAAATGCGGTTTCTGACTTGGTAGCCGGATTAACTGGTAGCAATCACGCTAACTTTGTCTTTGAACCAACAGCGGGTACTGGCGGAATGATGATTCGTAACTGGTGGGAAGGTATTCAATCACTTGGACCACTTGGAATGTTGTTTCATAAACCAAGCTCCAAATTCTATTGGTTAGAGGAGCTGTCAGACAGGGCTATTCCGTTCTTATTGTTTAACGCAGCAATCCGGGGAATTAATGCCGTCATTGTTCATGGTGATAGTTTGAGCCGGGAAGTTAAGAACATTTACTTTGTTCAAAACACGGAAGATGAACCATTCGCTCACTCAAGTATTAACGTCATGCCACGGACTGATGAGGTTAGGCGTTATTTCAACGTAGATGATTGGGTAGGTGAACCGCTTGAACACATTGAGGACGAGTTAGAACTAGATGGTATTCGCATATTGGCAAATAGTTAGGAGGAAGCTAAGACGTGGAAACGATAAAGATTGAGTTTGACATCAAGCCACAGCAACAGGCTCGTCCTCGTATTGGCATGAAGAGTGAGTACAACCGGTCGAAGATGTACACGAAGCGGAAGCCATACTTGTACGATCCGAAGAAGGTGGTTGAGTACAAGAAGCGACTGGCTTACCTAGCCAATCTTGAAAAGAGCGTGAACTACTTCGAGCCGTTAAGTGGGGCGCTGGCACTGACCGTGACATTTTACATTCTGCCGCCTAAGTCACTTAGCAAGGTTAAGCACGCAATGGCTCTTATTGGCGAGCTGTTGCCTTTTAAGAAGCCAGACCTTAGCAACTACATTAAGAGTACCGAGGACGCCTTAAATGGCATTCTGTGGAAGGACGATGCCATGCTGTGTGACATCAACGCTAAGAAGCGGTTTAGCGACGAAGAGAAGATTGTCATTGAGGTAAGCAAGATTAACGATAATCAGTATTAAAGGGGGTGATTAATTTGGCGGACGAAATTGACCGATATTTTAAGGCATGTATCTCAGGTAAAATTGATTCACTAATCAAGTGTCGAATCAAAAAATTAGAGGAAGATACTGGTAGTGCAGATGAGAACTATGGCGGAGGAAGAGTTCAAAACGTCAACGTTGCCAAAAATGGCATTGAAAATCGAATCATCAAAAAGACGGACGACTGGAATATTGCGCAGTGGAACAAGGACAAATGGAACGTGAATCAGTTTATGCTTACGCTAACTCAACATGAACAACAACTTCTTCTAATGCGATACCGACGTAAGCCTTACAGTTGGGATAAAGTGGCCAAAGAACTCTACAAATCAAAGCGTCAGTGCTACAACGACTTGAAGCGAATCAAGCAAGAATTTTCAGAAGGGGCTTACTGGGATCCATCATTCCTGTGGAAAACTTTGTAGTGTCAAAAGACTTCACTTTTATTGCACTTTTTATCCTAAAAAACGTGGTATATTTGTATTGTGGTTATTTCAGATAGATAGGGAATGAGCAGACATGTTTTCTTGTTCATATGCTCTCTTGTTTATAGTTATTTCGCAAATTTGTGAACTCATTTCCTGGTTGGAATAGCCACGGTACATATCGGTGGTTAAATGTGGCGTTCAATCTCGTTAATTCGAGGAAAAAGAATGACCCAGTCGGATTGGTGCCTTGCCGGCTGAAATATATGTTTACTGAATATATGCCTACCAATGGGTGCATTGGATATGCAGGGTCGCTCCCTGTGTACATAACGAACTATTTCCAATAAGGAAATGGTTCTTTTTATTTGGAGGAAGTTATGGAAAAAATCGTCTTCAAAAAAGAAAAAATGAACAACCAACTACCTGAAACTTTGTATGCGGTTGAAAGTCATATGGGTGGTGTTTATTTTGAAGACACTGATTTAGATGTAGACGATGATTATTCATGTAGTGCTGACGACCCTTATTATTGTGAGACCTGTTGTGATAGTGACTGGCCTCTTGGTCCAATTGATACACCATTAGAGATGTTAGCACTACTAGTTGAACGATATGACTGGCGTGAGGACATTAGGGAGATGTCCGATGAAGACGTTTCGGATTGCTTGGTTCGATTTATTGACGATGGTGGTGATGAGATTGTTGTTGAAAAGAAAGATTTTAACGATGCGGTACAGTCGTTGATTGAATACAGAGAAAGTGAGAAACAAAACGCAGGAGGTGAGTCATGAAAGACTATTTGAAATTTAAGTTCACTAAAACAATGGCACACATTGCTAATGTGGCGGCTTACATGTTATTAGGTGGTCTACTTGCCGGATCATGTGGTGTTATGATCATTGGCGCTAAAATGCTGTGGTTTGGAGTGACATTCTAGCTATGGAAGTCAGTAGTGAAGTGGCAGCACAGTATCTGCCTAAGGAAGTCGTTCGGAAGATACAGTCAACGGAAGTTAACCAGCGTGAGATTAAGAAGAGCGACCGCAGTATGGAAGACAGAAAAAGACGACATGCAGCAATGCGTGATGAGTTGAAGAACAGTAGCATGTATGCAAAGCACATGAGTTGGTTATAAATGGTATATTAGTTCCTGAATAATATTTTTAGGAGAGTATGCTATGTCGATTCTTTATACTATATTACAAATTGTGGGTATGTTAATTTTAATATTTGCTGTGGTAACAATTAAACAGATACCATCGGCAGTATCGAAAAAGTAAGTGACGAGCGGTCCTTTTATAGTAGCAAACAACTGCAAATTGATAATTATTTTCGTCAAAGTAATGGTAAGAATATGCAAGAAGTATTGCGTGAGTGGGTTAAAATCATTAATGATGTTGACCATTCTGTTATGCAAAAGCCAAGAGATTTGCAGAATTTATTAAATCAGACATTGACCTATTCATCTGGAAAGACGATTAAATTAATTGGAATATTTTTGCAATCAGTTTATAAAAATGGGGATGAAATTACCGATGATGTTAGCCAGCTTGTATATGTTGCATTAATTGTTGAAAATCTAAAAATCGATTTCACTGGTGAAAAAATTGATGCAATCGATCTATTAAAAGTGAAATATAATGATTATGATCAGCAAAAAGAAGCTTTGTTAACTGCAGAAAAAGAGATAAAAAGACGTTTAGAAAGTGAAGTCTAAATGAATGATATTATTACACAATATGCAATAGGCATGATACTTGTTGCTGTGCCTGTTTTTTATTTATTTTATAAAGTTTATAAATGGTTAAAAAAATGATTTAGACAGCTTAGGCTGTCTTTTTTAGTACATATATCAAGATGAAAGGAGGAGTGGCGATGACATGACAAAACGTGATGAAGCTAAGCAAGACTACTTAGCTGGTATGAAGTATAAGGAGATTGCAGATAAGCATGGTGTGTCTGTTTCAACGGTCAAGATGTGGAAGTCACGTTATTGGTCACAAAACGTCACAGATGGTCACAAAAAAGGTCACAAGGTCACAAAAAAGGTCACACTTGAAAAAGAGTTACATCCTGCCATTCAAGAGCTAGAGAATAGCGACCTTAATGACAAGCAAAAAGCCTTTGTTATGGAGTTTGTCAGACTTTCGAATGCGACACAGGCATACATCAATGCTTATGATGTAACGTACAATACTGCCATGGTTCAAGGTTCTGTGACCCTAAGAAACCCTAAGATAAAAAAAGAAATTAAACGTCTGCGTCAGGCTCGATTAAAAGAGCTTGGCATAGACGTTTTTTCGTTGGTTGATGATATGGCCAAAGAGGCCAAGGCTGATATTGGATCGTATGCCGATTGGGGTTCTGATGAGTTTCAATATACAGATGAAGCGACCGGAAAAGAGCTAACAGGACACAAGTCTTGGGTTGCTTTAAAAGATAAGTCAAAGGTAGATACCAAGGCTATTAAGAAGATTACCGTTGGTAAAGATGGCCCAATTGTAGAATTGCACGACCGAAACAAGGCTCGCAAGGAACTTCTAGAGTATTTGCGAGATAGCGGAGAAATAGCTATTGAAACAAACAAACAACGCAAGGATAAGGCAGAAGCAGACTTGTTTGAAGCTAAGGCTAAGGAACTGCAGGGTGGAGGCGATAACCAAAATGACATGTTGCACACCTTGGTTGACGGTTTAGGAGATGTTAAATGAAACTATCAGCTAAACAACATCAAGTGATTGCCGAAGTAAACCGTAATTTAGAGGATTTGAGTTTGATCGTCTTGTACGGAGCTAAGCGAAGTGGAAAAACGTTCTTAAACAACTTACTTTTCCTCATGATGGTGGCTAATGCTAAGAAGAACGCTGACGAAGTTGGCGTAGCTAACCCGCAGTACATTATTGCAGGATATACGATGTCCAACATTAAACGTAATATTATTGCCGAATTACAGAATATGGGTATTAAAATTCAAATGAACAAGTACAACGAGTTTGAATTGATGGGTGTTCGTATTGTTCAGACTTCCACTGGTTCAATCTCCGGCATTGGTCGTATTCGTGGAATGACAGCATTTGGGGCTTACATTAACGAGGCGAGCCTTTGCAATCGTCTTGTGTTTGATGAAATCCGTTCTCGTTGCTCCGGTAAAGGTGCGGTTGTTATTTGCGACACTAACCCGGACAATCCTGAACATTGGTTACTTAAGGACTACATCGAAAAGTCAGGTGAGGATGGTATCCGGGCTTATCACTTCGAGTTCGACGACAACGAGATGTTGGACGAAGGTTACAAGAAAAACTACAAGGCAACTGTTCCAACTGGCATGCTTTATGACCGCAACATTAAAGGCCTATGGGTCAGCGGGGAAGGTGCTGTCTATCCTGAATTTAACAAAGACACCATGACTGTCACTCGTAATAATGCGTTCGAACAAAGCTATGAACGATTTATGGTTGGTGTCGATTGGGGATTCAATCACCCGACAGCGTTTGCTGTGATTGGATTTAAAGATGGCAAATATACGTTGATGGAAGAGCATGTTGACAACAAGAAGCCGATTGACCATTGGATCAACGTTGCTAAAGATATTCAAGAACGCTTTGGCGATATTATCTTCTATTGTGATACGGCCAACCCAGAGCATATCTATGACCTGAAGCAGAATGGTATCAGGGCGTTTAAGGCAAACAAGAATGTAGCGAATGGTATTGAAGCGGTTGCTGACAAAATTCACAACAATAAGTTCAACGTAGTCTATGACGACTGCCCGACATTTAGGAGTGAAATATACCGCTATGTGTGGGGTAAGAACGGCGATGTAGTGAAGGAGAATGACCACTTGATGGATGCCATTCGCTATGTGATTTATAACGACAAGCTGGCCATGGAGCAGAACACAATGGACATTGCTGACTTGGCTAAGCTGAAAGGATATATGTAATGGCAGTAGTTAATAATTTTGAAAGGGACATTAAGTCGATTATGAACGGTGAGTCATTCCCGTTTGATACGGCAAGTAATATCAATTATCTGGTCAGTTCATTAGACGACCTAACTAATAATAACTATCTGATGCTTGGTAAAATTATCAAGCATTTTTTAGATCACCAAGTCCCACGGTTGCAAGTACTAGACGAGTACTCAAAAGGACTTAATTCAACAATTTATAGCCGCCCTAAGCGCCAGGAAGAAAATAAAGCTGATTACCGTAGGGCACACAACTTTGGCAAGATTATTGCCCAGTTTGTTGCTGGTTATACGACCTCTGTACCAGTTAAGTACACCGTTGGAGATGACAGCGAACAGGAATTAATCGATACGTTCAATCAATACAACGATGTAGCGACACTTGATAATGAGCTGATGTATGACGTGGCCAAATATGGGCGAGCATATGAATTGCAATATCGTGATGAAAACTCGAACAACAACGTTAAGTTATCTAATGTATTCGAAACATTCGTTATCTATGACAACACGATTGAGCGTAATCCATTAGCTGCGGTTCGAATTGTTGAAATTGATACGCTGGACAATAACCAGACACAGTACAGTGTTAGCTTGTACACAGCTAATGAGATTATCACGTTCGCTAACATTACACAGGCTGTTGGTTCGTTGAAGGAAACAGACAGCACGCCTCACTTCTACAACCAAGTGCCAATTATCGAGTATTCAAGCAATCGTTACCGCACAGGTTGGTATGAAGATGTGATTAGTCTGATTGATGCTTATGATGCGGTTAATTCAGACACGTCCAACTATATGACTGACGTGGTTAATTCGTTGCTGGTCATTAGCGGAGATTTCCAAGCTCCCAATGGTAAGGATGGTGTAAGCCAGCTCATCAACAATATTAAGCAGTATGGTGTTCTGGCATTGCAGTCGGGAACTGACAGAGAGGGTAACAGCACAAGCATTGACGCCAAGTACATCAATCCAGAATTTAATTCCACGGCTAGTGAGAACTATCAGCAACGTTTGTTCAAGGATATCTTCATGATGTCCAACGTGCCCAATCTGGCTGATGAATCATTTGGTGGCAATGCTAGTGGCGTTGCAATGCGCTATAAGATTTTTGGTTTTGAGCAGGCGATTGCCCAGACGATGAATTCTTTCAAACGGTCACTTGGTCGGCGGTATGAATTGTTAGGCACATTAACTTCTAATTTGAAGGGTGGATTGTCTAACTATATGCCAGTCAATGTCACGTTTACACCGAACTTGCCATATGCAGTAAGCGAAGAGGTTCAAATGCTTACAAATGCTGGTATTCCACTATCTCGTAAAACAATGTATGACCAGACCCACTTCACGGATGCTACTACCGAAGAAAACAACTTAGCCATTGAACGTGAAGAAGGACTTGATCAGTCAGAGCCAATGGATAATATCAAGTTTGACTCCGACAAAGGAGATGAAGTAGATGGCGGACAAGCAGAGTAAATCATATTGGGTGCAACGTGAGTTAGATCATGCTGACGACATCAAGAAGTCGTCTGGTGAGCAGCTAAAAGTGCTGAACAAGCTATATGACCAAGCACTTAATGATATTACTGACGATATTAACCGCAATTTCATTCGATACGCCAAAGGTCAAGGAATGACGATGGATGAAGCGATGAAGTTGGCAGATAAGACCGATGTGACTCGATTCGTTGATAAAGTGAAGAAATATGTTGCTGATAAGGACTTTTCTGACAACGCTAATGCTGATTTGAAAATGTACAATCTTAAAATCCGTGTTAGTCGGCTCAAGTTATTACAACTTGAAATGGAGCTTGAAATTGATAGATTAAATGGTCGAATAACAAATAGTACAGAAGACTATTTAACGCAGCAAGCTATTGATGAATACAAGCGACAGTCAACGATACTTGGACAAAGTGTTGCTTACACCATGGAATCTGCGTCTCAACTCGTTAATACCGCTTATTCGCTCGCTGGTGAAGGCTCTTATACGTTTAGTACAAACATATGGAAAAACACAGAACAGCTTAAGAACAAGCTAAGCGAGACGTTGAATAAGGTTATCTTGCAGGGTAAGAACCCTAATCAATTCAACAAGGATTTTCGAGATGTATTCAACGTTCAGCCATCACAAGCGGGACGTTTGTTAATCACAGAAACAGCCAGAGTTCAAGGTGACGTTCAGCGTGATTCTTACAAGCAGTCAGGAATTGACATGTACGACATTGTGTATGAACGAAGAGCTTGCCAAACGTGTATTAGCATTGCGAGGTCTGGACCATATAAACTATCAAAAGCAGAAGTTGGTACGAACATGTACCCTTTTCATCCGAATTGTATGTGCTCAATTATGCCAGCTACGGAGAATACGAAAGATGAAAAAATTCATGTTATTAATAGCTCAGGGAAATTAATAGAACGTCTTCGCAAAATTGATTACAAAAACAGTGACACTGGTACTCAGGATACAATTAACAAGTTGCTTAGCGGCGAGTGGACGAGTAAAATCAATAATGAAAAGCAGGCGCCTCATATTGAGAGCACGCGTCAAAAAGGGAAAAGTTATTTTGCGGATGATGTGGATGTTCAAAAGTTGTTGGATAAGTATGCAGGCACTGGTAAACGACAAACTACTTTTTCTGGTAATTTAAAAAATACTGAAACAATAAACATTCCCAATTTAAAGGGTGAAGTGATTAGTAAACAAGGTTCTTTTGATATTGATGGTATCAAGATTCATTATTCAAAAGATAGATTGCATATTGTCCCGTGGAGAGATACAAATGAAAAATAATTTTAAAGTTAAATATGATTTTTTAGGAAAAAGAATTAAGGCAGTTTCTACTGAAGGAGATGTAGTTTACGGAACATTAACTACTCAAAACAACCCATTAGATACTGAAAGCGGTGAAGTTGAATATGACATTCTGGGAGACAATGGTCAACGATATTCCGCTTCTGAAAGTGAGATAAAGTCAATGACTGTAATTGACTAAACTAAGCATTCACATTTGTGAGTGCTTTTTTTGTGACCTGAATATGTCCTAAAACTGTTCGAATAACAATTATCGTGTACGGACTAGTATTTGATAGCAATAAGAATTTAAAGACGTGTATGGGGCTCTGTGAGTCGTGTATGGGTCTTTTTATTTTGCTGTCGATTAGGTGTGTATGGGAGGAGTAAGAAATGGAAAACAAAGATTCACAAACCGAAGTTGTAGAAGAGCAGAACGAAGATAAACAAGCTGAAACCAAGAAAAACGGCATTAGCTTTGAATCTCAATCTGAACTCGATAGCTTTATGGACAAGAAAGTTTCAAAGGCAATTGAAACGGCCCGTAGTAAGTGGGAAGAAGAAGCCAAGGAACGTGAAGACAAGGCTAAGAAGCTGGCCCGCATGACAGAAGCTGATCGAATTAAGGCAGAACAAGCTGACCGAGATAAGGAATTATCAAAGCGTGAGCAGGAATTGAAGCGACTCGAATATTCAATTCAAGCCAAGTCTACATTGGCTGAAGCTGGCCTACCTAATGAAGACGAATTGGTGTCGTTGATTCTAAGCGATGACGTGGAGACAACGAACAATAACATCAACTATCTCAAGAAGGTGATTGCTGATTCTGTCAACAAGCGAGTTGATGAGCTGTCCAAGCAAAAGACGCCTAACGCTTCATCTACCAAGCTAAGTGGTGCTGTTTCAATTGCTGAATTGGCACAAAAAAACCGTGTAATTAAATAAAGGAGAATAAAACATGGTACAACAATTTAACCCGAACAACGTGATGACCACTCAATCTGTTCCATCAGACGTGGCCACAACTATTATTGACCGAATCATGGGTCAATCAGCTATCTTGCAAGTCGCTAAGAACGTTGAAATGCAGGGCCAAAAGACGAAGAAGTTCTCGTTCATGACTGGAGTGGGCGGTGCTTACTGGACTGGTGAAACACAACGCATTGCCACTTCCAAGCCTACATTCTTGCAAGCAAAGTTGGAAGCAAAGAAGTTGGCCGTCATTATTCCTGTGTCTAAGGAATTCTTGAACTATTCCTACTCTAACTTCTTCTCAGAAGTAACACCATTGATTGTTGAACAAATGGACAAGGCAATTGACTTGGCTGTCATCAAGGGAATTAACACCCCTTACGCTGATTCTTTGGCTAACGCTGCTAAGACGAATGGGGCAGTGTTGACTGGCGATATCAACTATGACAACATTTTGGCTTTGGAAAACAAGCTCTATGACAAGGGATTACAAGGTAACGCCTTCCTGTCAACTTTGACGAATAACCCAGCCTTGCGTACATCTATTCAAAAGGATGCTGGTTTGTATCCAGACAAGTTGTATGATTCAGCAGCAAAGACATTGGACGGAATGCCTGTTGTTGATACGCAACAAGGCGTATTGAACAAGGGCGACTTGGTATTTGGTAACTTTGATTACTTGTACTACGGATTGCCAGGTAATTTGGAAGTTGAACTGGACAAGTCAGCTCAATTGTCAACATTGACGAACGCTGATGGTACTCCAATCAATTTGTACGAACAAGACATGGTAGCCATGAAGGTGACAATGGACGTTGCCGTATTGCCAGTACGTCAGGATGCGTTTGCAACTCTGAACGTAACCACTGGTGATGATGTTCTTGGTGCCGTTCCTGGAGAAGGAACAGACTCTAATGACAAGAACGCAAAGGCTAACACTAAGGCAAAGCCAGCTACTGAATCAAAGTAAGGAGGCCTTAAATGACTGATAAGCCAAGTGTCCTTGATACAGTCAAGACATTGGCGGGCATTAAGGACAATTTACAAGATGATGTGATCAAAACGCTAGAAGTAATGACTTGCGACCAATTGGCCATGTTAGTTGATGAAGACTCAGTCCCTAAGAAGCTCGAACCGATTATTCAGCATGTTGTTTTGGCTCGATTTAATCGGTTGGGTAATGAGGGCTATTCTTCGTATTCACAAGAGGGAGAGTCAATCAGCTATCCAAGCAGTGACTTTGATGAGTATTCATCAACAATCTCTCGATATATGGCCGAGCAGAACCGTGGAAAGATTATCATGTGGTGATTATATGCGGTATAACAAGCGATTGCAGTTCGTTGACGACAAGTTAGTCAAGCAACAGGAAGTATACCCAGTCAACGTGACGAGTATGGGAGTTAAAGCCCAGAATCTAGTGTTTGGTTCGGTTAAGCAGGGACGGATTGCGGTTCGATTCCAAAACAAGGTGAATGTGCGGTCAGGGTACATGGTAATTGATGGCGATAATTTTAAGATTGAGAACAGTACCTATACTGATCGTGCTTCAACTATTTACGGGGTAGAATATCGTGGCAGACTTTGAAGTAAAATTTGATGGTTTTGATGATTTGATTAAGCGAATTGATGAAGTTGGCAAGATGAAAGAAGCCAAAGAAGCTGTCAAAGAGTCAACAGTCAATGTTGCAAGAAAGAGTTTGGAACTTGTTCCTGTTGGATATGGCCAGCGCTACTCTGTTAAGTCAAAGAAGCCAAAAGGATATGTAGGTGGAACATTAAAGCGCAGCCAAAAAGTAACAATTACTGACTACACTGGCATGGTTTCATTCAATACTGATTACGCAGCTTATCAGGAATATGGAACACGTTATCAAACGGCCCGTAAGTATCTTGGCACGCCGTTCATCAAAGAAAGAAGTAGCTTTATTTCAAAGCTAAAGAGGTTGGCAAAATGAGCAACCCGTACAACGAAATATTTCAGACAGTAATTGAACTGTCAAAAAAACAAGGATATGACACATTCGACTATTTGCCGGATGAAAACCAGTCATATCCTTTTGTTTTTGTCGGTAATCAGCAAAACACAGATATTCAAACTAAAGGGCGGATGTTAGGGACAACACATATTCAAATCGATGTGTATGCGGAGTTCAATCACCGTTCTGAAGTGCTAGATATCATGGATGATTTACAAGCCACAGTTATCAATTATCAACATACAGATAACTTCAAATATCAAGTGACCAACACCAGTCAGCAAATGATTGCTGATCAATCAACGGATATCCCGTTGTGGCACGGGGTTTTGGAACTTGATATTCAGTATTTATAAGAAGGAGATACAAGAATGAATACACCACTTAAGGGTAAGGACAAGGTCTTGATGTTCCGCTTGTTCCAGGATAAGGATAAGGCGAGTGCAACACGATTGGCCTTGCAAACGACTCATTCAATTAAGAATAGTCGCAAAAATGATTCAACGCCAACTAAGGATGGCAACATCGTTTCTGCTGGAACGTTGGAAACGACTATCGACATTGAGGCCATTGCTTCGGATGATTTGACAAATCAAGTTTTGGCTTATGCCCAAAAGAAGGGCCTGGAAGTTGAAGTATGGGAAATTGACTTTTCTCAAGATCCACAAAATGGCAAGTATGTGGCGCAATATGGTGTCGGGTACTTGTCTGATTGGGAAGTTCCAGCCGAAGTTGATAGCAACACCACGATCAAGACCACTTTGACCATTTCTGGTGAATTGGTTAAGGGTCTTGCAACGGTATCTGCCGTAGACGTTGCTACTGTTAAAAACTTCTTCCGTGACACAGTGAAGAACCCAACAGAAGTTACCCCAATTGATGAAGCACCAGATTATGGTACGGAGAAAAAGGGTACACAATCTTCATCCGCTACACCATCTAAGTAAATTAACTAAACGTCGCCGAGTAAATACACAGTACTGGAAAGGGCGGCTGATTATGAAAGGAATTAATTATGGCACAAACAACGATTACTATTAACGGAAACCAATACGACTTGAAGGTTACATTTAAGTTCTTGTCTGCTTTTGGAATTGTGAAGAACGATTTTGAAAACAATATCGAAGCGATGGGAAACATCGTCATGGGAATTGTAGGTGGGGACGCCTTCGCTCTTACAAAAGCATTGTCTGCAATGTCAGGTAAAAGCGAAGCAGATGTTCAAGCGGACGTTGAAAATGCGGACGATTTGGACGAGGCATTTGAAGCCGTTGAAAATTTATTAGTAACCAGTCCATTAACCAAGACGACGGTGTCAAAGATTATCAATCCAATCAAGGAAACGTTCGACAACATGGACAAGAAGATGGAAGAAGCAATGAAGGACGGAAGCCTGACGGCAAACTCAAATACTCCAGCTTAATTCGTCGAGCATTCTATGTATGGCCTAGTGCCAGCATGGAACAAATTGAAATGATGACTATGGAGGAGCTTCATCTAAGGGAGCAGGCCCATGATTTGCACTCGATTGACAAGAAAGAGTTAATGACAAACTTTGCTTTTGAGAATCGCATGGTTCAGGGCGCAGATGAGCAAGGTAAATATGTTATTAAGGAACCTTCGCAAATGTACGACTTCAAAAAAATGCGCAAGCAAATTACGGGCGAAATTGCGCAAGATGAAGTGAAGGTCAATCATCTAAAAGAATTGTCCGAGCGAGCCAAAAAAGCTCGTGAAGAAGCGTTAAAAGAATTGAGGAAAGGAGGTAATTAATGGCAGATAATTACAGCATTAATGCTGTTTTTAGCTTAAAGGATATGTTTTCCGGTCCGCTTGATAAGATTAAGCGGAATATGCACGATACCGCTCAAGAACCTAAAAAGCTGACGGATAGTTTAGCTGGCATCGCCAAAGGAGCTGGTGTTTTTACTGTTGTTAGTAAAGGACTAGATACCGTTAAAGATAGCGTAGGTAGTGCGGTTGCCCGTTTTGATACGTTGAATCAATACCCAAAAGTGATGAAGCAAATGGGCTACAGCACTGATGACACAAATCAGGCTATTAATGTTTTGAAGAGCGGAATTGAAGGTCTTCCAACTGCTTTACAAGACATCACTAAAAACGCACAAAGCTTTGCTATATTGACCGGTTCTGCCAAAAAAGGTGCAGATACCGCTAACGCTCTTAACGATGCTTTCTTGGCTTCTGGTGCAAGCGCGGCCGATGCAAGCCGTGGTGTTCAGCAATACAGCCAAATGTTGGCTGCTGGTAAGGTTGATATGCAATCTTGGAAAACGCTTCAAGAAACAATGCCTTATGCCTTAAACGAAGTGGCAAAGTCCTTTGGTTTAACCGGGGATTCTGCTCAAAAAGACTTGTATGCCAAATTGCAAAGTGGAGACATAACAATGTCTCAACTAAATGACCGATTTATGCAGCTTGATGGAGGATTAAACGGCTTCGCAACAACCGCTCGAACCGCAACTGGTGGAATTAACACGTCATTCGCCAACATGAAGAACGCCATTGTCAAAGGGATTACAGATTCTCTGACATCCGTTGATAATGGGCTTAAGTCTGCAGGTATTAACCGAGGAATTGCAGGACTATTGGATCAAGTGACAACTACTATCAAGTCAGCCTCTGCTAAGATTAATACATTTATAGGTTCAGCTATTCCTGAAGTTGTATCCATGCTAAGCGGTTTGTTCAGTTTTGTTGAAAACAACAAAGATTGGCTAGGTCCTTTAGTAGCCGGAATATTGTCAGCTACAATTGCTTTTAAAGCATTCATGATAACGATGAAAGCAACCGCCGTAATATCAAGTATTGTTAAAGAAATCCAACTAATTGTATTTGCATTTAATAACGTTCGTGCTTCAATAGGCGCAGCTAAAGCGGCCATGTTTGCTTTTAATGTTGCTACTGGGGCTAACCCTATCGGAGCAATTGTGTTAGCAGTCGTAGCCCTTGTTGGTGCCCTAGTTTGGTTCTTTACCCAGACAAAAATAGGAAAGCAATTGTGGGCAGACTTTGTAGAATTCTTAAAAAACTCTCTAAGTGCTTTAGCTCCAATTTTTAACGAAGCGATGAACGCTCTAAAAGAAGTAGTTTTGCCAGTGTTGGAAGTCATTGCTTCTGAGATTGGTATGTGGATTAGTGTTATTTGGAACATTATTACAACGGCTTTTAATTCAATCATGATTACGATAAAAACGGTTTGGAATATCATTGTTATCGTAATCTCAACGGCATGGAACAATATTACGGCGATTATCTCAATAGCAATTAATGTGGTTGCTAACCTCATCAAGCTAGCCACGAGCCTTATAACCGGCGATTGGTCCGGAGCGATGGAGGCTATCTCAAACATTGCTGGAGCAATTTGGGATGGTGTAACATCGATTTTTTCTAATAGTCTAAATGCTATTGGACAAATTGTTGGCCAAATTGGAAATTGGATTGTAAGTCAGTTTAATAATGCTATTAGTGGATTTTCAGATATTGCAAGGTCTATCTTTAATGGTGTTCGAAAGACTATCAGTGAAGCTATGGATATTGATTTGTTCCGAGCAGGTAAGGCAATTATTGATGGTTTTGTCAAAGGAGTGAAGGAAACCTGGGAAAAGGGAAAGAAAATTTTTAAAGATATCACCGACGCCATCCCTAAATTGAAGGGGCCTTATTCATACGATAAGGTTTTGCTAACCCCGGCAGGTAATGCCATTATGGATGGGTTGAACAACGGTATTATGAATGGCTACAAAACTGTTAAATCTAATCTTTCAGGTATGGCTGATAATCTTGAAAGCGAGTTTAGCGGACAGCTAAGTGCTGATACAAGTCAGACAAACCGAAGTATTAACCAAGTTGAATTGACGGCTAATAACTCAACCAATGGGTTATTGCGAGAAGTCGTGAAGGCTATTCGCGAAGGCCAAGTGATTACTATTAACGGTAATCAAATGATTGGCGCAACGGCCAATGGATATGACGGCGCACTGGGAGACATTATGACTGATAGGAGGCGCAACCAACTATGATTGACATTGTTGAAAAAATAGAATTTGGTCAGTTTGATTCTAAGGAAGAAGGTTTTTATTTGGTCGAGCGAGACGCGCCCACTCCTTCGGAAAAGACGGTCACTGAAAACTTAAGTTATGCCAACGGAATCTTGGACTTCTCCAATATCACTGGTGAACGCTTTTATGACCAGCGAACGATTACTTATCAATTTACGATGCCAAACGTTGCTTATTCGGAGCGAAAGCTCGTAGAAAACAAGGTTAAGCGAATGATTATGGCGCCGTTTGACCAACGCCTCTATGACAGTCACGATAAGGGTTATTACTGGGTTGGCAAAGCCAAGAACGTTAAAATTGATGATGACCAAGCTAACAACAAGTTAGTTTTAAGTATCGATTTTGACCTCTACCCGTTTGCTATCAAAAATAATAGCAGTGTTGATAACTATGACGATTGGGATAGCTTTGACTTCGATAACGATTTCATTCAACCGTTTTCATACGAAGTTGACGGGCAACGTGAACTTGATTTGATGAACATTGGCGAAAATAGCCTAAGTCCAACCGTTGTGACGAGTGATGTCATTGAAGTAATCAAGAATGGGCAGTCGTACCAATTCAGCCCTGAGAAGGCGAAGGACTACCTATTTTCTCTGGAGCGTGGCAACAACCATGTGACGATTAGGGGCAAGGCAACGATTCGTTTTGTTATTCAAAGTGAGGTGTTGCTCTAATGTATCGAGTAATTGTTTATAAAAACGCCAGTGACCAAGTGGGCGAGGTTCTTCATGAACCACGTAACTATGGCAATAAGGCCATTTCTGGTGAATTGGATATGCAGTTTAACGGCGTATCGACCGCCTCATTTACTATCACAATGAAAAATAGCCTCTATCGTCAGTCAGAAGCCATTGCTAACCTTGTTAAGGTGATTGATACCAACACAGGGAAAGTCGCCTTTGACGGGCGCGTGGTAAAGATTGACGGGGCGTTTAGTGGTAGCCACACCCAAACGTTACAGTGCGAGGACTGTTTGGCCTATTTGCACGATAGCACGCAGGTTTATCGCAAGGTTCAAAACACGAGCATTCGTGACTTCTTGCAGATGATTGTCGATGAGCACAATCGGCAAGTTGAGCCCTACAAGCGTTTCCAATTAGGTCGTGTAACCGTCGTTAATAGTACGGACAATGTCTATCGTTACACGGATGATGCTCAAGACACTTTTGACACAATTAAAGACAAGCTGGTCAGTCGCTTAGGCGGCTTTTTAATTTGGCATCGTGATGGCAATGGTCAATTAGTGTTGGAGTATTTAGCCAGTGTTGGCGAACATATCGACACACCCATCAAGTTGGGTAAGAACCTTAAGAGTGCCAAGCGTGAGTATGATGTCCGAGACATTATCACTCGACTAGTGCCAATTGGGTCGCCGCTTGAACAGGGGCAGACGGAACAGTCCAGTGATGACACGGCCGCTGCTCAACCAAAAACGACGATTGAGTCGGTCAATAATGGGATTCGATACTTAGATGATACGGCTTTGGTCAGTCGATTTGGAATTATTCAAAAGGCGGTCGAATGGAACAACGTGAAGGTGCCTAGTATCTTGAAGACGAAAGGGCAAGAATACCTGCAAAAGCAACGAGTGGGTCTCTTGACTTGGTCCGTTGATGTGGTTGATATTTCGCTTTTAGACCCGACTTACAAGTCCTTTGAAATGGGCAACTTTTACCCCATCCATGACCAGTTTTTAGGATTGGTTGAAGATTTGCAGGTTGTTGCTAAGAAGTTAGATATTACGCAACCACACAAGATGTCCTTAACGATTGGCACTAAGAACCGAACCTTGTCGCAGTATCAGCTCGACTATCAGGCGGCCATGCAGTATGCCGAACAACAAAGGCAGAATGCACAACAGACGGCTAATGATTTGAAGAACCGTATCAAAGAGCTGGTTGAAACGACGAATCGTATTCCAGAACAAGATGCGGAAATTGCCGAGTTGCAAAAACGATTGAAGGAACTAGAAAGCCAACAAGAAGCGCAGTATCACGAAGGAGTCATCATTGACGTATCAGAGTTCCAGGGAGACATTGACTGGTCAAAGGTGGTTCAGTCGGGACTGTCCTTGGCAATTGTTCGCGTTCAGTATGGCGCCAATCGTGCTGATTTAAAGTATCAACAAAACATATCTGCCTTAGGACGCACAGGAGCTAATTATGCCGTTTATTCGTACATGACGGCTGATGACACTGTTAGTGCAGAAAAAGAGGCACAGGCGCTTTATACGAGAACACAGCAGGCAGGAAATGGCAAGTCGCCTCGCTTCTATATGGTTGACGTAGAAGAGACCACGGGCAACGATATGCGAGGAATTGTTGAAGCCTACATGAACAAGTTGAATAGCTTGGGCGTTGCTGATAACAAGATTGTCTTGTATATCTCTAACCACTTGTACAGATCGTTTAATCTCAACGTCGGCCGAGCAGGTTCAGTGATGATTCCGGCTTATCGTGCAACGCCACCAGACCATGCTTATGATTTATGGCAATACACAAGTACTGGGTCAGTCAGTGGTATCACTGGCAATGTTGATATGAACAAAGATTATTCAAACCGCTTTAAGGAGCGTTATTTGAGAAAGGAGTAGAAATGGCAAACGATAAAGGTTTCGTGGATATGACACCGCAGGCCGGAAATGGTGATGATTACCGTGACCCAACGCACATTCCGAGTGAAAACGAGTTCACGAATGACATTAATAATGGCGTTGTGGATAAGAACAGCCGCACGTTAGCTAAATGGCTGCGTGAAAAACAATGGGGAGTCGATGTCCGAGAGGCATTGGCTCTTTTTGTTGAGTGGCTAAGCACAAAATGGCACAGCAACAAGGAACTGATTGATAAAAACTCTGATCGTCAGTCGCAAGTCGAAAAACGGCAGACAGATTTGGAGGGCCGTTTCACTGGTGTGTTGAGTGGTGCGACTCAGGATAGCGAGGTTATCGACGCGCGAAACAGTGAAACATACGGCAGCTTTGACGTATTAGACAAGCGGTTCGAAAATATCGAAAACCTATTGTCTAAGTATGTGCCCCAAGGATTCGAAGTAACCATCAAGCACAATTTAGGACACATGCCTACCGTTGATGTTTTCACTTACGATTGGGCTATCGGTACAGCTCCTAATGGATTTGGGACTGAACCAGACGGCTTATTTGGTGGTACAGATAGAGCTTCTGTCATTCGAAACGTGATTCACTTAGACGCCAACACGGTTAAGGTTATCTTGCCGCTTGATTATAAGGTAGACGGGGAATTAGAACGTCACGGGAACGACTTTTATTTAATTGACGGGATTCGAACAATCGAGTTCCGCCTAAACTAAGGAGGAAAAAATGAAGCATATTTTTAAAGGTATGTCGAACGAGAGTATCGACGTCATCAACAACAACTTCGATGAACTAGATGACCCTAACCGTGACCAGACGGTCAACGACCTGACGGTTAAGGGGGAACTAATTGTCAATCCTGGGCAGAAGGTTTATGAATCAGATGCTAATGAAGGAACGTTCCAAATTAAACTACGAAGAGTTGGAAACCTTGTTACGTTAAATTTCTACGGAGATATTGGAAACATTTCAACTGTTGGTGGGGCAACAATGAATTATGGAAAACCAATGATTAAACCTGGTTTTCGACCTTTATCTATTGTATTTAGTTCTGTTTCAACAACGGATATTGGGATGTTGTTTATCGCTGATAATGGAAATGTTGGTGTTTCAAAATCTTTTAATACCGGATATGTGAGTTCGTTCGTAACTTATATCACGCAGGATGACTTTCCAGAATAGGAGGAATCATGAATAACGAAAAATGGTTTTATATTTTTGATGAAACGAGCAAAAGATATCTTCATGCAGTTAAGCAAATGGAACAACCTGAAAACTCAACGGCTATCGACCCTTCAAATGTTATGTTTGCAAAATGGGATGAATTAAACGGATGTTGGAAATCAGACGAAGAAGAATTAAAAAACTTTAACGAAGTTCTAAATCAAAATAATAGTAACCCAGTTCAAGAACGTATGGCTACAATTGTCAAGTCAACGATGACGCAAATGACCGCGCAAAACGTACGCATTACGAAGTTGGAAACGCTTGTAAAGCAATTAACGGAAGGCGGTGCTAAATAATGTTTGACGCATTGAAAGATTGGTTCAAAGCTGGTTATTTCACTGAAAAAGACGTTGCAATGTTTGTCCCTTCCGAAATTAGGGAAGGACAATACTTCGAAATTACAGGTAAGGAATATACAAAGGAGGTGTAGCATTTGCCGAATTTAGGAATTGACCAATGGTGTGAAATCATTGGAGCTATCGGTACGCTTTCAGCAGGTATTGCTTGGGCAATTCGTTGGGGTATGAAACCAATGATGATGATGATTGATAGCTTAAAGGAACAAATTGCCGTGATGAACAAACGTGACGAAAAAACGCAGACGACCATTGAGGAAATGGACGACCGTTTGAATGATCACGAAACGAGAATCAAGGTAATCGAATATCAAAACAAGACGGCTTAATTAGTCGTTTTTTTAGTTAGGAGAAACAAATGAATTTCACAGATACAATTATTTTGGTAGGAGCGTTCGTCGGTATTTTTTCAATTCCTTTGATTCGCTTGTCACAGTACATTAAGGCACACACACGCAACGCCCATATTAAGACGGCGATGGACTGGGCAGGACAAGCGGTGTCATATGTTTCCGGTACAGAAGTTTCTAGCGACCAGAACAAGGAGCAGGCAATTGCAACGCTGACGGCACGAATTAAGGCGAACGGTTTGGCTAAGAACTTTACCGATGAACAGATTAAGTTTTATATCAATCAAGCCATTAACGAATTAAACAAGGAGGTCAAGTAATGACGTTATATGTAGGAGACGTTGCCTCACACCAAGGCGATAACATCGATGGCATTGTAAATGACAACAACGCTGTGATTGTTAAGGTGACAGAGGGTAATTACTATGTAAACCCCAACTGGCAGACACAAGCCAAAAAGGTTCTTAATGCCGGCAAGAAGTTAGGTTTGTACCACTTCATTAACGCCGGTGTAGATAACCAGACACAAGCCCAATTCTTCTTGGATAACATTGGCGACTTGGCTACTCAAGCAGGCGTGGCGCTTATTCTTGACTTTGAGAATATGTCAAACCGTGAACAGTACCCAACGTTGACTGGCGAGGAGCCAAAGGCGATTGCCGACTATATCGACGCTAATACTGGCAAGACGACTTGGTTGTATATCGGCTACGCTGACATTCAAAACGGATACTCATGGGACGATATGAAAGACCGTCCACTGTGGGTAGCTGATTATCCAACGAACGATGGCGGACCATACACACAAGAGTTGCAGGACTGGGTCGATAAGAACCACTTCAACAAGCTTAAGTTCTGGAGCATCGTGACGATGTGGCAGTATGACTCTGTTCCATATGATCGTTCTGTCTTTTATGGCGACGAAGGAACATGGGATAAGCTCGTGGGGGCTGGTCAATCACGGGAACAAGCCACGTTTCGAGTCCAATCGGCAAGTGTTGCGAATGATAGCACTGGCACAGTGGCTAAGCCATACATCGACAACTTCAAGCGAGTAGGCGATATTTGGGTGATTAAGGGTTCGTTCCGAAACACAACAACTCAATTTGTTAATAGTATTTATCAGTCACGAGTTGACGACTTATGTGCTGACCCTTTTGACTGGCTACACAATGGTATCTACACCAAGCTGCTTGATGACTTGGACGATATGGAAGGTCGCTCATTTGAAGACGGGCATTCCTTGAAGTTTAAGCCAGAATATCAACGTGGAACAATTGCCAAGTATGCACCAAATGTTGGCGAACACGGAGCAGTTGCGGTCGACTTTGGCGATGGTAACGGCTTGATTTGGTTTGACGCTAAGAAACTGTGGGAACACGAATAAAAAAGCCCTTCGGGGCGTACATAAAAAAGTTATACAACAGTATGTTATAATCTAATAACCTGATGGAGTATTCATGAAAAAGGAGTATGGGATATGAATATGAAAGAATTTTCTGATTATATAATCGATGTAGCAAACAGAAATAGTATTGCCATCTCTAATTTACAACTTCAAAAAGTAATGTTTTTTGGGTTGAGGTATGCTTTACAAAACAAAATTTATGATGAAAACTTCGTAAATCAATTGTATGATGAGAAATTTTTGGTTTGGCGTTATGGACCAGTAATTGAATCCATTTATGATAAATATCAAATTTATGGTGCTGAACCATTAATTGAGGCTCCAGATGTGAACCAATTATTTGTTGATGCCCAGTTAGAAAATAAATTGTGTGAGTTATTGAGGGAAAAGCCTTTTGATTTAGTGAATAAGTCTCATCAAGATGAATATTGGCAACGTAACCAAAAATATATTTCTGGTTGGCGAAGCGATGTAGAATATTCAATTCGAAGTGTAAGAACCGGTGAATAACAAATGGTTGATAAAAAGGATAATCCCGATTTAAATAGAGAATTAATTGATGGAATCAATAAATGTTTGGTTGATGACACCTCTGGTCAATTACCGGTAAGCAATTTGGTGAAGATTGTTGACCAGTTTAAAAACATTCCTATTCCATATTCAAAAATTACGAAAGTAATTTATGAACAAGAATCTGTAAACAAGCATGGTGTCGTTGCCCTCATTGAACAGCTTAGGAGCCATTTGTCAGAAATGGGTGAGCTCACAGCTGATAATCAACCTTTAGCTAAAATATATGAACATATTTCATTAGCACATACTCAGGTTGAGTATTTGCTTGGAGATGAGAAAATAAAAAAATTACAACTAAGTCTAGATGACACGGGTAATAAAGTAGAACAAAATATAACTAAAATAGATGAGAGAATTAGTGGAGTATATGCGGGATTTGTTTCAGTCCTTGGTATTTTTATAACGATTTCATTTACTTTATTTGGAGGAGTTGGTTTATTAAATAATCTTTTTTCAAATATTAAGTACGGATCGGATCCATCTGTAATCGGAAATTCTATTATGTTGTCGGGCATAGCAACCATACTCATATACTTATTGTCATTTACGTTAATGAATGGTGTACAAAGGTTAGCTAATCGATTTAGTTATAGTTATAAATTTCAATATATGTACATGAATAGGCCAAATGAAGACATCCGATATAGAAATTTGTTTATTGTACTTTCTATTGGAATTGGAATTATAATTTTTGGTTCAAAGTATGGACAACATTGGTCAATTATTCTTGGAATTCAATTGAATTACTTTACTATAATGATTCCATATTTTATTGTTTGTCTAATAGTTTTAAAACATGGTGTTATAATTCGTAGATTGGCGACAAACTTTTATGGACGATGGGGTAGAACATACCATTTCAAAGAAGTATGTGGTGCAGTACAAAAAAGAACTGGAATAATCGAAAAGTTAGAATTGGTATTTTTAATACTGAGTTTACTGGTATTAATTCATTCATTATCAATATGAAGACCTGCTTAATTGCAGGTCTTTTTTGTGTTCAAACATAAATTCAGCAGTAAGTCAGCATTAAATTGTGATTATAAAAGGAAAGACAGAACGACTGGCGCAGTAGGCGTTTGAAGTTTTGTTGATTTACTCAGCAAAGAAAAATCAAACATAAACGGAATAAAATCAAACATAAAATAGTAAGCAAAAACGTTGACAAATGGTACTATCAGTAGTATTGTAATAAGTATAGAAAGGAGGAAAGATATGAAGAAGCACAAAAGAAAAAAGCTGACAAATGCAAGAATTATGCGACAAGTTGCTGTAATCAACTTAATCGCTGCACTAATCAGCTTAATATCAAACCTGTTCAAATGAACAGTCAGCCCGCAAGGGCTGTTTTGTGTACCTTCATATTAACAAATTATGAACAAGAAAACAAAATACAACTACATTACATTAGGAATTAGCGCTTTGGCGCTTGTGATTGCAGTAATTGCATTGGTGATTTAAATGGCATTAACACAGACTGAAAAAAATAAAGCCTGGCAGGATAAGAATAAAGAGCACAGCAAGTATTTGAAGTACCGATCAACTTCACGATCGTTTATTAGGAAGTTAGCAACTGCTGACGACCTGGACGAGTTAGCGGTATTGATTGAAGAACGACGCAATATGTTATAACGAGACAGTCGTAACTACCGTAGCGACCTCTAAAAAACCACTCGATTTTTTTACTAAAATTGGGTGGTTTTTTGTATGTATATCACAGAAATATCACACTTTTTAGTTTTATCTTTGATATAAAGCTGTTTATAAGTTCGTTAGTCGGCATCATTTAAAAAGTCCCAACTGCAAAAAGCGGTTGGGACTTTTTTGTTGTGTTTATTAAAAAGCATAAGGAATCGATGATTATAGTCGATTCCTTTTTTATTGATTATTAATCCATAAATTCAAAGGCTGTTTTAACTGGCGATTTCGTATAAATCTGTGTAAAGGAAGGTGGGTTTCCAGTTTGAAGAGATTTGCATTGCCCTTTGAAATACATCGTTTATTAAAAGAAGCGAGGAATAAAAGAACGGCAATACTATCAGGTTTAGTTTTTCTGAAATTAAATGTCATACGTTTTGTAAATCCTGATCAAAACGTTCTTTATAAAATGACGGTAAAAATTGCTGAAGGGAAAATGACACAAAGTCAGCTGAAAAAATTTATTATGGAAAATGTCATTTTGGACTTTGAAACAATAAATGCATATAATGAAAGTGAAAATTAGCATGCTCTTGGTCATTGGGATTTGTTTTAATACTTAATATTAGTTATTCAACTTCAATAGATAAGGAGAAATTACATGGAAAATGAACATGTCGGTTTGGACCCGAGAATCTTTGCCGTTCATGACGAAGAGTGGCAAAAAATCGCCGATAAAGAATTCAAAAGAGTTGTGGAAGAACTTGTTGCTAACGAGGAAATTCGTGGAGCACTTAAAAAATTATCGGAAATATAGTCAAAAGAAAGCAATCAGATAAGCGCGGTTGCTTTTTTTATGAAAATGAAAAAAGCCTCCGTTCATTTCTTATGAACGAAGACTTTTTCCCGCGGTGGTCCTCGTAAGGATACCACAGCTATCGCTAGACTTATTATATAACGAAAAAGGTAGGCGTCAACGATTAAAGTTGCTCAAGATCATAATTTTCCGGAAAACCCATAGCTTTCATGAGATAAGGAATTTGATTTTTATTATCTTGTTTATAAGCTTGTAAGGCTTCATGAATGCCAGACTTTAGTAAAAGGAAACTGTTAGCAGCATTTGTATAGGAAAGCATATTAAAAAGAACGAACAAACTTGTGTTTGGATGCTTGTTGTTTTTTACTGATGTTTTTGAGATGCAAGAGTCACTATATAAACGACTATTATAAGAAATTTTTTTCTTTGTAAAATAATTGTATATTCTACCGCCGTGTGCCGCACGGTTTCGAAATTTATGGGTTAGAAAAATAATAGAGGAAAAGAGTTCAATCAATTCCTGGTCATCATGAGTATCAACGATTTCTTTCTTAAGCAAACGTTTGGCAAGCAATAATTTATCGGTAGGATTCAGAATTGTTATAGCCAATCGCAATGTCCCAAAATCAATTCCCTTTAATAAAATCCAAGGTGGAACATTTCCATGATTAGTGCGATAGTTTTTGAAAGGTTCGAAACGACTATTTTTAATCATTTTGAACTTACTAAAAAGTAAGTCGCGATCATAAAATAGCCCTTTTTTAGATGTTGGAGAACTAAGCTTTTTTCCACTTCTAAAAACTGATGGACTGATATATTTCTCAAATAATTCGGTATGCCTTTCGGATAAAAGATAGGAAAGGTACTGCTTTAAGGAGTTTTCGAAATTAATAAGGGAATCAATGACTGCAATACGAATTCGTGAATCGGTAAAATATAACGCGTAAATTTCCTCGAAAGTCGTTCCATCTATAAAGCAATCTGTAGATGAAAGAAATGGTTCCTGATATCCATTAATAATTTCATAATAACCGTCTGATGTAATTCTTTCAGCAGCTTTAACTTCATTTACAAATGTTAAATTTCTGGTTTTCAATAAAGTTATTTGCTGAGAGAGGGGAAGAAATGGTTTTTGGTTCATAAAATCCCTCCAAATGACAAGAGGCTCTTAGGAATAAACCTAAGAGCCTCTTGCTGGACGACATGTCCTATTCATTGATTAACTTAAGTATAATTTTGCTATTCGATTTTGTCAATAAACATTGGACGTTTCGATTTCTGACTGTTTCTGCAGACAGTTTAGCACGGATTCTGTCATTTTTAACTGTCGAAAATGGAATAATGCAGAATAAACATAATAATGAAATTCTTGATAAACAAGGATGATGGTTAAAAGGGCCAGACAGCCGTTGCTGTTTGGCTCTTTTTGTGTCGAAGCATTGCATGATCAATGACATATATTGATTTGTGTTGCAAGATAACGCAACCGTGTAAAGAACTATAACAACATCGGTAAAAAGAGCCCGGTTTTCGGGCTTTTTTGCAACATGTTGCGGGCTTCTGTAACAGCCGAAGGAAAAGATGATTTGTTCTAGGAAAAGTCTGTATTTTTTAATTTACAAAATAGAAAGTGGCGACTTTAACTGGAATAAAAGCAATGTTTTTGTCTTGTTAAATCGGTCAACTGAATGTAACAGATGCTTGTTGACGTCAGGGAATGCCTTTATAGCAAGGTTCATAAACTGTTTTATAAGTCACATCAGTGTAAGAAATATCCTTGTTATCTTTCTATAATCGTTGCGTGACTTTTCGTTATTCTTCGGCAATATCCCCCTTGTTATTCTAAGACTGTTAAATCACAGGGAAGAAAAAACAAGGAGAGATTGATATGCAAAAACGCTCATTAATCATCACGACAGTAACTGCTTTGACTTTCGGAGTTGTTGCCGGAGTTTCTTACAACCAACTCCAAGGAACGACTGAAACAGGTCAAACGACAAAGGTTGAAAAGAAGGTTAACCAAAAGGCTGCTGACCAACAAGTAACTTCTAATGAAGAAAACGCTGCTCAAGTTGAAAACACGGACTACAAGTCAAACGACCAAAAGACCGAAGCGCCAACGACTGCTCCTGCTAAGGAAGAAAAAGCTGCGGAAGCACCTGCACAACGCACTGACGGCTTTAACTTCTTGGGACAACACTTTGACGTGACTGACTTCTCAGACACGCAAGGTGGACGTACGCCAAGCTGGACGCCATACATCTTTAAGTGGTCTGCTTTGAACAACTACTACCTTGCAGAAGCCGCATCAAAGGGTGGACAAACACTCCGTGGCTTGCAGGAAGGTTCAGAAATCGTCTTGGACGGCCAAACGTACCACGTGACAGAAATTCGTCATGGTATGACGCGTAAGAGCGCCTACCAAGATGTTGTGGCTTTGACGCAACAACACGCTGTTGGAATCCAAACCTGTGATAACGAAACTGGTAGCTTGATCTCTACTTACTGGTTCGACTAAATAAGATAAAGAAAAAGCACCTTCGGGTGCTTTTTTAATTGAATTGGACGAATAAGTCCGTATACTAAAGAAAGATATTCAAAAGGAGGCCGGCGCGGATGCGACTTTGGCATTATAAAATCATCAAAACAATGTCTCGGCAACATTTGTTAGGGCAGTGGCGTGAATGTTTAGCCATTACGGGTGCGATCAAGAAGCACGGGGAAGTGAATCACGCGACGGTGAACCGATTGAACGAGTTCTCACTCGATCACTTGAAGCTTTATACGGAGCTGGTGAAGCAGGAGATGCAGCGGCGGGGTTACAAGACCTCTGAGAAGTCGCATCAAAAGCTTATTGATGACATCGGCTATGACTTGGAGACGCCGATACCGTTTGAGGAAAACGAGGAGGGGGATGTGTTTTTGGATGACGGTACCGAGCTCTACGCTGGTTTCCACGACTACCGTTACTTGCTGCAGAACCTTTATATGATGCAGGAGAAGGCCGATACGAATCAGATTGAACAGGAAGTATGGGACAACATGCTTGCTTCTGTTTCGAAAAAATATTCTGAATTAGCCGATTTAAAGTAAAAGAAAAAGCCTCGCAGGAAAGCGAGGCTTTTTTATTTATTCTTCAAGAAAGTGGGTGTTCTTTGCTTTCCAGTCTTCCAACTTAATGGTCAACCAGAACGAGTAAATTCCAAGCGTGATGATTGAAAGTAGGAACCATTTAATCCAGTTTCCGAAAAGTCCAAGAGCTGAACCTGAGAAATGCAGGCGCTTACCATTAACAACGCGGTGGTTAGTAAACCAGCCGTACTTTAAAACGATTGCTAATGGGGACAAGATACCCAATGTGCAAACTGTAATCAAGAAACTAAGAACTGAAATACCGATATAGTTCAAAATATTCCCATCAAAAAATGATGTGCGTCCAAATTTTTCTTCCAAAACCATTCTCCTTTTGTATCGTTCTAAACAAATTACAAGTTTAGTATACTCTTTTAGAAAAAAGATACAAAAAAGGCAGGAGTATCTCCTGCCTTTTTCTTATTATCGGCTATAACGACCGTTTACGAACGTCAAGTCTTCCGTGTCAGAATATGTGCTGTACGCCTTCACGATGGCGATGATCAAATCAATCAAAGCCCAAAGCCCAAATGTACCGGCGTTGATAATCAACTTTAAGATTCCAATTCCGATTTGACCACGCATGAAGCGATCGACGGCAAGGTTTCCAAACAAGAAAGCCCCCAGCCAAACGAAGAGGTGCTTGTTAATTGTCTTTTCCATGATTTTCTCCTTTAAAATAAATACGGTAAATTTTCTAACGATTCTATTCTACAGAAGCGATGTATATAAAAAAAGCACATTACCTCAGGTAATGCGCTTTTTTATATGATTCTTATGCTTTCACGTCTTCAATCATGACGGACTTCTTCCCAATGGCGAAGAGGATCAATCCAAAGGCGATGTAGGCACCGAGTACGAGGAGTGGCATAAGCGTTGCGTTTCCGTCAAAGAATGTCAGGTTACGTAAGAGCGTTCCCGTTGCACCAGGTGGCAAGAGTTGTCCAAAGGCTCCAAAGCCGGCTGGTAACATCTCGGGTGCGGATGGCAAACCGGAGAGTGGGTTACCAAGCAAGATGAGCATGATGGCCGCGATGATCAATCCCTTGTTTCCCATGACTTCCAACAGTCCGAGGACGAAGAAGGCTGTGGCTGCGATACCGAGCATGGCACCGAGTGACGTTAAGAAGTAGTTTCCGTCAAAGGTACCGACACCGAACTGGATAACGGCGGTCAAGCCGAGTCCACCGATGATGGCAAAGACGATGGCAGCCCAGAACTTTTGGCGCTTTCCTTTGACCGCGTTGGCAATGGCGACGGAACCAATCCAACCACCCAAGGCGATTGGCAAGGCACCGGCGGCCAAACCTGTTCCCTTCGGGTCAGCGGATGGGAAGCCCTTCAATTCGACCGTCTTGAGCGACTTTTGGTCGATGGCGGCCAGCTTCTGGTTCAAGACCTTTACTGTTTGAATATCTTGGGCTTGGTTCAACATCGGCATGATTTGTGACTTGGCTGCTGCCTTTTGTCCAGAGACGATGTTCTCACCGATTTGGTCGAGCATCTGTGAAACAGCGGCGGATGCTGCCGTAGCCTTGTAGAGGGTGAGATCGCCCTGTTCAGATAAGGCGAAGGCCCCGTAGACTTCACGGTGGTTCACGGCCTTCTTCATTTCAGAAACGGACTGGTACTGCGTGACGTCGAAGTCCTTATCCTTCAATGGCTTGGCCATCTTTTGGTAGGCCTGGTCGTTTGTGGTGACGATTCCAATCGGCACGTTGTGCACGCCGGACTTAACGGCTGGGAGTGAGAAGGCGGTCATCATGATTCCGAGAACCACCGTCAACCCAACAGCTAAGCTTAAAATAAACTTTGGTGATGATACTTTCATTTTTCTTTCCTCACTTATGTTTTGCTGTTTTTAATTATAGAAAGTCCGCGCAAATAAAAAAACCAACAATCGTTGGTTAAAAGTTGGATATCTTTGATGTGGAAGCGATTTGAAATCCCGACAAGTGTTGTTTTAAAGCGCTCAACTGAGGTTTTTATCGTCCAGAATTTTGAGCAAAATATCTGGCATTAATTGACCCAAGATTTCGGCCAGTTCCTCTGGGCTCTCTTCAAAGTCAGACCGAACCCAGGTCGTCAAGAAGTTGATGACAGACGAGGAAAGCAGCGCCAGGGCGTATTTGGATGGGATGGTCAGTGATAAATCTTGGGTGAGTGCTGAAAACGTGTCTTCGGCTCGGGCGCGCATGCGACTTTCAAAGGAGTGTTCGGCGTTGTCTGAGAGGAGCAAGGAGACGAGGTCTTTGTGCTTGAACGTGATGGTGACAAACGATCTGGAGCGTAGGCGGAGCTGTTCTTGGATGCTGCCGGACAACCAGTCGACATCGGGCAAGGAATTGATAAGTTTGTCCATGAGATCAACTTGGATTTTTTCCATCAAGTCTTCTTTGTCCAGGTAGTGGGCGTAAAAAGTCGAGCGGTTCACGCTCGCGCTTTCGATGATATCTTTGACAGAAATCTTGTTATAGTTCTTTTTCTCGAGTAATCCTAAGAAGGCCTGACGGATGGCGTAGTCGGCTTTTGAGTATCGTACGTCGTCTTTTACTTTCATCATTTTCTCCTAAAAAAAGCTGCCCGAAACGGGCAGCTAGTGAATCAATCAGCTTTGACTGTTACTTTCTGCTTGGCGCGGAAGTCGGCGCTAAACAGGCCCATCATATAAGAATCGTGGTATTCGCCTTCGGCGAAAAAGTGTTGTTTCAAGCAACCTTCTTCTTGGAAGCCAAGCTTCTTATAAATATGGATGGCCGCGGCGTTTTCAGCGTCCACGAAGAGGTAAATCTTGTGGAGGTTCAACACGTTGAAGCCGTATTCGATTCCGGCCTTCATACCAGCCTGGGCCAAGCCGTGCCCCTGGTACTTGGAATCGATGATGATCTGAATTTCGGCGTGGCGGTGAATCGTGTTGATTTCCATCAACTCAACCACCCCCGCAAAAGCGTTATCCTTTTCAATCACAAAACGACGCTCCGTCTGGTCTAAGACGTGGCGGTCGTAAAGTAAAGTCAGTTCGTCAAAAGAGTTGTATGGTTCTTCGAACCACAAGGCCATGACGGAACGGGAGTTCTTCTGCCGGTATATGTGGGGCAGGTCGCGCTTTTCTAATGGACGGATGTTCATTATTTGCCTCTTTCTGATTTTTTAGTATCATAACATATTTCTCGGAAAAGAAAGTAAAAACAAAAAAAGCGAGACCTTTCGGTCTCGCTTTTTATCAAATTGCCCTTGCTGGATTCGAACCAGCGCATAATGGCACCAGAAGCCACCGCCTTACCGCTTGGCTAAAGGGCAATTACTTGATATATATTATCGGTTTTTTCTAGAAATTGCAAGTCTATTCGGCAAAAAAGTTGGGATTTCTTTGCCTTAGAAGAGGGGAGGATGAGCCTGCTTATATCAAACCGGGACAAGTCGATCTGATTTCGAAAGAAGATGAATGAAATATAAGACAGATTTGAAATTGCTGACTAGACCAATTATAATAAAACAAGAAGATACCTTGAAAACTAAAGGAATGAAGGACTTATCCAAAGGGAGGTTTTGAGATGGCGATACCCCGCTACATTGAAATTCATAACGAGATTAGACAGCGTATTGCAGCAGGTGAGTGGAAGACAAACAAGCGCTTACCCGCCGAACGTGAACTGGCTGCTTCCTTCGATGTTTCCCGGATGACGCTCCGTCAAGCCATTCAGACATTGGTTGACGAAGGAATCCTGGAACGCCGTGTTGGATCCGGAACGTTCGTTGCCGAAAAGAAGGTTTCCGAACGTGCTTTGGGCGTCACTTCCTTTACAGAATTGATGAAAAAGTCCGGCCGTGAAGCACAATCTGTCACGGTTTCGTACAAAATCACAACGCCATCTGTTTCCGAAATGGATCACTTAAAGTTGAAGGCCGAAGACGAAGTCTTGGTCATGGAACGTCTGCGGATGGGGGATGACGAACCAATCTTGCTCGAGCAAACGACTTTGCCCGTCTCACTCGTCAACAATTTCACCCGTTCATCTTTGACGGACTCCCTTTACAAGACGTTGATTGACGCCGGTATTCAACCGGGTCGCGCCGACCAGACGGTGACGGCTTCGCTCGCCACGGAACGTCAAGCCGCCCTGCTTGAAATCAAGCGTGGTGACCCAATCTTGTCTGTTCGCCAGGTCTCATACGACCAAGAGGACAATCCATTCGAATACGTTCGCTCCTACTACGTGGGTGACCGCTTCGAATTTAAGTTAACACGATAATAAACAAAACCTTAGGTGATGCCTCACTTAAGGTTTTTTTATTTTGCATTTTTGTTAAACAAAAAGAAAGAAAAAGTATAAAATAGTGAAAGTTTGCACAAAACAAAAAATACCTGTTATAAAGAGGAGGGATCAAGTTTCATCCAAATAAAATAAGGAGTCATAAAAAGATGAATAATAAATTTGGAATCGAATTAACGGATAATGAGTTAATGAAGATTAATGGTGGAAGCAAAGCCACTCGAAATGCAGGACGTGCCTTCGGATTCGTAGCTGGTACCACCTTAAAGGTCTTGTTAACCTGTCCTATCTAAGTGTGAGGTAAAAATAATGGAAATAATGTTAGATAAAAACAATATCCTGACGAACGAACAGTTAGCTTCTGTTAATGGAGGGATGCTTTGGAAACCGTTTCCTCCGCATGTTGCTGATAATCGTGATTTTGCGGTTGGATTTGGCGAAGGATTTATAGCAGGTTTCCGCGGTAAGCGATAATAAAATCGAATGAATCGTCATTTGAACAATTAAGAAACTTGATTCTACTGGAAGGGCTATTGCTAAAAGTAGCCCTTTTGGTGGTTAATAAACTACAAGGAGATGTCGATGGATTATACACTTAAAAGACCAAAGTTTTTACCGATTATATTTATTGCCACGGTTGCGATGTATTACTCGGTAACGCTTCAATCTGATTTTGCTTTTTTGAGCACTGCTTTAATTGGTAGTGCCATAACGCTCACTTTATTTGGAACAGAAGGCTTTAATAAGCTGTACAGTAAAATGGTAGCGCCAATCTGGTTCCCGATTTTCATGGCCGTTATCAATGATGTATTCGTCGGCTTAGTAGCGGCCTTAGAAAAGACTTCTACAAACAATTCAGATTTATTTACGAGCTCTGCTATTCTTGGTGTCAGAGAAATTCATAGTTTTTGGGATACTTTTTGGTACATTGTTGAATTTATGTTTTCAGCTGTGAATGAAGAATTGTTCATTCTACCGGTTCTTTTAGCGGGGTATGTTTTCTTTAAGAAATCGCAGGTTGCCTGGTATGCAAGCAGCCTCGTGACTGGAATTATCTTTGCATTGCTACATTTTGCGGTTTACCCATTGTCTGCTTGGACAATCGTAGCACTTGCTGGTAGTCGGATGATAATGAATGAAACATTCCGCTTGACTGAATCGATTTATGGGCCGATGATCATGCATTTTGTTATTGATTCAGTGGTTTTAGCATCTATACTTCTCTAAGTTGCGATATCAAAAGCCTTTCGCTTTAGCGGAAGGCTTTTTGCTATCATAAAGAAAGAACAAGTAGGGAGAGTGCAACCATGACAAGTAGCCGAATTTTCTTAGGAAAAAAGTCTTTTTCTCGTTCCTTTAAAATGACCTATGACCAATTAATGGCAAAGCAGCTTTTGATAACCGGACAAACGGGTTCAGGAAAGTCTACGTCTGCAAAACGCATGATTCACGAACTGCAGAAAAACGATTTGACCAACATTGTTTTTGATCCAACCGGAGAATATGGCCTTGATTTGGATAATTGCGTTGAATACCGATTGACGCAAAATGCGTATATTGACCTGTCGAATCAATCGGCAGAAACGCTCGTAGGACTATTTAACCTTAATTGGGACGGGCTATTAATAACGAAGCTAGCCGCAGCCATCACTTCTTTACGTATCCAGCAAAAAAAATGGTAAGCGAGGTGCCTTATCCAAAATCAATCTTTCTGTGGATGACTTTGAGCGGGAAGAACAGGGCTTGAATTCGTTACATAAAACCTACAATATGGAACTGTTACCCGAGCAAATTATCGAAGAATTTGCTCGCCCGTTTTCAACCGATGATGCTAACTTTAAGTTGTGCGGACAAGAAATTGACAGAGTGAAAGTACGCTACTATTGGGAGGATATTCAACAGCTCAAACAATTACTGAAGGACAGCACACTTAATCAAATCTTCCATTTTAAGCCAGTAGAAAATGGAGGAACCCATTACGAATTGTCCTTTATTTTGAGGACTTTTGAAAAGCGAATCAATAAAAAACGTTCATTAATCGTTAATTTATCAGCCCTTCAACCACATATCGCCATACAAAAAAGAGTTTTGTCTTATTTAATGGATGAGGTACTATTAAACAGATTGAGTGAAAATGCCCAAATACCTGTCGCCATCTTTATAGATGAAATCCATCGTTATATACCGGAACAACAACCAATAAACGAAAATGGCCTCTTCCATTTACTGCGTGAGGGTCGTAAACACAAGCTAAACGTTGTGGTTTCGACGCAATCCTTAAAGGATTTGCCTGAAGTATTACGGGGCCAGTTCGGGTCTAATCTGATTCATCGTTACCAGTCCAAAGAAGAGCTCGAAGGTTTTGGATTGTCGAAAAGGTTACTGAATAAATTACCAAAACTTGGAGTAGGAGAAGCATTGTTGCTGACAGCTGATAAGCGCCCTTCATTTGTAAAAATTCAAAAACCAAATACTATGTAAAAAGCCGGACGCGAGGAGCGTCCGGCTTTGACTTTGCCATTTTAAATTGCTAATCCCAGTGCACCATGTAGCTCATGGAAAGCGTCAAAAGTGCTGAGAAGAGGATGGCGTAGACACCAACAACGGGGATGAGCAGTGAAACAAACAGTGCGCCAAAGAAGAAGGCGAGCACTGCGGTCGCTACGTCCTTTGAACGGTGGGCCATCTCGACGTCCTTCTTAAAGAGTCCGTCGTAGGCGGCTTCGCAAAGTGCCCGAAGGTTTCCGGTCATCAAAAGCGGCATGAAAGGGGAACCTTCCAAGACACGGAACTCCTGCAGGGCCGCAGCGGCTGCACAGGAGAGGATGGCCGTTCCGACAATGTTTGGAACTGAATGTCCAAAGAAGGCGGACAAGGTCAGCAACATGGTCATGTATAAGAGAACGTATTGACGTTCTTTGTCCTTTGAGAAGCCTTTGATTTCACGAAGGTGTTGGAACATCTTCACGAGAATTGTACCGATTGTAAAGGCCATCAGTGAAAAGGCATATTGCCCAACGCTGCCCCAGTTAAACTGGCTGACGTTGATTCCGAGTAAGACGATGTTTCCAGTCTGCAGACCGGCAAAGACCTGGCCGTGCACGTGATAGGAATAGGCATCGAGTGAGCCAGCAGTCATTGTAAGCAAGCTCATGAATAAGACGCGCTCATGCGCGGGATAGTGATGTTCTGTCAATTTCTGCTACCTCCAACAAGGTTATTATTGTACAACAAAACGGTACACTTTGGCTAATGGCGTATAAAAAAGCACCCGGGATTCCGGGTGCTTTTTGACTTTTATAGCGGTAAATTACTTGTGGTTGTACTTCTTTGCCAACCAGTCACCAGTGACCTGGACGATCAAGACCATGATCAACACGAGGATGGTTGCGACCAGGGTCGTGTCGTTGGCGAAGCGGTTGTAACCGTAAGCCACGGCCATGTTTCCAAGACCACCGGCACCGATGGCACCGGCCATTGCCGTCAAACCAATCAAGGAAATCAACGTCACCGTAGACACGCGGATGATTTCAGAGCGGCCTTCCTTGATGTATACCCCAAAGATGATTTGGGAGAAGGAAGCACCGATTGATTGCGCGGCTTCGATGATACCAGCGTCCACTTCGGACAAGGCCACTTGGATTTGGCGCGCGTAGAATGGGAAGACACCCAATGACAATGGGACCAAAGCGGCGTTTACACCGATTTGTGTTCCGACGATGAGCTTCGTGAACGGTGCGATGAAGGCCAACAAGATGATGAATGGTACCGCACGGAAGACGGAAACGACCTTATCAAAAATCCAGAAGAGCGTCTTGTTTGGCGTGATACCGCGCGGTGCGGTCACGACCAATCCGACTCCAAAGACCAAGCCGAGCAGGCCACCGAAGACGGCTGACCAGAAGGTCATGAAGAGCGTTTGGAAGATGGCTGTCCACCAACCAGTGTCACCCGTCCACCCTTGGTAGACGACGTTTGGGAATGTTTCTGCAAACCATGTACTCATGCTTGTTCTCCTTTCAAGATGTTAACGGTAACGGATTGGGCTTCTAAGAAGTCGAGGGCGTCTTGAACGTTTTCCGTCTTGCCCGAGAAGATAACCAAGAGGGAACCAACTTCTTCACCTTGAAGGATTTCAACGTTTCCGAAGAGGATGTTGGCCACGATGCCGAAGCGTTCGTAGATGCTCGTGATCAGTGGTTCGTTCGTGGCGTTACCGGAGTACGTGAGCTGGGCGAAGATTTCGCCTGGCTTCAAGTCAGTGACGGCGTCGCTTTGGCTAATCGTTTCGATGGCCTGGTCTTGGTTCGTGGCCGTCTTGATGAATTCCTTCGTCAATTCAGCTTGTGGCTTCGTGAAGATGTCCAACGTGGAGCCCTTTTCCAAGAGCTGTCCGTTTTGCATCACGGCGACCTTGTTGGCGATTTCCTTAACGGCTTCCATTTCGTGGGTGATCAAGAGCACCGTCAAGCCGTATTCTTGGTTCAACTTCTTGAGCAAAGCCAAAATTTGGCGGGTTGTCTTGGGATCCAAGGCGGAGGTTGCTTCATCGGAAATCAAAATTTCAGGGTCGTTGGCCAAGGCGCGGGCGATGGCAACACGTTGCTTTTGTCCACCGGACAATTGACTTGGGTATTGCTTAGCACGGTCGGAAAGGTCAACCAAATCCAAAAGCTTAGCGACCTTTTCCTTCTTCACGTTTTCTTTTTCCTTGCTATTTTCCAAGGCGAAGAGCACGTTTTCTTCAACCGTTCGTTCGTTTAGGAGGTTGAAGTGCTGGAAGATCATACCAATCTTACGACGCTTTTCCTTTAATTCGTTTCCCTTGATGACCTGACGGTTTTGACCTTCGCCATTTGAGAAGAAGGTTTCGCCGTTGATGATCACAGAACCGTTCGTTGGTTCCTGCAAGAGGTTCACCGTACGAACAAGCGTTGACTTACCGGCACCAGAGTAACCGACGATTCCGTAAATGTCACCCTTTTGGACGTCGATGGAGACGTTTTGAACGGCGTGAATCACCCGACCCTTTGGTCGGAAGGTCACGTCAATGTTTTGCAATGAAACAATAGGCGTTGTCATGTAAAATCCTTTCGTTTTAAGCGGCCCGGAAGGGGCGCGTTTTTATATAAGTAATAATGAAAATAAACGATTAGTTAAAGTTCTTGTCCCAAGCAGGTTCTTCAGCATTACCGTACTGCTTTTCGATGATCTTCTTCACCGCGTCCGTCTGGTAGGACTTCACCACCGCCTGGATTTCCTTCTTGTGCTGGTCCTTTGCGCGGGCAGCAAAGATGTTCACCCAAAGCTTGGCGTCCTTGTTCAAAGGCTCCGTGTAGATGGCATCCTTGTCAGACAAGCTAGCTGCCGTTGCGAAGTTTCCGTTCACCACGACACCCTTGGCATCACCCAACGTACGGGCCGTCTGGTCAGCCGCGATTTCCTTGATCTTCAAGTTCTTCGGGTTCGACGTGATGTCCTTGGTCGTCTTCAATCCAGAACCGGCTGACAGTTCAATCAAGCCCGCGTTCTTCAAAACGAAGAGGGCACGGCTCTCATTTGACGCGTCGTTTGGCACGACAATCGTGTCGCCGTTTTGGTACTCGGACACGTTTTTGTACGTCTTTGAGTAGATGTGGATTGGGGCGATGTAGGTGTCACCAACCGCCTTCAAGTCCGACTTGTTCTTGTCGTTGTATGCGTCCAAGAAGGCGTTGTGCTGGAAGGAGTTGATGTCGACGTCCCCGTTTTCCAAGGCTTTGTTTGGCTGGGAGTAGTCAGTGAAACGCTTGAATGTCAGTGTCACGTGGTACTTTTCCTTGGCCGTCTTCGCGACTTCCTGCCAGATGGCGTCGTCTTCCTTGTTGGCGGACATGAGTCCTACGGTCACCGTCTGGTTCGTTTTCTGATTTGGAAAAACGAAGGAGAAGTAACCGAGAATCAGGATGACGAGGAGGATAATGCTGTTGATGATTTTGCTTTTATTAGACATGAGTTCTCTTTATGTTTCGTAACTAGCGATAATTTCTTTCAGGACTTCTATATTATCATCATAGTCCTTTAAGCGTATATTTTCATTGGGGGCGTGGTCCAATGAACCGGGGTAGCCGATTCCGAATCCGACGATGGGCGCCTTGATTGCCTGGTAGGCGTAGTTCATTGGGCCTGTACCGGCTGAGGTCGGAATGACGACCGGTTCTTCATCGAAGTGGTCTTTGTGCACGTCGATGGTGCGGATGATTTCAGGATCCGTCATATCGGACCGGTACCCAGCTTGGCCGAGGGTCTTTTCGACGACGATGTCGTCGAATCCGCGTGCGGCCAAGTGGCTCTCAATGGCCTTAAGGGTGAGATCTGGATCCATACCCGGGACAAGACGGGCTTCGAGTTTGGCAAGTGCTTCCGCAGGAAGCACTGTTTTCACACCAGCGCCCTGATAACCCGTCGTAATCCTCTCAATATTCAGCGTCGGCTCAAAGTAGAGCGCCTGCTTCCAATCCTCATCCCGCAAGTCCGTCAAGAGCGGCGCCAGCACCTCGTTTTTTTGAACGAAATCCTCGCGGGTGTCCTTTAAATCGGCCACCAATTGTTTCTCACGCTCGTTTGGCTTGCGCACCTCATCGTAAAAGTGGGGCACCGCAATCCGACCATTCTCATCGAACAGCGTTGAAAGCGCCTGGCTCAAACGGAATGGCGCCGACTGCACGACCGCCGCCAGCGACGAATGCAAATCGAATCCGCCCGTCTTCGCCTTCAAGTTAAAGGTCACGATTCCCTTGTTACCACCGGTGATGACCGGGTGCTCGTCCTTATCCTTTGCACCCGACTCCCAGATAATCAGGTCTGCCTGCAGCTCCGGGTGCTTTTTGAAGTAGTCGTCCAAGTGCTGCGAAGCGGTTTCCTCTGATCCTTCCACTACGAAAGTCACATCCACGGGCAACCCATTCTCGTGCTCCTCTAGGTACTCCGCCACAGCAGTGAGCCGCGCCGTCAGGTTCCCCTTATCATCGTCCACGCCTCGTCCAATCAGCAGACCGTCCTTTTGGGTTAACGTCCAGGGATCGCTCTTCCAAAGGTCGAAGGGCTCAGCCGGCTGCACGTCGTAGTGGTTATAAATCATCACCTTCTTGGCATCCGGCTTTTCACTCTTGAAGTGGCTAATCACGAGCGGTGCGAAGTAACTGTCGTCGACCGTCGTCTCACCACCAAGTTCGGTTAAAGCTTTTGCAATTCGGTTTGCTGCTTCCGGCAGGTGTTCGCGCTTTGCCGAAACGGAGGGGATCGCGATGAGCTCTTTTAGTAGCTCTAAGTATTTTTCTTTTGCGGTCGTCATGTTGTTCTCCTTTCTTCTATTATGTATGCGGAAGAATCCGCGTGTTTTTGAAACGGCTTCCGCCGTGCCTTTCAATCCAGCGGAAGAATCCGCGTGTTTTGTGAGGCGGCTTTCGCCGTGCCTTTCAATTTAGCTAAAGCGTCGTGATTCAATCGTCACGGTCGCTTCTGACTTTGACATCGTCAGCCAAATCGTGCGTCACAACGAAATCTTAGTTAAATGAGCGGTCAAAGGCTGGCAATGACACGTTGTTGTATGCCTTTTCGATGGCCTTCTTCACGTCGTCTGACTGGTAAGCCTTCACCAATTCTTTGATGATCTTCTTATTCTTGTCCTTGGCGTTTGTTGCAATTAAGTTCACCCATTCCTTTGAATCCTTGTTCAATGGTTCGGCGAAGATTGACTTGTCGAGTGACAAGTTTGCTGAAAGGGCGTAGTTCGTGTTCACGACTGCTCCTTGAACGTCGTTGATCGTGCGGGCCGTTTGGTCGGCTGGCAATTCCTTGATCTTCAAGTTCTTAGGGTTCTTCGTGATGTCCTTAACCGTGACAAGTTCTTGTCCGTCCTTCACCTCAATCAAACCAGCGTACTTCAAGAGCTTCAAGGCACGGCTTTCGTTTGATGGGTCGTTTGGCACGACAATCGTGTCACCATCTTGGTATTCAGAAACTGACTTGTACTGCGTTGAGTACAAGTGGATAGGGGTGATAATCGTGTCACCAACGGCCTTGATGTCCGTCTTGTTCTTCTTGTTATAAGCGTTTAAGAATGCGTAGTGTTGGAAGGCGTTCACATCGATGTCACCACTCGTCAACGCCTTGTTTGGCTGTGAGTAGTCCGTGAAGTTCTTGTACTTCACCGTGATGCCGTATTCGTCTTTGGCTTTCTTTGAAACGGCGTCCCAGACGATGTCGTCTTGCTTGGTTGTGGTCATGCGCCCAACCGTAATCGTTTTATCGGCTTTGGCGTCGTGTCCCCCAAAGCTAAAGTAACCAGCGGCAGCAACTGCCACGACAGCGATTCCTGAAACAATCCATTTTTTCTTTGACATAATTCTTCTCCTATTGCTTTTGAAGGTAACAAAAAAAGCCGCCTCTGTTTCCACGTGGAAAAAAACAGAAGCGACTTCGCGTTACCATTCTGAGGTTTTTGTACCGAGTTACCCCGATACTGCTCACTAACCATCGGGCCGCGGAGAATGATCCTAGCCGAATGGTGTGCCTTGGTAACAGAGGCCAATCCGTCAACTGCTAACGGTAAACCGATTCACAGTTGCCAATCACAGGTCATTTTCGCTAGCGCCCGCACGCAACCTTTCACCATCCGGTTGCTCTCTAAGCTTTGCTTGCTAGGTACTTTCCTGATCAACTTGTTTAGTATGATATCTTGTCATTAATCATAAGGGCAGGGCGATTGAATGTCAAGGTGAAAATGAGAAAAAGATGAAAATTTCTTATTTTTCTACTGAGAATGTCAAAGTCAAGGGCGCATCATAGCCGCGCGCCGTCTTCTATTTGTTCATTATTGGCATCGCCTTCCTCTTCTTCTAAACGGCCCTTCTTCTTTTGATAGAAGAAAAGGACAGTCGTTGCCAAAACAATCGGCAGGACGTAGAGGTTGTGCATTACGATTTGAAAGATGAGCGACACGATTAAGGCGTAGGGTGCAAACCAAGTGAACTTGAAGGCGCCCCGCTTTTCCCAATCGGCGTACTTTTCGACATGGCGCACTTCGTATTGGAAGTTCATGTAAAGGCGTTTGAAGAAATAGTAGAAAATGACGGGCCGACGAACGCCAAAGAAGAGCGCCAGGCCGACAATCCAAAGGTCGTCGCTAAGCCCAAGGTTCTTCAGGACACCGTAGTAAACGATGGTCAGCCAGAGAAAGAAGAAGGACGCATAACGATTTTGGTTGCTGATTTGGGTTGGGGTCATGGGAGGCTCCTTGTGGGATTTACTAGGAGTTAGTGTATCATTTTTTTCTTATCCGGACAGAGTGAGAGAAAGACAGAAATTAAAAAGATTGACAGGGTTTGTCAGCCATGGTTTAATTTACGACAAGGAGAAAGCAGCCATGAATATTTTTCAAACTGTAAAATTCAATAACTGCTGTACTAACGCCAAAAATTTAATTGGTAGGCGTTAGTTTTTTCTCGTGCCTACTTTTCATGCGGTAGGCGGATAATCAAACAATTTGAACCTTAAGAGTTCAACTGCTACGGCAGTTGGACTCTTTTTTTTTATGCAAAAAAAGGAGAATAACCATGTGTCAGTGTCAAAACAAGCAGCGTAACCAACAGTATTCACGGAGAAAACAACATGAACACAACAATCGAAACGGGGCATCCACTTGACGATGCCATCATCGGCGGAAACTTCACCACGCCCGAAATGAAGACTATCTGGTCCAGTCAAAATCGCCTGCGCCAGCAATTTATAGTCGAAAAAGGACTTGCCAAAGTCGAAGCCGCGCTGGGCATGATTCCCGCGTCAGCTGGGCAAGCCATCCAGGCCTTGACCTTCGATCAACTCTCGCTGGCCAACATCCAACGCGTTTCTAGCCAGAGCCAACACTCGCTTTTAGGTCTGATTCAAAACATGCAAACAGAAGCCGGTGCGTCCGGCGAGTTCGTCCACTACGGCGCTACTACCCAGGACATCGTCGATACGGGGATGGTTTTGCAGATTAAATCCAGCATCTCTTTGATGCAAAAGCGATTGAGCAACATTAACCAGACACTCGGTCAGTTGAGTGAGAAATACAAAAGAACTAAAATCGTCGCACACACGCACGGCGTTCAAGCCGTTCCGAGCACCTACGGTTTTCAACTCATTCGCTACTACGACGAACTAACACGCCAACAAAAGCGCCTGACGCAGGCGGAAGATGACGTGCTCGTTGGTAATTTAGCAGACGCGGTTGGCAGTCATTCTGCTCTTGGTAAGGACGGAATTGAGGTCGAAAAAGCCTTGATGGAGGAACTGGGTCTGAAGCGAACACCGATTGCCTTCCATGCTTCACCCGATCGAATCGTTCACTATACTAGTGCTCTCACGATTCTTTCCGCCCAACTCGGTAAGATGGCCAAAAATTTCTTCCACCAGGCTGGAAACGAAGTCGGTGAAATCAGCGAGTCCTACGTCGGACAGGTTGGTTCGTCCACAATGCCGCACAAACAAAATCCGGAACAACTGGAAGCGGTGATGGCCCTCGTCGAACCTGTTTTTCAGGCGCAGAACCTACTCCAACACAGTTTACTCAGTTTGGGGGAACGGGATGCCGTGAGCTGGAAGATGCTCTGGCTGGCCTTGCCGGAAATCCACCAGTACGTGGACAGACAGCTGTCTTTGATGGAAGGGTTGCTGCCGACTCTGCAGGCGCACTTGGACCGCATGGCGGAAAACGCCGAGGTGATGGGCGACTTCCTTTATTCCGAAAACCTGATGATGGTGCTCGGAAAAAAGCTCGGGAAGCAAACGGCGCACCACATAATCCATGAGGCGGCCATGCAAGCAATGGCAGGCGGGTTGGACTTTATCAGCCACATCGCCAATCAAGAAGAAGTGCCATACACGGTTGAAGAGTTGAGAATGAAAATTAACCACGAGCAAGTCACGGAAGCTATTCCAGTGTTGATCGACGAAGTTTTGGGAGGAAAGTAAGATGAGTTTGAAAGTAAAGATTTGGGTGTTAGCGATTTTGACGACGTTGAGTGTTGTCGTTGTGGGTTCGGTTACCTTGTTGAAACAGAGCGCAAAGGAAACGGACGACGCCACGAAAGTGATTAAAATGGGATCAACGGGGCTCTCGTTCCCGAACTCCTATAAGGAAAACGGTCAGCTGAAGGGGTTCGACGTTGAAGTGGCGGAGGCGGCTGCGAAGGCCCAGGGTTACAAGGTGAAGTGGGTCAACGCCGAATTCGACGGTCTCTGGGGACAGTTGGATAACGGACACATCCAGGGCATCGCCAATGCGGTTGAAAAGACGGCCGCTCGCGAGAACAAGTACGACTTTTCAAAGACCTACTTGATTGACGAAACCAAGATTGCGGTTCGAAAAGACAGCGCCTATCAACACGTTTCCGATTTGAAGGGGCAAAAAGTGGCTGGTGTGGCCGGGTCGAATAAAATTGCGCTTCTCAACAAGTACGACAGCGCGATTCCGGTTGTTGGGTTTGAAAACCGCGACATTGCCTTGCAGTCCGTTCTTTCTGATCGAGTGGAAGGGGTCGTGAACTCAAGCTCGCTTGCTGCAACGATTAATAAGAAGAACCTAGATTTGCGCTTGTTGCCGGAAGACATCTCGGATTCTGAAATGGGGATGGCCTTTGCAAAGACGAACGAGGGAAAGAAGTACCGTCAAATCTTCAACGAAGGATTGCAGAAGATTAAAAACGACGGCACGCTGAAAAAGCTGTCGCTCAAGTACTTCCAAACTGACCTGACGCAGCAGGTGTTAAAGGAGAACAAGTAAGATGCAGTTTGACGGATTCTATTTTCTTTCGACCTTTGTTCCGCTCTTGGAGTACCTGCCGGTCACGCTACTGGTTTCGGTTGAAGTAGTTGTCTTGGCCTTCGTTCTTGGGGTGATTCTCTCTTCGTTTACCTTGAGCCGTTTCAATCTTTTGAACCTTATTAGTAGTATTTACCGCTCGATTTTCCGTTCCATTCCGGCCGTGGCACTGATTTTCTTATCCTACTACGGGCTGCCGCAGATTTTTCCGGTGCTAAAGGGCGTGGTTGCGGAGCAGATGGTTGTCCTTTCCTTGGGCGCCAAGTACGCCGCCTACATGGCGGAAACCTTCCGTTCGGCGGTTCAATCGGTCGACCGTGGCCAACTGGAAGCGGCGAGCACGCTCCACATTCCAGAGCGTAAGTACCTGCTCAAGGTGATGTTGCCTCAGACGGCGGTCAACGCGCTGCCGGCCTTTGGAAACTATGTCACGGGGATTTTGAAGGAGAGCTCACTCGTCTTCGTTATCGGTGTGACGGATCTGTTTGGTGAGGGGAAGTTGTTAGCGGGTGCTTCGTTTAAATACCTGGAAGTGTACACGGCAGTTGCCATCATCTACTGGACAATCGTTTCGCTATACAGTCTCTTCCAATCCGTCTTAGAAGAATACTTGGGTCGCTATGAGGTGTCATCATGAACAAAGGACAAATGAATGTACAAAATTTAACCGTCCAAATGAAGGATAAGGTCATTCTGAAGGACATTAGCTTTGCGGTTGAAGCTGGCGAGACGATTGCCATCCTCGGTCCTTCGGGTTCGGGAAAGTCCACGTTAATTCGAACGTTAGCCGGGCTTCAAAAGAAGACTGATGGTGACATTTTGGTCAATGGTCAAAGCACTAATGAAAAAGAGTTGCTGAAAATCGGGACACTACTATTCCAGAACTTCAACCTCTTTAAGAATCTCAAGGTTTTGGAAAACGTGGCTTCGCCAGCCTGGCTATCCGGTCAGTTGAAAAAGGAGGAGGCCTTGGAACGAGCTTCCGATCTATTAGACTACTTCCACTTGTCCGGACAAAAAAGTGTTTTTCCAGCTGCGCTTTCCGGAGGACAACAACAACGCGTGGCCATTGCCCGTGCCATCATGTCGGATGCGCCGATTCTGTTCTTTGATGAGCCGACGTCCGCCTTGGATCGTGAAAACTGGGAGAACCTGTTGAATTACCTTTCTGAAAGCCCGGCCTTAAAAGAACGCACGAAGGTCTTTGTGACGCACGAAGTGGAGTTTGCCAAGCGGGTGGCTAACCGGTCGATCACCATTCAGGATGGTCGGATTGTGAAGGATGAAAAGCAGGGCTAACGTCGTGAACGCACGACGCGCGAGTGATTGTCGTTCAAGTGATTATTTTGAGTTCGGGGCGTTTCAGACTTTTTCAAAAGCCTTGTCTTTTTTAAAGGAGCTGATATACTAAAGACAACAATTTCTTTCCTAGGGGAGTAACTGACGACATCGTCGTGGTTTTGTACCGTCAACCCGGAGCGCACGCTCCTTATCGCACATTGAGATGTGCCGGCAAAACCTTAAACAGTGAGACTTATGAAAGCGGAGGTTTTTTCCCTTTGCTTTCATGGGTCTCTTTTTCTTTGCCCAGAAAGAAAGCATCTAAAGGAGATTAAAAGTGAAAAAGACTTTTTACCAAGAAGATTCTTCAGTAATCGCTTCAGACTTGCAGACGGATTTGAAGGCGGGGCTTTCAAGTGACGCTGCCGCTTCTCGGCTCTTAGAAAACGGGCAAAATGCCCTCACAACGAAGGGAAAAAAGTCCCTTTTTTCCAAGTTTGTTGACCAGTTCAAAGATTTGATGATTGGGATCCTGTTGGCCGCAGCGGCTGTCGCCGCCATGACTGGTGAGCAGACCGATGCCATTTTCATCCTCGCCATCGTGATCATCAACGCCATCTTCGGTGTCTTCCAGGAATCCAAGTCCGAAAACGCCATTGATGCGTTAAAGAAGATGGCCACGCCAAAGGCCACGGTCATTCGAGACGGACAGCCGAACCAGGTGCCCGCCACCGACCTCGTCGTTGGTGACCTCGTGGAATTGGAGGCCGGTGACATTGTTCCGGCGGACCTCCGCTTGACGAGCGTGCAAAACTTACGTGTCGAGGAAGCCGCACTGACTGGAGAGTCGGTGCCTGTGAACAAGACGGACGTGACTTTGCCAGCAGAAAAATTACCATTGGGAGACCAGAAGAACCTGGCCTTCATGAACGCCCACGTCGTTTACGGACGCGCGCAGGGAATCGTGGTGAAGACCGGAATGCAGACCGAGGTCGGCCAAATCGCCGGTGCTTTGCAGGAACAGGACGAGACGAAGACACCCTTGCAGGAAAACCTGAAGTCCTTGTCCAAGTTCTTGACCTACTTGATTTTGGGAATCGCGGCGTTGACCTTCGTCATCGGATACTTCACGCAGAACATGTCCATCATTGACTTGATTTTGACGGCCATCTCATTGGCCGTGGCGGCCATTCCGGAAGGATTGCCAGCCATCGTGACGATCACTTTGGCCCTGGGAACCGCCCGCATGGCCAAGAAGGCTGCGTTGATGCGCAAGTTGCCAGCCGTTGAAACGCTGGGTTCAACCGATATCATCGGTTCCGACAAAACCGGAACGTTGACGCAAAACAAGATGACGGTCGAAAAGGTCGTCTTGAACGGTCAGGTCGTTGACCTTGCTGGGCAAAACCCATTCGAGGACAGCGACTTATCCCAAGGCGCTGACCGCTTGGCCGACATTATGGCCTTGAACAACGACAGTTCCTTTACCGACGACGGTTTGGTTGGTGATCCAACCGAAACGGCCTTGATTGACTTCAATAGTAAGTATCGTCAGGAAGCACTCGACGAATTGCGCAAGCAAGAACGTTTGCAGGAAGTGCCCTTTGATTCCGAACGGAAGATGATGACGACGGTTTACGGCGCGCAGGACGAATCTGAACATGAGGCCGTCTACCGCGTCACCGTCAAGGGAGCGCCCGACTCAATCCTTGAACGTGTCACGACGGTGCTCGAAAACGGGCAGGTCCGTGCCTTCACCGAAGAAGACAAAGCCAACTTCCAGGCCATCAACGGCCAGTTGGCCGACCAAGCCCTCCGTGTTCTGGCCTTTGCCGAAAAGCAGGTTTCTTCTATAGAAGAGAACGCGGATGCGGAGAATCTCGAACAGGGACTCACCCTCATCGGGTTCGTGGCCATGATTGACCCCGAACGTCCAGAAGTAAAGGATTCGGTTGCCCAAGCCAAGAAGGCCGGAATTCGTCCGATGATGATTACCGGTGACCACCCACAAACGGCGGCTGCGATTGCGGCCCGCTTGGGTATCTTGGAAGAGGGGGATGACCGTGAAAAGGCCGTGATGACCGGATCAGATTTGGACGACATCTCCGATGAAGATTTCGCCGACCGTGTTGAAGACATTAAGGTATACGCCCGAGTGGCACCCGCCCACAAGGTCCGCATCGTGAAGGCCTGGCAGAAAAAGGGCAAAGTCGTTGCCATGACCGGAGACGGTGTGAACGACGCGCCTGCCTTGAAGGCAGCCGACATCGGGGTTGCCATGGGAATCACCGGAACGGAAGTTTCCAAGGAAGCGGCCGACATGGTGCTCGCCGACGACAACTTCTCGACTATTGTTTCCGCTGTGAAGGAAGGTCGCAAGGTCTTCGCCAACATCCAAAAGGCGCTGCAGTACCTGCTCGCCTCGAACCTGGCCGAAGTAATCGCCATCTTCACGATGACCTTGCTTGGTTGGGAAGTGCTCGCGCCCGTCATGATTTTGTGGATCAACTTGGTGACGGACACGTTCCCAGCCATCGCGCTGGGATTGGAACCGGCACAACCGGGCATCATGGACCGCAAGCCACGTGGTAAGATGGCCAACTTCCTTTCCGGAGGCGTGGGTCCTGCCATCGTTTGGCAGGGAATCTTACAAGCGGTGATCGTCTTGACGGTCTACGGGTTGGCCCTGACTTTCCCAGACCACACCGGAACGACGCTGGTGCACGGGGATGCCTTGACGATGGCCTTCATGACCCTTGGATTGATGCAGATGGTCAATGCCATTAACGTCAAGTCGGTTTACCAAAGTCAACTGCGACCAAGCACCTTTAGCAACCACTTCTTCAACGGCGCCTTGGTCTTCTCCTTGATTGCCATGATGGCGGTTGTTGTGATTAAGCCGTTGAACCCAATCTTCCACGTAACGAATTTGGATGCCTACCAGTGGCTGATTGTCATCGGTGCCTCGGTATCTATCATTGTCATCGTTGAGCTGGTAAAATGGGTACAACGAAAACTTTTTAATCGAGGATAAGACATTGGCAAAATTTAACCCAAAGCAATTGGAATACTACGTGACGACCTTGCAAGACGTGTTGACGAAGACGCAAGAAACGGCTGACCACGTGTCACCGTTCTTCGTGAAGTTGGACGAAGCAAAGGAAGCCGGCAAGTTGGCTGATATGGAAAAGGCCGACTTCGTTGAAATCAAGGCGGAATTCGACGATGCCGTTGAAAACTACCAAGCAAACGCTAAGACTTTGGCTGGCTTGCAAGTGCCCGTCCGCTTCATGGGTGTCCACAAGACGTTGGCAAAGGCTTACGCGGACTATGCAAACGCAACGCAGATGATGGCGGATTCTTTGAACGAAAAAGATCAAAGCATCAACGAAGCAGACTTCAAGCAATCAGAAGAAGACCAAGCAACGTTCTTGAGCAAGATTCAAGCACAAGTTTCAAAGATCTTCGGGGCCTAATCCCCCCTAAAAGGCCGAGCCAAGCGCTCGGTCTTTTTATTGTTCACGGGAATGGGGCTGGAATTCTGTGTTACAATTGTATCTTGGAAAAAGCGTTTAGGGATTTATCATGATTGAAGCTTATCGAGATTTTTGGAAAAACTACTTTAACTTCAAAGGACGCACGACGCGTGAGGAGTTCTGGTGGGTCGTTTTGATTAACGTCATCATTGATGTGGTACTTGGCATCATTGGGCTTACCGGTTTTGTTTCAACGACTTTGCAGGGGTATGCCATTGAGGATTCGGCCCCTGTTATGGCTTCTTTGCCACTTGCCGCAGTCATCGTGTTTTTGGTGTACAATTTGGCCGTTCTGATTCCTGAACTGTCGATGGCCTTTCGACGATTGAAGGACACGGGCTTGTCTCTTTGGTGGTTTAGCATCGTCATCGCCTACGCCGTCCTGCGACGAGTCGGCTTTGTCCTTTGGTTTGACAGTGTTGCGGGCATTACCGTGAATCTCTTGGCCTTTCTCGTTGGCCTTTCCATCATCGTTATTGCGGTACAGCCCAGCGGTAAATTCAATCAAGAGAATTAGTTTCATGAGCAAAAAGCGTGGACCGGTGGTCGACGCTTTTTTGATTCACTCCTTTTGATCCGACGATTAAGCGTTCAAAAGCTTGTCGCTTCGCTTGTTTTGATTCAAGACTAGAAGGAGTCTATGTTACACTACACATGGAAGAAACGATAAGAGGAGTAATTATGATTCAAGCATACATCGACTACTGGAAGAACTACGCAAACTTTAAGGGGCAATCATCCCGCTCTGATTACTGGTGGGTTTTCTTGGCGAACCTCATCATTGTCTGGGTTCTTGGAATCATTGGATTCACTGGGGCTTTGATGTCATATGCAGAAAACCACTCCATTCACGAAGCGGTGAAGGGGATGTCAATCATTCCAATGATCGCCGTCATCATCCTCATTCTTTACCTGTTGGCAACCATCATTCCGCACTTGTCATTGGTTTATCGTCGCATTAAGGACACTGGCTTGTCCGGTTGGTGGTTCCTTGTGGAAATCGTCTACCTTATTTCAGGTAACGCGAACCATTTAGGTGGACTTGGAAACGTGGCTGCTTTTGATAGCCTCATTTCCCTGGTCGCGGCTATTACATTGATTGTGATTTACTGCCAGCCAACTGGAAAGTTTGATAAAAAGAATTAAATTTGATGAATGAAAAGCGTGGACCGTTCGGTCCGCGCTTTTCGCGTTATAATGGGTTTTAGAGAACCTGTCAGGTTACTGTCAGGGCGCTGTCGTGCCATTGTCGGGCGACTGTCGTGTTCACTTTTATTGGTTGGGAGTGTTGTTGAGGCATGGACAAAACAAATGTAGCTAAGTTAAGAAAAGAAAAGGGCTGGACCCAGGAAGAGTTGGCTGAAAAGTCTTACCTCACGGTTCGAACCATTCAACGAATGGAAGCGGGATCCGATGTTTCCCTATCAACACTATCCTCCGTGGCTCAGGGCTTATCCGTTTCTCTTAGTGACTTGTTCGAACAAATCGAAGAAGATTCAAAGGAGATTCAAATCATGGAAATGTCACAGGATCAAGCACGCCAAGTGCGGCAACGTCGGGCTGAGAAGAACGCGGTTCTTCTATTGGTTGTTGCCGTTGATTTTGTTCTTTTATCCTTATTAGGAATTGGCGTTCACCACTTACCCGAAAGCCAGCAAGCAACTGCTGGTACGCTCTGGGATGGAGCGCTCTTCCTAGCCATCGCGCTATCAATTTATGTCGTACGAATCCTGCATGCGAACTACTTAGATAAGAAGTATCCGCTTTCAGTTGGTTACAAGAAGGAACGCCATTACGAACCCGTTCAAAACGGTTGGGACTTCTTGGGCCGTTACTGGTGGATTGTTTTTCCAATCGGTGGTTTCCTCTTTGGCCTCTGGTCAGCCATGCATTAATGGAAGAAAAGGCCATCGGGTGGATGCTATCATTTCGTTGAAGATTTTAAGGATTCAAATTCAATATAAAAAAAGTCTATCACCTGCCAGTGATAGGCTTTTTTATTTACAAAAATACAGCTGCCTTTTTCGAGTGGGTGGTGTTATAATCTTGGTGAAAAGATTTAATATCAAAATGTAAAAAAGTCTATTGCCTGCCAGCAAAAGGCTTTTTTAATACAAAAAGACACCCCATCTGCCAATGGGGTGCCTCGGCTATCACTTTTTACGGTGTAGCCATTGTTCGATTCGGTTCGAAATCAAGCGGATGACGACTTGCTTGAAAACTTCAAACAGAATCAGAACAACAAAAATGAAAAGATTTAAAATCACAGGAGTATCCTCCTTTCCGGTGTCGTGTTTCTAACACCTCAAGGATTAATACGCAAAATGGCCGCTTTTATGAGCAGGCTTTTTTATTTCCTATCAAAGTAGACCAATTCTAAAAAATACACTCTTTACCTCCTTCAAAAGTCAAAGACGACCATCGAAAACGATTTGCTAATCATCTTTTAATTTATCCTCACTCCAGTCTGGTAAAGGACTAGACCACTTATTAGATAAATGTTAGAATAGCTGACGTAATTTCTTTTGGGCCTGCACGTGGTTGCTAGACTAATAGCAGATACCATGAAGGAGTTACGCATGAAAAAAGGGATATTAACAGCCATTTTGGCTACGGTTTCTGCCGTTTTGGCTTTTGGGTTCTTTCATCCAACGGCCGACGCTAGCAAGCCGGACTACACCATTACGGCGGATGCCACATACGCACCTTTTGATTTCCAGGACAAGGACAACAAGTACGTTGGGATTGATCAGGATTTGCTGAAGGAAATTGCGAAGGCGTCTGGCTTCACCTACAATGTGAAGCCGATGACCTTTAACGCGGCGATGCAGTCGGTTGCCTCATCACAGGCCGATGGGGTGATTGCCGGAACAACGATTACGGATGAGCGTAAGAAGGTTTACGACTTCTCGGACGCCTACTACAAAACTGGAATCGCTTGGGCAACGGCTAAGAAGAGCAACATCAAGTCCCTGGATGATTTGAAGGGCAAGGTTGTTGCGCTGAAGACCGGAACGGCCGGGGCGGAATACGCTGAAAAGATCAAGGACCAATACGGATTCAAGATTTCTTACTTCTCCGATTCTGACACGGTTTACCGCGATGTGATTAATGGGAACTCCGACGCAACCTTCGCGGACTTGCCCGTCTTGCAATATACGATTAAAAACGGTACGGATTTGCGCGTTCAAAACGCCCAAGACCCATTTGATGCCGGTTACCTTGGTTTTGCCGTCAAGAAGGGAAGCAACCAACAGCTCCTCTCGGACTTCAATAAGGGTCTTGCAATCATCAAAAAGAACGGGACTTACGATAAGGTCGTAAACAAGTATTTGTCCGCCAAGGCCGAGACTTTTACAGGGTCTGCTAAGGACAACAAGACCGTTTGGGGCATCTTGACATCAAACAAGAAAACCTTCTTGTCAGGATTGAGTCAAACAGCCTACTTAACGGTTGTTGGAATCGTCTTGGCATCGCTCTGGGGAATGCTCCTCGGTGTGATGGGGGTTTCAAAGAACCGCTTTGTTCGCGGCTTGTCCACAACGGTTGTTTACACCTTCCGTGGAATGCCAATGCTGGTACTGGCCTTCTTCTTGTACATTGGATTCCCAGCCTTAACTGGAATTAAGATTTCTGCCTGGACGGCTGGGATTTTGACCTTGGTCTTGAACGAAGGAGCCTATACGGGTGCTTTCGTCCGCGGGGGATTCAATTCGGTGGATTCCGGTCAGATGGAAGCAGCTCGCTCATTAGGCCTTTCCCACGCACAGGCCATGCGCCGCGTCATCATTCCGCAAGGATTGAAGTTGATGGTGCCAAGCTTCATCAACCAGTTCATCATCACCTTGAAGGACACGTCACTGTTGTCAGCCATCGGAATCCTTGAATTAACACAGACGGGAACGCTGATTGTGACCCGAAATTCCCAAGGTTTCCGTGTCTGGGCTATCGTGGCTATGATATACTTAGTAGTAATAACGTTACTGACTCTGCTTAGTAACTGGGTTGAAAAAAGGACAAACGCATGAGTGAAGAGAAACAAGTGAAAGTACACGTTGACAAGGTCAACAAGTCATATGGTGACAACCATGTCTTACGCGATATTTCCCTGGACGTCATGGACAACGAAGTGGTCGTAATGATTGGCCCTTCAGGTTCTGGTAAGTCGACGTTCTTGCGAATGTTAAATCAATTGGAAAAGCCAAATTCTGGCTTGATTGAAGTAGACGGATACGATATTTCCGATCCAAAGACTAACATCAATAAGGTTCGCGAAAACATCGGAATGGTTTTCCAGAATTTCAACCTCTTCAATAATTACACGGTTTTGGAAAACATTACCTTGGCACCCGTTCAATTGGGAAAGATGACCAAGGAAGAAGCCGAAAAGAAGGCAATGGAATTGTTGGATACAGTTGGTTTGCCCGATAAGGCAAACGTTTCCGTTAACTCTTTGTCCGGTGGACAAAAGCAACGGATTGCCATCGCTCGCGCCTTGGCAATGGATCCTGACATCATGCTCTTTGACGAACCAACGTCAGCTTTGGATCCCGAAGTGGTTGGGGATGTCTTGGACGTGATGAAGCACTTGGCAAAGCTTGGTATGACGATGATTATCGTGACCCACGAAATGGGTTTTGCCAAGCAAGTTGCTGACCGCGTTGTCTTCTTCGAATCTGGAAAGATTCAGGAATCTGGTACGCCAGAACAAATCTTTAGCGCACCAAAGAACGCTCGTTTGCAAACCTTCTTATCAAAGGTCATGCAAGCCTAAGGCAAATCAAAAAATAACTAAACTGAGAGGAATTAACTAATGGTCATCAAACGGCTCAAACCGATTTGGGCTGCTTTGGCTGTTTTGTTTGCACTGCTTGCATTCGGAACAAAAGCTGACGCAGCAAAACCCAACTACGTGATTTCAACGGATGCAACGTATGCTCCGTTCGACTTTCAAGATAAGAATAATCAGTACGTTGGAATCGATATGGACATCTTGAAGGAAGTGGCCAAGCGAAATAATTTCGATTATACGTTGAAGCCAATGTCCTTCAACGCTGCCGCTCAGATGGTAGCGAATGGTCAAGCTGACGGTATCATCGCCGGAATGATGATTAATGACTCTCGTAAGGAAGTTTACGACGTTTCAAATCCTTACTATCAATCCGGGGTTGCCTGGATTACAAAACCTAACTCTTCTATCAAGTCACTCGACGACTTGAAGGGGAAGACGGTTGCCTTGAAAACTGGAACTGCCGCTGCGGCCTACGGGGCTTCCCTGAAGGATCAATACGGATTCAAGATTAAATACTTTAACGACACGGACACGATGTACAACGACGTCGTGAACGGCAACACTGCCGCCACTTTCGAAGACTACCCAGTTATTCAATACGCCATTAAAAACGGTGTGAAATTGCAGGTTCGAAACGCCGACAACCTAGGTCGCGCCGGTGGCGTTGGTTTCTTCGTTAAGAAGGGCCAAAACGCTCAGTTGTTGGAGCAATTCAACACGACATTGGATGAGATGAAGAAAGATGGTTCTTACGACAAGATCATCAACAAGTACTTGAACTCAAGTCAAAAGACCTTTGTTGGAAACGCTTCTGACAACAAGACGACCTTTGGTATCTTGAAGTCCAACTCAAAAGCCTTCATGTCAGGGTTGTGGCAAACGACTGAATTGACGGTTGCCGGAATCGTCTTGGCCTCACTCTTCGGATTGATTTTGGGTGTGATGGGAATTTCCCAATCCAAGTTGATTCGTGGAATTTCCACGACCATCATTTACATCTTCCGTGGATTGCCATTAATGGTGTTGGCCTTCTTCATCTACATCGGATTGCCTGGTGTTCTTGGAATGAAGATTCCAGCCTTCACTGCTGGTATCTTGACATTGATTCTGAACGAAGGGGCCTACACGGGTGCCTTTGTCCGCGGTGGATTCGAAGCCGTTGATCCTGGCCAGATGGAAGCGGCCCGTTCCCTTGGTTTGACTCACCGTCAAGCAACTTGGAAAGTCATCGTCCCTCAGGGATTGAAGATTACGGTGCCATCCTTTGTTAACCAGTTCATCATCACGCTGAAGGATACGTCAATCTTGTCAGCAATCGGTATCTTGGAACTGACACAAACGGGTACGTTGATTGTTGCGCGAAACTCACAAGGTTTCCGCGTATGGGCAATCATCGCTGTGATTTACTTGATCGTCATCACGCTCTTGTCATGGTTCTCAAACTGGTTGAAGAAAAAGATTTCTTAATCGATACAAATAAAAAGACAAGCACTTTCGCAAAAAAATGCGAAAGTGCTTTTTGTTTTTAATGACTCTAATCAGGATGAAAAAATATCGAATTTTTTAAAAAAAACAAGCTGAATTAAGAAATGCCTAAGAATAGGCATTCGTTGCGTTCCATTTTTAATGGAACGTATTTTTTTCTAAAGTACACCAAATGAATTTTAAAAATTAGGACAAATATTTCAATATTGTTACTATTATAATTCAAAAATGGTGTTATCATGTAGCAGTAACGTAATTATCAAAAATACACGAGGTGCTTATGTACCACAATTTAAACAGCCATAAAGTTGGCGAACGCAAGATGATGAAAAAAGTGAAGAAGCAATGGGTTGTTGCTTCTGTCTCTTTGTTCGCCTTCATGGGGGCTGGTGCCGTGTCATCTGTTCACGTTTCGGCCGATGATACAACCAACCAAAAGCACACTCAAGACAACAAGTCTGAAGAATCTGACAGCGGTAGTGCCAGCATTGCTGCCGCCTCTGGCAACGGTGATGGGGATAAGTCAAAGCAAACGACTGAAACAGTAAACCAGAACCAAACTTCAGCAACACAGTCTACTGAACAGGCTCAGACTGCCCAAACGCAGGCAGCACAAAACACTGCAGCCCAAGATCAAAAGACTGAATCCCAAAACCAAGGGGACCAGTCTGTCCAAACGCAGACAGAACAAATCACTGCAGCTCAAAATCAAACTTCTGAATCAGAAAACTCAGGGGATAAGTCTGCCCAAAACGAAGGTCTTTCTTTGCGTGATGGGGATGATTCTCAATCAACGACTGAAATGACTGCTGCCGAAAAGCAGGCTTTGATCGACGAAGTGACTGCTGACTTCATGTCTGGTAAGGAATTGACCAGCGACATGAGCGACAACTACAAGGCTTATTGGAACGTTTTGGCTAACTTCAAGGCCGAATACGACGCCAAGGTTGCTGGCTATGGAACGAGCAAGGAAGACTACACTGCTTTCAAGGCTTCTGATCCAACAAACGTTGAGCAATCAAAGAAGGAAGTCGACGCTTACGAACAAGCACTGAAGGATAAGCTGAACTCAACGACGAACGTTTCGGTTCACAAGCCTGCTGGTAAGGGGGCTTTGAATTCTAGTGACTTGAATAAGTCGACGAATCAAACGGACGAAAACAAAGGAATCTTTGACGCCTACATGGCAAAGCAGGGTGCTGCAGATGCCGAAAGTGGTCGTTTTAACGGTTACAACACGGCTGGTTCAAACGCTATTTTGAAACTTTCGGACGATGTCAACGATTCTTACTCACAGGCCTACAAGGGTGCACAGGCAGCCATGGCCCTCAGTTTAAGAATGACAAGACTTTGAACAGTTCAATGAACCTTTTGAGCGGTTCACAATACTCTGACGCTTATTTGGCTGGATACAACGATGTTGTCAACCAGTTTAAGCAGGGAACGGTCTTTGTTTCGAATGAAGCTCAGTTTACTACTGCCGTTGACGGAAATGGTAAGGCAAACATTAGGGGCGGTGGTACTGTTCCGTCAAGTGTTAAAAACGTGAAGTTGACAACTGACATTGATTTCACCGGGTTTAATACAGGTGGTAACACTTATACTAGCGTTTCGGGTCTTGATCAGCTGACAATTGATGGTCAAGATCACATGATTGACTTCCACGGTGGACAATTGAAGTTCAGTCCAAAGTCAACGAAGTCTAACTTGATTGTTCAGAACTTCCAAACGATTGGTGGATCTGATTACTACGGTCCGTTTGCTTTGTCTAGCCAAGCCACGTTGACATACTCCAACATGAACTACGTTGGTCCACAACTTCTTTCTTCAACCAACACCAGTATTGCCTTCGCAGGTAACGTCAACGTACTTAGTCTCGCAAATTACTCAACTCCGTTTTCCTCAAACGCTAAAACTGACGGTGGAAATCAGGAAAACATGGAGATCAAGGATCTCACCATGCTGGCTGGAAGTAATTACTTTGGTTCGACTACCCAGAATTCGACAGGTGCTACCCCAATTTATATGGAAGGTAACTTGCTCATGGGAACGGGTTCTTCGATGACTTTGATTCCTCGTGGAAACGGTGGTTCTAGTTATGCTGATGGATCAAACTGGGGTATTTACGTTAAGAGTGGAAACCTGAAGTTGCAGCCAGATGCGCAACTGAACATTATCCCCGAAAAGTCTACTTCTGCTAAGAATGCCAATGGAATTTATGCCAACGGTAACGTTGAAGTTAACGGTGGACAAATTAACATCCTGGCTGATGGTTCAAGTTCGGACTATAACAAACAGTTCGTTTCGAAGGCCAACGTTAAGATTTTCAACGGTGGTTCTTTGAACGTGATTGCCCGTAACTTGGGAAACGATTATGCTTCGGGTCTGATTACGAACACTGGAAACTTCAGTGTGCTTGATCAAGGTACAGTTCGGATTTCGGCTGATGGTAGTGGAGCCTCGACTCTGTTAAGCGGAAAGATGAACATCGTTAACCCTGGTGAAGACGGAGTTGTCTTTGACTTGTCAAAGAACACTAACAAGAATAGTACCTTAGCAGACGGTACCATCGTTGCTTCTTCTGTTCGTGCCTCTGATACAGAGGGTGGAAACTTTACCGATTACGGTTACACGCTTACTTGGGCTAGCAACAAGTGGGTATTGATCGATAAAAACATGAAGAAGCAGAACAACGATAGCGTTCAGAACTTCATGGAAATCGCCGCTGCTGCTGCCACGAAGTTTACTTCACCAATTAGCATTACGACTGATGCTCAGGGACAAAAGCACGCCACTGGTTCACTGGTTGTTAAGAACTACAAGCCTGGAACTGGTGACAAGGTTTACTTGCAGTTGGCTACCGGAAGCGGTACTAATTTTGACGGAATGACCTTAGCTGATGGAACGATTTCTAGCGATAGTTCCGTCGATGACAGCAAGTACTACGCCGTTGTTGATATTCCGGCTAACTACCATGGTCAAGCATTGCGTTACGACCTAGTGTTGCCTGCTAAGTACAAGAACGAAAACGTTGGTATTCGTGCTGTCTACTCAGTTTCAAGTACGAACATCACAAAGGACGTGAAGAACAACGTCGATACGACGAACATTCAAGCGATTAAGGCTGATCCTGATACGTCAAAAAAGATTGACCTGAAGGGTGATTCTTACCAAATCGATACCATTGATACCAGCATGGTTGAAAAGGCCAAGAAGGATGCATCAAACGATATCGATCAGGGTGCTGATGTCAATAAGAACCAAGATCTTTATGATAACAACCCTAGTTATCACGATGCTTACGATTCATACAAGGCTGGTTACCACGATGCTGAAAAGGATGGGGGACAAACACCTGATCCAGAAGTTCCTGCTGGAACTGGAAACGCTGATGCCTACGCGAATGGTTATGACGATGGTTATAACAAGTTCGTAGCGGAAGCTATTAAGAAGGCGAAGAAAGAAGCTCACGATGCCATCAAGGAAGCGTTGAAGCAGACTGATGCTAATATTGCTGGTGACTCTTCATTGTCTGATGACAAGCAAAAGCCTCAACAAACGGCTAAGGCTGGTGATCAGGCTAACCGTGCTGACGTTGCTATTGATAACGCCCAAACGTTGGACGATATTAAGAAGGCTCTTTCTGCTGGTGTTGACAACATCAAGGCGGAGTACAAGTCACATGCTGCAATTGACAAGGCGTTGGCTGACACGAAGGCAGCCATTGAAGCAGATAACTCATTGTCAGGTGATGACAAGAAGACTCAGGTTGCAAACGCTGAAGCAGATGCTAAGACTGCCAATGATAACTTGGACAATGCGGCTGACAAGGCTGCTTTTGACGCTGCTCAAACAGCTGGTGTGCAAGCAATTGAAGCTGAACACAAGCCAGGAAACTTAGCTGGCGATCAGGCCGCTGCAAAGGCCGCCATCGAAAAGGCTAAGACTGAAACCAAGGATGGCTTGAACAAGGCCCAAACTGATGGTGTTGCGGGCGTTGAAAAGTCCCACGTTAAGGGTGACTTAGCTGGCGATCAGGCCGCTGCGAAGGCCGCCATCGAAAAGGCTAAGACTGAAACCAAGGATGGCATCAAGAACGATCCATCATTGGATGAAGATGCTCGAAACAAGCAAAACGCAGCAGCCGATAAGGCCGCTGAAGATGCTGAAAAGGCTATCGATAACATCACGAACAAGGATGCCATCAAGAACGATCCATCATTGGATGAAGATGCTCGAAACAAGCAAAACGCAGCAGCCGATAAGGCCGCTGAAGATGCTGAAAAGGCTATCGATAACACCACGAACAAGGATGGCATCAAGAACGATCCATCATTGGATGAAGATGCTCGAAACAAGCAAAACGCAGCAGCCGATAAGGCCGCTGAAGATGCTGAAAAGGCTATCGATAACATCACGAACAAGGATGCCATCAAGAACGATCCATCATTGGATGAAGATGCTCGAAACAAGCAAAACGCAGCAGCCGATAAGGCCGCTGAAGATGCTGAAAAGGCTATCGATAACACCACGAACAAGGATGACTTGAACAAGGCTCAGACTGATGGTGTGACTGATGTGCAAAATGCTCACCAACCTGGTGACTTGGCTGGTGGAAAGACTGCCGCTAAGGCAGCCATTGAAAAGGCTAAGGAACAAACAAAGAACGACATCAACAATGACCCAACCTTGGATCAAGATGCTCGTGACAAGCAAAATGCAGCCGCTGACAAGGCAGCTACGGATGCTGAAAAGGCAGTCGATGACGCTACGAACAAGACGGACTTGGACAAAGCTCAGAAGAGCGGAGTTGCTGACGTTGACAATGCCCACGTTAAGGGTGACTTAGCTGGCGATCAGGCCGCTGCAAAGGCCGCCATCGAAAAGGCTAAGACTGAAACCAAGGATGGCATCAAGAACGATTCATCATTGGATGAAGATGCTCGAAACAAGCAAAACGCAGCAGCCGATAAGGCCGCTGAAGATGCTGAAAAGGCTATCGATAACACCACGAACAAGGATGGCTTGAACAAAGCCCAAGCTGATGGTGTAGCAGATGTTGAAAAGTCCCACGTTAAGGGTGACTTAGCTGGCGATCAGGCCGCTGCAAAGGCCGCCATCGAAAAGGCTAAGACTGAAACCAAGGATGGCATCAAGAACGATCCATCATTGGATGAAGATGCTCGAAACAAGCAAAACGCAGCAGCCGATCAGGCCGCTGAAGATGCTGAAAAGGCTATCGATAACATCACGAACAAGGATGACTTGAACAAGGCCCAAACTGATGGTGTTGCGGGCGTTGAAAAGTCCCACGTTAAGGGTGACTTAGCTGGCGATCAGGCCGCTGCGAAGGCCGCCATCGAAAAGGCTAAGACTGAAACGAAGGCAAAGATTGATGCTGACCCAACGTTGTCAACGGATGACAAGCAGAAGCAAGACGCAGCAGCTAACAAGGCAGCTGAAGATGCCGAAAAGGCTATCGATAACACCACGAACAAGGATGACTTGAACAAGGCTCAAACTGATGGTGTTGCGGATGTTGAAAAGTCACACGTTAAGGGTGACTTGGCCGGAGATCAGGCAACCGCTAAGGCAGCCATCGAAAAGGCTAAGACTGAAACGAAGGCAAAGATTGACGCTGACGAAACGTTGACGCCAACGCAGAAGTCTGAACAAGACGCCAAGGTTGATACGGATGCACAGGCTGCAGATGCCAACATTGATAACGCTACGAACAAGGATGACTTGAACAAGGCAACAAACAATGGAGTCTCAGCTATCCACGCCGATCACCAGTCAGTTGATTTGAGTGGTAAGAAGAATACCGCCCATGAAGCCGTTCAAAAGGCTTTGGATGAAACGAAGAAGGCTATCGATGCTGATGAATCGTTGACGCCAGACCAAAAGAAGGATCAAAAGGCCGCCGCTGAAAAGGCTGCTGAAACAGCAAACACAAACATTGATAACACCAAGAACCAAGATGACTTTAACAAGGCACAAGGTGAGGGAATCAAGAATGTCGAAAACGCCCACAAGACCATCGATATGACTGGTAAGAAGAATACCGCTCATGGCGTAATTGACAAGGCGTTGGAAGACACGACAAACCTCATTAATGGTGATGAATCATTGACGCCAACTGAAAAGAAGGCGGAAGTGGATGCCGCTAAGGACGCAGCTGATAAGGCAAACGCCGCTATCGACAATTCCAAGAACCAAGATGACTTGGACAAGGCTCAGACTGCCGGTGTGAAGGACGTGAATAACACGCACAAGTCCGTCAACTTGGACGATGATAAGGACAAGGCTTACGTGGCTATCCAAAAGGCTTTGGATGAAACGAAGAAGGCAATTGAAAATGATGATTCATTGACGCCAACTGAAAAGTCAGGTCAGATTAGTGAAGCCGAAGGTGAAGCAACAAAGGCTAACAAGGCTATCAAGGATGCCAAGAACCACGATGAGTTGAACACTGCTCAAACCGATGGAGTCAAGGACGTTGAAAACACACACAAGACTGTTGACTTGAGTGGTAAGAAGAAGACGGCTCACGGAGTCATTGCCAAGGTATTGGAAGAAACGAAGAAGGCAATTGAAGCCGATGAATCATTGACGCCAACTCAAAAGTCCGATGAGACCGCTGCTGCTGAAAAGGCTGCAACGAATGATGATGATGCAATTGAAGCAGCTAAAAACCACGATCAGTTGGATGCCGCTCAGTCAAACGGTGCAAAGAACATTGAAGCCGAGCACAAGTCAATTGATTTGACTGGCGATAAGGCAGCTGCAAAGCAAGCCCTCAAGGACGCTTTGGATGAAACCAACAAGGCCATCGTAAACGATGAAACCTTGACGCCAACTCAGCGTGACAAGCAGAAGGAAAACGCCCAAACCGAATACGACAACGCTATCAAGGCTGTTGATAACGCTAAGAACCAAGACGACTTGTCAACGGTTAAGACGGCTGGTGTTACAGATATCAAGAAGCAACATCAGTCAGTTGACTTGTCTGGTGACAAGCAATCGGCTCACGATGATGTGAAGAAGGCCCTTGATGAAGCTAAGAAGGCGATCGAAGATGATGAATCATTGACACCTGATCAAAAGAAGGCTGAAACTGCTGAAGCTGAAAAGGCAGCAGCAAAGGCCAACACGGATATCGACAATTCCAAGAACCAAGATGACCTGAACAAGGCTCAAAGTGAAGGAACGAAGGCAACTGCCGACACGCACAAGTCAGTCGACTTGAGTGGTGACAAGCAGTCAGCACACGATGACGTGAAGAAGGCTCTTGATGAAGCTAAAAAGGCGATCGAAGATGATGAATCATTGACACCTGACCAAAAGAAGGCCGAAAAGGAAGCCGCTGATAAGGCAGCTGACAAGGCTAACAAGGACATCGACGATTCAAAGAACCAAGACGACTTGAACAAGGCACAAAGTGAAGGTACGAAGGCAACTGCCGACACGCACCAATCAGTTGACTTGTCTGGGGACAAGAAGGCTGCTCACGATGCTGTGAAGGATGCTTTGGATAAGGCGAAGACGGACATCGATAACGACGAATCTTTGACGCCAGACCAAAAGAAGGCCGAAAAGGAAGCTGCTGATAAGGCAGCTGACAAGGCTAACAAGGACATCGACGATTCAAAGAACCAAGATGACTTGAACAAGGCCCAAAGCGAAGGTGCGAAGGCAACTTCTGATACTCACCAGTCAATTGACTTGTCTGGCGACAAGCAAGCCGCTCACGATGATGTTAAGAAGGCCTTGGATAAGGCCAAGAAGGCTATCGAAGCTGATGAATCATTGACGCCAAAGCAGAAGGCAGATCAAACTGCAGCCGCTGAAAAGGCAGCCGATAAGGCAAACGCTGATATCGATAACTCGAAGAACCAAGACGACTTGAAGAAGTCTGAATCTGAAGGTGTAAAGACTGCCGAAAACACGCACAAGGCTGTTGACTTGACCACTGATAAGCAAGGTGCTTATGACGCTGTTAAGAAGGCGTTGGCTGATACGAAGAAGGCAATTGCTGCTGACGAATCGTTGACGCCAAAGCAGAAGGAAGCCCAGACAGCAGATGCTGAAAAGGCTGCTGAAAAGGCAAACGCCGACATCACTGCTGCTAAGAACCAAGATGACTTGGACAAGGCGCAAACTGAAGGTGTCAAGGCCATCGAAGATGCTCATCAACCAGCTGACTTGTCTGGAGACAAGAAGGCTGCTCATGAAGCTATCCAAGATGCTTTGAACCGTGTGAAGGCTGAAATTGATGCGGACACGACTTTGACAGATGCTGAAAAGGCAGATCAAAAAGCCGCCGCTGAATTGGCTGCTGAACAAGCAATCAAGATGGTTGATGCTGCGAAGAACGCTGATGATTTGAAGTTGGCAATCGCAAGCGGTATCAAGTCAATTGAAGACGCACACAAGTTACACAATGGTGTTGCGGTAACTGAAACGGCAACTGCTGTTGATGGAAAGCGCAAGAACATTGAACTTCCTGCAACTGGAAAAGAAGATGTACAAAGCCCATGGGCTGCTGCATTGTTGGCACTTTCTGCCGCTGGACTTATGTTGTTTGGACGTAACAAGAAAAACGATGAAAAGTAATCGTTTTAATTCGAGACGTTGACCCCAAGCTGTTGGAGAAGACGTAACGAAACTTCGCTTTGTTAAATAGCGAAAAAGGAACACCCCTACGGATTTTGTAGGGGTGTTTTTTTGCGCGTTTTTTAATGATTCTAAGAGTTTGTAATGTACTGAAACATTTTTGTTTTGGTCTGAAAGACTGATGTAACGGCGTATTCATTGAACTTTGTTATGTTGGATAGGTATGGTTACAACCTATGTCCAAAGTGGGCTGTTTCCTTTATTTAACGAAAGAAGGAATAAACAGATGTATCAAGATCATCAAAAAGTCGGCGAACGCAAGAAACTTAAGAAAGTGAAGAAGCAATGGGTCGTTGCTTCGACCGCTTTGTTCGCCTTTGTAGGGGCTGCGGCATTGACGACAACGACGGTGTCAGCCGACGAAGTAAACAACAACACTGAAGTTGTTTCAACTCAAAATACTGACAAAACGAAAAGCACTGATCAAACGCAAACGACAGATACACAGACCGAAACAGAAGGTTTGGAATTGCGTGGGGCACTTGAAGAAAACAGCAATCCAGCAGGCGATAGGGATCAAAACAACGGTAATAACAACCAAGTCAGTCCCGAAGAAGCTAAGCAAAAATTGATTGACGAAGTGGTCGATGACTTCTTGTCAGGACGTCCTCTGAAGTCAAACCCTTCAGATGACTACTTGAAGTACTGGAACATCTTGAAAGATTTCAGTGCGGAATACAACGCTAAGATCAACGGTTACGGAACGTCAACGGAAGACTATACGTCATTTAAGGCAACGGATAAGAACAACGTCGCACAGTCCAAGCAAGAAGCTGATGACTATGAAGCAAAGCTTAAGGCTAAGTTCATCAATGACAAGAACGTTTCTGTTCACGGAACGGACAAGGATGCGTTGAACGCACAAGATTTCAACAACTCTTCTAAGAAGAGTGAAGATGCTGATTTCTTCAATTCCTACATCATCAAACAAGGGATTGCTGATGCTGAATCTGGTCGTTTTAACGGTCACAACACGGCTGATAAGGCAATTGTTAACATCTCCAACGACAAGAACGACGCCTACTCACAAGCCTACTTGGGTGCACAAGCGGCCATGGCAGCGCAGTGGAACAACGACAAGGATTTGAAGAACCCAGGAACGTTGCAGTTGTTAAGCGATGATAAGTACACAGCCGCTTATTTAGCTGGATACAACGACGTTGTAAAGCGCTTTAACGATGGTACGGTCTTTGTTGCCAATGCGGACCAATTTAACACGGCCTTTACAGGAGACGGACACACCATCCCAACTGGTGGTCAGATTCAAAAGAATCGAACAGCCATTAACTTGACTAACGACATTGACTTTGGAAATAGGGCTAATGGAACACCTCGTGTAAGTGTTACTGGATCACTTGATCGGCTGACAATTGATGGGCAGAACCACATGATGGACCTCCACGGTGTTAGTTATACGATTGGGTCTGGTAGCTCCCAGAATTTGATGATTAAAAACTTCCAGTTGTTGGCAGGTACGAACTACTATGGACCGTTCTGTCTTCAAGGTGGTAATGCATACTACTCAAATGTCAATTACACAGGTTCTCAGTTGCTTTCATCAGCTGGTACGAACGTTGATTTCTCCGGAAACATCAACGTGTTTAGTATTGGAAAATACACAACGCCGTTCTCAAACAACGTCGCAACTCAAGGATCGAATGGAAATCAGGAAAACCTGGAAATTTCGAACTTGACGGTTCAACCGGGAACTTCTTATTTTGGAACAACTGAGTCAAATGGTGTCGGAAACACTGTTATCAAGATGAAGAGCGGTGGAAATTTCCTAATGGGAGATAGTTCTGTCGTGACGCTGGTTCCTCGTGGAAATGGTGGGCAAGATGTGATGGGAAGCTCGAGCTGGGGAGTTGCTAACGCCGGCGGTACGTTAAAGCTTCAAAACAACGCTTCTTTGACGATTGTGCCGGAAGCTTCTACTGCTCATTCCTATGAAACAGCTAACGGTATTTACCTGTCTGGCGGAACGGTCGAGGTCAATGGTGGTGAAATCAACGTCTTGGTTGACGGCCCAAGTGCAGCTAGCAATACATTGGTATATGCAGCTGGTGGTTCAAAGATCTATGTTAAGAATGGTGGACGATTAAACATCATCGTTAAAAACCTTGGGAATCGGGCTGCTACGAATGGAATCCTACGTAACGATGGTGGTAAAATCAACATCCTAGACCAAGGAACGGTTAACCTTTCCGCTGATGGGTCAGGAAACGTTGTTCTGCTAAACGGTCAAATGGCTATCGTTAACCCTGGTAAGGAAGGTGTTGTCTTTGATTTGAAAGACAACACTAACAACTCTAGTAAGCTAGCCTCTAACCAAATTTCTGGTTCTTCTGTCCGCGCAACGGACGATCCAAGCCACGACTTTTCTGAGTACGCCTACACGATTCGTTGGCAAAACGGCAAGTGGACTTTGATCGATAAGAACAAGAAGAAGACCGACAAATCAGACGTTAACCAGTATTTGAAGATTGCTGATTCAGCAACGACTAAGTTCACTTCACCACTTAACCTCGATAAGGATAAGAAGAAGGTTTCTGGATACTTGTCTGTCCAGAACTACACTCCTGAAGCAGGGGATACAGTTTACATTCAATTATCAACTGGATCAGATACTGACATTAACAAGATGACTGCGGTTGACGGTTCTGTAAAGAGCAACAACCCTAACGATGACACGAAGTACATGGTAGCCGTTAAGATTCCTGCAGGATACAAGGGTCAAGCGCTGCGCTTCGAAATGGATTTGCCAGAAAACTATAAGAGCGAAAACATTGGAGTTCGTGCAAACTATTCTGTTTCTACTTCAGTAATCGTCAAGGACGTTACTAAGGACAAGGATACGACGAAGGCCCAAGCCATTAACGCTGATGGCGACAAACTTGACTTCAAGGGTGACAGCTTCGACATCAACACAATTGATAACGCTAACGTTAAAAAGGCCAAGGAGGACGCCCAAAAAGACCTTGAAACGAACACTGATGATAACCGGGAAAAGGATCTCTACGTTAACGATGAAAACTATAAGGCATCGTATGATTCTTATAAAGAAGGTTACAAGGCTGCTAAGAATGGTGGCGCAAAGACCAACACGCCAGAAGTGCCAGCAAACTCAGGAAACGCGCAATCATTTACGGATGGTTATAAGAAGATTGCTGGTGTCGACATCGACAGTGCAAAGAAGACAGCTCGAGATGCTATCGACAAGGCCCTGAAGGAAACCGAAGACGCCATCAACAATGACAATGCTTTGCCACAGGCTGACAAGGATGCTCAGAAGAAGGCCGCTCAACAAAAGGCTGACAAGGCCAAGGAAAACATCAACAAGGTTGATACGGTTGATGACATCAACAAGGCCCAAAAGAAGGGTGAAGAAGACGTTAAGGCTTCTCACGTTCCTTACAGTCTTGACTTGGATGGTCAAAAGAATGCTGCAAAGGATGCCGTTAAGAAAGCTTTGGATGCAACGAACAAGTTGATTGATGATGATCCAACGCTTACGCCAGATCAGAAGAACGATCAAAAGAAGGCTGCGAAGGATGCAGCGGACGATGCCAACAAAGCCATCGACGATGCCAACAAAGCCATCGACGATGCCAAGGATTCCGATGCCGTAACGGCCGCTCAAAAGGATTCTGTACCAAAGATTTTTGACGCCCACAAGGCAGATAAGAACGGAATTCCGGCTCACCAAAGCGCGGCTAAGGCTGCTTTGAAGGAAGCGTTGAAGAACACAAAGGCAGCGATTGATGCGGATCCGACGTTGACTGATGACGCCAAGAAGCAGCAAAAAGAAGATGCTGAAAAGGCGGAAACTGCTGCTGAAAAGAATGTGGATTCAAAAGATAATGTTACTGATATCTTGAAGGCGCAAACTGATGGCGTGAAGGACATCGATTCCAAGCACGTGGTGAACACGACGCCTGTTCCAGCGCAAAAGTCAGCTGCAAAGGCCGCCATCGACGAAGCGTTGAAGAACACGGAAGCGGCCATCGATAACGATCCAACGTTGACGCCTGATCAAAAGGACGAGCAAAAGAAAAACGCTCGTGCGGCTGCTAAGAATGCCAAGGATGAAATTGACAAGATTTCTGACACTGACCCTGATGCTGCTCAAAAGATTGTGAACAAGCAAAACGACGGTGCTAAGGACATTCATGACCAGCACAAGTCTGCTGATCTTGGAGCTCAGAAGTCATCAGCAAAGGCGGCTGCAAAGAAGGCGCTGGAAGACACCAACGCCGCCATCGATGCAGACCCAACGTTGACGCCGGACGAAAAAGATGACCAAAAGAAAAACGCTGCGGCAAAGGAAGACGAAGTCGAAAAGAAAATTGACGCCGCTGATACTGCCGACGATGTGTTAGATGCTCAGAACAAGGGTGTGCCTGATATTTATAAGGAACACCAGGAGCACAATCCAAACTTGCCAGGTCAAAAGACCGCAGCCAAGGCCGCTGTTCAACAGGCCTTGGACGACACCAAGAATGCGATTAACAATGATGGATCCCTCAGTGATGATGCGAAGGCGGAACAAATTTCAAAGGCCGAAGCAGCGGCAGAAAACGCCTTTGATGCCATTGATGAGGCTGAAGATGCCAAGAGCGTGATTGATAACCAGCAACGTGGTGTTGACAATGTCAAGAAGGCCCACACGATGGGTGCAAGTATTGATGATCAAAAGGACGCCGCCAAGAAGGCCCTCGACGAAGCCTTTGACAAGACAAAGGCCGCAATCGAAGCTGACCCAAGTTTGACGGATGCTGAAAAGCAGGATCAAATTCGAAAGGCTGGAGAAGAACGCGATAAGGCCAAGGAAAAAATTGGTAATGTGAATGCTGCTGATTCGAACGCTGCTGACCAAATCCGCGATGCACAACAGTCCGGAGTGAATGACGTGTTGAACCAACATCAACAGGCCAAGACTGATGTTCAAGGTCAAAAGAACGCGGCGAAAGCAGCCATTGACGATGCGCGGAAGCAAACCAAGGCGGCCATTGATGCTGATTCAAACCTGACGCAATCTGAAAAGGACGCGCAAACGGGTGAGGCTGATCGGGAAGCTAATGATGCCATCCAAGCAATTGATCAAGTCGGCGATGGAGAAGAAAACGCCGCCGAAACGATTAAAAACAAGCAAAAAGCAGCCGTTCCAGCTGTCTACGGTAAGCACGTGACGAGTGACTTGGATGCTCAAAAGCAGGCTGCACGTGCTGCTGTCGAAGATGCTCGTGCAAAGGCCAACGCGGCCATTGATGCTGACCCAACGTTAGACACAACGGCGAAGACAAGTCAAAAGAATGCCGTGGATGATGAGGCTAAAAAGGCTATCGACAACATTGACCATCATTCAGAATCAGCTGACGAATTGGCTAACCACCAAAAGGAAGATATTCCGGCTATTCACGTTAAGCACGAAGTGAACAAGGATGACGTCCCAGCTCAAAAGTTGGCTGCGCACGCTGCAGTAAAGGATGCTTTGGATAAGACGAAGGCTGCTATTGATGGTGACCCTACGTTGACCACTGAAGAAAAGAATAAGCAAAAGCAAGACGCTGCTGATGCTGCTAAGCAGGCTGACGACGACATCGAGAAGGCAACTAACGCCCAAGGTATTGAAGATGCTGAAAAGAAGGATTTGCCTGAAATCTTTGGCGCCCACCAGCATGCCAAGGATCCGCTTCCAGCACAACGTGTTGCTGGTAACGGTTCAATCGACGAAGCCTTGGATAAGATGAAGGCTGAAATCGATGCGGACTCGACTTTGGACGACGATGAAAAGGCTGAACAAAAGCACGATGCTGAAGAAGCTGCTCGTCGCGCAAAGGACAACATTGAAGCAGCAACAGATGCCGACGGCATCATCATGGCTCAAAAGATTGGGGTTGCTGCCATCAGCCACGTTCACCGTGCCCACGTTGAGAAGCCAAAGCCTGCTCAACCAGTTGCTCCTGTCGCACCAGCTGCTCCTGTTGCACCACAAGAAGAAGTAAAGCACGCCCAACCAGAAACCGCCAAGGAAGCTGCTAGCCAAGCGCTTTCAAGCATCTGGATGTTGGCCGTTGCGGCAACTGGATTTGTGCTTTCAAAGGCAAAGAAGGATGCAAAGTAAGAACTTGAATCAAGATTTTTTACTAAAAAATTGCATATTTAAGTGATAAAAAAACGCTCCTATCGTGTCATTCAGTGACAGGAAGATAGGAGTGTTTTTTTCTATGTTGATAGCATGTACGATTACAAAAGAATATTGTTTGGCTGAAAACGCCAAGAAGAATCAGATTTACCTCTGCCCGGGTTGCTTTGGACCGGTTCGGTTAAAGCACGGGGAAGAGAAGGTGGCCCACTTCGCCCACGTGGTAAAGGATGGCTGTGCCCGCTTTTCAGAGGGTGAATCACCCGAGCACTTGGCTGGTAAGTTGGCGCTCTTTAAATACTTCGATGGCCGGGTGCCGGTTCTGGTAGGACCGGTGCTCTCACAGATTGACCAACGACCAGACTTACTCGTAGGCCGACCGGGCAACCAGGTCGCCATCGAATACCAGTGCTCGCCAATTTCAAAGAAGGCCTTAGCAAGACGAAATGCTGGCTATGAGAGCATCGGGCTCAAAGTTTGGTGGATTCTAGGTCCCGACTATTATAAAAAGCACCTGTCAACGGGAACCATCTGCCGCTTTGTCTTAGCTGGAAAGGTCTGGTATTTCCTACCGGAACAACGCTTATTTATGGTGGAATCGAACTTCGTCCGACCGGACTTTAAGAAAAGACGGTCTGAGAAGAAGCAGCTGTCCGATCCGCTGTATTTAAAACAAGGTGGTCCGGCGGCTTGGATTCGCGTTTTCCAAGAGCGGGAGAACCAGTGGTCGGCACGTGTGTTAGATATAAAACGTCAGCGTACCAAGCTTTCGTTGATGATGGCGCGCCGTCAAATCAATCCTGACCTGGTCAGTTATTTATACAACAACGGCCACCGTGTGGACCAGATACCGGACTGCACGTTGACTGGCTTTGCCTTTGGCCTAACGGTTCCAAACTGGCAGTACCGGTTGATTGTCCTTTTGCTCTTGGAGTTAGAGGGTGTGAAGTGGCACAAGAGCAACTTAAAGAAGCGGATGGCCCGTTACTTTTACGAGGGGGCACCCGGCGTGCACAAAGTTTTAGAGGATTATTTGAAGGAGCTGGAAGATGCGGAATACATTAAAATCCAGGGGGATGAAATTCATTTATTAAGTTCGCCAAAGTACTTGGTTGACGGTGATTCTATGTTAAAATGAGTAAAAGATTAAAAAGGGGTGTTTTTTATGGGACAAATCACAAGAGAAGAAGTGCCAGCAGAATTGACCTGGGACTTGAGCAGCGTTTTTGAAAGTGACGAAGCTTATCAAAAAGCCTTTGACCAGATTCAAAAGGAATTGCCTGAACTCGAAAAGTACAAGGGTCACTTGGCTGACTCAGCCGAAACTTTGTTGGCCGGGTTAGAAGCTGACCTTCACATCGAACGGACCTTTGAAAAGTTGTTCGTTTACGCGCACCAGAAGTTTGACCAAGACACGGCCAACTCAACGTACGCGGGGATGAACGCCCAAGTTCAAGATTTGATGGCGCAACTTTCTGCTGCCACGGCCTTCTTCCAACCGGAAGTGTTGGCCATGGACGACGACAAGTTGAACGACTACTTGAAGACGGATGGCTTGAAGCCGTACCAGCACTTCTTCGACGTTCTCTTGGCAGAAAAGCCCCACACCCTCCCAGCTGAACAAGAAGCGCTTTTGGCCGGTGCATCAACTGTGATGTCTGCTTCTGCGCAAACTTTCTCCGTCTTGGATAACGCGGACATCGACTTTGGGGATGTCATGACAGAAGACGGTCAGATTCAAGAATTGACGAACGGACTCTACTCAATCATGCTTCGTTCAAAGGATGTTCGTCAGCGTGAAGAGGCCTTAACGTCATTGTACGACGCCTACATGGCCTTGCAAAACACCTTTGCTTCAACGCTTTCAGCGACAGTGAAGAAGCACAACTTCTTGGCTAAGATTCGAAACTACCAATCTGCCCAAGAAGCGGCCGTGACGAGCAACCAAATCCCAGTTTCCGTTTACAAGACCTTGGCGGCAAAAGTGGACCAAAACCTGCCACTTTTCCACCGTTACGTTGCTTTGCGTAAGCAGGTACTTGGGGTGGAGGACTTGCACAACTACGACCTCTACGTTTCACTCGTGGACGATGTTGACTTTCCCGTCACGTATGAAAAGGCAAAGGAAATCGCCTTGGCAGCCTTGGCACCGCTTGGTGAAGACTACTTGGACGTCGTGAAGAAGGCCTTCAACGAACGTTGGATCGACGTTGTTGAAAACAAGGGGAAGCGTTCCGGTGCTTATTCCGGTGGTGCATACGACACCAACCCGTACATCTTGCTGAACTGGCAGGATACGTTGGACAACGTCTACACGTTGGTTCACGAAATGGGGCACACGGTGCACTCTTACATGACGCGCCACAACCAGCCATACCACTATGGTGATTACCCAATCTTCTTGGCTGAAATTGCCTCAACGACAAACGAAGCCTTGCTGACGGACTACTTGTTGAAGCAAACGGATGACGACAAGGTGAAGGCCTTCGTCTTGAACCAGTACTTGGACGGCTTCAAGGGAACGATTTTCCGTCAAACGCAGTTCGCCGAATTTGAAGCTTGGATTCACGAACAAGACGCCGCTGGTCAACCATTGACGGCGGACGCCATGGCGGACTTCTACGGTAAGTTGAACCAAAAGTTCTACGGACCAGACGTTGTCGCTGATCCACAAATCGCTTACGAATGGACGCGCATTCCGCACTTCTACTACAACTTCTACGTTTACCAGTACGCAACGGGTGAAGCCGCTGCCACGACGTTGGCCAAGAAGATTTTGGAAGACAACCACGCGGAAGCCTACAAGAACTACTTGAAGGCTGGATCATCCGCCGCACCGTTGGACGTCATGAAGACGGCCGGTGTCGATATGACGCAGGGTGAATACCTTGATTCCGCCTTTGCCGTCTTTGAAGACCGCTTGAACCAGCTTGAAGCGCTTTTGAAAAAATAAGGATTTTGCGTTAAAACAGAATTGAACATTTAGGAGGGCATTATGGCTGAAAAAGTATTAGTATTTAACGGCATTAGCGACGTCGCCATTTCAAAGTTGAAGGAGGCGGGCTACCAGGTCGAATCAAACGACCAGGCCTCTGACGATGACTTTGCCGCTGACGAAAACGTCGTCGGCATTCTCTTGATGATGTACCCAATCACTGGGGAAATCATGGATCGTTTCCCTAACTTGAAGGTCATTGCCCGCCATGGTGTTGGCTATGACAACGTCGATTTGGAAGCGGCCAAGGAACGCAACATCGTGGTCGCCAACACCCCGGGTGCCAACGCCACTGCCGTGGCCGAAACCGCTGTGACCTTGATGATGATGGCGGGTCGCCTCTTTGATACCGACAAGCGCGGCATCACCGATAAGAAGGCCCAAGCCTACGCCATGACCCACCGCGGCATCCAAGTGTCAAAGAAGACAGTTGGAATCCTCGGCTTCGGACACATTGGAAAGACGGTTGCGCAATTGCTTTCCGGCTTTGGTGTCGAAGTGTTGGCCTACGCCCGTCATGACAAGGACGTGCCAAACGGTCGCATGGCTTCATTGGATGAAATCTTCGAAAAGGCTGACTACGTTGTCTCAACACTGCCAGCCACTCCTGCGACAACCAAGATGATTGATGCCGCTGCCTTCGACAAGATGAAGGAATCAGCGGTCTTGGTCAACGTTGGTCGTGGACCGGTTGTTGACGAAGCAGCCTTGATTGACGCCTTGAAGGCCGGCAAGATTGCCGCTGCCGGATTGGACGTTGTGGAATCCGAACCAATCAGTCCAGAAAACGAACTGTTGGCCTTGGAAAACACTTATGTCCTGCCACACGTGGCAGGTGGTTCGATTGAAGCCTTTACTTCCATTGCTTCGACAGCTGCGGACGACATTTTGTCCGTCTTGTCAGGTAAGGGTGCCATCAACCAAGTGAATTAAAATGAAAGAAAAGCTCAGCCGTTTGGCTGAGCTTTTTTCCTTTGGATAGCGGGCAGAAAAAATATGATATGATGGTTCTAAGTTATCATCTGATATAAAAAGGAGACAGTCATGCGCGAACGCATATCCAACTTCATCGATCAGCACCAACGAGTTTACGTTATCATTCTCGTGGCCATCATGACTTTCATCTGGTCTGTCGTCCGTTTGGTTTTCGTGAAGGGTGCCAACCTACCTGAAGAAATCGGTCACTTCTTTTTCTTGACCGCCTTCGTGGCCATCGGAAACGGAATCGTTTGGTTCTTTAAAGATCGAAAATCAAAATAATCAGTCAGGGGCGGTCCTGACTTTTTAGTCTCTAGTTTCTTATAAAAATCTCTGCTATACTTAAGGAAGCAATGAAGGACCTAGTAGAATCGGAAAACAGCTCAGCGAGCGGGGAAAGTGAGAGCCCGTCTGTGGCACGATTCGAATTTCAGTCTGGAGACTTTGATTTAACCGTCAACGGTGGCCACCGATACCGGCTTAGAGGAGCTAGCAACAGCTAGAATCTGGGTGGTACCGCGGCATCGTTTTCGTCCCTTTTCATCGATTGATGAAGAGGGACTTTTTTATTTGGATAAAGAGGGAAAAACATGACATTAGCAGAAGAATTAAAGGGATTTTTGAAGGAAGCGGAAGCTGAACTTGCTTCACCTGACGTGGACGTCGAAGCCGTTCGCGTGGCCTTTCTCGGAAAGAAGGGAAAGATCACGGGCGTTTTGAAGTCCATGAAGGACTTGTCCGTGGACGAAAAGAAGGAAGTCGGACAAGTGGGAAACCAAGTCCGCACGGCCATCCAAGAAAAGATTGAAGAAAAGAAGGCCGAACAAGAAGCCAAGGCTTTGGAAGAAAAGCTGGCTGCCGAAACGCTCGACGTGACCCTGCCAGGTGCTAAGCCAAAGCTTGGTTCCGCCCACGTTTTGCAACAAATCATGGATGAAATCGAAGCCCACTTCCTGGGGCTTGGTTACCAAATCATCGATGATCCAACAGACTCACCCGAAGTTGAAACGGATGAATACAACTTCGAACGTGAAAACTTGCCAAAGGATCACCCAGCCCGTGACATGCAGGACACGTTCTACATCACGCCTGAGATTTTGCTTCGTACCCAGACCTCACCGGTTCAATCCCGTGTGCTTGAAAAGCACGACTTCTCAAAGGGGCCGTTGAAGATGATCGCGCCCGGTAAGGTTTACCGTCGTGACACGGATGATGCGACGCACTCCCACCAGTTCCACCAAGTGGAAGGGTTGGTCGTTGGTAAGAACATCACCATGGCGGATTTGAAGGGAACGCTCCTTTCCATCATGCAGGAACTCTTCGGTGAAAAGCACCAAATTCGCTTGCGTCCTTCTTACTTCCCATTTACGGAACCATCCGTCGAAGTGGATGTTTCATGGGACGAAGTCACGCCTGACACGAAGCCCGAAGATATCAAGTGGATTGAAGTGCTCGGTGCCGGCATGACCCACCCGAACGTTTTGAAGATGGACGGTGTTGATCCCGAAGAATACACGGCCTTTGCCTTTGGTTTGGGACCAGACCGTTTTGCCATGTTGAAGTACGGTGTCGAAGACATTCGTCAGTTCTACTTGAACGACGTACGTTTCTTGGACCAGTTTAACGAGCGAGGAATCTAATCATGAAGACGAATTTAAATTGGTTAAACGACTATTTGACGCCAGGCTTGCCTGTTGATGAACAAGCGGTCTTGGACCTGGCCCAACAGATTGAATTGACGGCCGTCGAAGTGGAAGAAGTCGGTCAAGCCGCTGCCAAGCAATCCGGCTTGGTCGTGGTTCGCGTGGACGAAGTGAAGGATCACCAAGATTCTGACCACCTCCACATCACGCAGGTCTTCGACGGACAAGAAAGCATCCAAATCGTGACGGGTGCGCCCAACGTTGCCGAAGGGCAATTGGTCATCTTGGCCACGGTTGGCTCAAAGATTGTGGACCGCGAAAGCGGTGAACTGGTGAAGATTAAGAAGGCCAAGCTCCGTGGCGAAGTTTCCTACGGCATGCTTTCCGCCCTCCAAGAAATCGGTTTGCCAGACGCCGTCTGCCCACAACCAATCGAAGACGGGATCTACGTCTTCAACGCAAACTCTGGCGTGAAGCCAGGGGATGACGCCCTTGAAGTCCTCGGCTTGAAGGACGCCATGATTGACACGGATTTGACGCCAAACCGTGCCGACCTCTTGTCACTCCGCGGAATGGCCTACGAAATGGCCGCCATGACGGGACAAAAGGTCAACGAAGCAGCCTTTGAAGAAAAGGCCGCGGCTTTGCCCGAAACGGATAAGATTGCCGCAGAAATCACGGCCGACACCTTGGCTTCTGGTCTTGCCTTGTCATTGGTAGAAGATGTCAAAGTCACAGCCGCCTCACTTCCCGTACAACGCCGTCTTTGGACTTCTGGTATCAAGCCAAAGAACAACGTGATGGACGCCGTTCACTACTGGTTGCTTGCGACCGGTCAACCACTTGCCGCCTTTGACTTCGATAAGTTGCCCGAAGCAAAGCTTGTTGTGCGCTTGGCCCAAGAAGGCGAGGTCCTCGGACAAGGGGATGGCGAAGACGCCATCGCTTTGCGTGCCGGACAAGACATCGTCTTGGCATCTGCTGATAAGGTGATTGCCCTTGCCGGTATCGCCATGGACCCAACCTTTGCCGTTTCAAACGACACGAAGAACGTGGTGCTGGCCGCCGGTCAGTACAACCCAAGCTTGATTCGTCAAGCCGCTCGCCGTCACGGTTTGCGCTCCGAATCATCCTTCCGTCTCGAACGTGGAATCGATTTGCAAAACACGCAAAACGCCTTGGCCCTTGCCTCAAACGAAGTGGCAGAAGACGCCAACGGTTCCGTGGCTGGCTTGGCTAAGGCCGGCTTCAAGAACATCGAATCAACGGTCATCAACATCACCGTTGCCCGCATAAACAAGGTGCTCGGAACGGACTTGTCCGACGCCACGGTTGTTGAATTGCTCGAAAAGTTGAATCTTGACGTGCAAAACGACAAGGGGGCTTTGACGGTCACGATTCCAGGACGTCGCACCGACTTGACGATTCCAGCCGACTTGGTCGAAGAAGTTGGTCGCCTCTACGGCTACGACAACTTGCCAACGGCCTTGATCGACGGTCAGTCAACGGCTGGTGATTTGACGCCACGCCAAAAGAAGATTCGCGCTTCCCGTAAGATTTGGGAAGGCCTCGGCTTCAACCAGGCCATCTCATACGCTTTGATGTCACCGGAAAAGGCAACGGCCTTTAACATCGGTGCCGACCACGGTGTCTTGGCCTTGGACTACCCAATGTCATCCGACAAGACGACGGCCCGTCAAAACTTGATTTCAGGTTTGATTGACGACGTGGCCTACAACGTGGCCCGTTCCGTAAAGGACATCGCCTTGTACGAACAAGGCCGCGTCTTCTTGAACGACAACGCCGCCGTTCAACCAATCGAAGAAGAACACTTGGCTGCCGTTTTGGTTGGTCCCATCGCGGAATCTACTTGGCAGGGCGAACAAAAGACGCGTGACGTCGACTTCTTCGCCATGAAGGGACGGGTTGAAGCCTACCTCGAAGCCATCGGTGTCGAAAAGGTGGTCTTCAAGCAGGCCAAGGAACACCCCAACATGCACCCGGGTCAAACCGCTGATATCTACACTGGCGACGTTTACCTCGGATACGTTGGACAAGTTCACCCTGAATTCGTTTCAAAGCAGAAGTTGCCAGCCATCTTCGCCTTTGAATTGAACCTGGAAAGCATTATTTCCCTTGCGGACAAGGACAACGCTTACCAACCAATTTCCCGTTATCCACAAATCACGCGTGACTTGGCTATCTTGGTCGACGCCACGCTGACGAACCAAGAAGTGTTGGACACCATCAACGAGGTTTCTGGAAAGTACTTGAAGGACGTGACCTTCTTCGATTTGTACACGGGTAAGGGAACGCCGGAAGGTAAGAAGTCATTGGCTTACCAATTGACGTACCAAAACCAAGAAGACACTTTGGTGGAAGAAGCCGTCACAGCAGACTTCACCAAGGTCACGACCGCCTTGGAAGAAAAGTTCGGAGCAGAAATCCGCTAATCTTTAATTGTGAAAGCGGGTTAAAGTCCGTATAATTAATTGCGTACAATAACCTAAATTAAGTGGGATTCGCCTCATGGCAAAAATAATTATTAATGGTGGCCGCAAAGTTACTGGTCAAGTAACGATCGGCGGTGCCAAAAACTCAACGGTGGCGTTGATTCCAGCGGCCATCCTGGCGGATACGTCCGTTCAATTCGATAACGTGCCACAGATTTTGGACGTTAAAAACTTACAATATATTTTAGCGGCGATGAACGTTCACTCCACTTTTAACGAAGGGGACTTGAGCATCGACCCAACGACGATCAAGGAAGCACCGCTTCCCGCAACGGCCATTAAGTCCTTGCGTGCGTCTTATTACTTCATGGGTGCCTTGCTTGGCCGCTTCGGCCGGGCGACCGTGACTTTCCCAGGTGGCGACAACTTGGGCGCACGTCCAATCGACCAGCACATCAAGGGATTCGAAGCCCTTGGTGCAAAGGTCACGGAAGAAGACGATGTGATCAACATTGACGCTTCTGAAAACGGCTTGAAGGGTGCGCGCGTCGCGCTTGACACGGTTTCCGTTGGGGCAACGATTAACATCATCCTCGCCGCCGTTCGCGCCGAAGGACAGACGATTATCGAAAACGTGGCCAAGGAGCCCGAAATCATCGATATCGCAACCTTCTTGAACAACATGGGGGCCAACATCCGTGGTGCCGGCACGGACACGATCCGCATTACCGGTGTGCAGACTTTGGAAGCAAAGAACACGCACACGGTGATTCCTGACCGTATCGAAGCTGGAACCTACATGTCACTTGCCGCTGCCTTTGGTGACGGTGTGACGGTGAACAACGTCATCCCAGAACACTTGGAATCTTACACTTCTAAGTTGATTGAAATGGGTGTCGACATGAAGATCGGTGAAGACTCCGTCTACATCGGTCCTTCAAAGCCTTTGAAGCCAGTGGCTATCAAGACCATGCCATACCCTGGCTTTGCCACGGACTTGCAACAGCCAATCACGCCGTTGCTCTTCTTGGCCGAAGGGGAATCAACGATTACCGAAACCATCTATCCAAAGCGAATCCGCCACATCGCGGAACTGCGCCGGATGGGTGCCGAAGTTTCTTCTTTGAACCCCGGTGAAATCAAGGTGAACCACTCGGCCCGCCTTGTTGGAACCACGGTCGAAGCAGCGGAAATCCGCGCGGGTGCCGCTTTGGTCATCGCCGCCGTCATGGCCGATGGTCAAACCATCATCGACAACGCTTCCCACATCTTGCGTGGGTACGACCGCTTGGCCGATAAGTTGGCCGGCCTTGGTGTGGACCTTCAAATCGAAGGTGTGGATTTGATTAATTTGATGCCTTAAGTTCTTGGCAAAAAATACAGTCCGTGCTATACTTATCTAGTTAATAACTGACTCTGGCTATCAATAGTCAGGGCGCTAAGGAGATCATTATGCGAGCAGATATTCACCCAAACTACCGTCCAGTTGTCTTCATCGACGCTGCTACTGGTAAGAAGTTCTTGTCAGCTTCTACTGTTGAAACTGAAACGACGACTGACTTCGAAGGTACTGAATACCCTTCAATCCGTATGGATATTACGTCAGATTCACACCCATTCTACACTGGTAAGCAGAAGTTTACTCAGGCTGATGGTGCCGTTGACAAGTTTAACAAGAAGTTTGCTGACTTCGGTTTCAAGAACAAGTAATTTGTTTTTAAAGAACGTCCACCTCGGTGGACGTTTTTTCTTTTTTAAAAGTCACAAACGAGGAGCCCCCATGGCAAAGACCACCCCACCCGTAAAACTGAATGAAACAGTCCAACTGACCATCGCAACCATTCGCCAGAACGGAATGGGACTGGCCTGGGCAGATGAGGCCAAGACGTACCCCGTCTACCTCGCGGACGCCATGCTCGGCGAAGTAGTGGAAGCGACCATCATCCAGGTGGATAAGCTTTCGGCTTACGGTCGAATTGAACGATTCCTGGAAAAGTCGGCCGGGCGCCAGGACGCCGGCCGTGACTACTTGCTTGAAGCGGGAACCGCTCCCTTGGTGAACTGGAAATATCCATACCAAAAAGACTGGAAGCGTTCGCTCGTCAAAGATAATTTTGCCTCCGCCGGTGTTGACGTTGACGTCGCCGAACCGGTCACGATGGACGACGAAGTACCGTCTTACTACCGAAACAAAACCGTCGTACCCGTGAAGTGGCAGGATGGCAAGCTCCTGTCTGGTTTCTACCAGCGCGGGACACACGAGTTGGTTCCAATGGAAGACTACTTCGTCAACGACAAGCGCTTGGACGAAACAATCATCATCGTTCGCAACATCCTGGAGAAGTTGCAGATCTCTGCTTATGATCCGGATACCCAACAGGGGGCCATCCGCTACATCATGGTGCGCCGGGGTTACTACTCCAAGCAGCTCATGGTGGTCTTGGTTTCAAACGACCCCGTCTTGCCAAAGCAAGACGAAGTGGTAGCCACCATTGTGGACGCCTTGCCTGATTTGACGTCTTTGATTTTGAACAAGGCGCCAAAGAAGGACTACGTCCAGTTGTCGGCGGTCAACGAAACGCTCTATGGAAAAGACCAGATTGAGGATTCCCTGCTCGGCAAACGTTTCTTGATCGGGCCCAACTCCTTCTACCAGGTGAACCCGGTCATGACCGAAAAGCTCTACCAAACGGCGGCTGACCTCGCCCACTTAAATGAAAACGACCTGGTGGTTGACGCCTACGCCGGCATCGGAACCATCGGAATGTCCGTGGCCGACCAGGTGCGCGAAGTCATCGGGGTCGAGGTCGTACCTGGTGCAGTCGCCGACGCCCAGAAGAACCTGGCCTTGAACAGGATTGAAAACGCGACCTACATCCTGCGTGATGCGCCCGAGCAGTTCGTCGAATGGCAGCAAGACGGCATCAAGCCAGACGTTGTCTTCGTTGACCCACCACGCCGTGGTTTGACGCCCGAACTGATTGAGAAGACGGCGTTGATGGCACCGGACCGTGTGGTTTACGTCTCCTGTAATCCACTAACGGCGGCCCGCGACGTTGCCCTCTTTGAAGACGAGGGTTACTTTGTGACCGGGCCCGTCGTTCCCGTGGATCAGTTCCCGCAGACGGCCCACATCGAAACGGTGACAGTGCTTTCTAAAAAGCGGTAAAATAGTAGATAACTAGTATTAATTAAAATAACAAAACAACATGGCGGAAAGATGGCGCTGGGCGCCCGGTTTTCCCATGGGAAAAGTTAGGTTTATATGATGCGTTATCAACAAGTTCAAGTCGATGGCCTTTCGGTTTTTTACCGGGCCGTTGGCAATCAATCAAAGCCAGTCTTGCTCTTGCTCCACGGCTTTCCCTCAGCCTCGCACTACTTCCGGGAGTTGATGCCGCTCTTAGCAGAAGATTTTTACTGCATCGCCCCAGACATGATTGGTTTTGGGCAGAGCGAGTCGCCCGACCGTTTTGAGTTCACGTATTCTTTTGAAAGTGAAAGTCAGGTCATCCAGCGCTTCTTGGAAGTGCTCGGCGTTGATTCATACTATCTCTATGTTTTTGATTACGGCGCCCCCGTCGGTTTCCGCTTGGCGCTGAACCATCCAGAACAGATTCGGGGCATTATTTCCCAAAACGGGAACGTTTACGAAGAGGGGCTGGGCGCAAAGTGGCAGGATCGCATAGCTTACTGGGCGAATCCGACGAGCGAAGCGAGAGCGACTTTTTCAAACGCCTATGCAGCCGCCACAATCAAAAATCAGTACCTGGGTGGTGAAAAAGCAGGGGCTATCTCGCCGGATGGTTATTCCTTGGACATTTACTACAGTCAAAAGATCGCCGACTATGGTGAGAAGCAAAACGATTTGATTTTGGACTACCGCACGAACGTTGCACTCTACCCCAAGTTCCAGCAGTACCTCCGGGACTATCAACCCGCAGTTCTCGCCATCTGGGGAAAGAACGACGACTCCTTCATCTGGGCTGGTGCCGAAGCGTTTAAGAAGGATGTTCCAGATGCAACGGTTGTACCGATTGACGCTGGTCACTTTGCACTTGAAAGTCACTCGACAACCATTGCCGAACAAATCATTCATCAATTTATGAAACAATAAAGGGTATAACCATGAAACTCACGTTATCCGATGTCAAAAAAGCCACGAACGGCCAACTCCAAGGCGCTGCTGACACTGCCTTTACCGGCGTGGCCTTCGACTCACGCAAGGTAAAAGCGGGCGACCTCTTCATCGCTCTTGTCGGTGAAAACGACGGGCACGACTACATCCAAATGGCCATGGACAAGGGCGCAACGGCCGTCCTCGCCCAAGAAGGGCACGTGCTACCTGGTGACGTGCCGGCGGTTGTGGTCGAAGACACGCTCGCTGGACTCCAGATGCTCGGTCAGTACTACTTGAAGCAGGTTGAGCCGAAGGTTGTGGCCATCACCGGTTCCAACGGAAAGACCACCACGAAGGACATGGTCGCCGCCATCCTCGGGGCCAAGTACAAGACCTTCAAGACGCCGGCCAACTTCAATAACGAAATCGGATTGCCCGTGACGATGTTGTCGATGCCAGCTGATACAGAAGTGCTTGTTTTGGAAATGGGAATGGACCGTCCTGGTCAACTGACCGAATTGTCCAACCTGGCCAATCCTGACATCGCCCTCATCACTATGATTGGGGAAGCCCACCTCGAATTCTTCAAGACACGGGAAAACATCGCCAAGGCCAAGCTCGAAATCACGGCCGGCTTGAAGCACGACGGACTCTTTTTGATTCCGGCAGACGAACCCTTGCTCACCAAAAGCGAGAACCTGCCCGCCCAAACAAAGACGTTCGGACCCGTTCCAGCAGACATTGAAGAATCCTTAACAGAAACGGTCTGGACCGAAGACGGCCAACGGTTTGCAATTCCCATGCTAGGCGCCTATAATGTTAAGAATGCAGAAGCAGCGATTATGGTAGGCCAAGCCCTCGGCTTGGATTTGAAGACCATGGCAAGTGCTTTGGCACGATTTGATTTGACGAAAAATCGGACGGAGATGCTCACAGCGGAAAATGGCGCTCAGCTCATCTCCGACGTCTACAACGCCAACCCAACCGCGACCAAAGAAGTGTTGCACGCCCTTTTAAAAGACGGCGTTTCAAACCTTCGCGTGGTCTTGGGTGACATGTTGGAATTGGGGGAGGCCGGACCAAGCCTCCACGCCTCACTGGCCGATGCTGTCATTGCAGCAAAGCCCACGGCCGTCTACTTGGTCGGTGAACTGACCGTCGATAACCTTGGTGCTGCCTTGAAGGATAAGGCCCCTGAGTTGGCGCAGTTCCACTACCAAAAAGACGAATTGAATCACTTGATTGATGATTTGCAGAAGCAGAGTGAAGCCGAAGACTTGATCTTCTTGAAGGCTTCCCACGGCATCCATTTGGAAAAGGTCGTGGCTGCTTTAACGGGAAAGAAGGACCTGGATGCTTAAGCGAACCGACCTCTTTCCCGAAAAGGTTTCCCGTTTTCGGATGAAACCAAATACCGTGAAGATGGTGCTATCATCCTTACTCGCCCTCGTTCTCATCGCTGAACTGATTCCGGCACCGCAGCCCGCGCCAAGCGTAAAGGCCAAGGCCGCCGAACAGAAAAGAGAAATTAACGTCACAAAGACGGTTTCGGCCAGCTCTGACGCTGAAAAGAACATGGACAAGGCCCTGAAGGAGAACCACTTCTCTGGAACCGCCTTGGTTGTGAAGAACAACAAGGTGGTCATGCACCAGGGTTACGGCAAGGCCAACGTGGCAAAGGACCGACAAAACGGTCCGACGACCACTTTTCCGATTGCCTCAACCGCTAAGTTTTTGACGGCCGTTTTGGTTGGCCAACAAGTCGAAAAGGGGAAGCTTTCCTATGAAAGCAAACTTTCCGACTACTATCCAAGCTTGCCAAACGCCGATCAGATTACGGTGCGCGACCTGCTGACGATGACCTCCGGTCTGCGTCAGCCAAAGCAACCCCAATCCTTTAAGAGTGACCTAGACAACGTGGACTTTTCCGCTGCCAACACCGAAAAAATCGGTGAACCGGGCTCTGGGATTGGTTGGTCCTACCAACCGGTCAACTACCGTTTGCTCGCCGGTATCTTGATGAAGGTGACCCACAAGTCCTTCAACGACATGCTGGACCAAACCTTCAACAAGGACGGTAAGCTCGGCATCGGCCTCTATCCTGACTTTAAAAAGGATAAGAAGCTCGCTGTGGCCTACCAAGTCGGGACGGAAAACGCCCGCGACGTGACCAAGGTCGAGTACCAACGCGAGACGGGAACCGGAAACGTCGCCATGACGACCGGCCAGCTCTTCCGCCTCTACCAGGACTTCTTCCAAAAGAAGTACCTGAAGCACCCAAAGAATCTTTTGGAACAACGACTGCCCGCCCACTACGCCTCCGGCCTTTATGGCTACGGCGACGTCTACGAAGGGCACGGCATTTTCTCGGGATACGAATCAAACGTCGTCATCTCAAACGAAGGTAAAAACGCCGTCATCTTACTGTCGAACCAGTATGATGGCAGCCATTCCTGCCAGGGATTAGCCCAGCAGTTCTTCGAACAATTAACCGGACAAAAAGCGCCCTAAGAGGCCTGGATTTGAATTTGCCGGCCGGGTTGTGATGCCCGGCCGGCGATGGCGTTATGAGCGGTCCCGAAGGGGGCGCGTTCATCCAGCCGTACCAGTCAGCTCAGCCAGACTATAAACCGCTCGACCTTTAAAACGTGCAGGAAGCGCGTTATCATTGAATTGGACCCAAACAGGTCTTGGAGCGCGCACTGCGTGTTCAAAAGGAGAAAAATTTTGAAGTTTGCAGAACTCGGCTTGTCACAAGCCATTTTGAAGTCAATCGAAGCCCACGGCTACGTTGATGCTACCCCCATCCAGGAAAAGACGATTCCATTGACTCTTTCTGGAAAGGACGTTATCGGTCAGGCCCAAACGGGAACCGGTAAGACGGCTGCCTTCGGTTTGCCAATCTTGGAAAACATCGACTTGGACGACAAGAACATCCAAGCCGTTATCATCTCACCAACGCGTGAATTGGCCATCCAAACGGCCGACGAATTGAAGAAGCTCGGATCAGACAAGCACGTCAACGTCCAAGTTGTCTTCGGTGGATCTGACATTCGCCGTCAAATCCAAGGCTTGAAGTCACACCCACAAATCTTGGTTGGTACGCCTGGTCGTTTGCTCGACCACATCAACCGTAAGACGGCTAAGTTGGAAGGCGTTAAGACGCTTGTCTTGGACGAAGCCGACGAAATGTTGAACATGGGATTCTTGGACGACATCGAAGCCATCATCTCAAAGGTTCCTGACGCACGTCAGACTTTGCTCTTCTCAGCCACGATGCCCGAATCCATTCGTCGCATCGGTGTGAAGTTCATGACGAACCCTGAAATGGTTAAGATTGAAGCCAAGCAATTGACGACGGACTTGGTTGAACAATTCTTCATCCGCTGCCGTCACGAAGAAAAGTTCGACGCCTTGTCACGTACCATCGACATCCAGGAACCATTCCTTGGTATCGTCTTCGGTCGTACGAAGCGCCGTGTTGAAGAATTGGCCCGTGGTTTGGAAGCCCGTGGCTACAAGGCCGCTGGTTTGCACGGTGATTTGACGCAACAAATGCGTTCACGCGTGCTTGACCAATTCAAGTCACACGAAATCAACCTCTTGGTCGCAACGGACGTTGCCGCCCGTGGTTTGGACGTGAAGGACGTTTCTCACGTCTACAACTTCGATATCCCTCAAGATCCAGAATCATACGTCCACCGTATCGGACGTACTGGTCGTGCCGGTGCCGAAGGTACTTCTGTTACCTTGGTTGCCCCTAACGAAATGGACTACTTGCGTGCCATCGAAGACTTGACGAAGAAGCGCATGACGCCACTCGAACCAGCAACTTTGAAGCAAGCACGTTTGGGCCGTATCAACGGTGCACTCGACTCAGCGGCCTCACTCGTTAACTCAGTGAACCCTGACGAAATGCAATCACAAGTTGCTGCGTTGACGTCACAGTTCTCAGCCGAAGAATTGGCTGCCGGATTGTTGGCCTCAGCCGCTGGCTTGGAAAAGCAAAACGCACCCGTTACGTTGTCACGCGAACGTCCATTGCCACGCCGTAAGGGTGGTAAGGGCGGATCACGCGGCGGCTACCGTGGTGGAAACCGCGGCGGACGTGGCGGTGGATACCGTGGACGCCGCGATGGTGACAACCGTGGTGGAAACCGCGGTGGATACCGTGGTCGCCGTGATGGTGACAACCGTGGCGGACGTCGTGATAACGACCGTCGCTCAAACGGAAACGGTGGCTACCGTGGTGGTTCCGACCGTCGTTCAAACGGTGGAAACAACGGTGGACGCAAGCGTGACTTCACGGTCCGCGAAAAGGGATAAGCACGCGCTAGCTTTTGTTAGCGGAGTGGCTTAGGGTCCGGGTGAAATATCCCGGTCGCCCCAGGATTTCCTCAAAAAAATGTACGAAATTTAGAAAAGTGTCTGTTATCAGACGCTTTTTTTGTTTATAATGAAAGTAAACGAAGCGAAAAGGAGCGGCAATGAATGTAACAGAAACGCTAGCTTATATTCACGGTCGTCCGAAGGGTGGAAAGAAGAATTCCATGGCTCGGATGGCGGCGCTCCTTGAACAATTAGGGCACCCGGAGGCCGAGCTTCCCGATACCTTCCACATCACTGGAACGAACGGAAAGGGTTCGGTGTCTGCGATGCTCTCGGCCATTGGTCAGGCTGATGGGAAACGAGTGGGGCTGTTCACTTCTCCCTACATCGTGACGTTCAACGACCGCTTTCAGATTAACGGCAAGAACATTTCAGATGAGGAGTTGGTTCGCCTGACGGCCCGTGTTAAAGACGCGGCAGACCGCGTCCAAGCCGACTCGGCCGGCGAGCTCATTCCAACCGAGTTTGAAATCGTCACCGCCATCATGTTCTGCTACTTTGCAGAAGAAGAGCTCGACTTCGCCGTCATCGAGGTCGGCATCGGCGGAACTTACGACTCAACGAACCTCTTGCAGTCGACTTCCTTGTCCGTGATTACGACGGTTGCCCTCGACCATGAGGCACTGCTAGGCGATAGCCTGGCGGCTATCTCAAGGCAGAAGGCCGGCATCATCAAGTTTGGTAAGCCGGTGGTCATTGGGCCGCACTTGCCGAAAGAGGCACTTTCGGTCATTGCCGAAGTGGCGGCAAAACAAAAGGCGCCGGTGTTGACTGCAAAGCCCGTGCCGTTCACGACCGCCCTGCAGGGCGCCTTCCAAGAAGACAACCTGCAAACGGCGGTGGCGGCTTACACGGCGCTCTATCCAGAGACGACGCCCGCAACGATTCAGGCGGGGCTGGATAAGGCCTTTTTGCCGGGGCGCTTTGAAAACGTGGCTGACGGGATTTACTTAGACGGTGCGCACCACCCCGCGGGCCTCGCCGCCTTGCAGAAGACGATTGACCAGAACTTTGACGGTCCGGTCATCGTCGCCCTCGCCGGGCTAGCGGACAAGCACCTCGTCGAAGGACTTGCCCCGCTGGTCAAAGATCAACAGATCGAACTCGTTTCGGTCGACTATTCAGGCATCCCTGGTCGCCCGGCCCTCACAAAAGAGGACTTCGAGAAGGCGGGCTGGTCGCTTTTGACTTTGCCATCCATCGACCAGGTCTTAGATTACGCGAAGCAAAAACAACAGCCGCTGGTCTTCACCGGCTCGCTGTATTTTATATCCGATGTTAGGAGGCATCTATGTCAGACGAAGAAAAAGTTCTGAGTCCAAAGTTGATTTTGAGCATTCTTTCGATTGCCCTTATCGCCTTTACGGACATCATGTTGGAAACGGCGTTGAACGTTTCCTTCCCAGTTTTGATGGAACAATTGCACGTGAGTTCATCCACGGTTCAGTGGCTGACCTCCGGTGTGATTTTGCTGACCACGATGGTCATCATCATGTCATCCTGGCTGAAGGACCGGTTGAAGAACCGCACGCAATTCATGGCCGCCGGCCTGATTTCTCTGGTCGGTATCCTGATTGACGCGACGTCCAACCAGTTCCCAATCATCTTGTTCGGACGCCTGCTCCAAGGAGTCGGTGCTGGTGTTGGGCTGCCTTTGATGAACAATGTCATCTTCGAGCAGGTGCCAATGAACCGTCGTGGAACGATGGTTGGTTTGGCATCCTTGATCGTATCGTTCTCACCAGCCCTCGGTCCTGCCTTCGGTGGTTTCTTGACGGATGCCTTCGGTTGGCACATGATCTTCTGGGTTGTCGTGCCCGTCCAACTCTTCGCCCTCGTGCTCGGTTGGATGACCATTACGACGACGGTGGAGACCAAAAAAGTCAAGTTCGACCTCATTGGTTGGCTCCTCCTCTCCGCCTTTTTCATCGGTGGTTTGATCACCATCGATCGCTTGGCAGGCGATGGCTTGTTTAACCTCACGAGCATGATTGCATTCGGTGCTTTCGTCTTCGGAATCGTGGGCTACTACTTCTACGCCCGCAAGGAGGCCGAACCTTTGCTTGCGCCATCGATGTTTGCAAAGCCAATGTTCCGCCTGGCCGTGTTTGCTGGGTTCATCATTCAGATGATTAACCTGACCTTCAACTACGCCATCCCAATGGGCTTGCAAATCGTCTTGCACGAGAGCTCCTCGATGGCCGGTTTGGCCCTGTTCCCTGGAGCACTTCTCCAGGCCTTGATGGCCGTCATCTCCGGTGCCTTGTACGACCGTTACGGCGCTAAGTTGCCAAACGGTTTGGGTGTCTTCTTCTTGATTTTGGGATGCTTCTGGATGGCCTTCTTGCCATTCGGCTTCGTCCTCTTCATCATCGGATTCGCCTTCATGCAAACCGGTGTCGGCTTCTTTAACGGAAACAACATGACGAACGCCATCTCAAATATGGACCGCGTATACCACAACGCCGGTAACTCCATCTTCGCCGCCATGCAGAACTACTCTGCTGCGGTTGGAATCGCTTTGGCCGCATGTATCGTGTCAATCTTCCAAAACAACGCCACGAACATGACGACCGGAACGGGACTCGGAATTCGCGTGACCTACATCATGGACGCCGTCCTGATTATCGTCGCTGCCTTGATGTCCTTCTCCGTGATGAAGAAGTCCAACCCAGCCGCCAACAGTATTCCCGTTAACCCGGAAGCTGAATGGCACAAGACTGAAAATTAATCACAGATTGTAAGTGAAAAATTACCTGTTTCTTCGTATCAATCCGCAAAGGAGGGTACAGATGAAGAAACAGGTTTTTTATTACTACGAAGCACTGGGCTTTGACGGGGATGAACAGCTGAAGCTCTTTGACCTCTACTTCAAAAACGGTTACGAGATACTGGAAGCAGACGAGGAAACAAAAGAAGACTTCATCTCCGAAAACCCAGCCGTCAACCGGGCCTTACTGCACGCACTAGCGGCAGGTCATTTGCTGAACAGTCAAAGGCGACCCGTCCTCCTGTCCGCCCAGCATTCCGAGGCCTTCGGTCGCTTCGTGCAAGAGGAGTTGGGCGGGCTGAAGCAGGAACAACTGAACCTCGCCTTGCTGAACACGCAGCTCGACGTGATCGCCTTCGAGACCATTTTCGTGGGCACGTTAACCGAAGTGTCCTGTTCGCCCCGTGAGATTTTTCAGCGGGCCTTAGCAGTGAACGCCTACGCCATCATCATCGCACACAACCACCCGTCAGGTTCTGTCTTTCCATCCGAGGAAGACGAGCGTTTCACGAAACGACTGCTTACGGTCGGGCAGGCGCTGAACGTGCCCTTGCTCGATTCCTTCATCGTGACGAGGGAGAACTACTGGTCGATGGCGGAGGAAGACGGAAGACGGTGAGGCCAGACTGGAAACGCGGGAGAGTGGGGCGGGGTCGGGTGTGACTTTTCAGGTAAAAAAATCATTGGAACGTGCGATTTTTAACTTTAAAATGTTAAACTAGAAACAGACAGCACTATTGAAAGGGGCGCTTTATGCCTGCAAAAATCGTGATGATTGGTGGTGGGTCCGGACTGCCCGTGATCGTTAAGCCATTGGTCAAAAAAGACGTTGACCTGACGGCCATCGTAACGGTTGCAGACGACGGTGGATCGTCTGGACTCCTGCGTAACTACGTCAATATCATTCCGCCTGGGGACATCCGCAACATTTTGGTTGCCATGTCTTCAGCCGACCAAAGCCTCTTGGACCTGTTCCAGTACCGGTTTAAGACCAACGACGACTTTCTGGCCAAACACGCGGTCGGCAACCTCTTAATCGCCGCTTTGACCGAGATGACGGGGGATGTCTCCGAAGCCATCGCCAAGCTGGCGGACTACTTGAAGATTAACGGGCAGGTCTACCCGGTCGCCAAGGAACCTTTGATTCTGAAGGCCCAAACGACCAAGGGTGAAGAACTCACTGGTGAAGCCGCCATTACGGCCGCCCACCAGGCACTGGACCACGTGTGGGTCGTGCCAAACGACGACGTGGTCGACCAAGACCACGCCATCGAGGCCAACCCTGAAGCCGTCGACGCCATCCTGTCAGCGGACATGATTGTCTACGGACCGGGTTCACTCTTCACTTCCATCCTGCCCAACGTCGTGGTGCCTGGCATCAAAGAGGCGCTGCAGGCCACACCGGCCAAGCAGGTCTACATTTCAAACATCATGACGCAAAAGGGTGAAACGGACGCTTACAGCGACGCCGAACACCTTGCGGTCTTGGACCGGCACCTCGAAAAGAACGTTGTGGACGCCGTCTTGACCAACCAGACGGAAGTGCCAGAAGACTTCGTCGACTACCAGCGCTGGGGTGAAATCTCCACGCAGGTAAAGCAAGACGAAGAAGGAATCGAAAAGCTCGGGGCCAAGGTATACTCACGCGACTTCTTGCTTTTGCGTGACGCCGGTGCCTTCCACGACGGTGAAAAAGTGGCCAAGGAACTCCTGGCACTTTTGGGGGATGACTAACCATGTCCTTTGCTGCCGAAGTGAAAAAAGAACTGACCGGACGAATCGTTTCCGACGAGGCGGCCAAGCCGGAACTGGCGGCGCTGCTTCAAATGAACGGGGTGACGACTTTGGGCTTCGAACAAGAAGTCCGCGTCCAAACCGATAACCCCGCCATCGCCAGACGAATCTACACGTTGATTCGTCAGTCTTATCCGAAGGCTGAGGTCGACGTGTCGGTGAAGCAGCAGTTTGCTTTGTCGGAGCACAAGGTGCTGACCGTTGTCTTGCACTCCGAGGTGGAAGAAATCTTGGACGACCTGGGGGTCGATCCGTTCGGAATCGACCAGACCATTCCGGCCTGGCTCTTAAACGACGAGGACAAGCGGGCCGCCTTTCTACGCGGTGCCTTTCTGGCCGCTGGTTCGGTAAACTCACCCGAAAAGGCCAACTACCACCTGGAAATCGCCACGCCCCACGAGGGACTGGCCGAGCAGATGCTCGACATGATTAAAGACTTTCGTCTGCCCATCAAGATGATTGCCCGTAGTAAGCACTACGTGGTTTACTTGAAGCGTTCGGATAAAATCGTGGACTTTTTGAAGGTCATCGGGGCCACCCAGACGATGCTTCGTTTCGAAGACATCCGCTTGGCCCGGGACATGCGTAATTCCGTGAACCGTCTGGTGAACGCGGAAACCGCCAACATCCAAAAGATTGCCAACGCGGCCAACGCGCAGGTACAAAACATCCTGCGGATTCAAGAAGAAATTGGGGACCTGGACGAACTGCCAGCCAAGCTGGCCGACTTCGCCCGAGCTCGTCTGGAACACCCGGACGCCTCATTATCAGAAATCGGTGATTACTTAGAAATTTCAAAATCCGGTGCCAACCACCGCATGCGCAAGCTAAACGCCATGGCCAAGCTGATTGAAGAGGGAAACTTTGACCCAGACTCGCTCTAAAGGCGGTTTTTTAAGTGCCCGATTTGCGTTACAATAGATTAAACGAATTGGAACAAAAGGAGATTACTATGTGGCCAGGAGTTATTGAACAAACTGCGAACGGACGCGAGTCCTATGACCTTCCTTCCCGCCTCTTAAAGGACCGAATCATTTTGGTCCAAGGACCGGTGGAAGACGGTATGGCAACGTCCATCGTTGCCCAACTGCTTTTCTTGGAAGCCCAAGATCCTGACAAAGAAATCTCGATGTACATTAACTCACCGGGTGGTTCTGTCACGGCCGGGTTGTCCATCACGGACACGATGAACTTCATCAAGGCCCCCGTGACGACCATCGTCATGGGATTGGCCGCATCCATGGGAACAATCATTGCTTCCTCTGGAGAAAAGGGTCACCGTTACATGTTGCCAAACGCCGAATACCTCATTCACCAACCAATGGGTGGGGCTGCCGGTGGCACGCAACAATCCGACATGGCCATTATCGCGGAACAGTTGACGAAGACACGCAACAAGTTGAACAAGATCTTGTCTGATAACTCAGGTAAGGACTTGAAGACGATTGCCCGCGATACGGAACGCGACTACTGGATGTCCGCCGAAGAGACGTTGAAGTACGGCTTAATCGACGGCATCATGGAGAAGGCTGGCGAAAAGCCAGTGACTTCAAAAAAGTAAGTTCAAGTAGTCGCAAATTAGACTAAACTAGCGTATAATTGTTGAAAGAAAATATTGGAGGACGAATGATGAAAGTATTTGCATACGGAATTCGTGATGACGAAAAGCCAGCTTTGAAGGATTGGGAATCACAAAACCCTGAAATCGAAGTTGATTACACACAAGAATTGTTGACGCCGGAAACGGCTAAGTTGGCCGAAGGTGCCGACTCAGCAGTTGTTTACCAACAATTGGACTACACGAAGGAAACGTTGGAAGCATTGGCAGCTGTCGGTGTGAAGAACATGTCTTTGCGTAACGTTGGTACTGACAACATCGATTTCGATGCTGCGAAGGAATTGGGATTCAACATCTCAAACGTTCCCGTTTACTCACCAAACGCCATTGCAGAACACTCAATGATCCAATTGTCACGTTTGCTCCGTCGTACGAAGCCAATGGACAACAAGGTTGCTAAGCACGACTTGCGTTGGGCCCCAACTATCGGTCGTGAAATGCGTATGCAAACGGTTGGTATTATCGGTACTGGTAACATCGGTCGTAAGGCTATCAACATTTTGAAGGGATTCGGTGCCAAGGTTATTGCCTACGACATGTTCCCAAACAAGGAATTGCAAGAAGAAGGTCTCTACGTTGACTCATTGGACGAATTGTACGCCCAAGCTGATGCTATCTCAATGTACGTGCCTGGTGTTCCTGCCAACCACCACATGATCAACAAGGACTCCATCGCTAAGATGAAGGACGGCGTTGTTATCGTGAACTGCTCACGTGGTAACTTGGTTGACATTGATGCCGTAATCGATGGTTTGAACTCAGGAAAGATTTCTGACTTCGCCATGGATGTTTATGAAGAAGAAGTTGGTCTCTTCAACGAAGATTGGTCAGGTAAGGAATTCCCTGATCCAAAGATCGCTGACTTGATCGCTCGTGATAACGTCTTAGTAACGCCACACATCGCCTTCTACACGACGAAGGCTGTTGATGAAATGGTTCACCAATCATTTGATGCTGCTGTATCATTTGCGAAGGGTGAAAAGCCATCAATCGCGGTTGACTACTAAGCAAGGCGATTAGCCCCAAGTCCAAAAGCTTGGGGCTTTTCTTTAGATAAAAAAGGAGAAAACGAATGGAAACGCAACAATTTTCAGGTAAGAACCCCTTGAATTTGAAGGATTTCTTCTTCAAGGTCCTGTCTGGTTCTGCCAACGGAATCCTAATTGGTGTGGTCCCTGCGGCTTTGATGAAGTACATCATCTTGTACTCTGGAATGGCCAATAACCATATCGGAGCTGAATTCTCAGCAATCTTGACGCTCTTTACCTCAATGATTCCCTTCTTGATTGGAATGGCTGTCGCCATGAACTTCAAGATGAAGATTCTGGACACGGGGGTCGTTGCCCTGGCCACGATGGTGGCGTCCAACTCCATCCTCTGGGGGATGGCCCAACCGGGAACGGTTCACCCGCTAACGGGTAAGGTCATCAGCGCAAGCAGCCATGTCTACATGGCCGCCGGTGCCGGAGACGTTATCAACGCCATGTTGGTGGCAGGAATTGCCGTCTTTGCCATCTGGCTCGTCGACCGTTACCTAAACGGATTCGGTTCAATGGCCATCATCCTTTCCCCAATCATCGTTGGTGGGGGAGTCGGCCTCTTCGGTAAGTTGATTGCGCCATCCGTTGGTCAAATCACGAACTTAATTGGTCAGGGAGTCGAATCCTTCACCAACTTGGCACCATTGCCAATGGCCATCCTGATTGCCATGGCCTTCTCCGTCATCATCATCACGCCGGTTTCCTCCGTTGGAATCGCATTGGCGATCAGCTTGTCCGGACTCGGTGCCGGAGCCTCAGCAATGGGAGTTGTCGCCACAACCATCGTCTTGATGATCAACTCTTGGCAGGTGAACAAGAAGGGAACCACCTTGGCCATCTTCTTGGGTGCCATGAAGGGAATGATGCCATCCATCTTTAAGAAGCCAGCGATGTTGCTCTCCTTCATGTTTGCCGGTGCGCTCTCATCCTTGACGGTGCCACTCTTCAACATCCAAGGAACGCCAACGACGGCCGGATTTGGATTCATCGGAATGGTGTCACCACTCCAGTCCATGATTCCAGACGCCGCCATTCCAAGCACGGTCATGAACCACTACATCAACCCGTTCGTCGGATTGATTGCCTGGGTCGTGGTGCCGGTCATCGCGTCCTTCATCGCGCAGCTCATCTTCTCAAAGTGGTTGAAGCTCTACTCACCAGAGGATTTGAAGCAAGAACTGTAATAATTTCATTTATAAAAGTCAGCCCCGGCCAAGCCCGAGGTTGGCTTTTTTATTTTCTGGTAGAATAGGAATTAACGATTAAAAAGTAGAGGTTTCCATGTTTCGACTAATCACAGACATTACATTGCGCGGTGGTTTCCGCGGTGGCTCCCGTGGTGGGGGACGCGTCACGCCCCGCTCGACGGGTCGTTCGCGCACAAGCCGTCCCCGTCGTTCCGGCGGTTCTGACTGGGGCATCGGGCATATGATTCGACGCGGAATCTTCTACTACTTTGGCTGGCGCATTGGCCAGGGGCTGGCGAACGCCCTCGGTTTCTTCGGGGGCGTCTTGATCATCATCTTCGTGACCTGGCTTGCCCGCCGTCGCCGCCGTTAAGAAACAGGGAAATCGCTAACAAAATGTGGCAAAAGGGGGAGAAGTCATTGGAGCGAATCATCGACATAACGCAGGGACTATTAGCTAAACAAGCTCGAAATCAACGAAACTTGATTTACTTTCAAATCGCCTTTGGCCTGTTTGATGTGGTGTTTGTTTTATTGTTGAGTTCATTGGCAGTCCAGAACCAAGTGGATGCTGTCTTCGTGTTTGGGACGTTACTCGTCTTAATGGCCAATTACTTATTCTTGGTCAATATCAAACGGGTGAATGCCTTTAATGCGTCTGTTCAATATCAGGTGGTTCCAAAAATAATCACTGTGAATGATTTTGCTTCAACCAGTCAGTGGCTTAAGCAGCATCAAATAGCGCTACCGAAGCAAAACATTATCCAGGGCTTGTTCTCAAACAAGCCTCAATACTGGGTTTGGGGATGTATTGAAACGGATGATGGTTATCAAATCATCATCGTTGATCTCTCTCAAAAGAACACGCTCATTGCGTTGAACACCGACAAGAATGAGTTGAATTCCAATGGTGAGTCTGCTTACCTTATGAACTTAATTCAAGGGATTCATAAAAAGATAAGATTCAATCAATCATCCTTCAAACAATACATGTTCTCCCATGTTAATTTCTACGTTCACGAATAGTGCTGCGATGAGTAGTACGTGCCTAATAATAAAAGCAGGCTCACTTCCATTTCGGAAGCGGACCTGCTTTTTGTTTTTCTAAAGAAAAAGGCCAGCACCCAAACGGGCGCTGGGCTTTTATTCATTTCAATTAGAAGATCAAGTTCAGACCGAAGTAGATAATCACGAGACCCATCAGGATGCCGAGGAACTTGTTAAACTTCTTTGGGTCAAAGAGGCGCATCACGAGTGGTGTCAGGATGGAACCGATGATACCACCGATCATCAAGAACAGGCCGGCCGAATAAGAGATTGGTGAGCCAGCCACGAGGTGACTTCCGAGTCCAACGACCGCGAGCACCCAGAGGATGTAGGTCGTCGTTCCAGAAACCTTGATGGCGGGCATCCCGATAATGGAGAGACCAGCAACGGTTGCGGATCCGCCCGAGAGACCACCGAAACCGACCATCAATCCGGATAAGAAACCGAAGCCCAAGGCGACCTTCGAATTCTCGTCGACTTTTTCGATTTGCTTCTTGCCGCGAATCTTCTTTACCAAGACGATGATTCCCATCACCGTCAAGAGAGTTCCCACCATGAGCTGGTAGATGCGGGTGGGGATGAATTGCCCCACGTAGGTTCCGATGACGATTCCGGGCAGCGCAGCCAAAATCAGGCGGTTACCGATTTTAAAGTTCACGTTCTTCAACTTCAACTGGGTCATGAAACCAGAGAAGAGGGCGAAGACGGCGATGAACAATGACGTTGGCACCGCCATTTTCGTTGACATGCCCATCGTGGCCGTCAACACACCCAGGTAGAAGGTGGCACCACCGCCACCAATCAGGGTCACAAAACAGCCAATCAGAAAGCCGTAAAAGATGATATCCATTTCCATACTCCTCAAAAAAAGACTTGGCCAAAGAGGCCGACCTATTCAGTCTAGCACGTTTTTGTCTGAAATAAAGGTCAAAGGGATGCGGGAATCGACCAAAGAGGGGCAAGCCACTCTTATGAAAGAGGCCTGCCTTGAGTGAGGACAATAAAAAAACCCCCAACTGGGAGCTTTTGATTAACCCTTCTTTGGTTCGCGCAACCAAGGACGGTCGGATTCTTCGTTTTCCGTGAGGACGCGTTCGAGCGTGTTCTGTGCGGCGGGCACGAACATCTTCGGACGGGGGTTGACCGGCAAGAATTCGCAGGAAAGCGTTTCGGTGCCGTCGGCCTTCATGTTCTTGACGTCTTCGCCGTCCTTCAACTTGACCTCAAAGCCCATTGAAATCGTTTCCTGCGCGTCACCCCATGAGTTCTTGGGGTTCACGTGTGTGGCGATTCCAAGCAAGCGAACCACTTCGACGTCCAAGTTCGTTTCTTCCTTGAACTCGCGGACCACGGCCTGCATTGGGGAGTCCCCGTATTCCAGGAAACCGCCGGGGAAACCGTAACCGACTTCGGAGTCGCCGCGCTTTTCCAGGAGGATTTCCGTGCGGTCTTCGTTGAAAAGCACCCCGAATGCGGAGTTGAAGATCATGCCTTCGTGTCCGACTTTGGCACGCATGCGTGCGATGTAATTTTGTTCCATGATGGCCTTCTTTCCAATCGTTTTAACTGGGGTTATCATAACGCGGACGGGTTTGACTTTCAATACAATTAAAAGAACTTTACGCCTATAAAAGTCAAAGGCGGGGGCGCTGCATTGGTTGATCAACGCAGAGTAAAGCGCCCAGCATGTTATACTATTAGTAGAAAAAATTCGAGTAGGTGCTTTATGAACCAGAAAAAACCAGCCGTTTGGTACGAACATTTGCATACGGAAAAGGACACCGGCGCCCGTCGTGGGCGGATTCACACGCCGCATGGGACCTTTGAGACGCCAATGTTCATGCCCGTTGGAACCCAGGGGGCGGTCAAGGGTGTCGACAACAAGACCCTGAAGGAAATCGGTTCCCAGTTCATCCTGGCCAACACCTACCATTTGTGGGTGCGGCCCGGTGACGAACTCATTGCCAAGGCCGGCGGGCTCCACAAGTACATGGGCTGGGACCAGGCCATCCTAACGGATTCCGGTGGCTTCCAGGTCTTCTCCTTGGCCAAGGCACGTAAGCTGACCGAGGACGGGGCGACCTTTAAAAACCACGTGAACGGGGATAAGATGTTTTTGTCACCCGAAGTGGCCATGCGCATTCAAAACAACCTCGGTTCGGACATCATGATGCAGCTGGACGAGGCGATTCCATACTTTGAGACCTACGACTACGTGAAGGAGTCGATGCAACGCTCCCTTCGTTGGGCCAAGCGTGCTAAGGACTACCACAAGAAGACGGATACCCAGGCGCTCTTTGGTATCGTTCAGGGAGCCGGCTTCCGTGACTTGCGGACCGAATCGGCCAACGAGCTCGTGAAGATGGACCTGCCCGGCTATGCGGTCGGTGGTTTGTCCGTTGGGGAGTCGAAGAAAGAAATGAACCGCGTGTTGGACTTTACCGTCCCACTCCTGCCGGAAGACAAGCCCCGCTACCTGATGGGGGTTGCGGCACCGGACTCCTTGATTGACTCCGTCATTCGCGGAATCGACATGTTCGACTGCGTGCTGCCAACGCGAATTGCCCGCAAGGGAACGCTCATGACCAAGCACGGTCGGGTCGTGATTAAGAATTCCAAGTACAAGGAAGACTTCTCGCCAATCGATCCGGATTTGTCCTACTACTCGGACAACCCAATCCGGACAGAACAGTTCGGGAACCGTGCCCGGTACGACGTGCCGGGGTACAGTCCTTACCAAAACCTGTCCAAGTCTTACTTGCACCACCTCTTTAACGCCAACGAGCGTCTCGGGGCGCAAATCGCGTCCGAGCACAACCTGCGCTATCTGTTGAACTTAATGGAAGAAATGCGTAAGGCGATTGAAGAAGACCGCCTGCTCGAATTCCGAAAGCAGGTCCTAGAGGACTACGGATATAATAAAAAGGACGCTCGACTTTTTTAAAATCTGTTACAATAGTTAAAACGAAAAAGAAGGAAGTACACTCATGCAAAACATTCTATTGCCAATTATCATCGTTATCGTGATGGTTTTCTGGATGACGCGCACGCAAAAGAAGCAACAAGCACGCCAAGCTGAAATGCGCAGCCAAATGCAAAAGGGATCTGACGTTGTGACCATCGGTGGTCTCCACGCCAAGATCGACGCGGTGAACGAAGAAGCCAAGACGGTTGATTTGAACTGCGAAGGTGTCATCTTGACTTTCGATATGCAAGCCATCCGTTCCGTAAAGAACGCGGACGCTGCTAAGCCAGCTGCCGAAGCTGCATCAACTGAAGAAGAAAAGAAGGAAGACTAAGTCTTTCTGGTCCGCTCTGGCGGGCCTTTTTTGTTTGCTTTTAAGAAGGCAACGGGGAGCGGTCCAAAGTTTGATGAACGCCCCCGCGATTTCAATAAGACACAGAGCGCCAAAATTGTCTCTTTTTTTGGCTAATTTATCCTTTCATTTTTATTCTGAGGCGTTATACTGTACTGATAAAAACGACTGATGCAAACACCAGCCGATAAAAATTCTGCCATTTTACTGGAGAAAATCATTATGTCTCTACTCATTACCTATATCAAACCCTACTGGAAGAAAGCCACGCTGGCCGCCTTGTCCGTCGTGACGATGGCCTTGGCTTCTTTGCTGCAACCCCAGTTTTTAAGCAAGATCATGGAAGCCATCATCAAGGATGACAGCGACGTGGTGCTTTCAAACGGCATCTTCCTGCTCGGGCTCGCTTTGCTCGGGATGGTTGCCGGAATCTCCGGAACATACTTCTCCTCGCGGGTTTCCCAGGCGGTGGCCGCTGATATCCGTGCCGCTGAATACGAAAAGATTCAGGCCTTCTCACTGGAACAGGTGCAATCCTACACCTCCGCCAACCTCGTGGTCCGCTTGACCAACGACGTGAACCAGGTGCAACAGCTGGTCATGCAGGTGCTCCAAATGGTGCTCCGCGTTCCCATCCTCTTGATTGGTGCCATCGTCTTGTCCATCTGGACGATTCCAAGCCTCTGGTGGGTTGTGCTTTTGATGATCGTCTTGATCATCGCTTCTTCCGGTCGCATCTTTTCCATCATGGGCAAGTCCTTCCAGAAGATTCAGAGCCTGATCGACCAGAACAACACGCTGGCCCAGGAAAACCTGGCCGGTGTGCGCGTCGTGAAGTCCTTCAATCAGGAAGCAGCCGAAGAAAAGGGCTTTTCCGATAACACGCAAGAACTGACCGACGTGAACCAGAAGATTGGCTACCTCTTCAACCTGATGTTCCCAATCTTCATGCTGATTTCATACGCCGCCATCATGCTGGCACTCCTCATGATTTCCGGCACGGTGGTCAAGAATCCGGACCAGCTCGCGAAAATCACGCCCTTCATCACCTACCTGAACCAGATTCTGTTTGGCCTCATGATGATGGGGATGATTTCAACCATCACCTCCCGTGGTTTCGTTTCTCTGAAGCGAATCGGCGCTGTTTTGGCTGAAAAAACGGAAGAAGATGCCCCAGTCCAAAGCGACCAGGCGGCCGCTTCCGAAGCCGTCCACCAAGGTACCAACGCCGACGTTTCAAAAGACGTGGCTTCTGGCGACTTCCTCGCCCAAGGCCTCTCTGTTTCAGGCCTCGACTTCGCCTACGCTGACGCTGACGAAAACACGTTGACCGACATCTCCTTCGACCTGGCCGCCGGCCAAACGCTCGGGGTTGTCGGCTCCACCGGTTCCGGTAAGTCGACTTTGGCCCTCGTCTTGGCCCGACTCTACCAAGCCACCCGTGGACAAGTCTCCGTGGATGGTCAAGATATCAACAACCTGGGCAAGGACGACTGGCGCCAGCACGTATCAATTGTGATGCAAAAGCCCGTCTTGTTCTCGGGAACCATCCGCAAGAACATTCAGATGGGAAAGGCCGACGCCTCCGACGCAGAGATTATGGACGCGGTGACGGCCGCCCAAGCGGCCGACTTTGTCAGCCAGTACGACGACGGACTCGACCACGAAATTTCCGAACGCTCCGCCAACCTGTCCGGTGGGCAGAAGCAACGTTTGTCGCTCGCCCGCGCGCTCGTGAAAAAGCCGCGCCTGCTCATCTTGGATGACTCGACCTCAGCGCTCGACGCCCGCTCCGAAAAGCGCGTGCAGGACATCTTGGAAGCCGACTACGGTCAGACGACCAAGGTTATCATCGCCGAAAAGATTGCGTCCATCATTCACGCCGATCAGATTCTCGTCTTGGATGAGGGTCGCGTGGTCGGTCAGGGAACGCACCAGGAACTCTTAACAAACAGCGCACTCTACCAAGAAATTTTTGAAAGCCAGAAGGGAAAGGAGGCAAAGCATGACTAAGTTGAAAAAAGCCATTGTCTACTTTTTGACCTACCTGAAGCCTTTCTGGCGCGGCCTGCTCATCGCCATGGCGATGACGGCCATTGGGACCTACGCCCAGATTAAGGCGCCCCTTTATTTGGGAGACGCCATCTCCGGCCTGGCCCACTACGTGACCGATTCGTTCACGCCGGGGAAGAGCGCCTCTTTGACGGACTTCTACCATGCCATACTCGGGATGGGGGCCTTCTACCTCCTGTCCGAATTCGGGCTCGTGGTTTCCGGTTTCATCACGTCGAAGATTTCGTCCGAATCCGTCGGCAGCATGCGCCGCGGACTCTTCGGCAAGCTCCAAAAGCTGCCGGTTGCTTACTTCGACAAGCACCAGGACGGAAAAATTCTGTCACTGTTCACCTCCGATTTGGACAACGTCTTTAACGCGATGAACCAGGGGGTCTTCCAGATTTTCTCCCAGGGACTTTTGTTCCTCGGCATCATTTGGATGATGCTGTCAAAGTCGGTGATGATGGCCCTCGTGACGATGGCCCTGTCACCGGTCGCCATCCTTGTGGCACTCTTCATCATGAAGAAGGCCCGCAAGCAAATTGAAATCCAGCAGGCCGCCACGGGTGAACTGAACGGTTACATCAACGAGCAGTTGGCCGGCCAGGCGGTGTTGCTCGCCGAAGGCCGCCAGCAGGAATCCATCGAGACCTTCAAGCCATACAACGCCAAGGTGCGGGCTGCCACGCAGAAGGGGCAGTTCTACTCCGGATTGCTTTCACCTTTGATGCAGGGCTTCTCCCTGTTGAACCTGGCCATTGTTATCTTCTTCGGATCATGGCTCGTCTTGCACAACGGCATGGACAAGGCCAGCGGACTTGCCTTGGTTGTTGTCTTCGTGACCTACTCCCAGCAGTACTTCCAACCCATCTCCCAAATCACGGCCATCTACAATCCTTTGCAGCTGGCGGTGACCGGTGCCAACCGGATTACGGACGTCTTGGAAAAGGACAACGAAGTGGACACGGGTTCTGTTGAAGCCGGTCCGTTGGAAGAGGGCGTGCAACTGCAGCACGTGGACTTCGCCTACCAACCTGACCGCCCAATCTTGAAGGACGTGTCCATCGATGTGAAGAAGGGGCAGATGGTCGCCCTTGTCGGACCAACTGGTTCCGGTAAGACGACCGTCATGAACTTGCTCAACCGCTTCTACGACTTGAACGGCGGAAAGGTGTTGTATGACGGCCGGCCCCTGGCCGACTTTACCCTCCAGAGCCTTCGTGACCACGTCGGAATCGTTCTGCAGGAATCCGTCATCTTCTCGAAGACGATTTTTGAAAACATTGCCTACGGAAAGCCGGACGCGACCCAAGAGGAAGTGGAGGCCGCCGCTAAGCAGGCGAACATCCACGACTTCATCGTTTCTTTGAAGGACGGTTACCAGACCAAAGTCACTGGCGCGGACAATTTGTTCTCAACCGGTCAAAAGCAGCTGCTTTCGATTGCGCGAACGATTTTGACGAATCCTGATTTGTTGATTTTGGACGAGGCCACGGCCAACGTTGACACGGTGACCGAGGAAAAGATTCAGGCTGCCATGGAAAACGTGATGAAGGACCGCACGTCCTTTGTCATTGCCCACCGCCTGAAGACCATTCTTTCGGCCGACGTTATCGTTGTGCTGAAGGACGGTCAAGTCATCGAGCAGGGAAGCCACCAGGAGCTCTTGAACCAAAAGGGCTTCTATTCCGAGCTCTACTACAACCAAATGGTATTTGAATAAGGCTGAAAAGGAACCACCGTTAACCCGGTGGTTCCTTTTGGCTGCTACCTGGTAAAATGGTATAATAATAGCACTATGCTTAGAAATCACTTTAAATTTGGGGGCCAAGCATGAAAATTGGATTGTTTACGGATACTTATTTTCCGCAGGTTTCTGGTGTTGCAACCTCCATTCAAACCTTAAAAGACGCTTTAGAAGAAGCCGGTCATTCGGTTTATATTTTTACAACGACTGACCCCAAGGTGGGCAAGGACGAGTACGAAGAAAACATCTACCGTTTTTCTTCCCTTCCTTACTTCGGGTTCAAGGACCGTCGGTTGACCTTCCGTGGCTTGATTCAAGCCGTTGACATCGCCCGCGAACTGGACTTGGACATCGTCCACACGCAAACTGAGTTCTCACTTGGTTTGATTGGAAAGTACGTGGCCCGTCGCCTGAAGATTCCGGCCATCCACACTTACCACACGCAGTACGAGGACTACACGCACTACGTGGCGAAGGGGATGCTCCTTCGGCCATCGGCAGTCTCCCACTTGGTGAAGGCTTATTTGAAGTCCATGGACGGGGTGATTGCCCCATCCGAACGCGTGAAGGAAAGCCTCCTTTTCTACGGCGTTGACGATATTCCAATCCCGGTTATCCCAACCGGAGTTGCTATGAAGGAACTGGGCGAAGGTTCCGTTGATTTGCACGCCAAGTACAACATCGAACCCGGCACGCCCGTGATCTTGTCACTGGGACGTCTGGCCTTCGAAAAGAACGTGGCCATGACGATTTCGGCCTTTTCCGAAGTGCTCGAACACGTGCCAAACGCCAAGCTCTTGATTGCAGGGGATGGTCCCGCCAAGAAGTCCTTGCAAGAACAGGTTGAAGACCTCGAATTGCAGGACGCGATTATCTTCACGGGGATGATTGACCACGACGAAGTAGCCAACTACTATAAGCTGGCTTCTGTTTTCGTCTCCTCATCGGACTCCGAAACACAGGGGCTTACTTTCATTGAAGCCCTCGCATGCAACCGTCCCTTCGTTGCCATCCACTCGCCTTACCTCGACCAGCTGGTCACGGATTCAGCGATTGGAACGTTGGTCGACGACTACGACGAGTTCTTAGATGCGATGCTCAGCTACCTGAAGCGCCCGCTGTCCGAGCAGGATGAGGCAGTGCGTCAGCACGCTGTGAAAAACGTGGACGCGCAGACATTTGAGGCCCGCGTCTTTGACTTTTACGAAGAAGTCATCAATAACTACCAACGAGACGAACAAGCAGACGATTCCGACCAGCTAAACGATGACGAAATCGGTTATATCAAGCGACTCTTACGGAATCCTTTTAGGAGAAACTGATTTGAAAGTTCTGTTATACTTCGAAAATCAAAACTTAATCGCCCAGTCCGGTATCGGGCGTGCCTTGCGTTTGCAGCAGGCTGCACTCGGTCCCATCAAGGACGTGACCGTCACGACCGACCCGAAGTGTGAAGACTTTGACGTCTTGCACATCAACACCTACGGTGTGATGTCCATGTACATGGTTAAGAAGGCCCAGAAGATGGGAAAGAAGGTCGTTTACCACGCCCACTCAACCTACGAAGACTTCCGGAATTCCTTCTTTGGTTCCAACTTGATGGCGCCCCTGTACAAGAAGTACTTGATTGCCTTGTACAAGCAAGCCGACGCCCTGATCACGCCCACGCCATACTCCAAGTCGCTCTTGGAAAACTACGGGCTGACCCAACCCATCTACCCGGTTTCAAACGGAATTGATTTGACGAAGTACGAACCCGACGAATCAAAGATTCAACTCTACAAGGACTACTTTGAAATCAAGGACGACGAAAAGGTCGTGATGTCCGTTGGCCTCTTCTTCGAACGCAAGGGGCTCTTTGACTTCATCGAGCTTGCCAAGCGTCACCCTGAAATCACCTTCATCTGGTTCGGCCACACGAACATGGCTTTGGTGCCACAAAAGGTGCGCTTTGCCATCGAACACGCGCCAAAGAACCTGCGTTTCCCTGGTTACATTTCAGGGGACATTATCAAGGGGGCCTTTGCGGGTGTCGACTTGTTCTTGTACCCATCCTTTGAAGAAACCGAAGGAATCGTGGTCTTGGAAGCCTTGGCTTCCAAGCAGAAGCTCTTGGTTCGCGACATTCCGGTCTATGACGGCTGGTTGAAGGACCAGGAAAACTGTTACAAGGCAAAGGACGTCGACGACTTTGACCAGCAGATGGATGCCATCTTGGCTGGAGACAAGAAGGACTTGACGGACGCCGGCTACGACGTCGCAAAGTCCAAGGATTTGCACCAGGTTGGTCAAATCTTGGACGACGTTTACCGTGCGGTTGTAAACGAAAAGACCCTGCCCGTTGACGAGCATGGATCGGTCACTTTGGACTGGTCAGAAAACCAATCCTAAGGAGCGCATATGAAGTCACGTCGTAATCAAATCTCAGCATTAATCGTCCTTCTCTTAACCGGAATCACGGTTTACTATTTGACCAACGAACTCTCAGGTCGCGGCAAGCAACTGGAAGAAGCCTTGAAGGTCTTGGACTGGCGCTACCTCTTGGGTGGCCTCTTCATGATGATACTGTCCCTTGTTTTGGAAGCCTTTGCGACTCACGCCTTGCTTTCGGACGAGGACCAAAAGGACACTTCATGGGGAACACTCATGCGAGTCCCTTTGATGAACCAGTTAGGTGTCGGCTTGACGCCCTTTGCCACCGGTGGACAGCCGGCTCAGCTCTGGGGCTTGACCCGGGGAAACATCCCGGCCTCCCGTGCCTTGTCCGTCATCTTGATGAAGTTCTTGGTTTACCAAATTGTCGTGGTGTTGTTCTTCTTGGTGGGGGACTTTGCCGCCGAGAACTTCATCTACGAAAACGTGAACCCGGCCTTTGCCACGTTCATCCCGTTTGCCATCGCCATTCACGCGGTGGTCATCCTGGGCATCCTCTTGGTCATGTTTTGGCCAACGCTTTCCTTGAAAGTCGTCGAGGGTGGTGCTAAATTAATCTCAGGGTTAATTAAGAGCGAAAAGGTCGAAAACTTTAAGGAAGCCAGTCGACAAAAGATTTTGTCTTTCCACGAGGAATCAAAGCGGGTCATTAAGTCCACAAAGTCCTTGTTCATCGCAACGGTCTACACGGGCCTGCAGCTCATCGCTTTGTACGTGGTGCCTTACTTTGTCATCCGGGCCTTCGGCTATCAAGACGCCAACCCCTGGTTGATCATCGCCATGAACATCATGATCATCATGGTGATTTCACTCTTCCCAATCCCCGGTGGGGTTGGGGGAGCGGAACTGTCGTTCCAGCTCCTCTTTACGCCATTCGTCAAGAACCCAGCAACGCTTGTTCTGGTCATCTTGATCTGGCGCTTGATTACCTACTATTTTGCTTTATTCGCCGGAATTTTGGCTTACGTCATTCCGACTAAAGAACAACGAAGAAGGAAGTCATGACCGAAGAAAACAGTCAATTGGAATCAATTTTGAAGCGGCTCTTTGCCATGGAAAAGGCGTCCGACGGACGCTATCAAAGCCGACGCTTTGACCTATACGGCCTGGAGTTGCTGAAGGTCACCTACGACCAAGAAAACCAGGATTGGGACATTTTGGACCACCGGTTGAAAAAGCATTACCACTTTGACGATGTCGACCTGGTCGCCATTGAAATCTTCGATCTCTTACGTGATGTACAGTTGACCTTTTAAGGTCTCTTTTTATGAGGAACCACTTATGATGGCTAAATTTTTAGCAGAAACAAGAAAACAGTTTTCGAAACTGACCGTTTTGAAGGAAAAGTCCTTTTGGACGACCTTAACCGGTTTTTTCCTGATTAACGTCATCTTGGTCTGGTTGAAGACGTACGTGAACTACCACTTCAACTTCAACCTGGGCGCAACGGGTGCTTTGCAACAGTTCTTGCTCGTTTTGAACCCCATTCCAACGACCATTATCCTGTTGGGAATCGCCCTTTACTTCCGTGGTAAAGTCGCCTACTTCCTCATTTGGTTGATGAACTTAATTCAAAGTGTCTGGCTCTTTGCAAACATCTTGTACTACCGGGAATTCTCGGACTTCTTGTCCTTTGGAATCCTCGGTTCCGGTTCATCGACCGGAAACAACCTCGGCAAGTCCATCGCGGCCATTATTAAGCCAACGGACTTCCTGGTTTACCTGGACTTAGTTGTCATCGCCGTCTTGCTCTTGATCAAGTTCTGGCCAATGAGCAAGAAGGGATTGAAGAAGCGCTACGCCTTTTTGACCACTTGTTTGGGAATCGCGCTCATGTTGGTGGACTTCGGAATTGCCTCCGTTGACCGTTCCGACCTCTTGACGCGTTCCTTTGACAACAACTACATCGTGAAGTACTTGGGACTAAACGAATACGCGGCCTTTAACGCCGTCCAAACCAAGAAGCAGTCGGATTCCCGTAAGGAAGCCACGGCAAAGGATTTGAACAAGGTTAAGGCCTTCTTGGCACAAAACGACATTCCCGCCAACGCTTCCTACTACGGAACGCAAAAGGGAAAGAACGTCTTCATGATTCACTTGGAGTCCTTCCAACAGTTCTTGATTGACTACAAGGTGAATGGTCAAGAAGTGACGCCAAACTTGAACGCCTTCTACCACGATCAAAGCACGTTGTCCTTTGACAACTTCTACAACCAGGTCGGACAGGGGAAGACCTCCGATGCCGAAATGATGCAGGAAAACTCCCTGTACGGTTTGGCCACGGGTTCTGCCATGACGAAGTACGGAACGGCTAACACCTTCGAAGCCATGCCGGCCATCTTGGGTCAGCAGGGCTACACGTCGGCTGCCTTCCACGGTGACGTTTCGACCTTCTGGAACCGAAACAACACCTATAAGTCCTTTGGGTACAACTACTTCTTCTCAAAGGATTACTATCCAAACGCCGATAACCCAAACTACTCCGTTGGTTACGGGTTGAAGGATAAGATTTTCTTGAAGGATTCCGCTCAGTACATCGAGCAGTTGCCACAACCGTTCTACGCGAAGTTGATTACGGTTACTAACCACTACCCATACGGTTTGGATAAGCAAAACATCGACTTCCCAGCCACGGAAACGGGTGACTCAACCGTCGACGGTTACGTGCAAACGGCCCACTACTTGGATCAGTCCTTCGGTGAATTGATGGACTACTTGAAGAAGACCGGTCTGTACGACAACTCGACCTTCGTCTTGTACGGCGACCACTACGGAATCTCTGAAAACCACAAGCCAGCCATTGCTAAGTTGCTTGGTAAGGACTCCGTGAACAACAATGACTTGGCCAACTTCCAGAAGGTGCCATTCATGATTCACGGAACCGGTTTGCAGGGGGGAATCAACCACACCATCGGTGGTGAAATCGACATGATGCCAACGTTGCTTCACCTCCTAGGTGTTTCAACGGACGGTATGACGTTGTTCGGACACGACTTGTTGTCCGCGCAAAACCAGCAGACGGTTGTCTTCCGGAACGGGGACTGGGTCACACCAACCTACACGAAGTACCGCAACGAATACTTCGATACGAAGTCTGGTCAACAGGTCTTCATGAAGGATAACCCAGCGCTCCAAGCCACGGCTAAGCGGACGCAAACCTATGCCGACCAGTCGCTTTCTTACTCTGACAAAGTCATTACCGGGGACTTGCTGCGTTTCGACAAGTCACGCTTGAACTTCACCAACGTGAACAAGACTTCTTACGACTACAACAAGAAGAAGGCGTTGAAGGCATTGCAACAAAACCAGCAATCCAACCCAACGTCCTTGTTGAAGCAGAAGGGTGGCCAGTCGACGGTTAACGATTACCAGACCGACGCGCCTGAACTGAAGAATAATTAAGCTTTTAATTGAACAAAAACGAACAGAACATCTGTTCGTTTTTGTTCTTTTTGTTATAATGGAGAAAGTGACTTTACATTGAAAGGGGAGTACCATGGTGGAACCAAAACGCAAAGATGAACAGTTTGACGTTGTTTCCAAGTACCAACCAACCGGTGATCAGCCAAAGGCGATCAATAAGTTGGTCGACGGCTTGAAGAAGGGCGTTAAGGAACAAATCTTGCTCGGGGCAACCGGAACGGGAAAGACCTTCACGATTTCAAACGTGATTGCCCAAAACAACAAGCCGACGCTGGTGCTCTCCCACAACAAGACCCTGGCTGGACAACTCTACTCCGAGTTGAAGGAATTCTTCCCGAACAACGCGGTGGAATACTTCGTGTCCTACTATGACTACTACCAGCCAGAAGCCTACGTGCCATCTTCTGACACGTTCATTGAAAAGGATTCCGCCATCAACGACGAAATCGACCAGTTGCGAAACTCCGCAACGGCTTCTTTGTTCGAGCGAAACGATACCATTGTTGTCGCTTCGGTATCCTCGATTTTCGGGCTGGGTGACCCCCACCAGTATAAGAGCCACGTGATTTCATTGCGTGTCGGCGAGGAGTACGGGCGAAACCAGTTGATGCACGACCTGGTGGATGTGCAATTCGCCCGGAACGACATCGACTTTCAACGTGGTACCTTCCGCGTGCGAGGGGATGTTATTGAAATCTTCCCATCCTCTCAAGACGAGTTGGCCATGCGCGTCGAGTTCTTCGGGGATGAGATTGACCGGATTCGCCAGATTAACGCGCTGACCGGTCAGATTGTGTCCGAAAAGGACTACGTGGCCATTTACCCTGCCAAGCACTTCATGACCGACGACGAACGGATGAAGGAAGCATTGACCGGTATCCGCGAGGAAATGGACGAGCGCTTGAAGGAACTCGAGGGTGAGGGCAAGCTGCTCGAAGCCCAACGGCTCCGCCAGCGAACTGAATACGATTTGGCCATGCTTCAAGAAATGGGCTTCACGCCTGGAATTGAAAACTATTCCCGTTGGATGGACGGTCGCAAGGAGGGCGAGGCGCCCTTTACGCTGCTTGATTTCTTCCCCGACGACTTCTTGATTGTCGTGGACGAAAGCCACGTGACGATGCCGCAGGTCCGCGGAATGTACAACGGTGACCGTGCTCGTAAGCAAACGCTTGTCGACTACGGTTTCCGTCTACCATCCGCCTTGGACAATCGGCCTTTGCAGCTGCCGGAATTTGAGGACCACGTCAACCAGATTATTTACATGTCCGCAACGCCGGGTGACTACGAACTCGAGAAGGTGCCAAAGGAAGACGTCGTCGAGCAGATTATCCGACCAACCGGACTACTCGACCCTGAAATCGAAGTGCGTCCCGTCATGGGTCAGATTGATGACCTGGTCGGCGAGATCAACAAGCGCATCGAAAAGGACGAGCGTGTCTTCATCACGACGCTGACGAAGCGGATGTCAGAAGATTTGACCGACTACCTGAAGGATGTCGGAATCAAGGTCGCCTACCTGCACTCCGACATCAAGACGCTGGAGCGAACGAAAATTATCCGCGAGCTGCGTCTGGGAAAGTACGACGTACTGGTTGGAATCAACCTGTTGCGTGAGGGAATCGACGTGCCGGAAACTTCCCTTGTTGCCATCTTGGATGCCGACAAGGAAGGGTTCTTGCGTAATCCGCGCTCCCTTATCCAGACAATCGGACGTGCGGCTCGTAACGCCAACGGTCACGTGATTATGTACGCGGACAAGACCACCAAGGCCATGCAGGCTGCCATCGATGAAACGGCCCGTCGTCGTGAAATTCAGATGGCTTACAACGAGGAACACGGCATCACGCCGATGACCATCAAAAAGGACATCCGTGACCTGATTTCATCGTCAAAGCCAGCCGAAGTCGAAGAGTCCGTGGACTTGACCGAAGTGGACTTCGCCGACCTGCCAAAGGCCGACCAGACCGATATTCTGGAGAACTTGGCCAACCAAATGAAGGCTGCCGCCAAGGAGCTGGACTTCGAAACGGCCGCGAAGGTTCGCGACAACATCATGAAGTTAAAGAAGCAAGCGGGCCGCTAGGGGATTTTGCTAGAGAAGCGAAACCTCAGGGCCTCACGGGCTTAGCCGCCCATTGGGCGGCGTTTTCACAAATTAAAACAAAGCTGCAAAAGCAGGCTGGTGGACCACACCAACCAGCAAGATTTAAAAGTCGGCAACGGCTTTTTTGCTAGGAGAGGATCGAATGGCAAAGAACAACATTGAAATTCGCGGCGCACGCGCCCACAACCTAAAGAACATCGACGTCGACATCCCAAAGGGGTCGCTCACCGTCGTCACGGGACTGTCTGGTTCCGGTAAGTCATCGCTCGCCTTCGACACGCTCTACGCCGAAGGACAACGTCGCTACGTCGAATCACTTTCATCCTACGCCCGGCAATTTCTGGGCCAGATGGACAAGCCTGACGTCGACTCGATTGAAGGGCTCTCACCAGCCATTTCCATTGACCAGAAGACCACGTCCAACAATCCCCGTTCCACGGTTGGAACGGTAACCGAAATTGCGGACTACTTCCGTCTGCTCTTCGCCCGCGTTGGAAAGCCCGACGACCCCAAAGACGGCACAAAGATCATGCAGACCATCGACCAAATGGTCGACTACGTCCAAAAGACGCTGCCCGAAGGCACGCGCTTACAAGTCTTTGCGCCCATCATTGAAGGCGTCAAAGGGACTCACCAAAAGGCCTTTGAAAAGATGCAAAAGCAGGGTTACCTCCGCGCCAAAGTCGACGGCGAAGTTATCGAACTCGACCAGCAAGACGACCTCGCCCTCGAGCGCAACAAGAAGCACGACATCGCCGTCTTAGTCGACCGTGTCGTGATGCGTGAAGGCTCCCGCTCCCGTCTCTTCGATTCCATCGAAGCGGCCACGGGCCTCGCCAACGGATTGGTTGTCATGGAACCCGTCGTTCGTGACCCTGAAGAAGAAGCGCCGGCCCCCATCCGGATGTCTGACCACTACCTCGGGGAACTGAGCCACTTCCGTCCAGGACGTTTGGAACCACGCCTGTTCTCATTTAACGCGCCTGACGGGGCCTGCCCAGTCTGTCAGGGACTCGGTGCCAACCAAGAAGTCGACATCGATTTGGTCGTTCCAGACGACGAGAAGACCCTGAAGCAGGGTGCCATCGCCCCTTGGAACCCCATCTCTTCCAACTACTATCCTGAAATGCTATCCCAGTTCTGTGAACAGTTCGGCATTCCAGAAGACGTGCCCTTCAAGGACTTGAAGAAGGAACAACAAGACATGGTCTTGTACGGTTCCGGTGACAAGGACTTCCACTTCCACTTCCAAAACGACTTCGGTGGCGTTCGTGACGTCGACCAGCCGTTTGAAGGGGTGATGAACAACATCGACCGCCGCTTCAAGGAAACAAACTCCGATTTCACCCGCGACACGATGGCCCAGTACATGACAAAGCTCACTTGTCCGGCCTGTCACGGGTACCGTTTGAACCCGGCGGCTTTGTCCATCAAAGTCGGGGGTAAGAACATCGGTGATGTTTCCAACTGGCCGGTCGACGAGGAATTGGCATTCTTCCAGAACCTCGAACTCGGTCAACAGGACACCGAAATCGCTCAACCAATTTTGAAAGAGATTCGTGACCGTCTTGGTTTCCTGTCCTCCGTTGGTTTGGACTACCTGACGCTTTCGCGTACCGCTTCCACCCTTTCCGGTGGAGAAGCGCAGCGTATCCGTTTGGCCACCCAAATCGGGGCCAACCTTTCCGGTGTGCTCTATGTTTTGGACGAACCTTCCATCGGTTTGCACCAGCGTGACAACGACAAGTTGCTCGCTTCGATGCAAGCCATGCGTGACCTCGGCAACACGCTTGTTGTCGTCGAACACGACGAGGACACGATGAACGCCGCCGACTACCTCATTGACGTTGGTCCCGGTGCCGGAAGCCTCGGTGGAAAGATTATGTCCGTTGGAACCCCCGAAGAGGTCGCAAAGGATCCGAACTCTTTGACAGGGGAGTACCTCTCCGGAAAGAAGTTTATCCCGGTTCCAAAGACACGCCGCAAGGGGAACGGTGAGGAAATCATCGTTCGCGGTGCCAAGGAAAACAACCTGAAGAACGTGACGGCCAAGTTCCCACTTGGTAAGTTCGTCGCCGTGACCGGTGTTTCTGGTTCCGGTAAGTCAACCTTGGTCAATAGCATCCTGAAGCGTGCGTTGAAGCAGAAGCTGAACAAGAACTCCAACAAGCCGGGTGCCTTCCGTAAGATTGAAGGGGTCGAAAACGTCGAACAAGTTGTCGACATCGACCAGTCACCAATCGGTCGTACACCGCGTTCCAACCCGGCAACCTACACGGGGGTCTTCGACGATATTCGCTCACTCTTTGCCGAAACCAACGAAGCCAAGCTCCGTGGTTACTCCAAGGGGCGTTTCTCCTTCAACACGAAGGGTGGACGTTGTGAGAACTGTCGTGGTGACGGTGTCATCAAAATTGAGATGAACTTCCTGCCCGACGTCTACGTCGACTGTGAAGTGTGTCATGGAACCCGCTACAACTCCGAAACGCTCGAAGTGACGTACAAGGGACACACCATCTCCCAAGTTTTGGACATGACGGCCGAAGAAGCCCTGGACTTCTTTGCCCCAATTCCTAAGATTGCACGCCGCTTGCAAACGATTGTGGACGTTGGTTTGGGTTACGTAAAGCTCGGACAATCTGCCACGACCCTTTCTGGTGGTGAAGCGCAGCGGATGAAGCTCGCTTCAGAGCTCCACCGTCGCACGAACGGGAAGACGATTTACATCCTGGATGAGCCAACGACTGGTTTGCACGTGGATGACATCGATCGCCTGCTCCGCGTCTTGAATCGACTCGTTGACAACGGCAACACCGTAACGGTTATCGAACACAACCTCGACGTGATTAAGTCCGCCGATTGGTTGATCGACCTTGGTCCGGAAGGTGGTGCCGGTGGCGGGCGAATCATCGCCACGGGGACACCCGAGAAAGTCGCCAAGAGTGAGGAATCTTACACGGCTAAGTACCTCCGCGAAATCATGGACCGCGACATTGCCAGAGAAAAGGCCCAAAGCAAGTAAACATTGTTTTAAAAAAAGCAGCGCTCTTTTGGAGCGCTGCTTTTTGTTTTTATATAAAGAAAAAAACTTTGTATAACATTGAAAAAGGGCCTATTCATGGGGGTTGAAAGGGTGTATGATTTGGGCGAATTAGGGTTCTTGTTAACTGTCATTTTTCCTGCAACACCACGGGAGGGCGCGGACATGATCACGTTAACGGCATACCACGGCACATCCAAAAAGAACGCTGCCAGGATTTTGAAGGAGGGCTTCATCAATGATGCGGATTCGAACGAAACGAAGGCAGAACTAGCTCGCTATCCCAACGACTTGGGGCGGGGAGTGTACGGGTATGTGGATGAAAGTTTCCAGTCCGACGTCTGCTACGTTTAGTCGGCGGTGGAGAATGCACGCCAGTATGCGAGAGATTTCCATAAAGTGAGCACCCAAGAGATCGCCGTTTTGAAAATTGAAATAAAAGTTGAGGATGATAAGGCACTGATTTTGAATGATTACCAAACACGGAAATTGTTTGTTGGTTTGCAACGGCTTTTCATGGAAAAAGCGATTTCCGGCTCCTATGATTAAATTATGGACAAAAATGTTCGATATAATTTAATCATAGGAGCTTTTTATGCAAAAAATATCAC
>NZ_JAMWYK010000001.1 GCF_023893635.1 Fructobacillus apis | reverse complement strand
AGAAACAAATGAATTGATTAGAATGTATTTAACGGACGTAGCTCAAAATATTTTATACACTTATTTTTGTCCAATTTCTTGACATATGAGCCTTTGGTCCTGCGGTAATCGATGCTCCAGATGCGTCCAAAATTTCGTATGTCTTGGTTGCTGCATTCTATTTTGTTTTAATTTGGCTTATTTTTGAATGGCGCACCAGTCGGAAAGCTGGAAGGAAGCTTTCGAAGAAAGGAAAGTGGTTGCTAGCTGCAACAGTCTTCTTATTCCTAAGTATTGGTGTGTCGACGATCGCTGAAATCGCCAATACGCCACATGATTATCAGAAAACGGATATGCAAAGTCGGCTTGCAAACGCATGGTACGATATAACGAATCAGAAGGATTCTGAAACATCATCCTCTAAGTAAAAAAGGCGTTTACTTTGGCGTGGGATGGTGGTATATTTTTGCTAGAAAGTCATATAAAGTTGCGATACCAACTTTCGAAGAACCACCGTGGGGACGGTGGTTTTTTTGTATCCAAAAAAGCCCCGGTGGGGACCGAGGCTAATGTGACTATTCATCCACGAGGGTGTCAAGCCACTTATTCAAGTAAGTTAATACTAGCTCCGCGACTAACTGATCTAGTACGGCGATTAGCACTTGAATTAAAAAGTCATATAAATCGTTCATGCACTACCTCCTTTCCTGGCACCTAACTTCAGTGCCGTAAAAGAGGATGAACTTTCCTAATCAACAAATAATACGTAATATCATCAAGGTTATTGCAAATAAAAAAGACCAAATGTCATTTTATGCAGGTGAGGAATAATGCGTTTACTTTGGATGGGGATGGTGTTATATTTTAAGCGTAAAAGCATAAAAAGTTGCGATGCCAACTTTCCAAAACCACTGCCGGACAGCGGTGGTTTTTTATTTGAATGAAGGCTGTTCATCATTGTGATGACATAGTAAAAAAGGCCCAGTGAAATGCTGGGCCTTTTTGTTTGTTAATATTCTTTGTCGTATTTGTACCAGAGGGTCATGAAACGATAGCCGGGTAAGAAACTCGCCAGTCCAACCCACAAAATGAAGACGCATTTTGAAAAAGCGAAGTCGACGTTGCCATCGGAAAAGAATAGCAGCCCCCATGAAAAAGCCAATATTCCGATAAAGAAATAGGTCTGCATCTGCTCGGCATTGACCTTCGTTAAGATATCGCGCTCCCGTTCATCGGCTACTAAGTCGATGCTTTTCACCTTCCACATGTTGATGTTCAATTTCTTTTTAACGTAGTAAGAAAAGGCAATGAAAGCGAGGAGGTCCAGTCCGATAACGATAAACGCGGCTAGTTCAAAATTAAAGATGAAAAGACCGGTAAAAATCATAAGCAGGACGGTTTGAAAGGTATTGCCATAAAAATTCCAAATGACATACTGTTTAATTTTAGACATGCATTAAGCTCCTTGTATTGTTAGTCTTTGTCGAACTTGTTCCAGAGGTAGTAGTATTCGACATTTGAAAAAATCATCGCCATGATCATGTAGGCAACGAACATCAGGACCTTCATCCACGTGTCATTCATCGGGTTGAAGACGAACATGCCGACAATGATGAGGGAAAAAGCCATGTGATCGCGGTTATACTTCATCGTCCGGTTCACTTTCTCGGCAATCGCGGCGTCGCGTTCGTCTGCGATGTAGTCGCTTTGTTTTGCGGAAAGCAAGTTGACGCCAAAGCGTTGGCTCACGATGTACGTGCCGGCCAGGTAAGTGAAAAAGAAGGCCAGCGTGAGATACCAGGCGAGGTCTTTATGATTAAACGCCTCAAAAATAACCATGGCAATCGCAAGGCTTTGCCAGAGAAGCTTCCAATAAAAGGTAAAGCGGACAAATTGTTTTGTTTTCGACATGAATCAGTTCTCCTTTTCCGATAGGCGGATGGGCTTGTCGTAGTGAAAGAGGTCTTGCACCGTCGTGTGCAGGACGTAGGCCAGCTCGAATGCCAAGGCGAGCGATGGGTCGTACTTGTTGTTTTCGATGGCGTTGATGGTCTGGCGCGTCACGCCAGTGCGCTGGGCGAGCTCGTCTTGTGAGAAACGTTGACTCTTGCGCATATCGCGAATGTTATTGATCATAAGATTTTCTCCAATCAAAATGTCAAAGGCGTTTGACATAAATAGTAAAACATTCTTTACATAAAATGTCAAAGAGCTTTGACAAAAATGAGCGAAGAAAAAGCACAACGTGTTAGCGCTGTGCTTTTCTTTACTGCATTTAATAATTATAGGGTTCGGACTTGGATGCAATTTCGTCCAGGTCTTTTGCACCGATGAACTTCTGGTAATCGTCACCCTTATAGGTAAAGGATTGAATCTTATTCGTTGGTTGTTTTGTGTAGATGGAGAAGTAGCCCATCCGGTAGTAGGACGCAACGACAGTCGTTTTCTTTCCATCAATGGTCATCTTAGCCGTCCAATAAGTGGCGCCATTATCAACCGTGCCATCCGTCATTGGGATGTGGGTCACCTTCTGTCCGGAATAGTAGCTGAGTTTATCGGAAGAAGAACTGCTTTGTTGGGCATTTACGTCCCGATTTTGATCTTGATAGTGGTCGGGATGGGACTTTGGCTTGCTGTCTTGGGTCATGAAGACCAAGCTTGCCGTGGCGATAATAACTAGTATGGTAAAGGCGATTTTGATTTTGTGTGATTGAAACATCGAATTCTCCTAATAAGCAAGCTCATTTTATCGTTTAAAACATGTTGATGCAAACATATAAAAAGCACAGCGTTGCATACGCTGTGCTTTTGCTTGCTTTAAACCGCAACCGGTGCCTTGATGGCGGGTTCTGATTCGTAGTCGACCAACTTGATGTCGTCCATCGTGTAGTCAAAGATTGACTTCACTTCAGGGTTCAACCAAATCTTTGGCAGGTCGTGCATTGGACGTGAAAGTTGTTCTTCCACTTGGTCCATGTGGTTCTTGTAGATGTGTGTATCACCAATCGTGTGGACAAAGTCACCGACTTCGAGGCCAGTTTGTGCTGCAATCATGTGAATGAGCAATGAGTAAGAGGCGATGTTGAAGGGGACACCCAAGAAGAAGTCACCGGATCGTTGGTAGAGTTGTGCTGACAACTTGCCGTCTGACACGTAGAACTGTGAGAGAACGTGGCAAGAAGGAAGCGGTGCTTGTGGTGTTGTTTCAGCGTTCCAGGCAGACAAAATCAAACGACGTGAGTTTGGGTTTGTCTTAATCTGGTCAATCAAGTTTTGAATCTGATCAACTTCTTGGCCACCGGGCTTAACAGAAGCCCATGAACGCCAGAGCTTTCCGTAAACTTCACCGATGTAACCAAACTTTTCCATGAAGTCATCGTCTTCCAAAATCAATTGAACGAAACGATCCTTTTGCTTCAGGTATTCGGCCTTGAATTCGGGGTCCTTTTCGGAACGAAGTCCGAAGTCCGTCATGTCCGGACCATCGTAGTCTTCTGATTCAACACACTTCTTGAAGGCCCATTCGTCCCAGATGTGGTTGTTGTTTTGGAGCAAGAAACGGATGTTGTTATCACCGCGCAAGAACCAAAGTAATTCAGACTTGATGAGCTTGAAGAAAACCTTCTTCGTCGTCAACATTGGGAATCCTTCGTCCAAGTTAAAACGCATCCGCGTTCCGAAAATGGAGTAGGTACCCGTTCCGGTACGGTCGTCCTTGTAGTGCCCTTCGTCCAAGATGCGACGGGCTAAGTCCAAATACTGTTCTTCGTTTTTGCTCATGTTGCAACCTCATTTATCGTAATTCATTATTCTTAAGTATGCCAAATTAGGGGCTGTATTTCAAGGTTGACTACCGAGCATTTTTAAGGGTGGCCGGACTGCTTTCCTGTTGGCGAGGCAAAGAGCTGTTGTTTGTATAAAAAAGCCGCGAAAGCGGCGTTTTCATAAAACATTACTTTAAAAATTGTGCCAAATTAATTTGCTCAGAAGTTTCTTCTTCGAATGGCACCTGGCGCAATGGCACGTTCTTTTCCTTCAACAAGTTTTCGGCAAACTCGTCGTTTCGGTAATCGCGCATGAAGTTAATCTTTTTGATTCCGGCTTGAAGGAGCAACTTCGTACAGAACACGCAGGGCGCATCCGTCACGTAAAGCGTTGAACCCTCCACTCCAATGCCCATTGAAGCGGCCTGCATCAACGCGTTTTGTTCGGCGTGAACCGCGCGGATGCAGTGGCCATCAACGATGTAGTCACCCACTTCGGTACAGTGTGGCGTACCTGAAACGGCCCCGTTGTAACCCGAAGCGATGATGCGATTATCCTTGACCAAGATGGCACCAACGTGGCGGCGGGTACAAGTTGAACGCGTCGACAAGATGGCGGACTGGGCGATGAAATACTGGTCCCAAGAGATTCGTTCGTCGGTCATTTTCTGCTCCTTTGCTGCTCAGCTTTGATAGAATATAAGATATTGATATTTTACAACACTTCACTGTCTCAAGGAACGAAAGGGGCTAAAATGACTAATATTTTAGACGGAAAAAAAGTAGCAAAAGAACTCCGTGAAAAACTGGCGGAAGAGATCAGCGTTGCCGGAGAGTCCCTTTCACTCGCTGTGTTATACGATCCAAAAGACGATGGGTCACGCCTCTACGTTGGAATGAAGCAACGTGCGGCTGCCAAAGTCGGTATCGAAACGAAGGACTTTGAAGTTTCAGCCGGTCAAAGTACCGAAGATGCCATTGCAATGGTAGAAAAGTTGAACGCCGACGATTCCGTAAACGGTATTTTGGTACAGGCACCGTTGCCGGAAGGCATCGACGATGCGGCTGTTTTTGCGGCCGTTGCTCCGGAAAAAGACGTTGATGGATTGGGCGTTACGAACCAAGGGCGCTTGTTTGCAAACGAAAAGGGAAACTACCCAATTGCCGCAACGCCAAAGGGAGTCATGACCCTTTTGGACCACTACAACTTGGACGTTGCGGGTAAGACGGCCGTTGTTGTTGGCCGTTCCCAACTTTTTGGTCGTCCAATGGCCGCGCTTCTTTTAAACGCGAACGCCACGGTAACAATTGCCCACCGTTACACGCCAAAGGAAGTGCTGGATGAGATGCTCTTGAAGGCGGACATCGTGGTGTGTGGCGTTGGAAAGCCCAACTTCATCCGAGGCGACCAGATTAAAGACGGTGCCATCGTTATTGACGTGGGGATGAACCTCGTCGACGGGAAGGCCTGTGGGGATGTGAATGACGAGGAAGCACGCGCGAAGGCTTCTTGGTTGACGCCCGTTCCGGGCGGTGTTGGTCCCATGACAATTGCCAAGTTACTCGAATCCACGCGGCAGGCGGCTCTTGAACAGAAGACGTTAAAGTAAAAAGATGACGTTGAAGTCGAACCCTTTTTGGGGTTCGGCTTTTTTTTATAAAAATTTTGCGATAAATCTGACGACCTTACGTAATATTCGCGTGAAGGGAGGAAGACATGGCAAAACACTGCGCACCCTGGCCCGCCGAAAACGGCTGGACCCCCAAAGCCTGGATCGAACGCATCCTCGTCCTAGCAATCGAACAACATTACGCTGATTTGTATTTTAAGTCAGTCGGCAATTCCTACCGCCTATCCGGACAAGTTGACGGAACGCTTCGCACTCTCCAACAGCTCACCCCTCGCTTTGCCGAGCACGTTCTCTCCGTCATCAAATATTGGGCGCTCTTGAATCTGGCTGAAAAGCGCCGTCCTCAACTCGGCCGCTTTACCTTTGAAGAACACTTTATTCGTGTTTCTGTTGTTGGCGATTTTCTCGGGAAAGAAAGCCTCGTCATTCGACTGCTACAGCCAAGCTTAGGCGTCCAACACTTCACGGATAACGGTCATTTCGATGAACTTCTCAACACGCAACCCAGTTCCGGCTTGTATCTTATCGCTGGACCAACAGGTGCTGGGAAAACCAGCACGCTCTACCGATTATTACGGAAGTGGTCCAAAAACCGTGCGGTCTTAACCGTCGAGGATCCCGTTGAGTACGTCGAACCCGAGTACCTACAGCTTCAGGTAAACGAAACTGCCAACATTTTTTACGAAGACCTCATCAAGGTCGCCTTACGACAGCGACCAGACATCCTTGTCATCGGTGAGATTCGTGATAAAAAAACGGCGCACGCGGCCTTGCAAGCCGCCTTATCTGGCCATCTTGTACTCGCGACCATCCACGCCAATTCTGCGATTTTGGTTGTCGACCGCTTGCTCGACCTTGGTTTAGATGCCACGCTCGTTAGCGCTGCGCTCGTGAAGAGTGTCTATCAACGTTTGGTGAAAACAAAGACAGACACCTTAGCAGCAAAACTGTCCTGGGTTGATTGGAAGGAGGGTGAAGCCATCCGTATTGTGGATGATGAAAGGGGAACACGTGATGTTTAGTCGAAATAAGCAGCTACTTAGTAAAGCTGATCAAGTCGTCTTTTTAAAAGAACTGGCAGAGCTCGGACAGGCTGGCTACTCGTTAAATCAGTCGTTGGGTATTTTAGTTGACGCCCACCACTCTTGGCAATTCAAACTCAAAGCCGTTCAAGAAGAACTGGCGTCAGGGGTAACCATTTCGGATTCTCTTGGACCTTTATTTGATCCAGGTATTCGGATTTACCTACACCTGGCACAAGAACAAGGTCGCTTTTCGCAAACCGTCCAGCACCTCGCTGACAAAATGCAGTTAATGATGGATTATCAGCGCCAACTAAAGGCAGCGCTCACCTATCCCGCTCTGCTGTTAGTTGTTTTGTTTGCCATGGTGTATGGCTTGGAAACGACGCTTTATCCCGTCTTTTCCACGTTGACGGGCGCCTTGGGACATGGGGAGGGAAACGTTGCGCTCTTTGCCCTCCATTTGATACTCGGACTCGTCCTTTTCCTTTCCGGATTTGGCTGTTTAGTTTACGTCGTTTTGATGAACAAACGTCCGTTAAAACGCTGCAGGCTCCTTTCTAATATTCCTTTTCTCTCATCCTTGAGTAAAACCCTGATCTCCGGTTTGGTTGCGGAGCAGCTGGCCCTTTTACTCGCTGCAGGGTTAACATTACCAGCCATTGTGTCCACCTTCTGTCAGAAAGAAAAAGGAAAAACGAGTCTTGCACTGGAGTTGGCTGAGGACTTGAAACGCTATTTAGACCGAGGTGAAGACGTTTCATCTTGGGTGGGAAAGCAGTCGTTCTTGAATCCAACTTTGGGTGCCTATTTAAGTCGAGGCTTTGAGTCAACTTTGCTAGCCACGTATCTGTCTTATTTTGCCAAACACGAGTTCATGAGTTTCGACCGAAGAATCAAACGAGTGTTCTCCTGGATTCAGCCCATTCTATTCACCGTCGTCGGTGTCGCCATTGTGCTGCTTTATTTAGCCATGCTTTTACCCCTTTACCAAAACTTAGGAGGATTACCCACATGAGAACAGAAAACCAAAAGAAGTTAGTCGTGACGAAGACACATTTCCTTTCCAAGAAGCGAACGGCCTTCACGTTGATTGAAGCCACGATTGTGCTCTTCATCATCGGTTTGCTGATGCTTTTAATTTTGCCAAACCTAACCAAGCAGCGTGAAAACGCTCAAGCAACACACCGTGAAGCCATGGCTGCAACGGTTCAGACGCAAATTGACTTGTATATGAACGACCATCCAGGGCAGGACAGTGTTAACTTGGGACAGCTTGAGTCAGAAGGATACCTAACGAAAAACCAAGTGCAAAAGGTAAAGGATTTGAAGATTAATGTTGAAGGCGATTCAGCACAACTTCCGGAATAGAAAGGCGGCCTTTACCTTAGTTGAATCATTAATCGTTTTAGCAATCGTTTCAGCCACATTGTTTCTCTGTGTGACTTTGCAACCTAAAAAAGAGACGGGGATGGTGATGGCGACCTTTAAAAAACGCTTTTCGCTTCTTTATCAAAGCGAACGGCTGTTAGCTCAGGAAAAAGAGCAGATGTTATCAATGACCTTTTCTAAAAACGCTCTGTGGACAGAACACGAACGACTCGTTTTGCCAGAAGGCTATCGGGTGAGGGGAGAAGAGGTTGTTAAAATATCTGCTAGTGGATTTGTGTCACCAAAAACCATTCTTTTTATCGATGACATTCGAAAGAAAATCTTTCGATTAGTCATCTTGTTTGGAGGTGGTGACTATTACTTTGAATAGGAATAAAATGACGGCCTTGGTTAAGAAACGCTCGGCGTTTATGTTGGTCGAGTCCTTTCTCGCCCTGACTTTATTTTGTGGAATACTCTTGATTGAAATGCAAACGGTCCAAAAGTATTTGAAACAGGAACGACAGTTGCGACAGGAAAGGGTAGAAGTTCATCGAGAGAAAGTAAGACTGTTGAAGACGTTGGAACAGCAGGCCAAATCGAAAGGGCAGAAGTGACATGGTACAAAAGAGAATGGGTAGACATAGCCCGTCTTTCACATTGATTGAAAGCCTCGTAGCTTTGTTAATCGTCGCGATCGTTATTCAGGGACTTTCATTTTTGATGCAATGGGAAAAGCGCGTCATCGATGTGCATGCGTCCGAAGATCAGCGCATCAGTTTTCAGCTCTGCTTAAGCCAACTCGAAGAACAGGGGTACTTGCTTAACGATGTTCACTCAAATAGCCTGACGCTTAGCAGTCGCGAAAACAATGAGTTAAAACTTCTTCACGTGGTAAAGGAGCGGCTCGTTTTAGATGGCGACCGAAACGGGCGCATGGTTTTACTTGGTGATGTTGCCCAACTACGCGTTGAAAAGCACGGGTGTTATCAAACACTTCGGGTGATGAATGGACGAAAACGGGTCTTTAGTGGGGAACTGCTATTGCCTGAAAAAGTTCGCGGCAATGGAGGCGAACAATGATAAGAAAGCGCACTGCCTTTATTTTGTTACCAACCATCACGTTGATCATGCTCTTGACTGTGTTTTATTTGGCTCAGGGGAAGATTTTCGTCAATCGACTTGAGAACGAACGGCTTTTGATTGAGCGGACCAAGGTTGATTGTGTACAAATTTCGGCAAGTCGTGATTACCTTTTAAAGCAGCAGACCAAAGGGAAAAGACAAGACTATGCCTATGAAATTGACGAGGAAAAGCATCAAATAACCATTCATTCTGAAAAAGTGAAACACCATCGCCCGTTATTAGGAAAGAAGCCGACCAAATAGCCTTGTTTGACTGCCTAAAAGAGGCTAAAATGAAAGCATGACAAAAGTACAAATTCCAGAAATTTTCCAACAAATTCAAAACGTGGCAGACCAAGTGGTCTCTGAAGAAAAGGTGAATTATCGCCAGGCGCTGATTCAGACTTTAGCCACTTTACATGAGCAAAAGTTATCAGAAAAAGATCAAGAGATGCTCGGTGAAAAAACACAAGAAGCACTCCAAGGGCTCTTCGAGATTGACTGGGCGAGCTTCTCGTACCAAGACAAGCGCCACATCCTTCAGCTCCTAGTTCTAAAGGCTGATAAAGAGGATAAGGTACCAGCAAACAACCAGTTAACCCCAGATGGTATTGGTTATCTATTGGGTGATTTGGTTGAAAAAACAGCCAATTTGAATAAAAAAGATGGTGGAGTGGCCACTCTTACTGACATGACGGTCGGAACGGGAAACTTACTTTGGACCGTTCAAGAAACGCTTGCCAAAAAGGACATCCAAGTCCAAGCAGCTGGAATTGATGGTTCGGAAGAGCAGTTGGCACTCGCCTCTGTTTTGGCTGATTTACTTGGTGAAAGTGAAACCGAGCTCTTCTTAGGGGATGCGGTGAGCCTTCCTAAGAATGAGTTGCAACCTGCTGACGCGGTGATTGCTGATTTGCCAATTGGCTACTATCCAAACGAAGCACCTGAGGGGATGGTCACTGCCTTTTCTAAGGAAAAGGATGACGATAAGTCCTACGCCCATTTCTTGATGATTGAAAAGTCCTTAGACTTAATCAAAGAAGACGGTTGGGCCTACCTCATCGTGCCCGCTAACTTGCTTTCAGCTGAAAAGCGGGAAAGTATCTTGAAGTTGCTTTCGACAAAGGCACAATTGAAGGCGTTTTTGACTTTGCCTCAGGGCTTCTTCAAAAACAAAAATCAACAAAAAGCCATCTTGGTTTTGCGTCATCAAAATGCACAACCAAAGACGGAAGTAATGCTCGGTCAATACCCTTCAGTTAAGGAAAGCCAGGCCTTGGAAGAATTTTTGCAAGATTTGGGTGACTGGGGTAAACTGAATAAAGAAAATGTGGAAGACTAGAACAAGGATAGGTGGATAAGACATGGCAAAAATCATGGCCGTTAACGCTGGATCATCATCATTAAAGTTCCAATTGTTGGAAATGCCAGCTGAAGAAGTAATTGCCCAAGGATTGGTTGAACGAATCGGGATGGATGATGCCATCTTTACGATTAAGTTTGCAGCAAATGATAAGGCTGCCTCAAACGATCAAGTTGAAGTAAAGGGAGCAAAAGCAAAGTTCCAAACGACGACTGCAATCAAGGATCACCAAGTGGCTATCAACATGATGTTGGAACACTTGTCTGACTTGGACATCATCGCCGACTTCTCAGAAATCGTTGGTGTTGGACACCGTGTTGTTGCCGGTGGTGAATACTTCGACAAGTCTGTTTTGGTTAACGATGACGTCTTAGCCAAGATTGATGAATTGGCTGATTACGCGCCATTGCACAACCCAGCAAACGCATTGGGAATTCGTGCATTCCAAAAGTTGTTGCCTAACGCAACTTCAGTAGCTGTCTTTGATACATCCTTCCACCAAACGATGCCAAAGGAAAACTACCTTTACTCATTGCCATACGAATACTACGAAAAGTATGGTGCCCGTAAGTACGGTGCTCACGGAACGTCACACCGTTACGTTGCTCAAAAGGCAGCCGAATTGTTGAAGAAGGATTTGAAGGACTTGAAGTTGATCACCCTTCACTTGGGTGCCGGTGCTTCAATCACTGCCGTTAAGAATGGTGAATCATTCGACACGTCAATGGGATTCACGCCACTTGCTGGTGTGACGATGGCCACTCGTTCAGGTGATATCGATGCCTCATTGGTTTCATTCATCCAAGGTAAGGAAAACTTGTCAAACGATGAAATGTTGACGGTCTTGAACAAGAAGTCTGGTTTGCAAGGAATCTCTCAATTGTCATCTGACATGCGTGACTTGCGCGCTGCCCGTAAGGACAACGAAAAGGCTGAATTGGCTATCCAAATCTTCGTTGACCGCGTGGTTTCATACATCGGTCAATACGTTGCAAAGATGGACGGTGCCGATGCCATTGTCTTTACTGCCGGAATCGGTGAAAACGCTGATTGGGTACGTGAAGAAGTTGCTGCTCGTCTTGGATACTTCGGTATCAAGATTGACGCAGCCAAGAACGAAGGTTGCCGTGAAGAAGCTGACATCTCTGCAGCAGACGCTAAGATTAAGACATTGGTTGTCCCAACCGATGAAGAATTGATGATTGCCCGCGATGTACAATCTTTGATGGCTTAATCATCACGATTAATGAATTACTGGAAGACACCGCATGAAAAAGCGGTGTCTTTTCCGTCATTTGCACTAAGAAAGCCAATTATTATGGAAATGGAATTTACAAAACGTCCACGTCAAAAGCAAAAGCACCCAATTCGAAACTTCTTCTTATTGATTGTTATTGCAGCCGTTGCAATCGTAGCTGGAACTGCCTACATGAATCACCGCGGTTACGCTGCCAAGAACCCGAACGACTTTTCATTGATTGAAGTGAAGGTTGCTAAAGACGACAGCACGAAAGATGTTGGGCAAAAGCTTGAAAAGGCTGGTGCCATCCACTGTGAAAAGTACCTGACGAAGTATGCCAAGCGCTATGGAGCCAAGGAGATTCAACCAGGCACTTACCAATTCTCACCTGTTCAAAGCATTGATAACGTCTATCAAGAATTGACGGAAGGGGCGGGGAATGGCCCAGTCTTGGATCCGCAATATACGTACATCAACGTAAACAAGACGGCTGAACAGACCGCTGGGATGTTGGCCGACAATGCCAATGTTTCGAAGAAGGCCCTGTTGAAGGCTTACTCTGACAAGGACCTGATGTCTAAGATGAAGAGTAAGTACCCACGCCTCTTTAAAAACGCAAAGTCTGATTTGACGCTCTATGACTTGGTTTACCCAGGTATTTACCGGATTAAGGACGCGAAGAGTGCTGATAACTTGGTTGAAACACTCTTGGAACGCTCAAATAAGGAAATGTCTTCTTACTATGACACCTTGGAAAAGCGTGGCATGCCGGTTGCGTCAGCCATCCTGTTGGCCGAAAACGGTGGGAAGAAAGAATTCGACCGCCGCTTAGCCTTCATTGATAAGATTTCTGCCTATGCTAAGGAATTGAAGAGCCAATACGGTATTCTGCCATCCATCTCGATTGCACAGGCTATCCACGAATCAAACTGGGATGACTCCGTTTTGTCTTCCAAGTACAACAACTTCTATGGGGTGAAGTCAGATGATGAAACCGCTGGTAAGTCCGTTGTTTTGGAAACGCAAGAAGTTGAAAACGGGGAAACGGTAACGAAGAAGGCGCGCTTTGCCGCATACTCTTCTTACAAGGATTCCATGAAGGCGCATTCCAAGACCTTAGTCAACGGAAATAGCTGGAACAGCAATCAGTTTAAGGATGTTTTGGCCGCTGACAACTACAAGGATGCTGCCCAAGCCCTCTATGATAATGCTTATGCCACGGATCCAAACTATCCAAAGGCAATCATTCGAATCATCGAAAACTGGAACTTGTCACGTTACGACAAGTAAAAAAAGACCCGTAAGGGTCTTTTTTTTATATTTCTTTTGGATGTTAAAAGGCTGCTGTTAGTGACTTTGACAGCGTTTCTTTAAAGAAAACGGATAAAATCGTGATTTTTATGTAAAAAAAGCTTGTGTAAGCGTTTACATCACGTTATAATAAATCATGTAATCAAGTGAAAGGAGTCCAGGACATGGATTTTGCAATTATTATGGCTTTGCTGCCCGCACTTTTTTGGGGGTCAGTTGGATTAGTATCAACTAAGATGGGAGGGTCTGCTGCACAGCAGACGCTCGGAATGTCAACTGGAGCATTGATCTTCGGTTTGATCACGATGTTTGGCTTCGTTATGCCAAACGGCTACTACATGGGCGTTGACGTCTGGGTAGTTGGTCTCTTGTCTGGATTGGTTTGGGCAATGGGAATGGCCTTCCAGTTCTTGCTCTTCAAGCAAATGGGTGTGTCACTCGGTGTGCCACTTTCAACTGCTGGACAAATCATCATGAACGCTTTGCTTGCCGCAACGCTTCTTGGTGAATGGACGACTGGTGCAATGTGGATCGTTGGAGTTGTTTCCATCGCTCTTGTTGTAACCGGTGCCGTCTTCATCTCAAAGCCTGACAAGGATGCTGTTGAAAAGTCAAAGATCGACTCAAAGTCAATCTTCTACTTGATCATGTCAACTGCTGGATTCATGCTTTACTTCGTTTTGCCAAACTTCTTGGCAAAGGTTGGCTACGTTTCAGAAGAAACGCGTGCTGCTGGTCACGGTTTGCACTACATGACGGCCATCGTTGGACCACAAGGAATCGGTCAAGCAATCGGTGCCTTGTTCATCGCCATCTTCGTTTTGCGCGAAGGTAAGACGATGATTTCAAAGCCAACGACTAAGAACTTGATCACCGGATTGGTTTGGGCCTTTGGAAACATCTTCATGTTCGCCTCAGCCGCTAACCCACACGTTGGTCAAACGATTGCCACGACGTTGTCACAATTGAACATCGTTGTTGGAACGTTCGGTGGAATCTACATCTTGAAGGAAAAGAAGTCTTCAGCTCAAATGAAGGCCATCATCTTCGGAACAATCTTGGTTGTTGTAGGTGCCATGATTATCGGAAACATCCACGCTTTCGCTTAATCGAATCAATTGAATATAAAACAAGCAGGTGAATCAAATGATTCAACCTGCTTTTTCTTTGCCGTAAAAGTCCCAACCGACCCCGCCTAAGAGTTTTAGGTGGGCGAGTTGAAAAGTGCTCGCCGCCACATTCAATCGCTGTCGTCTTGGACTAGGGCAATAAAAAAAGGACCACCTGATGTGGTCCTTTTTGATTTAAATTAAGCTTCAGCTTGCTTAACTTCAAGAATCTTAACTTCGATTTCCACGCCGTTTGGCAATGGCACCTTAATCGTTTCACCAGTCTTCTTACCGAGCAATGCGGCAGCCATTGGTGATTCGTTTGAAATTTTACCTGACATTGGGTCGGCTTCAACTGAACCAACAATCGTGTAAGTTTCAGGTTCTTCATCAGGCAATTCTTGGAAAGTGACGCTCTTTCCCATGGCCACTTCGTCTGCGGCTGAGTCGTCAGCAGAAATGATCTCTGCGTTTTCGATCATCTTACGCAATGTCACGATGCGACCTTCGACAAAGGCTTGTTCGTCCTTTGCTGATTGGTATTCAGAGTTTTCAGACAAATCTCCGTATGAACGGGCGATTTGGATTCGCTTCGTAATTTCTGGGCGCTGACGTGTAATTAAGTCGTTCACCTCAGCTTCTAATTTTTCACGGCCTTCGACCGTCATTGGAAATGTTTTTTCTTCCGCCATGTTAATTCATCCTTTCAATGCCAGTGGCATAAAAAATACAGCAAACTGACTATATCACGGGCGTTGGCCCGGTGCAAGTTAGAATCTTCTTTTATTTATCATAACACCAAACAGGCAGAGTGACGCAGTCAATCCTGAAATTACCGCCCCGTAAACCAAGAGGGGCGGGGTGTAAGTTAGAGAAACGTGGTGCTTACCGGCCGTCGTCGGTACCGCGAGCAAGCCGTCGGCAACGGTCTTGGTTTTGACCGCCTTGCCGTCCACCTTAGCCTGCCATCCGGGTCCGGCAGGTATGCTCGTCATCACTAGCGACTTGTCCGTCGTCGTTTGAATCGTTCCTTCGATGTGACGGCTGTTTTGCTTCGTCACGGTCATCGGATTTTGCTGCAGGCTCTGCAGGTCCTTGTCGACCGCCTCCTGGTTGAAGGAGTAGAGGGCGAAGTCGTCAAGGTAGCGGCTCTTGATGCCCTTGTTCAAGATGATGGACAGGGTCTGCTCCTTGCCCTTCGCGTCCTTGACGAGGTTCAAGGCCGCCGTGTGGTTGTAGCCGGTTTCCTGCGTCAGCACCTTGCCGTTCAAAACGAGCTGCACGCCGGATAGGTCAAAGGCACCACCCAAGTTTAAGTAGTAAGGGTCGTTGCTGTCGGGTGTAAAAGTCAAGGTCACCCCAGACCGCTTTTTCTTGTCCTCTGGATGCAGCAAGCCACCAGTTAGTCGTTCAGGTTCCGCCATGTTATCCAAATGGGTGATGGTCAATGGCTTTTGGCTCAGGAAGATTTCGTCCGGTTTACCTGCCAGGTGGGTCAGAATCCGTTCCTGATTTGCCAGTGGATAACGAACGGTTAACGGCGTCTTCAGAGCATCCTTGGAAGCCGCGTAGGCAACGGGAAGTGCGTTCTTGTTTTCCTTTAACAGCCAGTCCTTACCAGAAGCGACGGTCGTGGCCTTGTCGTAATCCGGACGGGTGCTCTTCTTTAGCGTGTGCGGCTTAACATCGAATTGGTTGTTTGGTGCCAAGTAGTACTTAAAGGAAAGAAGTGAATCGGAAACGACCGTTCCATTATTATAGGAAAGCTTTGAGTCGCCGGATATCTGTCCGATGTTTCGGTAGAAGGTTGCGGACTGCGCGGGTAGGAGGGAAGAAAAGTGGGAGCCTGCATTAAAGTGGCCGAGGTAGGCGTCGTTGTACGTGCGCCCCATTCCTTGTGCGACCCGGTAGAAGGAATGATCACCCTTCAGGGCTGGCTTCACGTCCGTGACGACCTTTGCACCCTGCTGGTACTCGCTGTTTGTCAGATACGCGATGTTATTCAGCGTGAGTGTTGCGTTTAAAAGCAAGAAGAGAACTGTTAAACCTCCTAGCGTTAGTAAGCGAAGCGTTTTTCCATGAACAAAAAGCAAGGCCACAAACAGCAGCAAGTAGCCAAACAAGAAGACCAACAGCCCCGTCTTTCCGATGTAGGACAGCTGGTTAATCTTCAGCGAACCGTACACCGTAATGCCCAGAATGACCGTCAAGAAGAAGGCCCGCGCCGGAATCGACGGCTCCCAGATTTCATCGAAGCCCTTGGCCGCCAACACAATGAGGAAGAAGGAAATTAAGAATGAGAAACGCGATGGGTACCAGATTGGGTACTGGCCACCGTGGAACAGCAGAATCAACGGCGTCCACGTCGTTGCCAGCACCAGCACCGTGATAACCATACCCGCCGCGATTTTTTGCGCCAGGCGGATTTGCTTGCTTGCAAAGAAGGCCCACAAAAAGAAGATGATGAGCGGTGCCACCAGCCAGTTTGCCTGGCCCGTTTGCATCTGGTCAAAGTCAAAAGAACCCGGGAGAAGCTTCAACAGCAGGTCCAACGGGTTGTTCTCGAAGCCCAGCGTCCAACGTACGGTGTGTGCCGTCTTTCCGAGCTGCAGCTGCATCAAGGTTGGCAGCCACAGCCAAGCAGAAAGCAACACGGCCAAGACCCCTGCGCTAAACAGCTTAAATGTCTTTTGCCAACAATGGTGTGCTTTCTTTTGTCCTAGCAGCATGAAGGGCAAATACCAAATCAAAAACAGACCGACCATCCAGGCGATGTAGTAGTTGGTCAAGATAGTGGCCATTAATAGGAAAAGAAAGGGGCGGACCTTGTTTGTTTGATAGAAGTGGTGCAGGGACCAAACCACTAGTGGCAGCAAAATCGCCGTGTCCAACCACAGCAAGTTCAAATCGTTTGCGATGAACCAGGCCGAAAGCGGGTAGTTGATGGCAAAGACTGGCAGGTAGTAACCGCGCACCCAGTCCATCTTCTTCAAAAAGAAGCCCATCGTGAGCCCGGCCGACGAAATCTTCAGGACCGTCACCAGCAGAATCCAAGCGGGCAGTGTTTTGGCCGTTGCCAACAAAAGCAGCAGGTTAAAGGGGGACATCAGGTAGTAGGACCATTCGCCCACCATGTCGCCACCGAGTCCCGTTGAAAAGGAGTAAAAAAAGGCGGACGGATCTTGCAAGAGCGTGTGCTTAAACTGAGCGAAGTAATCGAGATACTGCTGGCCCAAATCGACGGTCAAGATAGTCGATGAGCCAAAGGGCGTCATACCCCGGTAAGCAAAGTAAGACAGCATGATGAAAAAAGGCGCCCAAAAGGAAAGCGCCAGTGGTGAAAGAAAGGCTAAGTTAACGTGTTTCTTAAAAGATTTCATAACTTAAGAATACCAAAAAAACACGCCTTTTTTAGCGGAAAAATTGCCCGATATGGTAAAGTGGAGAAGATTACTCGTTTTATCTTAAATAATGGAAAGAATAACTCATGAATCGCAACCGCTATTTAGAAGATGCAAATAAAAACGACGCCCGGGCCAACCTACCTGGACGTTTGAAACTCCTCTTTGGATTGGTCGTGGCTTTGATTGCTGCCCTTCTCATTCAACTGGCTTTCCTGACGTTGAAGCAAGGGCCCGGCTACCAATCCGAAGTCGCCCGTTCCGACGAGACGGTTGAAAAGGGAAACGCCCCCCGAGGTCTCATCTATGATTCCACTGGGAAGGTCATCACTGGGAACCAAGCTTCGCCGGCTATCACGTACACGCGTGGTTCAACGACAACGACTTACAAAATCGCTGGTATCGCCAAGGAATTGGCTAAGTACATCACGGTGGACACGGCCCGCATGAACGCCCGTTCAAAGGCCGATTACTACCTGGTGACGAATCCTAAAAAGGCAACCGCCATTCAAGAAAAGCTGAAGAAGCAGTACGGAAAGACCTATTCCGAATGGTCTGGTGTCCAACAAAACACCGCCATGGCTAAGTATGTCATGGATAAGAAGCTCGCGGATGGCAAAGTCGATGACAACGTGGCCATGATCTTCCAGAAGATGTCTGGTGCCTCCGCCTTGTCGACAACCTACATTAAGGAATCCGACATCTCCGACGACGCCATGGCCAAGATTGCCGAACGCCTCTCGGATATGCCTGGTGTGAAGATTGGCGAATCCTGGTCTCGTAACTATCCAGAAGGAGACGACTTCAAGTCTTTGACGGGTACGGTTTCAAACGAAGCGGCCGGACTTCCCGAAGATCGTTTGCATCGTTTGCTGGCGCAGGGATATTCTCACAACGAACCAGTGGGAACGTCTGCCATGGAAAAGCAGTACGAATCATTGCTGAAGGGTTCACCTTCCCAGACAACGGTCACGACGATGGGTAACATTAAGACGTCCGACCTGAAGTATGCCGGACAGGCCGGGGATGCTTTGAAGCTTACGGTTAACGCCGAGTTCCAAAAGAAGGTCCAACAAATCTTGGAAGACAACCTTCCGGGTGGAAACGCCGAAGGGGCCTACTCAACTGTCATCAACCCTTACACCGGTGGTATCTATGCCATGGCTGGTGTGACGCGTGATCACGCAACGGGTAAGAAATCCGCCGACCAGTTGGGTAACATTAACCACGCCATCGTCATGGGTTCTGTTGTGAAGCCGGCTATCTTAGCCACTGGTTTCCAAAAGGGTGTGATTACCCCATCATCCAACACCATTAATGACCAAGGAATTTCAATCTCCGGTACGCCGAAGATTACCTCCTACTGGAACAAGGGTGGTAACCCGGTTCCAATCGATGCCAAGACCGCCTTGGAACGTTCTTCCAACACGTACTTCGTTCAGTTAGGAATGAAGATTGGTGGCCAGGAGTACAAGGCAAACGATACCTTGCATCTTCGCTCTGACGCCTTCCAGACCCTCCGTAACGGTCTTGGACAGTTCGGTCTTGGTACAAAGACCGGAATTGATCTGGAAGGTGAGACGGCCGGTTACCGTGGTTTGACGACTGGTTCTAACATCGGTAAGTATCTCTTTGCTTCCTTTGGACAGTATGATTCCTATACCACCTTGCAGCTGGCTCGTTATGTTTCGGCCATCGCAAACGGTGGTTATCTTGTCCAACCGCACTTGGTTGGATCCATCATGCAAACCGATAAGGCGGCTAAGCACCTGAATACGGTTTGGACTGCGCAACCACAGCTCCAATCACAAGTTCAGTTGTCAGACGACGAATGGCAAGTGATTAAGGACGGAATGAATCGCGTGGCTAACGGAAGTGATTCCCATAACACGGGTTCTGCACTGCATGGACTTGATCCAAAGGTCTACGCCAAGACTGGTACGGCCGAAACCACGACAAACGGGGCAACGACTTATACCGAATCAATGGTTGTCTACGTTCCTGGAACGCCGTTTGCCATGTCACTGGCCATCCCTGGTATGGATTCCTACCTGGATGGAACTAACGGACGTGTTGCCCGCGAGATTATCAACGCCTTCTGGTCGATGGTTATCTCAAAGGATGGCTTAGCAAAATAAGCTGTTAAAGTCGCGCGCGACTCAGATTTCGCCAACAAAGGAATTAATACTCGCGCACGCAAAACGCGCATAAAAAAATCGCCTGTTTCGAAAGAGAAACAGGCGATTTTTTCTTGTATTTAGTTGTTTGCCTTATCATCAGGTTCTACTCCGTAGAGATCGATTCGATAATCGGTGATCTTCAAACCAGTTGCGGCTTGCGCTGCCTTAATCAAAGGCGCTGGATCGAAGTTCGCGGCATCAATAATTTCATTGGTGTTCGTGTTGATTACGTGGTAGTGCGGGTGGTCAGCAGCGTCGTAATGGCGCTTGCCGTCTGAGATGCCATCAATAATGACGACCAACTTCTTCTCGACAAACTTTTCCAAGGTGTTGTAGACCGTGGCCAAAGAGATGTGAGGAAGATCGTTGTGAATCATCTCCGCCGTTGGGTGGGTGTCGTGAGTCATCATATATTCTAGCAAGGTCAGGCGCTGACTAGTTGCTTTTAACTTGTGTTCTTGGAGAACCGATTTCAATGGGTTCAGCATGTTAACCTCCTAGCTAATATTAACTACATTTCAATTATAACATTAGAATGAAACAAGACAAAAGATTGACATAAAGTATTTTTCTTGGTAGAATAGTTTAGATTCATTCTTAACAACTTAGGAGAAGTATTATGGAAAAGCAATCGTTGATGGCGCACAACAATTTGGTGCGTGCCGGTGTGATGGGTGGTAACGATGGGATTTTGTCCGTTGCCGGTATCATCGTCGGAGTGGCCGAAGCCGGGCAAAGCCTGGGAGCAATTATGCTATCAGGTTTTGCCGGGACTTTGGCCGGCATGGTCTCCATGGCCATGGGTGAATTTGTTTCGGTTCGGTCATCTCACGATGCGCAGCACAAGGCGCGCATTAGCCAAGAGAAGGCCCTTAAAGATGATTATGATAAGGAATTTAACTTTGTCAAAGAAAAGTATCAAGGCGATGGTATTTCGGAAGAATTAGCCACGCAGGCCACGAAGGAGATGATGCAAAAGGATCCGTTGGAAACGACGGTTCGTGAGCGTCACGGTTTCTCATTGAAATCAGAAGTGTCCGCCTGGGGAGCCGCTTTGGTTTCCTTCGTCACGTTCCCAACCGGTGCTGCATTGCCAATGGCCTTCATGGCTTTGGCGACGCCGAACTTGCGTATCATGGCGACTTTCTTAGCCGTCTTGATTGCCTTGCTTTTGACCGGATACATGGCTGCCGTTGTTAACGGTGCCAACCGGACAAAGGGGGCCATTCGTAACTTGCTTTCAGGAATTTTGACCATGGTTGTCACGTTCTTGATTGGATCACTTTTCAAATAAGGGAGATTGACCATGTTGACATTATTCATGAATTGGCAAAAGAAGCGGGCTGAAAAGCAGTCCGGACAAACGATGGAAGAACGCTTGAACGCCATTCGAGCTGGAATCCTTGGGTCAAACGACGGTATCTTGACCGTTGTTGGTGTTGTGTTCTCCGTTGCAGCCGCAACGTCAGACCGTTTGGTCATCGTGCTGGCCGGTTTGTCAGATTTGTTAGCCTGTGCCCTTTCAATGGGTTCAGGAGAGTTCGCTGCGGTTTCATCCCAGTCTGACTCAGAAAAGGTTGCCGAAACGCTCGAACGCGCCCGTTTGAAGGAAGCCTTTGGCGAACAAGTTGAGACGGTTCAAGCCTTCTACACGGACCGTGGGGTTAGCCCTGAAACCGCAAAGGCCATCGCCTGCGAATTGTTGGCTGAAAAGCCTTTGGAAACGGTGTTGTCCGTGAAGTACGACATGCAGTTGGGACACTACGTGTCACCAATGTCTGCCGCCTTTGCTTCAACCTTCTCCGCTGCCTTGGGTGGCGCGTTGCCTTTGATCGCCCTCTTGGTCTTCCCAGTGGAATACCAATACGTGGCTGCTATCTTGGCAACGGTTGTGGCCTCTGCTTTGACTGGATTGCTTTCCGCTGTGTTCTCACAGGGAATGATTGGTCGTGCAGTCTGGAGAAATATTTGGGTTGGTTTGGTAACGATTGCTATTCACTACGGCATTGGGTTGCTATTCTAATTAATTGGTTTAGTCTGGATTTTTCGAAATTCAGGCTTTTCTTATGTGAGAAAAGACACTATAATAGGTGTCAGTAATTGAGTTAAATATGGAGGAAGAAAATGAAAGTAGTAATTATTGGTGCATCGCACGGTGGTCACGAATCAGCGCACGAATTGTTGACGCGCTATTCCGATATGGACGTAACGGTATATGAAGCGGGAGATTTCATCTCCTTCATGTCATGTGGAATGGAATTGTTCCTCGAAGGTAAGGTAACGAAGCGTGATGACGTTCGTAACTTTAAGGAAGCTGACATCGAACAATACGGTGGTAAGGTTTTGAAGTCACACTTGGTTGAAGCTGTTGACACGGACAAGCAAGAAGTGACGGTGAAGAACTTGGTATCAGGTGATGTATTCACGGACTCATACGACAAGTTGATTATTTCATCAGGTGTGACGCCAATGACTTTGCCAGTACCCGGCGCAGACTTGGACAACGTGTTCTTGATGCGTGGACGTGACTGGGCACAAAAGATTGATGACAAGGTGAAGGATTCATCCGTCAAGAACGTGGTTGTCGTTGGTACTGGTTACATCGGTATCGAAGCCGCCGAAGTGTTTGCCGAAGCTGGTAAGAACGTCACGGTTGTCGACATGATCAAGCGTCCTTTGGGAAACTACTTGGATGAAGAATTGGCCGAACCAATCGCCAAGGCTTTGACTGATGGTGGCGTTAACCTCCACTTGGGTCACACGGTTTCATCATTTGAAGGAAACGGTGCTGTTGAAAAGGTTGTGGCTGATGACGGCCAAAGTTTCGACGCCGACTTGGTTATCGTTGCTGCTGGTGTTAAGCCAAACACTGACTACTTGAAGGGACAAATCGACTTGGACCAACGCGGTTGGATCAAGACGGACCCATACTTGCGCACGAACGCTAAGAACGTTTACGCCATCGGTGATGCCATCTTGCCACTCTTTACGCCTGCTGGACAACCAGCACCAATCGCCTTGGCAACAACGGCCCGTCGCGAAGCCCGTTATGTTGTTGAAAACATCATGATTGATCAACCAGGACGCGCCTTTGCTGGTGTGAACGGTTCTTCAGCCTTGGCGGTCTTCGACTACAAGTTGGCTTCAACGGGTGTGAACGCCAACAACGCCGAGAAGATGGGATTGAAGACGGCTGGTTCTTTGTACCATGCAACGGTTCGTCCTGAGTTCGTGACGGACGGCAACCCTGAAATTTGGGTAAAGTTGACTTACCAACCAGAGACACACGAAATCTTGGGTGGACAAGTATTGTCAACGCAGGACGTAACGGCTCATGCCAACACGATTGCCTTGGCTATCAAGGGTAAGATGACCTTGGAAGACTTGGCCGAAGCCGACTTCTTCTTCCAACCTGGATTCGACCGTCAGTGGTCCGTTTTGAACTTGGCAGCTCAGGTTGCTTTGGGACAAACGCCATCAGTTTAAGCTGGATTATGATTTTAAAACAAAAAGAACGCCCTAAGGACGTTCTTTTTTTATATAATAGGGATTATGATAAATCGAATTACAAAAGGGTGGGCGAAGTTAGATCGCCTGCTTCACGTTAATGATCTCGTTCTCTACTTCTCACGAGCTCAAATCGGGTTGGTTGGTCCGACCTTTGCCTACTATGTTTTGCTGACGCTGTTTCCATTGTTGATTGCCGTTGTTTTGGTGATTTCAGCCTTGAACGTAACCACGTCGCGCTTATCGGAAATGATGGCGGACTTCTTGCCGGCAACGGTGAACGAATTCATCCATCCCATTTTGAATTCAGTGGCGCATACGAATACGCAATCTTACTGGTCACTGTCTCTGATTTTTATTATCTGGGCGTTGTCACGGGTGATTACGGTCTTGCGTGAAGCCTTTAACCGAGTAGCAGATGCCGAAGAACCATTCTTGCCAATCTTGGCTCGACTCTGGTCCTTCCTCTGGCTCATTTTAATGGTCGTGGTCTTCACAGTTCTCATTTTTGCCGGAAACATCCTGGGCGTTTACATCCAGGATTTGACGGGCTTGGGCTTCTGGGTGAAGCCAACGCGCTGGGTGCTCATGTTTGGACTTTGGGCCGTGTTGATTTGGATGAACTATGAGTTACCAACGAAAGAAGCCCGTGCACCGTTCTTGGCCTCATTGTTGGGGTCACTCTTCGACTTGGTTGCCTTGAACGGGCTGAACAAGGTGTTTGCGCTTGTGGCCAAATTCCAGTTCGGAAAGTATGGCTTCTACCAATCCTTGACATCGATCATCGTGTTCCTGCTCTGGCTGAACTTGGTTGCCACGGTGTTGGTAACTGGTTTCGTCTTGATGAATTGGTTATCCGGGTTCAACTGGATTGGAAGGAAGAAAAATGTTTCAAAAGACTGACTTTGATATTTTCAACGATCAAACCTTAGAAGGACGAATGGACAAGGTTCGAAACGTCATCGATCCAAAGTTCGAGGCCTTCGCTGAGTTGGCGATGCCTATTTTGAACGCTGACGGTCGTCCCTGGGTGGCACACGTGGCCAAGCACAAGATGCGAAAGGTGAACCCACCTGAAAACACCTGGGTGGCCTTTGCGCCAAACAAGCGGGGCTACAAGATGGAAGCCCACTTTGAGCTTGGTTTCTGGGATGATCACTTGTACTTCTACTTGGCCATCGAAGAGAACATGAAAAAGGTGAAGGCGGATGGCCCACGCTTGGCTGAGCAGATGCACGCCTTGGCTGACCAGGTTGCCGCCTTGCCATCTGACTACGTGTTGTCACAGGACCACATGGATAACAACCGCCACGAACTTGGTGAATACGAGGCCATCGTGACGCGTTACGGAAAAGTGAAGGCAGCCGAGGTGCTTCTTGGACGCCAAATCCCAAAGGATAGCCCCTTGTTCGACGAACCAGAGCAATTGACCAACTTACTGCTCGACACGTTGAAGGAGCTCTTGCCCCTTTACGAACAATTAGCGGATTAAGCAAACAATTTGATCAGTTAAAAAAAGAAGCAGGCCAATGCGGCCTGCTTCTTTTTGTTTTCACAGATTAATCTTCGTGGTTTTCCTGTTCCATCAGAAGAAGTGTCTGCGCTTGATTAATCTCGTTGTAGAGTTCATCGGCGACAGCCGCCTTCACCTTCCCGGCTGCAAGTTGCGTTGACAGGTAGGCGTACTCATCGGCAAAGGCCTGAATGTACTCTGACGTTTTCACAGACACGGCTTGCTTACGGTAATCGTGGTTCACGATTCGGAAGAAACGGTCCAACAGCTGGCGAACTTCCGCCACGTTTTCGGTATCCTCGTGGTTTTCAAGCTCGTTTTGCAAGGCATGTGACAAGAGACCATCCGCCGTGTGTTGCATCTCCTTATTCAAGGACAGCATGGCTTCGCGGCCATCCTTCCATTGGCGAACGAGACGCGCGCGTTCGGGGTCACGGGCCAACATATTTTCGCGGTACCGACGACGCTGACCCTGCGTGAAGGTCTTCGTCTTCATGTGCCAGGAAAATTCATGCCGGTAATGGTGCAAGCGCTGCTTAATCTGCATCAACGGATGTCGGGAAGTAGCGGGTGAAAGTAAACCTCGAACCATGAATCGGCTGTAACGATCAACAATGTTTTGATCGTAGCCTTCTTCCACCATCTGGTCCAAGCGCTCCTGCAGTTGATCCGAGATTTTCGTCAACAACGCGATGGATTCTTGCTCATGGCTTGGCTTTGGATGCCCAACCGTCAACTTCTGCGTTTGCAAGGTTTGGGCAATCGCCGTCTTCGTGTCGTGGTCAGCAATGCGCTGTTCCATCTTGATGATGGAAGCGTCAATCATTTCAGAACGTGCATCGTTTAGTTCCTTTTCGCTGTAGGCAAGTTCTTCCTCGTCCAAGAGCTTTGGCAAGACGAGCGTTGCAGCGATAAGTGAAATCAAAATCACCAAGGTGGAGACCAAAAGGATTTCGTTCAAGAATGGCAACGGCTGTCCGTTCACCGTCTTTGGCAAGGACATCGCCAAGGCTAAGGTCACGGCCCCGTGGACGCCGGCGATTCCGAAGATTTGCGCGCGGTGAATGCGGTCTTCGGTTTGGTGTTCCCCAAAGAAAGAAACCAAGCGGTCTTGTTTCTGGAAGGAGACCCAGATGAAACGGGCGGCGTACATCACGATGTAGATGATGACGGCTAACCAGAAGAGGCCGAGTGACTTTTCAAAACCAAAGTCACCGATGAGTTTCAAAATCTTCGGGAATGACAGTCCTAAGATAACGAAGACGATTCCGTTTAGAAGTGTCGTCAACGTCTGCCAAATCGTACCGGAAATCACGCGCGATTCCGTTGCAATCAACTGTAAGCGGGATTGCTCGTAGTTGTGCACGATTCCAGCGGCCACAACGGCTAGGATTCCAGAGAGATGGAAGTGTTCTGCCAAAAGGTAGATGGCAAAGGGGGTCATAATATTCAGTGGAATTGTCGTAGCCTGTGCCGATGAAGCGTGGAAGGAGAGGTAGAGACGAAGCATCACAATTAAGGCGGATGCGAGGGCTCCTACAATCAATCCTCCAAGAGCTACAATGGTGAAGTGGCTTACGGCCGATACCAAACTGAAGTGGCCTTCCTTATAAACGGAAAGGGCCAAGTCCAACAAAACGATACCCGTGGCATCGTTAAAGAGGGATTCGAGTTCCAGTGATTGGTTTAATCCCTTTGGCATTTTCAAGCCGGTTGTCATGGACTTCACGGCAACGGCGTCTGTTGGGACGACGATGGCGGCCAAGGCGATAGCGAGCGTCAGCGGCCAGGCGGATTGAATTTTATCCGTCACGAAGGCGACAATCCCGACCACGAAGAGCGCCAACAATACCGACAATTGGAAAATGGCGTTGAAGTGCTTCTTCATCGTGGCAAAGGAAATACCTTGACCCTCTTGGAACATCAACGGCGCGATGATCAAGAATAAAAAGAACTCGGGGTCTAGTTCGAAGTTTTTAAAGACGGGGATGAAAGTGAACAATCCTCCGACGATAATCAATACAAGGGCTTCGGGTACCCGGGGGATGAAGGGTTTAACAATGTTGGCTGCGATAACCGCAACCAAAAGTAACGCGATCAAAAAGAGTGTTGTCATAATCGTCCTTTCTTGTAACAGTGTTGCACTAATGACTATTATAGAGGGGTTTTTGAGTGTGAGCAAGAAAGGACGGAATTTTAAAAATAAGGCTATCTTTTTTGAAAGGCTTTCGCTATACTGGGGCTAAGCGATATTTTTATCATAATTCTTTAATAAAAGGAGAGAAAAAGCGATGGCATCAATTCAACGACTTTACGAGATTTTTCAACCGGAGCACTATGATTTGCAAATCCATGTGTCCCGTGCTGAAAAGGTGATTTCTGGAACAGCGGTAATCACGGGTGAGGCGAAGCAAAAGAACTTGGCTTTGCACCAACACGATTTGACGGTTTCTTCTGTTCAAGTGGACGGCGAAGACGTTGCCTTTGAGATGGATAAGGAAAACGATCAGTTTACCTTTGAAAGTCCAAAGGACGGCAAGGTTGAAATCAAGGTAGCCTACACCGCACCTTTGACGGACAACATGAACGGGATTTACCCTTCTTACTATAAGGAAGATGGGGAAGACAAGCAGGTTGTTTCCACGCAGTTTGAAACGTACTTTGCCCGTCAGGCCTTCCCATCCATCGATGAGCCGGAAGCAAAGGCGACCTTTAAGCTCGCGCTCTCCTTTGACGAAAAGGATGGCGAAGTCGCCATCTCAAACACGCCGGAAGAAAAGGTGGAAGACGGGGTTCACTACTTCGAAAAGACCGTTAAGATGTCAACTTACTTGGTAGCCTTTGCCTTCGGTGACTTCCAATCCGTTGAAACGAAGACGAAGTCCGGAATCAAGGTCGGTATCTACGCCACGAAGGCCCACCCTGCAAAGGACATGGATTTCGCCTTAGACATCGCCAAGCGTTCCATCGACTTTTACGAAGACTATTACCAAACGCCATACCCATTGGCCCAATCCTTGCAAGTGGCTTTGCCGGACTTTTCAGCCGGAGCCATGGAAAACTGGGGGATGGTTACGTACCGTGAAGCCTACCTCTTAGTCGACCCCGATAACACAGAACTCGAAATGAAGCAGGTCGTTGCCACGGTGATTGCCCACGAATTGGCGCACCAGTGGTTCGGTGACTTGGTCACGATGAAGTGGTGGGACGAACTCTGGTTGAACGAATCCTTCGCTAACATGATGGAATTCGTCTGCATTGACGCAATCGAACCCGATTGGAAGATCTGGGAAAGCTTCAACGCCAAGGATGCGCAAGCAGCCTTGAAGCGTGATGCCGTTCCTGGCGTGCAATCCGTTCACGTCGAAGTACACCACCCAGAAGAAATCGACGCCCTCTTTGACCCAGCCATCGTTTACGCCAAGGGTGCTCGTTTGCTCGTCATGGTTCGTTCGTTGATTGGTGACGACGCTTTGCGTAAGGGCTTGAAGGCCTACTTCGAAAAGAAGGCCTACGGCAATGCTTCTGGTTCAGACCTTTGGGATGCACTTGGAAAGGCGTCTGGTCAAGATATTGGTGCTGTGATGGCCACTTGGTTGGAACAACCAGGTTATCCTGAATTGCACGTGGCCATCGAAAACGGTCGTGTGAAGGTCAGCCAAAAGCCGTTCGTCTTGGGTGAAAAGCCTGCAAACGACGACCGTCGTTGGGCAGTACCTTTGGCAGCGTCTGTCAAAGGCTTGCCTGACTTGCTTTCAGAAGAAAGCTTGGACTTGGGTGACTGGGAAGAATTGAAAACGGCTTCTGATGGTCCGTTCCGTTTGAACGTTGGAAACGCCAGCCACTACATCGTGTCATACGATGATGAAATCGTGGCCGAACAGGTCGAAGGATTGGCCGAAATGTCAGCCATCGATCAGGCGCAATTCTTGCAGAATCAACTGTTCTTGGCTCAGGCCGGACAAGTGGGAATCGCTGACATCTTGCCTGTCTTGCCAAAGTTGAAGGACTCCGATTCTGCCTTGGTTCAAAACTTCGTTTACCAGGTAATCGGTCAAGCGAAGGTCTTTGCGGATGGTGGCAGCCAATTGGAAAAGGATTTGAAGGCCTTTGTAAAAACGCTGTCTGACGACAGCTACCAACGCCTTGGTTTGGACAAAACGGCCTCTGATTCCGTATCCGACGAGTTGATGCGTCCAACGGTGATTGCCGCTGCCTTGTTTGGAAAGAACGAGGCCATGAAAAAGGATGCCCACGCCCGTTATGCCTCTACAACGTCGATTGAGGCGCTTGCAGCTGACGGACGTACCCAAGTTCTTCAAAACGAATTGGCGAACTTCAACAGCCAAGAAGTCTTTGACGAAATGGTGAAGGCCTACGTTGATACGAGTAATGCTTCTTTGAAGCGTGACTTGCGCGCTGCCTTGGTCACGACCCCGGACGCCGGTCAGTTGGAGACGCTCGTGTCCTACTTCATGGACGCTGATGTCATCAAGCCGCAAGATTTGCGTGATTGGTTCGGTGGTGTCTTGGCCAACGACAAGGGCAAGGACATGGCCTGGGACTTCGTAACGACAAACTGGGGTTGGTTGGAAGACCGCCTCGGTGGTGACATGTCCTTCTCTTCTTACATCACGGTGATGTCCCGTACATTGAAGAGCCAGGCCCAGTTGGATGCCTTCAACGCCTTCTTTACGCCAAAGGAAGACCAACCAGGAATCGCCCGCGAAATTGTGGTCGACCGCATTGTGATTGAAAACCGAGTAAAGTTGGTGGAAACCCAACAGGCTACGGTTGCAACTGCATTAGCTGGATTGGTTAAATAAAAATATTAGGACAGAAAAAAGCCTCCGATGAAAATCGGAGGCGTTTTTTTATGTTAATCTTCACCAGGAATGAAGGTGTCGTTTTTAATCAATGATTGGAAGGAGTCATGCACGGCTTCGAACAAGTCGTCCGGCCCATTGTCCAGCATCTCGCGTGGGAAGAAGAAGCGCTGATCCAATGATGCGTGCCCCTTAATCGCCCCAACAAGCGTTGAAAGCTCAGACAATTCCTTTTGCGTACCGTCCGCCAGCAACAATTCGATTTGCGTCCGTGGCTTCTTTGCCGCCGGCTTGTAATCGTCGTATGGCAAATCGTAGGCGTCGTTGCGCGCCGTGTAGTACTCTGGATCAAAGCCGGCGTCCTTGATGATCTTTTCGAGTCGGTCCAAGTGAGGGGCTGACTCTTCGTTGATCTGGATGGACTTAAATGGCTTACGTCCCAAGAAACGCTGTGACAAATCAGCAAGGATTGTATCGTCTGAATCCTGCCAGCCGTTAATCGCCGTCAAGAAGAGGTTGTCATCCAAACGAAGGTATTCGTGCACTGTTAAATCGTGGTCCGGTTGGAACACTGGCAAGAGGAGTGGACCGACCAATGATTCGGGTTCCTTACCCGCTGCCAAGAGTTCCTTCACGCGCCCCAGGATGTGTTCCAAGATGATTTCCATTCCGCGGGAAACGGGGTGGAAGTACACTTGCAAGTACATCTGGTAACGGGCTACCAAGTAGGACTCGACGGCGTGCATCCCACCGATTCCAACGGCAATTCCCTTTTTGCATGGGCGAAGCATCCGCAAGATGCGGGAAAGGTCGAACTCACCGTATGAAGCGCCAGTGTAGTAAGCGTCACGGAGCAAGTAATCCATGCGGTCAACGTCCAACTGGGAGGAAATCAACTGCACCACCTGTGGGTTGGGGTAAGTCTTTGCAATGACGGACGCGACCTTGTTCGGGAAGTCCGGACCTTCTTGCAAGAGCACCTTGTTAATTTCGGTGTCCCCCGTGATGATGTGTTGCGTCATCGCCTCGTGATCCGTGTGGAAGAGGTGTTCGAAGGTGTGGGAGAAGGCGCCGTGTCCAACGTCGTGGAGCAGTGCGGCAGCCAAGGTAACCATGCGTTCTTCGGGGTTCCAAAGACCATCGCCTTCTTCCTTGGTGCAGTAGTACTGCTCAAAGTGTTCCGTTACCCGGCGGGCCAGTTCGTAAGCACCCGCGCAGTGACCAAAGCGGTCATGGGTTGCGCCGTGGAAAATCGTGTTGGCCACACCAAGTTGTTGCACGCGGCGCAAACGCTGAAATTCCTTCGTATTGATCAAATCCAAAATCAGCTGATCTTGGATGTGAATAAAGTCGTGAATGGGGTCTCTGAGGACTTTTTCGTGTTCTAATTTTTCCAAAAGATTCACCTTTCCCTTCGTCGATATCCCTATTATAATAGAAAGAAGCAAAACTTGCGAAAAATGAGGCGAGAAAGCGTTAAAAATGACAGGAAAAACCGTACAAGTACAATTCCAATCTAAGATTTTCCAGGATGAAGGGGACGAAAGTTTCGACATCCAAGCAACAGGGCGCTTGGTCGAAAAGGGGGATGCCCTCTATTTGACCTACGACGAAGAAATCGCCGAACAGCCCGTGACAAAGGTCATGGTTAAGATGGAAGAGGGACGCGTTGCCATCAGCCGTTCGAACGTGAACAAGACTCGCTTGGTCTTTGAGCCGGGCTTGCTTGCTAACCAGCCTTATCAAACGGCGGCGGGGATGATGTTGCTCGACACCAACACTCGTCGGTTTGAACTCGATTTGGCCGACAACAAGGAGAGCGGAAAGGTGCTGTTGGACTACTCTTTGGCAGCCAACGGCGAAGTTGTCGGACAGTATCAGGTTTCCTTGCAATTTTCCTGATTTTTCAGTATAGTTAACTAGTTAGAAGTGCGAAAGGATACGAGTCATGTCACAAATCGAAAACGGTCAACTCAAAGAAGAAATGGCATTGGTGGAAATCGCCACTGCCATCCTATCCGAACAAAAGAAGGCAATGGCCTTCGCAGATCTCGTTGCAGCCATCGAGGATTTCCTCGGGGTTGATGACGAAAACTTTAAGTCCCGTTTGTCTCAGTTCTACACGGACTTGAACACGGACGGTTCTTTCATCTCACTTGGGAACAACGAATGGGCATTGCGTGCCTGGTACCCAGTTGACGCCATCGACGAATCAATCCACGAAATCGATGACGAAGAAGAAAAGCCAAAGAAGAAAAAGAAGGCTTCTAAGAAGGTTAACGTCTTTGCCGACAACGCCGCTGATGACGACGTGATCGACTACAACGACGATGACCCTGAAGACGATGACTTCGACGACATCGACGGACACGACGCCGAAGACGGTGACGGAAACGACTCCGAAGATGACGACGATTCAGAAAAGGAAGAATCAATCGACCAAAACCTGACTGAATTGGCAGGAACGGACGACTTGGATGACCTTTCTGACGGTGATGAAGAAAAGTAATTTTCGCTGAAAATTTTCGGCTAAAGTGTTGCTTTTTAGAGGCGCCTTAGGTAATATATATAACTGTGCTAAGCACTGATTGCTTCCGTAACTCAGTTGGTTAGAGTAGGGGATTTTTAATCCCAAGGTCCTCGGTTCGAATCCGAGCGGAAGCACTGATAGTTTTATCAGGAGACCTTGGGAGATTTCCAAAAAAGCGTTCGGTAGAAATACCGGACGCTTTTTGTTTTGTCTTTAATAAAAGTCGGGCCCGTGCCGGCCCGGGGCGGACTTTGAAAATTCTTTTCATTTTTCTTTCATTTTTCTTTTGAATTCACTTGCATTTCCGCTTTGTATCTTTTATGATAGATACAACATTAAGAAGACGAGTAAAGCAGCCTTGTTATACAGCGACGTCATGGTTGGTGAGAATGGCGAACAACCTGCTTGAAGACTACTTCTTAAAAATGACATACGAGTAGCGTGTGAAAGTATGCCCGGTATGACCAGCCGTTATGGAGGTCTTAAAGGTTACGTGTGTTAACGTAGCAAATTTGGGTGGTACCACGCTTAACAGCGTCCCTAGCCTTTTGGCTAGGGGCGCTTTTTTGTTAACCAAGACCTTTAAATTGTTAATTCATTGTGAATAGGAGTGCTGTTATGGCAGAAAATAAAAAAGAATTAAATCGTTCACTATCGTCTTTCCAGATGGAAATGATCGCCCTCGGTGGAACCATCGGGGTTGGGCTCTTCATGGGAGCCTCTTCTACCATTAAGTGGACCGGGCCTTCCGTTATCTTGGCCTACCTCCTTTCTGGTTTGGTTTTGTACATCGTCATGCGTGCCTTGGGAGAAATGCTTTACGTTGATCCTGAAGTTGGTTCCTTTGCCAACTACGCGAAGCGTTACATTCACCCAGCGGCTGGTTATTTGACGGTCTGGGCCAACGTCATCCAATGGTTGATGGTTGGGATTTCCGAAACCATCGCCGTTGGTGTTTACCTCGATTACTGGTGGCCAGGTATCCCGACATGGGTAACGGGTGTCATCGTTTTGGCCACGTTGACTGCTGCCAACCTGGTAACGGTTAAGGCCTATGGTTCAATGGAATCATGGTTCTCATTGATCAAGGTGTTAACGATTATCTTCATGATTATCATGGGATTCTTGGTCATCTTGCTCGGTGTTGGTAACCACGGACACCCACTTGGTTTCTCAAACCTTTGGTCACACGGCGCTTTCTTCGCCGGTGGCTTCAAGGGCTTCATGTTTGCTTTGTCCATCGTCATGACTTCTTACCAAGCCATTGAAATTATCGGAATCACGGCTGGTGAAGCAAAGAACCCACAAGAAGCGATTGTTAAGTCCATCAAGTCCATCGTGGCTCGTATCTTGATTTTCTACGTTGGTTCAATCTTCGTTATCATTACGATTTATCCATGGAACCAATTGGACCAAGTTGGTTCACCATTCGTTGAAACGTTTGCCCGTGTGGGAATTACAGCAGCTGCTGGTATCATTAACTTCGTGATGATGACGGCCGCTATCTCAGCCTTGAACTCAGGACTCTTCTCATCATCTCGTATGATTTACACGTTGGCTTTGAACAAGGAAATCTCACCTAAGTTCTTGAAGTTGTCAAAGAAGCGCGTTCCTGAAGTAGCCGTTTTGGCTATGTCAGCTGGAATCCTTCTGGGAATCATCTTGAACGCGGTCTTGCCAATGATTTGGCACGACTCATCAAAGTTGTTCGTCATGGTTTACTCCGCTTCAACTTTGCCAGGAATGGTGCCTTGGTTTGTCATCTTGTACAGCCAAATCAAGTGGCGTAAGGAAAACCTCGATCAATTGAAGGGACACCCATTCAAGTTGGCCTTGTCACCATGGTCAAACTACTTTGCAATGGGAATGCTTGTCATCACGTTGGTCTTCATGACGTTGAACGCCGACACGCAAGTGCCATTGCTCATTGGATTCTCCTTGTTGGTTATTGTGTTGATTGCTTACTTTATCAAGCACCGCAACGACGCAGCGGATGCGGAATATTAAAGAATACTTAAAAAGGGCCCTATGGGGCTTTTTTTGTTTGACAAAGTCAGGGGCGAACTTGATACAATGGCGGGAGTTTAATTTACCTTTGGAGGGAACATGACAAAAGCAGAAATTCGTCGCCAGATTAAGGCGCAAGCAAAAGACAAGTTGCAAGGGAACTGGGTGTACGCCCTCTTGATTACTTTGCCAGCATTCATCTTTGACTGGGCTGGTAGTCCATCAGACTTCGACAGCACGTTCACTGACATGGCAAACGGGTACGGGTTCACGTTCCCTGTTGGGGCTGTTGCGAACGCTTCAGTTATGAACATTCTTGGCTTCTTCGCCACGACTGCTGCGATGTTTGCGTTGTTGAACTTCTTCCGTTCAGAAAAGCGCGAAGCACAACCATTCTTGCAAACGATTAACGCATACGGCGAATCAAAGGGGCTCTTCGTGGGTACTTTGGTTATCGGAATCTTGCAAATGGTCTTCACAACGCTTTGGGCATTGCTCTTGTTGGTTCCTGGAATCATCAAGTCATTCTCATACTCACAAGCATTGTTCATCTACAAGGATGCCAAGGCTGCTGGAGAAGAAATTTCATACACTGACGCTTTGACTCGTTCACGTCAAATGATGGACGGCCACAAGTGGGAATTGTTTGTCATTTACTTGTCATTCATTGGATGGATGATCTTGGCTAACTTGGCCTTTGGACTTGGAAACATCATCTTGTTGCCATACATGTACTTGACAATCGCTGGTTTCTACAACCACTTGAAGGACGAAGCAGCAAAGGGTTCAGAAGACGTTACATCTGAAGCATAATGTTATAAGAAAAACACCGCCGAATTCGGCGGTGTTTTTCGTTTTTATACCTTACCAAGGCTGTGGCTTTGAAGGAAGCGTTGCCCCGTCTAGCGACAGTGCGCCCTGGTCATAGACCTTTTGGTTTTGCACCCAAGTCTCATTGCCCTTAATCGTCAGCCCGACCGACGGCGCAAAGGTTCGATCCCCCGTAAAGGACGTAATGAGGAAAGCGTCATCACGCTCGTCCTTCGGTGGCAACACCGTGTACGCGTAGGTGAATTTTCTCGTGTTTCGTTTCGTGTTCGAACCGAGAACCAGCCCCGTTTTGTTTAATTTCTCGTAGGGACCATCGATGCCGGTTGTTGACACATAACCGTACAAAAAATTCTCGTCCATGAAACGTCTGTCCGTCGTGGCCAAGGATTTGCCCTGGAAACAGGTGAAGAGATACCACTTGTTCTTATAGAAGAAAAGGTCCGGCCGCTCCGTGATGTCGTTGGCCGAAGAGGTCATCAATAACGGTGCCTTCACCGTCTTCACCGTGAAGTCGTGGTTCAACTCCAAGAGCCCGATGGCACCGGAAGCAAGGGCGACCTTTGAGCCCAGCTCATTGTTTGTCGCCATCTTCTTGCGCTCGGACGAATAGCTTTCGAGTGATCCGTAATCCTCGGGCGAGTTCAAGGTAACTTGCCCGTTTCCGTAGTTTTTTTCCGTGTTTCCTTCGAAGGTTAGGTAGTAGTGACCGTTTGCCGAAACGAAATGTGGATCGCGCATGGCAAAGGAATCGTTTTTACTTTTAATCTGATTGACCGTTTGGTAGATTTTACCGTCGCCCAGAAAGACCGTCTCGTGGTCGGCTGCCTTTTGGTGGTTCACCTTCAAACCAGAGGACCAGTTCGAACCGTCCTTCGGTTCGACACTGACTTGGACAGTGCTTAACGACTGCGCCTGACCGTGCTGGGTCATGGCACCAGTGTAAAAGACACGAATCGTGTCGTCCTGTGGATTCATCATCGCGGCTGAACCTGACCACTCGTTGTTAATCTTTTTGATGGTTTCATCGGAGCTTTCGCTGCCCTCCGTAAAGGAGTTCAACACGTAACCCAGGTAAATCCAGGAGTCGGGTGCGGTGTTCTTATCGTCAATCTTTTGCGCGAAGAGGGCCATTTTCACGCCCTTTTTATCGCGCCGTTTCCCAACGGCTGAGAGGGCGATGGTCAGCCGGTAACCGTGGTAGTTGGCCACGCGGCCATCTTGGTCAGTGACTGGCCATGAATCCCAGAGGGAAAGGGGCTTCACCTGACCGTCCTTTGGGTCGATACCCTTTGCGTCCGGCATCACCTGCGCGCTTTTCTCTTTATCAAAAGTCGGCATCGCAAAGCGGCTGTCCTTCATCTGCTTTTGGATGTCTAACAAGTCCAAGCGGGTGAAGTGGGCGATGCTGCTAGCAACCGGGTTGCTCTTGCCGAGCGGCTGCTGACTAATGCCGAGTAAAATGGCGGTTGTGGTGAGAGAGCCCATCAAAATCGTCGTATAAGGAACTTTCTTCAAGTTCAGAAATGACAATGGGTGCCGATTCATGATTCTAATTGCCTTCGTTCTTTTCTTATTAGAATCATTATAACAAAGTGGGTGAAGGGTGGCGGAAATAAAAAAGGCAACCATCTCGCTTTGGCCGGTGCGATGGTTGCTTTTTAGAACTATGAATCCTGTCGTCGTTTTAGCGGCTTTGCTAGGGAAGGGCTTCTAGCGAAAGCTAGGAGCTCTTTTCTATTAACAGTATAACACGTCTTTTGAATGTGAGTCGTGTTATGAAGAGATGGAATGTTCAAGAAATAAAAAAAGGCAACCCCTGGTGCGATGATTGCTTTTAGTAGCTTAAACAATAGTCGCCGTTTTTGCGTCTATATTAGACATCATTAAAATGCCATGGTTTATTTGAATTTTGCGTGATTATTCGTTATCATAATAGTCGTTATACGAATAAATAAACGGTTTTTATTTCGATTGGTCTAGTGGTCTAGCCCGCTGGGTGAAAAAGAATGAAAAATTCTTGACATCCCTAGGGGCAATCAGTAATATATATTAGGGCTCACAATTACTGTGAAAAACGTTTAATAGCTCCCAAGCATTGCTTGGGAGTTTTTCTATTTTATATATGGCCTGGTTGACCGTATCCCATCGGAATGACACCGGCAGTTTGGCAGAGCTACAGGAGGCAGTATGGCTAAGAAACAAACCAAGTACATTTTTGTCACGGGTGGGGTTGTTTCCTCACTTGGTAAGGGAATTGTTGCAGCATCATTGGGACGCTTGCTCAAGAACCGCGGATTGAAGTTGGCGATCCAAAAGTTGGATCCATACATTAACGTCGACCCAGGTACGATGTCACCTTACCAACACGGTGAAACGTACGTTACTGGTGACGGTCTTGAAACCGACTTGGATATGGGTCACTACGAACGTTTCATGGACATCAACACGAACATGTACTCAAACGTCACGACTGGACGAATCTATTCAGAAGTCTTGGCGAAGGAACGTCGTGGAGACTACAACGGTGGAACTGTTCAAGTTATTCCACACATCACGAACGCCATCAAGGATAAGATCGTAAAGGCCGGAGAATCAACGGACGCCGATGTTGTCATCGTCGAAGTTGGTGGAACGGTTGGTGATATCGAATCATTGCCATTCATCGAAGCTTTGCGTCAGATGAAGTCTGACTTTGGTAGCGAAAACGTCTTCTACATTCACACGTCACTCTTGGTTTACTTGCGTGCCGCTGGTGAAGCAAAGACAAAGCCAACGCAACACTCAGTGACGCAATTGCGTTCACTTGGTATCCAACCAGACATGTTGGTTTTGCGTACTGAAAAGCCATTGGCTGACAGCTTGATTGAAAAGTTGGCAACGTTTACAGACGTTTCAAAGGAAGCCGTTGTGGAATCACGTGACGTGGAAACGCTTTACGAAATCCCAATGAACTTGCAAGCACAACACATGGACGACGTTGTCTTGAAGCACTTGCAATTGGATGCTCCTGAAGCCGACATGAAGGAATGGGCTGCCATGGTCGAAAAGATCAAGCACCCTAAGAAGGAAATCAACGTTGCCGTTGTTGGTAAGTACACGGATTTGCCTGATGCCTACATCTCAGTTAACGAAGCGTTGAAGCACGGTGGATACGACCAAGATACTGATGTTCACATCGACCACATCAACTCTGAAACGGTTAACGCTGATAACGTGGAAGAATTGTTGAAGGGTAAGGACGGAATTATGGTTCCGGGTGGATTCGGTCCCCGTGGAACGGAAGGTAAGATTCAAGCTATCAAGTACGCCCGTGAAAACAACATCCCATTCTTGGGTGTATGTTTGGGTATGCAATTGGCTTCCGTTGAATTTGCCCGTGACGTCTTGGGTTACAAGGACGCCAACTCAATCGAATTGGATCCTGAAACAAAGCACCCAGTTATCTCATTGATGAATGAACAAAACGAAGTGACGGACCTTGGTGGTACGCAACGTTTGGGATTCTACCCAACTTGCTTGCTCGAAGGTTCAAAGACGGCCGCTGCCTACGGCAACAAGTCCGAAGTGGACGAACGTCACCGTCACCGTTACGAATTTAACACGGAATTCCGTAAGCAATTCGAAGACAACGGTATGCTTTTCTCAGCCGTGTCACCTGACAACAAGTTGATGGAAGTTATCGAATACCCTAAGAACGACTTCTTTATTGCTGCGCAATACCACCCAGAATTCATCTCACGTCCTAACAAGCCTGAAGGACTTTACCACAGCTTTATCACTGCTTCGATTAAGCAAAGCGAAAAGAACTAAGTTTCGTTCTTTTCCTCATAAAAAGACCGCCTTTCCGGGCGGTCTTTTTGTCACGAAAAGGATATAATGGAGCTATGCTAGCCAAAACCTCAAAACATATTGAACAAAAATTGTCGCTTTTGCCCAGCGAACCTGGTTCTTACCAAATGAAGGACTACCAGGGGAAGATTATCTACGTCGGAAAGGCCAAGAACCTTAAGAACCGTGTCCGCTCCTACTTTAAGCAGGACCACGAGGGGAAGACGGCCGAATTGGTGTCAAACATCGTCGATTTTGACTTCATCGTCACCAATTCCGATAAGGAAGCTTTCCTGCTCGAAAACGAGCTGATTAAAAAGTATAAGCCCTATTACAACATCCGTTTGAAATACGGAACGGGTTATCCCTATATCAAGATTACCCAAGAACGCGACCCACGCCTGGCCCTCGTTTCGGAGGTGAAAAAGGACGGTGCTTTCTACTTCGGTCCCTACCCAAACGTGTATGCGGCGCAAGAAACCATTCATTTCTTGGAGAAAAACTATCCTTTACGGCGTTGTAAAGGCCGCCAGGGTCGCCCTTGTTTGTATTACTCCATGGGGCAGTGCCTGGGGGCCTGTTTTAAAACCGTCCCAAAGGAAGAGTACGACGTACAGGTCGAAAAGATTAAGCGCTTCTTGTCCGGCGATACCAAGGTCGTGAAGCGTCGCCTGCAGGAAGAAATGGGGCAGGCCGCCGAAAACATGGAGTTCGAGCGCGCCGCCGATTTGCGCGACCAGTTGAAGTACATCGACGAAACAGTGGAAAGCCAGCGGGTTTTGTCCAAGGATTCTACGCCGCGTGACCTTTTCAACTACTACCTCGACAAGGGTTGGATGACGGTTTCCGTCTTCTTCTTGCGTCAGGCGCGGTTGATTCGCCAGTTTAAGGAAACCTTCGCCGTCGTGTCCGATGGTGTGGACGAATTGACGACTTTCATTCAACAATTCTACCTGCAAAAGAATATCCAAAAGCCAAAGGAAGTGCTCGTACCGGACGTCATCGACACGGATTTGCTCTCCGAGGCCTTGGACCTGCCGGTGCGCACGCCGGTTCGTGGTGAGAAGAAAGACCTGCTCGACCTGTCCGAAAAGAACGCCCGCATCACGCTGGAAGAAAAGTTCCGCTTGATGGAACTAAACGAACAGAAGACCACGCAGGCCATGAAGGAGATTACGGACGCTCTCGGCATCTCCATGGGACACCGCATCGAGGCCTTCGATCACTCGCACACGCAGGGGGATGAGATTGTGTCTGCCATGGTCGTCTTCGAAGACGGTCGTCCAAACAAGGACCTCTACCGGAAGTACAAGATTCGGACCGTGACCCACGCCGACGAATGGGCGGAGACCCAGGAAGTCATCCGGCGTCGCTATTCCCGCTTGTTAAAGGAACACGACGACATGCCGGACCTTATCCTGATGGACGGTGGCTTGGCCCAGTTGCACGCAGCCAAGGAAGTGCTGGAAGATGAGCTTGGGTTGGACATTCCTGTCGCTGCCATGGTCAAAAACGACAAGCACAAGACAGCCGATTTGATTTCGAGTAAGACCGAGGAAATTGTGCCTTTGGATCACCGCTCCCAGGGATTCTTCTTGCTTCAGCGGATTCAAGATGAGGTGCACCGCTTCGTCATTACCTTCCACCGCAAGTCCCGTTCCAAGAAATCCTTGGCTTCCCGTCTGGACGCCATCTCTGGTGTTGGGCCAAAGACTCGTCAGAAGTTGTTGACGAACTTCGGCTCACTGTCGAAGATTGAGGCGGCCTCGCCAGAAGAGTTGAAGGCGCTCGGACTGTCTGAAAAGACGGCCCAGCTCGTTCACTGGTCACTTTCGCAATCAAAGGTCGATAAGTAAGGTTGGAAGGTGGCGGGTGCGTCGAACCGTGCTGGTGAAAATTGGCAGGGTCGGGTCGGACTTTTGAAACGGTCGAAAAGATGGCTGATTTTAGAAAGAACAGCGCCGTTTTCGGTCAAAAGCCACGCAACATAATAAACAATAATGAAGGGTTCTAAAGTATGAAAAACTTTTCTTTAGAACCTTTTTCATTTGCGATGTAAGGCGTATAATTAAAGTCATATTGCTACTTTTCAGCTAGTCAAGCAGGCGCTTCTGTGTTAAACTTATATGTCTGAAGTACGATTTAAGAAAGAAAAAGGAGAAACCGGTTCATGGCATTCGTTGACCAAGCACAAGTTGAATTAAAAGCCGGAAAGGGAGGCGACGGAATCGTCTCCTTCCGTCACGAAAAGTTTGTTGCCATGGGTGGTCCCTTTGGAGGGGATGGTGGCCATGGAGGTTCCATCATCTTGAAGGTTGACGAAGGACTCCGTACGCTGATGGACTTTCGTTACAACCGCCACTTTAAGGCGCAAGCCGGTGGTAAGGGTGGAACAAAGGGGATGACTGGGGCTTCAGCCGAAGACCGCATCATCAAGGTGCCGCAAGGAACGATTGTTTCGGACGCGGACACTGGTGAAATCTTGGGCGACATGGTCTACGATGGCCAAACGCTCTTGGTTGCCCGCGGTGGTCGCGGTGGACGTGGAAACATCCACTTCGCCACGCCAGCAAACCCTGCTCCTGAACTTTCTGAAAACGGGGAACCAGGACAAATCCGTAACATCAAGATGGAGATGCGGGTTTTGGCCGACGTCGGTCTGGTTGGTTTCCCATCCGCTGGTAAGTCCACTTTGCTTTCCGTTGTATCAAACGCAAAGCCAAAGATTGCGGCCTACCACTTTACAACGATTGATCCAAACATCGGAATGGTGCGTCTTTCTGACGACCGTGACTTCGTCATGGCGGACTTGCCAGGATTGATTGAAGGGGCGTCCGAAGGTGTTGGACTGGGATTCCAGTTCCTCCGCCACGTCGAACGTACCCGTGTCATTCTCCACTTGGTTGACATGTCTGGAATCGAAGGTCAAGATCCTTACACGCAGTACCGTAAGATTTTGACTGAGTTGGAACAATACGATCCAACGATTTTGGACCGTCCACAAATCGTTGTGGCTACCAAGATGGACATGCCTGACTCCGAAGCATTCTTTGAAGAATTCGTGAAGCAGGTAAAGGCCGACTCTGGTTTGAAGGAAACGCCTGAAATCATGGCTATCTCTGCTGTGACCCACAAGGGCGTGGACGAACTCTTGCGTGAAACCGCTAACGTCTTGGACAAGGCACCGGTTGCCGAAGCCTACAAGGTGCAAGAAGAAGCAAACGAAAACGAGAAGGTTTACAAGTTCGAAGAAGACAAGCCTGACCTTTCAGTCGACTGGGATTCTGAGTACGAGTGCTGGATGATTTCTGGTCCAGAAGTCGAAAAGTTGGCCGCCATGACCAACTTGCAGCGTGAAGCGACCGTTATGCGCTTTGCCCGTCAGATGCGCCACATGGGTGTTGACCAAATGCTCCGTGACGCCGGTGCCAAGGACGGCGACGACGTTCGCGTGAACAACACAAACTTTGTCTTTGAATATTCTGATTAAGAAAAAACCTGGGCGACCAGGTTTTTTTAGCAGGATAAAGTCAGAAGCGGGGGCGATGGGGCCTGGTCGGTTCTGACTTTGATATAATGATTTTGAAAAAGGGTGACGACGTCATCCTTTCTGGAGAACGATATGATTTTACCCGAATTACAAGCGGAGTTTGAGAAGAACTTTGCGACAAAAACACCCATTCAAGAGGCGCTCTTCGAACGGTTAGCGGACGGTGAATCCCTCTTTGGACTGGCACCAACCGGTTCCGGAAAGACACTGGCCTTTGCCTTGCCACTGCTTTCCCGCTTGGACTTGGACAAGAAGGGACACCAGCTCTTGATCTTGGCACCGTCCCAGGAATTGGGCGCGCAGTTGGCCCAGGTCATCCGTCCCTACGCAGCATTGGTTGGTGTGAAGGTCGCCGCCTTGATTGGTGGGGCCAACGGAAAGCGCCAGGCCGACAAGCTGAAGAAGGAAAAGCCGGCCGTGGTTGTTGGAACGCTTGGACGTATCCAAACGATGATCGACGGAAAGGCTTTGAAGACGAACAACTTCTCAATGTTGGTCGTTGATGAAGCCGACGCTACGTTGACAGACGAGCACCGTGAAGATTTGGAAAAGTTGGCCGACAACCTGCCAAACTTGAAGCAGGTCACGCTCTTTTCCGCCACTTCTGGTGTCGATTTGGCCTGGGTTCAAGAACTCTTTGGTCAATCCGTGAAGCCGGTTTCCGTTGGGCAACAATCACCAAAGGAAATCGCGCACACTTACCTGCACGTCGATGCCCGCGCCAGCCACAAAGTGTTGATTGAGCTGGCCCGTCGCCACGTTCAAGCCTTGGTGTTCTTTAACTCCATCAACGCGCTGGTTGCCGCGCAGGCTGCTTTGCGTCACGAACACGCTTCCGTGATGTCCGTTGGAAACAACGAGAAGTCCCACTTGAAGCGCGCCGACGCTTTGCAGGCCTTTAAGAAGGGGAAGTTGGACTTGCTCTTGGCCACGGACGTGGCTGGTCGTGGACTCGACATCACCGGCTTGCCATTAGTTGTGAACGCCCAGGTACCACGCAATTTGACGGCCTACCTGCACCGTTCTGGTCGTACCGGACGGGCGGGAATGGCTGGTCAGGTCCTGACACTTGGAAACGACCACGACATCCGCTTGTTGAAGCAGTACCTGCCCGACGAGTTGGACTTGGACAAGTTCTCCTGGGCCTCCGTGGACGACAAGAAGACGAAAGCCGCTGCGGTCGCACGCCGTGAACTTGCTCGTCGCAAGGGTGCTGACGAACGTTTCGAAGGCCGAATCGACGACGAACCAGCGCCCGTTTCCATCGCTTCAACGAAGAAGGAAAAGCCGGGCCAACGTGCTCAAGCTAAGAGCTCGGCCAAGGGTGTGGCCAAGAAGGGCGATTCTTCCGTGAAGAAACCCGGACAAGGCTTTGCTTCCCGCAAGGCTGCCGCACGTAAGGCAAATGATCCATTGGCACAAAAGAAGGTGAAGCAAAAGCACCAAGCCCGCAAGAAGAAAAATAAGGGTAAGCCAAAATGGGCTGAAAAAAGAGACTAAACAAAAAGCCACGCAGAAAAGCGTGGCTTTTTTGATGGGCGATTAACCCTGGGCTTTTTTCGTTAAGAAGTAGAATGGCACGGCCAAGAGCAAGGCGCCGAGTCCCCAAATCAAGTTGGCTGGACTCACGTGGCTGAGCAACCAGAGCGAAGCGAGCAAGGCCACGACCGGAATGAGCGGACCAAACGGCGCCTTGAAGCCGCCTTCCTTGTCGCCGAACTTTTTGCGGAAGACCAGGACAGCCAAGATTGTTGGGATGAACTGCGCGAAACGGGACACCGCTGAAATCTGGGCGAGGACCGCAAACGAACCGGAGAGGGCGATGACCAACGAAGCCGTTCCCGAAATCAAGATGGCGACGTACGGCGCCTGCTTCTTGTTACGCTTCTGCAGGACACTTGGCATCATCTTGTTATCGGACAAGGCCACACCGGAACGGGGTGACACGAACGATGACGCAATACAGATACCACCGATTGAAAGCAACGTTCCAATCGCGATGATGTTCCCACCGAAGTTTCCGGCGATGGCCTGGAACGTATCTTTCAACGGCACCGTTGACGTTGCCAGACGGTCACCCAAGACACCGATTGACGTCACCATCACGAGGATGTAGACCGTCACGACAGTTGCCAGTGAAATCAACAACGCCCTTGGCAGGTTCTTTTGTGCGTTCTTCATGTCACCCGCGGTGATGACCACGCGCTCGAATCCGGAGAAGATGTAGAAGAGCGTGATGGCCGCCGTCGCGAAGTTCGGCACCGTCGCCAACTTTGTCACAAAGAAGGGGTCAAAGTGTGCTGGCTTCATGAAGAAGAGGCCAACCACGATGACCAAGATGATTGGCGTCAGCTTTCCAACCGTAATCACGTTGGACAAAATCGTCGCCATCCGAACCCCCGAAACGTTCAAGGTGATCAAGAACAAGTAGAGGCAGACGATGATGATTGTCTTGTCCGCCGGGGTTCCGAGTGCTGGGAAGATTCCTCCAAGGGCCGTTGCGAAGGCCGTGTACATTGTTCCTTCCGCGATGATCCAAATGGCCCAAGTCACGAAACCAACCTCGTAACCAACGAAGCGCCCGAAGGCCTCACGGGCATAGACGTAAGCACCACCCGTTTCCTTAAAGTAGGACGCACATTCCGCAAAACAAATGGCGATACAGAATGCTAAGACCGCATCGAAGAGGAGGACCAGAATGCTGGCCGGCCCGAACAACTTCATACCCGTTGAGGGCAGCAGGAAGATTCCTGATCCGATGATGGCGTTGATCCCGAATAGAATCAGGGAAATGAAACCCATTTTGGCTGCTTTTGGTTGCTGCTCGGTGTTGCTTTCTGTTTTCATGTCTTGACCTTATCTGTTTTTCAGTGGGGAGGAAATTGTTATCTAGTCATTGTTTTACATTTTATGATTATTTTGTAATTTTGTCACGGATGTTTTCTTTTCTGATTTGAAATGGAAAATTGACTTCGGCAAGAAGACGACGGACCAGAAAAAGCAGCGCTCAGAAAACTGCGCTTTGTACGGTGCTATGCTAAAATATGAAGGTATACACTCAACGCATTTTTTGTCGTTTATGGACGAAAAAAGCTTGAAGAAGCTGCCTAACGGAGGGAAGAAGATGCCTGAATTACCCGAAGTCGAAACGGTTCGCCGCGGCCTCACCGCCCTGGTGAAAGAAGCCATCATCGAAAAAGTCGACCTGCCTTATCCAAAGGCGGTCACTTCCGATTTGAAGGCCTTCCAAGAAGAACCTGTCGGAAAAACAATCGAAGCCATCGAACGGCGCGGTAAGTACCTGTTATTCCGCCTTTCTGGTGATCAAACCATCGTTTCCCATCTCCGCATGGAAGGGCAGTACTCGGTGGAACCAAAAGGGGCAACGCCCCACAAGCACACCGAAGTCATTTTCACTTTGAAGGACGACCGCGTTCTCTTTTATAACGACACCCGTCGTTTTGGACGCATGACCTTGGTGAAAACAGGCGACGAACTGACCCAGGTTTCCGGTTTAAAAGACCTTGGTCCAGAACCAACCGAGGAAGATTTGAGCCTGGACTACATGAAGCAAATCTTCAAGAAATCCAAGCGTTTGATTAAGCCCTTCTTGCTCGACCAGTCCAACATTGCCGGTCTTGGAAACATCTACACCGACGAAGTCCTTTGGCAGACTCGGATCCACCCGGAGACCACAACGGACAAAATCTCGGCTCAAAAAATTCGCGAGCTGCGCGAAAACATCATCAGCGAAATTGCCCGCGCCACAAAGCACCACGGAACGACGGTTCACTCCTTCTCCAACGTCTTTGGCGAAGTCGGCAAATTCCAAAACGAACTCGACGTATACGGACGTGCTAAGCTGCCTTGCCGTCGCTGCGAAACGCCCCTCGAGAAAATCAAGGTGGGCCAGCGAGGCACGACGTTCTGTCCAAAATGCCAAAAGAAAAAGTAAAACGATACACCTATGCTAAAAGTTGAACCCATTTCAAGAAAACGCGTTAAAGTAACCGCCAAAAAACAATTGAAAGAACACTTCAAGAAGGGACTCCAGGCAACCTGGCCCATCATCTTGTTCCAGTTGGTAAAGACGGGGATGCTCGCCTTCACCGTCTACATGTTCTACAAGGGCTTTGTTCTAAGCCGCTCCGGTGTCCATGATTCCGGTGCCGACCTTTACTTCTCACGGACGGTTTCCGGTGCGCTTGGTCTTTTGGTTTCCTGGTCAGCAAAGTGGTCCATCATCGACGCCTTCCAGAAACCCGACCGTAAGCTGTCCTGGGCGTCTGGTTTGCAAGGGTTCTCATTCAAGGTTTTTTTCCCGGCCTTTTTGCTCGCCTTTGTTCAGAAAATCCTCCTCTTTTTCTGGTCGTTTTTGACTTTGCCAGCCCTTGTCAAAATGTTTTCGTATTCGCAAACGTATTACGCCTACAAGATGGATTTGCTCTTTGACCGCAAGCAGAATTCGCTCACGGACTACATCACGATTTCACGTCGTGTCATGAGCGGTCGCAAGCGCGAGTTATTCTTGCTCGAACTGTCCTTTATCGGCTGGCACTTGGTCGGCATCATGACGCTTGGGCTCGCCTATATCTGGATTACGCCATACATCAATACTTGTCGCGTGGTTTATTCAACGCAAGTTTTCTCAAAAGCAATTGAAGGAGTACTGCAATGAAAGTGATTGCCATTACGGGCGGCATCGCCTCTGGAAAGTCCTTTGTGACAAATGAAATTCGAGAAGCCGGCTACAAGGTAATCGACGCGGACCTCGTTGCCCGCCAAGTCGTGGAACCGGGGACGCACACCCTGGAAGAAATTAAGGCGGCCTTTGGAAATCAAATCGTTAAAAACGGTGTTTTGGACCGTAAGGCACTGGGTGAAAAAGTCTTTGCCAACCCGGCCTTGTTAAAGCAGTTGACGTCAATCACCGGACCGGAGATTGAGTCGAGCATTCAAGATTCCTTGTCCTTCTTCCGGATGAAGGGCGAAGAAATCGTTTTCTGTGCGATTCCTTTGTACTACGAACAAAACTATGATCAAACCGGCTGGTTTGACGAAGTGATTGTTGTCGTTTCCGACGAACGCGTTCAACTGGACCGCTTGATGGCCCGCGACGGCCTCGAAGAATGGGCGGCCCAAACGCGCATCAAGTCCCAAATGCCTGCAGCTGAAAAGCAAGCAAAGGCCGACGTTGTCTTTGAAAACAACGGCACCGAAGAAGAATTAACCAAGCAGGTACAGGCCTACTTACAAAACCTAAAGGAGAACTAAATGGTTGAGCAGCAAACAACGGATTTTCAAGCTAGTAAGCCCTTCGTCTTAGGCGCCAAGAGCTCGATTTCTGCTGCCGATTTGGGATTGGTTTTTAACCTTTACCTGCCGTTTTTGGGACCGAAGGCCTATGCTCTCTACCAGTTCTTGGTCGAGGAAGAAGCGGGTGCGGACGGTATGCAAAGCAGCGTTTCGATTGCTGGAGCGGATGGTCGTGCTAGCTTTTCGGACCACTACTTAATTCTGGATTCCCTTTCCATGTCGGCGCCGGACCTCGTTCGTGCCAAGCAGGCCCTGGAAGCCGTTTCATTGCTCAAGTCATACAAGGGCGTGTTGATGGGCAAGGAAACTTACCGCTATGTGCTGAACCGTCCGTTGTCGGCCGCCGACTTCTTCAAGGAAGATCTGCTTTCTGGTTTGCTTTACCATTACGTTGGCGAAGACCGCTATCTGGCTTTGGCAAAGCGCTATCAAGGACGCACGGGTCAACCGTTGAACGAGGAACAGGACCAATCTGCTTCCTTCTTGAAGGTCTTTGGAATGCCTGAGGCCAACCAGAAGCCAGCCGTTTCCCTGCAAGACGACTCACCGGTCATCAAGAAAGAGGACTGGAACAAGGTCAATTTTGCCTGGGCCGGCATGTGCGAACTCGTACACGGCACGACAAAGGATAAGCTTGAACAGGAAAAGGACCTCATCATGGCCCAACAAGTGCTCTATGGCTTGAACGAATCCGAAATGGCCACGGCCTTAACCCGTTCGATCAACCTGGATGACCACGAGCTGAACAAGCAGGGCTTCCTGTCATACCTGAGTCAGAACTGGAACGGCCAACGCCGGACCGAACAGATGGCTGATTTGAAGAAGGAAGAAGCAGGTGCTGCCGAAGGAGTTGCCGCTAAAAGAGAAACGAAAGCAGCGAACAAGCAGCCAGTATCCACGAGCAATCCCGATGTGAACAAGGCATTGAAGCGTTTGTACGACGCGGCAAACTCCCTTTCACCAATCGACTTCATTGGCCAGATTAAGGAACAAAACCGCGGCTACGTCACAAACGGTGAAGTCCGAATCTTAAATGATTTGATTGACCATAAGACGTTGCCCGTCCCTGCCATCAACATCCTGGTCTATCAGGTGCTGGTGAACATGGATCAGGCGGATTTGAAGCGCAGCCTCGTGGATGCCATCGCGAATTCCTGGTCAAAGGCCGGCGTGAAGTCAGCCGAAGACGCTGTGGCTGCCATTAAGGCCCACCAGGAAAAGAGCGCGCAGGGTAAGCAGAACGCCCGCCAAGCGCCACGTCGAAACAACTGGTCCAACCGTGCCCAAAAGCAGGAACCAGCCTTTGCCAAAAACGAGCAAAAGCAGGATAATGTTGACCAGCAGGCAGTCAAGCAAGCGCTTGATATGATGAAGAAGTACAAGACAAAGGATTAAATGCATGCAAGACTTAGGAACGGTTCTGAACGAATTTATGAAGCGCTACCCAGCCATGACGGAAGGGGCAACGGCGAAGACTTTGGAGTCCATTCAAGCAGATCCTGATATTCAGGCCTTCTGGAAGGAACACCAAAACGAATTAAAGACCGACGCCCTCGTCGTTTCCATGATGGACCTCTTTGAATTCATCCGCGAAAAGAAGCGCGAAGAGGATTCAAAGAAGGCCCTTTATCCTGGCTACCGTCCAACTTTGGTCGTCGAGAAGGGTTACCCACACGTGGCCTACGAACCAACGGAAAAGACCATCAAGCAAATGAAGCAAAAGGAATTGCTCACGGCCTTTGCCGTTCCAAAGGCAGTTCAAAAGGCCGACCTGGATGAAATCATGAAGGAGTCAGCCAACGACGCTGGTCGCGCGAGTGCTTTGACCGCCGTGGTTGCGACTTTTACAGGGCTTGTTGAAAAGAAAAAGCAAAAGGACGGCCGTTTCGTTCCCGGCGTCTACCTCTCCGGAGACTTCGGGGTCGGAAAGACCTACTTGATGGGCGCCTTGGCCAACGCCTTGGCCTACAACGAGATTCCGGTCATGATGGTGCACTGGGCATCCATGATTGAGCAGTTGAAGTCCACCTTTAACAAGAAAAACGACGTCTCATTAGAGACGACGGTTAACCAGATGAAGCAAGCGCCCGTTTTGATCATCGACGATATCGGAGCGGACGCCTTGTCCGCCTGGTCACGTGACGCCATCTTGGCCGTTATCCTGGAATACCGGATGCAACACGAACTGACCACTTGCTTCACGTCAAACTTTGATTTGGCTTCGCTGGAGCAGTACTTGGCGCAGACCAAGGACGGAAACGAACCTGGAAAGGCTGCGCGTTTGATGCAGCGTGTCCTCTTCTTGTCCGAATCCGTGAACATGTCCGGTGAAAACCGCCGTTTACAACGTTAGTAAAGAAGGTATCAGATGCAAGTTGTCATTAAAAAAGCAGCCATTCTGCTTGGAATGGCCTTGCTCTTCTTTTTTATCAGTCGCTTCGATAGCTTCTGCTACCAACAACCCGTAGGGGAAGTGCTGTCCGAAAAGACCAGCTTCGTTTCAGATAGCGAAGACGAACACGGAAATCAGGATAAGAACTACAAGCAAACGTTAACCGTGAAAATCGTCAACCGAGGCGGAAAAGTCGTGGAGGTGGACAATGGTTTTTTGTCTTCCAAGGCCGAAAGTAGCCAGTACAAGGTACATGACCAGCTGCTACTGACAAAGGTGGGCCAGCAGTACCAGGTGGACATGCCAAAAAGAGATTCGCTTCTCTTTGGTCTCGTGGCGCTGCTTCTTACCGGTTTGTACATGGCTTCAGGTTGGCGTAAGTTTTCGTACTTAACGCTGTCCTTGGTGGTGAACGCCCTCTTGTTCTTGAGTGTGGTGATTTGGGATTCACATTCCCGGTCCTTTCCAGTTCTGCCAATCTTTTCGGTGCTGGCCTTGGTGCTCGCGGCCGTTGCGCTTGTCTTAGTTCTCGGAAAGAACCAACAGGCGCTGATTACCTGGGTAGCGACCTGTGTCGCCACTCTGTTGGCCTTGATTGCCATGGCGCTAGCCTTGGCGGTGACGGGCTCTTCCGGCGTGCACTTTGAGACCATGTCCTACGTCACGCAGGTACCGGCACCAATCTTCTACAGCCAGGCTGTGATTGGTGTGCTGGGGGCCGTAATGGACGAATCCGGTGACATCGTCGCCGGTCTGTACGGCATGCAACGTGAATCGACCGACAGAAGCTTTATGGAATACTACCGATCCGGTCTATCCGTTGGAAAAGAAATCCTTGGAACGTTGACGAACGTCTTGTTCATGATTTTTATCGCCGAGACACTGCCGATGGTGGTCCTGATGCTCCGGAATGGCAATAACTGGGGCTACATCCTCGACCAGGCCATGAACCTGGGCATTCTCCAAACGGTGGTCTCTGCCCTTGGAATCGTCTGGGCGGTACCGGTAACGGCCTTCTTGGCTGCCAAGGTGCTCACAAGAAAAAGGGAGGTGGGCTAAATGAATGCGATTCTACTGCTCATCATCTTGCTGTTCTTATCCCTGGCATGGGTTGGAAAGAAGCAGGGGATGCTGACCTTCTTGGGACTCTTCTTGAACTGCTTCTTACTCTTCTTGCTCATCACCTTGGTCAACTGGGGCTTTTCGCCTTTGATTGTGCTGGTCGTGATGGCTGTTTTGATTCTGTCTGTCGCCATCTTCTTGTCGACGGGCCGGAGTCGGGTACTGACGATTACGTGGCAGTCGGCAATCATCGTGTTGATCTTCATTGTGGGGCTGGCTTATTTGGCTCAGTACATGGGCTACCTGCAGGGCTACACCCTAGAAAACTCGGATGAGTTGGAGGGGCTTTCAATGGCGGTCGGGATTGACTTTGGTAGCCTTGCCGTCATTGTGATGGTCATCTCGGCACTAGGTGCCATTGCGGAAGCAGCGATGGCCGTGACGGCCGACCTTTTTGAAGTTGTTGAACGAACGCCTGACATCACCTTGGATAGCTTAAAAAAGCAGGGGCAGGTGATCGGCTCCCAGATTCTGGGGACGGCGATTAACACGCTGTTCTTCGGAATGCTCGGGGCCAACATCCCACTGCTCGTCTGGTTCTTCCGCCTGCACTACTCGCTGTCGGAATTCCTGAACGCAAAGTTGCTGATCTTTGAAGTGGTGACGATGCTGCTCGGAATGCTGGGCATTCTTGCTGCCATTCAGGTGGCCAATTACTTGGTGGAACACGCTTTTGCAAAAGAAGGAAGGGAGATTCTAAATGAATCTGACATTTACGTTGATTGAAGAAATTACTCGTAACGACGGGTCAATTTACTACGAATTGGGAAACATCACGGAAAATTCCCGCGCGGAATACGCAGCCGATCACGGCTTCATCAAGGAAGTGCGGATCTTGAAGATGAACGTTCCCCGTTCCTCTCACTTGGAAAAAGTCGAAGCCTACCTGAACGAAACTTACGAAGAATTGCCAATTGAATGCGACCACTTCCCTGAATGGAAGAAGACGCCTGAAATTCAAAAGGAAATGGATCAAATTCTGTTGGATAACAAGCTGGGTTAAGACTTCTTTTGAAATCCGAATTTGCTGGGCTGAAACGCTTGATATTTAGTCCACATTTCTTTATAATCATAAGCGTTGTTTAACGCTTTTTGGTGGTATAGCCAAGCGGTAAGGCATGGGTCTGCAACACCCTGATCACCGGTTCGATTCCGGTTACCACCTTCATAAAAAAACGCTCACTCGATAAGGGTGGGCGTTTTTTGTTTTGGAAGGGAGTGTCCTAAATGATATGAAAACTTTCCATTTTGAATGGTTGGTCCGATAATAAAGTCGATAACGACATTGAGGAGGATGCCCATGTCTAACAATTATCAAGTAAAGGTTGAACAAAGCTATGCCGTGATTATTCATAAAGAGGGTGGTATGTACTGGGGAAGTGCCCCAGATGTGCCGAGTGCTTTTTCAACCGGTGAAACGGTGGAAGCGTTGTTGGTACACATGAAAGAAGCTATTGAATTAGCATTGGCAACAACGAATACGGCTCTGACTCTGACGAAGTCTGCTGAATAAGTGATTTTGCCAAGTAAACGTTAGAGCAAAAATACAGCATCGTTTAAAGAAAACACCCAGCTACTAGCTGGGTGTTTTTTTATTTATGCTTAACGGTTGAACCAGAAGAGGCCGATTGTCGCCAGTAAGGTTCCCACAAGCCAAAGGGTATGATGAATCACTGACTTGTGAAGGGTTACTTCTAATTCCTTACCTAAAAGTTTGATGTCCGCGGAAACTTTTTCGGTAATGGCATCAATTTTGTCGTTCTGAGCATCAATTTTGTCCGTAATTGCATCGATTTTGACGTTCTGAGCATCAATTTTATCGGTAAAGGCATCGATTTTGACGTTCTGAGCATCAATCTTTGTGTTCTGTACTCCAATGTCCTTTCTCAAATCAGAAATTTCACCGGAGATTTTTTCGTGGGCGAGTTCGCTCTTATGGGCGAAGTCTTTGAATTCCGAGTGGGTGACGTAGTCGGTTAGTTGTGCTGTGGTCATGTGGACCTCCTTTCAGTTGTACCTCGATAGGTCAGTTTAACGATGAGCGGCCACTGCAAGAACGAGCATAACGATGAATGGCAAGAGTAGTAAAAAACTATCTGGAAACAGATTGTCGAAAACTGAGTAGTTAACTTTGATGAGTAGCCGTTCAATCTTACGATTCAGGTCGTCGATTTTAACGTTCTGTTTAACGATCTCCTTTCTGACCTCCTTAACCTCTCCGCATATTTTGTCTTGGGTGAGTTCATTCTTGTCGATGGATCCTTCAAATTCGGAGTGGGTCACGTAGTCGTTTCGTTGTGCAGTGTTTTCTTTATTCATGGGAAATCTCCTTTTCTTTTCCCTTCAAGGGGTTATACGGAAAGAGGGGGAATCTGTCTTAACCGTTTTAAAAATATTTTTGTCACCCCAATTATATTTCCTCACACACCCAAAAATTATTCCGATAGTGAATGTTACAGACCTTGACTAGAATAAAAATACACCTGTAAAAAAGTGAGCATAACGACTAACAAAAAGACATTAAATGAAATATAAAGTTAGTACAAAGCCTTTTTATCAAAATAATTATTGAGCAAATTGGCCTTTTTTGCTCAAATATGTGTTATACTATAAGCAATTATTCGAGCGAATAATGGAATAGGAGATATAATTCATGGGAATGCGTGTTGATAATTTTGTTCATCCCGATGAACGAAAGGTTGTTGATGAACGTCGGATTAAGATGCTGAAGCTCTTTTCAAAAGTTGCGACGGCAATGTGCATCTTGATGTACGTTTCATACATTCCACAAATTCAGGCAAACTTCTCTGGAAACCCAGTTAACCCAGTACAGCCATTGGTTGCGATGATTAACGCAACGCTTTGGGTTGGTTACGGTTGGTGCAAGACTTACAAGGATTGGCCAATCATCATTTCCAACATCCCCGGTGTTATCTTTGGGTTGGTTACCGTCATTACGGTATACGTTCACTAGAATCATCACTTTGGTCGCTGTTAAACACAGCGGCTTTTTTTGTGCCTGAAAAAGTCAAAACCGACCATGCCCGACTTGTTCACGCTTCTGTTTTTGAATCGATTCACCGCGTTTCTTTTCTTATCTACTGGTGGTAAAATATTGCTTATCAAAGAGGGGGTGCTTATGGCCATTTCAGTTGAAGATTCAGTCGACGTTTTGTCCGGTGTCGGGCCTAAGCGCATACAGGCTCTGCAGGACTTGGGGATTTTTACAATCTACGATCTGCTGTCTTACTATCCCTTCCGCTATGACGACATGGGCGAACGCTTGCCCTCCCAAACGATGGATGGTGAAAAGGTCACCTTCAAGGGCGTGATTTCCACACCACCCGTTGTTCGACGCTTTGGAAAAAGGTCGCAAACGGTCATTGGCCTTCTGGTCGACCGGGAAAACGTCCGCGTGACCTTTTTCAACCAACCCTGGATTGGAAAGAACCTAGAAGTTGGACAAGAGGTTGCTGTTTACGGAACCTACCAAGCCGCCCGAGCAGCCATGACCGCCATTAAGTTGGTGCCGGCTTCCGTCGACGGCCTGTCACCGATTTACCCGGTTTCAAAGGCCATCAAGGCCAAAACGTTAGCTGAACTCGTGGAACAGGCCTGGGGCCAGATTCGCGGACAGATGGATAACCTGGTGCCAAAGCACCTGCGCGACAAGTACCGCCTGCTCGACAAGAACGATCAAGTGGAATACAGCCACTTCCCAAAGGATAAGATTGAGGCCAAGGCGGGACGCCGATCGGCCGCTTTCGAAGAATTCTTCTTGTTTCAGATGCGTCTGCAACTCATCAAGCAGGCCGACCAACGCTTCCTGGGTGAGGCGCTGGACTATGACCGCCGGGCCGTTTCTGACTTTGAAAAGGCCTTACCCTTCGAACTGACGAACGCGCAGAAGCGAGTTATCGAAGAAATCCTGGCCGACCAGGCTTCGCCCCAGCACATGAACCGCCTGCTCCAAGGAGACGTTGGTTCCGGTAAGACCGTGGTTGCGGCCATCGCGATGTACGCGGCGGTGTCGGCGGGTAACCAGGCGGCCATCATGGCGCCAACCGAAATTCTCGCTCAGCAGCACGCCAAGGGGCTTGCCAAGCTCTTTGATTCAGCCGGCATTGAGCTCCGCGTCGAACTGCTCACGTCTGGGTTAAAGGCGGCCCAACGCCGTCAGATCTTAGAGGGCCTCGAAAACGGCGACATCGACATCGTCGTTGGAACGCACGCCCTCGTCCAAGACGGGGTGCACTTCCACCACCTCGGAATTGCCGTGATTGACGAGCAGCACCGCTTCGGTGTGAAGCAACGGGCCAAGCTGCGTGAGGGCGGGGTGAACCCCGATATCCTCGCGATGACGGCCACGCCAATTCCAAGAACCCTGGCCATCACGGCCTACGGGGAAATGGAGGTTTCCGTGATTGACGAGCTGCCAGCCGGCCGTAAGCAAATCATTACGAAGCAGCTGCCAAACCGTCAGTACGACCAAGCGATTGCCATGCTGAAGGTGGAGCTGGCCAAGGGGGCGCAGGCCTACGTCGTGACACCGCTGATTGAAGAGTCGGAGTCGCTCGACGTGCAGAACGTGACGGCCGTCTACCAGGACTTGCAGGACGAACTGCAGGGCTACACGGTGGGGTTGCTGCACGGCCGCTTGCCAAAGGAAGACAAAGACATCCTGATGGCCGGCTTTTCGGACAACCAGATTCAGGTGCTGGTCTCAACGACCGTCATCGAAGTTGGCGTCGACGTGCCGAACGCGTCGATTATGTTAATATTAGATGCTGACCGTTTTGGTCTGGCGCAGCTGCACCAGTTGCGTGGGCGTGTTGGTCGTGGTGACCGACAGTCCTACACGATTCTGATGGCTGACCCGAAGACTGAATACGGGAAGGAACGATTACAGGCAGTGGTGGACACGACCGACGGCTTCGAACTTGCTCAAAAGGATTTGGAGCTTCGTGGTTCTGGTGATATTCTAGGAACGAAGCAGGCCGGAGTGCCTGAATTCCAGGTGGGTGATCCGGTGAAGGATTTGACGATGCTCACCATCGCCCAGGAAGAGGCCCTGAACCTGGTCCGCGAAGACGGCTGGGATCAAGAGCCCGATAACCAGGCTCTGGTCGACCATCTCTCAAAGACGATGGCGTCCTTCCGGCACTTCGATTAGGCTGGCAAAGTCAAGACCGAAGGCGACCCGTTTGTGGCAGATAGCTAACCGCCAACCGCTGCCCGGCTGCGCACGTTTTCGAAGCAGGGCCGGGTTTGACTTTGACAGTGCCAGCCGGCAAAGGCCAATCGGGAACGCTTGCAAAAACCTAACAACAAACAAAGCAAATAAAGAACCAACTGAAACACAGAGGAGAACTGTTTTGATTAAGATTGCAATTGATGCCATGGGTGGCGACCACGCCCCAGAAGAAATCGTAAAGGGTGTTGAAATGGCCCGTGACCGTTACCCAGAGCTTGAATTCATGCTCTTTGGAACGGAATCAGAAGTAAAGCCATTGATTCAATCAATGGACCGTTTGGAACTCATTCCAACGACCGAAGTGATTGCGATGGGGGATGAACCCGTCAAGGCGATGAAGGAAAAGCAGGACTCATCCTTGGTCCAAGCAGCCAACGCCGTGAAGGAAGGCAAGGCGGATGCCTTGTTCTCAGCCGGTAACACGGGTGCGCTTTTGTCATCAGCCATCTTCATCGTGGGACGTATCCGCGGTGTGGAACGTCCAGCATTGGCAACGGCTTTCCCAGCCTTTGGTGGCCCACACCGTGAATTCGTGTTCATGGACTTGGGTGCCAACGCCGAAAACAAGCCATCCCACTTGTACCAGTACGGTATCTTGGGAACCTTCTACGCCGAATCCGTAATGGGTATTTCAAACCCACGCGTTCGCTTGTTGAACAACGGTGGTGAAGAAGATAAGGGGGACGACGTCCACAAGGCTGCCCACCAGTTGATGAAGAACACGGACGCCTTTAACTTCCTCGGAAACGTGGAAGCACGTGAAATCATGGAAGGAACGGCGGACGTCGTTGTGGCCGACGGTTTCTCTGGAAACGCGACGTTGAAGGCCATTGAAGGAACGGCCTTGACGATGATGGGCCAGATTAAGGAAGCCATTAAGGGTTCAGGAATCCGCGGAATCTTGGGTGCCTTGATGTTAAAGCCAGCCTTGAAGGCGATGAAGCACAAGATGGACTTCCAGGAAAACGGTGGCGCCGTGGTCTTGGGTGTGAAGGCACCGGTGGTGAAGACGCACGGTTCAGCGAAGGCAAACGCCGTGGCGAACTCAATGGGACAGATCCAAACGATGGTAGAAGGAAAGCTGGTTGATAAGACGGCTGAATTCATCAAGGAAAACGCCGATAAGTTGAAGGTAAAGAAGGCTGCAAAATAAATCGAACAGCCGTGGCTTTTTTGTGTTAGTATAAAATTCGATTTAAAAGCTTGAGGAGAGTAATCAATGGCCTTATCGAAGGAGCAAATTTACGAGCAAATCAAAGATGAAGTTGCTAAGCGTTTTGCGATTTCAGAAGATAAGATTGAGCCAAACGCGGACTTCGTGGAGAAGATTGGCGCGGACTCAATCGACGTGGTGGAGTTAGTCGTTGAGCTCGAGGATGAGTTTGACATGGAAGTACCGGACGAAGAGCTGGACGACCTGACGACGTTGAACCAGGTGACTGATTACGTGTATGCGCACCAGGGTAAGTAATTTCTTCATGAAAAAACGGGCCCGTCCCGTGCCCTCAAAACGCGTGTCGCCGCAAAACGCAGCGCCAACCAAAAAACGCCAGGGCTTTCAGTCGAGCTTGGGTACCCCAGTGCAGGCTGCCCTCCAGCAGCAGGTGGAAGCGATATCCCTGGCCGCCTTCAATCGGCCCTTCACCCACCAGGCGGTGTGGAACGCACGCTTGCAAACGACGGGCGGTCGCTACCACCTGAAAGATCATCACCTGGATTTTAATCCCAAGATGAAAGAGCAAGAAGACTTCGAGGCCATCATCAAGCATGAACTCTGTCACTACCACCTCCATTTGCTGGGGCGGGGATACAAGCATGCGGATGCGGATTTCAAGGCCTTGCTCAAGCAGGTTGGCGGGTCGCGCTACGCACCGGACATTGGGGCCAGGCGGAAGGTCCAACGGAAGTACCACTACGCCTGTTCGTCTGGTCACACCTTTGACCGGGCACGGCCGGTGGACACGAAGCGCTACCGCTGTGGTCGTTGCCGCGGCCGTCTTTCGCTCATCAAAAAAGACAACTAAAAGCATTTAAAAAGAGCACCTGAAAAGGGGCTCTTTTTGTTTGCGTCCCAGGCACCATAACCGATACAAAAAGTACATCAGAAAAGCACAGGACAATTTGCGACCCTGTGCTTTTTTTGCTATGATATTTGACAGTATAAAGCGCTTTCAAATAAGGGCAAAAAAGGTAGGCTCCGCGTAAAATGGACGAACAAAAAAAGAACGCAACAATCTATGACGTCGCCGCTGCGGTTGGCGTTTCATTGGCAACCGTATCCCGCGTGGTGAACGGTTCTGACAGTGTCCGCCCAGCAACGCGGGACAAGGTGCTCGCTGCCATTGAAGAGCTCGGCTACCAACCAAATGCCGTGGCCCGTGGCTTGGCGTCAAAGAAGACGACGACGGTTGGGGTGGTGATGCCGGACATCACCAACTTGTTCTACTCGGAGCTGACGCGTGGAATCGACGACATCGCCCGAATGTACCGTTACGACGTGTTGTTGACGAACACGGACGACGAAGAGGAACAGGCCGTGACGGCCATCAAGAACCTGGCACAAAAGCAGGTCGATGGGATTATCTTCATGGGAACGAAGCTGTCCGATAAGGTGCTTTTGGCCATTAAGGCGACGGGCGTACCGGTGGTTTTGGCCGGATCCGTGGCCGAAAACGGGGCTTTGCCTTCCGTGAACATCGATTACGAGGCGGCCTTTGAAAAGGTGACGAGCCTGTTCTTAGACAAAAAGCATGAAAAGGTCGCCTTGACGTTGGGCTCAAACGACCGAACGATTGACCAGAAGTTCCGCTTGGCGGGTTACCAGAAGGCTTTGCAACAAGCGAAAATCGCCTACGATGACGCGCTCGTCTTCACCGGGGCCAAGAATTACGCGGACGGACAGAAGCTCGCGGACGAAATCCTGGCACAGAAGGCCGACGCCGTGGTGGTATACGACGATGAGGTGGCGCTTGGGATCTTGAACGCGGCGCAGGATGCGGGCAAGAAAGTGCCGGACGACTTGGAAATCATTTCGTCGAACAACACGACGTACACGTTGGTGGCACGGCCGGAGTTGTCCTCGATTGACCAGCCAAAGTACGATATTGGGGCGGTGGCGATGCGAATGCTGACCAAGCTGATGAACAAGGAAGAGCTGGGCGACGACCAGATTACCTTGCCGTACACGCTGGTGGAACGGGCGTCAACGAAGTAAATCACTGGAAAAACGCGCGCCGCTCCCCGAGCGGTCTCGCCGCGCTTACAAACGCCAAGCTCCGCCCGGATCACACCGGGCTCCGCACCACAATAACAGCCTTTAAGCGACTAACTTTATAAGTTAGTCCTTTTTGTTTGGAATGAGAACAAAGTAATTGCCTTTTTTTCGCCTCTCAACTAAAATATAACAAGCTAGAATATACGGAGGGAAGTTCGATGAAGAACATTCGTAGCTTGTCAGCATTCTCATTGGTGCTGCTGTTTATTTCATTTACCATGTCGATTTCACAGTCGACGATGACGACCGCTTACCCAATCTTGATGAAGCAATTCGGGATTGATGCGGCTGCCGTTCAGTGGGTGACCTCAGCGTTCATGGTGGCCATGACGCTTGTCATGCCACTCTCCCCCTGGTTGCTCGACAACTTGAAGTTGCGCACCTTGCTCAACTTGATTGTCGCCACCTTCTTGGTTGGAACGGCGATCGCCATGGTGACGCCTAACTTCTTGGGTGTCATCGTGGGCCGCTTGCTGGAAGGAGTTGCCGTTGGTGCGCTCTTCCCAACGTACCAGGCGGTCATCATGGAAAACACGTCCGAAGAAAACCGTGGGGTGGCCATGGGTGCCGTTGGTTTGGTGATGTCATCCGCCTTGGCCGTTGGGCCGATCGTTTCCGGAATTGTTTTGCAGTTCGGAACTTGGCGCTTGCTCTTCGCCTTCTTCTTCGTGGTGTTGCTCACGTTGATTTTGTCCGTGCAGGGCAAGATTAAGAACACCCACGAATTGAAGCCACGTAGCTTTGACTTTTTGTCATCCTTCTTGTTGATTGGATTTGCCGGATTGCTTTACACGATTTCAATCTTGCCAAGCAAGGGCTGGTCAATGCCATTGGCGGCCACGCTCATCATTTCCATCATCCTCTTGGTGGCCTTTGTCACGCGTCAATTGAAGGAAAAGACGCCGTTCTTGGATTTGCGGGTCTTCTTGCACCGCGGTTACTTGTCTGCGATGTTGCTCACTGGAATGTCCTACTCTGGTTTGATTACCGCCACGGTGATCATGCCTTTGTACTTCCAAAAGGTCTTCCACTTTGCACCAATCGTGTCTGGTTTCTTGATGATTCCAGCCGCCATCTTCTTGTCATTCTTGAACCCCCGCGCGGGTCGCTTGCTCGGTCAAATTGGCTTGCGTCCACTTGTCTTGATTGGTTCAACGATGATGGTGCTTGGATACTTGACGCTTGCCGTCTTTGGAACGAAGTTCTTCCTCTTGGCCATCATTGGGGCGATGTTGTTGGAAGGTGGGAACGCCTTCATCATGATGCCAGCCGTAACGGCCGCATCAAACGCCTTGCCTAAGAATTTGATTTCACACGGAACCGCCATCATCACGACGATGCGTCAATTGATTGGTGCTTTGTCCATTTTGGTTGCGGGAATCTTGATTGGTTTCTTCCAGAACGGCAACAGCTACGGTGCGTCATTGAACTTGACAGCCGCTTGGTTCATCTTGGTACCACTTTCTGGTTACCTGTTGGCTACCCGTTTGAAGGTTCAAAAATAAATGCTCGAAGAAGTCAGGCCTGGTTGGGTCTGACTTTTTGCTAGCCTTTTGTTTGATAGTCCGGTAAAATGGGAATAATATATAGATAGAACAGCATAGCATTTTTTTGTGGAGGCTATTTTGGCAAAGAAACCGTTTCTGATTGGAATTACCGGGGGCTCTGGTTCGGGGAAGACGACCGTCTCAAAGGCCTTGATTACGCGTTTGTCGGATAATCATCCCATCTTGCTTCAACAAGATGTCTACTACAAGGATCAGTCTGACAAGCCGATGGAAGAACGGATGAAGACGAATTACGATCATCCGGATTCGATTGAAACCGACCGTTTCGTGGAAGACTTGAAGAAGTTGATTAACTACGAAGCGATTGATACGCCGGTTTATGATTATGCGGAACACACGCGTTCGAAGGAAACGACGCACGTGGAACCGGGTGACGTGGTGATCGTTGACGGTGTGTTGTTGTTCAACGATGCGCGCGTCCGTGACCTCATGGACTTGAAGGTCTATGTGGATACGGATGACGATGTGCGCTTTATCCGTCGTCTCCAACGTGACACGCACGAACGTGGTCGTACGGTGGAAGGTGTGATCGAACAGTACACGGCAACGGTTAAGCCGATGCACAATCAGTTCGTGGAGCCAACAAAGCGCTATGCGGATATCATCGTGCCAGAAGGTGGTGGAAACTTCGTGGCCATCGACATGTTGATGAACCAGGCCATCGCCATGGTGAAAAAAGAAGATTAATTAAAAAGCCTGCAGACACAAAAAAGACTCGGATAAAACCGAGTCTTTTTTATATGCCCTGACGGAAGCAGGCTTTCATATCATTCTTAATGCCTTCTCGTTCCCTCGATGACGTCACGCATTGTGTCGACCACGGCCTGCGTGGCCTTTGGCAACTTTGATCCTGCCAACGTGAAGAGTGTGTCGACAATCGTCAACTGGGCAATCAGGGATGACATCGATTCGGATCGATAGTTGACCTCTTCGGCCAGTGACAGCAAGACGATGTCGGCGATTTGGGCCAGAGGAGAGTCCGCAAAGGACGTGATGGCGATGAAGGGGACTTGATGTTCTTTCAGCTTCTGAGCCAAGAACAACGTGTCGTCGTTTCGACCGGAGTGGGAGATGACCACGGCCATGTCCTGGGGGGTTAACTTGACAGCCTGCATCAACTGGATGTCGTAGTCCGGGTGGGAGATGACATCGATTGGGGTGCGCAGGAACTTGTGGTAGGCGTTGAAGGCGACGATGGAGGAACCACCGATACCAAAGAAACCAACGCGCTTGGCCGAAACTAACCAGGACAGCGCCTTGTCCAGATTTTCGGCTGGAAGAGCGTCCGAGGTCATCATCAAAGCGTTTTGGGCACCGGAGAAGACCTTCTGGGCGATGGCCTTCGTGTTGTCGTCGTCCGAGATTTCACCGAACAAGTCCAGAGGGCCTTCCTTTTGCTTATAAGAAGCAAGGGCCATCGAGAAGTCTCGGTAAGATGAAAAACCGATTTTCTTGACGAAGCGGGAAATAGAGGCCGTTGAAACCTTGGTCTTTTCGGCCATCGATTGGATGGTGTCGGCGGCTGCCTGGTCCAAGTCTTCTTTAATATAGGAAACCAGCTTGGATTCCGTCTGATTGTAATTGTTGGGGCCTTGGCTCAGTTGAGCAAGGATGGCCCGGGCCTGACTTTCTTTCATAAATACTGTCCTCTTGTGTAAACCAATTCTACCCGAGATGAAAGTTATTTTCAATTTTCGCCTTGTATTATGTAAATGATTTTCATATAATAGGAGACGTAGTATATAGATTAAGAATTTAAAAGAGGTAATAGACATGAAGTTTGCCATGATTGGTCTTGGAAAGATGGGTCTTAACTTGGTTAAGAACGCTGTCGACAACGGCCACGAAGTTGTTGCATTTGACTTGAACAAGGACTTTGTTGCAGAAGCAGATGCTTACTCAGACAAGGTTGAAGGTGTCAACACGTTGGATGACATGCTTGCTAAGTTGCCATCACCTAAGGTTGTTTGGGTTATGGTTCCTGCAGGAAAGCCAACGAACTCAACGATCGACACGTTGATCGAAAAGATGGACAAGGGCGACATCATCATCGATGGTGGGAACTCAAACTACAAGGACAACCTTGAACAAAACAAGCGCACGACTGAAGCTGGTATCAACTTGTTCGATGCTGGTACGTCTGGTGGAATGTCAGGTGCCCGTAACGGTGGTAACTTCATGATCGGTGGAGACAACGCCGACGCATGGAAGACTTTGGAACCATTGTTTGAATCAATCGCCCAAAAGGACGGTTACTTGTACACTGGTCGCCTTGGATCAGGTCACTACTTGAAGATGGTCCACAACGGAATCGAATACGGTATGATGCAAGCCATCGCCGAAGGTTTCGAAGTATTGGAAGCTTCACAATTCGACTACGACTACGAAGCAGTTGCTAAGTTGTGGAACAACGGTTCAGTTGTTCGTTCATGGTTGATGGAATTGATCGAAGAACAATTCGCTAAGGACCCTAAGTTGTCAGCAATCTCTGGTCGTATGCACTCATCTGGTGAAGGTAAGTGGACGGTTGAAGAATCACTTGACTTGGAAGTTCCAGCACCAGTTATCTACTTGTCACTTGCAATGCGTTACCGTTCATTGCAAGAAGACACGTTCACTGGAAAGGTTGTTTCAGCTTTGCGTAACGGCTTCGGTGGACACGCAATGGACTCAGTTAAGAAGTAAGCTTTTACTCTTACCAATAAGCTCCCGTGTTCGGGGGCTTTTTGTTTGTCAGGTTACGTAAGCGTTAACATAGAATCACTGTTAGAACGAATCACGACTCAACATTGTTAGAAATGGAGAAATGACATGGACTACATGATTGGAATCGACCTTGGGACTACCTCAACCAAGGCGGTTTTGTTCGATGACCAAAATCAAGTCGTTGCTCAGGCCAACTACGGTTACCCGCTCTACCGCGAAACGACCGACATGGCTGAAGAAGATTTGGACGAAATTTTTGTTGCTTTCACCAACGCCTTAGGGGCAGTGGTACGTAAGGCAGAATTGTCAAAGGGAAACACCATCAAGGCCGTTTCCTTCTCATCTGCCATGCACTCACTCATTGCTTTTGATAAGGATTGGAACCCATTGACCCGTGTGATCACTTGGGCCGATACCCGTGCCGTGAACTTCACGGAAGAATTGAAGGCTTCTGGTCAGGGGATGGAAATCTACCAAAAGACTGGAACGCCAATTCACCCAATGGCCCCACTTTCAAAGATGCTCTGGTTGAAGAACGACAAGCCAGAAGTCTTTGAAAAGGCTGCCCACTACTTGGGTATCAAGGAATACTTGTTCCACCGTCTCTTCGGCGCCAACAAGATGGACATTTCCATCGCCTCTGGTACTGGGATGTTCAACATCTTTGAACTCGACTGGGACAAGCAGGCCTTGGAAGTGACCGGTGTTAAGAAGGAACAGTTGCCTGAAACGGTTTCTCCTTACGAATACGAAACGGGCATGCACAAGGAATTGGCTGCTGTTTTGGGCTTGCCAGAAGACGTGCCGTTTGTCTACGGTGCCGGGGATGGACCTTTGTCAAACCTTGGTGTTGACGCGGTTCAGCCAGGTGTCGCAGCGATTACGATTGGTACTTCCGGTGCCATCCGTGTCGTTTCAGACAAGCCGGTGATCGATCCTAAGGGTCGTACCTTCACATACGCCTTGGATAAGGACCACTGGGTTGTTGGTGGACCGGTTAACAACGGTGGGGACGTCTTCCGTTGGGCAAAGGACAACTTGTTCGATGCTGAAAAGTCCACGGCGGCCTTGCTTGGACAAGACCCATACGACTTGATGACGGAAATCGCCTCAAAGATTCCTGCTGGTTCTGACGGTTTGCTCTTCCACCCATACTTGGGTGGGGAACGTGCCCCAATCTGGGACGCAAACGCACGTGGGTCATTCTTCGGTTTGAACCACGGACACACGCGTGCCAACTTGCTCCGTGCGGTGCTTGAAGGAATTACCTTCAACGTCTACATGGTGTCATTGGCCCTGGAAGAAGTGGTTGGTTCATTGAAGTCCATCCAAGCAACGGGTGGATTCGCCCGTTCACCACTCTGGCGTCAAATGTTTGCGGACATCTTCGAACAACCAGTGACGGTGCCGCAAGCCTTTGAATCTGGTGCCTTGGCAGCTGTTGTGGTTGCCCAAAAGGCGCTTGGTCAAATCGATGACTTGTACGAAATTTCAAAGTACATCGGGAAGTCCAACACCTACCAACCAGATCCAGAAAACTTTGAAGCTTACCGTGAACTCGCGCCAATCTTCATTCGCCTTTCTCGTCAGCTCCAAACGGAGTATGATAACATTGCGGCCTTCCAACGGAAGCACGTAAAGCCATCTGACAAGAAATAACAAGAAAAGGGGCTAAGCCCCAGAAACGGAAACAATAATATGGAATTTATTATGTTAGCCGTGTCCATTTTGCTTTTGTTGGTCTTGATCACCAAATTCAAATTGAACACGTTCGTCTCATTGATTATTACGGCCTTTGTGTTGGCCTTGCTCTTGGGTATGAACCCAGCTGATATTCCAAATGCCGTTGGTATCAACGGAATGGGTAAGACGCTTGGTCAAAACGCCGCGGTCTTCATCTTCGGAGGAATGATTGGACGTTTGGTTGCCGATGCTGGTGGTTCTTACCGCATCGCCAAGACGTTGATCTCTTGGTTCGGATTGAAGCGTTTGCAGTGGGCTGTTTTGCTCGCTTCATTCATCATCGGAATCTCAATGATCTTCGGTGTTGGAATGGTGCTTTTGATTCCAATCGTCTTTGCCGTTGCCATTGAAGCCGGTGTGCCACTCTTGTACTTGGGTGTTTCCATGACGGCTGCCTTGTCATCAGCACAGGGATTCTTGCCTCCACAACCAGCTCCAACGGCCGTTGCAAACGAAGTGCACGCCAACATCGGGTTGATGCTTGTGGTTGGTTTGTTCATCGCTATCATCACGGCCGTTGTTGCCGGACCAGTCTTTACGAAGTTGGCTAAGAAGTACGCGCCCGATGCTTTCCAATTCAAGGAACACATCGAAGCCGTTGGTGAAGTGAAGGAATACGATTTGGACAAGACGCCATCATTTGGTCTTTCCGTTTTGACTTCTGTCTTCCCATTGCTCTTCATGATTGTGGCAACGGTTTACAAGTTGGTGGTTACTGGTGGTGTAAAGCCTGAAAACCCAACGGTGACTTACCAAGTCATTGATTTCTTGGCCAACCCAGCCATCGCCATGACGATTTCATTGATCGTGGCCATCTTTACGATGGGAACCATGCAAAAGCGTGACATGAAGACGGTTGCGGGTTCATTGAACGAAGGAATGAACGCCGTTTCAGGAATCTTGCTCATTGTTGGTGGTGGAGGTGCCTTGTCAGGTGTCTTGGTCTCATCAGGAATGTCAGCCAAGATTGCGTCATTGTTCCAGTCATCTGGTTCAATGTCACCAATCATGATTGTGCTCTTTGCCTGGGCGGTTGCCTCAATCTTGCGTGTGTCTGTTGGTTCAGCCACGGTTGCAGGAATGACGGCCGCTGGTGTGGTAACGGGAATCTTGAACGTTGCCCCACACAACGACATGCTCTTTGTTTTGGTTGCCTTGGCAATCGGAGCAGGTTCATTGATTGCTTCTCACGTGAACGACGCGGGATTCTGGATTTTCAAGGAATTCTTCGACCTCACGGTTAAGCAAACATTCCAAATCTGGACTGTTCTTGAAACAGTTATCTCATTGACAGGTTTGGCAGTTATCTTAATTTTGACGGCGATCTTAGTCTAAAAAACCAAAACCACCGAAAAAATTTCGGTGGTTTTTTTGTAACATGTTTTGCATTTTAGAAAATCTCTGGTAAAATAGTGACCATCGGTGATTATATTTGAGTGGTCACTTTGAATATGTGAAGAAAGGTTATTATGAAATCTAATAAAATTGGTTTAGTGCAGCTGGTCCTGCTCGGCCTTGGTGCATTAATTGGATCAGGTTGGTTGTTCGGGTCCTGGGAGGCCACACGAGTGGCGGGTCCAGCGGCTATTATTTCATGGGTGATTGGTGCCCTTGTTATCGGTGTCATCGCCTACACATACGTTGAATTGGGAACGATGTTCCCACAGTCTGGAGGAATGTCAAAGTTCGCTCAGTACACGCACGGTTCATTGCTTGGTTTCATCGCCTCATGGGCCAACTGGGTTTCTTTGATTACGTTGATTCCGATTGAAGCCGTTGCGGCTGTTCAGTACATGGCTACTTGGCCATGGGCTTGGGCAAACTGGACGAAGAACTTCTTGGATGGTAGCTCCATTACGACCCCAGGTTTGATGGTGGTATTCTTATTCATCATCATCTTTACCTTGTTGAACTACTGGTCAGTGTCATTGCTGACGAAGTTCACGTCATTCATCTCATTCTTTAAGTTGGGTGTGCCATTGTTGACGATCGTGATGTTGACGATTGCCTCATTCCACCCATCAAACTACGGGTCAAACTTGTCAGAATTTATGCCTTACGGTACTGCCCCAATCTTTGCGGCAACGACTGTTTCTGGTATCATCTTCTCATTTAACGCCTTCCAGACCATCATCAACTTTGGTTCTGAAGTGAAGGACCCAACGAAGGACATCTCACGTGGAATCGTGATTTCACTTTCAATCGCTGCTTTGTTGTACGTCTTGATTCAATCAACGTTCATCACGGCGATCGAACCTTGGGAAATCGCTAAGCACGGTTGGCACGGCATTAACTTCCAGTCACCATTTGCTGACTTGGCCATCTTGGTTGGTTTGCACTGGTTGTCTGTGATGCTTTATACCGACGCCTTCATCTCACCATTCGGTACGGGAGTTTCCTTTGCGGCCTCAACTGGTCGTGTGTTGGCTGCGATGGCAGACGACAAGCACATTCCTTCATTCTTGGGTAAGATTAACAAGAAGTATGGAATTCCACGTGTTGCCATGTTGACGGATGCTGTATTGTCCATGATCATGGTTTCATTGTTCCGTTCATGGGGCACTTTGGCGGCCGTTATTTCAACGGCGACGTTGATTGCTTACATGACTGGACCTGTGACGGTTATGTCACTTCGTGAAATGGCGCCTGAATTTACGCGTCCATTCCACTCAAAGGCCATGAAGTGGATGGCACCATTGGCCTTCATCTTGGCATCACTTGCCACTTACTGGGCAATGTGGCCAACGACGATTGAGGTTATCTTGATCATCATCTTGGGTCTGCCATTCTACTTCTTCTACGAGTGGAAGCAAGGATTCAAGTGGGAACGTCACAAGAAGCAATTGCAGGGTTCATTCTGGTTGCTTTCATACCTGATTGTTTTGTCAATTGAATCATACATTGGTTCCGTTGAATTTAACGGTATTGGTTTGGTCAAGTACCCACTTGACTTCGTGATGGTTTCCGTTGTTGCTCTTGGTTTCTATGCCTGGGGTAAGGGATCACACTTGATCACGAAGTACTTCAAGCGTGCAAAGAAGATTAACGATACGGTTGACTACGAAGAAGCCATCGAAGACGTTGAACACGCTATCGAAGAAAAGTAATTTTCATCTTTAAAAGTCGGCCCCGACCCGGGGCCGGCTTTTTGTATGCTTGTAAGAGCTTCGCAAATCGTGCTGTGCTGATGAATCGCCGACTAAAATATGGGCGGGGCGGCTGTGACTTTTGGAGAAGACTTGTCGATACAGTTATACGAAGAGTGTATGTCTAGACCAGACACGTCAGGTAAATTGACTTTACCTTTTAAAATTGGTAAAATTTTCAGCAGTTTATAAAAGACAGTTTTGGGGAAAATGATGAACAAAAATCGCGGATTAAACGCTTGGTTTGAAAAGGCAAACCCGGCAAACTTTGAAGCTTCTGACGCCCACTTGGAAAAGACGCTGGGCGTGAAGGAAATGCTCGCTCTTGGTGTGGGAACAATCGTTGGGGCGGCCATCTTCACCTTGCCAGGAATCGTGGCAGCCGAACACGCGGGAGCGTCGGTAACGATTTCCTTCTTGTTGGCAGCCTTGGTTTCCGGACTCACGGCCTTTGCCTACGCTGAATTTGCATCGGTGTTGCCCTTTGCCGGTTCCGTATACTCCTGGGCCTCCGTTGTGTTCGGAAAGGTCTTTGGATGGATTGCTGGTTGGGCCTTGCTTGCCGAGTACTTCATCTGTGTGGCCTTCGTTGCAGCCGGATGGTCGGCTAACTTTAAGCTCTTCTTGTCCTCCTTTGGATGGACGTTGCCAAACGCTTTGGCTAATCCCGTTTCCGATGGGAACGGGGGCTTCGTCGACCTCTTTGCGCTTCTGGCCATCTTGATTGTCGGAACGCTTTTGTACAAGGGGACGGCCAACACGGCAAAGGTTGAAAACATCCTCGTCGTTTTGAAGGTCGGTGTCATCATCCTCTTCATCATCGTGGGTGCCACTGCGATTAAGCCAGTTAACTACGCCAACTTCATCCCAGCCCACGTGCCAGGAACCACTTTTGGTGGCTGGCAAGGAATTGCGGCGGGTGCCTCACAAATCTTCTTGGCCTACATTGGGTTTGACTCAATCGCGGCCAACTCCGCTGAAGCCAAGAATCCACAAAAGACGATGCCACGTGGAATCATTGGTTCACTTTTGATTGCCACGGTGCTCTTCGTGACGGTGGCCCTTGTTCTGGTTGGAATGTTCCACTATTCTGCTTACAAGAACAACGCGGCGCCAGCTGCCTGGGCACTCTTGCACTCAGGTCACACGTTGACGTCTCACATCCTGTCCGTTGTGGCCTTGGCCGGAATGTTTACGGGACTCATTGGGATGATGTTGGCTGGTTCCCGTTTGCTTTACGCCTTTGGACGTGATGGCCTCCTGCCATCCTTCTTGGGAAAGGTGTCAAAGTCAGGGCAACCAAACAACGCCTTGATCTTCTTGGCAGTGATTGCCATTTTGATTGGTTCCTTCTTCTCCTTCAACGAATTGGCTGGTTTGATTTCAGCCGGAACGTTGATTGCCTTTATCATCGTTTCGCTGGGTGTCTATGCCCTTCGTCCGCGTGAAGGAAAGGACCTTCCGGTTCCTGGGTTTAAGATGCCGTTCTACCCAGTGTTGCCTGCTTTGGCAGCCGCTGGTGCCGGTTACATCTTCTACACCCTTGACGGCCAAGCCAAGCTTTACGCTTTGATCTGGTTCGTTCTGGGACTTGTGGTCTACGCCTTTTACGGACACAAGAATTCATCCACGAAAAAATAAGAATTAAGAGCCGGTCCCGGCCTCGTCGGGACCGACTTTTTTTATTAATCACAGCCTTTGATTGTGCTATAATAAAGTCATTAATTGGTCATGCAGTTTTCGTGATTTCTTCTAGCGAGGCCCCGGTTGGTGGAAGGGGCTAGAAATCAGCTTTCTGTGCTCCCAATCAACACGTCGTCGAAAGACGACCGCGACCCAGCGTTAACGGGCTTGAGGTAAGACTTTAGCAGTCATTACAAACAGCGGTGGTACCACGGTCACGCGTCCGCTCTTTGTGATGGCTTTTTATTTTGTTTTTAAAAGGAGCTTGAGATGAAAGAATTATCATCAGCAGAAATCCGCCAAATGTTCTTGGATTTCTTTGCTAGCAAGGACCACTTGGTTGTTCCAGCCAAGTCACTCATTCCAGAAAACGACCCATCACTGCTTTGGATCAACTCTGGTGTTGCCACGTTGAAGAAGTACTTTGATGGTTCTGTTGTGCCACCAAAGCCACGTTTGACCAACGCGCAGAAGGCCATCCGTACCAACGATATCGAAAACGTTGGAAAGACGGCCCGCCACCACACGTTGTTTGAAATGATGGGAAACTTCTCCATCGGGGACTACTTCAAGGAAGAAGTGATTCCTTGGGCCTGGGAATTGTTGACGTCACCTGAATGGTACGGTCTGGACAAGGAAAAGCTCTACGTCACGGTCTATCCTAAGGACCAAGAATCACGCAAGATTTGGGAAGAAAAGACTGACTTGCCTGCTGGCCACGTCTACGAAGTGGAAGACAACTTCTGGGATATCGGTGAAGGACCTTCCGGACCCGATTCTGAAATCTTCTACGACCGTGGGGAAGCCTTCCAAGACATTCCTTCGGATGACCCTGAAATGTATCCAGGAGGGGAAAACGAACGTTACCTCGAAATCTGGAACATCGTCTTCTCACAGTTCAACCACTTGCCTGGCTTGACGGATAACTCGCAGTACCCTGAATTGCCACACAAAAACATTGATACGGGGATGGGACTTGAACGTTTGGTATCCGTTTTCCAAAACGGACGCACGAACTTCGATACGGACCTCTTCTTGCCAATCATCCGCGCAACGGAACCGTTGACGGACGGTAAGGTCTACGACACCACAAAGGACACGGAAGACAACGTTTCCTTCAAGGTTATCGCCGACCACATCCGTGCCGTGGCCTTTGCCATCACGGACGGTGCCAAGCCATCAAACGAAGGACGCGGATACGTTATCCGTCGTTTGCTCCGTCGTGCCGTGTTGCACGGACAAAAGCTTGGCATCAAGAAAAACTTCTTGGCCAAGTTGGTGCCTGCTATGATTGGTACCCTCGATTCCTTCTACCCAGAATTGAAGGAAAAGCAAGGCTTGATTGAATCCATCATGACGGCCGAAGAAAAGCGCTTTAACAAGACGTTGAAGGCTGGACTTTCCATGTTCGACGACTTCGTGAAGGAAGCCAAGAAGAACGGCTCAACGGAAATCTCAGGGACAGACGCCTTTAAGCTTTCTGACACGTACGGATTCCCAGTTGAATTGACGGCCGAACAAGCCGAGGAAGTGGGGATGACGGTTGACATGGACGGCTTCAAGCAAGCCCTCCAAGAACAAAAGGACCGGGCCCGTGCCGCCCGTGGTGACCAACATGCCATGGGTGTTCAAAACGCGGCTTTGACCGATTTGAAGGTTGAATCAACTTACGTTGGTTGGTCAAAGACGGCAGTTTCCGGCGCTAAGATTGTGGCCATCATCGCCCACGACGACTCCGGTGTTGCGGTTGATACGGATTCAGCCAAGGCCGGAAACCCAGCCTGGTTGGTCTTCGATCAAACGCCTTTCTACGCTGAAATGGGTGGACAAGTTGCCGACTGCGGAACGGTCAAGGACGAAAACGGTAACGTTGTTGCCGAAGTGAAGGATGTTCAAGCCGGACCAAACGGTCAAAACATCCACGAAGTAACCTTGGCAGAAGACATCAAGGTTGGCCAAGTGGTGGACCTTCAAGTCGACATGGAACGTCACCACGCGGTGTCATTGAACCACACGGCCACGCACTTGCTTGACCAAGCCTTGCGCAACGTCATCGGTGGTGACATCCACCAGGCTGGTTCATTGGTTGAACCAGAATACTTGCGTTTCGACTTCAACCACGAAGGACCAGTTGACCAAGCAACCTTGAACAAGGTGCAAGACGAAGTGAACTTGCAGATTCAAAAGAACCTGCCAATTTCATGGAAAGAAATGTCCATCGAAGACGCCAAGAAGCTTGGTGCCGTTGCCGTCTTTGACGACAAGTACGGTGACACGGTTCGAATCGTTTCCATCGGGGACTACAACCAAGAATTCGATGGTGGAACGCACGCTGCTTCAACCGCTGAATTGAACTTGTTCAAGATCACTTCTGAAGCCGGTGTCGGTGCCGGAATCCGTCGGATCGAAGCCATGACGTCATTGCCTGCTTTGACGGACTTCCAGGCCGAAGAACAAACCTTGCAAGCCATCGCTTCAAACTTGAAGGTGCCAAACCTCTTGGCTGTCTCTGACCGTGTGGCTGAATTGTCAGCTGAATTGAAGGACGCCAAGAGCCAAATCGAAAGCTTGCAAGCCCAATTAGCGGCTTACCAAGCTCAAAGCCTCTTGGACAACGCCGAAAAGGTTGGAAAGTTGACCGTTGTCGCTGCTCAAGTGAAGGTCGACAACGCGGGTGCGCTCCGTCAAATGGCGGACGCCTGGCGTGATAAGGCGGCTTCAAACGTTTTGGTCTTGGCCGCTGCGATCGGCGAAAAGGTCAACCTCTTGGTTGCCGCCGACAAGGATGCCAACGCCGCTGGCTTGAAGGCCGGTGACTTGATCAAGACCATCGCCCCAATCGTTGGTGGTGGTGGAGGTGGACGCCCTGACTTGGCTCAAGCCGGTGGTAAGGATGCCTCCAAGATTGATGAAGCTTTGGCCAAGGCCAAGAGCTTCATCGAAGAAGTCTAAGCAAAACGGATTTTCTAAGAAAGTTCGTCTCTGACTTTCAAAGCTAAGGCCGTAGGTCTAGACCGAAGGCTGAATTTAGACCGATTTAAGGTTTAAAATTCGAAAACGTGTTAGAATAGAGCCAGCTAGAAAGTTAAGATTTGATAAAGAAAGGAGTGTGTACGATGAGCGTAAGTGATGAAACAGCCATCTTTGATTTTGGCAATCAAGAACCAAAAGACATTCACGAAACCATGGTTTTGGTTTACGCCGCCTTGGAAGAAAAGGGCTACAACCCGTTCAACCAAATCGTCGGCTACTTGATGTCTGGAGATCCAGCATACATTCCTCGTTTGCACGATGCTCGTAACTTAATTAAGCGTCATGAGCGTGATGAAATCATCGAGGAACTCGTACACGCTTATTTGAAAAAATAATGCGGATACTCGGATTAGACGTAGGCTCAAAGACTGTTGGTGTGGCCTGTTCTGACCCAATGGGATGGACGGCGCAGGGTGTGGAAATCATCCGCATCAACGAAGATGAAAAAATCTTCGGCTTGGACCGCCTTGGTGAAATCATCAAGGAAAAGGGAGCCAAGGCAGTTGTTTTAGGTCTGCCCAAAAACATGAACAATACCGAAGGGCCACGTGCTGAGGCGTCTCGCGCCTACGCGGTCATGGTTGAGGAAAAGTTTGGACTGCCAACTGATTTTCAAGATGAACGGTTGACCACGGTGGAAGCCGAACGGATGCTGATTGAAGAGGCCGACGTTTCACGAAAGAAGCGAAAGAAGGTCATCGACAAGATTGCAGCCGAATTCATCTTGCAAAACTACCTGGATCGAAACGGGAAGTTAACCAAATAAAAATCGCTAGCAAATACCCAGAAAAAGGATAGAATGATGGCAAAAGAACAACCAGAAATTGATAAGATTACACTCGTGGACGAAAACGGTGACGAAGCATTATACGAAGTGCTCTTCACGTTCCACTCAGAAGAATACGACAAGTCATACATCTTGTTGGTTCCAGAAGGCGTTGAAGAAGACGAACAAGTTGATGTTCAAGCTTACATCTTCAACCCAGAAGAAGACGGCGAAGCAAAGGATGGCGACTTGATGCCAATCGAAGACGACGCCGAATGGTCAATGGTCGAAGAAGTGTTGAACACGTTCTTGGACGATGACGCCAACTTCGAATAAAAGATAAAAAGCAGGAAGCCTTGGGCTCCTGCTTTTTTCTTTGAAAAAGAGAAGTGTATTTTTTAAAATTTGACCTTTGTTTAAAAGAAGACTAATCTAGGGAAGAAAGGAAGGCTTCATTCATGATTAAGGATTTTAAATTAAAAGATATGTCAAAGAAGAATAAGTGGATTGCGGGAATCGTGGCAGCGGTCATTGTGATCGCCGTTGCGGCAACCATTATCGGGTTGCAAATCAAAGCCAGCGCCACCCAACTTTCCGGAACTTACTCAAATAAACAAGTGAAAAATAAGATTGAATTTAAGGGCAACACGTACAAGCTCTACAGTACGGAAAACAGCCAACAGAAGGTCAACGGAACCTACTACGTCAAAGACAACGTTGTCGTACTGCTCTACCCAGAGGGTTCAGACACGGTTAAGCAATCGGGTGTTCGTGGTATCGCCTTCCAAATGAAGGACAACAAGAAGACCATTGATATCCAAGGGGCTGACTTTAAGAAATAAGTCGGCCTGGCTGTCCCAGTCGTTCCGTTTTTCGGGACGGCTTTTTTGTTTGGGACATTTGCCCAGGTACGTCGAAAAAGCGTATACTCTACTTTAGAAAGTTTTTGCAAGAAAGGGGGATGACCCATGGCCAGAAGAAAAAGAAAGTGGATTAAGCTGCCACGGAATAAAAAGGCAAAAAGACGTTATTTCGCTGGCCTGATAATCCTCCTGGCACTTGTGGTGGCCGCTGCCACCTTGACGCCATCCTTCCTGGAGCGCCGTCAGGACCAGTTGATTGAGGACGCGCATTCTAATCAACTGAAGGAATGGGCGCCCTACGCCCAACAGTTGCAACAGACCTACGGGGTCTTTGCTTCGATTTCTTTGGCCCAGGCGGCCTTGGAATCCGACTTCGGGCAATCAAGCCTGGCCGTTCGTGCCCACAACCTCTACGGGGTGAAGGCAGGTGCCGGTCAGCCTTCTGTGACAATGTCTACCAAGGAGTACGAGGACGGGGAGTGGAAGACAATTGACGCTGCCTTTGTCTCGTATCCTTCCTGGCAGGCATCAATGAAGGCCCACGCTGAGCTCCTGCGAAAGGGAACGGCCTGGAACCCAACCCAGTACGCCCACGTTCTCTCGGCAAAGACCTATTCGGAGGCTGCCCAGGCGCTGGTGAAGGATGGTTATGCCACTGATCCAGATTACGCGGCCAAGCTGGTGCACGTGATTGAAAAGTACAACTTGCACCGTTTTGATATCGCACAATAGAAGTTTGCTTTAAAAGTCCGGGTCGTACCGGACTTTTTATTTGGCTTTTTTAGCCTGAATTGTCTTGCTTTTAGGCCTGGTTCAACCCGAATTGAAGGTGGCTTTATGATAAAATAAGGGAAGTAAATTAAGACTTTAGGATGGCAAAATGACTGTTGAAGAACTAACCAAAGGGATGAATGACAAGCAGGCCGAAGCGGTCCGGACAACGGAAGGACCGCTTTTAATTATGGCCGGGGCTGGTTCCGGTAAGACGCGTGTTTTGACGCACCGAGTCGCCCACCTGATTGAAGATTTAGACGTACGACCATGGCGCATTCTGGCCATCACGTTTACGAACAAGGCCGCCCGTGAAATGCGCGAGCGTATCGCCAAGTTGGTCGACCCCGAAATGGCCGCGTCCATTTGGGTCTCCACCTTCCACGCCCTCGCCGTTCGAATCCTCCGTCGTGATGGAGAAGCAATCGGTCTGGGAAAGAACTTTACCATCTTGGATGGTTCCGCCCAAAAGACTTTGATTAAGCGCGTGATTAACGAGTTGAACCTGGACACGAACCAGTACGACCCACGGACGGTGCTGGGAACCATCTCAAACGCCAAAAACGAATTGCTCACGCCAAAGGACTACCAAAAGGAAGCGGGTAACTTCTACGAAGAACGCGTGGCCGAAGTTTACGTGGCCTACCAGAAGGCCCTGCGTCAAGCGCAGTCCGTCGACTTCGATGACCTGATTATGCTGACGATTGAGCTCTTCGAAAAGGTACCGGAAATACTGCAACGCTACCAAGAACAGTTCCGCTACCTGCACGTCGACGAGTACCAGGATACAAACGACGCCCAGTACAAAATCGTAAATATGCTAGCACAGGGTTCTCACAACCTTGCCGTCGTTGGTGACGCCGACCAGTCCATCTATGGTTGGCGTGGGGCCAATATGCAAAACATTTTGAACTTCGAAAACGACTGGCCAGATGCCAAGTCCGTCTTCTTGGAACAAAACTACCGGTCAACGCAAAACATCCTGGACGCCGCAAACGACGTCATTAACAACAACCAGGAACGCGTGCCAAAGAAGTTGTGGACGGACAACGGAAAGGGTGACAAGATCACCTACTACCGTGCCCAGTCCGCACAAGACGAAGCTTACTACGTGCTCGGTAAGATTCAAAAGGGTCAACGTGAAGAAAAGAAGTCCTTGTCCGACTTCGCCATTCTCTACCGCACCAACGCCCAGTCCCGTGCGATGGAAGAAGCGCTGGTGAAGGCCAACATTCCTTACACGATTGTCGGGGGACACAAGTTCTACGACCGAAAGGAAATTTTGGATATCATGGCCTACCTCTCATTGGTGGCCAACCCAGCCGACAACGCGGCCTTCGAACGCATTGTGAACGTGCCAAAGCGTTCCATCGGACAAACGTCCGTGGACCGTCTCTTTAGCTTTGCCGACCAGATGGGCTTGCCAATGTTGGCGGCTATCGACCAGATTGAGATGGCGCCGGACATCCGTCCAGCCGCCGCAAAGAAGTTGCTTGAGTTTTCGGAGATGATTCATAACTTCAAGCAACAGGCTGAATTCTTGGACGTGTCCGAACTCACGGACTTGATTCTGGACCAGTCGGGCTACCGCAAGGAATTGCAGGCGAAGTCCGACCCAGAATCCCAGTCCCGACTCGAAAACTTGGAGGAATTCATTTCCGTTACCAAGGAATTCGAGACGAAGTACGACCCGGATGCTGAAGACGCCGTTGACCCGCTAACGGATTTCCTTGGCTCAACCGCCTTGGTCGCCGAACTGGACAACGTGGAAGAAGATTCCGGTCAAGTGACCTTGATGACCTTGCACGCCGCCAAGGGTCTGGAATTCCCAACGGTCTTCTTGATCGGTTTGGAAGAGGGACTCTTCCCACTGGGCCGTGCCGCACAAGACGAGGACTTGCTCGAAGAAGAACGTCGTTTGGCCTACGTTGGAATCACGCGTGCCGAACAGAAGTTGTACCTGACAAACGCCTTCTCCCGTATGCTCTACGGAAAGACGCAGGCTAACCAGCCATCACGCTTCATCGATGAAATCTCAATGGACTTGATCGATAAGGTTTACCCAGCCGGTTCATCGGCTACGCAACCAGGATTATCATCCAAGTTCTTGGCCGCCACGCAGACGACCTATAACGGCCGTCCGGTTAAGGCCTCTGCCGTGCAGAAGTCTGAAGCCAAGACGACCGGTGCCGAAGGTGTCTCATGGCAGGCCGGCGACAAGGTGCAACACAAGAAGTGGGGAATCGGAACGGTTGTTTCTGTTACCGGTTCTTCCGAAGACCAGGAATTGAAGGTTGCCTTCCCAGAAGACGGCATCAAGCAACTCTTGGCTGCCTTTGCTCCGATTACAAAGGCGGAATAAAAAGAATCACAGTCGGGTCTGACTTTGACAGCGTAAAAACCGTCAAAGTCGCCCTTGTACATAGTAAGAAAGTAAGGAAGGTGCGAAATGGTCGACGAAAAAGACATTAAGACGCTCACAACCGATGAAGCCAAACAGGAGATTTTGGGTCTGCAGGACAAGCTAACGGACTACGGAATCGCCTACTACGAAGACGATGCGCCGCTCGTGGAAGACCACGTCTACGACGCGATGTACGCCCGCTTGGTCGCATTGGAAGCCGCCTTCCCACAGTTCGTAACGCAGGATTCCCCAACGCAAAACGTCGGTGGGGCACAGACCAAGTCCGGACTGCCAAAGGTTCAACACCCAGTGCCAATGTTGTCTTTGGGGGATGTCTTCTCCTTAGACGAATTGCAGGAATGGGAAGACCGCACGGTGAAGGCCTTGGGATTCCAGCCCAAGTACAACTTGGAGCTGAAGATTGACGGACTCGCCATCAACCTGAAGTACGAACAGGGAAAGCTGGTTCAGGCTTCCACCCGTGGAAACGGACTCATCGGAGAAGACGTGACGGCCAACGTCATGACCATTAACGACGTACCCAAGCAGTTGAAGGAACCCGTGACCTTTGAGGCCCGTGGTGAAATCTACATGCCAAAGGCTTCCTTCGCCAAGCTGAATGAGGAACGCGAAGCGGAAGGACAAGAACCTTTCGCCAATCCGCGTAACGCAGCCGCTGGATCTTTGCGTCAGCTTGACGCCAATGAGACAAAGAAGCGAAATTTGTCCGCTTTCATGTACTACACGGCGGAGCCAGATCAAATCGACGTCACAACCCAGGAGGGACTCTTAGAGCGCTTCCGTGAGTTGGGCTTGCCTACCAACCCCGACAACCGCGTCATCAACAAGATGGCCGAAATCAGCTCCTACTTGGAAGAGTTCACGGAGAGTCGTGACGACTTGCCATACGGCATCGACGGGGTGGTCGTGAAGGTCAACAACTTCGACGACCAGGTCGACCTTGGAAACACGGTGAAGGTGCCACGCTGGGCCATCGCTTACAAGTTCCCACCAGAAGAAGAGGAGACGGTTGTTCGCGACATCGAATGGACGGTTGGACGCACGGGTGCCGTGACGCCAACGGCCGCCATGGATTCCGTCCTCTTGGCCGGAACCACGGTACAACGTGCCTCCCTCCATAACCCGGACTACCTCGAACAAAAGGACGTCCGTATCGGGGACACGGTAACCTTGCACAAGGCCGGTGATATCATCCCTGAAATCGGGCAAGTGGTCTTGTCCAAGCGTCCAGAGGGTGCGGAAAAGTACGTGATTCCAACGACTTGTCCCGTCTGTGACGCCGAACTCGTCCACGTCGAAGGGGAAGTGATTCTTCGTTGTATGAACCCGGCCTGCCCTGCTCAAATTCAGGAAGGGTTGACCCACTTTGCCTCACGAAACGCCATGAACATCGACGGCTTGGGACCACAAATCGTGTCTCAGTTGCTCGACAAGGGCTTGGTAAAGGACGTCGCTTCCATCTACTCCGTGACGCGAGAAGAATTGTTGACCTTGGATAAGTTCAAGGAGAAGTCCGCGGACAACCTGATTGCGGCCATCGCGGCCTCAAAGGAAAACTCAGCGGACCGCCTGCTCTTCGGATTGGGCGTGCGTTTGGTTGGCGCTAAGGCTGCTAAGACAATTCTGCAGAGTCTGGGTTCACTTGGCCGAGTTGCTTCCGCTTCGGTCGAAGACATCGTCGCCATCGACGGGATCGGACAGGCCATCGCCGATTCCTTGGTGAAGTACTTCAAGGAACCGGAAGCCCAGGCCCTAATCGCTGAGCTTGCCCAAGCCGGCGTGAACATGGATTACAAGTCTGACCAGGGTCCAATCGACGAAAATTCATTTTTCTATGGTAAAAAGATTGTTTTGACTGGTAAACTAGAGAAGAGTTCGAGAAGCGAAATCGCTGCCTGGTTAGAAGGGCACGGCGCTTCCGTAACGGGTTCTGTCTCAAAGAAGACGGACTTAGTCATTGCGGGAACGGATGCTGGTTCCAAGCTCACCAAGGCCGAAGACCTTGGGGTAACGGTTTGGAATGAACAGGACTTCTTGTCTGCTCAGCAAAACGATGGGGAATAGTGAAACGCTTTCCATCGGCAAGCGACTGTCATAGAGCCTCGCTTTTAAGACAGCAGTAAGCCGATGACGCTGGTTCCTTTGGCTGAGGCCAAAGGAGAAAAGCGCGAATGCCCCACTTTCAACCAAGCAATTAAAGAGGAAACACGATGTTTAAACGTATCAAAACGAAAAGCTGGATTTGGATTGGTCTTGCACTGGTCATCGTTCTTGGCCTTTTCTTCTACTTTGTTAACTTGTCATCCGTTGGTCCTTCCATCAACAAGAACAAGGGTGTGCAACTGACACAAAACGGAGCTGGTCAATATCAGACGGTTATCAAAGACGGTCACTACTTGACCTCTGCAGCCCGTGGTTTGACGGCTACGTCTCAAGGAAACCAAGTGGACACGAAGGACTTTGAGTCTGGTTTGCTAAACGTTGCTAAGAGTCACTTCAAGACGGGGCGTTACATCTTCCAAGAAGGACAGTACCTGAGTTCCGATACGATGTCTTCCTTGCTTGGGCGTCAGTCGGATTCCAATCAGAACGGTTTGAATCCAAAGGATAACGGGAAGACAGACAGCTCCCGTGAGCCGATCTACATTCAGAGCATGACCGAACAGGACTTCATGACAAAGGATGGTTCCAACCTGCGTTTGGCGGGGATGGTTGTCGGTGTGGCAATGAACACGCAAGACATCTACCAAAAGGAACAGTTCGGGGCAAACTACTACCAAAACATTTCCGAAGAACAACGCATTAACTACGGAAAGAAGATTGCACCGAAAATCATCAAGCGTATCCGTGAACAGGAAGGGGTGGCCAAGAACATCCCAATCGTCTTGGCGATGTACGCCAACGCGCCTGAAGATTCATTGGGTGGTGGATACTTCTACTCAGAAGCCACGTCAAAGCGTAGTACGAGCTTGACGGCTTGGACGCCAATCGATCAGAAGACGGTGGTCTTCCCGAAGGAATCATCCGATGGCTCATCACTTGGTTCCGACGAAAACACCGGCTTTACGAACTTCAAGAACGACATCGCGAACTTCTTCCCAAACATCGCTGGAGCAACCGCTACGGGTAAGTTTGAGAACGGCAAGATGACGTCGATGAAGGTGACGGTTACCACGCAGTTCTACTCACAGACTGAAATTGAGGCCTTTACGAATTATGTCTCATCGGCAGCCGTGAAGTTCTTGCCATCGTCAGCAAACGTTCAGATCACCATCAAGACGGCCAACGAAACACAGGCCCTCCTGGTTCGTAAGTCAGACGATAAGTCTTACGAAGTAACGATGATGTAAGTTTTAATTGAATCATTTAAAAAGCAGCTGGAAAACCAGCTGCTTTTTTATTTTTAAAATAATTCAATAATTTATAAAAGTATGAGTATTGTAAAGAATGTTTCTAATTTAGAATAACCTTTTGTAACAAAAGAGACACAAGAATGACACTGAAATATAATCGTCACTTTTTTAGAACAGGACTAAAATAAGTTTGTTGTTAATCACAAATATACAGAGGTTATTTTTAAGATGAAACACTTAAATAAGTCTAATAAGAAAATGACCCGCACTTGTTTGTACACATCAATGGCCATCATGCTATTACTTGGAACAAACGGCGTCGGGCCCACAGCGGCTGCGACAATTACAGCACACGATCAGGCGGTAATGGCTGATCAGGTACAGCTCGGTGGAAGACCAGAGGATAATCTTCCAAAATGGGCTGGGCTACCATACGATTCAACTCCACATGCGTCAACTGATACGATTAAATTCAGTTCCCCAGAAGCTGCCGTTGTTGGAAAATACGTTGATTTACTTCCGGTCAATGGCGTTGCAAAGGATAGTAAGAATTCAAATGAATTCATTGATTATCAAGTTTAAAAAATTTTTGTTCACCAAGATTCAACAACAGGAAAACTGATTGCCGATTACATTGGTGGTGTTACTCAAATTAAACTGACATCTTGTGGTGGGGATAATTCAATTCATGTTTATACGTCAAACGATAACAATCCATCGCGAACAGATAACGGTAAAGATAAAGATCCCATGCTAGCCTTCTTCTACACTGGAACGAACTACGGTGGTCAATCTGATGAAGAACGAAACGCCATGGTTGGTGGACGTGATCACACGGTTCACAATGATAGTGGAACACTTTATACCCTCCCAGTACAAGACTATTCAAATCATTACATTAAAATTTCATACACGTCAAATTCGAGAAAAGGTGGGTCAGGACACGATAACTTCTTCACTACTGAAAAAATTGAATTTACAAGCAGTAATGACAAACTAAAAGAGCGTGTTGCAGACGACCAGAAGAAAGCCGACGCTTCCACGGCTGCTAAAGTCAGTGCCCGTTCTGACATCAACGCCGCTCGAAAGGCAGCCGAAGAAAAGATTGCGAATAACCCAACCTGGACGAACGCTGAAAAGGCGACCGAAAAGCAGAAAGTTGAAGATGCTTACACAGCATCAGAGAACTTCTTTAATGACCAAACTAGCTTGGATGCGGTCAATCCGGATAAGATTAAGGAAATGGGTACCAAGACTGTCACAACCATGCAAGGCTATGGAAATGAAAACGGTGAATCCATTGCCGACCGTATAAAGGATGCCCGTGCCGCTTTGAGCCAGACAAAGTTAGCAAAAGACGCTGAAATTGCTTACAACAAGGACTTGACGAAGTCGGAAGCAACCGGCTTCCAAACTTCTTCTGATTCGTTTAACACGAGTTTTGGAAACCAACTGACGAACATTGTTGCGACGGATAAAGATGCCGCCCAAAAGATTTTTGATATCGAAAACGACATCCAGACAAAATATAGGCAAATCGTTGTGAAGGGTGGCAAGAGCTTTAGTGATTCATCCAAGCAATCAACCACCAACTTAACAAACGCATACAACGATGCTAAGTCTGCTATTCAAAACAACAAGACGTTGACCCACGCACAGATTACTGGTCGATTGACGGATTTGCAAAACGACTACACAAAGGCCTTGGCTGACTTACAGGCAGCCAAGAAGACGCAGGATCTGGAAACGGTCGCGTCAAACTTTGCCGATAAGATTGCCGTGGATGAAAAGGACCTTGATCGAAACGACCAACTTCAAAAGTTGATCAATGATTTCAAGAACCGGAGCGACTACGAAAATCAACGAAACGCCATCTTGAATGACAAGACCATTGATACGCCCGAACGAAACCGTCAGTTGCAGGCTTTGGATGCTGCTTACAACGCTGTGATTAAGCGGATGAACAACGCCACTAAGATTACGGATGCCGAAGACACGTCTTCCGATACGGGCGCAAAGACGGAAATCACGACGATTAAGGGCACACACAAGTCCGGCGACTCGATTCCTGACCAAATTAAGAAGGGTCAGAATGCTATGGACCAACAGGGAACCGACGCAGATAACACGCTCGCTGGCATGACGAACCTCTCAAAGAAGGAACAGGCTGTCGAGAAGGCGAAGATTGATGCTTTAGTTGCGGACGCCAAGAAGGCTTACGACGGAAACGCCGATGCTGACGCTGTTGAAAAGACCACTAAGGACTCGACTTTGGCAGCTCAAATTCAGGCTATTTTGGATGCTGATCGAAAGAAGACCATCACGGACCTGAAGAACGATGCCAAAGACGCAATCGATGGTAAGGCAAAGCAGGCAAAAGACGACATCGACAAGCGCGACGACCTGAACCAAGACGAAAAGAACAAGGCGAAGGACGCCATCGACAACGCAGCCGGTAAAGCAAAGACCAAAGTCGATGGTGACAACAACGCCGATGACATCGATACGGATGGTGATGTTGACCCATCGAAGGACACAGTCGACGGTTTGAAGGGACACCCATCTTTGGATGACCAGAAGAACAAGGCCAAGGGTGACATTGACGACGCAGCCAACAAGGCTAAGCAGGCCATCGATAACAATCCAAACTTGCCAAAGGCAGATAAGGACAAGCACAAGGCCGACATTGATAAGGCGGCTAAGGACGCCAAGGGTAAGATTGACGGTTCGAAGAATGCCGACGATTTGAATGGTAACGATGGGCAGGGCGGAAACGCCGCTGCCGCCAAGGGCGACTTCAAGAAGGCGGCCGATGGTGTTAACGACGACGTGAATCATCACGATTCTTTGGATAAGCAGAAGAATGATGCTAAAAAAGGCATCGATGACGACGCTGACAAGGCCAAGACGGCCATCGATAACAACCCGAACTTGCCACAATCCGATAAGGACAAGGACAAGGCTGCCATCGACGATGCCGCCAAGAAAGCCAAGGGTGAAATCGACGGCGCGAAAGACGCCGATGATTTGCACGGCAATGATGGTAAGTCGGGTAAAGCAGGCCAGGCCGCTTCGGACTTTGACAGTGACAAGAACAAGGTCGATGGGGATGTGAACAAGCACGAATCCCTGGACGACCAGAAGAAGGACGCCAAGGGCGCCATCGACAACGACGCCGACAAGGCAAAGAAGGCAATCGACAACAATCCGAACCTGCCCCAGCCTGATAAGGACAAGGCGAAGGCAAAGATTGACGACGCCGCCAAGGATGCCAAGAAAAAGATTGACGGCGCGCAGAACGCCGACGACTTGCACGGAAACGACGGCAATTCTGGTAAGGCGGGGGAAGCCGCAGGTGACTTCAAGAAAGCGGCCGACGACGTGAAGAACGACACCGACCACCACGAATCGTTTGACGACCAGAAAAAAGACGCCAAGAAGGGCATCGATGACGCCGCCGACAAGGCCAAAAAGGCCATCGACGACAACCCGGCTCTGCCTGAAGAAGACAAGGCAAAGCACCGGGCGGAAATCGACGACGCGGCCAAGAAGGCCAAGGACAAGATCGACGGTTCAAAGGATGCCGCGGACTTGCACGGAAACGACGGTCATTCTGGTAAAGCCGGGGATGCCGCAGGTGACTTCAAGAAGGCATCAGATGATGTCAACGACGACGTCAAGAAGCACAAGTCTCTGGACGACCAGAAGAAGGACGCCAAAAACAACATCGACAACGACGCTGACAAGGAAAAGAAAGCCATCGATGACGATCCGAACTTGCCAAGTGATGACAAGAAGAAGGATAAGGACGCCATCGACGACGCGGCCAAGAAGGCCAAGAATAAGATTGATGGTGCCAAGAACGCCGACGATTTGAACGGCGGTGCCGGTAAGGATGCCAACGCCGACTTCAACAAGGCCAAGGGCCATGTCGATGATGATATGAACAACCACAAGCCGTTTGACGACCAGAAGAAGGACGCCAAGAGCGCCATTGACAACGACGCCGACAAGGCTAAGAAGGCCATCGATGATAACCCAGCTCTGCCAGCCGCTGACAAGGCTAAACACCGCAAGCAAATCGACGACGCGGCCAAGAAGGCCAAGGATAAGATTGACGGTGCCAAGACGCCGGACGACCTGAACAATGGGACTGGTAAGGATGGTAAGGACGGGTTCAAGAAGGACCTGGACGACATCAACGACGACGTGAAAAAGCACAAGTCTTTGGCCGACCAGAAGAAGGACGCCAAGGCGGACATCGATGACAAGGCCAAGAAGGCCAAGGAAGCCATTGATAACCTGCCAAACGTGCCGCAGGCCGACAAGGACAAGGCGAAGGCGGCCATCGACGACGAGGCCCAGAGGGCTAAGAACCGCATGGATGGCGCCGGCAACATCGACGACTTGGATGCGATTAAGTTCGACACCTCCTTTGATCACAAGACTGAAGGTATCGTAACGGATATGGAAAATAAGAATAAGACGGGTGTTAAGCCTGGCAAAGTCACGGCCGAACCGTTGGCCTTTGCTAAGCATGTCATGCCACAAACGGCTCGCAAGGTAAAGAAGCACTTCCTGGCCTTTATCATGCTCGTCGCGACAGCGGGTACGAGCATTTTCTTTGTGACGACGAAGAAGCACTAAGCAGCCAGCACACGTTTTAAGAAAAAGAGGACAATGTCTAAGACATTGCCCTCTTTTTCGTTTTTATATTCTAATTCTTTTTAGTCAATTCTAGCGCTTTGCAAAGTACGATATAAAAATACATCTTTTTGTCATAAAACGCGTCATCGCCCGCAATATTAGGCGTTTAAACTTATTTAGTCAAAATAAATTTAAACTAGGATTACTGTATATGATCACGAAAACAGAAATGCAAAAAAAGAAGAAAGTCGTCCTACAGTCTTTCTTAATCTCAATCGCCTTAACCGGTGGAATCGGTACCAGTACCTTTTCCGCTCTTTTGGGGATGTCACCGCTCGGCTTAGACGCCTCTGCTGATACCTATTCATGGCAGGCCGACCAAGCGGTGAACTCGGGAAATCTCAACACGAACACAGAGTACGACACAGTTGACGACGTTACCTTTGACGACCCTGAAAGTGCCGTTGTCGGTAAGTGGGTCAACCTGAAAAAGGTCGAAAAAGTTGCTCGTATCAGTAAGGAAATTCAACGAGCAAAAAACGAAGGACGCGACCAGTTCTACATCGACTACTTGTTAAGCCTTCCCGAATCCAAGGATAAGAATAACTACGACCAGTGGATCGACTACCAAGTGAAGAACGTTTACGTTCGTAAAGATCCCGATACTGGAAAGAACATCGCCGCCTACGTTGGTGGAAAGACACAGATTTCGATCTGGCCCATAGGACGCGCCAACTCCGTTTCCATTCTTACTGGAAAAGACGGGCAACCAAACAGCTATAAGGAATATAAGCGCTATAGTCGTAACCGAAACGACTATCGGAAGGTTGACCCGAAGGGGAGAGTTGTCTTTGCCGGGGTTGCCGTTGAACCAACGAAGACGATTTTCACGAAAGTTGAATATCCAAACCTTGGAAAAGAACATAAAATTGTACTATCTGACGATTTTGATAAGAACGTTGATAGCATCAAAGTTGGTTATACGCCTGACGGTAGTACCGATGCCTTGAATCTTCCAGACCAATACTATACAACGCCACGTCTGCAGGTCCGTACTCAGACCGTTTTGAAGAAAGAAATTCAAGAAGCCTTGGCCAAGCGAGTGGAATCAAAGACTAAGAAGGCAGCGGCTAAGGCTGAAATCGAAAAGGTCAAAAAGGAAATTCACGCTCGCATTGACCAAGACGATACGTTGAACCACCAAGAAAAGCAGGACCAACACTTTGAAGTGGACAAGGCCTTTGCTGGTATTGACTACGACATCGATAAGAAGGATAACGCGAAGGATGTTCAGGACGTCATTGACGACCGAAAGAAGGCCGCCGAAGCAAAGCATAAGTCAAACGCTGCGGTAAAAGACCGTAAGCAAGAGGTCTTTGCAGCCATTGATGCTGCTGCCAAACAAAAGCGTGCAGAAATCGATTCCGACCCTGATTTGACCAATGAAGAAAAAGAAAAGATTTATCCTGATATTGATAAAGTAACCGAAAAGTTGAAGCAGAAGTTCGACACGGTTCAAAACGCCGACGACTTGGAAGACAAGATTTTCAGTCACCTCCCTGGTGAAGCCTACGCTGAAGTTGTGGTGAAGCCCAACCAAACGCTGGACGAGCGAAAGGACAGCGCGAAGACGTCCATCGAAAACACTGGTGAAACGGTTAAGACGGATTTGGAGCAACGCGCCACGACCGCCAAGGCCAAAATTGATTTAGATGGTGGTTTAACACCTGACGAAAAGCAGACTCAAAAGAACGCCATCGATAACGCTGTTAAAAAAGCCAAGGACGACTTGGACTCGAAAGAGGCCAACGATGCCATGAAGGTGAACGCCATTCGCGCCAAAGCGGAAGCTGACCTTAAGATTTTGACGGATAAGAAGAAGGAAGCCCGTCGTTCCGCTGCCCGTTTGGTAAACGATAAGTTGACGGACATCAAGCACAACGACCAGTTGACGTCTGAACAAAAGGCTCAGTACGATAACGATTTGACTGGCGACTACCAAGACTTTGTTCACCGTGTTGATGCTGCTCGAACAACCGACGAGATTCCGTCGGTCACGGCCGGGTCTGACTTTGCCAAGAGCGTTGAAAACAGCGTGAAGGTTGATGCGGACGCCTTTGAAAAGACAAAGTCAAAAGCAAAGGATGACGTTCAAAAGAAGGCTAACAAGGCCATCGCTGACATTAAAGAGATGAACAACTTGACCGACGGACAAAAAGACGAGGCTTATCGTCAGGTTCAAGTGGAAGCCGATCGAATCAATAAGTCCATTGGTGAGGCTACTGATGCCGCCCGCGTTGAGGAACTCGTTAAGAATGCTGAAATGCCAATTCCGAACAACTTGCCAATTGATCAGCTGATTCAAGTTGCCAAGAATGACGCGGATGCGGATGCCAACGAGGCGGAAGGTGAAATCGCCGCCAACCAGGGATTGGAAGGCGACCAGATTGCGCAGCTTAAGGCTGATATTGAATCTGCCAAGAAGGCCTTTCAAGAGTCCTTTGATGGTGCACCGGATGCCAACGAATTAGCAAGACGAAAGAGCGAAAAGACGCTGGCGAACGCCATTGAAACGGCCAGAACCAACATGGCACAATTCGCGGCAGACAACCTTCGAAAGAAGGAGGAGGCGCTGAAACAAGCGAAGAACAGCGCTAAGGACACTGTTCAAAAGGATGCGAATAACAAACGCGCTGCCATCGATGAGATGACGGACTTATCGCAGAACCAGCGAGATAAGTTGAAGCAGCTGATTACGGATGCTGAAAATAAGGTCGATCAGCGGATTGATGGCGTGACGAACTTTGACAAGCAAGACGATGATATCGCAAAGGCGAAGCAGGGGAATGACCTCGAAGATGCTTTGAATAAAGCAAAGGGCGAACTTGCCGGCAAGCTTTTGGATAACAAGAAGCAGGCCCGCAAGGCGTTGATTGACCAAAAGGAAAAGGATGCTATAGCGACGATTGATAAGCTTAATAGCTTGTCGACCGATGAAAAGAATAAGGCTAAGTCCGACATCGCAGCAGCTGCTAAGAAGAATCGAGATTCGATCAGCGCTGCGACGGATGATACTGACTTTGAAAACAAAAACACTGACCTTTCTGGCGATAAAGGCTTAGCAGACATTGTCGAACAGGCCAAGAACGCGGACTGGAACAAGGCGTCACAGGCTGCGGCCGAAGCTGAAAAGTCGAAGAAGGATGCTGAACAAGCGGCGAAAGCCAAGGAAAAGGCAGATGGCGAAGAGGCATCCGCTAAAGAAACCAACCGAATTGCTCAAGAGAAGAAGCAATCAGAAGCTGAAAAGAAACGACAAGCGGACGAGGCTAAGTCAACAGCCGATACCGATAAGAAAAAGGCGGATGGTGATAAAGCTAAGGCCGATAACGAGTATCAAGTTGCTAAACAAAAGGCCGACGAAGCAGAGAAGCAGTCAGAAAATTCTGAAAATCATAATGAAAACACTGGTGGCTCTGGTGATTCTGAACATGCTGGAGGTCAAGAAACAGGCGGACATGATGATAACAAACATCAGGATGGTTCCGATTCAAAACCATCAGTTGAAGATCTGAAGAAGGATGCTTCGGACAAAAAAGAAGCAGCTGACAGAGCTGGAATTGCTGCAAATGATGCGGCACAAGCTGCTGAAACAGCGGCCCAGAACGCCGAAACAGCTAAGACGAATGCCGACAATGCGGCTAATGCTGCGAAAGGTACGGCCGCTACATTGACCGATAAAGAGGCCGCAGCCAAAAACGCCGATTCAGCGAACACTGCGGCACAGGAAAAAGCAGCTAAAGATGATGCCAAGCGCCGTGAAGCACTTGAAACAGCCAAGAAGGCCGCTCAAGCTGCCATCGACAAGCAAAAGGCCGATGCGGAAAAGAAGGTTAAGGCCATGTTGGACTTGGCCAAGGATACAAACGGTACCATTGATAGCGACGTGCAAAAGAAAGCCACTGATGAGTTGAAAAAGATTGACGAAGACTACCAGAAGGCCAAAACCGGTATTTCTAGTGCCCAGGATTCTGATTCTGTTGCAAACTCAAAGAACGACTTCAACGCCAATGGTGCTGTTGATTCTGTGAAGGACGAGTTGAACAACAAGAAGTCTTCCATCGAAGATCAAAAGCAGGCCGCTAAGGATGCCCTTAAAAAGAAGATTGCTGACGCCAACGATAGCTTGGATAAGCTCGACGGCTTGGATGAACAAAGCAAGGCCATCGTGAAGGATAAGCTGAAGGCGGATGCCAACAAGGCAAAAGACGACATCGAAAACCGTGTGGCCGGGTTGGATAAGCTGGTCGATGGTGGAAAACATGATACCGACTCCCTTGTCGACATTGTGAACAACACGAACTTTGACCAGGATGTACAAGACGCGAAAAACAAGGTGAAGCAGTTTGCGGATGCCTTGAAGAAGGCCGAAGACAAAGTGAAAAATGAGTCGAACGACCAACAGGCACGCATCGACCGGATGGACAACATTTCTTCTGCCGACAAAGAGAAGGCGAAGGAAAAGGTTCGTGCTGCTGAACGAGATGCACTGGCCAAGGTTGATGCCTCAACCAGTGCAGATGATATCAAAGCTAAGGAAGCAGACGGTCATTCCTTCCGAATGGAAACGGATAACGTTTTTGCTGACTTGAATAACCAGGAATCCTTGGACAACCAAAAGAAAGAGCTCATCGGCTTAATTGAACAGGATGCAAGCTTAAAGAAGGACGCCATCAACGGGATGGACAACTTGAGTCAAAGCGAAAAGTCGCAAGCCGGCAAGAGCTTGGATAAGGAAGCCGAACGCGTGATTAAAAAATTGGACGGCTCTAAGACGAAGGATGAGTTGACACAAAACTTCCAAAACGACCAGTACGAAAAGAACGCCGCTGAGATTCTTGAAGGTGTTGGAAAGAACGATTCCCTTTACAAACAAAAGGTGAAGGGAATGAATGCCGTTGATGCTGACGCGGACGCACTTAAGGCCGAAATTGACGCCCTGGATAAACTGTCTAAGGACGATAAAGAAAAGGCGAAGGCGGATATTGATTCTGCGGCCACCAAGGCCAAGGACAAGATTGACGATAGTTCAGATACCGACACGTTGATTAAGAATGGTTTGGAAGCGACTTTCCCAGCTGCTCGAGACCGAATCAAGGAGAATGTAGCGCAAAAGCCATCATTGGCCGATCAAAAGAGCGAAGCGAAGGCGGCCATTGACCGCGACGCGGAAGCTAAGAAGTCTTCTATCGACGGCATGGACAACTTGTCAACGAAGGAAAAGGCCAAGGCAAAGGCTGACCTGGATGCCGCTGTTCTAAAGGATAAGGCGGCGGTTGACGGCGCCAAGAACAAGGACGCCCTCGTGGTTCAAAAGTCGGCCGATTCTTACGGTGACAACGTCAAGAACGTTGATGACGACGTGAAGAAGACGCCGTCCTTGGATGACCAAAAGAAGGCGTCAAAGCAGCAGATTGACGACGATGCCGACCAGCACAAGGAAAACATCAACGCGATGGACAAGCTGGCCAAGGACGAAAAGAAGAAGGCCGGTCAGACCATTGACGAGGCAGCCGATAAGGCGAAGAAGGGCATCGACGCCACGGATGACAAGGATCAGTTGAACGTCCGAAACGACGATACAACGTACTCTGACGCCGTAAAGGATATTTCGGATAAGATTGATGCCATTCCGTCGCTTGCTGACCAAAAGGAAGCAGCGAAGGCGGATGTCGACAAGGTTGCCGCTGAGAAGAAAGCAGCCATCGACAAGATGAAGAACTTGACCAAGGACCAAAAGAACAAGGCCAAGGCCGCCATCGATGCCGCTGCTGAAAAGAACAAGGCGGCCATTGATACGACGGTTAACAAGGACAAGTTGACGGATCAAATCGATGACCCAACCTTCGACGACCAGGTGCAAAAGGTCGATGAACAGATGGCTTCAAATGGTTCGGTTGATGACCAAAAGGCAAGCGTTGCCAAGCAAATGGAAGACGCGTTGGAAAAGGCCAAGGCCCGCATCGACCGCGACCCGACCTTGAGCGCGGAACAGAAGGCTTCACAAAAGGCAGCCCTTGACCAGAACTGGTCACAAAAGAAGGCGGCTTTGATGCAGGCTGAAGATGCGGACGTCCTTTCATTTGAAAAAGAAGCTGTTATGGACCTCTTTGAAGACGTTCATTTGTCTGGCCTGTCTCTGGACGAACAGAAGGACGCCGCTAAGAACAAGGTGATGGCCATGAAGCAGGTCATCGAAAAGGACCTGAACCTGACACACTTCAAGAAGGAACTGCGCTTGAAGATGTTAGACAAGGTGCAAAGCGACTTCTTTGCTAAGCTTGAAAAGGCTGAATCAACGGACGACATCCGCGGTTTGCTGATGGCCTTCGAAGAGGCATTGTCTTCCGCACAGGACGGTCATTTGACCGCTCTTCCAGAAGCCGGAAAGCGTGAAGGCTTGGCCAACATGCTGACCGAAGTGATTCTTGGCGTGATGGCTGCGATGACTTCCGTTGCTTACTTTGCAACGAAGAAGCGCAACGAAGGCTAATCAGTCGCTTTGAGTAATAAAAGCTTATGGCTCCTTTGGAATCTCGAGCAGGCAACTGCGACAAGAAGTCAGATCAGGCATAAGACGTGATCATGATTCGTTGATTGTAGGAATGAAACGAATCAAAAAAGACCGGATGGTTTCAGAAGAAACCGTCCGGTCTTTTTGTTTGTTGCTTAGATAAAAAGCATGGTCAAGCAGAGGGCAATCGAAGCCACGATGGCTTGCATGCGGTAGGTGAGTGGCCGAATGAAGGAGAAGACATAAGTCCCCAGGGTCAACACCAGGGCGATCATCACGCCCGCATCCAACTGATGGAAGCAGAGGACGTTAATCAAAAAGGCGGACCCGGTGAACAAACCTAACAGGCGGCCTTTCGCCTTTGGTAACACCAAAGGCGTTAAATAAAAGAGCGTGGTGTAGAAGAAAGTCCAAGCGCCGTTTAAGAAGGCGGTGTCGACGTAGTTGTTCGCCAAGAAAGTGATGCAGACAGGCACCGTGAAGGCGACCATGAAGGTCAAGGCCAGTAGGCCGAGACCGTTTTGCAATTGGACAAGGGAAAACGGCAAGATGGCGAGCACCAATAAAAAGAGCAGCAACAGTGCCAGCACCTCAAAGCGTGTCCGCAACGACGAGTTCACCAGCACGATGAGCGATGCCGCCAGCGCCGCGTACACCCGCCAGTCCTTTTTCACGAAGCGTTCGCTAATCAAGAAACCGAGCGCCAAGGCCGTACAAAACGAGTACAGGAGCAGCGGCCATATCTGTTCGATGGGCAAGCGGCTCGACAGTGTCCCGTTCAAAATCGGCTTCAGCCACCAGATCAACGGGAAGGCCAGTGCGACGACCGGTACCGTCCAACGGTGCACCGCCGGCAATTTCGCGTACACATCCTTTGGCTTTGGTTGGTTCGCCTCCGCCTGCGCCTTTTCCTCACGACTTCGACGCGAACGTGAGAAGAAGTTTTGCGCCCCCGCTTGTCCAAACTTAAAGCCGGATGGCGACTGTGTTGACGGGCTTTCTTGCACCCCGTTTGGATTCATATTGTGTTGGCTTTCGTTTTCCGCCATGGTTCTTCCTCTTTACTGTAGTTGTGCTTTTTTATTTTATCATTTATAATATGTTTTATACATTACAACACTATCAAGAGCAGGGAAGTGATACAGCACGATGAACCTGCACCAACCGGCATTCGCACGGTGGTAATTCTGTAAGATAGACCAAGTCGCATTGATTCGCTCAGGCTGGTCCTGGGCGTTTTTTATTTGCCTTTCTTGATGTGTGCCAAAGTAAAATGTGTGCCAACTAAAAGGAGACAGAAACATGACAAAGTATTTCACTGCCGAATCCGTTGCCAACGGACACCCCGATAAGGTCGCTGATCAAATCTCAGACGCCATCTTGGACGCCGTCTTGGAAAAGGACCCACAAGCCCGCGCCGCCATCGAAGTGACGACTTCAACCGGTGACGTTTCCATCTTCGGTGAACTCTCAACCTCAGCCTACGTCAACGTGCGTCAAATCGCCGTTGAAACGGTTCGTGCCATCGGTTACGACAAGCCAGAACTCGGCTTCTCAGCCGACTCCATCAACGTCTCAAACAAGATCGTTGAACAATCAGCCGACATCGCCCAGGCCGTTGACGCCGCCGAAGACGATCCGGACCAGTTGGGTGCCGGTGACCAAGGAATGGTCTTCGGTTACGCGACCAACGAAACGGACGACTACTTGCCACTTGCCTTGGACTTGTCCCACCAAATGATGCGTCAAATCCGTGCCGTTCGTGAAGAGGGCAAGGTCGACTACCTCCGTCCCGACGCGAAGGGGGAAGTGACTTTGGCATTGTCTGACGACGGTGAAGTGGAACGCATCGCCGCCGTTGTCTTGTCAACGCAACATGGTGAGGACGTCTCATTGGAACAGTTGCGTGCCGACATGAAGAAGCTCGTCTTGGACCCCGTTTTGCCAGCCAACTTGGTTGATGCCGAAACGAAGTTTTACATCAACCCATCAGGACGCTTCGTTCTTGGTGGCCCACAAGCCGATTCCGGTTTGACTGGTCGTAAGATCATCGTCGACACATACGGTGGAGCCGCTCACCACGGTGGTGGAGCCTTCTCTGGTAAGGACGCAACGAAGGTTGACCGTTCTGGTGCCTACTACGCCCGCTACGTGGCCAAGAACTTGGTTGCTGCCGGTTTGGCTGACAAGGCCGAATTGCAAGTGGCCTACGCCATCGGTGTGGCCGCACCCGTGTCATTAAACATCGACACGTTCGGAACGGCGAAGGTTTCAGAAGCTAAGATTGAAGAAATCGTGGCTGAACTCTTTGATTTCCGTCCATTGTCCATCATCAAGTCCTTGGACTTGCGTCGCCCAATCTACAAGCAAACCGCAGCCTACGGCCACTTCGGTCGCCCTGACTTGGACCTCCCATGGGAAAAGTTGGATAAGGTGGAAGCGATTAAGGCGAAGTTGGGTTAATCAAATTCAATTGCTAAATTAGAAAACGACTAGCGTCGTTTTTTTTTTGATAGAATGAAGCGAACGAACGGGATGTTGGAGGAGTTTTATGAATAAGAAAAATCTGAACTTTTTTGGACTTGTCCAACTCTTTCTCTGCTTGCTTTATTTTAAGACAGGCAATCATTGGCTCATTATACTAGTGGGCGCTGTTGCTTTGATTTGGTTACTTTTGTCTTTTTACGTTGATAAGAAAGAGGCGAAGGACGCTGAAATGACGAGCGTCGCTCGTCTCGTTTTGAAGTTGAAGCGACGTGAATTGAAGAACCAAGAGAAGTGATTGGAACAAAAAAGACGACCGCGATGGTCGTCTTTTTTTCTGCTTTATTTATGATGTTTGTGCTTGTGTTCAGCTTTAACCTGAACCGCTTCAATCAATGGGTAAGTGCCCCATGTGGATAAGGTAAAGGTGTAGGCCCCGTTATCCAAGAGCCGACCATCGGTTTTAACCGATTGCAGGTCGCGAATGTGGATGTCGGCCTTCTCTTTCACGTCAAAGGAAAGAAAACCACGACGGGAAGGGTTTTGACGTCCCTTCTTACCCTGAAGGTAAGTGAGGAAAATCTTTGGCCAAGGCACCTGGTTCACCAAGCGAATGGTGTAGGGGGCAGCGGCATCAGCGCCGTTGTTCAGCACCTGCATCCCGAGCGTCTTTGAGAAGTGCTGGTAGGTGCCACCGTGGCGAAGCGTCCAACCGAAGGTTAAGGCGTTCTGGTTACTTGAAAGGAAGTTCCAGAAGTTCAAGAACTGACGCCAGGCTTCCTTGAAGGCGAACTTTTGGTCAAACTTTGGAAGTAGGGCGGAAAAGTCCTGTCCGACCTGGACGTAATCGAGGAAGTATCGCTGCCCCTTTGTTGGCACGTCGCCGACGATTTGCCCCACCGGCGCTTCTGTCACCTGCATCGCCGCAAGCGAAGTCATGATTTGGCTAATCAAGTGGTCGATGTGCGTTGCCTTTTCCGGCCATGACACAAGGAGAAGCGGGTGCTTCTTGCTTTCGTCAACGGCCAAAAAGCCGGAGAGCACTTCGTTTCTTGATGCCTTGTTTCCAACAACGACAACGGGCAGGTTTACGTCGGAAAAGGCCTTGTCACGAGCCACTAACTTAGCCTTTTGAAAGAGCGAGTGGTGGGGGCGGGACTTCCGAAAGGAGGGCGCAACGCCGTTTTGTGTCAATTGTCCTTCGAGTTGATCCAGCAACCCTTTATCCTTTTGACGGATGAGTCCGGATTCAACGAAGATGTGAGCTTGTGTGGGCATCGTTCACCCTCCTAAAGATTTGCTTGAAAAAAGGCATGCCGAAGCATGCCAATTGTCCTTAAACCATGATGAGCATTGGCAAAATCATTGGCTTTCGGGCAGTTTCTTTGTGTAGATACTTTGACAAGTCATCGATGATGGCCTGACGAATGTCGGATTCAGAAGGCGTCTTTTGAGACATGGCCTTACGAATCGTATTGAAAATCACGTGACGACCGTCGTTAATCAAGTCACCGGATTCACGCATGTAAACGAAACCACGGGAGAGGATGTCTGGTCCAGACAAGATTTCCTTTTTCTTCAAGTCAATGGTTGCCGTGACGATGACCAAACCATCTTGTGACAGCTTGAGTCGGTCGTGCAAGACAACGGAACCGATATCACCGATACCAGAACCATCAATGTACGTATCGTCCGCAGGGAAGTGTCCAGCCAAGCGTGGTTCGTTTACGCCGTCGAAGGCCAAAACGTCACCGTTTTCTTGGATGAAAGTGTTTTCCTTTGGAATGTCTAATTCTTCAGCCAAACCGGCGTGAACCTTCAACATGCGGAACTCACCGTGGACGGGCATGAAGTACTTAGGCTTCATCAAGGAAAGCATCAACTTCTGTTCTTCTTGGCCACCGTGACCAGAAGTGTGAATGTTGTTTAGCTTTCCGTGGATGACGTTTGCGCCACCTTCTTCCAACTTGTTAATCACGGCGTTAACAGAGGCCGTGTTACCAGGGATTGGAGAAGAGGAGAAAATCACGTTATCCTTTGGCTTCAAACGCACTTGCTTGTGCGTTCCGTTGGCGATTCGTGCCAAGGCAGCCATTGATTCACCCTGTGAACCAGTCGACATGATCAACAATTCATCGTCTGGGATGTTTTTAATCTGTGACTGTTCAATCAAGGCGTCTTCAGGGATGTCTAAGTATCCCAGGGCACGACCATTCGTGATGGCCGATTCCATTGAACGACCGAAGACCGCAATCTTTCGGCCGTTTGCGATGGCAGCGTCCGTTGCCATCTTAATTCGGTTCATGTTCGAAGCGAAGGTGGCGAAGATGATTCGACCATGCTTCAACTGCTTGAACAACTTATCAACCGTCTTTTGAACCCAGGCTTCGGACTTGGTCCATTCAGGACGTTCCGCGTTGGTTGAATCGGACATTAAGAGCAAGACACCTTCTTCACCGATGCGAGCCATTGACCAGAGGTTTGGCTTTTGCTTGGTGGTAGGGGTCAAATCAAACTTAAAGTCACCGGTTTCAACGATTGTTCCAACGGGTGTCTTGATGGCAATTCCGAAGACGTCTGGAATTGAGTGGGTTGTACGGAAGAATTCAGCAGAAGTCTTACCGAAGTCCACCACGGAACCGTCTGTGATTTCGTGGAGTTCCACCCGGTTTAACATTTGCTTTTCTTCCAGCTTGTTGCGGATCAAAGCCATTGCTAATGGACCCGCGTAAACCGGTACGTTAACTGCTTGTAAGAAGTAAGCAATCGCACCAATGTGGTCTTCGTGTCCGTGGGTGATGACAAGGCCTTTAACCTTGTCGATGTTTTCGACTAAGTACGAGTAGTCGGGGATGACGTAGTCAATCCCTAAAAGGGAGTCTTCCGGGAACTTGATACCAGCGTCCACGATGACGATTTCATCTTGGTATTCGATACCGTAAGTGTTCTTCCCGATTTCGCCTAGACCACCAAGGGCGTAAACCGCAACTTCGTTGGGTTTGATGTCGACTTTTTCCATGAATTAATTAAAAAGTCGTAATTGAGAATTCTGGATCAGCCTGTTCGTACACCAGTGCTGCGTCAGAGAGTTCTTCAACTGTTTCAATGTTAAAGTTCTTGTTGTTCTTTTGAGCCATTGCGTATGCGTCGGCGTGATTGTCAGCCTCTACGTAGAAAGATTGCGTAAATTCACGCTTTGGGTTCTTGTCCATACTGTCTTGGTAATATACTTTAAAAACCATGTTTAGGTTCCTCCAAATATGTTCTTTTATTTTGTCACGAATCGAAAACCTTAACTGCTATTTTACCATATATAGAAAGGATTGACGACTTTTATTAGACAAAATCGAGCTAAAAATTCGCAAGAGACCCGTGCGGAACAGCATTTTTTTTGCTATAATAACAGGTAATCAAGAAAAACGAGGGATATGCTTTATGGCAATCGGAATGAACGATTTGAAGACAGGTTTGACAATTGAGTACTCAAACTCAATCTGGCGTGTATTGGAATTCCAACACGTTAAGCCTGGTAAGGGAGCGGCTTTTGTTCGCTCAAAGTTGAAGAACTTGCGTACTGGTGCGGTGAACGAAGTAACGTTCCGTCCTGGTGACAAGTTTGAACAAGCAGAAATTACGACACGTCCAATGTCATACTTGTACGCCGAAAACGACGGACGAGTATTCATGGACACGGAAACGTTTGAACAAATCAACGTCCCTGATTCTCACTTGCAAGAAGCTTTGAAGTACATGCTTGAAGGTATGGAAGTGAAGATCACGATGTACGGTTCAGAAGTGCTCGGTGCTGACTTGCCAGTTTCTGTGACGTTGAAGGTCGAAGAAACGCAACCAGGTATCAAGGGTGCCACTGCAACGGGTTCTGGTAAGCCAGCCGTTGTTGAAACGGGTGCAACGATTACGGTTCCTGACTTCGTTAACGAAGGTGACATGATCATCGTTAACACGGAAGACGGATCATACAAGGGTCGCGCCTAAATGTAACGACTGCTTTCCTAAACGGTGAGCAGTCTTTTGTCTTTTGTGAGACTGGATTTCGAATACAAAACTGGTCATAGAGGAGGAAAGCTGATGGCAAAGTCAACGGATTTGACGAACAAGAACTTTTTATTAACCAAAGAAGAAATGGCTGACGGGCAAATGCTCGTATCCAAGTCAGCATTGGAAGCGGTTGCTTCTTCTGCTGCTCTGGGCGTTAAGGGTGTGGTTTCGATGCAAGAAAACGTCTACGACCACTTGCCAAAGTACTTGACGAAGGTCGCTGGTGCGATGCCAAAGGCTTCCGGTGTTTCCTTGAAGCAAGAAGACGGTGAAATCTTTGTGGACATGGCCGTTGTTCTTGAATACGGTGCGGTGATCCCAAAGGTTGCCTTTTCCGTGCAACAGGCTGTTAAGTCTGACTTAGCCAACTTGGCTGGGTTGACGGTGAATACGGTAAACGTGACCGTTTCAAGCCTTGTGCCTGACGACGACCACCAAAACATCGATCCAGAACACCTTTTTGATCAAAGCAAGCAAAAGGAGCCTGCGAAATGACCCAACTGTCACGACACGAGGAGCGACAGGCAGCCTTGCAAATTCTCTTTGCATCGCTAAACGATGTTCCTGATGATAATAAATTAGATTTGGACTACGATCTCGTGGTTTCAGATAACGAGTACCAAGCCTTTTTGCCACAGTTGGTAAATGGTGTCTTGGCTTCCCGTAAGGAATTGGACGAAAACTTGGCCAAGCACCTTGCAACGGGTTGGAAGCTCGACCGAATTGCCCGGGTAAACTTGGCAATTTTGCGAATCGCCGCCTACGAATTGACTTTGCCAGAACCAACGCCTTACAAGGTTGTGGTCGACGAAGCCGTCGAACTGGCTAAGGAATTTGCGACAAAAGAAGATGCTTCGTTTATCAACGGAGTTTTGAAGAATTATGCACCTGAAAATGCATAACGTCGGATTGGACTAACCTCTGGTTAGTCCTTTTTCTATGGGAAACAGGTGAAAACGCCCGTCCTGTGCTAAAATAAGACAAGATAAAAGGAGATTTTCATGGCCATTTACGACCCTAGTGAACAACCAAATCCTAGCTTTGACACGCACAACCACCTAAACGACGATGCGCTCTACTTCGACGTGCCCGCCTACCTCGGTCGCGCCCACGAGTTCCAAGTTTTGGAAATGAACGTTGTCGGCTGCGAAAAGGAAGGTAACGAGCGTGCCATCAAGATTGCCGAAGAAAACGAGGGCGTCAACGCCATCATCGGTTATCAGCCCGAAGACGCGCCGGAATTCGACGAAGCTGCTTTAGCGACTTTGAAGGAACAAATCAAGAACCCAGTCGTCGTTGGAATCGGAGAAACCGGTTTGGACTACCACTGGGACACCGACCGTGATGCGCAGATGAAGGCCTTCCATGCCCAAATCGAACTCGCCAAGGAATCCGGTCTGCCCTTGATCATTCACAACCGCGAAGCTTTCGATGACGTTTACGCGATTTTGAAGGAATCCGGCTTGAAGAAGGTGATTATCCATTCCTTCTCCGGTACGCCGGAACAGGCCAAGGCCTTCGCCGACCTCGGCTACTACGTGTCCTTCTCGGGGGTGGCGACCTTTAAGAAGGCCGAAGAGGTTCGTGAGGCGGCCAAGGTTGTGCCGCTCGACCACATCCTAACGGAAACGGACGCGCCTTACTTGGCGCCGACGCCAAACCGTGGAAAGACCAACGAGCCCGGTTGGGTGAAGTACGTGGTTGATTCACTGGCGGAAACGTTGGGGATGGACCGAGATACCTTCGCTGACCAGACTGTCAAAAACGCCCACCGAGCTTTCTTCGATCATGACTAAGGGCCACGCTTCTCAATCAAAGGAAACGGCGTCCTCGACGACGTTACCAGCAATCAAAGCGGCGGTCGTTGTCGAAGGTTGGTCGGACACGCAACGTCTGAGTTTAGCCGTCGACTGCGACACGATTGAAACCCGGGGTTCCGCCCTGGAAAAACCCGTCCTTGATCAAATCAAGCGGGCCGTCAAAGAACGCGGTGTCATCGTCTTGACCGACCCCGACTTTAACGGGAACCGCCTGCGGAATATGATTTTGAAGGCGGTGCCGGAAGTCACGCTCGCCGCCATCACCAAGGACGAGGGCCGGGCGGACCACGACAACCCGCACAAGTCCCTCGGCATCGAACACGCGCCGCTAAAAACGCTGCAGGCCGTTCTCCTGGAGGCCGACAAGAAGGCTTCCTCGGGCAAAGAACGTCCCGCTTCAGACATCACCTTCGACTTTCTCTTCGACCTCGGCTTGCTCGGGGCGGGGGAGTCCAAGAAGAAGCGGGAGCAGCTCGGAAACGAACTGTCCTTTGGTTACGCCAACGGCAAGCAGCTCTTGAGCCGCTTGGTCGCGCTTGGCTACCAACAAGAAGATGTCTTAAACGCACTTAAAGGAGGCCAACATGGCCAAAACAATTGATATTGCCACGCCAATGCGGACACAGGCGATTTTGAACCAGTACGGCTTGCGAGCTAAGAAAAAGTTCGGACAGAATTTTTTGACAGATGGAAACATTTTGTCCGGTATCGTCGACGCCGCTAACCTGACAAAAGAAGATCACGTGGTCGAAATTGGACCCGGTATCGGTGGATTGACCGAATACCTGGCCCGCGCCGCCAAGGACGTCTTGGCCTTCGAAATCGACTCTGACATGGTGAAGGTGTTGTCCGAGACGCTGGCACCCTACGACAACGTCGAAGTCCGCGAACAAGACGTCTTGGAAGCTGATTTGAAGACGGTTCTGGCCGAGAAGTTTGGCGAAGGGGAAGGCGTCAAAGTCGTTGCCAACCTGCCTTACTACATCACGACGCCAATCCTATTGGCGCTCTTGCAGGCCGGCTTCAACTGGCGACAGCTCGTTGTCATGATGCAAAAGGAAGTGGCCGACCGCTTGGCTGCCAAGCCCGGGACGAAGGAGTACGGTGTCTTGACCGTCATGCTCGACTACTACGCTTCCGTCGAGACGGCTTTGAAGGTGCCGGCCGCCGCCTTCAACCCAGCGCCAAACGTCGACTCTGCCGTCGTTTCCCTGACGCCAAAGCCAGCGGAACGCCCGGTTGAAAAGCCAGCCAAGCTCTTCTCCCTCGTGAAGTCCTGCTTCGCGCACCGTCGAAAGTCAATGTGGAACAACTTGACGCAGCGCTTCGGTAAGGAAGAAGAAACAAAGGACAAGCTGCACGCCGCTTTGGATGAGGCGGGGATTGATCAGGGAATTCGCGCCGAACGTTTGACGCTTTCCGACTTCACTGACCTCTACTTGGCTCTCCAAAAGAATGGAGTCTATGACATCTAACCGTAACAATCGACACGCCCGTAACATTGTTAGACATTGAACAAATTATGACAATGCGTTATAATAGGAATTGTCTAGATGAGAAAGGCGGTTTAAATGTCAACCTTAGAAGAAATTAAAGCGCGTTTAGACGCGCACATCGGAGAGACAGTTACGGTAGTATCACAAGCTGGCCGCAAGAAATATACAGAACGTTCTGGGATCTTACGTTCAACTTTTCCATCATTATTCGTGGTAGAACTGGACGAAGAAGCCCAGTTTAAACAAGCATCGTACTCATACACCGACGTCTTGACTAAGACGGTCGACGTGAACTTTGCTGAATAATGCCCTCAAAAAAAGACCCGGCCGGGTCTTTTTTTATTGCTAAATGAACAGGTGATTTGATGACAGCACAAGTAGCAGTAAGCAACTACACCGCCGCCTTCGGGAAGAAGGTTATTTTACAAAATGTTTCTTTCACAATTCCAAAAGAACAATTGACCGTTATTTTGGGTGAAAACGGGGCGGGGAAGACCACCCTGGTGAAGGCGTTATTAGACGCCTTCTTAAAGACTAAGAATGCGGACCAAAGCATCGCTGTGGAAGCAAATAGGTTAGCCTACGTACCCCAATTCCGCGACCTCGGAGCGGACTACCCGCTTTCAATTGCGTCGTTTGTAGGCCTGGCCGTTCGGCAGAAGGGCTGGCCGTTTTTAACAAAGGCTGAAAAATCCCGCGTACAAGACGCTCTCAAACTCGTCGATCTCGAAGACCAACAGGACCTGCCGCTCTCCAAGGCCTCCGGTGGCCAGAAGCAGCGCGCCTACGTCGCTCAGGCCCTCGCCCAAGAGCCCGACCTTCTCGTCCTAGACGAGCCGACCGCCGCCTTGGACGGCAAGCACAGCCAGGAGCTCGTCGCCGCCATCCGCAACGCCCAGAAAGAAAAGCAGGTGGGTGTCCTCTGGATTTCCCACGACACCAGCTGGGTCAAGGATTTCGCCGACAACTACCTCTGGCTCCACGACCAGACCGCCGACTTCGGGGCTGTCTCAGAGTTGCCCGACGCCGCTTTGTCCAAGCACCACGAGGAGGTCAACCATGCTAACTGAACCCTACATGCAACACGCCTTTACCGCCGGGACCATCATCGCGGTCATCTCCGCTCTGGTCGGGACCTTCGTCGTCGCGCGTTCCTACAACTTTTTGACCCACTCGCTTTCTGAGATTGCCTTTGCAGGCGCCGCCCTCGGCTTCTGGCTCGGCTTCGCGCCGCTTCTCGGCATGATGGTGGCCACCTCGGCCGCCGCCTTGTCCATCGGGGCCCTCGAAAACGCCAAGGTCCGCTCCGACAACGTGACCTCCGCCATCTCGGCCGGGGCCATTGGGCTCGGAATCCTCTTCCTGGCCCTCGGGAACTCATCGTCGACTGCCGCCACCGGTATCCTCTTTGGATCCGTCCTCGGCATCTCCGTCGGCGACATCGTCCTGCTCGCCGTGATGGCCGCCGTCGTTTTTGCCATCATCTTCCTGCTCTTCCGTCCCTTGTCACTGTTGGCATTCGACGAAGCAGGCCTGCTTTTGTCCGACAAGAAGAAGGGTGCCTTGCGCATCGTCTTCCTGCTGGTCATGGCCTTATCCGTCGCCATTTCGTCCCAATTGGTTGGTTCACTGTTGATCTTCGTTTTGGTGACGTTACCAGCGGCCTCCGCCCGGGCCTTTCAAAAGTCCGTCGCGGGTCTCATTGCCCTTGGCATTTTCTTTGCCTTGTTTGGAACATGGGCCGGTTTGGCCCTGGCCTACCTCACGAATTTGCCAACGTCCGTCTTTATCGCTTTGATCGAAGTCGGCATCTATTTACTCTCATTATCGTTAGCTAAGTTAGAATAGGGCTAAACAGCTCTGCAGAGGGCGCTGAGCGCCCCTCTAACGTAACAAATATTTCAAGCGGAAAAGACGAATGTTCGTTTTTTGCCGCTTTTTTTATGCTATAATTGTTTGGATATTTTGTTTAGTAAAAGGAGGCGGGCTTAGGCCCGACGACCCATTATGAAGATAAGACGTGCTGACCGACTGGTCGATATGACGCATTACCTACTGGAGCACCCACGCGAGTTGGTGTCCTTAAACTTCTTTGCGGAACGCTACGAGACCGCCAAGTCTTCCATCTCCGAAGACTTGGCCATCGTTCGCCGCGTTTACAAGACTCGCGGAACCGGTGACTTGAAGACCTACCCAGGTGCCGCCGGCGGTGTCTACTACACGCCATTGATGGGCCAAGAAGAAGCCGAAGAGTTCGTGAAGGGCATCTGCGAAGCCGTTTCCGACGAAAGTCGTGTGCTCCCAGGTGGCTATGTCTACCTGTCTGATTTGCTCGGCCGCCCCGACGTGCTCCGCGCCACGGGACGCCTGCTCACCACGCAGTACGCCAACCAGGAAATCGACGCCGTGATGACCGCCGCTACCAAGGGGATTCCTTTGGCCCAGGCCGTTGCCAACGAACTGAACGTCCCATTCGTTATCGTCCGCGACGACGCCAAGGTGACGGAAGGTTCGATGATTTCCGTGAACTACTTGACGGGTTCATCCAAGCGAGTGGAGAAGATGGCCTTGTCCAAGCGCTCTCTTCGCTCCGGTGCCCGCGTTTTGATTGTCGATGACTTCATGAAGGCCGGGGGAACGGTTCAGGGAATGCAAACCCTTGTCCGTGAGTTCGGTGGTGAAGTCGTTGGTACCGCCGTCTTTGCGGAAGGCCGTTCCAACGTTCGCCTGATCGAAGACTACACGTCTTTGCTCCACATCGACACGAGCCTCGATGGTTCATCATCCATCAAGGTTTCGGATGGAAACTACTTAGAACGCATTTACAAGAAGTAAGGTTAGGATCGATTTATGGAAGGAACAAACGTTGTTATTTTGGCGGCGGGAAATGGTTCTCGAATGAAGTCTGACCTCCCAAAGGTCCTCCATGAAGTGGCGGGCCAAGCGATGGTCGACTGGGTGATTTCCGCTGTTGAACCTTTGAAGCCCGAACAAATCTTGACGGTGACCGGTGTTGGTGCCGAGAAGGTGCAAGAACACCTGACCGGACGCTCCGACTTTGTCATCCAAGAAAAGCAGTTGGGAACGGGACACGCCGTCTTGCAAACCAAGGACGCGCTCGGTGGCAAGACCGGGGCAACCTTGATTCTGTCAGGGGACACGCCACTCTTCACGACGAAGACCTTGGAAGCCCTCTTGGAAGAACACGCCCGCACGCAAAACGCGGTGACGGTTTTGACCGCCCATGCCGACAACCCAACGGGTTACGGCCGCATCGTCCGCGACGACGAGGGGATGGTCTTGAAGATTGTTGAAGAAAAGGACGCCTCCATCACGGAGCGCCGCATCCAAGAAATCAACACGGGTGTCTACGTCTTCGATAACGAATTGCTCTTTGAGTCCCTTGGCAAAGTCGGAAACGACAACGCCCAAGGCGAGTACTACTTACCCGATACGCTGGACATTTTGCGTGAGGGTGGAAAGCCCATCGGGGCCTACGAAACGATGGACTTCTTCGAATCCCTCGGGGTCAACGATCGCGTGGCCCTGGCCAAGGCCAACGAAATCATGCGCCAACGCATCAACGAAAAGCACATGCGTAACGGTGTCGAATTCATCGCGCCCGACCAGACTTACATCGAATCCGGTGTTGTGATTGGTAAGGACACTTTGATTGAAGGAAACGTGACCTTGAAGGGAAAGACGGTTATCGGTGAACGCAACGTCTTGACCGCCGGCACGCGTATCGAAGATTCAACGATTGGGGATGACAACGTCATCACGTCATCACACTTCGAAGAAGCTACGGTCAAGAACAAGACGACCATCGGGCCATACGCCCACTTGCGTCCCGCAGCCATCATCGAAGACGAAGCTCACTTGGGAAACTTCGTTGAAGTGAAGAAGGCGACTGTTGGCCTCCGTTCAAAGGTCGGTCACTTGTCCTACGTTGGAAACGCCACGCTCGGCGAAGACGTGAACATTGGTGCCGGTACCATCTTCGTGAACTACGACGGCGTCAACAAGTTTGACTCCAAGGTTGGGGATCGTGCTTTCATCGGTTCCAACACGAAGATCATCGCGCCGGTTAACATCGCAGACGAAACGATTACGGCTGCCGGCTCAACCATCACGGATGACATTCAAAAGCACGAAATGGGAATCGCCCGAAGCCGCCAGGAAAACAAGGCTGACTTTTGGGACCGCATGCCACACAAAAAATAACGAGGTCGTTTTAAAAACCGCCTCACGTTGAAGCAGCAACCGAAAGGTTGCTGCTTTTTTTACACAAAAATATGTAATAAATTTCAGCTAGACCAATTTAAAATCAGCGCGCTTATGTGTTAAAATATAAGCGACGATTAGTAAGACAACTTTTAGAAAAATGTTTCAAAGGAGATGCTCATGGACTTTTCAGTACTCTACATCGGATCCGGTCAAGCCACCTGGAACGGTGCCGTTCCGCTCGCTAAAACCGGCGTGAAGGTCGGCGTTATCGAAGAATCACAGTACGGTGGTGTCTGCTCCAACAAGGGCTGCAACGCCAAGATTATCTTGGACAAGCCCCTGCAATTGATTGACCAAATCAAGGCTCTTCAAGGCCGCGGTTTGGACGGTGTCCCCGCCGTCAACTGGGAAGACCTCATGGCCCACAAGCACGAACTCATCGTGCCACAAGACCAACACGGTAAGGACCGCCTCGACAACGTTGGTATCCAAACCATCAACGGCCACGCCGAATTCGTCGACGCCCACACGGTGGAGGTCGGGGAAAAGACCTACACGGCCGACAAGATTGTCATCGCGACCGGTCTTCGTCCACACCGTTTGGATATTCCCGGTGCCGAAAACTTTGAAAACTCCACGGACTTCCTCTCATTGCCACACATGCCTGAACACGTGACGATTTTGGGTGGTGGTTTCGTTGCCATCGAATTTGCCACAATCGCTTCAGCGGTTGGTGCCAAGGTCGACGTCATCACGCGCGGTAAGCAAATCTTGAAGCAATTCCCTAAGGAATACGTTGCTTCCATCCAAGCCGACTTGAAGAAGGCCGGTGTACGCTTCATCCCTGACATGGAAATCAGCCATGCCGAAAAGGACGAAGAAGCCGGAACCATCACCTTGCAAGGGCCAAAGGCCTTTGAACTCACGACCGACTACGTCTTGGACGCCACGGGTCGCGTGCCAAACCACGACCAGTTGAACCTCGAAGCCGTCGGCGTGAAGGCGAACAAGAACGGAATCGAAGTCAACGAATACCTGCAAACAAACGTTGAAAACATCTACGCTGCAGGCGATGCGGTCGACAAGACCACGCCGAAGTTGACGCCAACGGCCGCCTTCGAATCCCGCTACTTGGCTGCTAAGTTCATGGGCGAAAACAACGACCCAATCAAGTACCCAGCCATCTCAGAAATCGTCTTCACTTCACCACGAATCGCCCAAGTGGGTGTTCACTTGGATGAAGCAAAGGCCAACCCTGACAAGTACGAAATCGAAGAAGCCTCATACGACGGTGACTGGTACCGCCAGGTCGAAAACGAACAGGGCGGACAGCTCGCCTTGATCTTCGAAAAGGACACCCACCAATTGGTCGGTGCCGCCGAAAAGGCCAACGCCGCAGAAGAAACGATCAACACGATTGTGCCTTACGTGCAGATGCGCTTGACGAAGGAACAGCTAAACGACTTCGTTTACGTCTTCCCATCCATCGCCTACACGTTGCAACGCCGCTTGCCATTGGTTTAATGAATATGCAAATGAAAAAAGTCCCATCCAAAGTGATGAGACTTTTTTCTTTTCGGCCCACGGGGGCCTGTGCTATACTCTTTTTGTTAAGCAAAGGAGAATCTTATGGAATTATCAGGAGAAACCATCGTTGACTTGGTTGAAAACCAAAGCTACGAAGAAAAAGTTGTTACTAATCCGGCCGGTAAGGAAATCGACCTGGATTCTCTTTTTGCAGCCTTTACGGACTTAGCCAAGTCCGAGCAACCGGTTCGTGCAGCATTGGATGTCGATGGCGGAATCGAACAGGGTGGGACCACCTTGTCGATGGAAGCAAACGTCATTAACCTGCCTTTGCGCTACAAGAACCAGGAAAAGAAGTTGGTCTACGTGGACAAGGCCTACGAGCTATCCGTCTACTTGATCGTGGACAACGCCCACGTCTCAAAGTCCGCGTTGAAGATTGAAAAGCTGTCTTCCTTGACGGCTTTCTTGGACGATTCAGAATCCGTTTTGGCCAAGGGGGCCAAATGGTTCGCTACGCAGTTGGACGCCATCCGAGAAAACCAGGCGGCGGCTACTCTTGAAGAAGAGAAGCAGGATGAAAGCAAGTAAAACGTTTTAAAAAAAGCTGGTTCGTGTGAGACACGAGCCAGCTTTTTGTTTTTTAATCTGCTTTGACATGGGCCGACAAATGATAGGCCTGCCCGTCCTTTTCCAGCGTTGCCTTCAGCACCGCTTTTGATGACACGTGCGACAGCGCCGTCACCTCGCCCAAATCATAGGCCTCAGCCACCGCCTTCGCCAGTTCCTTCTTCGACGCGTAGTCGCTTTCCGGTATCGCCAAGTCGTCCCAGTCGTAGGACTCTGCGCGCCCGTCGTTCTTCAATTCTTTCGTCTTAATTTTCGTGATCATTAACATAGCGTCAGTATACGGCCATTTCGGCTAATAGTAAAGTCAAACCCGACCATGATAAAATGCGCGAAAACACATTTGTTTTTTGTTTAGATTATGTGATAATGTAAACATTGTTAAGAAACTTTAGACCAACACCCGAAAGGAATAGGGCATGAGGACGGGAACTTTTATTACTTTTAGCTTTGGCTACGCCTTCGTTTTGTTTTACGTATACGAAGAGTACATTTCACGGTACATCAACGGTTTCTGGACCAACTACGCCATCCAAACCGCTCTGCTCGTCTTCGGACTGATCATCATCTTTGCCTTCAAGATTTACCTTGATTTGAAAGCCGGCATCCTCACCGACGAAGAAGAGGGATTAGAAGAGTAACAGGAAATCCTTGCTATTTCACGTCATTCCTGCCATAATATAGGTATGCGATGAGTCGAGAGCGCCTTTTAAGGCGCCACACGCGGCCTGCTCGGATTAAATTCCAAGCCACGGATTTGGTGCAGGTGTTATGACTGTTGTGGAACTTTCATATCTCACCATGACTACTTGCTTTTGCAAGGGTGACGCTGACTTGTTTCAATCGTGACTGATTGAAACCGCCCGTCGAAGCGAATTCGGCATGCCAAACTAAGAGCTAACTACGGTTAGCTCTTTTTTATTGCCAAATTTTAAGAGGGCTTTTGTTATAATAAAGAAAGCAGTTTTTACTTTTTAGGAGTCTCCATGGTCGATCAAGCACAGTATTTAAGTGTTGGTGCACTAACTAAATATCTCAAGGCCAAGTTCGATAACGACCCCCACCTTGGTAAGGTTTATTTGACGGGGGAAATTTCCAACCTTGGAAACCGGCGCTCCCGCCACCTCTACTTCTCCATCAAGGACCCAAAGGAGAAGGCGGTCATCCGTGCGGCCATGTTCTCTTACGCCTCCCGCTTGAAGTTCGAGCCGGAAGAGGGGATGAAGGTCCAGGCCATCGGTCGCGTCCAAGTTTACGAACCAGCCGGTTCCTACTCGATTATCTTGGAGCAGATGACGCCGGCCGGTGTTGGGGACCTCTTCATGGCCCTCCAGCAGTTGAAGGAAAAGCTGTCTAAGGAAGGACTCTTCTCCCAACCAAAGAAGGCCTTGAAGCCACTGCCAAAGAAAATCGCGGTCATCACGTCACCAACCGGGGCCGTCGTCGAAGACGTGGCCAAGACGGTCGAACGTCGTCTGCCGCAGGCACAGGTCGTCCTATTGCCGGCAGTGGTGCAGGGGGATGGTGCGGTGCCATCTTTGCTGAAGCAACTCGACCGAGTCGATGACATGGGTTTTGACGCCGTCATCATCGGTCGTGGTGGAGGTTCCATCGAAGACCTCTGGGCATTTAACGATGAAAGTCTGGTCCGCCGAGTGGCGGCCATGAACACGCCGGTAATTGCCTCCGTTGGTCACGAAACCGACAATACGCTCGTGGACTTGGTTGCCGACCAACGCGCGGCTACACCAACGGCCGCCGCCGAACTGGCCACACCCGTCTCCAAGCAAAACTTGGTTGACCGGGTGATGGAGTTGTCATCGCGCCTGACGTTGGCCGGACAGCAGCTGGTTCAAAAAAAGAAGCAGGCCTTGAACTACGTGGTCGAACGACCAATCATGAAGCAGCCCGACCGTTTGTACGCCGCCTACCAGCAGGAAGTCGACTCTTTGGAAAAGCGTCTCTATCAGGCCTTCTCCCGCCGCGTCGACAACCGTCGCTACCAGGAAAAGGCCCTGGTCGAACGACTGGCCGCACAACAAGGTCAGCTACTTCGTCCTTACCAAGAAAAGGTTTCCTTGGCCGCCGCCAAGTTGGACCTGGTGTCACCGTTGAAAATTCTTTCTTCCGGTTACACCTTCGTGAAGGGACCCGACGGTTCCATCATCAAGAGTAAAGAGGATTTGAAAAAAGACGACGAGGTGCGCCTGACTTTTGCAGACGGGGACTTAAGCGCCAAGATTTTAGGAGAGCAAAATGACTGAAAAAGTATCTTTTGAAGACAAGTTGAAGCAATTGGATCAAATCGTAACGGCCTTGGAACAAGGTGACCGCCCATTGGAAACAGCGTTGGCTGATTTCAAGACGGGTGTGACGCTCGCAAAGGACTTGCAAAAGACGTTGGCCGAAGCCGAAAAGACGTTGGCCCAAGTGATGGCCGACGACGGTTCCATGTCTGATTTGGAATTGACGAACAATGACTAATTTCAAGGACTTCATCAACCAATACAAACCACGCGTTGAAGAAGCTCTCGTGGAAGAAAGCAAGCAGCACGGAAAAGAAGTTTCCATCGACTTCGAAAAGGCCCTGCAGTACGCCTTGCTCACGCCAGGTAAGCGCCTGCGTCCCTTGCTGGCCCTTGCGGTGATTCAGTCCTTTGGGCAAACCATCGACGACGAAGCCGTGAAGGCGGCTTCCGCCATCGAATGGGTACACGCCTATTCACTGGTTCACGACGATTTGCCAGCCATGGACAACGACGCCTACCGCCGCGGCAAGCTTTCCGTTCACGCGCTGTACGGACCGGCTACCGGTGTCTTGGTGGGGGATGCGTTACAAGCGCAGGCCTACCAGATTCTGAGTCAGGTCAAGGGCGTGTCAGCCGAACAAGTCGTGGCAATGATTCAGACTTTGTCTAGTCGTTCCGGTGCCTTTGGCATGGTCTACGGCCAGGTCTTGGACATGCAAAACCATGACACGGTGAAGGATTCCGTCGCCTTGGCGAAAGTCCTGGACCAGGTCTACCAGAAAAAGACGGCCGATCTCTTGATTGCCGCCGCCTTAATCGGGGGCCACTACCTGGACTTGAAGCCGGATGCACTCGCCTTGGTTGAGAAGTACGCCCAGAGTCTTGGGTTACTCTTTCAAATTCAAGACGACGTCGACGATTACGAACAAGACGAAGAAGAGGGGGTTGTCTCCCTCGTTCACCTCGTCGGCATGGACCGCGCCAAAGCAATGGTCGACGAGCTGTTGGCTGACGCAGAAGTGGCGCTTTGCGCCTTGTCCGACATGGAACCCACCTTTGACAAGTCTTTGCTAGAAGATTTAATTAAACTAATTGGAGCATAATGTATGGCAGTCGCAAAAGAGCGCGTTGACATTCTACTAGTTCAGCAAGGCCTCTTCACCTCCCGTGAGCAAGCCAAGCGAGCCGTCATGGCCGGTCAGATTCTCGGTGAGAACGAAGAACGCCTAGACAAGGCCGGACAAAAGATTCCGGTCACAACCGAATTACATTTTAAAGGACAACCACTGCCCTTTGTGTCTCGTGGGGGCTACAAGCTCGTCAAAGCCATCGACACCTTCGGCATGGCCATGCAAGACCAAATCGTCTTGGACATCGGTTCATCCACGGGTGGTTTCACCGACGTTTCCCTGCAAAACGGCGCCAAGCACGTTTACGCCCTAGACGTTGGAACCAACCAACTCGCCTGGAAGCTTCGCATCGACGAGCGCGTCACGGTCATGGAAAACACCAACTTCCGCTACGCCAAGTTGGCGGACTTCATGGAAGGGCAGCCAACGCGCGCCACCATCGACGTTTCCTTCATCTCGTTGTCACTCATTTTGCCAACGCTGAAAGACATCTTAGCCAAGGGCGGTGAAGTCGCCGCCCTGATCAAGCCCCAGTTCGAAGCTGGGCGCGAAGCCGTTGGTAAGCACGGCATTATCAAGGATCCAGCCGTTCACCGCCAGGTGTTGGAGAAGACACTACCCATGATGGTCGAGAGTGGCTTCTCCGTTAAGGGGCTCACTTATTCCCCAATCAAGGGAGGCCAAGGAAACATCGAGTTCTTGGCCTGGCTCGAACGCGATGACGATGCCAAGGTCTTTGACGACGTCAACATTGACCAAGTCATCGACGACGCCCACGGTCAACTCGACCAAGAAGGGTAAAGACGGCTTTTACCGGTCGTCTTATTTAACAAGAAATTTTGGAGAAAGCGATGTTAGAACAACTCGTAATTGAAAATTTTGCGATTATCGACCAGGTCGATTTGTCCTTTGACGACCGCCTGACGGTCCTCACGGGAGAAACCGGTGCCGGTAAGTCCATCATCATCGACGCCCTCGCCATGCTGGCCGGTGGCCGCGCCTCAACCGAAATGATTCGAAAAGGGGCCGACAAGGCCGTCCTGCAGGCCGTCTTCTCCTTGGAAGACGCCGGGGATGATTTGATTGCTGCTTTTGAAGAAGCGGGCGTCGACGTTTCGGAAGGCCAAGTGGTCATCTACCGGGAATTCAACCAGAAGGGGCGCTCCGTCTCACGAATGAACGGCGTGATCGTTCCGCTGAAGACGCTCGCCGGACTTGGTGCGCGTTTGGTTGAAATCCAGGGGCAGCACGACACGTCCTTGCTCTTGAATCCCGACTCCCACCTGTCCTTGTTGGACGACTTCGCGGACGCCGAGTTAAAGGCTTCTCGGCTTAAGTACGAGGCGCTCTTTGAAGACTACCGCGCCTTGGCCCTTCGCCTGAACCAGGTCAAAAACCAGGCCCAGGACCTGAACCAACGCTTGGACCTCTTGACCTTCCAAGCCGAAGAACTGAAGCAGGCCAACCTGCAACCGGGTGAAGAAGACGAGCTGATGGCCGAACGGTCCAAGCTCGCCAACCACAAGAAAATCGCCGATTCCCTAGATCAGGCCCAACAAGCCCTGAACCCCGGACTCGACGGTGGGGCCATCGATTTATTGGCCGCTGCGAACGCCTCACTGCAAACGGCCGCTTCGTTCGATGCCGAATACGAAAACGTCGCCAAAGCAATCTCTGAGGCCTACTACGCGGCTCAGGACGCGGGTCGTGACCTGGACGAGTCCGTTGCCAACCTTTCCTTCGACGAAGAATCCTTAGTGAAGATTGACGACCGCCTCCAAGTGATTCACTCCCTGAAGCGCAAGTACGGTGAGACCGTTGAAGACATCTTGGCCTTCCAGCAGAAGGTTGAAAAGGACCTGTCCGACTTGGACGGCGGTGCCCTGGACATCGACGCTTTGACAGAGCAAAAGGACGCCCTGAAAGTGAAAATCACCAAGGCGGCCGAAGAACTGACGGCCAAGCGCAAGCAAGTGGCGGCAAAGCTCGAAGCTGCCGTCAACCAAGAACTCGGCGACCTGTTGATGCCAGAAGCCCTCTTCGAAGTGAAATTCGAGCCGGTCGAAGGCTTCCTGCCTTCCGGCTCCGACCGTGTTTTCTTCCTTGTTCAGACCAACAAGGGAGAGGGGATGAAGCCACTCGAAAAGGCGGCCTCCGGTGGAGAAGCTTCCCGTTTGATGTTGGCCTTAAAGACGGTCTTCATCGCCCAGCAGGGACTCTCCACGGTGGTCTTTGACGAAATTGACACCGGGGTTTCCGGTCGTGTCGGATCCGCCATCGCACAGAAGATGCGGGCTATCAGTCAAAACACGCAGGTTTTGGCCATTACCCACCTGCCACAGGTTGCCGCCGCAGCCGACCACCACTTCCTGATTCAAAAGGAAGCAGTGGGCGACCGAACGGTGACCCACGTGGAAGACCTGGCCGATGGTAAACGCGATAACGCCGTTGCCATGATGCTGTCTGGGGATGAAATCTCAGAAGCGGCCCTGGCCAACGCACGCGATTTGCGAGAAAACGCTGGTAAATAATAAATGATTGAAAAGCAGAAACACATGGCGGTTTCTGCTTTTTTTGTGCGGGGCAACGAGAAGGGGGCTAACTTATAATCGAAGGCGGGAAGGGCGTGACTTTTTTAGCATGAGGAACTGATTTTAGAGTGTCCTTCCGGGCTTCTGGACTGTCATAATCGGTATGAGAATAAGAAAGTGGTATACGGCTACTAGTGCATTAGAAAAGAAGTTTGTGATGTATTTTAGAAAAACTCCTCCAAAAACGGTCGTGTTATTTTTAAAAGTGCACAAAACAGGCGTTTTTAGGGCGATGTAACATTTGCAATTTTGTGAAATTTCGGTAATATAGTGTACGTATAAATAGAGAGAATTATGGTACTTGGTGATCCGTAACCAGTTATCCGTCCTGAACTTGTTTAGGGAGAAAGCAAGATGAACGAAAACCGGCGAGAAGATTTAGCCAAATTAAATCTGAATGAAAAGCAACCCCGTAACCGGGCTGCTTTTATTTTCAATTGGCTTGTTTCGCTGGCACTGGTGATCACCTCCGCTTTTATTATTTACCGTTTACATGCTTATCAGAGTCTGGCCGGGACCTACTCCGTGATTGCGGCTGAGGACGAACGCCGGATGAGTGACAGCATGACGCTACACGACAACAACGTGGTGACGAACTTTACACCGGGCGTTGATTGGGCTGAAGGGAAATTTCACATCGAGGGTGAGTACCTTGAACTTCGTTTGAATGGTGTTAAGTATAAGGGACACTACAACAAGCAAGAGAAAACCCTCGCCGTGATGGTTGATGGTAAGATTGAACTCTTCAAAAAGACTGCCAAAGCAAACGGCAAAGAATGATAAAAGCAAAAAACGCTTCCGGTTTCTAACCGGAAGCGTCTTTTTTATTTGAATTAATGGTGGGTGTAGAACAAGAAAGCGACGAAGATTAACGCCAGGGCGTACATGAACATGTTCACTTCCTTACCACGTTTGGCCGCAATCATCGTGATTGGGTAAGCGATGAAACCAAGGGCGATTCCATCGGAGATAGAGTAGGTCAGTGGCATACCGATAACAATCAGGAAGGCTGGGGCCGCCATGGCCATGTCTTCCCACTGAATCTTCTTCAAGTTGTTGGCCATCAAGATTCCAACCACAATCAAGGCTGGGGCCGTCACTTGTGACGTTACCACGGCCAAGAGTGGTGAGAAGAAGAGGGCCAAAGCGAAGAAGCCGGCAGTCACAACCGATGCAAATCCGGAACGACCACCCACGGCCATTCCGGATGATGATTCCACGAAGGCGGACGTTGGGGACGTTCCCAAGGTTGCACCGACCGTCATTCCAACGGCGTCGGCCATCAAGGCGCGACCAGCACGTGGCATCTTGCCGTTTTCGAGCATGCCGGCTTGTTCCGTCAAACCAATCAACGTTCCGGCCGTGTCGAAGAACACGACAATCAAGAACGTGAGGGCCGTGACAATCATTCCGAACGTGTTGATGTCACCGAGGTGCATCCAGGCCTGACCGAACGTTGGGGCCAATGAAGGTGCTGGCGCGAAGATGGCCTTTGGCATGGCAATCAAACCCGTCACGATTCCAACGATGGTCGTTCCAACCATTCCGAAGAAGATGGCTGCTGGGACCTTCTTGATGATCAAAATCAACGTCAAGGCGATGCCGAAGATGGAAAGGAGCGTCGTCTTTTCCGTCAGGTTTCCCATAGCCACCATCGTTTCGGGGTTCGCCACAATCAAACCGGCGTTGTGCAAACCGATGAAGGCGATGAAGAGCCCAATTCCGGCTGCGATGGCAATCCGCAAGTTAGCCGGAATCGCGTGGATGATTTTTTCGCGGACGTGCGTCAGCGTCAAAGCCAAGAAGATTAAGGCCGCCACCAGGATACCGGCGATGGCCGTTTGCCATGACACGCCCATTCCAATGACAACGGAGTAGGCGAAGTAGGCGTTCACACCAAGACCCGGGGCGATGGCGATGGGGTACTTGGCGACAAGTCCCATGAAGAGCGTGGCAACGGCTGCGGAAATCGCAGTGGCCGTGAAGACCGCGCCCTTGTCCATGCCCGCTGCGGACAAGACGTTGGGGTTCAAGAACAGAATGTAAGACATGGCAACGAAAGTTGTCAGCCCGGCAATCACTTCTGTCTTAAAGGAAGTGCCCAGTTCTTTGAACTGGAAGTATGATGCAATTTTAGACATTTGGAAAACTCCTCTAGTAATCTTTGCTACTTATCTAGTTTAGCAGTAAATCACGGACTTGTTTCTTTATATTTTGTAAAAAGACAGAATAAAACCGAACGATAAGATTAGATTTCACTAATTGTTCGCTAAAATGTCACTTTTACATTAAAAAGTTCGTTTTTTGCCCCTTTGCGGTTGGAAAAACGGAAAAAATTGGGCCGATTCGCCTCGGACTTTGCCTAGACCCAACCGACTAGGCTATAATAAGGAAAACGAAAACAAAAGGAGAGCACGCATGGATCAAGCCACTTGGGAACGCATTGTCAAATACACGGAGCTGCAAGGTACCTCCGGTCAAGAAGCACGGGTCCGTGCTGCTCTAAAAGAGGAAATCACGCCCTTGGTCGACCGCGTCGAGACCAACCAAATGGGTGGCCTCTTCGGGATTAAAGAAGGAAAGAAAGACGACCCCCGCGTGATGTTCGCGGCCCACATGGACGAGGTCGGCTTCATGGTTTCTAACATCCTACCAACCGGTGCCTTGAAGGTCGTCTCACTCGGCGGTTGGAACCCTGTCACGGTTCCCGCCCACCGTTTTACGCTCTTTACAAAGGCCGGAGAATTCCCAGTAATTTCCTCCTCCATCGCCCCACACCTGCTTCGCGGAAAGGGCGGCGCCGGCAACTTGTCCATCGACGACATTCTCTTTGACGCCGGCTTCGAATCAAAGGAACAGGCCGAAGCCTTTGGTGTTCGTCCCGGTGATTTTATCGTGCCTGAAACAAAGACGATGCGCTTGGCAAATGAGAACCGCGCCGTCTCAAAGGCCTACGACAACCGCTTTGGTGTGTCCGCCATTGCCTCTGCCTTGACGGATTTGAAGGGGGTACAAACGCCAAACACGCTCATCATGGGCGCCAACGTCCAAGAAGAAGTTGGACTCCGTGGCGCCTTGCCAGCCGTTCAACAGTTCAACCCGGACATCTTCTTTGCGGTTGATTCTTCTGCCGCAAACGACTTGGATAGCACGGTTGGTCGTCAGGGCGTGATGGACCAGGGAACATTGATTCGCGTCTTCGACCCCACGGTCGTTACCTCACCACGCTTGAAGGAATTCATTCTGCAGACCGCAGAAGACAACAAGATTCCTTACCAATACTTTGTCTCACAGGGAGGAACCGATGCTGGTGCTGTTGAACAGTACCGTGCAGGGCTTCCAGCCGTTGCCCTCGGTGTTGCCTCACGTTACATCCACACGCACGAAACGGTTTGGTCCATCCCAGACTTCGACGCCGCCCGCGAACTCATCGTGGCCTTGTCAAAGAACTTGGACCGCTCGGCGGTGGATAGCATCACGGAGTTCTAATGTTTAAAAAACTACAACGCTTAGATTACTGGATTGCCGTGCCATTCGCCGTGCTTTCCCTTCTTGGAATCGTCATGGTTTTCTCGGCAACCCAAAACGCATACTTGGCACCGCTCTATTCCTTTGCCAAGCAGGCCGTTTTCGTTGCGGTAGGCTGGTCAGCAGCCTTTTTTGCTTTTAAGGTGAACCGGAAGGTGATCCGTGGGGAAGGTTTCTTGACCATGCTCATGATTGTTACCTTCGGGCTCTTGGTTGTTGCTCGTTTGGCCCCCGCCATTAACGGTGCCCACGGTTGGATTAACCTAGGACCAGTGACCTTGCAGCCGGTCGAGTTGGCTAAGATTGCTTTGATCTTATACTTCTCACACTACCTCGCGGTACGACACTGGTTGCCTGGAAAGGGCGTTCGAGGCTTCCTCCGTTCATGGAACCAAAGCGGTTACCTGCCAAAGCTGATTCTGCCCATCATGATGCTCGGTATCACGCTTGTCATGCCGGACATGGGAAACCTCTTCATCACGATGGCCGTGTTGATGATGCTTTTGCTCGCTTCCGGTGTGAAGGTGAAGGACAACATCATCTGGGTGGTCCTCTTCTTCTTGATTTTGGCCTTCTTGCCCGAAATCATCTCCTTCTTTGACTTGAAGGAGTCGAGTTCCTATGCCATTCGACGGTTATCGAACTTCGTTGATCCTTGGTATAATATGGACCAGAGTCGTCAGCTCTTGTATTCCTACTACGCCATCTCCCACGGGGGACTCTTTGGTGTCGGTTTGGGAAACTCTTTGCTGAAGCCCTACTTGCCCGAATCAAACACCGACTTCATCATGGCCGTTGCGGCCGAGGAGTTGGGGGCCGTTTTGGTCGTGGTGGTTTTGATTTTGATGCTGATTTTGATTGGCCGTTTGGTCCTCGTTGGCATCCGTCAAAAGTCCCAGTACAACCGCCTCTTCATGTACGGTCTGGCCGGGCTACTGATTATGCAATCCTTTGTTAACTTGGGTGGGGTCTTGGGACTTCTGCCCATCACGGGAGTGGTTTTCCCCTTTATCTCTGGGGGAGGTTCCTCCTTTGTCTTCTTCTCGGCGGCCGTTGGGTACGCCTTAAATATCGCTGCGACTGCCAAGAAGCCTGCCCGGCCGAACCCGCAGGATGACGCAGCCCGAAGGGAACTGAAACACTAATGTTTACAATGAAAAAACGACGCGCGCTCTACGTTTTCATGCGCGGGTTAAAGCAGGTCGAACAATTGAAGAAGTTCGGAGACATTGCTTACATTTCAAATAAGATGAACTACGTGGCGCTCTACGTCAACGAAGAAGAGGTCGACGACTTGGTGGCCAAGTTGAAGAAGTACCGCTTCGTGAAGACGGTGAAGCCTTCCGCCCGTCCGGACATCGACCCCGACCTGGGTGACGTGCACGACGACGTGTTCTTTGAGGCCTACGACAAGGAAGTGGCCGGCGAGGGCACGTTGGATGAGGAGATTGAAAAGGCACAGAAGGGCATCGACCGTTCGAAGGACGGGGATGCTTCGGATGTGAACTTTGACGTGGACTTGTCGGACGTGACGGATGCGGCTGATGGAAAGGTGGCGAGTGACAAGGTGGCGACTGATGTCGCTAATGATGGGAAGCCCGCCGATGACAAGGTAGCGACTGACGTTGCTAATGATGGGAAGCCCGCCGGTGACAAGGTAGCGATTGACGTTGCTAATGATGGGAAGCTCGCCGCTTCAAACAGGGAGGACGACTAAATGCGTGTGATTGCAGGACGTTTTGGTGGCCTCCGTTTGGAGGCTGTGAAGGGGCGTGAAACCCGCCCGACGACGGACAAGGTCAAAGAAGCCATCTTTTCCATGTTGATGCCGTATTTAAACGGTGGAACGGCATTGGACTTGTACGCTGGAACCGGTGGCCTTGGAATCGAGGCCGTTTCTCGGGGAATGTCGTCTGCGACTTTGGTCGATAAACAGAAGGCAGCCTTGGCGGTGATCGAAAAAAACATCGAGAAGACGCACGCCGAGGATTCCTTTACGGTTATGAAAACGGCGGCTTCCGCCGCCTTACAACGCCTTGTGGCAGCGGGACAGTCCTTTGACCTCGTGCTGTTGGACCCACCCTACGCTAAAGAGAAGTTGAAAAAAGACATCGACCAGATGATTGAGGGCGGCTTGCTGAAGAAGGGCGCCGTCTTGATGCTGGAATCTGATCAGGTGGCTGATTTACCAGAAGCAAACGAACAGTTAACCCTCCTAAAGCAAAAGGACTACGGCATCACGCGTGTGTCCTTGTACCAGTTTGAGGGTTAGGGAGATTAGTGATGAGAAAAGCAGTATTTCCAGGATCATTTGATCCGTTGACGAACGGGCACCTCGACATCATCGAACGTGCATCCGAACTCTTCGACGAAGTGGTCGTGGCCGTTGGAAAGAACACCAATAAGGCCGGCCTTTTCCAGCCAGACGAACGACTCGAATTAGTTAAGGCCGCCGTTTCCCACTTGGACAACGTTGAAGTTGGTCAAATCGAAGGCTTGACGGTCGACTACATGGAAACCATCGGTGCCAAGTACATCGTCCGTGGTTTGCGTAACTGTAAGGACTTCGAATACGAACGAGATATCGCCGGAGCCAACTCCGCCTTGGACGACGTCGAAACCATCCTGCTCTTCGCAAAGCCTGAAAACCAAAACATTTCCTCATCGATGGTGAAGGAAATTGCTAAGCTGTCATCCAAGCGTCTGGACGCTTTCGTGCCGGCTGTGGTGGTGAAAGCTTTGCAGGAACACTTTGGGTAAATTAAATGAAAAAAGCTCGCTTGAAAGCGAGCTTTTTTTGATGGAAGAAGGTGGCTTTCTGCTAAAGCAGAAAGCTTTAGATGCAATGGAGATTTTTATGGTTTCACCATAAAAACGCTGATTGAAAGCCGGCGAAAATAGATAGGACGTCTTTATGGTCTTACCATAAAGACGATGGATTGAAAGCCTGCGGAAAATAAATGAAAGAAGTTCGCTTAGATGCGAGCTTTTTTTGTAGTCTCTGCGTATCATTCCGCGAGGAGGAAGAAGAGATGAAATTTAATTTACGCAGAGATGAATGGGAGGAGTGGTTGGTTGTCCATTGGCAGGTTGTCGGTGCGGTCTTGGTCGGACTATGTTTGCTCGTTGGAACCGTTGTGCTGTTGGTGGCGGGCCATCCGAACGAGGAGAGCCAGGGCGTTGACCTGAAAGGGAGTGGATTGAGTCCCAGCCGAAAGGCGAAGGCTGTTGGAAGTTCTGCTGTCAATGCTTTCGGGGGTGATGATAGTAAGGCGTCGACTGGAAAGATGGCCGTCGACGTTGAGGGGGCCGTCAAACATCCTGGGCTCTACGAGTTCGAGTCTTCGGCGGTGAGATTGCGGGACGCAATCGATAAAGCCGGTGGACTAACGGAGCAAGCGGAGCGGAAACACCTGAACCTGGCGGAGCAACTATCTGACGGGATGGTCGTTTACTTGCCAGCTGTCGGTGAGGAGGCGAAGCCGTTTTTCCAGAAGTCAGGACAGCTACCCGGTGGCGAGGACGGTGCTCAATCGAATTCGTCCAGCAAAGTGTCGCTCAACCATGCCAGTCAAAAAGAGCTCGAAGCGCTTGATGGCATCGGCCCCAAAAAAGCCGAGCAAATCATCGCCTATCGCCATCAGCATCCCTTCACCTCTGTTGATCAGCTCAAAGAGATTTCCGGCATCGGCGAGAAACGCTTCGATAAATTAAAAGACCAGGTCGTTTTATGAGACGTGAACGTTTCTGGATGCTTTTGGCCTTCGCCTGGGCGTCGGTAGCACTCGTTGTCTACCGCCCCAACGCCTGTACCGTCAGTTTGCTGTTCATCGTGTTATCTTGCTGCCTCACCTTAAAAGTCAAAAAAGACCTTCTTCGAGTAGGTTTATTTAGCGCGCTTTTCTTATCCTTTGTACTCTTTGACCATGCCCTCTTAGTGAAACAGAAAGGCATGTCTGTTGGCGAAGGGCGTTATCAGCTGACCGTCTTACCCGACGACTACGAGATAAACGATGAGGGCGTGATTCGCGGCCGTGGCCGTAATGAAAAAGGACAGGTTGTTTTGTTTCAATACCGTACCAGGGGACAGGCTGACCTCGATACCTTCTTACAGGAGGACGCCACCCTGCAGGTTATGGGAAACGGTGATTTTCAACGCATTACGCCCGCGACAAACGACTACCAATTCGACTGGGCGGCCTTCATGGAAACGAGGCGAATCACGCACCAAATTCACTTCAATGACCTGACCGTGAAAAGAGCGCAGCCCAAGAATTTCTGGCAGGTGCTGCTCTTTGCTATGCGCTCCTGGCATGCCAAGGCGGCAACGTGGACGAATCAATTGCCCAGCCCACTGGGGAATTACACGAAGACACTCCTGCTAGGTGCTAAGTCCGAGGAGCTCTACGCCGAGAATCCTAAGATTCAAGAACTTGGCCTAGTACATCTATTCTCGTTGTCGGGCTTGCACGTTGGTTTCCTGCTGGCGTCATTAATGCGCCTGGGACAGCGACTCCGTATTTTCAAGGAAATCACCTGTGGTGTTCAGGCCGTTGCTCTTCCAATCTTCTACCTCTTTACGGGAGCGCCGCCTGTTTTGGTTCGAGCGGTTGTTGCCGGAGAGACACGGCTGGTCAAAGAACGGTTTGGAACCGTTATCGAAGGCGAAGTCATCTGGGCCTGGTCACTAATGGGTGCCTTACTCGTGACGCCGCAAATCCTACTCACGCTAGGTGGGCAACTATCCTTCGGCCTGACGCTCGCCTTAACTTTTGCAAAGGACCTCGATTTCTGGAAGCAGGGCCTCTTCCTTTCGGTTGTGGCCTTTCCCATTCTGATTGCCCAACAGTACGGGTGGAATTGCTGGCACACACTGGCAAACCTGATTGGCGTACCGGTCTTTATGGCCGTCGTGATGCCGGCCGTTTTGCTGAATGTTGCGTTGGGCTGGTTGCCCGGCCTTTTGCTGTTTGCCAACTTCGCCGTCTGGCTATTCGATCGTGCCATTTACTGGCTTGGGATGCTTCCTGGATACGTGGTGCTCGGGGCCTTTTGCTGGCCGGTATTAGTGGCTTTATTTCTGCTGCCCTTTTTCTTCTTTGGAAAAGGGCGCCGAGTGAAAGTCGCACTAGGCGTGATTTATTTCCTGTTGTTTTCTGGCAACTTTCTAGCAGTAAAGCTGAACCGAAGCGGTGAGTTCACGACCTTTGACGTGGGGCAGGGGGATGCCGCAGCTTTAATCGAACCCTTTAAAAAGTCTGTGACGGTCATTGATACAGGTGGAAGGGTCAGCTTTGGCCGACCGCGCAAACTGAACTTGAGGGAGCGGCGGCCGAAAAAGGGGAGTGATAAGGCCGAATGCCTGAAGGAACAGAAACGAAAGGAGGGGCAGGCGCGGACCGTCATCCTTCCTTACCTTCATGCGCGTGGCATTTCAAAAATCGACACGCTGTCCTTGTCCCATCAAGATCAAGACCACATCGGGGATGCCCGCGTCATCCTTGAAAACTTCCGGGTGAAGCAGTTGGTCGTGCCAGCGGGGATGGAAGACGGGCCCGCCTTTCAAAAGAAAGTGCGGCCTTATTTGAGACGAACAAAAGTGATTTCCGCCACCAACAAGGTGAAGGTGAAAAACTGTCCGTTGAAAGTGCTCTATCCTTTCAACAGAGGCGAAGCCAAGAACGAGGATTCTCTTGCGTGGGGAGGAAAGATTGGCAATTTAATCCTCTTTTCGGCCGGTGACTTGGACCGGCCGGGAGAAAAAAGAGTGGTGGCACAGTACCCAAACTTTTATCCAGAGGTCGTTAAATTCGGGCATCACGGTTCGAAGACGGCGACTTGTCCCGTCGTTTTTGCCAAATGGAAACCCAAGTACGGCATTGTCTCGGCCGGCCGCCACTCCCGCTACGGCCATCCTCATCCTGAAACCCTCGCCACCGCCCAAAAAGAGCACATGATTGTCTTCAGTACACAGCGCCAGGGTATGCTAAGATATGTATACAATACGAATCACGCACATTTCGAGGTAACACTGAAGCATGACCCTTTCGGACCTTAAATCACAAATTGAACACGACGCGCTCCCTAACCTCTACCTGGTTACCGGTGAAGAAACCGCCTTGCTCCAAAAGGCCAAGCGCATCTTCACCTCCATCATTCCCGAAGAGGACCAGGAGATGAACTTCGGCTCCTACGACTTTGCCTCCGTTGGCCTCGACGACGCCATCGCCGACCTCACCGCGCCGCCATTCTTCGGCGACCACCGCGTCATCATGGTCACGAACCCGACCTTTTTGTCCGCTACCGGTAAGCTCTCCGAAGGCGTCGAAAAGGCCTTGCTTTCCGCCATCGACAATCCCGTTCCCGGCAACCTCCTTGTGATTTTTGCCGCCGACATGAAGATGGACAAGCGTAAAAAGATTACGAAGACCATCATGAAATCCGGTGAAGTCCTCGACCTCCCACGTCTAAACGACCGCCAAGTCGACCAGGCGCTCACTCAACTCCTCAAGCAACGCACCTTTAAGATTGAGCCCGCCGCCAAGCAAGAACTCCTTCTTCGCACGCAGGCTTCCTACAGCAAGGTACTTCAAGAACTTCCAAAGTTGCTGGCCTACGGAGCAGACGCCAAGGAAATCACGGCCCAAGCCGTCAACGACCTCGTCATCAAAGAATCGACCGCCCAGGCCTTCGATCTGACCGATTTGGTCATGAAAGGAAAGAAAGAAGCGGCCATCGCCACTTACCACGATCTCGTGAAGAACGGCGAAGCACCACTTCGTTTGAACGCGCTCTTGCTCGGTCAGTTTCGTTTGCTGTTGCAGGTGGCTGGACTGCAAGGGTCAGACGCCGATGCCGGCAAGGCCTTGTCCGTTCATCCATACCGTGTGAAGCTGGCGCGTCAAGCGCTTCGTACTTATCCGCTTGGTAAGGTGCGCGACGGGTACCTGAAGATTTTGGACATGGAGATTGCCATGAAATCCAAGCAGGTGGATCCGCTCTTCTTATTCGAATCGTTCATCGTGAACTTTTAAAAAGGGCGGTATACTGGAGTTGGCGCCAACCAACTCCTCGGCGTTGCCGCAAATTGCGGTACCCGCCTAATCGAATTCTAAGAAATCAGAACCGAAAGCCTGGGAAAGCTATTTGCGGTTCTTTTTCTTTTTTGAAAAAAGAGGTATACTGATAAAGAAAAGAGGAGTTGGCAGCCACCAACTCCTCGGCGTTGCCGCTCAATGCGGACCCGCCTAATCGATTACAAAAAAGAACCGAAAGCGGCTAAGCTATTTGCGGTTCTTTTTTTCTGCTTCTTTTTCCTTGATTCTAGCCATTATGAAATCGGCCACGATGTCAGAGACATCAGGCGGATTAAAGACTAGATTGAATAAGAACTTCAAAAAGTCGATCATCACTGATCGAAACCCTCCTTTCTATGGGAGTTGAGTCAATTTGATTTCTCAATCATATTAACTTCCTTTCCACGAAAGGCGGGTCCGCATTTTGCTTCAACGCTGCTTCTATTATACGCTCGTAGACGCCTCTGTAGCGCGCTTATTCAGCATTTTAATAGGGCGGTTACGATGTTATACGTCCGAGTAAAAAAAGTCTCGAAACGCGTTTAGCGCTTCGAGACTTTTGTTTTTATATGCTTAGTTTAATTCGCCGTCGGCGATGGCTTCCAACGTTTCGCGTGATGGAATAAAGAAGAGTTGTCCTGACAAGATGTCTGAGAACGTGAGCAAGAAGTCGGATTGGTCCAACATGTTGATCAACATTCCCTTGGTTACGTGCCAGTAACGTGAGTATCCCATGAAGTACGTACCTGTGTTACCCGTTGCTGGGTCTGAGTAAGGCACGTTCATACGGATAATCTTTTGTTCTTCGCCGTCTTCTTCGTACTGTGACGCCTTGTTGTGGGCGTTTTCGTACTTGTCTTCGTCTTCCAACTCCAAGTCGGTGAACTTTTCACGACCAACGGCCGCTTCCTGGTGTTCCGTCTTCATCTTGTTCCAGAAGTCCATGTTGTGACGCCACTTTTGGGCGAAAGCGTATGAACCGTTGATGTAGTCGGGGTCTTCGTCACCGATGATGGCGTATGGTGCGGCATCGGCCATGGCTGGTGCTTCGGTACCATCGATGAAGCCGATGATGGCGCGACCTTCGAAGTAGCGGAATCCCTGCGTTGAATCAACAACTTCCGTCAATTCCTTCAAGAACTTCATGAATTGCGTTTGGCATTCCACAACAACGGCTTGGTTGTTGGCACGAATGTGGAAGAAGAGGTCACCCTCGGTTGCCGGCATGCTGTACTTTGGACCTGAAAGTGTTTCGTAAGTTTCCAATTCCTTTGGCTTGGCCGTGTTTGGGAACAAGATGTCCCAGGCGTGGTTGGAAATTCCAAAGGCGACCTTCAAAGTTGAAGGGGAACCATCGTTTTGACCGTCGCGAATCGTAAGCGAACGGATGATGGCTTGGCTACGGTCGGCGAATTCTTGAATGAGTTCTTGCAAGTCTTCTTGAGATGCATCTTCCTTGAACTTCAAGACCGTAAATTGTACGCTTTGCCCGATGTCCTTCCAGACGTCTTGGGCTAATGCAGGGTTGATTGGCATTTTTGATAAATCCTCACTTCTCTTTGATAAGGAATATTATAGCGCACATTGCATGACTTCTTGTATCTTTTTAGAGTCATTTTAATGTAGTCTAATTTAACTCAAAAGATTAGAATAATACTGTCAAAGTCAGGCCCGACCAGGGCCTTTAATCCCACCTTCTCTATCTTTTTCAACCACCCATGATAAAGTGCCTTTCTTTTTTAAAACAGCCTCGCTAAAATAAAGCCATGGCAAAAATCACGAAAATCGCCACTCAGAAACGAGCAGGGCGATACAATCTTGAATTAGACGGACGCTTCGCCTTCGGTATCTCCGAAAACGTCCTGGCTAAGTTCGGCCTAATGAAGGGGCGCGAACTTGATAAAGAAGAAATCGAGCGCATCAAAGAAGCCGACCTGGTCGATCAGGGGTTGAAGGTCGCACTGAACTTCTTGTCGCCGGCGCTTCGGACGGAAAAGCAGGTGCGCGAACGCCTGGTAAAAAAGGAAATTGATCCATCCGTCATCGACAAGGTGATTGACCATTTAAAGGAACAGTTGCTCTTAAACGATGCGACCTACGCCAAGGCCTACGTCAACACGAAGCAGGTCTTCACGCCGAAGGGGCCACGCGCCATTTTCATGGAACTGAAGAAGGCAGGCGTTAAAGAAGAGCTGATTGAAGATGCCTTAGTGGAATACCCGGAAGAGGCACAACTCGAAGTCGCCACAAAGATGGCTGAGAAGATGGCTCGTACCCACAAGCGCGTGTCGACGCGTACTCGCCAGCAGAAGGTGGCCCAAGGGTTAGTCCAAAAGGGCTTCTCCTTTGACATCGCCAGCCAGGCCATCAATGCGGTGGATATGGCATCGGATGAAGAAGACGAACAGGAAAACGCGCTCAGGGAAGCGGAGAAGGCCGCCCGGCGTCAACGGACAGGGACGGCAAAGGAACGTTTCTACAAGGTGAAAGCCAAACTCTACGCCAAAGGCTTTACTGCTGAGATTATTGAGCGGGCACTCGAACAACTCGATTTCGGCGAGGAATAGAAAAACTCTAAAGCTTAATCTTTTTTGACAAAATATATGGTATACTCGAAAAGGAATTTTTTGTCAGAAAAGTGGGACGAGCATGATTGTTGATAAACCAAGTCGCGGTCCTCGCGAAGGTGATGTCATCACGATCAAAAGTTATAAACATGACGGCTCGTTGCATCGAACATGGCGCGACACCATGGTGTTAAAGACCAGTGAGAATGCCATCATTGGATTAAACGACCATACTTTGGTGACAGAAGATAACGGCCGTCGCTGGGTTACCCGCGAGCCGGCTATTGTGTACTTTCATAAGAAGTACTGGTTTAATATTATCGCGATGATTCGCGATAACGGGGTTTCCTACTACTGCAACCTGGCTTCCCCCTATTCGCTAGATAAAGAGGCGCTCAAGTACATTGATTATGACTTGGACGTCAAAGTCTTCCCGGATGGCGAGAAGCATCTGTTGGACGCCGACGAATATGCGGCGCACAGTAAGAAATGGCACTATCCAAAAGAGGTAGACCAGATCTTGAAGGCCCACGTTAAGATTCTCGTTGACTGGATCAACGAGGGTAAGGGACCTTTTTCAAAAGGGTATGTGGATGTTTGGTACTCCCGTTACCAATATTTGATGCAACAGCGGTTAAATGATCGTCGTTGACGCAAGAAGAAAAAAGCAGCCGAAAAGGCTGCTTTTTTGTTTGCTTTTTTAGGGTAGAGAATCGGGCTGATGACTTGTCGGCTGGCAAAGTCCCGGCCGACTCGGCCGGACGAATGATTTCCTTCTTCCAAATTTGCCCGGAATAAACTGCTAAATTCGCCCGGAATAAACCGGGCTTTTTTTGTACAATAAAGCTAACTGATTCTTAACTAAGAGAGGCAGCAAAAACATGGCCGTTATTGTCAACATCAACCCAGGCGAAGTGGACCAACGACAACACTTTGTTCAGGAAATCAACGCTCGCATCGAAGCAGGCGAAAAGCGACGCATCTACTATCTGGTGCCAAACCACGTTAAGTTTGACGGGGAAGTGGACGTCTTAAAGCGCCTTGGACAAGCACAGGGGAAGGCCGCACAAGCCACCTACGCCCAGTCACAGGTCCAAGTTTATTCGCTGACCCGTTTGGCCTGGCGCTTCCTGCAGGACCAGGGAAAGGTGCAGCCACCCGTGCTGGGTTCAGCCGGTCTTTTCGTGCTGGTCTCAAAGATTTTGCAAGAACAAAAGGACGCTTTGCCTGTTTTTGCCCGCATGGCGGCTAAGCAGGGCTTTATCGAAAAGCTGGTGAGCCAGCTTTCTGAACTGCGCGCCTCACGCGTTTCGGCCAAGGACCTGCTTTCAATCGTCGAAAAGATTGAGGGCCAGGACCAGCAAACGGCACTGACCGCCTCCGCCTTGAAGCAGAAGCTCCGCGACCTGGCCATTGTTGCGGATGCTTTCAACGAGAAGATGGGCGACGACTACATTCTTGCCCAGGAAACGCTGCCCTACCTGGTTGACCAGGTGCAGGATATGGACCTCTCGGACGCTGTCTTCTACTTTGACAGCTTCACAGGCTTCACCGCCGCCGAATGGGCGCTGGTTAAGTTGCTCATCGAGAAGGCCGACGTGCACTTTGCCTTGCTCGGGCGCGTGGACGCCTCCGATCCGCTCAAGTATCAAAACGGCGCTTCGGTTTATAACAAGCCACTCGATACGGCCCGTACGGTGCGCACGATGGCCCACAATGCCGGGGTTGACTTTACCGTGAACACTGGCCAAGTCCAAAGCGACCAGGCGCTTGAAAACAACGCTTCAACCGCAGCCGGCACTCCAAGCGAAAACGGCGCTTCCGAATCCGGCGCTCCAACCGAATCAGGTGCTCAGCACACAACGGACGGCTCAAGCAAACAGGCCACCCGTACCCACCTCCTCCGTGCTTGGGAAAAGCTCGGCGCCTACGAGGATTTTTCCGCAACGCCAGCCTCGCAAGGCGAAACGGAGCTCGATGCCTTCGTAGCAGCGAACGTTGTTACAGAGCTGGAAGAGGTCGCCCGCCGTATTCGTGAGGACCTGCGGCAGAACCCGGACCTCCACCTTCGCGACATCCTGGTGCTCGCTCGTGATTTGAGCCCCTACAGCGCCAAGATTCCGGCCGTGATGGACAGTTTTGAGCTGCCATACTTCCTGGATAATGACGTGAAGATGGGCAACCACCCGCTGGTTGAGCTGACCACGACGCTCCTCAAGAACACGCACAGCCTCTACCAAAAAGAAAACATTTTAACGGTCTTGAAGACCGGCTATTTGCGACCGGTCATCGACGGCCAGCTGCAGGACGAAAAGGCCTACTTTGAAGCGGTCGCCTACCTTGAAAACTACCTCGCGGGACACCGCGTGTCACGTAAGGTTTGGGAGGACGACGAAAAGCCGTTCGAACTCTATCAGGTGCCACTGGACGACGAGAGCCAGGTGACGGACCACGACCGGGCCGTGAACCTCGCCATCACGAACTTGAAGCAGCACGTGCACCACTTGCTAAAGGACCTGTCTGCTGCCTTCGAGGGCGCCACGTCCATTGAATCCGCCGGTCGTGCCTTCATGGCCTACCTCCAGGAAAAGAAAGTGCCCGAAGCCATCATGGAGCAGCGCGACAAGCTGATTGACGACGGCCAACTCATGAAGGGCCAACAGCTCATGGAAGTCTGGCAGCTCTTCATCAGCATCCTCGACCAGACGGTGCAGGTGGCGGGGCCAGACACCTTCGACCGCAAGACCTTCCTGCAGGCGCTGGAAGCCGGATTCTCAGGTGGAACCTTTGCCGGCATCCCGAACCAACTCGACCAACTGACGATTTCCGAAGCGGGAATCGTGCAGTCGCAAAGCTACAAGGCGCTCTACTTCATCGGCGGAACGCGAAACGCCTTCCCGGCCCAGGTGAACAACAAGACGCTTCTGTCCGATCAGGACCGCTTGCTCGTGCAGCCGGCACTGGCAGAACAAGACGACCCACGCTATCTCCAGGAAACGGCCAAGCAGCAGATGGCCGAGGAATCACTGGTCTTCTACAACGCGCTCCAGGCCGCAGCCAACAAGGTGACGCTGTCCTACCCACTGTTGGACCAGGACGGAAACGTGAACGAACCGTCACCTTATTTCACACGCCTTCAAAAGGCCTTTGGGCTGGAAAAGTCACAGGCGATTGCCGCCCAAGCCAAGAACCCTGTTGATTTAGCCCAGCACTTTGCCGGAACCACGGCAGCCACACTCGGCCAGCTCGTTAAGCTGCCAGAAGAACAACGCCAGTCCCAAGATTTCCAGGCGGTGAAGGATAGCTTGAAGAAGAGCGGGGATGCCGCGCGGGCAGACCGCGTGCTTTCATCGGCAGACTACGAAAACAAGCCGGAGAAGCTGACCTTCGAGCTCGCTAAGAAGCTCTTTGCAGCGCCGCTCGTCGTGTCGATTTCCCAGGTGGAATCGTACTACCGAAACCCATACGAATACTTCCTCCGCTACGGTTTGCGCCTGCGTGAAAAGCCAACGGTTGAAATTGACGCCCGCATCGAGGGAACGGTCTACCACGCGCTCTTTGAGCAGGTGGTGAACGAGGTGATCAAGGCAAACGGCCGCCTGGCGGACGTGACCGACGACACTTTCTCAGACCAAGTGCAAGCTAAGCTCCAAGACCTTAGCGATCAGGCCGAGTTCGCCGAACTGACCGAAGAGGGGCAGGGACAGGCTCAGGCCCGCTTTATGCAGAAGCAAGCCGTGAAGGTGCTGCAACAGCTCCGCACGGCCGCCCGTTTGAACAACACGTCCAAGCCGACGCGGGTGGAAGCGCCTTTTGGGTTCCCTGGTTCCGACCTGCCAATGGTCAAGATGGGACAGGGCGCGCACGAGGTGCTCATCCGTGGTAAGGTCGACCGTTTTGACCGCCAGGACGGCGCTGGTGCCTACGGAACGATTGTCGATTACAAGTTGAACGGCAAGAAGTTCTCATACAAAGATGCCGCAAATGGTCTGGAACTCCAGCTCTTAACTTACTGGCAGGCCGCCAACGAGAACGCCCAGAAGATGGGACTTTCAAACGGGGGTCAGGTTGGGGGTGCTTTCTTTGCGCCGATTAACCAACAGAAGACGGCCTGGAAGGACTTCCACGGTAACGTGGACGAGTTACTTTCAGGCGAGTTGCCAGCCCAGAGCGGGAAGCTCGCGGGGCTGACTTTGACAGACGACGCCTACATCGACTCGCTGGACCAGCTGGAGAAGAGCGAGAAATCATCCGCCTACAATTTGGCTAAGAAGAAGGACGGTGACCTCGCCGCCACCTCCGACGGCATTGCGCCCGAGGAGTTGGATTTGCTCATGGCCCACAATAAGCAGTTGATTTTGCAGGCCGCCCAGCAGATCTCAGCCGGTGCATTTCCAATGAATCCGGTGCAGAAGAGCTTGACCTACTCCGCCTACACGGACGTGATGCGCTTCGACCGGGCACTCGGTGATAGCTACCAGGAGCCGGTTTATAACGGGAAGAAAAAGGACATTTTGTCCGCACTTCAAGACGAAGCAGCCGCAAATGTCTCAGATAACGATGTGACGGGCTCCGCCCAAAACGCCGGCCCAACGGGTCCGGCTCACAACGTGAGCCAACCACAGGACGGCCTTGAAACCCAAGGAAAGGATGGCCAAAATGCCTAATTATACAAAAAATCAGCAAATGGCCATCGACCATTCCGGACACAACATCCTGGTTTCGGCTTCGGCGGGATCAGGTAAGACGACGGTCCTGATTGAACGCCTGATTCAAAAAATTATGGCGGGAACGAGCGTCGACCAGTTCCTGATTGTGACCTTCACGCGCGCCGCGGCGGGTGAGATGAAGGAACGGTTGGAGAAGGCCATTACGAAAAAACTGCAGGAGACTGACGACCAGAAAACCAAGGTCTACTTGCAGGAACAACTTGCACTCCTGCCAACGGCAGCGGTGACCACGATTGATGGATTCGCCCTGCAGTTGATCGAATCCTACTACTATGAAATCGACTTGGATCCGGCCTTCCGCTTGGTCGCCGACAACGCCGAGGTGAGCCTCTTTAAGAACCGCGCCTTGGACACGCTTTTCGACGAGCTCTACCAGGAGGAGCATCCCGACCACCAGGCCTTCATGCAGTTGATTGAAAACTTCGCCTCCGTCTCACGTCACCAGGGCTTGAAGGACATCATCTTGAAACTGGCGGACTTCGACGCCGCCCGTCCGCAGGAGGACCACTGGCTCGATTCATTAGGAGACGCCGAGGACACGAGCCAACCACTCCACGAACAGAAAGCCTACCAGACTTTCTTGGACGGACAAGTGCGTCCAACGGTTGAGCAGGCCTTGGCCGATTTGCCAGCCGCGCTCGCCGCGGTCGAAGGAGAGCCCGACGAAAAGAAGTTCCAGCAGGCCGCGACGGCCTTGGTCGAACGGCAGGCCTACCTGCAAAACCTGCAGTCGTTGATGGACGAAAAGGCGGATTACGAAACCTTCGCCAAGGCCATCCAGCAGGGCTTCTCGGACAAGTTCCCGAGTCGTTACACGGTCAAGCAAATCGCCGGTGACGACGAGGTCGCCCAGAAGGCCGAGTACCTCGAGAAGGTGATTGCCTTCAAGGATAACTACTTCGCCGGTAAGGATGCGACTTTGACAGCCTTAGCCAAAGGCTTCTTTGCCCTGACTGAAGAACAGTGGCAGACCATCAACGCCCGGGGTCAACGACTGGTCCAGGGGTTGGTCAAGGTGACGCAGGACTACCTCGACGTGTTGGAGGAGCAGAAGCAAGACGAAAACGTGCTGCACTTCTCCGATTTGGTGGTGCTCGCGCGAAAGATTCTGCAAAACGACGACGTAAGGCAGTTGGTGCAGAGCCAGTTCGCCGAGGTCATGGTCGACGAATACCAGGACGTGAACCGCTTGCAGGAAGCCTTCTTGAAGGACATGTCGAACGGGCACAACATGTACATGGTGGGGGACATCAAGCAGTCCATCTACGGGTTCCGTCAGGCGGCACCACAGCTGTTTGCCGGCAAGTACGCCGACTTTGCTAAGGATGAAAACGACGACGAGCGAATCGAGCTCGCCGACAACTTCCGTTCCGAAAACAACGTGACAGAGGTCATCAACCAGATTTTCACTCAGGTGATGGATGAGGAGCTGGGGGATGTTGCCTACCAGGGCTCGGCCAAGCTGATTGCAAAGGCCGCCTATCCGGAAACGGTGAAGCCGGTCTTCAACCTGGACCTTTTGGCCATGAAGAAGCAGAACACAGCTTCTGGTCAAAACGCTGACGAAGATACGGAACAAAACGAAGAAGATGATCGCGATACTCGCGAAAAGAAACTGACCTATTTGCTTGAAAAAGTTCAGGAACTCGTCGCGGACGGCGAGGTCTACGACCAGAAGGAAGAGGTGATGCGTCCCGTTCGTTACGAGGATATTGCTATTTTGACCCGGTCGAAGACGGTCTATCCGGACCTCCTGCGCCTGGCTAACGAGGCCGGTATTCCGGTTCAGTCGGAGTCGGTTGGTAACTACTACCAGGCCATGGAAGTGTACCTGGTGTTGGACGTATTACGCGTCATTGACAACCCGCACCAGGACATTCCGTTGGCGGCTATCTTGCGCTCGCCGCTCTTTGACTTCAAGGAGCAGGCGCTCGCCGAGATTCGCTTGGCGGACCAGGAACACGACTTCTACTCCGCTTTGAAAGCACGGGCAACAGAGGACAAAAAGGCGCAAGCTGTCTTAGAGCAGTTAGACAGTTGGTGCGTTTATGCCCGCCAAAACGACCTGGTTGGCCTCATTTGGGCCATCTACCAGGACACGGGTTGGCTGGACTATGTCGCAGGGCTCCCTGGTGGGGCACAGCGTCAGGCCAACCTGCACGCGCTCTACCAGCGTGCCTCAACCTTCCAGGAAAACGGCCAGTCCGGTCTGTTTGCCTTCACCCGCTACATCGAAGAGGTGCAGGCGGGTGGTGCCGAGGTGGGTGAGGTCGCCCAGGAATCCGCGGAATCCGCGGTGAACCTGATGACGATTCACAAGTCCAAGGGACTGGAATTCCCAATCGTGATCCTGCCGGACCTCGACAAGGAGTTCAACCAGATGGACAGTCGCGCTTCCTTTGTCTTGCAAAAGGACGCTGGAATCGGGCTGGACTACCTCGAACCAAACGCGCAGGTGAAGGTGCCAACCTTGGCGAAGTACGCCGTGAAGCTCGCGCTCAAAAAGCAGGCTTGGTCGGAAGAAATGCGCCTGTACTACGTGGCGTTGACCCGTGCCAAGCAACAGTTGCACCTGATTGGTCGGATTGACCCAATCGAGGACAAGCAGACGCGCGAGCAAAAGCTCTACCAGAACACTTTGCAGGCAAGCGAGCAATTCCTTCTTGAGGAGCAACGCTTGACGGCCAAGTCCTACTTGGACTGGACGCTCCAGTCCTTCGCTCGTCTGGAAAACGATGAGCTTGACGCCGTCTTGATGGGGGATGCCAAGCGCGAACGTGCTTGGGTCGGACCGGAGACGGACCGCAAGGGGCAGATTCAGGTGAAGGTGGTGAACGAGGACGAGCTGACAACGAAGGCTGACCTGATGGCCCAGTCGGCGAAGGTGACGGCCCAAATGGCGGCCGAGAAAAATGCGGAAGCAAATGAGGCCGACGGCCAAAGTGCTGAGAGCGCTGCCGAACCAAACAACAAACAAAGTGCTACCGAACCAAATACCAAGCAAAGCGCGGCCACTCTCGACCTTCAAGAACTCGAGGCAAAGCTGAACTACCGCTACGCCCACTTGCAGGCCACGAAGACGGCGGCCTACCAGTCTGTTTCGGAAATCAAGCAGCTCTTCGAGGACCCGGACCGACCATTTATGGAAGATTTGTACCTGGATGAGAACGGCCAGGCAAAGGTGGGAGAAGAGATAGCGGCGCAAGAAGATGCACAAGAAACCGCGGCCACGTCAAAGGCAACCCCAACCACCGAGCCCACCCCTCAAGACGATAAGTTGAAGGCCAACATGCTCGCCCAAAACGAGCTGCCAATGCCGGCCTTCATGTCGGACGGAAAGGTGAAACCATCACCGACGGCCGTGGGAACGGCGACGCACTTGATGCTGCAGTTGCTGAACTTCAAGAAGGACTACAGCGTGCAGGATTTAAACGACTTGCTGGACAGTCTCGTGAAGACGGGACAGGTGCAGGAAGAAATCGCGCCGCGCGTGAACGTGGAACAGATCCACGACTTCTTGCAGACGGACTTTGCGGAGCGAATCGCAAACCACCCAAGTACGCTGCAGCGGGAGGCAACGTTTGCGATGCTGGTCCCGGCAAAGCAGGTGTACGAAGGGCTGGACGACGAGGCGCCAATCCTGATTCACGGAATCATCGACGGATACTTCGTGGATGAGCGGAAGAAGACGGTGACGGTGTTCGACTACAAGACGGACTTCGTGCCGCGGGCGAAGGGCCCAAGGCAGGATGAGGCGCTGGCGAAAATGAAGCAGCGCTACAAGGGACAGTTGAACTTGTACCGGGAGGCGTTGCAGGACGAATTCCCAGGATATGTACTGGAAAAGCCAAGGTTGATCTTGCTGTCGGCGAATAAGGTGCTGGAATTGGATTAGGGTCGGTTGTGACTTTGACAGGGACATTTTGTATAAAAACGTCCGGCCTCCTGCCGGACTTAAAACGATAAACTGTCTTGAAACTTGCACTTTCAAAAGAGTCCGCCTATAATGGCAGACAAGTTCCACGCGTTCTGACATAAATGGTGCAGCGCTGGCGCTCAAAGCTCGATAAACCCCAGGGATAGAGGAGGCTGATGATGAAGAATTTCTATGACATTCTGCAGTATTTAAAGAAGTATGAAATCTACATTCACGTGGGCCACCGGCTCTGGGACATTGAAGTGGCGGCGTTGGAGGTCGATAACCTCTACAAGGCGAAGGTACTGTCAGAACCGATGTACGAGACGATGAAAATCATCTTGGCAAAGGAACACAAGGACGAAGCAAAACGCTCCGGCTTGACAAGCTACTCGGAAGAAGAAGTGCAAAAGGCGCAAAAAGGTCTCTAAACCGGTCGTTAGAAGCAATACAATTCTTCTTGAAATGCTGAAATAAAAGTTTTGTAAACGCTTGCATTTCACAAGCGAGCTCTGCTAAAATAAGAGAGTAATAAAAGAGAAATAGGAGGCGGTTCCCGGTGAGCCTGTAACAGGTGGGAGCCAAAGGACAACTATGGCAAAAGATAAGTTAATTGGTGTTGACCTTGGTGGAACGACAATCAAGTTTGCAATCTTGACCGACGAAGGAGAAGTCCAACAAAAGTGGTCAATCCAAACGAACGTGTTGCAAGACGGTGCACACATCGTTCCTGACATCATCGATTCAATCAACCATCACTTGGACTTGTACCAATTGGACCGCGAACGCGTCATTGGTATCGGAATGGGAACGCCTGGAACGGTTGACCGTGTAAACGGAACCGTTAAGGGTGCTTACAACCTTGGTTGGGCCAAGGAAGAAGCCGTTAAGGAACCAATCCAAGCCGGAACTGGTTTTCCACTCACGATTGACAACGACGCCAACGTCGCTGCCTTGGGTGAAGCATGGAAGGGTGCCGGAAACAACGACGCCGACGTGTCATTCATCACGCTTGGAACGGGTGTTGGTGGTGGATTGGTCGCAAATAACGACTTGATTCACGGAGTTGCCGGTGCCGGTGGAGAAGTTGGTCACATCATCGTTGAACCACACGGTTACAAGTGTACTTGTGGAAACCACGGATGTTTGGAACAATACGCCTCAGCAACGGGTGTTGTTCACTTGGCACAGGACTTCGCTGAACAATACGTTGGTGAATCAAAGTTGAAGAAGATGATTGACAACGGTGACGAAGTGACGTCAAAGATCATCTTTGACCTCGCCAAGGAAGGCGACTACTTGGCCAACGAAACGGTCGACAAGTTGTGCTTCTACTTGGGATACGCAGCCGCTACCATCTCAAACATCTTGAACCCATCAGCCATCGTTATCGGTGGTGGGGTTGCCGCAGCCGGTGAATTCTTGCGCGAACGCGTGGAAAAGAACTGGACGGAATTTGCCTTCCCAACGGTTCGTACGTCAACGACTGTTAAGTTGGCCGAACTTGGAAACGACGCCGGTGTTATCGGTGCCGCTTCATTGGCAAAGAACAACTAAGAAAATAAACGTTAAAGAGCAATCCGTATGGATTGCTCTTTTTGTTTTGCTGGCCTTTTTGCCATTTATGGTAGAATAGAAAGTAATCTAGGCGTTATTTTGCTAACGTCATAAAAGGAGGTCCGATCATGGAATGGCCAACATTTTTTGAGCCGTATGAACAAGCGGTTTCAGAACTCAAAGCCAAGCTCGGCTACTTGAAGCACGGGCAGTTAAAAAACGGGGCACGTCCCGTTGAAGCCGTGACCGGCCGCGTGAAGTCACAAGCCTCAATTGAAGAAAAGATTGTGCGTCGGCACCTGCACGAGGACCGCTTGGCCCTCGACCTGCAAGACATCGCCGGTCTGCGCATCATGACCAAGTACATCGAAGACATCTACACGGTGGTGGAATGGCTGCGGAAGCGCACCGACTTCACCATCTTGGAAGAGCGCGATTACGTGGTGAACGCCAAGCCATCCGGTTACCGTTCTTACCACATGGTCATCGAATACCCGGTGCAGTTGTACTCGGGTGAAAAGAAGGTCTTGGCCGAGATTCAAATCCGGACGATGGGGATGAACTTCTGGGCCACAATCGAGCATGACCTCCGCTACAAGCACGGGGACATCGACGAGGAAATGGCCAAGAAGCTGACGGAAATCTCCGAGCAGACCTTTGCCCTCGAACAAGAAATCTCAGACATTCGCGGCTAAGGTGTTACTGGCCCAGTCGCCCATACCCCGGACAAATTCAAGTAAGCTGTCTACCAACAGCGAAGCATTAATAAGACAAAGTGTCGAATAACTACTTAAAAGAAAGGAACTCTATGCGCGTCGCCCTCTATCACAATGACCAAGCACGGTCTTTAGCGATTGTGGAAGAACTAAAAGAAGAATTGACGAAGCAGGGCATGTCCCTCGATAACGACAATCCGGATTTGGTGATTTCCGTTGGTGGTGATGGGACGCTCTTGGGGGCCTTCCACGAGTACATCGGCAAGTCCGATGACATCCGCTTTGTCGGACTGCACACCGGCCACCTCGGTTTCTACACCGACTGGTTGGGAGACGAGGTGAAAGAGCTTGTCCAATCACTCGTGCAGGACAAGGGTGAGAAGGTTTCCTACCCACTCTTGAAGCTCACGACCCGTCAGTCGGACGGGACGGAGAAGTCTTACTTGGCCTTGAACGAAGCAACGATCAAGCAGCCAATCGGAACGCTGGTCGCTGACATTTACCTGGGCGAGCACCTCTTCGAAGGGTTCCGTGGTGACGGTGTGGCCATCGCAACGCCAACGGGTTCGACGGCTTATAACAAGGCCAACGGGGGAGCCATTATCCACCCAACCCTGCCGGCCATCCAGATGTCCGAAATCGCATCGATTAACAACCGGGTCTTCCGTACCTTGGGGTCACCGCTGGTGGTGCCAACGGGACAGAAAATCACGGTGAAACCCTACCACGATTCCTTCTTAATCACGTGTGACCAGTTGGAATTGTTGGCAGAAGACGTGGTGTCGGTCACCTTTGAGGTGGCGAAGGAAACCATCAACTTTGCCTCCTACCGGCATCTCGACTTTTGGCACAGAGTGCAACAAGCCTTCATTTCCGACAGTGAATGAAATTCATTGTCTGGGTAAAGTTCTGTCCATTCACCCGACGACAAGGCGAAGCCGAGTCGTTGTAGCAAAGCATTCATTGGCATTTTGATTCACTCGACCGAGAACGAGCCGTAGGCGAGTTCTTGTAGGCAGCCACTACCGCTGTCTAACACATACGTATTAATTCCAACCCATGAAAGGACGCGAAGACCTCCCGGTCACCGCGAAAATCACAGCACATGAAATTTACTTGGACATTTGAAGGAGACGATGAACGCAAGGTTCGCTCCTTCCTCCAGGGCCACGGCGTGTCCCACCGGATGTTTTCTCAGATGAAGCACAACGGTGGCGCCATCCTGGTTAACGATAAGCAAGTTTACACATCCGATTACATTAAAAAGGGTGACGAGGTCACCATCATCATGCCGGTGGAAGCAGGAAACGACCTGGTCGTTCCTGACTTTACCCCGCTTGATGTCATTTACGAAGACGAGCACTTCCTCGCCGTTGACAAGCCTTACGGGGTTACCACGGTGCCCGGCCACGCTGACCGTTTGCACACGTTGGTGAACCGCGTGAAGGGGCACTTGATCGACGCGGAGGCCGAGGACCTGGTGCCACACGTGGTGACGCGATTGGACCGGGACACTTCCGGAATCGTCTTGCTCGCCAAGCACCGCTTCGCCCACGCCGTTTTGGATCAGCAGCTGCAGGACCACTCGGTTGAAAAGTTTTACACGGCCTATGTGTCAGGCATTTTGCCTGACGACCACGGCATCATCGAGGCACCAATTGGCCGGCTCGAAGGTGACTTTATCAAGCGGACCGTGACCGAAGACGGAAAGCCTTCGAAGACCGAGTACTGGGTGGAGCAGCGCTATGAAAAGGACCCCGAGCATCCGATGACGCGCGTGAAGGTTCAGCTGCACACCGGGCGCACGCACCAGATTCGCGTGCACTTCAAGCACATCGGCTTCCCGCTGGTGGGGGATGACCTCTACGGTGGTCCGCTCTGGTACGGGCTGAAGCGCCAGGCCTTGCACGCCTACCAGATGGCCTTCTACGATCCGTTCGCAGAAGAGACTCGCCACCTGCAGACCGATTTGCCGGAGGACCTGGTGGCCCTGAAGGCGGTCGAGGATTAAGCCGTTCGTACTTATCCAAATCAAGCATCAAATCAAAAATCACACACTCTGAAGACTGCGACCCAGCAGCCTTGAAAGGAAACAAAACGATGGAATTAGACAACGACCAGCAGTTAGAAAACGCGGTCCACGAATTATCGAACTTAATCACGACGGGTCAAGACGACCTCTTCATGAACCAATTCACGTCCTTGCACGACTTTGAAAAGGCACAGGTTTACGCCGAATTGCCAGCCGCAATCCGTGAAGTGGCATGGCGCATTATGGACGATGAAACGTTGGCCACGGTCTTTGACAACTTGGAAATTGATCCAGAAGAAATCGTTTCCTTGCTCCAAGAAATGCCAATGCAAAAGGGTGCCGACATCCTGGTGGCGATGTTTGCCGATAACGAGGCGGACTTGCTCCAGGCGATGCCAGCCCGTACGGTGTCAGCTTACCTGGCCTTGATGCCAGCCGACGAAGTCAAGGAAATCAAGCAGTTGATTAACTACGACGACGAGACGGCGGGATCGTTGATGGCCACGGAATACTTGGCCGTGAAGCAATCGGAAAAGATTAAGGACGTCTTGGTTCAGGTGAAGAAGCAGGCCGAAGAGGCTGAATCAATCATCTACGTCTACGTGGTGGACGATGAACACCGTTTGATCGGTGTTGTGTCACTCCGTGACTTGCTCACGCACCCGGATGAGATGACGATTGATTCTATCACCAACACCCGTGTGATCTCTGTCAAAGCCGAAAACGACCAGAAGGACGTGGCTCAGGTGGTCGCGGACTACAACTTCTTCTCGATTCCGGTCACGGATGACGAGGACCACTTGCTTGGAATCGTCACGGTGGACGACATCGTGGACGTGATTGACGAAGAAGCCGTCAGCGACTATTCAGGAATGGCGGCCGTTGACGTTTCGGATACGGACGATACGGCCTGGCATTCAGCTGTGAAGCGGATTCCATGGCTGTTGACACTATTGGTCTTGGGACTCGCCTCAACGGCGCTCGTGGGCATCTTCGAGCACACAATTCGGGAGGCACCAATCTTGGCGGCCTTTATCACCATCATCGCGGGAACGGCGGGAAATGCCGGAACGCAGTCATTGGCATTGGCGGTCCGTCACTTTGGTAATGGACAGGATCAATCGGGATGGCGTAACTTGGTGTCGGAGTTTATCTCGGCGTTCGTACTGGCCATCATTGCGGGAGTGGTGCTTGGTGTGGTTACTCTGTTGTGGCAGGGCAACCAAGGCCTTGCCTTGGCCGTTGGCCTGGCGTTGGCACTCTCAATCCTGGCGGCCTCATTGTTGGCGCACTTGGTGCCAGCAACCTTAAACAAGCTAAACATCGACCCAGCAATCGTGAACGGCCCATTGGTCGCAACGGTGTGTGACTGGGCCTCAATCTTAATCTACTTCTCAATCGCAACAGGCATGTTGAGCCAGTTTGTGGGGAAGTAAAGATATTTAAAATCAAACACTTAAAAACAACCAATTCGAAGGAGTTGGTTGTTTTTTTATGAAGTCAGTTGTCTTCCTGTAACATATAGGAAATAATAGTAATGATTAGCTGAAAAGTGGAGAATTATTATGATAGATGTGATTGATTTACCGAGTGATCGTTTTGAATCTGAACAAATCAGTGGTTTAAGAAAGAAAAACTATATTTTTGGAAAAAATGGATCCGGTAAAAGTAGTTTAACTAAATTATTACGTAAGCAAAAGAATGAAGAATGAGATGTATATGTTTATGACGGACCCCATGACTATATTGAGGAGAAAGAAGGATTAGATGCATTAGTCTTGGGAGAAGACAACGTTGATACCTCAAAACAAATTAATAACATTAATATGAAGTTGATTGATGTGGACAAAGCGTTGAATCCGGAAATAGCTGGCAGTGAAAAAAGTGATTTTGTAAGTGCTGAGAAAATATTAAAAACGTTAGTAACTAAAAAAGATAACATTTTAAAAAAGTATGCGAAAGAAATTTTCGCTGATGAAGATTTGAGTTTAAAAAGAAATTACAACCGAACTTCATTAGAAGAAGTATATGAAGATTTCAATTCAGAGAATAAGTTGGGAAAAACCGAAGAACTGGCACTGAGAAAAAAGATACAACAACAGACTGCAAATGTTCATTTTCCAAACATGAAGAATTTTGCGTATCAGGAATTATTGGGTCGAATCAATAAAGTTAGACAAGAAAGTGTAATAAAAAAGTCAACATTGAGTTTCACTGTCGAGAGTGAAAAGTGGGTTAAAGCTGGTTATGATTTACATGATTTGTCAGAAAGTACCCATGAAATAAATTGTTACTTCTGCGACCAAAAAATTTCTGATGAACGAATTGAAGAGTTGTCCGAGTTATTTAACACGAACTATGAATCCACTCAAAATGAAATACACCGTATAAAAGTTGATATTGAACAAATGAAGAAAGATGTAGATGAGATTCCACTATTAGAAAAAGATAGGGCTTATGTTGAATTTCATGAGGATATAATTCAATTAAATGAAATGATAAGACATTTTCAAAAAAAGTCTACTACATTGTTACAAAACTTTTTAAACTATATTGATGAGAAAGATAGAAATATATTTAAAAAATTAAGCGTTTATTTACCCAAAAATCCGCCTAGTTCGTTAATTATTAACAATATGATTGATGATTTAAACTCTAGAATGACGAGTTATACAAATGATATTGAAAACCATAAATCCGAATATCGCAAACAGCTCCAACTCCACTTGGAAACAACTGTATTGTTGCGAAAGGAAATCAGAGATTGTTTGACTGAACTGAATCACCAAGAAAAAGAGGTTGAGGACAAACGGAAAATAATAGTGAGTTTGGAGAAAAATGCAGCTAGCCTTTCATTAGAAAAAAAGGAATTAATAGCTGAAACTAAGAATGAAACAGTCTTGGTTGAACGAGTAAACCGTATTCTAAAAGAAATGGGTAACAAATCATTTGAGTTGTGTTACGTAGAACCTAAAGAAGATGAGATGAAAGGGCAGTATCAAATTAAAGGATACGAAGGTCATAGAAGATCGATTCATGAATTGAGTAAAGGTGAAAAAAATCTAATTGCCTTTCTTTGGTTCGTAAATAACATTTCCGAGAACTCAGATAAAAATAAGAAGAATATTGTTGTTTTTGATGACTTAATGGATAGTAATGATGATCATTCTCAGTATTTAATGATTGCGGTATTAAATGATTTGATGACAAAGATGTGTGAAAATTCTGAAAATCAATTTTTCATTTTGACGCATAATATCCATTTTTACATGCAATTGAAGCCTTCTAAGCCGCAATACAAGGACTCATATCGGAATGGAACTCTAATTAAGCAATCTTCTAGTGCCTTCTTTCATTTAAATAAGACTGATAGTAGAACTGTCGTTAAAAAGATTGAAAATCAAAATGAAGATATCTCGACGGTTTATGATAACTTGTGGGGGGAACTATATTTTGCTTATTATAATCAGAAAAAAGCGTTTATGTGGAATACGATGAGAAGAATTTTTGAATCGTATTGTCGATTCGTTTACTCTAAAGAATCACCTAGGGATTTATCTGATTTTATTAAGAAGAATAATCCGAACGAAGGAAACGAGTTGCTTTATATAGCATTATTAAAAAGCTTGCATGTGAATTCTCATGTGGCGTACGAAACGGATACAGATTTAAGTAATGTGGATGTTGAAGGCTTGAAAGAAATGTTTGAACAAACATTTGTATACTTAAATGTCAAAGACCATTTTGATACTTACTGGAATCGCGGAAAAAAACAAGCAATATAGTGATTATGAAAAAATCGATATTTAAGATTTCTAATTCAATATAATGGCTTTAAAAAATATTGTTCTTATATTTCTTTCTTATTGAAATACAAAATAGAAAAAACTGTAATCGTGTTTTAGAACTTTTTTATTATTTTTCTATCCATAAAATTTGGTAAACTATTATCATCACTTTATAAACAAGGACACGCACATGAACGAGAATGATTCATCTAAAAATATTCCATTCACGATGCATCGCATTGAAAAAATTGGGATGATTTTCCTTATTGTGTTTTCGGTATTCGTCTTTACGATTGCCTATCGATACGATCAGGGAATTTCCCGTCCCTAATTAATAAAACATCTATTTGGGCTGTTTCCATCCAGAATTACACAGTTCAGGGGCTGAATGTCTTAAACTTTGTTTCGCTGCAATTCCTAGCCTGGGTTGCCTGGCGTAAGATTGGCGATCGTATTGCAAAGTATATGGCAACGGGAGGATTGCTCCTTCTCTCGCTACACGAAATGTTCGATGTCTTGTGGAGCTACATCTACGTCACAATGGCCGTGTTCAACGAATTAGTTAGCGGGAAGTCTTTAGGCGAAGCGGTTATGGTCTTAACTAGCCGCGATTCGTTGACCTACGAGATTCAACACTGGGTTCTTTCTATTATTTGCACGCTGATGTTCGCGGTATTTTCATATAAGTACGTAGCTAAGCAAAGTGACAAGGAATTAGATTATTCAATGCGCGTTGCGTTGATGGGAATTGTTGTTGGATTCGTTGCACAATCAAGTGTTGATGGTATGAAGACTTGGTGGGGACGTCCACGGCCAATCGATGTTTTTGATAATGGTCAGGCTTTTACCAAGTGGTTCCAAATTAACGGCCACACTGGCTTTACATCATTCCCAAGTGGACACACTCGTTTGAGTTGGCTATACCTGTATTTGCCATTCTTCGTTAAGCGAAACCAAATTATGGTTCAAAAGATTTTGTTCTGGCTAACTCTGGCAATCGGAATATTGTCCGCCTATGCTCGCATTGTCATTGGTGTTCACTGGCTGACTGACATCACGATGTCAACACTGATTGTAGTTTCGACTATCTTCTTGGCGAGTCGGATTCTGCAAGCTCACTTCTACGAGAAAGATGCATAATAAAGATAAATACCACTGAGAAAAAGCGTTCGAATCCGAACGCTTTTTTATATTGCCGTTTAGAACTTCTCGATAAAATCGCTATTGTCTAAGTAAAAGGAAAAATTTACTTCATTTTCCACAAAAATCTGCAAATTTTTTGAAACTCCTGTAAAATAAAATAAGTATTAAAATGTCGATTAGAGTATTTGAATGGCAGTATAGGAGAGATAAATGAAAAAAGTTGTTATCACCTTGGTTGCTTTGTTGGCAGTTGCTGGAATTGGATACGCAGCCTTTGCGGCTGGTGTAAACCATAATGCAAAGCAAGAACAAAGCAAGCAAAGTACTTCCGCTACTAAGGAATCACAAAGCAAGAAAGCAAGTACTTCTTCTTCAACAACGAAGGCTGGACCAGCTTTTGGTGGACAAGGAACGGTACGTCCTGAAGTGACACAATCAACGATTGATGATGCTGAAACGCAATTGAAGAACGCAGGTTTTCCAGTCGATCAGTGGGCACCTTCAGATATTGAAAAGATTGTTAGCGATGCCAACCAACAAGGTGTTTCAGTTGTTGATTTCGCACAACAAAACTTCCACAAGTAAGAATTAGGATTTAATATTTATGAACTTAAAAAACGCAATGCTTACCTTAGCTGCCTTTTCCGTTTTCGGAGTTGCAGCTAACCAAATGAACGGGGATATTGTTTCAGCCCAGGGGCCATACATGGTTGCGGGTCAAGGAAACCATCCTCGAATGGATGTCGTTGATGTGGCATCTTACCAAGGTAACCTTTCAGTAGATGATTACAACAAAATGAAGGCCGCGGGTGTCCGTGGTGTGATTGTTAAGTTGACGGAACGCGATAACTATGTAAACTCATACGCCCGTACGCAAGTTAACAATGCTCGTGCTGCCGGTTTGAAGGTTTCCGCGTACCACTTTGCTCGTTACCATAGCGAAGACGAGGCTCGTCGTGAAGCAAACTACTTCGCGAATGCAGCACGTAATCTGGGATTTGCTGAGACAGATTTGCTTATTGATGACGTTGAAGACCAATCCATGGTACGAGATAATGTTTCAAAGAATGCTCGTGTCTTCAACGACCAATTGCACTCACGTGGATTTGGCAACACTGCCCTTTACACATACGCAAGTTACAACATCGACCGTTCATTCTTACCTAAGAACCGTGTTTGGATTGCTTCATATCCTGACCAGCCTTCAGCTGATCGTCTTTGGAACACAGATTATGGAATGTGGCAGTGGACGGATAACGCCCATGTTAACGGTGTAACTGGAACTTTTGACATGTCCATTGATTACTCAGGTATGGCTTCAATGTATCAAGGATTCGTCTTTGTTCCTGGACTCGGATGGCGCTGGATGGAAAACAACCAGCCATTCACTGGGTTCCGCTTCTACATGGGAACGTACTACTGGTTCGAAAATGGTATTCGTTCCGATAGCTCATGGCACGAAGCCTGGGGACGTTGGTACTACACGAATTCAGAAGGTCGTGCCGTACAAGGACATCAGAACATCAATGGTCAAGACTTTGACTTTGGTAACGATGGTTCATTCTACATGCGTTCTTCTGGATATCTTCATGATGGATCATCGCAAAACGGTGGTTACCGCTGGTATGAAAACGGACAACTCTTCACTGGTTTCCGTTACTACATGGGAACGTTCTACTGGTTCGTTGACGGAGTTCGTCAAAACGCTGGTTGGCGTGAAGCATGGGGAATGAAGTACTACACGGATCAAGATGGACGTGCCGTTCAAGGTAGTCAAATCATTGATGGAAAGCTTCACTACTTCGGTGATGACAATTCTTACTTTGAACGTCCAGTATCTGGATACGTTCATGATGGCTCATCCCAAAACGGTGGGTACCGTTGGTATGAAAACGGACAACTCTTTACAGGGTTCCGTTACTACATGGGAACTTACTACTGGTTCGTTGATGGTGTACGCCAAAACGAAGGATGGCGCCATGCCTGGGGAATGACTTACTGGACGAACGCTGAAGGGCGTGCCATGCAGGGCATCCAGGTCATCGACGGAAAAACTTATAACTTCGGTAATGACGGAACGTACTACTTGCGTTAATCCAATCAGCCACTACTGAGGTAGTGGCTTTTTGCGTACTAAAAGATAATTAAAGGAGAATCCCATGCGGATTAAAATGTACAAGAGCGGCAAGAACTGGGCTATGTCTGGTCTGTTGATTGCGGCTGTTGCTGGAACAATGGCAGTAAGTCAAGCTAGCGAAGTTTCAGCTAACTTAGAAACAACGGTTGAACAACCAACTACAACAACGACAGAAGTAACCACTGGTTTGCAGGAAAAGGCTAACCACGAAGGTTATACTTATGTTCAAAGCAACGGACAGCTGTTAAAAAATGACTGGAATGGTGACTACTATTTCGATAATGATGGGAATGCTGTAAAGGGCTTTGTCACCATCCAAGATAAGTTGTACCACTTCGATGATGACTTCAAGGTAACCAAGTCTGAACAAAGTATCGACCACAAGTTGTACGCTTCAAATGATAAAGGTGTTTTGACTGCAAAGCAGGGATTTGAACCTTATCAAAACGGTGCTTTTTTGTACTACATTGATGGTGTGCGTGCCAATAACGTTTTTGAAAATGATCAAAATGGTTACACGTACTACTTCGGATTAGACGGTGTCTCGGTTAATGGCTTGCAGACGATTAACGGGGATGAGTTCTACTTCGAAAACTATAAGTTGAAGAAGTCCGCTGACTTTGAATTGAACGGTGTGCCGTATCACTCTGATCAGGAGGGACATGCAAAGGCTAAGAATGGTATTCTTTGGGGATTCGGTGATTCAACAACGGTTGGTTGGAACCCTTACAACGATGGTTCACGTTCTTATGATTACTACGCTGCTCAGAATTTGAAGAAGTTGTACAAGAACACTTCCGCTTATTCAGGTACGCAAATTGGTAGTGATATGACTTGGATGACGGATCAAGTCTGTGCTGATCCTTCATTCCAAAACGCCTCCGAAATTGTCATTGCCTTGGGTGTTAACGACCTCAATTATGGTATGGGTCTTAACTTGAATACCATCGCTGATATCTACCAAAATAGCTTGCGTCGTATTCATGAAGCTAACCCAAACATCAAGATTTACATCTTATTGCCTCAAGGTGAATTCCCTGAAGGCCGTAACAACGATTGGATTGGAAACGATGGTTTCTCACTCAATCAATTGAAGGATGTGCTGACTCGTTTGGGACACAACTTGGGTGTAACGGTGATTGATGCCGGTGTTGTAACGAACGACAACCACCATGAAACAATGCCCGACGGTGTGCATCCAACAAATGATTCGTACAAGAAAATCGGTCAAAAGATCACCGACGCCATTAATCAAAATCCAAACAACAACTTCCGTGCCAACTATACGAACTATTCATTGCCTAGCCAAAATGGCTATGTGAATACATTAGCTGGATGGCGCTGGCTTGAAAATGGACACGTATACTCTGGATTCCGTTACTACATGGGAACTTACTACTGGTTCGTTAAGGGTGTTCGTCAAAACGAAGGATGGCGTGAAGCCTGGGGACGTTGGTACTACACCGATGCTGATGGCCGTGCCGTTCAAGGAATTCGAAACATCAATGGTCAAGTCTTTGACTTTGGAAACGATGGCTCCTTCTACATGCGTTCCTCTGGTTACTTGTACGATGGTTCTAGCCAAAACGGTGGATACCGTTGGTATGAAGATGGAAAGCTCTTTACCGGCTTCCGATTCTACATGGGAACATACTACTGGTTTGTCGACGGAGTTCGTCAGAATGCTGGATGGCGTCAGGCGTGGGGAATGACCTATTACACGGATGAAACTGGCCGTGCCGTTCAAGGAACACATATCATTGATGGCAAGGTTCATAACTTTGGAACTGATAACTCATACTACGAGCGACCAGTTTCCGGATACCTTTATGATGGTTCAAACCAAAATGGTGGATACCGCTGGTATGAAAACGGACAACTGTTCACTGGATTCCGTTTCTACATGGGAACCTTCTACTGGTTTATCGATGGTGTTCGTCAGAACGAAGGGTGGCGTCATGCCTGGGGAATGACCTACTGGACAAACTCTGAAGGTCGTGCTGTTGAAGGTATTCAAACCATTGATGGGAAGACCTATAACTTTGGAAACGACGGTGGCTTCTATCTTCGTTAATCTAAGTTGATGAAAAAACACTGCTAGTTTTAGCAGTGTTTTTCTTTTTCGGAGCAAAATCGGGTAGAATGTAAGAAGATTAAATTAATGATGCGAATCATTAGCAACAGAGGTTTACATGAAACGTTATTACTACATGGATGTATTGAATATTTTAGCTACTTTTGCAGTAGTTATGCTTCATGGATCAAGCTATGCTTTTTCCAATGCAATGGACCATCGCTGGGATGTCTCAGTTTTGATTCAAGTGCTCTTCATTTTTGCTGTTCCAATCTTCTTTATGTTGTCTGGAGCAAATAATCTTGACTATCGTGATCGAGAAGATACTAAAACCTTTTTCTTAAAGCGACTACGACGCGTAGGAATACCATTTATGACATGGTCAGTGCTTTGGTTTGTCTATGAAAACAGTCAAAATTGGCATCTTTCATGGACTTCATTACGAACATACAGTCAGTTGTTTGACGGTTTAATGCATAACGGGATTCAACCAATTTTTTGGTATTTCTACTTCATCATTGGTTTCTACTTATCTGTGCCATTGTTGAGTAAGATAACGGTCGATAAGCAAAAGCAGCTTGTACAGTATTTACTTGTTTTAAACATCGTCTTTGTTGAATTGGTCAGCTATTACTATTCAATGCGTCAACAACCCGACACGTTACTGTCAGGAGGGCTCAGTATCGGATTCAGCGGATCCATTGGATTCTTCATTTTGGGGTGGTATTTGAAGCATTTTCCGCTGTCAAAAAAATGGGCACGAATTCTTTACGTTGCTGCAGTTGTTTCAGCTTTGATTATGATTGTTTTGACAGTCGTCTTATCAAAGCACCGGGGAGAGTTCCAACGTCAAGTTTATAACATCTGGGGGATCTTTGGATTCTTGTGGTCAGCCGGTGTCTTCGTGTTCTTCCAAAACCATTTTTCAGAATGGATCCCTTCAATAAAAATGCAAGGTCTGCTGAAGCGATTAGCTGGGGCCTCGCTAGGGGTTTACGTTATCCACTACTTCTTTATCGAAAGTCTTGAGCAGAATAACATCCTAATGCCAAGGTCATGGTGGCACATTCTAGTGATGCCAATTATTGTATGGGCCATTTCAGTTATTCTTGTTTGGTTGATTAAAAAGATTCCATATCTTAGAAGAATTGTTTAAAGTCAAAAGCTCAGTATTAAGCTGGGCTTTTTTATTTTGTTAAATTTAGTTAAGACTTAATCATTTTGAAATCGCTTTTCCTGTAGAATGGAATAGTTAGGTTTATTGTCTATAAAATGAACAAGACCACCAATACTCTATTTAAAGGATCTATTATGCCTCGTCATTTTAAAACTAAGAAGCGAATGAAAAAGAGTACGATTGTTCTCTTGCATCTTGCAGGAATCGCTGCAATTGCTGGAGGATATTACTCATTTGATTCACACCAGAAGCATCAAGAAGAAAAAAGCATCAAAGCGGAAGTAAAAAAGCAAGAAAATGCTCAACCTGCTCACATGACTCGCTTGGCGATAGAAGGTATTCAAAATAAGCATAAAGACACAAATGATTTCCGTGCACCGGACTTGTCAAAAACGGATTTGATAAGTTCTGACATCCCATCATCAAAGCAATACAACCCAAAGACGGGGCAATACGATAAGGTTGTTGCGTGGGATTCATGGCCTGTGACGACACCTGATGGCACCGTAGCTAACTTTCACGGCTACCGTTTGCAAATGGCTTTAACTAGCCTTGGACGTCGTGACGATGGTCATGGCGCTAAGATTGGTCTCTATGCCCAAAAGATTTCCGATAAGAATGAGGATATCTCAAGCTGGCAATACTTAGGGGATGTTTTTGCAACCTTTGGAGAGGGTCGCGATAAGAACAAAGAGGATGAATGCCTCGATTCAATTGTCAGTGAATGGTCAGGATCATCCTACTTGATGGATAAGAATGATAGCACGCTGCGTGTTTTCTACACGAATGCCATGCCTCGTGGAGGTGACCAAGGGCAAGCGTTGACAACAGCGAAAATCCAATTAGAACCTAAACAAGGAAAAGACTGGTCGTCTGGTTTGACGATTAATCATGAAAAAGCTAGTGATCACAAGACTTTGTTCACAGGGGATGGAAAGATTTACCAAACGGCAAAGCAGGCCACTCGATACCGTAGTGTCGGGGACTCCTTTGCGATGCGTGATCCTCATTTTGTGAAGGATGGGAACCGCTATTACCTGACTTTCGAAGGAAACACCGGGACTGATTTCCACCCTCAAGGTGAAAACAACTTCTTGAATGCCGACTACTACGGTAATCAAAAAGAGTTTGAAAACGAAACGAACCGTTTGAAGAATCCTGCTGCCCAGGCGGAATACGATCGTATTTACATGGCCAATGCAGCGCATGGAAAGTTGGAGTTGAACAAGGACTTTACCGTTAAAAAGGTTTTGAATCCTATCCTTACTGCTAATGCTTCTTATGACATGATTGAACGTCCAAACCTTTTCGAATATAAGGGGAAGTGGTATTTCTTCACTTGTTTCTTTGGGGATGGTTATTCATCTGTCTATCAACACCCTTACACCATTAAGAAGACTTACCTCTTTGGTTATGTTTCTGACGATGGAATCAATGGGCAATACAAACCGTTGAATGGAAATGGCCTCGTCCTTCAAGGGGCACAGCAAGATCCATACTTTACCTATGCCTACCTACCAGTAAAGCCTGAAAAGATTAAGAATGATGAAATCATCATCACCTCTTTCCAAAATAGTCGCACCTTTGCACCAAGTTACCTCCTTAAATTGGATGGACACAAGACTAAGGTTATTAACGACCGTGTTCTGTCTCCTGGTGCGTTGACGACGACAGGAAAGACATTTAAATCTCAGCCACAGCACGACTGATAAAAATGATGAAAGTGAATGCTTATGCAAGTTACTAAGAATTACTTATATAACGCTGCTTATCAGCTATTAAATATCATTGTCCCAATTTTGACGCTGCCATACTTGGCACGTGTTTTGGGAAAAGAAGCGGTTGGAATCGCTTCTTGGACAAATTCCCTTGTCACATATTTCTTATTAATCGCGTCACTGGGTATCGTGACGTACGGTTCGCGAGAAATTGCTTATGTACATGATAATGAGGAAAAACGTCAGAAAAAATTCTGGGAAATTCAAATCATCCACTTCATTGCTGGTCTGGTTGCTTTGATTCTATACGTGGGCTTTATCTACGGTGGTGGGGCCCTCAACACTCGTATCCACAATAACGAATTGTTCTTGTGGTACCAGATTTGGGTCATCTTCTCAGGAATTTTTGATATCTCATGGTACTTCATGGGATTGGAAGACTTCCGTAAGACGGTTCTTCGAAACATGATGATTAAAATCATGATGACCGTGTTGATCTTCATCTTGGTCAAGCAACCGGGTGATGTCGGTGCCTATATTTTGTTATTGGCTATCTCACAGGTTGTTGGGAACCTCTCCATGTGGCTATACTTGCTTGGAAAGTTCAGCTGGCCAAAGTTTAGCCAGCTAGATTTAAAAGGGCATTGGAAGCCGGTTTTCCTGATGTTCTTACCAACGATTGCCACGCAGGTATACTTGCAGCTAAATAAGACGATGCTGCCATTTATCACTGGTGCAACGGCGACCTCCGGGGTATATGATAACGCTGATAAAATCATCAAGGTTTGTTTAGCCCTCGTTACTTCAGTCGGATTGGTGATGCTGCCCAGAATGTCGGCGCATTTTGCTGCTGGTGAACACGATAAAATGAAGGCTGCGATTCATTCCTCAATGGACTTTGTTTCAGCGATTGCTATTCCCATTGCGGCTGGAATTGCGGCCTTGGGTCCTACCGCTATGCTTTGGTTCTTGGGAAAGAACTGGGGGGATGTCGGAGTAGCTCTAGTTTTGCTGACACCAATCATTGTCTTTATTGGTTGGTCAAACGTCATTGGTAATCAGTTCTTGATACCAACGCAGCGTTTGCATGATTTCACTTGGTCCGTGACCTTTGGTGCCATACTAAACGTGATTTTGAACTTCCCATTGATCTATCTCTGGGGGGTCGCAGGAGCTGCAATTGCGACTGCTTTGTCTGAATTCGCAGTCATTGCTTACCAGCTTGTTGTCACGCGTAAAGATATGTCGGTTCTTGGACACTTTACTGGAATATGGCGTTACCTCGTTGCCGGTACCGTGATGTACTTTGTTGTTAGTCAATACGTTCAAAGCCACAGTATTGGATTCACATCTACGCTTGTGGAGGGAACGCTTGGATTCGTAACTTATGTTGTGATGTTGGTCCTATTGAGAGCGCCAATATTAACGATGCTGTGTAAACGCGTTTCCTTTCGCGTTAAATAGCAGTCTGGTATAATTAACAGTCGTGTACAAATAAATAATCGGAGGATGGAACATGAAAAGAATGCTGTTCTATCACTTTCCCAAGCGAATCTTAGACATCGTCGTATCAGCCTGTGCCTTGGTGTTTTTATCACCATTGTTCTTACTGATTGCGCTCTGGATTAAATTCGCGGAAGGAACTTCTCACGTTTTCTATAGCCAAGAACGAGTTGGCCGTTATGGAAAACGCTTTAAAATATATAAATTTCAATCAATGGTCGATAATGCTGACGAGATTCTTCGTTCCAACGATGAACTCTATGCAAAGTTTGTTGAAAACGGCTACAAGCTGCCAACAAAGGAAGATCCACGAATTACAAAGATTGGGGCCATCTTAAGAAAGACCTCTTTAGATGAACTGCCACAGTTCTGGAACACGTTGATTGGGAACATGTCGATCATTGGTCCGCGCCCCGTAGTTGAAACTGAACTCGTTGAGTATGGTGATGAAGAACGAATTGAAGAGTTTTTGTCTGTTAAGCCAGGAGTCTTCGGCCTCTGGCAGGCTTCGGGACGTTCAAATATTGGGTATCCTGAACGCGCACAGATTGAGCTCGACTACGTTGATCGAGCAAACCTTGGTTTGGACTTCAAGATTTTGTTTTTGACGGTTATTGCGATTTTCAAAGGGGATGGCGCTTTCTAAAAGGTGTCGATAAGTAGAGGAGAAAATAATGGAATTTACATTTACAGATATGATGAAGCGCTTCTGGCGTTTTTCTTGGGTTATTGTCTTAGTGATGATTCTTTTTGCCGGTGCTGGTTTTGCTGGCTCAAAGTTAGCTAAGAAGAATACCAACTACGCTGCTTCACGTACGGTGATTATTGCAAAGGATAACACCAACGTGAAGGACCCTAACTCACGCTTTTCCGCAGATAAGGCGTTGATTGACACGTACAAGAAGTTGGCAAAAGATGATGCCATTGTTTCTTCAGTTAAGAAGGCTTTGCCATTTAAGATGACCACTGACGAAATCACGTCAGCAGTTTCAGTTGAAAACCCAACTGAAACGTTGATGTTGAATTTTGAAGCAAATAGCAACACCGTTGCAAAGGCAAAGGCATTGGCTAACACATACGCTGAAGTATACAGCCAAGTAGCTCCAAGCCTTTACCCAGACATGGGACAACAAAAGCTATTGTCAAAAGCAAACAGCTCTGACGTGAAGGAAGTTGGATCAAAGTCTACCAAGAAGATGACAATCTTTGGTGCGGCATTCGGTCTCGTTGTTGCGATGTTTACGGTATTGGTAACGGGCATCTGGTCTAATTACAAGTTGGCAAAGAAACAAGGGTAAGTAAATCCTATGGTGAATTTTCTTTTACCAATCACATTCTTTTCGAAGAATTATACAAGTTCGGTCGCTGAAACAACGGCAATGATTGCGTTTCCATTCTTCGTAGCAGTCATCCTGATTCAGTTGTTTCGTTTCCCGACAAGAATCAAGGACATCATTCCTTCAAAGCTAGCTTTGGGATTGGGTTCTTTTTTCTGGGCTGTGCAGCTTTTTGCGATGGCTTACTCATACGGTAAAACCGGGGATACGGTTTTAACTTCTGGGTTACTACATTCCGTCATCATGTTGGCGAGTTGGACGATTACGGTTTATGTTGCTTGGGCTGTCATTCAGCTGACCGTGACGAACGAATCAGAAGAAAAGTCGTTCTTGAAGTCTGGTTTAATTGCTCTTGCGGTTTACTTCGTCTTCGTTATCTTCCCTCAGTTGGTTGCGACACTCACTCATATGAAGAGTATCGAAGGCTATGTCAATCATTTAGCGGGTCTTTTCGAGCGTCACTGGCGCGTTCATGGCGAATCCTATGACTTCTATAAAAAGGGATCATATGCCGTAACGCAGGGACGAGTAAATGGATTCGAACCCGAAGCGGCATTCCTTGCTAACTTTATCGGTGTCGTCTTTCTTCCTGCTCTGATAGGTGTGCTATCTTCAGGTGCTAAGATTTGGGACAAAGTGAAAAGTGCCAATACCGAGAAAATGTTAAATGTCATTTTGGTAGCTATTATTTTTGGAACATTGCTTCTCGCAAAGACAACAACTGGTATTTTAACTGCTGTCGTTGCCTATGTGCTTTGGATTGTTTGGTCTAAGGGCAAGAGTCGAGTGACGCTAATCGTTTTGATGCTTGCTGGGATTGTGCTGCTGGGTATTGCCTACCTTAAGGTTCATGCAGTGCAGCACTTGTTGAACCAGTTCTTGTTTGCAAAGGGCGGAACCGATAATCGATTGGGAGGAACAATTGGTTTGTTCCTGACCTTCCTAACGCATCCTATTCAGGGTGTGGGTTATGGATTCACATCCTTCTTTACGCTTCAAAACGTTCCAGAATTTACAACTCACAACTTCGAGTTTGAACATATTTATTCACAATTTGGCTACCCCAATCTGTCTGACTTGCTCGGATGGTTCGCATCGTTTGGTGTGATCGTCATGATTCCGGCAATGTGGCTGCTTCTGCGCTTGGTTGCTCGAACAAACCTCATGAAACATCGATTGAACACAAGTTTGATGGATGATAGTCAATTGGCATGGAATAGGGGAATGCTAACTGCTTTCATTACGATGATCGTATTGGCAGCCTTCTCATCCATCTTTGTTATTCAGGTCTTCTTATGGCCTTATCTCTTAATGTTTTTCTTCTATCGAAAGCACGTCTTGCGATTGGAAAAGGAGCTTAGCTAATGACAGTATATGTCGCAACACATAAAGAATACGACATACCTCAAGATGGCTGTTACCAACCAATCATGGTTGGATCTGCATTGCGAGAAAAAATTCCAGATGGTTATCTCCGTGATGATACTGGAATTAATATTTCTAATAAGAATCCAAACTTTAATGAGTTAACTGCTATTTACTGGGCGTGGAAGAATTCAAACTCAGACTTAGTGGGATTAATGCATTATCGACGTTACTTTGGAAATAAGGCATCGCATGATGTTAAAGCACGTTTAACGAAGGTTCAGTTGGAATATCTTCTCCGGGACCACGACGTCCTTTTACCTAAAGCGCGTAACTACTTTATTGAAAATCAACGTAATCATTACTTGCATGCCCATGCAAATGAGCCATATTTCATCATGGAGGATGTGATAAAAAATGATTTTCCGGATTTTTATCCGGCATTTCAAGAGATGGAAAAGTCCACGAAGGCTCATCTTTTCAACATGTTCGTGATGAAGCAGGAAACGTTCGATGACTATGCGGCTTTTCTTTTCGGAGTCTTGGATAAAGTCGAAGAAAGAGTCGACTTATCAACACTTGAAGGACAGGATCTTCGAGTGTTTGGTTTTCTTTCTGAACGTCTCATGGATACTTGGTTAAAAACAAAAGGATATTCATACGCTGAATTGCCAGTCGTTTCGCTTGAAAAGACGAACTGGATTGATAAAGGAACACAGTTCTTAAAGCGTAAGTTCTTCCCAAATTCAAAGAAAAAGGTACATTTCTAATGGCTAACAAATTTAACACTAAAAACTACGACTACTTGATTGTTGGGGCTGGCCCCTTCGGAATGACGTTTGCTTACGAAGCTGCCAAGCGTGGTAAGAAGTCACTTGTTGTCGAAAAGCGTTCATTTATCGGTGGAAACACGCACACGCACGTTGAAAACGGAATCACGGTTCACGATTTCGGTGCCCACATCTTCCACACGGATAACAAGATGGTTTGGGACTACGTTCGTCAGTTCGCCGAATTCAACGGATTCCAAAACCAAGTGGTTGCAAACTATAACGGTAAGCTCTTCAATTTACCATTTAACATGAACACCTTCTACCAAATGTGGGGTACGAAGACGCCAGCTGAAGCGAAGGCCAAGATTGAAGAACAAAAGGCTGAAGCGTTGAAGGAATTGGGTGACCGTCAGCCACGTAACTTGGAAGAGCAAGCCATCTCATTGATTGGTACAGACATCTACCAAGCTTTGATTAAGGGTTACACTGAAAAGCAGTGGGGACGTAAGGCAACGGAATTGCCTGCCTTTATCATCAAGCGTTTGCCAGTTCGTTTCATCTACGATAACAACTACTTTAACCACCGTTATCAAGGGATTCCTGTTGGTGGTTACACACAGATCTTTGAAAACATGGTTGAACGTTCAAACGGTTTGATTGATGTGTTGACTGACACTGATTTCTTCGACCACAAGGACGAATTCTTGGCTGAGTTCCCACGTGTCTTGTACACGGGAATGATTGACCAATTCTTTGATTACAAGCATGGTGAATTGGAATACCGTTCACTTCGCTTTGAATCCGAAACAATCGATTCTGATAACTACCAAGGAAATGCCGTTATTAACTACACGGATGCCGACACACCATTCACTCGTCAAATGGAATGGAAGCACTTCGATGGATTGGCTGACGAAGGGAAGACAATCATTACGCGTGAATACCCACAAGATTGGGACCGCACGAAGGAAGCTTACTACCCAGTGAACAATGAAAAGAACACGGAGTTGTACAAGCAATACGTGAAGGAAGCGCGTGAAAACGCTCCTGAAGTGATGTTCGGTGGTCGTTTGGGTAAGTACCGTTACTTCGACATGGATCAGGTGTTCAACGATGCGTTAAACACGGTTCGTGAAGAATTCGGTATCGATGATGATTTCAACTTCGCACACGACGATGTGAAGTAAAACATTAAAGCAGCTGTTTAGCTGCTGTACATAAGATTATGATTTCAGAATTCACTGACTGAGGGAGAGAAGGAGAGTCGGACATGGATACGCAAAAGCCAAAGCGAATTGAATGGGTTGACGTTGCGAAAGCCGTTGGAATTTTACTTGTTGTATACGGGCACGTGCTTTTAGGAGCACATGATGCCGGCCTTTGGTCTGATACGTTGAACTACCGTATTCAACATAGTGTTATCTATACAACGCACATGCCGCTGTTCTTCTTCTTATCAGGTATATTTGCAGTTAAGTGGGGGAAACGTGCCGCTAAAACAGCTGTTTGGCAGAAGATTCGTACCTTAATTATTCCATACTTCATTTGGGGAATCTTCCAGGCTGTTGTGATGCAAGCCGTTGCGAAGAATACAAATAACGGACAGGGGCTTTCAAATGCATTCACACTTCCATGGATGCCATACGCGCAATTCTGGTTCTTGTACGATTTATTTTGGATTTTCTTGATTTACTATTTGGCTGTAAACGTCATGAAAATGGGCAAGAAAGTTCTGTTTGTTTTCTCATTCATCCTGTTCTTGTTGTCTCCATGGCTGCACACATGGGAAGTATGGCGAATCTTCTACCACTTGATTTTCTTCGTGGCCGGAACCTTTGTTTTGGAACAGCAAGATCAATTAAATCAAATTAAGCTACTACCAAGTTTTATCGCAGCAGTCATATTAAACGTCGTCTACTTTATGTTGCCAGCTAACCAGGAATTGACAACGTTCGTATCATTTTTCGTTGCAATGTCTGGTATCGCTTTCTTAATTAACTTATCAAAGTTATTGAAGCATTCTTGGATTGATTTTGTTGGTCGTAACTCAATGGCCATCTACGTTCTGCACATCATCTTTACGGCGGGATCTCGCGTTTTCCTAATGAAACTAGGATTAACGGCCTTACCTTTCGTTTTGACCGTAGGGCTCTTGGCTGGAATGATCGGACCATTAATCATTTTCGTAATCTTAAAGAAAATGAAAATCAATCAATATCTATTTTAGTTAATTTGTAAAAAACACTAAAACATGTATTATTTATCAAACAATTTACACACGGGTAGCGTGAGTTAGGTTATAATCGGGAAGGCTTAGAACTAGTCTCGTTTTTTCAGGAGAGAATAATGACCCAAAAAATCAAAGCAAACAGACTCTCATTGGTTGTTCCTGTACACAATGAAGAAGATACCATCTCAATGTTTTACGACGCGATTCAAGAGGTGAAGCCACAAATAACTGTCGACATTGACTTTCATTTTATCGACGATGGTTCTACTGATGAAACGCTAACTATCTTGCGTGACCTATCTGTTAAAGATGATCACGTTCACTACGTTTCATTCTCAAGGAATTTTGGGAAAGAAGCTGGACTGTACGCTGGCTTGAAACAAGCGCAAGGTGATTATGTTGCTGTCATGGATGTTGATTTGCAAGATCCACCAGAATTATTGCCCGAAATGTTAGCGGCTGTTCAATCAGGCGAATACGATGCTGTCGGAACACGACGTGCGGATCGAAAGGGTGAGGCGAAGATTCGGTCATGGTTCTCCGCACAGTTCTACAAGTGGATGAATAAGATTTCTCAGACGCATTTAGTCGATGGAGCACGTGATTACCGTGTGATGTCTCGCCAAATGGTCGATGCTATTCTTTCGATGTCTGAAAATCAACGTTTCTCTAAGGGAATCTTTACCTGGGTTGGCTTCAAGACAAAGTATATTCCATTTGAAAACCGTGAACGTGTAGCTGGAAATACCTCATGGTCGTTCTGGTCATTGGCTAAGTATGCCATTGAGGGAATCGTTTCCTTCTCAACAATGCCACTGACAATCGTTACGTTCCTCGGCTTGGTCTCTTTTGGAGCTTCAATATTAGCAGGAATCTTCATTGTTATTCGCGCATTGATTTCAAACACATCAGTAGCTGGTTGGCCTTCAATGGTAACCATTATGCTTTTTATTGGTGGAATCCAGATGTTGAGCCTTGGAATTATTGGCCGATACATCGCGGCCATCTTTATGGAAACGAAGAACCGTCCAATCTTTATTGCTAAAGAAGAAAAGTAAGTTAAATTATAAAAATTATGCTTGTTGAAAAAACTTTGAACAAATTTAAGACATGGTTGACAAGAATCCCTGCGTTGCCCGGATTCTTTTTTGTTGGGGCTGTTTTTGCGGCACTCCTTCTGATGGTGGGACACGGAAACGTTCTTTACTTTGGGGCCGATCAGCAATTCCATTACAATCGAATTTACGAATTGTACCGTAATATTCAGCACGGGAATTTCTTTCCAACCATTTCTACTTATTCTGCCAACCAGATTGGTAGTAATGTCATCGCAATGTACCCATCGCTACCAAATTATGTAGGAGCTTTCTTGCTCTTCATTTTTCCACGAGTACCAGCTATTTACGTGCTGCTTTGGTTACAATTTATGGTTCAGTATGGTATTGGCCGCTTCGTTGCTAAGAAGGTGGGATTAACTAATTTCAACGCTGATATTGCAGCTTTCCTATACACAACTGCAACCCCACTCGTTACACAAACCATTCAACAGTGGTTGTTTGGTGAAGTTTGGGCGATGTCATTTATGCCCTTGGTGTTACTTGGACTATATCGGGTTTCCAAACAGTTCTTGTTTAAGAACGACGAAACTAAAAGAATTGACTGGAGTATCATTTGGCCACTCGCCATTGGTTTCGCTCTGATGTTAAACTGTCACGTGCTTTCGTTTGCCATTTTAATTGCCTACACCGCAATCTTTGCAGTGATTGTCTTTATCTTTGGACATAATCGATTGAACCTCATTGTGCAAATGGCTGTTGCAGCATTATGGGCAATTGGGTTGTCAGCGGGGTTCTTGATACCATTCCTTTACAATTCATTGAACAATGATTTAACGAGTCCACAACCCTACGAATCGCTCAGTTACTGGGCTGCGCCAAGAGCACAGGAAATGATTTCGGCTTCCTATTCGTTCTTTTCAAACACAGTTGGATTGATTGCGTTACTCGCTGTCGCTGTCGGTTTCTTTTTACTCTTTAATAAGCAAATCACTATTAATTTAAAGCTGTCTTATGTTACTGGGGTTGCCCTTACATTAGCAGGGACGTATTACGTTTGGAAGCCAATTTACCACACTGCACTCGGTACTATTCAATTCCCACACCGTGTGTTTGCGGTTGCTATCTTTGTTTTGACTATTGTCTTGGTTATGATGATTCAACAAGCAGTAGAGAAGGAAAGAGTGCAAAAAATTCTTTTGGTTGGATTAGTATTGATTAGCTTGTTCACTTTGTTTACTGGCGCTCGTAAGCACTGGTTGAATCAGATTCGAGCAACAAGTTCTGAAGTCAATTACGTACCTTCAGTAAATCATAAACTACCAGTTATGGGATCAGGAGTTACTTTCTATACAAAATCTAATACACTTGATAACCTAACTAAGTATTGGGAAACGTTTGGGGCTTTTGATTACCTACCTAAGCAATTCGATTTGAGTGAAGATTTGTTATTACACCACGTTGAAAAAGAATCTCACGTCCTTGTAAATACGTCATACCAGTCTGCTTCAAATGGAATACGTTACAACGGAAGTTTTGGTCAAGGAAAAGTAATTTTGCCATTTTTGCACTACCATGGTGACTATTTAGTTACAGATCAAAATAAGCACGCTTTGCGCTTCCAAATTGCTTCAAATAAGCAATTCGTTGTTGAAACAACAAATGATACAAAGAAAATCATCATTCAGCGGAAGCATAGTTTGATTGAATGCGTAGCATACCTAATTAATGCGATTGCGTTTGTAGTAACTGTTTATTACATTTTGGTAAAATGGTTAAAGAGAAAAAAGGGGGAGATCTGAAATTGGAGAAGGAAAATAATCGATTAATCATTGTTGTTCCCGCGTACAACGAGGAAGAAATTTTATCTAAATCAGTTAGTGTTTTAACTGACGTGATGAAAAATCTGGTTAGTGAAAATCTAGCAGCCAAAGAAAGTAGAATTTTGTTTGTTAATGATGGTTCTAAGGATCGAACTTGGAGTCAAATCGTTTAATTTTCAAACGAGAATTCTTTCGTGACCGGTATTAATTTTAGTCGCAATTTCGGTCACCAAAACGCTATCGTTGGTGGACTTTCGGAGGCTTATCAATATGGTGATGTATTCATTACTATTGATGCTGATTTACAGGATGACCCATGGGCAATCGTTGACATGATGAAGGCCTATCAGAACGGATACGATGTTGTGTACGGAGTGCGTGATTCAAGGAAGACGGATACTTTCTTTAAGCGACAGACTGCAGGTTCGTTCTACAAATTGATGGATAACTTAGGTGTGAAGATGGTTCCACAAGCTGCTGATTTCCGTCTTACTTCTAAGCGTGTTGTTAAACAATTACTGAGCTATTCTGAACGAAACTTGTTCTTGCGTGGAATTGTACCTGATATCGGTTTTCCAAGTACGAATGTATACTACTCGCGGAAAGAACGTGAGTTAGGCGAAACCAAGTATCCATTACGTAAGATGATTGGGTTAGCTTGGGATGGAATTACTTCTTTCTCAATGGCTCCAATGCGCTTTGTTCTTTTCTTGGGTGTGTTCTCAATGTTAGTTTCTTTGGGAATGTTTGTGTATACTGTGGCCCAGCATTTCTGGGGTGATACTGTGCAAGGGTGGTCATCTCTGATGCTTTCTATCTGGTTCTTAGGCGGTGCACAATTAATTGGATTATCTATCTTTGGAGAGTACCTAGGGAAAATCTTTAACAATACTAAAAAAAGGCCACGATTTATCGTTCAAAGTAATTTAATGAGAGAGGACAATGATGAAAATTAATATAAGTAAAATTAAAAGATTTGCTCTCCCACTGTTTTTTATTTTTTTAGGTAGTATATTTGCGCTTGGAAGCTCTCCCATTTATGTTACTAATCCATGGGATGATACCAATGCTATGTTAACAATGGGAAGAGCTTTAACGCACGGAATAATTCCCTTTAAAGACCTAGTAGATCAGCGGGGACCGATTTTATATTTCTTGTTTTCATTTGCTTCCTTAATTAAAGGGAATAGCTTTTTCGGTGTATTTTTTATAGAACTGATTAATCTTCTCATTGTTTATTTTTTGACGTATCGTATTTTGCAAGTGATCGGAAAATCTTCACGTCAAAATGAATGGTATAGTTTGATAGGTCCAATTATTTTGATTGGAAATAGCACGTTCAATCTAGGGGGAGCCCCAGAAGAATTCGCTTTCACCTCAGTTTTATTTTTGTTTTATGTCATCATTCGTTTTAATCACGATTTGTTAGAAATTAACGAGAGATATTTATTTTTATTGGGGTTAAATTTTGCCATTGTTTTTTGGAATAAATATTCAATGGCGGGACCATTTTTAGTTTTCTTTCTTTTACTAAGTGTCCATTCAGTAAATAAAATGAATTTTAGAGAATTCATAAAAAATAAATTTTTACCAGCTTTTTATGGTTTTGCTTCCATTAGCTTCATAATTATTCTTTTCTTTCTTTTTTCTGGTGGCTTGGTGGATTTGATTAAAGTTTACTTCATTGAAAACTTATCATATGGTCATACACCAGGTACTTTGATACATAGATATTTTTCAACAATGTCGTACATTACAATTATTGTAGGTAGGCATATCTATATACTTTTTATGATTTTTGTTGGATGGTTCATTGCTTCTCGCGAAAAAGTAAACATATTTCCAGAAATATATATAACAGTTGGTAGTATTTTAGTTATGGCCATACCACAACAATATACAGACTACTATAATATGATTTGGTTGCCTGTCCTTATTGTTTCAGTGATTCGAATTATGGTTAAAATTTTCAATCGAAATGAATTAGACACAAATTTGATTGGAAAGTACGCTAAGTTTTTAATTGTTATTATGCTCGTTTGTTTGCCGTTTTCGAATAATATCGATTTAGGTCGTCTAATTGTTAAAGGAAATGAAAAGGCTCGTGATTATGGAACGAGAGATGCACAAAAACAATTTGGTGAAATTATGAATTTTAAGAAGCATGACAAGCATCCTTCACTTGTTATGTTGAACTCTTTAGACGATGGGTTCTTTTTGTCAGCAAAAACATTACCAACAACACGTTACTGGCATAAACTTAATATGACGAGATCACAAATGCCTGAAATGTATGAGGACTTTAATAAGACATTAAAATACGAAAAGGTAGAATTTGTCGTGGTCAAATTAAATGAACGTCCGGCAATGAATATAAAACGTTTAAAGAAACAAGTAGTTCAAAATGTTGATGATTCATTACAAAAAAATCTTCAACAAAATTATGATATAAGTGCTATTGCATCAAATAGAGATAATATTGGTTACGTTCTTCTTCAGAATAAGAAAACCGAGAAAAATACTAACTATCTCTCAACTTTAAATTAAACATAGAAACAAGGGATTTATATGATTTTTGTAAAAAGTATTAAAGATAATAAGAAGATAACTGGATTGATATCATTCTTATTTGTCATTTTATTAGTACCTAATTTATTATTACCATTTATTTCTGATGATGTTTCGTTTGGAATGATTACTGGTGCACATGGCTTTATTCATAATTTTTTGAGTATCACCTATCACTTCTACTTCGACTGGTCAGGTCGTTTATTAACAGACTTTTCATCAAGAATAATTCTACAGTTGCCAACTTTTGTAATTGCTTTAATAAAAACTGTAAGTTTATTAATTGTATTGTATTTAATTGTACGGTTACCTCAAAAACTACTTAAATTCGATAATAGTAAATTTGTAATTTCTTATTTGTTGATCTTTTTAACTTATTGGTTATGTAATCCAAATCTTGGTCAAACGACCTTTTGGCTTGTAGGTGCATCAAATTACTTATTCACAAATTTATGGATTCTTCTTTATCTAAATGTTGCGTTTTCCAATTATCTCAATGTTCGAAAAACGTTTAGAATTCTTATATTTATTTTTATTGCTTTTGCAGCTGGTTTATCTAATGAGAATACCGCACCAATAATTGTGGCTTTTGGATTAGGTATGTTTATTTATAAATGGCTTGTAGAACACAAAATTTCTTTTAATTGGTTAATTGGATTCTTTTTCTCCTTGTTAGGTGCTATTGTCCTCCTGGCGGCACCAGGTAACCAGGTGCGTCAACAAGCAGGATCTCCCATATTTGCACAAGAACCCATGTGGTTAAAAATCCATGACTTCTTTATAAATGGAAGTGTTTTTTATACTTTTTCAAATTATTCGATACTTTTTCCTCTGTTCATTCTAGTTTTGATTGGGATCTTTTATATTAAGAGTTCTTCTACACAAGCAATAAATTGGATGATAATTTTCTTCTTAATGGCTATTTGTTCAAATTTCATGTTTGCTTTTTCTCCGGAAATTCCATTGAGAGCACTGAATGGAGCATTTATCTTATTCTTAGTTTCGTTTAGTTTCATTCTCCAATTCCTGTTGAACAATGTATCCGAATCGAAAATGATTCGAAACATTTCAGCTGTGTTATTTATTTCATTAATTTTTGTATTTCTTTTTAGCTATGTACTTGAAGTAAATTCATTTAATTTAGCACGAAAGGAGAGCACAATTCGTGTAAACACGTTGAAAAGAGCTTCTGCTCAAAAAGCAAATTATGTAAATATTCCATCCTGGTATATTGGGCGTGTTATGAGACCACATAATGACTCTTACGATAAATACTTCAATGTAAAATTGGGTGAACATTATGGTTTCATGGGTCAAGTTAAGGAACAGGATACGCACTTCAATTACACTGATAAGAGTCTTTTACAAGAAGTACAAAAAGCAATTAAGAATAACGATTCTTTTGAAAAAATAAATATATATAACAATAATGAGAATTTAAACAAAAAAACAATGGTTGTATTTTTGAAAAAGGATACTCTGTTGAATAGAAAATATGATGTAAAACTAAACACTGAACGCGGAAGTATGAATTTCCTTCTGAATAGCGATCAAATCGTAAGTGTGGATGGTTTTAATTTTGTAAGTTTTGATTTGGGAACTTACTTGTATAAAAACAAAATCACAAATGTTGAAATAAAAGATTCCAACAATACCAGTAACTTGTATTCAGTTAACTATTAGCTGAGTAATTTCCAATTTGAAAAGATGAGATGAGGAAGAATTTGAATAATTTAGCAATCTTAATACCAGCGTACAATGAAGAAATGACAATCGGTAAAGTCATCTCCGATGTACAGCGAGAAACAAAAAATATTCCTGATACAGCTATATATGTTTATGACAATAACTCTAAAGATAATACGGTTGATATCGCGAAAAAATCAGGTGCAATTGTACGACATGAATACGCTCAAGGAAAAGGGGCAGTAATTAGAAGGATGTTTAGAGAAATCGATGCAGATGTCTATATCATGATTGATGCTGATGATACCTATCCTGTAGACGTTATTGAAAAGATGTACAACAAAGTTAAAAATAAAAGTGTAGATATGGTTGTAGGAGATCGTTTGTCTTCAACATACTTTACTGAAAATAAAAGATTGTTCCACAACTTTGGAAATACTTTGGTTAGAAACTTAATTAATCGTTTTTTCAAGACAAATATTCGGGATATCTTAACTGGCTATCGTGCATTTTCATATCGATTTGTTAAAACTTTTCCTGTTCTTTCCCGTGGATTTGAAATTGAGACTGAAATGTCAATCCATGCCGCTGAGTATAATATGCTTGTAGAAAATCAAGTAGTGGACTATAGGGATCGTCCTGAAGGTTCAGAATCAAAGCTAAATACACTTCAAGATGGGTTCTCAGTATTGATAACTCTTAGTAATCTATTTCGAACTTATCATCCATTAGCTTTTTATTCAGTATTTTCAGCGGTATTCTTAGGATTATCAACAGTATTATTTATATTTAGAGTTTTCTTACCATATTCATCAACACATACTGTTGAAAACTTTCCAACGTTGATTGTATCTACCATTCTGCTTGTACTTTCATTTATTACATTTTTCTCGGGTGCAATATTGGATTCTATACAATCAACTAATCGAAGAAACTTCGAACTCAATTTAATTCAAGTAGAGATGAAAAAGCAAAAAATGGATAAAGAAAATGAAGCAGAAATTTAAGTCGAGCCTTGTAGCACTGATTTGGTTTTGGATTAGTATTCTAACACTAGGAATTTTGTATTTACAAAATGTTGGGCCAAAATCAGTTGGGGATTATGAAATGCATATGTATAACACCTATGCATTAGCCACAGGAAATATTTCAAATAAATTTGATCATCACGCGGATCAGTTTAAGAATGCGAAGTCTGTAGTATACGGACCGGAAAGTATCTTAACTATGAATGGTGGGGATCCTGGGTATCCAGATCAGCGTGTAATGAAACCCTTTACTCGTGATTATCAAGTTGATGAACAATTAAAAAACAACCTGATTCCATCTGATTTGAAAGGAGTTCATCCCGTTAGATCACAGTATCCTTCAATCAATTGGCTTTTTCAGGCTATAGGATTCAAAATAGGTTTGAAGTTACACTTATCATCCTACAATATTTGGCAGTCAGCAAGAATTGCTAATTTAATTGCATTTATTATTGTTATTTCTTTATCAATAATTATTATTCCTCAGGGAAAATGGTTAATTTCGTTAGCAAGCTCCTTCCCACTAACTGTTTTTATTGCAGCTTCGATTAGTGCTGATTCTATAAATATTTCGGTGGCTACTCTTTTTGTTTCTTTTGTTATGAGTTTACGAGAAAAGAGTTATTCGACTTCTAAAATTAATAAAAAAGAAATAGCTGCGTTGATGTTATTTGTATTGTTATTCTTCTGTTTAAAAGTAGCGTATGTACCAATGCTAATTTTGATTTTAGTAATTCCAAATCACTTTTTCAATTTTAAGTTAAAGACCATATGTATAGGTTTGGCCGGCATACTTTCCATGATTTACTACTTGGTTTGGTCAAAATTAAATGCTACGGTTTTGCTTGACATTGCTGATTTAAATCAAAATATTCATTACATTAAAACACATTTAATTCAAACGATTTTTTCTCTATTTAGCTTTAGTGTTAATTTGTTACCAATGAAGTTGGGAATGGCGCAAATTGATGGGGAGAGTTTCTTAGGACCTGTCACTTTTGCTTTCATTTTGATTTTATTTGCCATTGCATTTTATGCGAATATTGATAAATTTAAAATCCTACAAAAATTAAATTTAAAGGAAAAAGTCATTTATGGCTCTCCTCTTATTTATGCAGTTATAGCGTATATCGGATCGATTATGATTACCTCAGCAAGTTTACTAGCAACGTGGACAACGGTGTATTTCAGAACTGATGGTCCTGTTCAGGCATTATCAGATGTTCAGGGTTTTCAAATTAGGTACATTTTACCTTTAATTCCGTTATTAACTATTATGTATTGTCTTACAGATAATAAAAATAAATAGTATAAAAGTAGAAGATAATCTCTTCTACTTTTTTTATATGATTACTGAATATTTTGAAAAGATTGTTATAGTTTCATGTACTTTATATGTATCTCAATATGAACTATTTTAGTTCATTGAAAAAATTCATTCTTTTAATTGCAAATATTGTGATTAGAAGTGGTAAATTTTAGTGTTGCAGGTGAAGTTTTATAAATAGTTGAATCTTAAACGGAATATTTTTTCCTATGACATATAAATGATAATAAAAAAACAGCAGATTGATTTCAGCTGTTTTTTTGATTTGTAAGTAAAACTATTTATATTTTGTTAATAACTTCTAGCTTAATTGAGTGTTTTCCTGTTTCTAGTCTTGTATACAAAATGTTAGGATTAAAAATCGTCGCTTTATGGCCATCAACATAAATTTGATATTGAAAGTTATTGTAAAGGACAGCCGGTAATGCAAAATCTCCAGGTTTATTTACATTAACTTTATATTCAATTCCATTATTATATTTGTTGGTAGAAAGTATTTCGATGTTTGATGTGTATTTTATTTCAACATCTATTTTTTCAACACCTAATGGCAGATAATCACCAAAACTATATCGTGAAGCTACAATGTTTAGATAATTTTCAGAAGTAATTAGGTCACGGTGGTTTTCGAATTTGGGAACAATCTTATGGATTTGATATGTTCCATATAGAGAAAATGTAGAAATCAATATGCTTACGATGATGATACTAAATTTCAGAATTAATCCGCTCTTATTTTTTAGATATTGAACAGTGGCCATTGCCAAGAACAGTACGATGAAAACATTTAGGCGCCCCAGGAACTGTATGAGACCTAATGGCGTATTCTTTAAACCTTCAAGGGGAATGACATTCAGTGTGAAAAAGAAAAGAACATCTGAGACAATTACCCAATTTTTCCAGGTAGCACCTGACTTTTTCAAGAAGATTGAAATGGTCAGAAGAATCTGAATAATGATTAGTGGTAGACCATATGTCCAAGGTGTATTTTCACCCATGTTGTTGGTGATGAGGTAATTAATGTACTGGCCGAAATCAGCACCGCTTACGCCCGTAAATGGTGTTTGAAAGGTCGTTGTTGCATACATCGAAACGATATTGAATAACGAGTAGGATCCGATAAGCAGCGCAAGAATTGCTGCCATGACGAGTCTTTTAAGAACTACAACGTTGAATTGCTTTTTAATAATCTGGACAATTTCATAGATAAAAATGAACACTGCAGTCATCAAAAGCGAGAGGAGATGGCTATTTGCCATCATCCCCATCGAAATCGCTAAGAAACCAACACCATTTTTTTCATTGCGATGGATTCGAATCAAACCAAGTAATACAAGCGGTAGCCATGCATATCCAAAACATTCCCCTAATGCCACACGAGAATATAGGTCGATCAAGTGAAAATTATTGAACTGATAAATAATGACACCAAGCCAGATTAACCAAATGTTTTTGGTGAAGGCTTTCATCAATAAACGAGTATTAATGATAGTCACCATGTTGAGGAGAATGAATCCAACTATGAGACCATGGTAGGGGTTTGAAATAAGTAGCCGCGGAATAATGAAGAAAAAGCCACCAATCCATGGATACATTGCGTTGATCGCAACCCCGGGATAACTAAAGTATGTCGGAGCAAAGTAAAAGTTAAATTTACCAGGCATCTCACCGTGCTGGAAAGTAGCGATGATATTTTCCAATCGGTTGAAATGGAAAAAGCCATCAGCGGATGAATTAAAGTAGCCATGCCAAAATGCTGGAATGACACTTAGAACAGAGAACCCGAGGATTAAGATTACCTCGAATAGAAACACTTTATGTTTATTAATCGAATTTTTGACTACGGTGCTATTCATAATTTTTTCCTTTTATAAAGTTACTTTCTCATTATACTAGAGATAGCTTTTAGAATTTTATTAACCTACCAGTAACTTTTCTACACTAGAGAGCCTTTATGATATAATCAACTAGATAAATTACGATAAGGATGAAGCATGACAAAATCTGTATCAGCAGTTGTGGTGACTTATAATCGCTTAGAGCTGCTCAAAGAAGTTATTGAAAGTATTCAAAAACAGACCTACCCAGTTTCTCATTTGATTGTTGTTGATAATGCAAGTGAGAAGGACACGCAAGAATATTTGGAATCACTTGGCGATTCAATTGATTACTTGCGACTCGAAGAAAACCTCGGGGGAGCGGGTGGCTTCAACAAGGGAATTCGTTACTTCATGGAAGAAACGGATGACGACCTCGTATGGGTGATGGACGACGATACAGTGACTCATCCTGACACGGTCGAGAAATTAATCAATTTTGCTAATAGCGAAGATAACTTCTCCTTCCTTGCTTCCGATGTTCGTTGGACTGATGGCCACCGATCAAAAATGAACTTGCCTTCCGCCGTTGCAAAGTTGCCGGGTGATGGTGAAGTTCCTGAAGACCAAGTCGAACCATTGCAGCTAAAGAATGCCAGCTTCGTATCCATTATGATTAAGCGATCAATCGTCGAAAAGATTGGATTGCCAATCACGGATTTCTTCATTTGGGGTGATGACATTGAGTACACGGAACGTGCCGCTCGTATCGCTCCTGGGTACTTCGTACCTGCTTCAAAGGTAACGCACAAGATGGCAAGTAACGTTGGTTCATCGTTGATGAACGATGGTCCTAACCGGACACCGCGCTACTTCTATTCATACCGTAACCGGATGTACTATGTACGTCAGCGTAACTTTGTTCCAAAGCTGAAGGGACTGGTAAAGCTGTACCTCGAATTGTGGCAAATGCGTTTGGCGAAGACGGAACGTAAGGATGAAAAGCTTGCCGTTCTGAAAAAAGGGTTGCGTGCGGGTCTGACTTTTAACCCCGTCGTTGAATTTGCGAAGCGTCGCTAATCATTAGTTTTAGATAGGATTATGAACATGACTGAACAGAAAAAAGTATCAGCTGTTGTTGTTACTTACAACCGCTTGGATTTGTTGAAGAAGTCGCTTGATGCGCTCTTGAACCAGGAATATGCTCTTTCACACTTGATTGTTGTTGATAACAACAGTGAAAACGATACCAAGGAATACTTGGAATCTCTTGGCGACAAGATTGATTACGTTCGTTTGAACGAAAACCTTGGAGGAGCCGGAGGGTTCAACCGAGGTGTTCGTTACTTCATGGAAGAAACGGATGACGATTACGTTTGGTTGATGGACGATGACACGATGGCTCATCCCGATTCATTGGCTAAGTTCATGGAATACGCAAAGGAACAACCGGAATTCTCATTCTTGGCCTCAAAGGTTCTCTGGACTGACGGTTCATTGGCTAAGATGAACGTGATGCACTACATGAACAACCGCTTGATTCCTGCAACGGAAACAAAGGCTGTTCAAACGCGTAATGCGACCTTCGTTTCTTTGTTGGTTAGCCGCGTTGCCGTTCAAGAAGCCGGATTGCCAATCACTAATTTCTTTATCTGGGGAGATGATATTGAGTATACGGAACGTATTGCCCGTGTTCTTCCAGGATACTTCGTTCCATCATCTCAAGTGACCCACGCAACGAAGGCAAACTTCGGTTCATCATTGTTAAATGATTCAGCTGACCGTACGCCACGTTATTACTACCACTACCGTAATAAGATTTACTACGCACGCCAACGTGACTGGTACCGTAAGACACGTGCCGAGGTTCGCCCATGGTTAGACTACGTTCAAATCTTGTTCTCAAAGACGGACAACAAGAAGGAAAAGTTGGCCATCATTAAGAAGGGTGTGAAGGCTGGATTTGCATTCAATCCAGTTGTGGAGAAGGTCGAAGGTAAGTGATTTAGATTCTGACGCTAAATTGACATATTACTTTGATAAAATATCCCGTGAGTTTTTATAACTTTCGGGATATTTTCCTGTGTAAGGATAAAATTGTACGGAGAGAAAGATGCAAAGTTTTAATCGAACGAAACAGAGTAAGAAAAAGACGATATTTAAAATTTCTGGAATCGTGCTCATTGTCTTGATTGTGGTATCGGGCCTTTACGGCTGGAAACACCGTCGCGGCATTCGGATCATGTTGAACCAAGTCGGCGTGACTAGTTTGACTCGTCAAGACATGGACGACATTGAGAAGAAGGTCAAGGGTAGCAAAGACTACCGAATTCCTGACTACAAAGAAGATTCTTTGTTAACGAACGTGCCTTCAAGCAAGGCTTACAATGAAAAGACTGGCAAGTGGGAAACGGTCTATGTTTGGGATTCATGGCCAGTAACGATGCCGGATGGTACCGTTGCGAACTACCACGGTTATCGCTTGACCATGGGGCTGACCAAGGCTGGTGGGCGAGCTGATGCTGCCGGAGCAAAGATTGGTCTTTATGCTCAGAAGATTTCTGACGATTCTACGGACGTTTCTTCATGGCAATACCTTGGAAACGTCTTTGCTACTTATGGAGAAGGACGTGATAAGTCAAAGAGTGATAAGTGGCTGGATGATATTCAAAGTGAATGGTCCGGAACCACAACGCTGATGAAGAGTTCGGATTCCACTCTTCGTGTCTTCTACACGAACGCCATGCTCCGAGGTAACCAAGGACAAGCTTTGACGACTGCACAAGTTTCTGTGGAGCCTAAGGATGGTTCTGATTGGGATTCTGGATTAACAATCAACCACGAAAAGGCGAAGGACCACAAGACTGTCTTCGTAGGGGATGGGAAGATTTACCAAAGCGTTGATCAGGCAGTCATGAAGGGTAAGGCTGGTGATTCATTTGCTATGCGCGATCCTCACTTCGTTACTGATGGCGATAAGTGGTATTTGACTTTCGAAGGTAATACCGGAACAGATTACGGCTACCAGGGCGAAAATAACTTCAAACATGCGAAGTACTTTGGAAGCAATGCTTTCTTAAAGAAGGAAGTAACCCGTTTGAAGAAAAAGGAAAATGAGAACGAATACAATTGGTCATACTTGGCTAATTCCGCCCTTGGAAAGTTAGAGTTGAATAAGGACTTCACGGTTAAGAAAATCATGAAGCCAATGGTCACTGGGAACGCCACGATTGATGAAACAGAGCGTCCAAATCTTTTTGAGTACAAGGGGAAGTGGTATCTCTTTACTTGCTTCTGGGGTGATAAGTTCGCTCAAAGCAATCCATACCTTAAGGGAAAGACTTACATGTTCGGTTATGTATCGGATAATGGAATTAACGGAACGTATAAGCCTTTGAACGGTAACGGGCTCGTGCTTCAAAGTAACACACCTGGTCCTGATCCTCGGATTGCGTATGCATGGCTTGTTGTTAAGCCTTCAAAGATTGTGGATGACCGTTTTGTGGTCACTTCTTTCCAAGAATCACGTACTTTCTCACCTAGTTTTATTCTGGAAATTAAGGGTAATAAAACTAAGATGATTACAGATCGTGTATTAGACCAAGGTGCGTTAGAAACAACGGGTAAGACTTATTCAGCTAAGTCTGCATCAGCTTAATTGAGGTGTTTAAATGCTAAAAACATTTATCAAAAAGAACTGGGGATACGCCCTGTTGTTGATTTTCAGTTTTGTGTACCTTCTTGGGATGAACTTGGATACGCAGTTGTTTGACGATGACTTGTACATCAACGGGCCACAAACTCTTTCCGCTTTGTACAACCAAGCCTACGGCGACTACATGGGGTGGAATGGTCGTGCCGTCGGTCAGACATTCTGGCGCATCTTGGTTGCCAACCAAGGAATGGTGACGAGCCTACTCGTTTCTGCTGTTTCCATTCTTTTCTTAGTTGTCGCAACGAAGATGGCGAAAGTTGATTCAAAGATGGTTAAAAGTTGGCAAGCTTACTTAGTTTTCTTTGCCACGTTCTTATTCTTTGCCCCTGTCATTGGTCAAACCATGTTCTGGCGAGCTGGTGCAGGAAACTATCTCTTTACAACGACGTTGATTTTGCTCTTTGTTTTGCCTTTCTACCAATGGTACAAAGAAAACCCAGTTAATCAGAAGTGGGGTTGGTACTTGATGCCGGTTCTCGGTTTTGTGGCTGGATGGTCCAATGAAAACACCTCCGGTGGTGGACTTTTCTTAGTTCTGTTCTTCATGCTTGTTGGTCGTTTTTACAAGCAGCTGAAGTGGACATGGATGCAGTTAATCAGTATCATCTTCTACCTCGTTGGATACGGATTCTTAGTGTCGGCCCCTGGAAACAAGGTTCGGACGCATGCCCAAATGCCTGATTGGTGGTTTGAACAATCAACGTTCACCCACTTTAAGACCGGTTTCATTGCAGTAACGAAGTCACTTTATCACCAATACTTGCTGCTATTGGCTTTGTTGGTTATCTTGACGGTCGTTGTCTTCTTCTTGAAGGGATACAAGTCAGTCATTGAAAGCACGGCTTTCTTTGCTGCAGGGATGGCAACCATTTATGTCTTGTCACTTGCGCCAATTGGTCAAGACGGTGGACGTTCATTCTTCGGTGGGGTTGTTTTCCTTCTGATTGCACTGGTTAAACTCTTGCTGATTTTGGCTAGCGATTTGTCTTTGAATAAGCTTTGGCGTGTCGGAACAATTGCTTTCGCCGCTCTCCTTATTCTCGGAAGTGGCTACAAGCTTGTCCGTGGTACAGTCGATGCTCATAAGACAAACAACGCACTACGCGAACGCTACGTTGAACTCGATAAGCTACGCGGATCAAAGAAGGTAATTTCAGTCAAGAAGCTGAGTTACTACCCACAAAAGAAATTTGCAGTTAGTTATCAGTTAGAAGAATTGAATTCAACCGACTCTCAGATGTTCCCTAATTCTGGATATAATATTCATTATGACTTGAAGGGGATTGTCCTTGATAAGTAAAGCGATTGATTAAAAAGCCTTGCATGCTGCAAGGCTTTTTTGCTTGGTTGTTGCCAATTTGGTTCTAGTTTATAATGAGATGGTTATTATGAATTAAAAGAGGGAGCTTTCCTTGAAAAATAAAGTATTTATACTAGCTAGTGCCGTTGTACTGGGCTGCATCGGTTACGCTGCATACCAGAACTGGCATAACGCACAGCAAAAGAAAAACAGTACGGTAACCCACTATACCCGTGCAGAAATGGATAGTATTCAAACATCCTTACAAGATAAAAAGTATCGGGCGCCTAAGTTTGAAAATGCCTCTTTGCTAAAAGATGTTCCGTCTGCAAAAGTTTGGGATGAAAAGCTGCAAAAAGAAGTTCCTGTTTCCGTTTGGGATTCGTGGCCAGTAACCGATCGTGATGGAGCGGTTGCAAACTATCATGGTTATCGCCTGGTCATTGGATTGACTGCTAAGGGAGACCGTGGTGACGATTCAGGAGTCAAGCTTGGCATGTATGCTCAAAAGATTTCGGATAAAGAAGATGACATTAGTACCTGGAAGTATCTGGGGGATGTTTTCTCAGACTTTGGTGAAGGCCGTGATTTGAGCAAAGAAGATTATAATCTTGATCACATCAAGAGCGAATGGTCTGGTTCAACGACCATGATGAATTCAAATGACCAAACGCTGCGTCTCTTCTATACGAATGCCTGGAATAAAGAGCAACGACAAGCGTTAACGACGGCTCAGATTGCTGTGGAACCTAAGGATGGCACTGACTGGGCCTCTGGTTTGACGATTAACCATCAAAAGGCTACTGATCATAAGACGGTCTTCACCGGTGATGGGGAAATCTATCAGAAAGCGGAACAGGCCGTTGCGATGAATGGCGTTACAGATTCATTTGCGATGCGTGATCCACACTTCGTCATCGAAAATGGTAAGTACTACTTAGCTTTTGAAGGAAACACTGGACCAAAAAGTGGTGACTACCAGGGAGATAATAATTTTAAGCAATCAAAGTATTATGGCCTGAATGCTTTCTTCAAAACTGAGAAGAAACGTTTGGAAGCGGATAAGAAGTCCGAAGAATATGCCCGTGCCTATCTTTCAAACTCAGCCATGGGTAAAATTGAACTGAATTCAGATTTCACGTTGAAGAAGGTGATGAAACCAATGGTCACCTCTAATGCTACCCACGACATGATGGAGCGTCCCAACTTGGTGAAGTATAAGGGGCGTTGGTATCTGTTTGCTTCCGTCTGGGGGATTTACTTTGCTACTTCAGATCAAAACCTACAGAAGCAAAACTTCATGTTGGGCTGGGTTTCGGATGATGGCATTAATGGCACATACAAGCCGTTGAACGGCAATGCTTTGGTTCTCGCTTCATCTCTCCCAATGAATGCGCCTGACTTCACCTACTCATACTTAGCCTTACCATCCAACCGTAAGGATAAGAGCGAGTTTGTGGTCACTGCTTTCCAAGCAAATAAGACCTTTGCACCAAGTATTCGTGTCAAAGTGAATGGTGATCGAACATCTGTGGTGAATAACTCCGTCTTGAATCAGGGAGCGGTCATTGACTCTGGTCATTACTATCAAGCTAAAGCACAAAAAATCAATTATTGATATGAGTAAAAGCAGTGGTAACACTGCTTTTACTTTTTATTAAATTGCTAATATTTATGGAGCGAACCGTTCGCTAGTTCGCTATAATGGTTAAGTAAACTTTTCGATTGGAATAAATAATGACTAAACTACTCGACTTATATAAGCAGTACGAAGAAACCCTGCTTTACTTATTCTTTGGAGGAGCGACCTTTGTCGTTTCCGTTGTGACATACTCCGTATTCTCTGCGCTTTGGTACTGGGAATACACCGTTGCCTACGTGGCATCATGGTTTTTGGCTGTGCTCTTCGCGTACGTAACCAACCGTATCTGGGTCTTTAAATCAGAAGTGCGTGATTTCAAGGGATTAGCACGGGAATTCTGGCAGTTTTACCTTGCCCGTCTTGTGACTGGAATCATTGGTTGGTTGATCTTAGCCTTTGGAGTTCGCGTCCTACACCAAAATGATTTGGTGTGGAACGGTATTCAAAATATCTTTGTTATCGTCTCAAACTATGTATTGAGTAAGCTGATTATCTTTAAAAAATAACATTTTAATAGACGATTTCTTAAAGACGAACACGAAAGTGTTCGTCTTTTAATTTTTGTTTTATTTTCCAAAAAAAGCGTTATACTTAAATAGACACATTTGTAAAAAATGTCATTCAGGAGAAAGAAAATGCATAAAAAGTTATACAAGGCTGGTAAAAACTGGGTAGCTGTTGCGATTGTAGCGGCAGGATTCGGTTTGGTAAGCACGACTGCTTCAGCCGATGAAAATAATGGTATAACAGCTACCACAACGAAGGTTGCTGATGTAAAGCCAGCTGTACAGGAGTCGACAGGTCAAACGACTACTGAAGAAGCTTCTAGTCAAAACACTCAAGGAACTTCTAGCCAAGCTGCTTCTAGCCAAGCGACTCAGGAATCAGCACAGGCTGCTCCTGAGGTAGCACCACAAAAGTCAGCGCGTGATCAAGCGCTCGACAACTTTGCGGCAAAGGGTGTTTCCGGTTATATCTACTCACCAGAAGTTTCTGGCGCAAACGGTGGGTACAACTGGTTTGAAGGTGGACACTTGTTCACTGGTTTTCGTTACTACATGGGAACTTTCTACTGGTTCGTTGACGGTGTTCGTCAAAACGCTGGTTGGCGTGAAGCCTGGGGCATGACATACTGGACCGATAACGATGGTCGTGCTGTTCAAGGTCACCGCAACATTAACGGACAGGACTTCTACTTCGGTGATGATGGTGGATTCTACCTTCGCTCTTCTGGATACCTTCACGATGGTTCCAACCAAAACGGTGGCTACCGTTGGTACGAAAACGGTAAGTTGTTTACTGGTTTCCGTTACTACATGGGTACTTTTTACTGGTTCGTAGATGGTGTTCGTCAAAACGCTGGTTGGCGCCAAGCATGGGGAATGACTTACTACACGGATGAAAATGGTCGTGCCGTTCAAGGAACGCGTATCATCGATGGTAAGTTGTACGACTTTGGAAACGATAATTCCTACTACATGCGTCCAATTTCCGGATACTTGTATGATGGTTCCAACCAAAACGGTGGGTACCGTTGGTATGAAAACGGACAGTTGTTTACAGGTTTCCGTTTCTACATGGGAACCTACTACTGGTTCGTTGACGGTGTTCGTCAAAACCAAGGTTGGCGTCAAGCTTGGGGAATGACTTACTACACGGATAACAACGGACGTGCTGTTCAAGGACGCCAATACATTGATGGTGCTGGATACTTCTTCGGACACGATGGTTCGTACTACATGCGCACCAACGGATACGTTGGTGACAACGATGGCATTTACTTTGTTGGTGGGGATGGTCGCTTCTTAACCGGTCACCAAAACCTTTACGGACGTGATGTTAACTTCTTTGGTGACGGACGTTTGGACATGAACGGCATCCGCATTGACTTTGGTCACTGGTCATTGAACCAGAACCAGTTGGGTGCTCCCGAAGGTTGTGAAGGTGTCTCATTCCAGATGGCACTTTCTGCCAAGGGAAAGGGCGTACCTAGTGTGCAAGATATCTACAACCGTATTGGTTATGGATGGGGTGTTTCACCATACAACGGCTTCCACGGAAACCCATTTGGCCGTGGCGCTGGCGAAACACAAACGGTCTTGGCCGGTGCACTTGCCAACCGTTTGAACGGTGCTTTTGGTGTTCAAACGAAGGACATCACGGGTGCTAACGCGAACGATGTTATTGGACAATTGTTGGCTTACAACCCAGTTATTTCATACATTCCATGGGACTACCGTGTTGGGGCTGATGGGGATCACTTCCACGTTCAATTGATCTACGGTTACCGTGATGGTGGTTTCTTGATTGCCGACCCATTGCAAGCTGGTCGTGGTGCTAACTACTGGATGTCTGTTGGTGAGTGGTCATATTTGAACTCTCACTTGCAGCCAGTTGGATATGGCGCACCTGCTTCAATGAACGTCGCTGTTATTTAAATTAAACAAAAAGCAGTTATCTTGACGATAACTGCTTTTTTATTCTGATTATCTATATTGGAAAGAAATTTTTAACATCTTCTTGAAATCTCAATGTAATGAATATACTATAGACATTGGATGGTATTCGGAAAAATACGGATGGAAATCACATTTAAATTGGAGATAGAACAGTGTGATTAAGCAACATAAATTATTGACAATGGTACTGGCCACAACCGTTTTAGCGGTCGCAGCCATGAGTCTCATTATGCGGGACATGAGAAGTTCTGCAGCACTTCGCGAGCAGGAGTCGCGAGCGACTTTGCCAAAGACTGCGGATGCTAGTTGGACCAAAAAGGCACGTTCGGAAGGAGCTGTTTTACAGGACGACTCGACGAACTCACCAGAGCGTTCAGATGCCAAGCAATCTTCGGGTAGCACGAGCGACAGCGGTTCAAAGTATAGCGGGAACGCCAAGAGCCAAACGCTCACAATGGACGATTTCCGTTCGAGCGATGCGATGGCTTACCGTCTTATTGCCTTTTACGGCATGGGAAACGGGGATGCAAGCTGGCAGCAACTAAAGCGCTCGGCAACCTCCGGGATTACCATGACACGGCAACAAGCCAATACGCCTAGCTTTGTGGCGACGGCGAACGCCGGCTCTTCGGTGAAGGCCTATTACCGCTACGTGATGTCGTCGTCTGATCAAAAGACGCAGGCGCGTCCGTTGTCCTTTAGCCAGAACGATGACGCGGCATACCGCGCAACAATTGCCGATGTGCTGGCTTATGCCAATAACAACGGTGGCCGTGCGGCGGTTGAGAAGATGAGTTTTAAGTTAGTGAACTAAACAAAAGAAAAAAGTCCCTCACTCGAAAGAGTGGGGGACTTTTTTACCTTGGTACTGTATAAAAAAAGAAGCTCACCGAAGTGAGCTTCTTTAAAGAATATTACTTTACGTACTTAGCCAAACGTGACTTTTGACGTGAAGCCTTGTTCTTCTTGATCAAACCCTTTGAGTGGGCGCGATCGATTGCTGAAGAAACTTGCTTGTACAATTCTGCAGTATCTGCTGAACCGTTCTTAGCAGCCTTAACGAAACGCTTTACAGCAGTACGGTAAGCTGAACGTTGTGGTTCGTTGCGATCGTGTTGCTTCTTAGTCAAGCGTACACGTTGAATAGATGATTCAATAATCGGCATATGTCTGTCTCCTTAAATTTGATGCTGGTTTTTGAAAAGCAAATGTTGCTTAACGGCGCAAACCTAAGCGCTTGATCAATTCACGGTAACGCGTAACGTCCTTACCACGGAGGTAACGGAGCAAGTTACGACGACGACCGATCTTCTTCAAAAGACCACGTTGTGAATGGAAATCATGCTTGTGCGCTCCCATGTGTTCGTTCAATTCTGCAATGTCTGCAGTCAAAACTGCAACTTGAACTTCCACTGAACCAGTATCGCCTTCGTGGCGAGCATATTCTTTCATGATTTCGTTCTTACGTTCTTGTGTAAGGGCCATAATCATTTCCACCTTTCCTAAATGTCTCCAAAGTTCTGAGAAAAACGACGGTGAGACGTTAATCTAAGAATCTGGACAGTTGTTTTGACAACAGTCTTAATTATACGGACTTTTCCCAGAAAATCAAGGGGCAGAAAGGGCCGTTTAATGGTAGAATAGAACAGTAATTACATTGAAAGGATAGCCATGGTATCGCCTTAGGCGAGCCATGCAGGTGAAAACATGGCAGCATCAATTTCAAAAGAAGAAATCGCCCACGTGGCCGACCTTGCCAAGTTGCGTTTCTCGGATGAGGAATTGGATCACTTTACCAACCAACTCCAAGAAATCGTGACGCTCTGTGACGAAATGGCGCAGGTTAATACAGACGGGGTGGCACCGACTTTTTCAGTAACCGAAAACATCAACCACTTACGTGAAGACGTCGCCGACAACTGGCATCAAAAGAAGGAACTGTTGGCAGAGGCTCCTGACGAAGCCGCTGACTTAATCAAGGTTCCAGCCATCTTACACGGGGAGGACGAAGCCTAATGACTTACAACTACTTCGAACACTCACTGGAAGACATCAACCAGGCTTTGAAGAACGGCGACATCACCGCCGTTTCTTTGACGAAGGAAACATTGGATAACATCAAGCAGACGGAGCCACAGCTCGAAGCTTTTGTGCGTTTGCACGAAGAAACGGCTTTGGCCGAAGCGGCTGCGGCCGATGAGAAGGGTAACTTCTCAAACGTCTTGGCCGGTATTCCAATGGCCATGAAGGACAACATCGCAACCAAGGGATTGGAAACGACCGCTGCCTCAAAGATTTTGGCCGACTTCAAGCCCGTTTACGACGCGACGGTTACCAAGAAGTTGAAGGACGACGGTGCTGTCATCATCGGTAAGGCCAACATGGACGAATTTGCCATGGGTGGTTCATCCGAAACGTCTGCCTACAAGCAAACGAAGAACGCCTGGGACGAAACGAAGGTTCCCGGTGGTTCATCCGGTGGTTCCGCCGCTGCGGTTGCCGCTGGTCAAGTGGCCTACGCCCTTGGTTCCGATACGGGTGGATCAATCCGTCAGCCAGCCGCCTTCAACGGTATCGCTGGAATGAAGCCAACTTACGGTCGAGTATCTCGTTTTGGGCTCTTCGCCATGGCTTCTTCATTGGACCAAATCGGTCCTTTGACGCGTACGGTTCGCGATAACGCCTTGGTCTTGAACGCCATCGCCGGTTTCGACCAAAACGACTCAACGTCATCTGAACGTGCCGTGCCGGACTTCACCGAAAAGCTCGGTGATTCCATCAAGGGGATGAAGATTGCCGTTCCAAAGGAATACTTCCAAGAAGGTTTGTCAAACGAAGTCGCCTTGCAAGTGCGCGCCGCCATCGAACAATTGAAGACGATGGGTGCTGAAGTGACCGAAGTGTCACTGCCACACACGCACTACGGTGTCGCTGCCTACTACATCTTGATGTCTTCTGAAGGTTCATCAAACTTGCAACGTTACGACGGTATCCGTTACGGACACCGTGCAAAGGACGCCAAGGAACTGGAAGAAGTTTACAAGAAGACTCGTTCCGAAGGATTCGGAAACGAAGTCAAGCGCCGCATCATGTTGGGAACTTACTCCCTTTCAGCTGGTGCCTACGACGCCTTCTTCAAGAAGGCCGCTCAAATCCGTACATTGATCATCCAAGACTTCAACAAGGTCTTTGAAGACTACGATTTGATTGTTGGTCCTACGACACCAACGCAACCATACGGCATGGGTGAAGAACTCGGCGACCCTAAGACGATGTACTTGGGTGACGCCTTGACCATTCCAGTTAACTTGGCTGGTTTGCCCGCCATGTCCGTGAACGCCGGCTTCAACGCTGGCTTGCCAATCGGTTTGCAAATCATTGGTCGTCCGTTCGACGAATCAACGATTTACCAATTGGCCTACGCCTTTGAACAAGGCAACGACTTTCACGAAAACGTTCCCGCCATCGGGAAGAACTACTAAGGAGGCCAAAAATGGGAATCGAAAATTTTGAAACCACTATTGGACTCGAAGTTCACGTGGAAATGCAAACGAACTCAAAGCTGTTGTCACCATCTCCCGTTCACTACGGGGATGCGCCCAACGAAAACACCAACGTGATCGACTGGGCCTACCCAGGGGTCTTGCCCGTTGTGAATAAGGGGGCCGTTGACTACGGAATGCGTGTTGCCATGGCCTTGCACTGTGACATCACCCGCGACATTCGTTGGGACCGTAAGAACTACGTTTACCCCGACAACCCTAAGTCCTACCAGACGACCCAGTTGCACACGCCACTCGGAACGAACGGTTACTTGGACGTGACGATGCCTGACGGAAAGGTCAAGCGCATCGGAATCGACGAATTGCACGTCGAAGAAGACGCTGGTAAGAACACCCACGGGACGGACGGCTACTCTTACGTCGACTTGAACCGTCAGGGAACGCCACTGGTCGAAATCGTTTCAAAGCCTGACTTGGCTTCCCCTGAAGAAGCCTACGCTTACTTGGAACAACTGCGCCGGGTAATTCTCTTTACCGGTGTTTCTGAAGCCAAGATGCAAGAAGGACAAATGCGTGCCGACGTCAACGTCTCACTCCGTCCCCACGGATCAGACAACTACGGTACGCGTGTGGAAATGAAGAACGTCAACTCATTCCACTACGTTCAATCCGCACTTGAATTCGAAGAAAAGCGTCAAGCCAAGGTGATGCGTGCCGGTGGTCAAATCCGCCAGGAAACGCGTCGCTACGACGAACCAACGAAGTCAACAATCCTGATGCGTGTGAAGGAACAAGCAGACGATTACCGTTACTTCCCAGAACCAGACTTGTCACCAATTCACATTGATGACGCCTGGATTGAACGCGTGAAGGCCGAATTACCTAAGTCAGCCGCCGACCGGCAAAAGTCTTATGTCGAAGAACTCGGCTTGGAACCTTACGACGCCGGTGTCTTGACGCAGACTTTGGCGATGTCAAACTTCTTCGATGCAACCATTGCAGCGGGGGATGCCTCTGACAAGTCAGCCGCCAAGCGTGTTGCCAACACGTTGATCGGTGACGTGAACGCCTACTTGAACAAGAACCAAGTCGAATTGGCCGACACGAAGTTGACGCCTGAAAACTTGGCCGGTATGGTCAAGTTGATTGAAGATGGTACCATCTCAACGAAGCAGGCCAAGAAGGTCTTCACCGCCATCATGGAAGGTGAAGAACCCGAAGCCTACGCCAAGGCCCAAGGCCTTGTTCAGATTTCTGACCCAGCCGTTTTGACGCCATGGGTTACAGAAGTATTGGATCAAAACCCACAGTCAATCGAAGACTTTAAGGGTGGTAAGGACCGTGCCACTGGCTTCTTGATCGGTCAGTTGATGAAGAAGTCCAAGGGTCAAGCGAACCCTGGAATCTTGAACAAGATTTTGTTAGAAGAATTGAACAAGCGTTAATCGTTTGCCGGGACTGTTCTTGCAGTTCTGCTTCGCTAAACGAGGCGCAGCCAAAAGCGGACCGAATGCGGTTCGCTCTTTGTGCTTAATGGAAGCATCCCGTTTTGGGGGCTTCCGTACATACTTTATGGAGGTAAAAGGAGCCGTCACGATCACGGATGGCCCCTTTGATAGTTTTATGAAACGTGCACGCATCATCTACAACCCAAGCTCCGGCCGTGAAATGGTTAAGCGGGACATGCTGTCCATTTTGAACGTCTACGAAGAGGCTGGCTACGAAACGTCCACCTTCGCCACGACGCCCGAAACACTTTCCGCACAAAAGGAAGCCAAACGTGCCGCTTTGGCCGGCTTCGATTTGATTGTCGCCGCCGGTGGTGACGGAACCATCAACGAAGTCGTGAACGGGATTGCACCCTTGGACAAGCGCCCAAAGATGGCCATTATTCCTGCTGGAACCACAAACGATTACGCCCGTGCCCTGAAGGTCAACCGCGATGATCCTTTGGAAGCCGCCAAGGTTATCTTGAAGGATCAAACCATCAAGATGGACATCGGAAAGATCAGCCCCAAGGATGAAGCCGGACAGGTGGGCGAAGCGCGCTACTACATGAACATCGCCGCCCTCGGAACGCTTTCCGAGTTGACTTACGCCGTTCCTTCCGCCATGAAGTCCTTGTACGGCTACCTGGCCTACCTGGTTAAGGGAGCAGAATTGCTCACCCGTTTGAAGCCCGTGAAGGCCAAGGTGACCTTCGACGACGGTGAATACGACGGCGACATCTCCATGATTTTCTTGGCGTTGACGAACTCCGTTGCTGGATTCGAAAGCCTCGTGCCCGACGCCAAGTTGGACGACGGTAAGTTCACCTTGCTCATCGTCAAGAAGGCCAACATGTGGCAAATCGCCCAGATGGTCTCCCAGGTTCTCCAGGGAGGAAACCACATTAACAACCCCAAGCTCATCTACAAGAAGACGAGCCGCGTTTCCATCGAGCCGCTCGATGCCGACCCTATCAAAGTCAACCTCGACGGGGAATACGGTGGGGACGCCCCAATGGTCTTCGATAACCTGAAGCAACACATCGAATTCGTTGCCAACCTCGAAGACATGAGCAACGACGCCGTGACCGAAAAGATTCAAGAACAGTTCGTCGAACAAGTCGAACAGTTGGAGAAGACGGGGGCCGACGACATCGACCTTCCGGCTGACCCAGAGGACACGGCTAAGAAGTAAAAGCAGGGGAGGGCGAGCGCCATCGCGCGTCGTCTGCCCAAGCTGCAAGCATGGTGGACAATAGCGCCGGATACGGCGCGTTTTCCCCAGAGCATTTGTTCGATAAAAACGATTTAGACAGAAGAGGATTTTTTGATGGCCAAAGCCAATCGCACATTTAAAAAGAAGGCGCCCGTTGTCAAAAACGACATCGTCACCGCCGACATCATCGACCTAACCTACCAAGGAATGGGTGTTGCCAAGCTCGACGGGTTCCCCGTCTTCGTTGCCAACGGCCTTCCCGGCGAACGCGTCGACATGGTCATCACCAAGGTTTTGAAGAACTACGGTTTTGCCTCCATCAAGAAGCTCGTCAAGCCGTCACCCGACCGTGTCGAACTTCAAGACAAGCTCGCGTTGACCACCGGGATTGCACCCATGGCCAACCTGAGCTACACCGCCCAACTCGCTTGGAAGCAACGCCAGGTCCGCGAACTCTTCAAGAAGGCGCAGATTCAAGTTTCCGTTGCCCCTACGATTGGAATGGAAGACCCCACACACTACCGCAACAAGGCCCAGATTCCGGCGCAGATGGTGAACGGCCGTCTTGAAACCGGCTTCTACCGCCGCGGATCTCACAAGCTCATCCCAACGGATTCCTTCTACATCCAAGACGAAAACGTCGACGAAGCCATCCGCGTAACCCGTGACGTCTTGCAAGAAGAAGGCCTCACCGCCTACGACGAAGAGACCCGCAAGGGAACGATTCGCCACGTCATGGCTCGCTATGGAAAGGCGACCGGCGAACTCATGGTCGTCCTCGTCACAAACGGCGACAAGCTGCCTAAGAAGGAAGCACTGGTCGAAAAGATTACGGCCCGCCTGCCAAAGCTTGTCTCCCTTGTCCAAAATGTCAACAAGGCCCACTCAAACGTCATTATGGGCTTTGAAAACCACCTCTTGTGGGGACAAGAAGAGATTAAGGACATCTTGCTGGGCAAGTCTTACATCATCGGCCCTAATTCCTTCTACCAGGTTAACCCGGTCACAACGGCTAAGCTTTACTCCTTAGCCAAGGACCTCGCCGACCTCAAGAAGACCGACACCGTGATCGACGCCTACTGTGGTATCGGTACGATTGCCTTGACCGTCGCCGACGACGTTAAGAAGGTGCTCGGTGTCGAAGTCGTCGAACCCGCCATCGAAGACGCCAAGCAGAACGCCCGTGAAAACGGCATTTGGAACGCCGACTTCATCGCGGCCGACGCCCCCGAGCAGATGCACGCCTGGGCCAGCGAAGGCAAGACGGCCGACGTCATCTTCGTTGATCCGCCCCGCAAGGGTCTGACTCAAGACTTCATCGAAGCCGTTGGTGTCATGAAGCCAGAACGCCTGGTTTACGTTTCATGTAACCCGGCCACTTTGGCCCGTGACGTTTCCGATTTGCTCGAACAGGGCTACGAAATCGACGGACGCGTTCAGCCCGTCGACCAGTTCCCACAGACGATGCACGTCGAAGCCGTCGTGAAGTTGGTTTTGAAGAAGTAAGAAGAACTTGAATCCGCTCCTTGGAGCGGACTCGATGATTGAAATGACCGTCCGCTTTGCCGGACGGCTGGCCTGAATTGACAGGCTTTTTTATAAGAAAGTCGCGCCCGACCGCTCGCGGTCGCCGCGGACTTTTGTACATAGATTTAACGAAACACCCAGGAGGACCGATACCGTGGCCAACGCAGCTGACACCCCAATGATGGTTCAATACCACCAAATCAAGGATTTATATCCGGATGCCTTCTTGTTCTACCGCCTTGGGGACTTTTACGAACTCTTTGAAGAGGACGCCATCGTCGGTGCCAAGATTTTGGAATTGACGCTGACCGCCCGCAACAAGAACTCCGAAAATCCCGTGCCAATGGCCGGTATTCCTTACCACGCCGCCTCCAACTACATCGACATCTTAGTCGACGCCGGGCACAAGGTCGCCATCGTTGAACAGATGGAAGACCCCGCCACGGCAAAGGGGATGGTGAAGCGCGACGTCGTGCAGCTCATCACGCCCGGGACCAAGCTCGCCAGCCAAAACGGGGACGGGAAGACCAACAACTTCCTGGCCGCCGTCGTATACGACAATGATGACATTTCTGTTCATCACGTTGGCGAAACGAACCGTCCCTACGCCCTGGCCTACATCGATTTGTCGACCGGTGAATTGAAGGCCACCCGCCTCGAATCCGTCGCCGAAGTCCAAGACGAACTCGGCGCTTTGGAAGTCAAGGAAGTCGTCCTGGCAAAGGAAGACGGTCTGAAGGCCGACGACGTCGCCCGTGCCGTCGGTGAAAAGGGACTCGTGGTTTCCTTCCAGGGACCAGCCGAAGCCTCATCCACAATCACTTACTTAACCAAGGACCTGAAGGACAGTTTGGGACAGGCCGTAACCGGTCTCTTGCTCCAGTACTTGTTCGATACGCAGAAGCGTTCTTTGGATCACATCATGCCGGTTCAGTCATACGAACGCCAGGCTTATTTGGTTTTCAACCAAGTGACCCGCGTGAACTTGGACTTAGTTCAAAACGCCCGCACGAAGCAGAAGGCCGGATCACTCTTCGCCTTGCTCGACCAGACCAAGACCGCCATGGGTGGTCGTTTGCTCAAGCAGTGGCTCATCAAGCCGTTGAAGAAGCTGAATGACATTGAAGCCCGCCAGGAAGTTTTGGCCGCCTTCAACGACGATTTCTTCACCCGTGGAACCGTTCAGGACCAACTGAAGTACGTCTACGACTTGGAACGTTTGGCTGCCAAGGCCGCACTTGGTACCTTGAACGCCAAGGACATGGTGCAGTTGAAGAAGTCCTTACAGGCCGTTCCCGCGTTGGAAGGCGCGTTGACGGGCACGTCTACGGGCGCCGTTTTGCAAGAGATGGGCGAGGGACTCGACCCCGTTTCTGATTTGGCCGACTTGATTGAAGCCGCCTTAGTTGATGATCCGCCCGTCTCCGTTCGTGACGGTGACCTCATCAAGCCTGGCTACGACGACCTCGTTGACTCATACAAGCAAGCCCTCGTCGACAACCAAGACTGGCTCGCTTCCTACCAGGAACAAGAGCGCGAAGCCACTGGTATCCCAACCCTGAAGGTCAAGTACAACAAGAACTTCGGTTACTTCATCGAAATCACGAAGGCCAACTTGTCTAAGCTTGAAGACGGGCGCTACACCCGCAAGCAGACGTTGACCAACGCCGAGCGTTTCACCACGCCCGAGTTAAAGGAGCACGAAGATTTGATCTTCGCCGCCCAAACCAAGCGCTTCGACCGCGAGTACGAACTCTTCTTGGAAATTCGCGCGACCGTTAAGCAAGAAATGCACCGCCTGCAAAGTTTGGCGCACGATTTGGCACGGATTGACGTGCTTGCTGCCTTGGCCGAAGTCGCCGAAGAAAAGCACTTCGTGAAGCCAAGCTTCCATACGGATGGTTCACGTGCCGTTAACATTACGCAGGGCCGCCACCCCGTTGTGGAATCACTGCTCGGGGCGGGGGAATACGTCGCCAACGACGTGACTTTCCCACAGGACAAATTCATTCAACTGGTTACCGGACCCAACATGGCCGGTAAGTCGACCTACATGCGCCAGCTCGCCATCATCGTGATCCTGGCCCAGATGGGATCCTTCGTACCAGCAGACGCCGCCGAACTCCCAATCTTTGATCAAATCTTTACCCGTATCGGGGCAAACGACGACCTCGTCGCCGGTCAATCCACCTTCATGGTCGAAATGGCCGAAGCCAACCTGGCTCTGCAAGACGCCACCGCCCAGTCCCTGATTCTCTTTGACGAACTCGGACGCGGTACCGCCACCTACGACGGTATGGCGCTGGCCCAGGCCATCATCGAATTTTTGGCCGACAACTTGCATGCCACAACCGTCTTTGCGACCCACTACCACGAACTCACGGCCTTGGCGGATTCTTATGCTGCCATCGAAAACGTGCACGTCGGGGCCAAGCTCTCCGACGACGGCAAGCTCCACTTCCTGCACCAGATTCAGCAGGGTGCCGCCGACCGTTCCTACGGTATCCAGGTGGCCGCTTTGGCCGGTTTGCCTAAGCCTTTGTTGAATAACGCCGAGGCCATCCTGGCTGCTTTGGAAGCACAGGGAGCAGGGCAGGTGGACGTGGATGCGGATGCGGAAGCTGTTGCGGCTGATGCTTCTGGCACGGTTACGACGAAGGCGCCGGAAAAGTCAGAAGCGACCGCCGTTGAAGGCACCGGTTCTGAATCAGGGGCTGCGGTTGCGAGCTTTGAGGCGCCAGCCGCTGGCGTTACCTCTGATAAGATGGCGCAAGAGCTGCCATTGTTTGAGGTTGCTGAAAAGCGTTCCGAGGACGCTAGCGCGGCCACGCGGACTTCGAAGGCCGAACAGGCCGTTTTGGCAGAGCTGAAGAAGGCCAACCTGAACAAGCTCACGCCTTTGGACGCCCTGAACCTCCTCTACAAGCTTCAAGACATGGAGGCCCACCATGGCTGAGATTCACGAACTCTCCGACCTCCTCGCCAACCAGATTGCCGCCGGTGAGGTCATCGAGCGTCCCGCCTCCGTCGTCAAGGAGCTGGTCGAAAACGCCATCGATGCCAACGCCGACCAAGTTCAGGTCGTCGTCGACAACGCCGGCCTCGACCTCATCAAGGTCATCGACAACGGAGATGGGATTCCGAGCGAACAAGTTCCTCTGGCCTTCGTTCGCCACGCCACCTCTAAAATACAAAATCGCCACGATTTGTTTAACGTCTTAACCCTCGGATTCCGAGGTGAAGCCCTGCCGTCAATTGCCTCCGTGGCCGACGTCACGCTTCAAACCAAGACGCGTAACGCCGATGACGGCTACACCTACCAAGTCAAAGGTGGCCAAGTTGTTCAACAAACGCCAGCCGCCGGCCGCCTCGGGACCATCGTTTCCGTCCGCAACCTCTTCTTCAACACGCCAGCCCGTCTGAAGTACCTGAAGAAGCCGCAGACCGAGCTTTCGTTAATCGTGGACGTCGTCAACCACCTTGCGTTGGCGCATCCCGAAAAGGCCTTGACCCTGACCCACAACGGGAAGACCCTCGTGAAGACCACCGGTTCCGGCGATTTGCGCCAGGTACTGGCCGCCATCTACGACCGCAAGACGGCCGAAAAGATGGTTGGTTTCTCAGGTGAATCCGAGCACTTCAAGGTCTCCGGTTACCTGACGCTGCCAGAACAGACGCGTGCTTCGCGTTCGTATTTGGCCGTTTTGGTCAACCACCGTTTCGTCAAAAACTTCTCCGTCTCCAACGCCATCATCAAGGGCTACGGCTCCAAACTGATGGTCGGCCGCTTCCCAATCGGGGCGGTATCAATTGAGTTGGATCCGCTGTTGGTCGACATGAACGTCCACCCGCAGAAGGCGGAAATCCGTCTGTCTGAGCAGGGGGAGTTAACGGACCTTTTGACGGAGGTTGTCCGGGACCGCCTGTCCGCCGAGAATCTCATTCCCGATGCGTTGGAGAACCTTGGCCAAGCGGCTGAGGATTCGGCCCATCCGGGAATGGCGTCAGCTTCGGGAGTGGGGCAGACCGCCACTTCTTCTAAGAAAGACGAACGCGATTACACCGGGATTCCCGACCTTGGGCACGAGATGCCACCCGCCGTTCGTGCGGTGAAGTTGGCGTCCTTGCCTCCGATTGAAATCGATGAAGGCCACATCATCCAGCTGTCCGACAAGGCCTTTTTGGATGACGCCGCCGTTTTGAACTTTGCCAACCGCTACGCCAAAGAAGACTTCGTTGAAATCTTCGAGGAAGCGAAGACGGGGAAGAACACGAGCACCGAGGGTGCTGGAGCTGGTGGATTTGCTGGGGCCGGCGCCTCTGTGGCCCAAGAGCCCGCGGCCTATGCGCCTACCCAGACTCGAACTGAAAGTGCGGTTCAAGATACAAATGAAGGTGGTAACCGGGATCGAACCGCAGGGTTCGACTCTCCCTCAGCGCATGACTGTGTTGCTGGGGGAAAAGCCCAAGCTGCACCGGAAGCTGTTGGTGGGGCGGAAGCCGAAGTTGGCAGGGACGGGTTTGACTTTGCCAGCCAGAGCCAAGGCAACGCGAAAAAGCAAAAGCCGGTGAACCTCGACCTCGACGTCGACAACCAGGAGAGCCAGGGCTTCCCGAACCTCGACTACATCGGCCAGATGCACGGGACCTTCCTGTTCGCGCAGGACAAGGACAAGCTTTACCTCATCGACCAGCACGCCGCCCAGGAGCGCCTGAACTACGAGTTCTACCGCAAGCAGGTCGGCGAGGTTTCCGACAACCAGCAGGTGCTTTTGCAGCCGCTGACCTTGACCTATTCCACGGCCGACGTCCTCAAGATTTTGGACAAGCAGGACACGCTGCAGGCCGTTGGTCTCGCCGTTGAAGAGTTTGGTCCGAACACGCTCGCCTTGTACGAGCACCCAACGTGGATCAAGCCCGACCAGGTCGAAAGTACGGTCAAGGAAATGATCGACTGGGTGCTTGCCCAGGGCGATTTGACCGTCGCCGCCTTCCGTGAGAAGGCCGCCATCATGATGTCCTGTAAGCGGGCCATCAAGGCCAACTGGCACATCTCGTCAGACGAGGCGCGCACGCTCTTGGCCGACCTGGCCAAGGCCGAAAACCCATACAACTGTCCGCACGGCCGTCCCGTTTTGACGGCCTTCACGCTGACCGAAATGGAGCGCATGTTCAAGCGCATCCAGGACTCCCACGAGTCTTGGCAGAACTACGACAACCACCCGTTCTAAAAGGGGAAGTCGGAGCTGGGCGTTTTATGGGCACTGTGGTCGATTTGAACACCGGGTCGCACTTCAAGCAGGCAGCCTGCCGTTTCAAGCAATTAAAAAGGAAGATTTCTTTATGATGAACAACAACGACGTCATTATTCGACTGCGCTACGCGTTGAATTTGACGAACAAGCAAATCGAAGCCATCTTCAAAGAGGGTGGCGTGACGGTGACCGATTCCGATTTGGACACGATTTTGACCCGTCAGGACCCGGAAGAAAAGTTCGACGCGTTTTTGTCTTCCCACGACTTGGAAGCCTTCTTGAACGGTCTGGTCATCGATAAGCGTGGCCACCGCAAGGACAAGGACGGCAACATCGTACCGCCAACCTTCGACATCAAGAACGCCAAGCTGGTCAACAACGTGACAATCAAGAAAATCAAGATTGCCATGTCCTACATGTCCGACGACATCCAGGAGCTGATGAAGCTCGCTGGTGACAGCATCTCGAACGGTGAGCTGTCCGCCATTCTCCGCCGTCCCGACCACCGCAACTACCGCGAGGCCGGCGACCGCTACGTCCGCAAGATGTTGGCGGGGATGGGGAAGAAGTACCGCGGCTAAGCGACTGCTGCCCAAGGCGAAGCGATGGCTGTCAAAGTCAGGGGCGGGGAGGCCGCTTGGCTCCCAGCTCAATTGACTTGTTGGATTCGAAGGGGCGTGGCTTGGCCACCGCGCTTCGAAGCAGCGCCTCCTTGCTCACAAAAGTCGGGCAAATGCCCGTGCTATCAATCAAATTTCTGTTTAAGACGACCATTTTGGTCGTCTTTTTTCATATATAAAGTGGAAAATTTGTTATGATAGAGAAGATAGAACACTTCTGGAGAACCTCATGCAAAAGACCGCAGCTGCCTTACTCGAAAACACAGACATCGCGCCCTACGCCTACACCCAAGCCGGTGGACGGGCCGATTATTTGGCGATTCCCAAGTCCCTCGACGAGCTTCAAGAGCTTCTCGACTGGGCTAAGGAGAAGGACCTACCCGTCCACGTCTTCGGCCGTCTGTCCAACCTCGTCGTCCGTTCTGGCGGGCTCCGAGGCCTGGTCATCCTCATGACGGAATTGAAGGCGGTCTCTGCTGTTGGCGAGAAGTTGACGGCGCAAGCCGGCTGTGACATCATTTGGCTGGCGGCAATCGCGCAAGATAAGGGCTTGTCCGGGCTCGAATGGGCTGCGGGGATTCCCGGTTCCGTCGGTGGTGCCGTCTTCATGAACGCTGGTGCCTACGGGGGCCAGGCGGACATGGTCGTGGAGAGCGTGACGGCCTTGATGCCGGACAAGACCTTGCAGAAATTTGGCAGGGACGGGCTTGACTTTGGCTACCGACAGAGCGTCTTTCAGAAAAACGGCGGGGTGATTGTGGAAGCAACCTTCGCCTTGAAGAAGAAGGACAAGCGCCTCATCCAAGAAAAGATGGACGAAAACAACTACGCCCGCGCCTTGAAGCAGCCGCTTTCCTGGCCGTCCAACGGGTCCGTTTTCAAGCGTCCAGAAGGGTATTTTGCCGGGAAGCTCATCATGGATTCCGGCCTTCAGGGCACGTCCGTCGGTGGTGTGATGGTCTCAACCAAGCACGCCGGCTTCATGGTGAACGTCGACCACGGCACTGGAAACGACTACGAGGATCTCATTCACCTCGTCCAAAAAGAGGTGTTCAAGAACTACCAAGTGAATTTAGAACCGGAAGTCCGGATTATAGGAGACCGCTAAAACCATGACTTTAATCGAGTTAATGGTCGTCTTAGTGACGGGGGTGGCGCTGTCCAGCATCATCTCCCACTTTGTCCCGGCCATCCCAATCTCACTATTTCAAATTGCCATCGGCTTCATCTTAGCCTGGGGAGGGCACATCTTCGTCGAGGTGGATTCCCACTGGTTCATGATGATGTTCGTTGCGCCCATTCTGTTCAACGACTCCTGGCGCTTTCCAAAACGGGAACTCTGGGAGCTGCGCGCACCAATTTTGCTGAACGCCATCCTGCTCGTCTTAGTGACGACCATCGTTGGTGGTTTCGGGATTCACTGGCTGATTCCACAGCTTTCCTTGCCAGTTTCACTGGCCTTGGCCGCCGTGCTTTCACCAACGGATCCCGTGGCCGTGCAGGCCATCGCCAAGCGAGTGAAGCTGCCGGAAAACCTGCTGCACGTTGTGGCGGGGGAGTCACTGGTAAATGACGCCACCGGGCTGGTTTCCTTTAACACGGCCGTCAAAGCGACCGTTGCGGGGACCTTCGTGCTGGGTGACGCCTTGCTAAACTTCGCCTGGATGACGGTCGTCGGCATCATCGCCGGAATCGTTCTCGGCGCGGCGATGATTGGTATCCGTAACTGGGTCTCCCAGTTCGGTTTGGCCGACGTGGTCTTCTACACGATTTTCACGCTGCTCATGCCGTTCATCATCTTCTGGGTGGCCGAAGGGCCGCTCAAAGCTTCCGGTTTAATCGCCGTTGTAACCGGTGGAATCACCGCCAAGATTATCTCGGACAACCGTTCGAACCTCTTGTCGGCCGAAGCCACGATCGTTTCGGTTCACTCCTGGGAAGTGGTCGTCTACGTGCTGAACGGACTCATCTTCGTTCTGCTGGGCATCACGCTGCCAAACGCCTTGAACAACATCTTGAAGGACACGGCCATCGCCAACTGGCAGGCCTTCCTCTACGGTGCGGCCGTTTGGTTCATCGTCTTTGCCCTCCGCGTGCTCTGGGCCTACGCCATTCAGCTGGGCCAGCACGTGCACCATCGCTTTACGGTGCCGACCTTCCGGTCCGCCATTGTTTCTGGTTTGACCGGGGTCCGCGGGGCCGTTACGATGGCCGCCGTCCTGACGATTCCGACCGTGACCGCAGCCGGGAAGCCCTTTGCCGGGCGCGACCTCGTGGTCTTCATCGCCGCGGTCGTTGTGGTCTTGTCTTTGGTGCTCGCTTCCATCATGTTACCTTTGGTGACAAAGGAAGCGTCTACCCACGATTTTACCCAGCCAGAATCAGCTGTGGCGATTGAGGACAAAGTCGAACGCCCCCAGGCGGATATCTCGGAGAAGCGCGCGCGTCTCTGGATCACCCGTGTGGGTATCCAGCAGCTGCGTGATTTGCAGCGCGAGGAAAACCGACGCATCATTCACGAACTGATTTCCCGCCGCCAAAAGACGGCCCGTGTTCTTCGTCACGCCTTGCACGACGACTTGGACCAGTCCGATTTTGCGGCCGAAAAGGAATTGGAACTGCAGGAAATCGCCTTGAAGGCTCAGCGTTCTGCTCTCCAAAAGCTCCTGGTCGACGAAGAAATCGCGCCTCTGACCTACAGCTTGCAGGCCAAGCGCCTCGACCAGTTCGAAGCCGATCTCGGTTCCGACCGCGACCTGGCAGGGTTGAACCACCTGCGTTGGACTTGGCGTCGAATCCGTGCCAACTACCGCATCTGGCTATCGGACCAGGACTCCGATAAGGTCTATGAAGAAGCCGACTTTGCCCACATCGAAATGGCCAAAGCCGCCATCAAGGCCTTATCTGACTTTGTCAGTGGCCAGGTCGGGGATACGGTGACTCACCGTGTCCTGCGCCAGACCGCCTATAACTTGATCGTCGTTTACCGCTACGAGATTGAAAAGCACAAGCACGTAGCTTCCTTCGACCAGCAGGAAAAAGACGACAAGATTCGTCTGGAACTTGAACTAAAAGCCTTATCTGCCGAGCGTGACATGGTCCAACAGCTCTACGACCAAAAGCGCATCACAAGACAGACAAGCATTAACTTACGACAGTACATTAATTACGCGGAGACCCGGGCTTTGGTCGGCCGCAACGAGGAGTAAAAAATGGGAATTTGGGCATACATGACCTCAAATAACTTGGTACACATCATTGATATCTTGATTATTTGGTTCTTACTCTATAAGGTCATTACGTTTGTGGAAGGCACCCGTGCCCTCCAAATTATGTTTGGTGTTGGGGCCATCGTTTTGGTCAAGGTTATCGCCTGGTCACTCGGGTTGGTGGTCTTGTCCTGGTTGATGGACCAAGTGATTACCTGGGCGCCAATCGCTCTGGTTGTCATTTTCCAACAGGAAATCCGTCGAGGACTAGAAAGTCTTGGACGACGCATGACCGTTCGAAAGCGCCACTTGGATAACGAACAGGTTCGCGAATTGATTAAGGCCCTGGACATGGCCTTGCAGTATATGTCCAAGCGTCGTATCGGTGCCTTGATTACCATTAACGGAAAAGACACCCTGGAAGAATACATCAAGACGGGAATCGCCTTGGACGCCGACATTACCGGTCAGCTCTTGATTAACATCTTTATTCCAAACACGCCATTGCACGATGGGGCCGTCATCATTAACGACGACCAAATCGCCACGGCCGCTTCTTACTTGCCCCTTTCGGAATCAACGCGTATTCCAAAGGAATTGGGAACGCGTCACCGTGCCGCCGTCGGTATCTCTGAAGCAACGGATGCCGTAACGGTTGTCGTTTCCGAGGAAACGGGTGAAATCTCCATCACGCAGCGTGGTGACTTGCTCCGCAACATGGATCAAGAATCTTACTTGAACTTCTTTGAAAAGCAGTGGATCACACCGGTTTCAAAGCAAAAGAAGTTTGCTTGGTTGCAATTCTTCTGGAAGGGAGGAAAGGAATAATGAAAAAGTTTACTTCATCAAAAACGATTAACATTATCTTTTCATTGCTGTTAGCCATTTTGCTCGCAGCCTACGTTCTGTCCCTCAAGAACTTCAACAGTAACTCCAACAACTCTTACTCCCTTGTTCCTCAAAAGAAGGAGAGCATGACCGTTCCGTTGAAGTTGCAGTATAATGAAGACGACTACGTGGTCGTTTCAGCACCAAGCTCCGTTTCCGTCTCACTCGAAGGATCATCCGCTTTGGTTACGGCCGCAAAGAACGGCAACACCCTGGTCGCCACGGCCGACATGCGTGGCCTTGGTGCCGGACAGCACTCGGTGAACGTGGAAGTTCTTGGTATTAACAAGTCTTTGACCGCAACCGCCAGCCCACAAACGGTTTCCGTGACGTTGGCTGAAAAGAACACGGCGAAGAAGGATGTCCGCGTCCAATACGATAAGGACAAACTCGCGGACGGCTACCATGTCACGGACACAACCGTCGATCCAAAGACGGTGACGGTGACCGGACCAAAGGCCAACGTGGAAGCCGTTGAATATGTTGGTGCCGATGTGGACTTGGACAAGAACACCAAGTCCAACATCAACCAAAACGCTAAGTTGACCGCCTACGACAAGAACGGCGAACCCGTTCAAGTCACGTTGTCACAACCAAAGGCGATGGTGAAGTTGCAGGTTGCCTCAACGGAAGATAACAAGAAAGTGAGCCTGAAGGCCCAGGCTAGCTCTGGTTCATTGGATAACTACAACGTGTCCTTTGACCCTACTTCCGTGACAATCTATGGGTCAGATGGTACACTGGATAGCATCGACTCGTTGCTTGTTCCGCTCGATTTGAGCAGCATTCAAGATAAAACAACGAAAACCGTTGATTTGAACAAGCCAAGCGGCGTTGACCGTTTATCTGAACAAAAGGTGAAGGTAACGATTAGTCCAAAGTCCTAAACGACTTTGAACGCTTTCATTTGATGACATGAACCAAATGTGGAGATAAAAAACAATGACAGAATCACAGTTAAAGTACTTCGGAACCGATGGTGTTCGCGGAGTCGCTAACGAAGGGTTAACGCCCGAACTTGCCTTGTCCCTCGGACGAGCAGGTGGGGCCATCTTAACCCGTCACAACGATAACCCTGACAAGAAGCCAGTCGTTGTTGTTGGACAAGACACACGGATTTCTTCAGAAATGCTCCAAGAAGCTTTGATTTCAGGGCTTCTCTCAGTCGGTGTTGACGTCTTGAACCTCGGCGTTATCACGACGCCAGCCGTTGCTTACTTGGTGGAAGCCTTGGAAGCGGATGCTGGTATTCAAATTACCGCCTCACACAACCCGGCCAAGGACAACGGCATCAAGTTCTTCGGTCAAGACGGTTTCAAGCTTTCCGATGATTTGGAAGCTGAAATCGAAGCCATCTTGGATGGCAAAGACGGTGACCAATTGCCACGTCCTTCAGCCGAAGGAATCGGTCTTGTGTCCCACTACCAAGAAGGTGCCCAAAAGTACATGGCCTTCTTGCAAAAGACGGTGCCATCCGACCTTTCTGGTTTCAAGATTGCCTTGGATGGTGCCAACGGTGCCACGGCGGACTTGCTGCCACGTCTCTTCGCAGACATGGGCTTGGACTTCGAAACCATGGGAACGGAACCAGACGGTTTGAACATTAACGATGGCGTTGGTTCAACGCATCCTGAAAAACTCGTTCAGATGGTTCAAGAAGGTGAATTCGACGCCGGATTGGCCTTTGACGGAGATGGTGATCGTTTGATTGCCGTTGACTCCGAAGGAAACATCGTTGATGGTGACAAGATCATGTATATCACCGCCAAGCACATGAACGACCAGGGTCGCTTGAAGCACCAAACGGTTGTTTCAACGGTCATGTCAAACATCGGTTTCTACAAGGCTTTGGAAGCAGAAGGCATGTCTTCTGTTAAGACCAAGGTCGGTGACCGCTACGTCATGGAAAAGATGTTGGAAGACGACGACAACCTTGGTGGTGAACAGTCCGGACACATCATCTTTAAGGACTGGGCTAAGACAGGGGATGGCCTCCTCACGGCTCTGCAATTGCTGAACGTGATGAAGGAAACTGGTCAATCCTTGCAAGAATTGGCTGCACCCGTGACGATTTACCCACAGAAGTTGGTAAACGTGACCGTTTCTGACAAGAACGCGGTGATGGCCGAACCTGCCTTGCAGGAAAAGATTGAAGAAGTCGAAAAGCAAATGGCCGGTGACGGTCGCGTGCTTGTTCGCCCTTCAGGAACGGAATCAATCGTCCGCGTCATGGCTGAAGCCAAGACGAAGGAATTGGTTGATGCCTACGTTGATGATTTGGTCCAAACGGTTCAAAACATCGCAAAATAATTCGATTTAAAAAAGCTAAGAAAGTCAGTTCGACTTTCTTAGCTTTTTTCGTCTCTAATGACCCGAGTTAGTGGGGAAAATCTGCTATAATGGAAAGTAACTGAACCAAGAGAGGAATGGACATTGTCACCTATAGATTTTAAAGATTATTTGAAAGAAAATTTCCAAATTGACTTTACGGATTTGGATCTCTTGAAAGAGGCGCTCACGCAGCGTAACTATTTAAATGAGAACCCAAAGGAGACGGGTCGTGACTACCAACGACTCGAATTTTTAGGGGACGCCATCATGCAGGCGTCTGTGACAGAATACCTATTCAAGCGTTACCCAGAATGGGATGAAGGCCAACTGACTGAAATGCGAATCACCATGGTTCAAACGAAGTCCTTTGCCCACTTCGCGTCATTAATTCACCTAAACGAAGCCATTCGTTTGGGGAAGGGGGAGGAGATGAACGGGGCCCGTAACCGTCCTTCCTTGCTCGAAGATATCTGGGAAGCCTTCATCGGTGCCTTGTTCTTAGACCAAGGGCAGGTAGCCGTGACGTCTTTGTTGAACCAGACGGTCTTTGCCGCGGTCGATGATAACTTCTTCGACCAGTTCATCGACTTCAAGTCCCGCTTGCAAGAAAAGTTGCAGGCCAAGGGAACCGTCGATATCTCTTACCAGATTGAAGACGAAGTACGCAACGAAGACAACAGCCAAGTCTTTACCGTTTCCGTATCATTGGACGGTGAAGTCTTGGCCCATGGACAGGGCTCATCCATTAAGGATGCCGAAAAGGCAGCCGCCCAAAAGGCCCTGAATGATTTAAAGTAAGCAGTTTTGAGTAGAGAAGTATGAAATTAAAGACACTGGAAATCATCGGTTTTAAGTCCTTTGCAAATAAGACCGTCATTGACTTTCAAAAAGGGATGACCGGAATCGTTGGACCAAACGGTTCGGGGAAATCAAACATTATTGAAGCGATCCGCTGGGTTATGGGGGAGCAGTCCGCAAAGGACCTCCGTGGTAACAAAATGGCGGACGTTATTTTTGCGGGAACAAAAAACCGTAAGCCGTTGAACCGGGCGGAGGTTTCCATTACCTTCGATAACTCGGATCACTACATCCAATCTGATTTTTCAGAACTTCGTATTACGCGTCGCCTGTACCGTTCCGGTGAGTCTTCTTACCAGCTGAACGGGGCGGACTGCCGTTTGAAAGACATCCACGAAATTTTCATGGACACTGGTTTGGGTAAGGATGGTTTCTCCATCATCTCCCAGGGACAGGTTGAAAAAATCTTTTCTGCCAAGCCCGAAGATCGCCGTGGAATCATCGAAGAAGTGGCCGGTGTCTACAAGTACAAGCAAAACAAGACGCAGGCCGAACGTGACCTTGCGGTGACCGACGACAACTTGGACCGTGTCCAAGACATTATTTCCGAAGTGGAAAGCCGTTTGGCACCGTTGGAAAACCAGGCCCAGACTGCCAAGACGTACCTGGAAAAGCGTGAGACTTTTGAAAAGCTCGACAAGGTACGCTTGACCCGCTCCATTTTGTCCTTGCAGGGACAGGTCGTCAATCAGGACGGCTCTTTGCAAGAATTGAATCGAGACGTTGAAGAAAAGCAGGCAGCGCTTGCCGACCGTAAGCAGAAGCTCACGGCAGCCCGTAACCAGCTAACGGAAGTTCAGGAAAAGAAAGACCAACTGAACCAAGACATTCTGGCCAAGACGCAGCAAAAAGAACAGCTGATTGGTAACCAAAAGCTCGCTTCCCAGGAAGCTGAAAGCCTACGCCACGAGCAAGAAACGCTGCAGGGTCAAGAAGAAAACTTGAAGGCCCAGGGTGAAAAGGCTGCCGCTGATTTGGCCGAAGCCGACGAGAAGGCAAAGGCTTTGACCGAAAAGGCCACTTCGTTGAAGGCAACCATTCGCCAAATCGAAGAAGAGCACGGACAAGCCCAGGTCGAAAGCATCAAGGCTGAACTGGAAGAAAACCGCCAGTCCTACGTTGCCGTGATGCAGGAATTGGCTGCCTTGAAAAACAAGGTGACCTTCGAAGACCGTGCGCTCGAACAAGCAAAGGACCAACAGGCCCGTAAAGAAGAAGCGCTCGCCATTGCCCAGAAGGCCCTGGAAGAAGCGAAGACCAAGTTGGCCGACTACGAAAAGGAACACCCCGACAAGACGACGGGTGAAAATCCTTACGACGCCAAGTTGGTCGCCGCAAAGGACGATTTGAACAAGGCGAAGGCTTCCTACCAAGAAGCACAGGAAGCTTGGCAACAAGCCGCCTACAACTTGGATAAGGCCCAGTCTATTTTCCAAGCGGAATCTTCCTTGGACGAATACGCGGGCTTCTACCAAGGTGTTAAGAACTTGATGGCACCGAAGGTAAAGCGCAACTTTCCCGGCATTCGGGGTGTTGTGGCCGAACTCGTAAACGTACCAAAGGACTACACCAAGGCCATCGAAACGGTCTTGGGTGGGGCTTTGCAAAACGTCGTCGTGGACAATACCAAGACGGCGAAGGCCATCGTTTCTTACATGACTAAGAACCGCCAGGGACGTGTGACGCTGCTTCCTGAAGAAAGCATCAAGCCACGTCAGGCGCGCGATGTCTACCGTGCCGAGAGCGAGCACGGATTCATTGGTATCGCTGCCGATTTGGTTTCGATGCCAAAGGGGATGGACAACATTTTGTCTAACCTGCTCGGGACGACCTTGGTCGTCTCCGACTTGGACGCGGCAACGCGTGTGGCAAAGGCCGTTCAAAACCGGATGCGTGTCGTTTCCTTGGACGGGCAGTTAGTGAACGCCGGTGGATCCATCACCGGAGGTGCCAACCACCGTCAAGGTCCTTCTGTCTTGTCCCGCCAAGCGGACTTGAAGGAAAAGCAAGATGCCTTGGACAAGCAGGAACAAGCTGTTAACGACCTCGCCGCTGCCCGTAACAAGCAGCAACAGGCTGTTAACGATTTGTCCGACCAATTGCAGGACTTGCAAGCCGCGTACTACGACTTTGAAAACCAAGGCAACCAGGTTGATTACCAGTTGACCGCCTTGAAGGACGCCGTTGCACAGGAAGAGACCAAGGTTCAAACCTTGACCCTCGACCTGTCCGACTTGAAGGCCGAAGAAGAAGATGCTTTGAATGCTCAGGCTGAATCCAAGCAAGCTTTGTCCGACAAGGAAAAGGCTCAGGGTGAAGCCGAGGCCAAGACCAAGGAGCTGACCGACAAGTTGGCCCAGGTCGAAGAAGAACAAGCGGCCTACCAAGAAGAAAAGGCGCAGTTCCAAGCCGAAGAGGCGACGGTTTCTGCCAAGCAAGAAGGGGCTTTGGAAAACAAGCACCGCTTGCAGACCTTGCTTTCTGAACTACAGAGCCAACAAAACGAATTGCAGGCCCGCCAGGCTGAAATCAAGGAACGCCTTGACCAAGCCGCAAACGGCCCAGCCCTTTCCGAACAGTTGGCTGCTTTGGAAGAAGCACTTTTTGAAGCCGGTTCAAAGACCGACGAACTCACGCAGTCCTTCACGGACTTGACCAACCGGGTCAACGAGTTGGAAGAAAGCCTTACTTCCGAGCAAGAAGAGGTGAACAAGGCCTTGGTTGACCAAGCCAACGCCGCCCACCGCTTACAAACCGCCCAAGAGAAGCTGGCCAAGCAGGTATCGACGCTGCAACAGACCTACGGATTGACGGTACAGTCTGAAGAAGACTTGCCGGCATCCGATTTGTCCGATGCTGAAGTGGACAAGGAACTTGCCTCAACCAAGCGCGCCTTGGACGGTCTTGGACCAGTGAACATCGCTGCCATCCAAGAATACGACGAAATTAAAGAACGCCACAGCTTCTTGAGCCAGCAGGCCGAAGACTTGCACCGTGCCAAGGCAACGCTGCAAGCAACCATCGATGAGATGGACGAGGAAGTGAAGGTTCGCTTCAAGGAAACCTTTGATCAAGTGGCCGAACACTTCAAGGACGTCTTTACGAAGATGTTTGCCGGCGGGCAGGCTGAAATCGAACTGACGGATCCGGAGCACCTTCTCACCACTGGAATCGACATCAAGGCACAGCCACCTGGTAAGAAGTTCCAGCAGATGTCCTTGCTTTCCGGTGGAGAAAAGGCCCTGACTGCCATTTCCTTGCTCTTTGCCATCCTGCAGGTTCGTCCAGTGCCATTTGCCGTGCTGGATGAGGCCGAAGCCGCGTTGGATGAAGCCAACGTTGACCGCTTCGCCGCCTACTTGAAGAACTTTGGTGGCAGCACCCAGTTCATCACCATCACCCACCGTAAGGGAACGATGGTGGCCGCAGCCGTCCTCTACGGAGTGACGATGCAGGAAGCTGGTGTGTCAAAGATGGTTGCCGTTAACATCGATCAGGCGGAACAAAAGTTGGCTGAATAGTCGTACTTTGCTCTGCCTATCCGTTACGTGACCACCTTTCTTTTCAAGCCACAGACGCTGAATCATAACGATCCGAACAATGGAGGTCTTTCATGGGACTCTTTGATATTTTCAAAAAGAATCAAGCAGTAGACAACCAAGAAAAAATTGACGACGTCAAACAAGACGATGTGACCGCTTCAAATGACGCTTCAGACCAGCCTGAAAATGACTCGGCTGAGCAAAGCGCCGAAGCTGGTGCCCAAAACGCAGCAGAAGAAATGGCGTCAGACGACGTCGTTTCTGATGAAGCAGACGCGGCGGCTGTTGAAGCCGTAGAAGAAGCGAATGCCGAAGCCAAGCAAGACGTCGCTGAAAAGACGGAAGCTGCTGAAGCTGAAGTTGACGCTGACGTGGCTGAAAAGACCGAAGCCGCTCAGGCTGAAGTTGATTCAGCTGCTGTTTCAGCCGACCAAGGGACTGGCCAAAGTCAGGCCCAGGCCATCGCTGAAAACTTGCAGTCAAAAGACGACGTCCAAGCCGAAGTCGATGCAGAAGCCGACACCGAAGCCGTGATTGAATCACCGGTTGAAGCTGACGAGGACGAAGCAAAGGCAGAAGGCAAGGATGATGCCGACGAAGAAAGCGAACGGGCCGTATACGAAAAGGGCCTCACGCAATCCCGTCAGGGCTTCGCCTCCCGCTTCAACAAGTTCTTAGCGAACTTCCGCTCCGTTGACGAAGACTTCTTCGAAGAGCTCGAAGACACCTTGATTGGCTCCGACCTTGGCTTTGATTTGGCCATTTCAATTTCAAATCAGGTTCGCGAAGCCGTGAAGCTTGAAAACATCAAGGACAAAAAAGAAATCCGTGACCTCATCATCCGTTTGATGGTCGAGCAGTACGAAGAACAGGGCCAAGACGAAGACCAAAGCATGCACTTTGCACCAAAGGGTGCGCCAACTGTTATCTTGTTTGTTGGGGTGAATGGTGTCGGTAAAACGACGACGGTCGGAAAGATGGCCCAGCGCTACAAGGACGAAGGCAAGAAGGTCATGATGGCCGCCGCCGACACCTTTCGCGCCGGTGCTGTGAAGCAGCTACAGGAGTGGGGGACTCGAGTGGCAGTGCCGGTGGTTGCCGGGGCTGAGAAAGCCGATCCCGCATCGGTTGTCTATGAGGCGGTCGAGAAGGCCGTGGCCGAATCGGCCGACGTTTTGTTCGTGGACACCGCTGGACGCTTACAAAACAACGTCAACCTCATGCAAGAGCTCGCCAAGATGAACCGTGTCATCCAAAAGGTTTTGCCCGAAGCTCCCCAAGAAGTTCTCCTCGTCCTAGACGCCACGACCGGTCAAAACGCCTTACAACAGGCCAAGCTCTTCCAAGACTCATCCGAAGTGACCGGCCTCGTCCTAACTAAGATGGACGGAACTGCCAAGGGTGGAATCGTCTTTGCCATCCGCGACCAACTCCACTTGCCCGTCAAATGGGTCGGTTTCGGGGAAAAGGTTTCCGATTTACGCACCTTTTCCGCAGAAGACTTCGTTTACGGTATGTTTAAGGACCTGGTGGAATAATGGACATCGAAAAGAAAAACCGGGTTTGCGCCCTGTTAGCCTTCTACGGTGAACTCTTAGCCAAGAAGCAACAGACCTACCTGCGTTACTACTACGAAGACGACTTTTCCATCATCGAGATTGCCGAAGAAGAGACCGTTTCAAGACAAGCTGTCTCGGATAATCTCAAAAAGGGTGTCGACGTTTTGGAGCATTATGAGGATGTTTTGTCCCTTTACAAGGACTCCCTTGCCCGACAGGAAGAAGAGCAAAAGCTCTTGGACTACGTCGAAGCGAACTACGCACAAGACCAACATTTGAAAGAAATGATTGACCGCATGGTCAACGAAGAAATCAATTAAAAAGGAGGCAAGCTGGGTTTCCCAGTGAGCAGACTATGGCTTTTGAAAACTTGACGGACCGCCTGAGCAAGGCGCTGAAAAACTTAACGGGACAGGGCAAGATCAAAGAAGAAGATCTTCAGGCCTCCCTCCGCGAAATTCGCCTGGCTTTACTTGAAGCCGACGTTTCTTACCCAACGGTTAAGAAGTTCATCGCAAACATCAAAGACAAGGCCAAGGGTGCCGAAATCCTCGAAGGATTGAACGCCCCACAGCAAGTTGTCAAGATCGTGAACGACGAATTGACGGCTTTGATGGGTGAAGAAGCAGCCCCACTTAACCAATCCGAAAAGATTCCAACCATCATCATGATGGCTGGTCTTCAGGGTGCTGGTAAGACCACGACGGTTGCCAAGCTTGCCTACAAGCTGAAGAAGGAAAATAACGCCCGTCCATTGATGATTGCGGCCGATGTTTACCGTCCAGCCGCCATTGACCAGTTGGAAATCCTTGGTAAGGACTTGGACGTTCCTGTCTTCTCCGAAGGAACCGACGTTGACCCACGCGACATCGTCAAGCACGGGTTGGCCCAGGCCAAGGAAAAGAACAACGATTACGTCTTCATCGATACGGCCGGTCGTTTGCAAATCGACGAAGACTTGATGACGGAATTGTCTGACATTGCAAACATCGCGAACCCAGACGAAATTCTGTTGACGGTCGATGCCATGACTGGTCAGAACGCGACGGAAACCGCCCAAGGTTTCGCTGACCGTTTGGACTTGACCGGTGTTGTTTTGACCAAGTTGGACGGTGACACCCGTGGTGGTGCCGCCCTCTCAATCCGCGACGTGACGGGTAAGCCAATCAAGTTCGTCGGACAAGGGGAAAAGCCAACGGATTTGGATGTCTTTTACCCAGACCGTATGGCATCTCGTATCCTTGGGATGGGAGACATGCTTACTTTCATCGAAAAGGCTCAAAAAGAAGTCGATGAAAAGAAGCAGGCCGAACAATTGGAGAAGATGCGTCAAAACACCTTCGACTTCAACGACTTCGTTGACCAATTGAAGCAGGTTCAAAACATGGGCCCAATGGAAGATTTGATTAAGATGATTCCTGGTATGGCCAACAACCCTGCCTTGAAGAACATGTCAATCGATCCAAAGACCTTCACGCACATGGAAGCCATCGTGTCTTCCATGACGCCAAAGGAACGGGAAAACCCAGACTTGTTGAACCCATCCCGCCGTCGCCGTTTGGCCGCCGGTGCTGGTCGTCCCGTTGTTGAAGTCAACAAGATGATCAAGCAGTTCGACCAGATGAAGAAGATGATGAACCAGGCCACGAAGGGAAACTTCTCTGGAATGGATCAGATGATGGGCGGTGCCGGTATGGACATGTCATCCATGATGGGTGGCCAGGGAATGCCTGGTATGCCTTCCGGTAACTTCGGTCAAAAGGTGCAAAACTTTGCGATGAAGCAAGCAGCCCGTAAGATGAAGAAGATGAAGAAAAAGCGTGGTAAGAAGTAAATCTTCTCCTTGTCACGCGTGTTTCTGAATGGCCAATTGGACATTACTAAATGGGGTAAAACCATGACAGTTAAATTAATTGCAACGGATTTAGATGCTACTTTCTTAAACAATTTGAAGGGCTTTGACCACAAGCTTTACGAAGAAATGGTCGCAAAAGCCAAAGAGGAGGGTGCGACTTTTGTCGTGGCTACTGGAAACCACCCAGACAAGGTCGCACAGTACTTTGCCGGAGTGAACCAGGACTACACGTTGATTGCCAACAACGGGGCCGAAGTCGTCTACCAGGGTGAAGTCGTGGCGACTTACGCCATCGACAAAGCGGCCTTTGAACCGGTCGTGAAGATTATGGAAACCATTTCTGATAAGGTCGAAATGGGCTTGGTCTTCACGGGGACGGATAAGGCATACATGTTGAAGTCCCAGGCACAGTTGGGCATGGGCACGAAGAAGGCCAAGACCTACTTCAAGTCCTTGACGATGATCGACGATTTGTCCGAAATCGAAGAACCCATCTTGAAGATGACGGTGAACATCCCGAACTACGAGATGCCATTCATTGAACAGGTACAGCAATTGAAGCTGCCCGTTCACGTGACCACGTCAGGCTATGGCGCCATTGACTTTGTCGCCCCAAACGTCAACAAGGGTGTGGCGCTCGCTGACATTGGAAAGCGCATGGGACTCGAAGCCGACCAGATGGCGGCCTTCGGGGATGGTCTAAACGACCTTGAAATGCTCGAACTCGTGGGGCATCCCTACATCATGCCAAACGCCGATCCGCAGCTGTTCGGCCGTGGTTTCTCAGAAGCCGTTTCGGATAATAACCACGACGGTGTATTGAAGACGATTTTACAAAAATTGTTATAGTCTGTCGTCTTTCTGCAAAGTTCGACGTGTACACTTATGAGTGAAATGTCTTGTTTGGGAGGGCGTTATGTCGGAACGTTTACGCAAAATCTTACATCGGTTCTTCGGCCTGTTGACCATCTTCTTCGCCGTGTTGCTTTGCTACCAGTGGGTGTCTGGACAACCAGCCACCTCGTGGTTCAAAACGGCACCAAAGAAGGTACTCACACAAAAGCCTGGAACCTACTCAAAGAAACAGCGACAAGAAATCGCCGATGCGGTTTCAAGAGAGGACCAAAAGGGCCTCGGATTGAACAAGCAGGGCTACGTGGCCATGCCAAAGCTTTCCATCTTGATGCCTATCTACGACAACGCCTTCTCAAAAGTTGCCCTTGATAAGGGGGCCAACACCTCACAGGACAAGGGGCAAGCCGTTCCCGTGATGGGGCAGGGTAATTACACCCTTGCCGCCCACAACTGGGATAACGGCTACACCGGCTTTTCTGCCTTGCAAGAAAAGTTGAAGCAAAACGCGCCGTACGAAGATGCCGCTGGTCACTTAGGAACCTCATCTTGGTTGAACGGGGAGTACATCTACCTCGCCAACAAAAACGGCATTTACCGTTACAAGATTGTGGGCCAGAGTACCGTTGATCAAGATGACGGAACGGTACTTAGTCCGGACGAACGCATCAACAATAAGGCCAAGCTCACCATCGTGACCTGCCTGTTCCCAGACACGACAAAGCGCATCATCACGAGCGCCGAGTATACGGACTACCATAGCTGGGACAAGGCCAAGTCGGCTGAAGTCGCCCTGTTTGATTTGAAGAAGCAAAAGACCAACGTTTTACCATAAGCACGAGGTTGATTCATGTATGAATACTTAAAGGGGCTGATTACCCAGGTTTCACCCGGCACAATTGTGCTCGAGACCAAGGACGGTGTCGGCTACAAAATTTATCCAGCCAATCCTTACCACTTTGAGGTGAACCAAGAAGCGCAGGTCTTCGTCGAACAAATCGTTCGTGAAACCGAAATGAGCCTCTATGGTTTTGCCACGTTAACGGAAAAGCAGCTCTTCAATAAGTTGTTGAACGTTTCGGGGATTGGGCCAAAGTCAGCACTTGCCATTCTGGCCGGTGCGAAGCCAGCCGACCTGGTGACTGCCATCGAGCAGAGCCAAGTCGACTACCTCACGCAGTTCCCAGGCGTTGGAAAGAAGACCGCTCAGCAAATCGTGCTCGATTTGTCTGGTAAGATGGATGATTTCGCCAGCTTGGTCGAACAAGCCTCTGCCTCTTTTGCCGACTCTGGGGCCACGGGGGCAGCAAAGTCTTCTTCCAACTTGGAGGATGCTTTGGCGGCTTTGGAAGCTTTGGGCTACGGTCCAAAGGACATCAAGAAGGTCGAAAAGGCGCTTCTTGGTCAGGACGGTTCAACGTCCGATCTCGTTTCCAAGGGTTTGACACTCTTGGTGACAGGCTAAGTTTTCTTAGCCAGCTTTACTTGCTTTGCTCGTTAGTCTTAAGACTGACGCAAAACGGCAAAGCCACAATCAGATGGAAATGGAGTATCTATGGTGATTATTACAGCGGGGATGATTGGTGTCGGAAAGACAACCTTAACAGAATTAGTAGCAAAGCACTTTGGCACCCAAGCCTTTTACGAACCAGTTGGGGACAACCCGGTTTTGCCGCTTTACTATAAGGATCCAAAGCAGTACGGTTTCTTGTTGCAGATTTTCTTCTTAAACCGTCGCTTTTCCATGATTAAGAAGGCGTTGGCCGATGACAACAACGTCTTGGACCGTTCCATCTACGAAGACGAACTTTTCACGAAGGAAAACCACAAGGATGGAAACATCACCGACATGGAAATGGATGTTTACCACAACTTGCTCACCCGTATGATGGGGGAGTTGCATGAATTGCCAAAGAAGGCACCGGACCTCATGGTCTATGCCGACGCTGACTTTGACACCATCCTGCACCGTATCCGGAAGCGTGGTCGTGACTACGAACAGTTCGACGAAAACGACGACTTGTACAAGTACTACCACAAGATTTGGTCCGCCTACCGCGACTGGTACGAAGAATACGATGAATCACCAAAGATTCGTGTTGACCTTCAAAAGTATGACTTGGAAGATCCAAAGAACCAAGAAATCGTCTTGAAGCAAATCGAAGCCGCCCTGGAAGAGATTCGCTAATCAGGCGTCCAACATAAAAATGTTTAATAAAAAAGAGCTTCGTTTCAAAACGAAGCTCTTTTTGTTTGCTTAAATATTGAATTACTTTTGCTTGTTTTGTTCAGCAAGCAAGTCCTTGATTTCGCGAAGCGTAACCAATTCGTCGGAAGGAGCCTTTGGTGCGGCTTCCTTCTTCTTCAAGAACGTCTTGTTCAAAAACTTGATGATCAAGAACACGACAAATGCCGTGAGCAAGAATGAGAAGACGTCGTTCAGGAATTGACCGTAAGTGAAGGTCAAACGTGACGAAACGCGGAACTGCAATTCCGTCAGTGGGTGGTCGGAACCAGTGAAGAGTCCCAAAAGAGGGTTAATCAAGTTGACCGTAAAGGACTTAACCAAGGTCGTGAAAGCACCACCAATGATAACACCGACGGCCATGTCGACGATGTTTCCGCGGTTAATGAACTGCTTAAATTCGTGTAAGATTTTCATGTTGCCTCCTGTTTTCCTGCTTATTTTCTGAGTTCTTGTACGAGTTGTGCCGTTGGCGTGACGTAGAGGGTTTGTTGCCCTTCGAAAATCACGAATCCTGGCTTGGCGCCGTTTGGTTTGCGGAGCTTACCGGCTGGCAAGTAGTCCACTGGGACGTTTGCTGAATCGCGGGCCTTTGAGAAGTAGGCGGCTAACATCGCAGCCTCTGTCAAAGTCTGTTCCGATGGATTCTCCGAATCAATCAGAACGTGCGAACCAGGCATCTTTTGAACGTGGAGCCAAATCTTGTGTCGGTTTTGCTTCTTCAAGGACAACTGGTCGTTTTGAAGGTTGTTCTTACCAACTTCGATCAGCGTGCCGTCCGTTGCGACAAACTGGTCGGACTTTCCCATGACGTGCTTTGGCTTTTTGGTCTGCTTCCCCTTGGTCTTGACCTTTGTCTTTTCCTTCAAGTAACCCTGTTCCACTAACTCCACACGAATGTCTTCGACATCCTTTGGTGAAGCAACGGAAAGCTGGGTTTGAATGGAGGAGAAGTAGTCAATTTCTTCTTGGGTTGCTTCCATCTGTTCGAGGACGTAGTCCTTGGCTGAACGAAGCTTCCGGTACTTGTTGAAGTAGCGGTTGGCGTTTTGCAAACCATCGAAACGGGGATCCAAAGCAATCTTCAACAGGTTGTTGTTATCGTAGTAGTTCTCGATTTCAACTTCCTGCATGCCCTTTTTGACCAGGTGAGGGTAGGTAATTAAGAGGTCACCCTTCACCTTGAAGCTTTCGGCGTTTTCGGAATCCACCAGAGTTTGTTCCAGCTTCTTTTGCTTTGATTCATTTTTCTTCAACTCGTTTTTCACGAGACGAACGAGCGTTGCTGCCTGCTGGTTGACACGGTCGGCTTCGGCCTGACCTGCAAAGTAGGCGTCCAACAACTCACCAAGTGAATCAAAGGATTGCTGTTCACCATCCTGATTCCAAGGAAAGGCCGCGTAGGACAGGTTGCCCTTTTCCGAACGGAAGAGGGTTGGCTTTGGTTGGTTAAAGTTTGCCAACCATTCCTTCGTGGTCTTCAATGCGTCGGGGGCATCCACCAAGTCTTTCACAAGAGCCTGAGCCGATTGCGTTGAAAAACCTTGGTAACTTTGTTGAATGCTTTTTGCCCAAGTGTCTTTTTCTTGGTCTAGCAAGATAGTAGCTAACGTACCAAGCGTTGAATCAAATGGGTTTTCCTTATCCTGCTTTGGTGGCAGGGTGTAGGTGGCACCTGGAATCAAGGAACGAACCCGGTTTTGGTCGGCGGGCACGTGCTTAACCAGCTCCAGGATGCGTTGGTCTTTTTCCCGAACCAAGAAGAGGTTCGAGTGACGTCCCATCATCTCGAGCGTGAGCAACAGCGTTTGCTCGTCACCCAGTTCATCGTGGGTCTTCACCGAGAAGTGGAGAATACGATCGTTTTCGACTTGGCTCACCGAATCCAAACGGGCACCTTCCAAGTTACGACGTAAGAACATCGCGAAGTTGGTTGGCGTCTTTGGATTCTGGTAAGGAATCTGTGTAATCTGTGCTCGGGCGTATGCCGGGTGAGCTGACAAGAGAACGGGGTAGTTCGTCTGGTTGTTACGAACCACTAAAATGATTTCGTTTTGGTAGGGCTGGTGCACCTTTGTAATGCGTCCACCGGCCAGTTTTTCATTTAATTCGTGCGCGATGGCGTGCACGAAGAGACCATCAAGGGGCATGAGCTCCTCCTTTTTATATCCTTACCATCCATTATAAAGCATGCAAGCCCGAAATAAAGGGGGCGGGCCTGACTTTTGAAGAGTCTTAAAAGAAAAAAGGGTATAAAAAAATCCTCGTACCAAAGCACGAGGAACTCTTTTATTTAAATTACTTCTTTTCAGTAACTTGCTTACCGTTGTACATTCCAGAAGGAGAAACGCGGTGAGCAACACGGTATTCACCAGTGGTCTTGTCCAAAGTAATGTTTGGCACGTTCAAACCGATGTGTCCGCGGCGGTTACGCTTGTGAGACTTAGAATTCTTGTTTGATGGGGTAGCCATTCCGGCACCTCCTTTCGGTTCAATTTATCAACTTTTTAAGTTTATCTAAGATTGTCGATGTTGTCAATAAGTAGGGCGCAAAGTCATTCAAAAAATCTGATTTTTTCTAAACAGAATTCGCTAAGTTATTCTGAAATGACCTGTGCGGGATGTGAGATAAATGAAAGAACTTTGTTGAATTGCTCCCAGGATATGATAACGGATGCTTCGTTTTGGTTTGGATGGCAGGACATGATGCCATCATCGATGATTTCCTGATCCACGAGGAACTGAATCTGGTTCTCAGTGTCGAGGGCAAGGGCCAAGGGGTTCACCGTTCCAGGCGTCAGCCCGAGCAGTTCGAAGAGGTCTTCGGGTGAGGCGAAACGCAGCTGGCTCTTGCTCGTGTTCAGTTGCTCGGCCAGGTGCTTGAAGTCCACCTTGTCTTGTTTCGTCATATAAAGGTAGAACTGTTGCTCTTTTTTCGTCTTCAATAAAAGGTTCTTCATTTTGGGCATTCCAGCGGGTGCCGAATCATCATCGAGATGGTGGAGTGGGGGATGCTCAACGTATTGGTAGTCAGCCTGTGCTTTAACCAGTAGGTCTAAGGCCGCTTGTTCAGTTGCTTTCGTCATGGGTGCTCCTTTCATGGCTAATCGCACGTCATGGTTTATTAATAGAACAAAACGAATGGTTTGTTTAGTAAAGGGTAACCGAGGACACTTGACCTGTCAACGCTTAAGGCGACTAAGCACTACCTTGACGGTGGTTGAAAAACGGGTGAATCCATTCGGAAAAACACGGCAAAGGAATCCCTCAAAATTCCCGTTAAAAAGCTTAACGCTTAGCATGAAAACTGTTAAAATAGACACGTTATCCCTTGCTTGCTTTTCCGCAAGCGAGGTATTCGTTTTAAGGGGAAAAACATGTCGCTATTCAAGAAGAATGCCAACAGCATAATCATGGTGCACCTGGTGGTCGGGCTTTTTATTGCTTTCGTCTACCTGACGCCAACCCACTTCGATTTCTTGATGTGGAACGTTTTCTTGGCCTTGCTGCCATTGGACTTTGCTTTGCTGGCTTTGGCTTCACGCTTGAAGATCACTCAGTTCAGCTTCTCCATTCTCTGGTTGCTGTTCTTCCCGAACACCATGTACATGATCACAGATTTCATCCACTTGCAGTACATCTCAACGGCCTTGGACGTTCGCTACCAATACTTTAACTACTCCGTTTTGGCGGCTGGCATCTTCATCGGGGTCTTCCTCGGTATCTTGTCCCTCGAACTCATGATGCACCGCTTCTTGAAGCGTAAGGGACCTTGGCCATCACTGATTACTTTGGGAATCGTTTCTTGGCTTTCCTCCTTTGGGATTTACCTCGGTCGTTTCCTCCGTTTGAACTCATGGGATGTCTTTACCAACTTTGACATGGTGGTCTACTATATGAAGACGTCCATTTCCCGGCACATGTTTGCCTTCGTTGGTCTCTTCGCCTTAGCACAGTTTGGAATCCTCGTGGCTTACCACTACGGTGGCCGCTTACTGATTCACTTGGCTGAGCAGGAAAAGGATGGTCTGGTCCAAAGCGACCCCGCCTTCGAAACAGAAGAAAATTAATTCAATAAATTGCCAGATATTCGTTGACACGAGCGGATGCATCGTCTATACTTAATGACGTTGAACAAGTAGAAGCGCCCGCTTCTCGCCTCGTGACTCGCGTTGCTAGGCAGATACACGTTGTACTTCAGTACAGTAAGGTAAAAGTGGGCGGACTTCGGTTCGTCCACTTTTTTTCTTCGTTGTTCACACAAAAATATTTTGGAGGTATCGAACCATAGCACGTCAACCACGACAAGTTGACTTAGTCAACGATAATATCCGTGCCAGCCGCGTTTTGTTAATTCATGACGGCAAGCAAGAAGAAATGTCGACTCGCGATGCGCAAAGCAAAGCGGACGATATGGGCCAAGACTTGGTTTTGGTTCAGGCAAACGCACAACCGCCTGTAGCTAAGATCATGGACTGGGGTAAGGCAAAGTTCGAAGCGCAAAAGCGCCAGAAAGAACAGCGCAAGAACCAGAAGGTCGTTCAGGTCAAGGAAGTTCGTATGTCACCAGTTATTGATTCTGGTGATTTCGAAACTCGTAAGAAGGCAGCCATCAAGTTCCTTGAAAAGGGAAACAAGGTGAAGTTGAACTTACGTTTCCGTGGTCGAATGATCACCCACCAAGATATTGGACGGGAAGTCTTGGAACGCATGGCCAACGAATTGGATGACATTGCCAAGGTTGAGCAACGCGCTAAGATGGACGGTCGGCAAATGTTCTTGGTATTGGCTCCTAAGAAGGGCTAAGCCAAAAACACCGACTAAAGATACTGGAATACGATAGGAGAATGGACACATGCCCAAGATGAAGACTCACCGCGCTTCAGCAAAGCGCTTCAAGAAGACAGCAAAGGGTGGCTTTAAGTCAGCCTCAGCCTTCACGTCACACCGTTTCCACGGTAAGACGAAGAAGCAACGTCGTCAATTGCGTGGAACACGCATGATGAACAAGACAACGATCAAGAAGTACGCAAAGATGTTGTCAACCCTCTAATTTCAGGGTTTTATAATTAACTATTTCTAGGAGGAAATTCCCATGCGAGTAAAGGGTGGAACAGTTTCACGCGCACGTCGTAAGAAGTTTATCAAGTTGGCCAAGGGTTACCGTGGTCAACGCCGTATCAATTACAAGGTTGCTAAGCAACAAGTTTACAAGTCATACTTGTACGCTTACCGCGACCGTAAGAACCGCAAGCGCGACTTCCGTAAGTTGTGGATTGCACGTATCAACGCAGCTGCACGTATGAACGGAATGTCATACTCAAAGTTGATGCACGGTTTGACTTTGGCAGGGGTTCAATTGAACCGTAAGATGTTGGCCGACTTGGCAGTTTCAGACTTTGACACTTTCTCAAAGGTTGCTGACCAAGCAAAGGAAGCCTTGAAGAAGGAAAACGTCTTGAGCAAGGAACGCACTGCTGCAACGACTGACAAGACTGTTAACGTTAACCGTTAATATTCATACAAAAAGCCAATCTTCGGATTGGCTTTTTTGTTTTGCTTTTATTAGACGGAAAAGTCAAAAACGTCCAGGAATGTTTCACAGAAGAAAAGGATTGTTTCGGCAAAGTTTGTATAGAATATGTTAAGATAGAAGTAATTGAAATCGAGACAAGAGTGACTTTCAACGTAAAGACACTCAAGTGATAATTAAATTACACGATACAAAAGGAAACAACATGACAGATTTGAATATTATTCCCTTTGGGGGCGTGCGCGAAAACGGAAAGAACATGTACGCCGTCAACGTTAACGACGAGATTTTTATCTTGGACGCTGGTTTAAAGTACCCTGACACTGAACAACTTGGAATCGACGTGGTCATTCCTGACTTTGAATACTTGATTCAAAACCAAGACAAGATCGCCGGTATCTTCTTGTCCCACGGACACACGGATGCCATCGGGGCCTTGCCTTACTTGTTGCAGCAAGTGCAAGCCCCAATCTTCGGTTCTGAAATGACGATTGAATTGGCGAAGTTGGCCATCAACAAAGAAGAAGCCAACCGCAGCTTCGACGACTACCACGTCGTAAACGAAAAGACCGAAATCGACTTCGGCACGGTGAAAATTTCCTTCTTCAACACGACGCACACGATTCCACAAGCTTTGGGAATTGTTTTTACCTTGGACGAAGGGCAAATCGTTTACACGGGTCACTTTAAGTTTGACCAAACGGTGAAGGAAAACTTTGCTACCAACTACCAACGTTTGGCTGAAATTGGTTCAAAGCCAGTTTTGGCACTCTTGGGTGACGCCGCTGGAACGGAAGAGACAGGAAAGCCTGCCGCTTCTGAACGCCAGATTCACGAATACATTCAAGAAGCCTTTGAAGAAGCAAAGGGAAAGCGCATCATCGTTGCTGCCGTTGCTTCAAACATCCAACGCATCCAACAAGTGATTGACGCCACTGCTAAGACGCACCGTCGCATTGTCTTGGCTGGAAACGACGTGGAAAAGGTCATCTCAACAGCCATGAACCAGGGCGCTTTGGATTTGCCTTTGCCAGAAGAACAACTCTTCGCCAGCTTGAAGGAATTGGACAACATGCCTGATTCCGAAACGGTTGTTTTGGAAACGGGTCAAACCGGTGAACCGGTTAAGTCCTTGCACAAGATGGCCAAGGGTGAAGACCCAGACGTAACCATTGGTTCAAACGACTTCGTCTTCATTACGATGACGCCTGCCTTCGCCGTGGAATCATACGTTGCGCAAACGCGTAACATGCTCTTTAAGAAGGGCGCCAACGTCAAGCAGATTTCTGCTGATTTGCGTTCTTCCGGTCACGCTTCAAAGGGTGACTTGCAGTTGTTGATGAACATCTTCAAGCCACAGATGTTGATGCCTGTCTCAGCGGAATTCCGCGTGATGGTCACGGCCAAGGAAGCCGCCGAAGAAATCGGCATGGACCCCGAAAACATTATCCTTGCTAAGCGTGGTGATCAAATCAACTTTAACGGTGAAGGATTTGAAAAGTCCGGTGCCGTCTCAATTGCCGAAACGATGATTGACGGTGATTCCTTGAAGGACATCGGAAACGTCGTACTGCGTGACCGTCGCATCTTGTCCGAAGACGGTGTCTTCGTCACGGTCGTGACGATTGACCGCAAAAAGCGTAAGGTTGTTTCAAAGCCTAAGATGACGTCTCGCGGCTTCGTCTACGTTAAGGCAAACCGCGACCTCATGAAGGAAGCTGGAAAGCTCACGATTGAAGCAATCGAAGACTACTTGAAGAACGCGAAGGCGTTCGATTGGAACGAACTCAAGAACGGAGTTCGTGAAAAGTTGGCCCGCTTCCTCTTCAACGAAACGCGTCGCCGCCCAATGGTGATGCCCGTCGTGATGGAAGTTAACCAGAATCGCCGTCCACACCACAAGGGACAGGAAGGCGACAAGAAGGGTAAGAAGCCTTCAAACGCTAAAAAGCAAAAGAATTCTGCTAAGGGCAAGAAGCAAAACCAATCAGCAAAGAAGCAAGACAACAAGCCAAATACTTCAAAGAACGCTGAATAGTTGTAAAACAAAAAGACCCTGACGGGTCTTTTTTGCTGAATTTGAAGCCGAGTCGCTTTTGGCTTTGACAACACCGAGAGGAGAACGAGATGACCTCAGTGAACGAATGGCGAGAAGAAGGGCAGCAAGCCTTCGATAACGGTGATTACGAATTAGCCGTACAAAACTGGTCACAGTTGTATGACAGTGACCGAACATTTGAAAACAACCAGCTCTTTGCGCGGGCCCTCTCAAAGAGTGGACAGCCTCAGGCTGCCTTGACTGTCGCAAAGGAGTACGTGGGGGAGTATCTCGGTCAAAAGAAGGACTACCAGTTCTACTTTGAGCTCTGCTTGAACGCTTCATACTTCATCATGGCGCGTCGAATGGCGGTGGAGTCAATCGAGCCTGAGGACAAGGAACGTCGTTTGAAGGAAGTCGATGCGGCTGAAAAGGTGGCACAAATTGAACAAGGGGAAGCGCTGAAAAGGGCTGCTCGCCGCTTCCATCACATCTCCGGATACGACGTTTTAGAGCAGCAACAAATCTATCAAGACGCACTGTCACTCCCGGTCAATGACTATGTGGCGGGAGCACGTGCGGTGCTTCAAGATCCATACACGCTGCCGCTCATTCAGGCAAGCATCCTGACGGATGTCCAGTGCTTGGTTTTGCATCAGGAATTCACGTACCGTTTCTTGGATGGCAAAGAATACACGACCATCCTGTGTGAACAACCACGCCCACTCCGTGATCCGAACTTCGAAGACGGTCGCGCCTACTTGCTGAAGGCGGTTGGTCAAGATGACCCGGTTGCCTTTGAAATGCTGATGGACCAGCTGAAGTTGGAAATGCACGTGCTGTTCCCGCAGATTCACCGAATCGAAAATCCCATCGCCTGGGTTCAGGCGGACATGACACTTTTCAACGGTCATGACGAGGAAAATTTCGAAGAGGAAAGTGACGAACAAAAGAATTTGCATCAAATGGTTCACCACGCTCTCGAAGAGATGGGCGCATCGTAAACTGTTATTCCATTTGAGACGATAAAAAAGGCTTTGCAAAGCCTTTTTTTTCTGCCGAAAAAGAAGTGAAAAAATGTTTACAAAAAAATTATATATTAGTATAATTAATTCCGGCTCATAGGCCAGAAAAAACGGTTTATTCGGTTGTTTTTATCGGGTAATCGTTGTAAAATGTAAACATACGATTTTTCTCGGGTAAACTGAGGAAATAAAATTTGGAGGAAACTACATTGGCTAAAGAAACATATGTACGTAACAAGCCCCACGTTAACATCGGAACGATTGGGCACGTCGATCACGGAAAGACTACTTTGACTGCCGCTATCTCAAAGGTATTGGCTGAAGCTCAAGGTAAGGACGCAACTGATTTCGCCGAAATCGATAACGCGCCTGAAGAAAAGGATCGTGGAATCACGATCAACACTTCACACATCGAATACGAAACGGACGCACGTCACTACGCCCACATCGATGCCCCTGGTCACGCGGATTACGTTAAGAACATGATCACTGGTGCCGCTCAAATGGACGGTGCTATCTTGGTTGTTGCCGCTACTGATGGTCCTATGCCACAGACGCGTGAACACATCTTGCTTGCCCGCCAAGTTGGTGTTGAATACTTGGTTGTCTTCTTGAACAAGACTGACCTTGTTGACGACGAAGAATTGGTTGACTTGGTTGAAATGGAAGTTCGCGAATTGTTGTCAGAATATGACTTCCCAGGCGACGACTTGCCAGTTATCAAGGGATCAGCTTTGAAGGCCCTTGAAGGTGATGCAGAACAAGCTAAGGTTATCATGGAATTGATGGATGCTGTTGACTCATACATCCCAACTCCAGACCGTGAAGCTGACAAGCCATTCTTGATGCCTGTCGAAGACGTATTTACGATCACTGGTCGTGGTACTGTTGCTTCTGGTCGTGTTGACCGTGGTGTTTTGACTACTGGTACTGAAGTTGAAATCGTTGGTTTGAAGGACGAAGTAGCTAAGACTACTGTTACTGGAATCGAAATGTTCCGTCGTACTTTGGACGAAGCACAAGCTGGTGACAACATCGGTGCATTGCTCCGTGGTGTTGACCGTGACCAAATCGAACGTGGACAAGTTTTGGCAGCCCCTGGCTCAATCAAGACTCACAAGAAGTTCAAGGCCGAGGTTTATGTCTTGACTAAGGAAGAAGGAGGACGTCACACGCCATTCTTCACTAACTACCGTCCACAATTCTACTTCCACACGACTGATGTTACTGGTGTGGTTGAATTGCCAGCCGGTGTTGAAATGGTTATGCCTGGAGACCAAGTAACGTTCGACGTTGAATTGATCGCCCCAGTTGCCATTGAACAAGGTTTGAAGTTTACTGTTCGTGAAGGTGGCCACACTGTTGGTGCCGGAACGGTTACTGAAATCGAAGGTTAATTACAACTTTCAAAAAAGTCTGCTTACGCAGGCTTTTTTCTTTTGCAAAATTTATTTGAATACAAAAAACGCCCGACTGCCTAAAACAGTCGAGCGTTTTTTTTTATGCTTAGTTTTCGTTTTTATTTTGACCCAAGGCCTTTTCTCGGTCCTTCTTTTCTTCTTCAGAAATTGGGTCAGGGAAGGAAATGAAATCTTCCAAAGGGTTATTGGTCTTTTCTTCTTGGTTAACAATGCGTCCCATCGTGTACTCCTTAATGAATGAACTGTGCTTATTATATCACGGTCAATTAAATCAATTTAATCGTCTGCTGATTGCTTTTCAAACAACCATGTTAAGCCGTCTTCTGCTGTAAAGCTGGCTGAAGATCCAAGACTGCCCAATTCCTCTGCGTAGGCTTCAACGAAGTTGAAACCGTTTTTCACGGAGAGTAAGACGGTACCAGCCGGTTTCACGTATGGCCAAACAGAGGTCAGCGCTTCATCCACAGCGTCTGGCGAAACCGCGTCGTCCATGTAGTCCAGTACGACGCGGTCGACCTTCGTCAAGCGACCGAGTTCTTGCTTCAAGGTGTCTTCAAAAAGGGCGCCGTTTACGATGGTTGCCCGTTCCTGTAGGCCAGCCATGAAGAGGGAAGCGGCCGTCTTGTTGGCCTCTTCCTTGGTGTTGTGAAAGGAGAGGACTTGTCCGTCTTTTCCAACCCGTGAGGCGAGAAAACGCGTGTTTTGACCTTCCTTGGCAAAGCCGTCGATAACCAGTTGGTTTGTTTTTACGTGTTGCTCCAAAAAGTTTTTGATAAAGTGCCGGTTCGTATAAGACATATCGGCCTCCTTTTACAATCTATGCCCTAGTATAGCGAATTTTAGCTGCCTTGTGTTATAATTAGGATACTTTTCAACACTAGTAGTAGTCGCGGAGCATCAGAAAGTAAGCGGGGCTGGAAGCTTGCCAACCAACACTACGAACTCGGTTGAAAGCGCGATTGGTGAACAGCAGTAGTCAATCCGTCTTACCGCGTTAAGGTACCGAGGCCGAGGGGAGACTTGAGGCGAAATGTAGGTGGGACCGCGGTTTCAACCGCCCTACGTTAGTTTTTTTAAGCTGACGTGGGGCTTTTTTTGTTAGGTAAAGGAGAAGAATATGGGATACGATCACCAAAATATTGAAAAGAAGTGGCAGCATTTCTGGCAAGACCACAAGACGTTTAAGGCAATTGATGGTTCAGACAAGGACAAGTACTATGTCTTGGATATGTTCCCATACCCGTCTGGTCAAGGATTGCACGTTGGTCACCCAGAAGGTTATACGGCAACGGACATCGTCTCACGTTACAAGCGTGCGCAAGGCTTCAACGTCTTGCACCCAATGGGATGGGACGCCTTTGGTTTGCCAGCCGAACAGTACGCCTTGAAGACGGGTCACAACCCCGCCACGTTCACGGATGAAAACATCCAAACGTTCAAGAACCAAGTACAATCACTTGGATTCTCATACGACTGGGACCGCGAAGTGAAGACGACCGACCCCAACTACTACAAGTGGACCCAATGGATCTTCGAACAGCTCTACAAGAAGGGCTTGGCCTACGAAGACGAAATGATGGTCAACTGGGCGCCTGACTTCCCAGGTGGTGGTTTGGTTGTTGCCAACGAAGAAGTTGTTGATGGTAAGACGGAACGTGGTGGTTACCCCGTTTACCGCAAGCCAATGAAGCAGTGGGTCTTGAAGATCACGGCCTACGCTGACCGCTTGATTGACGACTTGGACGACCTCGACTGGCCAGAAGCCATCAAGGAACAACAACGCAACTGGATCGGACGTTCAATCGGTGCTTCCGTTCGTTTCGACGTTGAAAACCACGACGACAAGATCGAAGTCTTCTCAACGCGTGCCGACACGTTGTTCGGTGCTTCATACATCGTCTTGGCTCCGGAACACGACTTGGTTGACCAGATTACCACGGAAGACCAAAAGGCCGCCGTTGCCGAATACCAGAAGCAGATTTCTTTGAAGTCTGATTTGGAACGTACTGATTTGAACAAGGATAAGTCCGGTGTCTTCACTGGTGCTTACGCCATTAACCCAGTGAACGGCGAAAAGCTGCCAATCTGGATTGCCGACTACGTTTTGGCATCCTACGGTACCGGAGCCGTGATGGGCGTGCCTGCGCACGACCAGCGCGACTACGACTTTGCCAAGAAGTTCGACTTGACGATCACACCCGTTATCGAAGGTGGAAACATCGAAGAAGAAGCCTACGCCGGCGAAGGAAAGCACATCAACTCTGGCTTTGTTGACGGCATGGAAAAGGACGAAGCGATCGACACGATGATCGCTTGGTTGGAAGAACACGGTGCCGGTGAAAAGAAGGTCAACTACCGTTTGCGTGACTGGATCTTCTCCCGTCAACGTTACTGGGGTGAACCAATCCCTGTTATCCACTGGGAAGACGGTACGATGTCACTCGTCCCTGAAGAAGAATTGCCACTCCGTTTGCCTGAATTGTCCCAAGACGAAATGAAGCCATCCGGTACTGGTGAATCACCACTTGCTAATGCCAAGGACTGGTTGGAAGTGACCCGTGAAGACGGCGTAAAGGGTCGTCGCGAAACGAACACGATGCCACAGTGGGCCGGTTCATCATGGTACTTCCTCCGCTACATCGACCCAACGAACCCAGATGCCTTCGCAGCAAAGGAAAAGTTGGACTACTGGCAAAACGTCGACCTCTACGTCGGTGGTGCCGAACACGCCGTTTTGCACTTGCTCTACGCGCGTTTCTGGAACAAGGTCTTGTACGACCTCGGGGTTGTGCCAAACAAGGAACCGTTCCACAAGTTGGTTAACCAGGGAATGATTCTCGGTGAAAACCACGAAAAGATGTCCAAGTCCAAGGGGAACGTTGTGAACCCAGACGACATCGTGAACGCCTACGGTGCCGACACGCTTCGTATCTACGAAATGTTCATGGGACCTTTGACGCAAAACAAGCCATGGTCCGAAGAAGGGGTGACGGGTTCCCGTCGCTGGTTGGACCGTGTCTGGCGCATGCTCGTTCAAGACAACGGCAGCCTCTCAGACAAGTTGTCTGACCAGGGCGAAGACGCCATGAAGAAGGTTTACAACGAAACGGTCAAGAAGGTCACGGAAGACTTGGAAGAATTGCGCTTCAACACGGCCATCTCCCAGTTGATGGTCTTCGTGAACGAGGCCTACAAGCAAGAAAAGTTGCCTAAGTCTTACATGGAAGGCTTCGTTCAGTTGTTGGCACCGTTTGCGCCACACTTGGCCGAAGAGCTCTGGTCAAAGTTGACGGGGGCAACGGAATCCATCGCTTACGTTGCATGGCCTACCTACGACGAAAAGGCCTTGATCGACGACACCAAGGAAATCATCTTCCAGGTGAACGGAAAAGTTCGTTCAAAGCAAGTGATGCCTGCCGATGCTTCAAAGGAAGACATGGAAGCAGCAGCTTTGGCTGATGACAAAATTAAGAAGTACTTGGAAGACGCTGACGTGAAGAAGGTCATCGCCATTCCAGGTAAGTTCGTCAACATTGTTGCGAAGTAAAACGCACGCATCGTTGCACAGTAAGTTGCTCGTAACCAAGCAGTCAGCCAAAAGATTGGCAAAGTCAGCACCGGCCCATCCCGGTGCTGGGTACATATAAAAAAGGAAACACGATCATGACAGAAAACGATCCACGAAATGATCAAAATGAATACCTAAGCGTTGATGAACTGCTAGCCAAGCTTGAAAACAACCTGCAGCCCAGCAATCAACACAGCAAGTGGGCCTTTTGGAACAAGCGTAAGGACGACGAGGAAGGCTTGTCTGCCCGTAGCCCAGAAGAGCGCTACCAGCTATTTCAGCAATTAGGAAAAGAAGCTGAGGTCGAAGAAAAGAAGGCGAAGGCGGAGATTGACGCCAAAGCAGCTCGCCAACAACAAGAAGCCCAGGCGGCTCGTGAGGCGGAAGAACGCCAAGCCGAAGCAGCGCGCCGCCGCCAGGAAGCGCAGGCGGCCCGTGAAGCGGAAGAACGCCAAGCCGAAACAGCTCGCCAACAACAAGAAGCGCAGGCGGCCCGTGAAGCGGAAGAACGCCAAGCCGAAACGACTCGTAATCCAGAACCAGAAGAAACGCCTGAAGAAGAACCTGTTTCAGAACCAACTCAACCGGTTCAAGTAGACGAGCAGCAGCCCGCAGCCAACCCAGCAGCCGTCGTCGCTCCTCAGGTCAAAGAAGCCACCGCCAGCCCTGCCCAGCGCCTCGCCCAAATGGCTAAGCAGCTTCTGCCAAGCCCAAACAAGGGAAAGCGCACCAAGGCCGGCAACCAAAACGATAACCAGGCCCTGGTCAAAGGTTCCTTCTGGCTCTCCATGGGAAACATCGTTTCCCGGTTGCTTGGGGCGGCCTTTATCCTGCCTTGGCTGGCCATGCTTGGCGCAGCGGCCAACCAGGGGAACGCCTTGTTCTCACAGGGTTACAACATCTACGGTATCCTCCTGTCGATTGCGACCTTCGGATTCCCGTCCGCCATTTCAAAGGTGATGGCCGAGCTCATCGCTAAAGAAGACGAGGACGGCCTCTGGCAGTTGACCAAGCAGTCGCTTCAAATCGGAACGATTTTGGGAATTATCTTTGCGGTCTTGCTTTACGTATCGGCACCGTTGCTTTCAAACGGCAACGAAAACGTGATACCGGTCTTGCACTCACTGGCACCAGCCGTCCTGGTCTTCCCAGCCATGTCCATGGTTCGTGGAATCTTCCAGGGACACCAGCTGATGCACATCTCGGCCATCTCCGAAGTGGTCGAACAGGTGGGCCGAATCATCTACCTGTTGCTTGCCACCTGGGTCGTGTTGTCGGCTGACCCAGCCAATTGGACGGGCGCGGTTGTGCAAGCAACCTTCGCCGCCTTCATCGGGGCGCTCTTCGCCGTCGCCGTCTTGGCCTACGGATGGGTTTCCTACAAGGACCTCATCCACCCAACGGTTAAGGCCGAAGAGGAGCAGGGCGGACGCCCACTCGTCTACCAAAAGAAGGTGAAGGTGAAGACGAGCGTCCTCGACTTCATCCGTCCGGGACAGACCCGTGCGATGGTCGCAAACGTTCTGAAGGAATCCTGGCCATTTGTCATCATCGGCGCTTCGACGAACCTTTTCTTGTTCGTGGACCAGTACTCCTTCTTTCCATTGATGAAGGCCTTCTTCCAGGAGACGGGCAACACCTTGCAGGTGCAGTTTGCGCTCTTTTCGGCCAACCCAAACAAGCTCGTGATGATCGTCATCTCCTTCGCCACATCGATTGCGGCGACGGCTTTGCCAATCCTTTCGGCTAAGAAGGCGGTGGGAGACAAGGCTGGCTTGCAGCAACAAGTGCTCACGACGATTAAGTTGACCTCTCTAGTCTTGTTGCCATCAGCCTTGGGGATGTACGCTGTTTCAGACGTGCTCTACAAGTTCTTTTACCCAATCGACGGCACGGCGCAGGCAGGAATTTACCTCCTGCAGTTCTCAAGTTTGCTCACAATCATCATGGCTTTGTTCATGCTCCTGGCCTTCGTGTTGCAAGCCTTGTCCGAGCCAAAGACCGTGGTTCGCGCCTTCTGCTGGGGACTCCTGGTGAAGGTGTTGTTACAAGCGCCATTGATCTTCCTCTTCCAGGGGATGGGGGCCTTGATGGCTTCCTTCGTTGGATTTGGTTGGTCGCTCTACCTGATGTTGGCCTTCTTGAAGAAGGAATACCAGGTCTCCTTCGACGACTTGAAGGTGACGCTGGTGCCGGCCTACCTGGCTTCGGCTGCCATGGCCATCCTGGCCTTCTTGGTATCCGAGTTCTCGGCCAACTTCATCTTGTCGGATGCGACAAAGATTGGGGCCGGCTTGGCCACCTTCCTCGGAATGGCGGCCGGTGGGGCCTTGCTCTTCTACCTTTACAAGCGATTGGGACTGCTTCGTGCAATCTTCAACCGCGGACGCTAAAAGCATTCGTTAAAAAGATTAATGATTCTGTCAAAGTCACCCACGCGGGTGACTTTTTTATTCGCCTTCTAAACTTATAATGAAATATTCGTAACCAAATCGGCTCCAGCTCTTCTATCAGGCGGCTTGTCTGTGATATGATTGAAAGAGTGATTTAAAACGATTAAAAGGGGGAGCACACGATGGCTAAACCACAAAAGAAATGGCGTAAAGTTGCCTTAATTGTCATCTTTTTCTGCTTGTCAGTCGCTCTGCAAGTAACCGGATTGAACTACTTCCTGATTCCGAATAACATCTTTTCCGTTGGTTTGAACGGTATCGCGCAGCTCTTCTCGCTGTCATCGTCAGCCTTCTTTAACCTGAATATTCAGACCGGTGTGTTCTTCTTGCTGTTCAACATTCCAATCGGAGTCATCGGTTGGAAAATGATCGGTGGCCAGTTTACGGTGCTCTCATTCTTGAACGCCGTTGTGGTTTCCATCCTGTTGATTTTCTTGCCAACGCACGCCTTTACGACTGAACCGCTTTTGGCAACGCTCTTCGGTGGCCTCTTCGTCGGTGCTGCCATCGGTGTGGCCATGCGTTACGGATTCTCAACCGGTGGTTTCGACATCATCGCGATGATTATTCAGAAGCGTACTGGAAAGTCCATCGGGGCCTTCATGAACATCGCAAACGGTGTGATTGTGGCCTTCGCTGGATTCTTCATCGGTTGGCAAAACGCCATGTTCACGTTGATTGGGATTTATGCAACCGGACAGGTGGTCGACGCGCTCTACACGGGTTACCGGAAGTTGACGGCCTTGATTGTCACGTCAAAGGGCGAAGAGGTCATCGACGTGTTGCACCGGGACTTGATCCGCGGAATTACGATTCTGCCATCGTCTGGTGCCTACACGAAGCGTGAATCAACGACGTTGATGATGGTGCTTTCCCGTTTCGAACTGTTCGAAATGCAGGAAGCGGTGCGTTCGGTTGATCCGAAGGCCTTCATCAACTTGCTGTCAACGGTGTCAGTTGCCGGTGAGTTCTGGGACGCTGACCGTCAGCTCCAGATGAAGAAGTCAATGGGACCAAAGGCGGTCACGATTGACGCCCAGCTCGAGGCCGAGCAACAGTTGGAAGAACAGCTGGCTCAGTTAGAAGAGCAAAACAACGCTGGTTTGGAAACAAACACGGATGGCACTGATAAATAATTTATAAAAACAAAAAGGATGGACGCATACGCGTCCATCCTTTTTTTACTTACGCCAGGTATAGCGATTGAAGGTGCCAACAGCACCGTCCGGGATAAAGCCAACCTTCTCGGCCACCCGGCTGCTCGCTGCGTTAGCGGGTAAAACATTCACGTAGAGCCCGTCCAACTTCAGTTTGTCGATGGCGTACTGTTTGATTTCTTCCAAGCCACACGTGACGATACCGAGGTTCTGGTGCTCCTCAGTAAGCCAGTAGCCAACCTCGGCCAACTTCTCGTCTGCTTGAATCCGAAGGTCAATCGCACCAACGGCCTGTCCGTTCACGACAAAGGCGAAGGAGAGGGGGTGCTTACGGAAACGACGACGCTTTTCTTGAATCAAGTAATCCTTTTGCGCTTGCAAGGATGGTTCCTTGGCCCAGTCTAAAAAGCGACTTAAGTTGTCTTTACTCATGACAATCGCATGGAACATGGGCGCGGCGTATTTGACCTGAACCGGCTTAATCTGGACTAGACCGGCAGGTGATTGGAAGTTTTTCATTTTGGAAACCTCGAACTTGGTCTTCTCGTACTTTTGTTAATGTAATATTAAAGGAAAATGAGAGAAAGTGCAAGGGCCGATACGAGGGATGATGACGGGCTTTTTGACTTGTAAAATAGGGGGCGAGTCTGTATAATTAACCTTAACAATTCAAGTAAAAACGAACAGATATATCGCTGGAAAATGGCCAGCAGTCTCTACCGCGCCCCAAAAGTCGTGACTATCCGTAAGTGTGTTTGAAAAAGGCTTTTTTCAATGGCACTCTGCGGATCTGGAGATCAGTTGCAGAGTGCCTTTTTGTATGCGATTGTCTTAGTTAAAGGAGAATCATGGCAGCATTTCAAAAGAAAAACAAGTTCGTGCCAATGGGCTTGACCTTTGATGACATGGCAATGGAGGACCACTCCGAAGCCATCCAAACTTCTGACGTATCATTGAAGACGTCTTTGACGCCAACTTTGAATTTGAACATTCCATTGTTGTCTGCAGCCATGGATACGGTGACGGAAGCTCGCTTTGCCACGGCCTTGGCCGAATTCGGTGGTTTGGGTGTCATCCACAAGAACATGACCATCGCGGACCAGGCAGCAGAAGTTGCCAAGGTGAAGCAGACGGAAGTGGACTTGGATAAGACGCCAAACGCTGCCGTTGATGCAAACGGTCGTTTGATCGTTGCCGGCGCCCTCGGGGTGACAAACGACACGGTTGACCGTGCCAAGGCATTGGTTGAAGCCGGTGTCGATGCCGTTATCTTGGATTCCGCTCACGGACACTCAGAAGGTGTCTTGCGGAAGGTAACGGAAGTGCGTAACACGTTCCCTAAGTTGAATATCATCGCCGGAAACATCGCCACGGAATCTGGTGCGGCAGCGCTTTACGACGCTGGTGCCGACGTGGTGAAGATTGGTATCGGACCTGGTTCAATCTGTACGACGCGTGTGGTTGCCGGAATCGGTGTGCCACAGTTGTCAGCCATTCGCGACGCCGCTCGCGAAGCAAAGAAGCGCCACAAGGCCATCATCGCCGATGGTGGTGCTAAGACGGCCGACGACATCTTGAAGGCCATCTCAATGGGTGGAAACGCCGTGATGCTCGGTTCCATGTTCTCAGGAACGAAGGAAACGCCGGGTGAGGTCTTCGAAGACAACGGTCAACAGTTCAAGTTCTACCGCGGAATGGGTTCAATCGCTGCCATGGAAAACGGTTCAAAGGACCGTTACTTCCAAGGGGAAGTGAACGAAGCCAAGAAGATGGTTCCGGAAGGAATCGAAGCCCGCGTGGCTTACAAGGGTGAGTTGAAGGATGTCTTGATGCCAATCTTGGACCACTTGACGCAAGGATTTGCGGACATGGGTGCTAAGACGGTGATGGACGCCATCAACCACGGCTCATCAATCAAGAAGACGACGCCTGCCTTTGACTACCAAGCAGCCTTGGTAGACGGCACGGATGCTGGTCACGGTTTGGGTTATGATGAAACGCTGCTGGTTCCAGCAGCTTCAAACGTCTTACCTCACACGGTCGCCCTCGAAACGACCATCGGCAAGCTCACACTTGCTAATCCACTTGCTGCTACTGACTTAACCGGTAAGCGTCAAGCTGCCTTGGCTAAGGACATGGCTGAAGCGGGGGCCTTGGGAATCGTACCTGCCGAAGAAAAGATTGAAGACCAAGTCGCATTGGTCAAGGAAGCCAAGTCAGCTGACTCAAAGGGCAGCCTTGCTGCTGAAGTTTGGTTGGCCGATGACAGCCAAGTGCGTGTTGCTGAATTGGTAACCGCCGGTGCCGACGCCATCGTCTTGTACTTGCCAAAGGCATTGGACGAAATGACATTGACGGCCGTTTCAGACTTGAAGGCCGCCTTGGTGGACGCGACGTTGATTGTTGGTACCATCGAAGACGCCGAAGCCGCTCAAAAGTTGGCGAAGGTTGGCGTTGATGCCGTTATCGCCGGTCGCTCGGTTGATTCAAAGTGGGCCGATGACGCGCACTACCCATTCTTGACAACGGTCATGACCGTTGTTGAAGCATTGGCTGGGCAAGACACAGCCGTCATCGCCGCCGGTGGTATCCACTACTCAGGTGACGTTGTGAAGGCCATCGCCGGTGGGGCAGACGTCGTGATGATTTCCGACTTCTTGCCTCGCGAAGCCGTTGTGGAAGACGCCGTCTTCCAGATGGACGGTGGTCTCCGTGCCGGAATGGGTTACACGGGATCACAAAACGTGGAAGCGCTCCGCATGGATGCGCAATTCGTTCAAATCACCGATAACGGTTTGAAGGAATCACACCCACACGATGTTGAAATTACGAAGAAAGCACCAAACTACGTCGAACAGGAAAGGGACTAATATGGTTCAAGCAAACGACAAAATCTTGGTACTGGACTACGGTTCACAGTACAACCAATTGATTACACGCCGTGTTCGTGAAATGGGTGTTTACTCAGAGTTGAAGTCAAACAAGATGACGGCTGCTGAAGTAAAGGAATACAACCCGAAGGGAATCATCTTGTCAGGTGGACCTAAGTCAGTTTACGACGAAGACGCCTTCACGATTGACCCTGAAATCTTTGAATTGGGAATCCCAGTTCTTGGTGTTTGTTACGGTATGCAACTGATTGCCTGGCATTTGGGCGGTAAGGTTGAAGCTAACCCAGGTAACGGTGAATTCGGTCAAACTGAAATCACGCAAACGGCTCCTTCAAAGTTGTTTGAAGGAACCCCTGAAAAGCAAATCGTTTTGATGTCTCACTCTGACAACGTAACCAAGTTGCCAGAAGGCTTCAAGGTGGCTGCTGGTTCTGACAAGACACCAATCGCTGCCATCGCAAACGATGAAGCTGGACTCTACGGCGTTCAGTTCCACTCTGAAACGACGCTTTCAGAACACGGTAAGGAAATCATCAAGAACTTCGTGATGAAGGTCGCCGGTGCCAAGGCAACTTGGTCAATGGCCGAATTCATCGACGAACAAATCGACGTCATCCGTAAGGAAGTGGGGGACAAGAAGGTCCTTCTCGGTTTGTCTGGTGGCGTTGATTCATCCGTCGTTGGTGTGCTCTTGCAAAAGGCCATCGGTGACCAATTGACTTGTATCTTCGTTGACCACGGTTTGCTCCGTAAGAACGAAGCGAACCAGGTCATGGAAATGCTTGGTGGTAAGTTCGGTTTGAACATCATCAAGGTTGATGCCCAAGACCGTTTCTTGTCTAAGTTGGAAGGCATCACGGATCCTGAACAAAAGCGTAAGATTATCGGTAACGAGTTCGTTGAAGTCTTCAATGACGAAGCAACGAAGTTGAACGGAATGGACTACTTGGCTCAGGGAACGCTTTACACGGACGTGATCGAATCTGGTACGGAAACTGCCCAGACGATTAAGTCTCACCACAACGTTGGTGGTTTGCCTGAAGACATGCAGTTCAAGTTGATTGAACCATTGAACACGCTCTTCAAGGATGAAGTTCGTGAATTGGGTGAACAGCTCAACATGGACCATGAATTGGTATGGCGTCAGCCATTCCCAGGACCCGGTCTTGGAATTCGTGTGATGGGTGCCATCACCGAAGACCGCTTGGAAATCGTGCGTGAATCCGACTGGATCTTGCGTGACGAAATCGCTAAGGCAGGATTGCAAGGGGATGTTTGGCAGTACTTTACGGTCTTGACGAACAACAAGTCCGTTGGAGTCATGGGTGACTTCCGTACGTACGAATACACGATTGCCATCCGTGCCATTACGTCAATCGACGGAATGACGGCTGACTTTGCCCGTTTGCCATGGGACGTTTTGCAGAAGGTATCTTCTCGAATCGTAAACGAAGTTGACCACATTAACCGTGTAGTCTACGACATCACGGCTAAGCCACCAGCAACGGTGGAATGGGAATAGAGAAACCCATATAAAAAGAGAGAAGTAAAAAAAGCAGCACCTACCAAGGGCTGCTTTTTTTATTCTAAAAATGTAAATTAATTCAGAATTTGATTAGAAATATACGAAATACTATTGTATTTTTAAAGGATACGTGTGTAAAATATAACTGAAAAGTTACGAATATAACAAACATGTTCGAACACGATTGAACCAACCCTCTTTGAATACTGAGTCGATCCAAGCAATGCGAGGCATGTCCAAGCGGTTGCTTGGTTTTTTATATTGGTGACAAAAAGAAATTGGAGGGAGTTTGTCTATGTTGAAGCATTCAACAGAAACGCGAGTAACAAAGCATTATAAGATGTACAAAGCCGGTAAGAAATGGCTCTTTGCCGGTGTGATTGGATTAACCGTTGCTGGTTCGGCCCAAGGCTTGACCCAGGCGGTTTCAATCCCTTCATTCCCAGCCGGAATGAAGGCCTCCGCCGATGATGACGGAGCCCGTCCTTACTGGTTCGGACAAAGCACCGACTACTTCAAGCACTATAACGAAACACCTGATAAATCGTCGGTTCCAGAAAGCTTGCAGAAATCTTGGGGAACGGCTAACGGTGATATTAGCCACTTCAATGAAATCAAGTTCTCATTCGATGGCTTGCAGTATGATAAAGCAAGCAATACATTCACCATGAACCTAACCTTTAAGGTTCCAATGTTGTCAACTTCTGGTGCTGGTCGTCACTCGTACTTTGACATGGCCTTCTCACCATCCATGACGTCAAAGACGGATAATCCTATCTTGACGCCTGCTTCTGGTAATACGACCACCTTGCAACCGAAGAACAATATTTACAGTAATGATTTTGATGCCGGCTCAAACGTCGGTGGTACGTCAACCTTAAAGATTAACATCAAGCCTGTTAAGATTGTTGATTCGGACAAGATTACCGCGATGTTCTCATCTGATACGACAACAACTGGTTACCACCCAATCTGGTCATCAGTCCGTACCTTGGGATACAACGACTTCGGTGACGCCTTCAACAACGCCTTGATTGACCAGTTGAAGAAGAACGCCAACGAGAACGTTGATAATAAGAAGCACTTAACACCAGATCAAAAGAAGAAGTTCCACGATGACATCAACGGCGAAGACACGCACAAGGACTTCGTTAACGACTTGGACGGCTTGAACAAGAAGGCTGACCAAGCGGATGACGACGCTGCTAACGCTGACGCTGCAAAGGACAATGCCAAGAAGGATATTGATAACGCCGCTGACGCTGCTAAGAAGATTGACGGTTTGAACATCCCTCAAGACGATAAGGACAAGGCAAAGGCCAAAGTCGACACTGATGCCAACAACGCCAAGGATGACGTTGACAAGGGAACAACCCCAGATGACATCAACAACCGTAAGAACAACGGTATCAACAACATCAACAACGATGCCAACGACGCCGAAGCCAAGGGTAAAGCCAAGGCCGATATCGATGATGCCGCTGGTAAAGCCAAGAACAAGATTGATAACGACCCAAACATTCCACAAGCCGACAAAGACAAGGCCAAGGCCAACATCGACAACGACGCTAAGAATGCTAAGAATGATGTCGACAATGCTAAGGGTCAGGACGACATCGATGACAAAAAGAAGAAGGGTATCGACAACATCAACAACGATGCCGATAACGCCGGTGCCAAGGGTGGTGCTAAGGCCGACATCGATAACGATGCAAACGACGCCAAGAAAAAGATTGATAACTTGCCTAACTTGACTCCTGATGAAAAGAAGAAGGCCAAGGACAAGGTTGATAACGACGCTAACAACGCTAAGAATGATGTCGATAACGCTAAGAACAAAGATGACATCGACAAAGCCAAGACCAATGGTAAGACAAACATCGATAACGATGGAAACGACGCCCAAAATGACTCTGACAAGAACGGTGCTAAGTCTGACATCGATAACGAAGCCAACAAGAAGAAGGGCGACATCGATAACTTGCCTAACTTGACCCCTGATCAAAAGAAGAACGCCAAGGACAAGGTCGATGACGACGCTAACAAGGCCAAGAACGATATCGACAACGCCAAGGATAAAGCTGGAATCGATGATGCCACGAATAAGGGTAAGGCAGCCATCGACAACGACGGTAACGACGCCAACAACGAAAACGATACGGCCGGTGATAAGAACAACGCCAAGAAGGCCATCGACGACGAAGCCAACAAGAAGAAGGGCGACATCGATAACTTGCCTAACTTGACCCCTGATCAAAAGAAGAAGGCCAAGGACAAGGTCGATGACGACGCTAACAAGGCCAAGAACGATATCGACAACGCCAAGGATAAGGCTGGAATCGATGATGCCACGAATAAGGGTAAGGCAGCCATCGACAACGACGGTAACGATGCCAACAACGAAAACGATACGGCCGGTGATAAGAACAACGCCAAGAAGGCCATCGATGACGAAGCCAACAAGAAGAAGGGCGACATCGATAACCTGCCTAACTTGACCCCAGATCAAAAGAAGGATGCCAAAGCTAAGGTTGACGATGATGCCAACAAGGCTAAGAACAAGATTGATGGTGACACCAACAAGGGTGATATCGATAACGATACCAACGACGGTAAGAAAGCCATCGACAATGACGGTGACGCTGCCAACAACGACAACGATACGGCCGGTGACAAGAACAACGCCAAGAAGGCCATCGACGACGAAGCCAACAAGAAGAAGGGCGAAATTGACAACCTCCCTAACTTGACGCCTGATCAAAAGAAGGACGCCAAGGCTAAGGTTGATAACGACGCCAACAAGGCTAAGAGCGACGTCGACAACGCCAAGGATAAGGCGGGCATTGACGATGCTACTGACAAGGGTAAGAAGGCCATCGATAACGACGGTAACGATGCCAACAGCGACAACGATACCGCCGGTGACAAGAACAACGCCAAGAAGGCCATCGACGACGAAGCCAACAAGAAGAAGGGCGAAATCGATAATTTGCCTAACTTGACGCCTGATCAGAAGAAGAAGTTCAAGGACGATATCGACAACGATGCCAACAAGGCAAAGGGTGATGTTGATAAAGGTCAAAACAAGACCGACTTTGATAATGCCGCTAACAAGGGTAAGTCAGATATCGATAACGATGCTAAAAAAGCGGATGACGCTAATGACGCCAACGGTGGCGCTAAGGACAAGGCTAAGAAGGATATCAATAACGATGCCAACGATGCCAAGAAGAAGATTGATAACTTGCCTAACTTGACCCCTGATGAAAAGAAGAAGGCCAAGGACAAGATTGACGACGATGCCAACAACGCCAAGAAGAAGATTGATGGGGACACGAACCCTAGCGACTTTAACAATGATAGCGACAATGGTAAGAACGCCATCGATAACGATACCAAGGGCGACACCGACGAAAATGATAAGAACGGTGCTAAGAACGATATCGACAACGATGCCAACAAGGCCAAGGATAAAGTCGATCACATGAAGAACTTGACTCCTGATGAAAAGAAGAAGGCCAAGGACAAGATTGACGACGACGCTAACAAGGCGAAGGGCAATGTTGATAGCGCCACCGATAAGGGCGGTGTTGATGATGCCAAGAACAAAGGAAAGCACGCTATCTTTAACGACGCCAAGGACGCTGGACACAAGGATATCGATAACGGTGCTAACGACGCCAAGAAGAAGATTGATAACTTGCCAAACTTGACCCCTGATGAAAAGAAGAAGGCCAAGGACAAGATTGACAACGATGCCCAAAACGCACACAACAAGTTGAACGGCTTGAACGGTGACAAGGACTCTGACTGGGATGACTTCTCAGATGACTTGAACCAAGCTGATCAAGCGATTAACACTGATGTTAAGGTTAACCAAGATACCAATGACGGTCGTCACCCAAGTGAAGCCAAGGTAACCCCTACGGCTGAACACCACGTCTTGCCAAAGACAGCTAAGGAATACGCTGACAACATGATGGCGCGTGCTTTGGTTGTGCTCGCACTCGGTGCTGGATTGACCTACATTCTCTTTGATAAGATGACATCAAAGAAAGAACACAAGAACTAATCAAGTTAGTCCGTTAAAAAGAACCTCGGAAATTTTCCGGGGCTCTTTTTTGTTCTAATAACGGGATGAAGGACAAATAAATGGCTATGTGCATAACGGCGCTTTTTATAAAAGACATAACAGTGACCAATGTTACCTAATGTTTACAATTATTCTAATTCGGTTATAATAGTAGTGTAATTAAAAAAAAGACAACCCAACAAAAGTATATGAGCTCTCCGTAACGGATGAGTGTCAACATCCTGAATTCCAAGAACACACTCCTTCGTTTGGTGGGGTGTGTTTTTGTTTACGACTGACTGGTGGGCGTAAATAGGGGGTTGGGACAATTTGGAGGAATCGCATGGCATTGAAAGAAACATACAAGCTTTATAAAGCAAAAAAGTTTTTAGTAACTGGAATGACTGGGTTAGCTATGATTTCTATTGCTTCTGCTGGTGTTAACCAAATGGTTTCCGCTGACAGTGTGCAGCCAAGAGCTGAATCTGATAGTGATGATAGCGGTACTGTGTCAAATGAAGATTTGAAGGTGACCGTTGATTCAAGCAACTTTGAAAAATACTTCAAGGTTGGTGGTAACGCGACCTATGATCATGCAAGTAATACGACAACGTTGACTCAGGATACAGATGGTCAAGACGGTAATATCACCTTAAAGACAAAGATTAATGGAAAAGTACCATTCACCATCAAGGGTCGGATTAACCTTGGATCCAAGATTGATAACAATGCGGGTGGAGATGGAATCGGAATGGCGTTCCACCATGGTAAAAACGGTGACATCGGTTATCAAGGAGGAGGAATCTCTGTGAAGGGATTGCCTAAGTCTTCCGGATTTGTGTTCGATACGTGGGATGCACCAGGTTGGGGAGATTTTGCCAAACCATACATGGCAGGATTCCACAGTGATGTTGATCAAACGGATCAAAATCAACCATTCCGTTACGCATCAGAACCTTATTACTTTGACGGTTCGGAAGTGGCAGGAAAAGATCTTCCATTCGAATTAACCTATGACGGTGCTGGAAAGATGAGCATTACCTATAATAACAGCGTCACACGAACAATTTCCGTTGATGACTACGAGTCGCCACTTTCTTTGTCCATTGGTGCCTCGACTGGAGCGGACTATAATTTACAGACGGTAAGTATTGATAAATTCCAGTTTGTTCCGGCTCAGACGAACAGTGTTCAACGTAAGGTGAACTACGTGGACGATAAGGGAAATAAGATTGCCCCTTCTACCATTCAACAAGCTGTTTATCGTCGAAAGGGTAGTTTGGACGCAAACAATGAACCGGTTTACACCGATTGGCAACTGATTTCAGGAAATAATCACTTTGGTGAAATCAAGGCACCAACAATCGATGGATACAATGTGGAATCAAATCAGCAAACCTCATTTGATCCAATGACGGTTGACCCAAATTCTGGAAATACGGAATACACAGTAAAGTACTCAAAGACACCAAATGAGTCAACGCTAAACGTGCAGGATAGTACGATTGTCGCTGGTCCAAAGCAAAACTGGAATGCGGGGGATAATTTCCTACAGGCCGTGAACTCCAACAACGAAAAGGTTGATTTGAAGGATCTGACGGTGAACGGAAACGTTGATCCACACACACCAGGTACTTACGATGTGACGTATCAATTTACAGATCAACGAGGAGAACTTCAAAAGAAGACTGCTAAGATTACAGTGGTCGCCAGCAAGGCGTCCCTGAAGGTTCATGATTCAACCATTACCGTTGGTGACAAGTGGAACGTTGGTGATAACGTGACCTCTGCAACAGATGAGTACGGTAACCAATTGAACCTGAAGGATGTTGACTTTAATGGTCGAGTCGATAACCAAAAGCCAGGTATGTATCCAATCACTTACACGTACACGGATCCTAGTGGTAATCAATTTAGTGAAAAGGCCATTGTGACTGTAAAGGGTAAGCAACACGAAGAAACCCACAAGAAGACGGTTAACCGTGAAATTGATTACGTTGACGAAAACGGGAAAGAAGTGGCTAAGCCCACGACGTAATCCGTCGAAATGAGCCAGAAGGGAATGGTGGATGAGTCGACGGGTGCCTTTACCCCAACGGGCGATTGGACTGCCAATGGTCATTTCGACAAAGCAACCCCAGAAGACCTAAGCGCCCAAGGCTTTGACTTTGACAAGGCAGAAAACAATGACGAAGTAACGCCAACCAAGGATACGATGAATAATATTCCAGCCGTTAAGTTTATCTACAAAGATAAGCGTTCAGCGGGAACACCATCTGATCACGGTCCTGAGGATATTCAAAAGTCAGTGACGCGCACGATTAATTTCGTGGATGGTAAAACAGGTCAGCCAATGTCAAACATGCAAGCAGAAATTCAGCATGTCGACTTTGAACGTTCTTCAACGAAGGATGAAGCCACGGGCAAGTGGACATATGGTGACTGGCATCTTGCTGGATCTAATGCACAATCTGGCAGTTTTTCTGACTATGAACCAAAGGCAGTGGATGGTTACGAACAACCGGCTGCTGTTGCTGCAGAAGGCAACGTTAAAGCAAATACTGCTAATAGCAGCGTGACGGTAACTTACCAACACAAGAGTTCGGCTGGAACACCATCCGATCACGGTCCTGAAGACGTTCAAAAGTCAGTGACGCGCACGATTAACTTTGTGGACGGTACAACTGGTCAACCAATGCCAAACATGCAACCGGAAGTTCAACAGGTTAACTTTGAACGTTCGGCAACGAAGGACGACGCTACCGGAAACTGGACGTATGGTGATTGGCACGTGGCAGGCTCCGATGCAACCTCCGGAAGCTTTGCTGGATATGAACCAAAGACAGTGGATGGCTATGAACAGCCAGAAGGCGTTGCTGCAGAAGCAAACGTAACCGCACAGACGGCTAACGCAAGTGAAACGGTAACTTATTAAGCCAATTCACCACGATGACAACGGTGGTGGAAACACACCATCAAACAATGGTGGAAACACACCTGCTAACAATGGTGGAAACACACCATCCGATAAGTCTGGTGATCAGCCAACAAACGGCAGTGGACAAAATAATTCAAGCAAAGACAGCAGTGCGGTGAACACTCAGAATGCTGCTAAAGAAGAGAATCAGGCAGCTTCTCGTCTTAATAAATTCCGCGATGGTCAGCGGCACATGCCAAAGACTGCTGCAGAATACATTGGAAACGCGATGACACAACTTTTGCTTGTCCTTACACTGGGCGCAGGATTAATCTACATTCTCTTTGATAAGTTGACCTCAAAGAAAGAACACAAGAACTAAGACGGATTAGCTCTTAAAAAAGAACCTCGAAAATTTTCCGGGGCTCTTTTTTATTTTCCATTCTAATTAGAAATTAGGCTAAAGTCTTCTAAATTCGCTATTTAAAGGCATCCGTGTTAGACTGAGGCATGCTAAAACGAGTAGAGGAGAGCATTATGCAGCAATCGAACCGTAACACCAAGCACCAACAAATGAATCACTTTATTCTGGGGTTTGGGTTGGCTAGTTTAGCAACTGCCTCCCTCGGATACTATGCCTATAAAAAGAAGTCCCTGCTATCGGGTACCTACCGCTATGCCTTTTACTTTTCAAACGACACGTTGATGACGGCTTCTTGTCTTTTCGTTGGACGTTTCTACCGATACCAGACGCAGTCTGAAACGGGACGGAAGGTCGTTCAGATTGGACGCTACGAAGTGGAAGGAAAGCATGTCATTTTCAAACGCCATGACGGCTATAACCGCATTGGTATGCTGTCGGAAGATCACCGTCTGATTGACTTTGGGGATGGCGTTATCTTGAGTAAAAAGAAGTAAATATAAAGTCAACTGGACGCTTTAGAACAGTTGGCTTTTTCTATTGAATTCACTTGACCAAGTTCATTTTTGGGACTACTCTTTTATTGAAGGGGTGTTAATGACATGAATAATCAATTAAGTAAAAGTCACGTTTTACGCAACGGTTTAATCTTTCTCGTTGTCTTACTGGTCGTGATGACGACCGCCTTTATTCTTGGATCTGATAACGCCCGTACGAATTCAAACATCAAGGTTAACCAACCAAGCACGAGCCACAAACTCTCAAAGGAAGAGTCTGAAAGTCAGGTGGTGCAGAAGGCAAACGGTGATGAGGACAACAAGAACTTAGGTTAGTCTGAAAAAATATAAGAAAGAAAAAGCGCTTCGTTTTAAACGGAGCGCTTTTTTCTACACAAAAAAAGTCCGTGCATGGTGAACACGGACTTTGGTCCCGAAATGAGGGGGTTGATTGGAAACTGGAAACCTCGGTGAAACAGAAGTACAAATACGAGGGGCTTTAAACTGAAAACTCACACTCACCCAGGTTTGGGAGTGGTAAACAACTGGGTGCAATCAACGTCTTTCGGGAGAATGGTAAGGAGGCTGACCTGGGGTTGTCAGGCCAGCGAAGGGACAAGAACCAAGCCCACTCCTTACGCTGCAAGCATAGCACGGAAGTGGGGGTGGAATTATTTCGTGTTGGAATAAAATATTCCCCTTCATCATATTCCAGCACGACCTGGAATAATTATGCTAAAACGTGCTTTAACTTTGACAGGAGGGGCGTTTACCTCTTATAATTGTAGCTAGACGGTTTGACAGAAATTACGGACATTTTGCGCCCAAAAACACAAAGGAGGGGTTATGGCTGAGCGGATTCCGCAACAACTAATTGACGAAGTTCGCTCCCAGAGCAACATCGTTGACCTGATTCAACAATACACTCCTTTGGTTAAGCGTGGTCGTGAATGGAACGGGTCTTGTCCCTTCCACGATGACCGCCGACCATCCATGTTCGTGGATGATAAGAAACAGGTCTTTCACTGTTTCTCCTGTGGTCGTTCCGGAACGGTTTTCTCTTTCTTAATGGAAAAAGAAGGCTACACGTATCCGCAGGCCATCTTAAAACTGGCAGAAGACGAGGGGATTTCTGGTTTGGACGAGTATTCCGGCCAGCCTTCGGCCCGCCAGGAAAAGTTCCAAAAGATTTACGACCTCTACGACGCGGCACAAAAGCTCTACACGCACATCCTGCTGAACACCACGGCGGGTGAGCAGGCCTTGGCCTACCTGAAGGACGACCGTAAGCTGGACGAGGACACCATTAAGCGTTACGCCTTGGGATTCGTCCCAAGCAACAACGTACTCTTGTCCTATGCCCGTGAGCATAACATTGATGAAAAGGTCATGGCCGAATCTGAGCTCTTCATCGAACGCGATGGCGAATTGGTTCGGGACCGTTTTAACAACCGTGTCCTCTGGCCAATCCGAAACGACCGTGGTCAGGTCGTTGGATTCTCCGGTCGTTCACTTGATCCGGACAACCCGGCCAAGTACATGAACTCGCCCGAGTCGCCCTTCTTTAACAAGGGAAAGTTGCTCTACAACTTGGACCAGGCGAAGGCCAACATCCGCTCCGGTCAAAAAGCCATGATCTTCGAAGGATTCATGGATGTGATTTCCGCTGACCTCGCCGGTGCCGGCGGAGCGGTAGCGACGATGGGAACGGCCTTGACGCCGGACCACGTGGCTGCTTTGACCAAGTTAACCGACCAGATTACGCTGGTGTACGACGGGGATGCCGCCGGTCAAAAGGCGGCCAAGCGCTCGATTCCGTTGATTCGCGAACAGGCGCCACAGGTGGAAATCGGTGTGATTTCACTGGCCGATAACCGGGACCCCGACGAAGTTCGCCGGGAACTTGGTTTGGACGCCTTGAAGCAGGCCTTGGAGCAATCGACGCAAACGCCAACCGAGTACTTGATTGGTACGGCGAAGCTCGGAAAGAACCTGCAGAACCAAGCCCAGTACCTGGACTTCTTGAAAGAAGTCTGGCCAGTCTTGGTGACGGCCTCACCGGTCGAGCAGGACTACTTCTTAAAGAAGATTGCCGAAGACTACGGCTCCTCGCTTGAGTCCTTGCAGTCGGAATTTAAGACCTACCAGCAGGAACACCCAGGCGGGCGTTCAAATGCCGGGTCAGGTTCCCACCAAGGCGGGCACTCAGTCGCCCCTGAATGGGACAGCGGCATGCCCAGTGAATGGGATGATTCCTTCATTCCAGACATTGACCCGCTGGCCGGCCGAAACGAGGCTGGTCCCTACAACGGGCCAAACTGGCAGGACGCGCCAAAGGAAAAGGTTTCCGTCGTCGAAAAGGCGGAGCGGGGCTTGTTAATGGCCATCATTAAATCGTCGAAGGTTTATGATGAAATCAAAAACAGGCCGGACTTTTCCTTCGTCCACCCCGATTACCAAATCCTCTTGATGCTCTTTGACGCATACAAAGAGGAGAACGAAGGGGATTTCGACCTCGCCACCTTCATGGACTACGTCCAAAAGCCCGAGCTCAACCAGAAGATGCTTGCCATCGACCGGGAGTTCGGCAGCCTGGAGGCAGGGGACGAAGCGGTGAAGGATTACCTGAAGGTCATCTTGAACCTGGCGCCCTATAAAGAACAGGAAACAAAGTTAAAGCAGCAAATTGCCCAGGCGAGAAACGAGCACGACGATGCCGCGTTAATCGCTTTGACAAACGAGCTCATTAACCTGAAGAAAAAGCACGCGCAACATTAGGAGAAAATATGGCAAAGATTACTAGTTCTAGCAAAATTTCTGAAATCAAGGCTTACTTGGATGAGCAACACATTGCTTACCACGGCCGCGCACGCAAGGTTGAACTCTTAGCCTTAGCCGAAGGAAAGACGGCGGAAGAAGCTGCTGAAATCGCGAAGAACGAACCAGCAAAGAAGCCTGCCAAGAAGTCTGGACCAATCAAGTCCGCTGCCTACGATAAGGCCGTTCGTGAATTGATCAAGGCCTACAAGCCAATGGCCCAAATCAAGTACGCGGAATTGTCTGAAAAGATTGCCGAACCCTTCCACTTGGATTCTGAAAACATCGAACGTTTGATGGAAAAGGTTGAAGATTCCGGTATCGCCATTGTTGACGAAAAGGGTGATCCAGCACCCGAAGTTTTGAAGGCTAAGCAAAACAAGCCTTCAGAAGAAGAACGTGCCGCCGAAGACGCTGCCACTGGAATCAAGATTAACGACCCTGTTCGCATGTACCTGAAGGAAATTGGTAAGGTGCCATTGTTGAAGGGTGACGAAGAAATCGAAATCTCAAAGCGTATCGAAGCTGGTGACGAAGAAGCCAAGCAGGAATTGGCCGAAGCCAACTTGCGTTTGGTTGTTTCCATCGCCAAGCGTTACGTGGGACGTGGTATGCAGTTCTTGGACTTGATTCAAGAAGGTAACATGGGTCTTATGAAGGCCGTCGACAAGTTCGATTACACCAAGGGATTCAAGTTCTCAACTTACGCTACCTGGTGGATTCGTCAGGCCATCACACGTGCCATTGCCGATCAGGCCCGTACGATTCGTGTGCCTGTCCACATGGTTGAAACGATTAACAAGTTGATCCGTATTCAACGTCAGTTGCTCCAAGACCTTGGACGTGAACCAATCCCTGAAGAAATCGGGGCTGAAATGGATTTGACGGCCGACAAGATTCGCGAAATTTTGAAGATTGCCCAAGAACCCGTTTCATTGGAAACGCCAATCGGTGAAGAGGACGACTCACACCTTGGTGACTTCATCGAGGATAACGAAGCCGTTTCACCAGCTGACTCAGCTGCCTACGAAATGCTCCGTGGTCAACTCGAATCCGTTTTGGACACGTTGACTGACCGTGAAGAAAACGTCTTGCGTTTACGCTTCGGTTTGGAAGACGGCCGTACCCGTACTTTGGAAGAAGTGGGACGCGTCTTCGGTGTTACCCGTGAACGTATCCGTCAGATTGAAGCCAAGGCCTTGCGTAAGCTCCGCCACCCAAGTCGCTCAAAGCACTTGAAGGACTTCATGGACGAAAACTAAAGCCTTAAAAAAATCCGACTTCGGCCGGATTTTTCTTATGGTAAGCTTTTAATAAGCTGTCAAAGTCTAACCCGACCCAGCTTCGGGTCTTGCTGACTCAATTCGAACAAGCGCCGATTTGAAATCGGTCGGAAACGAGCAAAATCGACAAACACGCGGTTCATCAACCATCCCGCGAGAACAAAACTAGGAGTTACAATGAACAACTTTAACAACACCCGCGCGTCAAAGGCGCAGAACATGACCTTGGTGGCCATCGTTGCCGCCTTGTACGCCGCAGTCACGATGGTGATTGCACCCATCGGATTCGGTCCCGTCCAACTCCGTTTGTCCGAAGGATTGAATCACTTGGCCGCTTGGAACAAGCGCTACATCTTGGCCCTTTCACTGGGTGTCTTGATTGCCAACCTGGTTTCACCAATGGGCTGGATTGACTGGGTCTTTGGTACCTTGGACACGGTGGCGATGACGTCGCTTACTTATTACCTGACCCGTAAGATTGCTTCACCATTCAAGAAGATTTTAATCTCAACTGTATCGGTTTTGACCGTCGGAATGGCTATCTTGGCTGCGGAATTCACGTTCGCCTTTGCCATCAACGCCACGGGCTCCTTTGCCCCTGACCACGCTGGTTCCATCTTTGCGAACTGGTTGTCCTACTACGTGATGCTCGTACCAGGGGAGTTTGCTTCGCTTCTTCTCGGTGGTGTGGTCATCTATGCTTTGTCTAAGTTCGTTAACCTAGCAAAATAACGTTTTTAAAAAAAGCTCCCGCGTTTAAAACGGGGGCTTTTTGTTTTTTCATTGAAAAAAGTAATACCCGTCCTATGCTAAAATAGGAGGAAAGCACACGGGAGGGGGATGACATGGTCAACTATCCAAAGGGCGTTCACGGGCCGCAGTCCGGCGTCAAGAATCAAATCAAAGCCGGCAAGCAGTCCAAGCGCGGCCTCACCTTCGGCAAGCGTGGGATGGGTCTCGAAGACGAAATCAACGCCGCAAACGACTACTACCTTGCCAACCACCTCGCCGTCATTTACAAGAAACCCACGCCGGTCACCATCGTCAAAGTCGACTACCCGGCCCGTTCCGCCGCCAAAATCACCGAGGCCTACTTCCAAAAGCCTTCCACGACCGATTACAACGGTGTTTACGCCGGCAAGTACATCGATTTTGACGCCAAGGAAACCAAAAACAAGACGTCCTTTCCGCTTAAAAACGTCCACGAGCACCAGGTGCAACACCTGGCCAACGTCGTCTCCCAGGGAGGCGTCGGATTCTTGCTCATCAAGTTCACCACGCTTGATGAGACGTTTTTGTACCCAGCACCCGACCTCGTCGAAGCCTGGATGCGCCTCGACGGCCACAAGTCCTTGTCCTACGACGAGCTGAAGGCAAAGTCCTACCAGGTGCCAGCCAAGCTGAATCCGTCGCTCGACTACCTGCAGGCCTTGGACTCCTACCTGGCCGATTTGGCAGCGGGCGTGAAGACGGACAGGCCGAAAAGTGGTCGCAAGAATGCCGCTTCTGATGCTAAGGGCGGCGCTGCGGATGCTAAGCGTCGTCAAGGTGGCCGTTCATGAGCCGGATTTGGGTGACGGGCTACCGTTCCTACGAGCTCGGCGTCTTCAAGGACAACGACCCCAAGGTGGACGTCTTGAAGTACGCGCTGAAGATCCGGTTAAAAGAGCAGCTGGACCAGGGAATGGACTGGATTATCACCGGTGGTCAGCCCGGCATTGAGCTCTGGACCGTGGACGTGGCCCAGGAGCTGAAGGAAGAGTACCCGCAACTTCGCGTGGCGCTCTTCGTGCCCTTTGAGGGCTTCGGCAAGAACTGGAAGGAAGGCAACCAGGGCAAGCTCGCAAAAGCAAAGAGCCAGGCGGACTTCTACGCCGCCACCTTCAAGGGCGACTACCAGGGTCCTTTCCAGCTGAAGGGTTACCAGGAGTTCATCCTGGAACACACAGACGGCGCCCTGCTCGTCTACGACACCGAGTTCGAGGGCAAGAGCCTCTTCGACGACAAGGCCATCAAGGCCTTCCAGCAACAAGCACCGTATCCGTTGTCACGCTTGGACATGGATCAGCTGCAGGATTTCGCAAACGATTACCAAGAGGCAATCAACGAAGAGAAGTGGAATAGCTAGGCGGTGGTCAGCTGTGTTAGACGCCCGGAGAAGAAGGCGCGCTGGTAGTGGAAGCTGTTAGCGAGGCAGTGGTGCCGGCAGTGCGGATAGTCCGTTTCGTTGGCGTGGCAGCTGACGGTTGGAATGGTGGACGATAGGCCGGGGGAGCCGGCCGTTTTTATATCAAAAAGAAGGCGATTTTTATCGTCATTTAATGAAACTTATTTAGAGTAAATGTATGAGATTCCAGTCTAATCTTGCTCTCAGCAGGGCATACTGGTATGATTAAATTAAATTCGAAGAATGAATTCAAAGGAGAAACTCTTTTGGCACAAGTAAAGTTTACGCAAAAAGATATTTACGACAAGATTTTCAAGCAAAAGCGCGTCGGTGTCGGTTACGATCCCGAAGACGTGGATGACTTCTTGGACGGCATCATCGCCGACTACGGTGTCTTCACGAAGCGCATCAAGGAGTTGCAAGACCAAGTTGGTCAATTGCAAGGTGCCTTGCAAGACGCACAGGACCAACTTTCTGGTCAACCTGCCTCAGCACCCGCTGAAAATCCTGCTCCAGCACCAGTTGAAGCTGCTCCTAAGCAAGAAGCTCAACCAACGAACTTGGACTTGATCAAGCGTGTGGCAAACTTGGAACGTGCCGTTTTCGGTGCTGACCACGAAGCCTAAATCTGTGGTACAATAAATCGTCAATAGTCTTTGACTAATTGGCAGGTATCGAGTAATTGCGCATCGGTTATCCGGTGTGAGGAAGGTCCATGCTCGCACACTCTGCGATGGGTGTAGTGTTTGTGCTGGGATAAAAAATAAACCCAGGCGTGCTTTGCACGACGGCGGCCAAAAGGACTAAGGCTCTGCTATGTCTGAGTCGGCCTGAAAGTGCCATAGAGACGTATGCCCAGGTGAAAGCCTGGGACTTGAGACGAGGTAAACCCCACAAGCGGGCAACCCAAACTTTGGTAGGGGCGGCTGACCTAGTGAATTGAAACGATGGTCGGTATGGCAGCAATGCTTAGATAGATGATTACTGAAGGTTAGTGGATCCCCAAAAGCTAACTGGAACAAAACATGGCCTACAGATACCTGTCGGGGAGCTCGCGTAAGCGGGCTTTTTTTATTGCCTTTTTAGATTGTGAGTCGATCGAATTGTTTGGAATAGTTGCGTTTTTATGACGTTTTTGAATCTTTTTGCCCTGTGCTTTTATGATGGGATTTCTTTTTGGTTTGTATGAAAACGCCGGGATAACCCGGCTAAAACGGCATTCTGCCGTAATGGTTCATTTGAAATAACGGGGGCATTTGTTTTACAATAGAATAGAAATAAATAAAGGAGGCAACACATGACAAGCAAGATTTTGCAAGAAACAACAAAGCTTTCAAACGGCGTTCAAATGCCAGTCTTTGGACTTGGTGTCTGGAAGTCATCCAACAAGGAAGCGGCCGAATCAGTCCAAACCGCCATCAAGAACGGTTACCGCATGATTGATACCGCCAAGCAGTACGGAAACGAAGCTGGGGTCGGCTACGGTATTCAAAAGGCATTGGTGGACAACCACTTGAACCGCAAGGACCTCTTCGTTACCACGAAGATCTTCAACGGTGACCAAGGGTTCGAATCAACGCTTGAAAACTTCAACGAACAGTTGGATGCCTTGCGTTTGTCATACGTTGACTTGCTTTTGATTCACTGGCCAGTGGAAGGCAAGTACGTCGACACTTGGTTGGCATTGGAAGAACTTTACAATTCAGGTAAGGTTCGTGCCATCGGTGTTTCCAACTTTGACGAAGCCAACTTGGCTGACATCGAAAACTTGGGCGGCTTGATGCCACACGTTAACCAAATGGAATTCAACCCATTGATTCAAGAAGAACACCTCTTGAACAAGATGAACGGCTTGGGCGTTGCCATGGAAGCTTGGTCACCACTCGGTGGTGGGGAAGCGTTGTCAAACCCAGACATCCAAGCCATCGCCGACAAGCACGGTAAGTCAACGGCCCAAACCATTTTGCGCTTCGACTACCAAATGGGTGTCATCACGATTCCTAAGTCAGCCCACGAAGAACGCATCATTGCCAACTCAGAAATTGATGACTTCGCCTTGTCAGAAGACGAAATGGCAACCATCAAGGGCTTGAACCAAGAAAAGCACACCATCTGGCATCAAGACTTCGCATGGCACAAGGGTTCAGAAGAAACCGGTGTGAAGGACGAAGTGTCATCATGGCCTGATTACGACGAATACTTGACGAAGAAGGTTGAGTACTAAAATCGTCATTTAAAATAAAAAAGAGCGACTCGTTTCGAGTCGCTCTTTTTTTATCGATCATTTTATAGCTGGTTGATGGTGTTGATGAGTTCGCCGGAATAGAGGCGAGGGGCGTGGGGCAGCTGCTTGATTTCCGTGGCGCCCAAGAGCGTCATGTACTTTGGCAACTGTTCCTGCCAGGTGCGGATGGTTTGCTCCAGGCCTTCTTCGCCGTCTTTCATCAACACCGAGAGGAAGTAGCCCGCTGACGACGCAGCGCTTGCGCCAAGCATCAAGGCCGTCGTCACGTCCTTTGCCGACTGAACGCCACCCGTCGCGATGATTGGCACGTCGATGTCCGCCTTCTGCGCGGCCAACAAAGCTTCCACCGTTGAAAGTCCGAAGGAGGAGAGGTCGAGTGGTGCCTCGTTCTTCCGGTCGCGGGCCTGCTCAATCTGATAGAACGAGGTTCCGTTTCCACCACCGATGTTGATGGCGGCGGGTTGAAGTGAGGCAAGCTCTCGAATCTCATCGACGCCCATGCCGAAGCCGACCTCCTTGATGATGACCGGCACTGGTGATTCTTCGATGACCTTCTGCAAGTTGTTCAGCCAGTGGAAACTGCGGTCACCCTCGGCCATCGACAGTTCCTGCCCCACGTTCACGTGCATTTCAATCGCGTTGGCATCGATCATCTCGATGGCCTTCAACACGTTTTCGATGGGGTGGTTGGCACCCAGGTTTGCGATTAAGAAGCCGTTCGGGTGCTTTTCACGGACAATCTTGAAGGATTCCGCTTGCTTGGGGTCCTTCAAGGCCACGGACTGTGAACCAACGGCCATCGCAATGCCCGTCTTTTCAGCGACCGTTGCCAGTTGTTCGTTTACTTTTTTCGTGGATTCTGAACCGCCGGTCATGGCCTCGATGTAGAAGGGCCACTGGAACGTTTCGTTTAGAAGCGTTGTCTGCGTGTTCGCCGTTTCCACCGCGCGGGTGTGCAACGTACCTGGCACCCAACGCACGTCGTCAAAGCTTGCGCCGACGACTGGCTTTTGATCGTCCCGCCAGAACTTCGTGGCGAGGGAGAGGTGTTCGTTTTTTCGGTTGGAGTGCGCTTCTGTCATCGACTCTTCCTTTATGCTTCAAATAGTGTGGTTTTAATTTGCGAAAGGCCAGCTTCTTCGACTTGCTGGTCTTCATCTTCCGTTAACGGGCGCTCTGTGAGCCAGAAACCGTTGTCACCAAATCCTGCGCCTGATACCTTGCCCGCGAGTGAATAGTCGTTCTTGAGTGCGAGAAAGGCCTTTAAGCGAGACGTCAGGTACTCGGCTGGCAGGGCGTCCACAAGGGCGTCCTGATTTTGGTCGAGCGCCTGCTTCAAGGCGTCGTAATCAGCTGCTTCAAAGGCTGCCTTCGCCTTCTGCACCGCGTTGGCGGAATGGGGAAGTAGTTCGCCTCGGTCGACCTTCTTGCCCAGCGCCTTCTTGGTGGAGGCGGGCTCTTTTGTCGCGAGGATGCTGAGTTGCCAACTATTTGGCCAGTTCAACTTCTTAATGGCCAAGTTGGTCCAGTCAAGGGTCTTGAAGTCAGCCAAGGTGAGGTTACGTGCGTGAACCTGCTTAATCCACGCAGGCGCCTGGTAGTAAATCAGGCCGGTGTGGCTGGAGGCGGCGAGGTCACCCAAGGAACCGGAACCCTGCACCAGGTAGTGGGCGAAGGCGGCTTCCTTGAAAATGGCCTTGAGCTTGGCGTCTTTGGCGTCGACTGTTTCATCGCCTGCTTGCTGGCTAGCAAAGAGCCGGTGCAGGGCGGATACAACGGCGACCGTCACGGCCGCTGACGAACCCAAGCCAAGCTTACCCTCGGCCGTCTTCATCTCGGAGTGGATGGCAAGGGTGATTTCGCTTGCTTGCTGTTTAAACCAGTCGCCGTGTTCAAAGACGACGATGGCTAAGGCGGCCTTCACGAAGGCCCATGTGTTTTCCTTGATGTCCTGGGTAGACCAGGAGGCGATGGTTGGCACACTGACCTGCAGCGGTTCGTCGAACTGTTCGGAGTGGACGGTGATGTGGCTGTCGTCCCAGCTTCGATTGACGCTAAAATCGAGGGGTTCGCTGCTGGAGGGGGTGGTTTGAACGCTTTGTTGGTTCAAGTTGTTCTGCTTGGCGCCCTTCGTAAGCACACCACTCTTGTTTGGTTTACTCGTGTACAAGACGTCACTCACTTCAACCAGCGTTCCCTTGATCGTCATCCCATGGTCCACCGCCGCGATAAGGGCGGGTTGACCCGGTGTCGTCACCGCGTATTCGCCGGCCAAGAATAGCTTGCCGGGGATTGTGAGGCGAACTTCCTTATTCATAGGAGATACCCGGTCCCGGCGTGGCGATGTCGAACTGAATCTTGCGGAACTGTTCGGCCAAGGCCTCCTTGATGGCAGGAGCCTGTTCCTGGTTCGTAATGATTTTGACATTTGGCCCGGCGTCCATCGTGGCGTAGGCGAGGTAGCCTTCCGCACGGAGCGCCTTGATCGCGTCTAACACCTTCATTGTGTTTTGGTTGAAGTAGGTGAAGCGCTGGTCTTCGGCCGTCAGGTTCAAGTCGTGCATGGAAAGGGCGTTTGCTTCGGCCAACTGACCGACCTTTTCGAGGTCCTTTGCCTCAAGCGCCGCCTTCATTTCTTCCAGTTGCTTGGCGGATTCGTCCACCCAGGACTGGTAGTTTGGTGACGTCTGGGCCCGCACCATACCATCGGAAGAGGAGACCTTCTTCACCGTGCCGGCAATCTTGCAGACGACAAGGGCGATGGGAAGGTCGGGCACGTCGATGTGGTGGGCGTAAGACGTCTTGTCGTCTTCACCCTTTTCCCAGATGGCAAAGTCGGGGAAGAAGGAGCGCGTTGCTGAACCGGATCCACGACGGGCCAAGCGGGAGAGTTCTTCGTTTGAAAGGTCCCAGCCGTTGAACTTGGCAACCGCAGCCGTCAAGGCCGCAAAGGATGAGGCCGATGAGGCCAAACCTGCTGAAAGGGGCACCTTGTTGATGGAGATGACCGTGAGCGGTGGGAAGTCACCCATCTCGGCACGGAGCACGTCCAAGAACTGGTGAACCCGCTTGCTGTCCTGTGGCAGTTCGTTAATGTAGAGCTTGTCTTCTGGTCCTTCTTCGACCGTCGTCTTCGTGTAGTACTCGTCTAACGTCAACGACAACGAAGAGGTTGTGGGCAAGTTCAATTTGACGTCGCGCTTTCCCCAGTACTTGATTAAGGCGATGTTGGTGTGCGCAATGGCCGTCGCATTCGTTGTCATAAGTAACCTCAAATTCCTTTAACTAAAAGCGCTGACCGACCGGTCAGCGAACGATAATCTTTCTTTAAAGCGGTTGAATCCACGTCTCTTTGGCGCCGGCCTTTTCCAAGGCTTGGGCGATGTCGGTCGCCTGCTCGTCGTCTTCGGCGATGGCAAACATGGCACCACCAATTCCGGAACCGGTTAGCTTGGCCCCGAGGGCACCGGCCTCAATCGCGGCGTTCACGAGCTGGTCCAACTTCGGGTGGGAAACCTGCAGGGCCTGCAAGTCGTGGTGGGCGGCGGTGAAGAGCTGACCCAATAATACGGGATCGTTTTCACCGAGCGCTTCCTTCACGCCGTAGGCCAGTTCACCGAGGTGCTTGATGGCACCCCAGGCGCTTTCTGGGTTTTCCTTGAGCTGGCTTTTGACAATGTTGACCGCCCGAACGGTTTGGCCGCGCACGCCCGTGTCGGCTAATACCAAAGTCGCTTCCAACCGCGTCTCAAAGTTTGTTGTTTGTTTGTGCATGAACCACACCGGTTCTTCCGATGACACCGTGGCGGCGTCAAGCCCAGAAGGGGAACCGTGGGAAATGTTTTCCGCAAGGGAAGTGTAGTGCGTCAACTTTTCCTTGCTCAACGCTTCGCCCCGCCATTCAAAGAAGGCACGAACAATGGCTGTCGCCAAAGCCGCCGAAGCACCGAAACCGCGTTCTTGGGGGATGACCAACTCGATTTCAAGCAAGAAACCGTCTTGTTCGCATCCGAAGTCCTTTTGCAAGGAAACAATCAGTTGACGAAGCCCTTCGAGGTCGTCGCCCAGTTCCGAGAGTTCCTTCGCCTGACCGGCTAAGATAACGGTCTGGTTTTGCGTGAGTGATTGGAAAGTCGCTTGTACTTCTAAGTTTAAGAGGGGAATGGCCACGGCCGGTTGATCATAAACAACGGCGTGGTCCCCGATTAAAATGGCCTTGGCGTGCGACCGCCCGGTTCCAATACTTTGTTTTTTCATATGTAAAAAGCTCCATTAATTAATAATATTGTACCGCACCGGGGGAAGTAGTGTAAAATGGGCAACAGATAGTCATTTTGTCTTAAAACGTGTCGACTGTTGTTATACAGAAAGCTGCGCTTTGTCCGCGACCTTTTGACGATGAAGTCAGTCTGCTTGAGAATCGGCCGGTTGCTTTGTCCGCAAGCTTCTGATGATTGGACTTGAGCCGTGAAAATCAACGACCTGGCCGCTTTTGACTTTGACAAGATGATAAAAAACGATGGAAGGAGTCCTGATGAAAGAATCAGCCGCCTTTGTCATCGTCGATCTGGAAACGACCTCGCCATCCGTCGAAAACGGCGGGCGAATTATTCAGATTGGGATGACCTTTGTTAAAAATAAAAAAATCGTGGAGCACTTCGACTCCTTCGTGAATCCAGCGCAACCGATTGATAAAAAGATTCAACAGCTGACGCACATTTCGCCAAAGGACGTGCAGGACGCACCGTTCTTCGAGGAAATCGCGCCATCTTTGCAAGCCCTCTTGAAGGGACAGGTGTTCGTTGCTCACAACGTGAACTTCGACCTCCCTTACCTGAACGCCGAGTTCGAACGCGTCGGCCTCCCCGCCATGGATTTGAAAGCCATTGACACCGTGCAACTGGCCCAGATTATGTTCCCAACGGCACCGGGATACCGCCTGTCCGACTTGACGACCTACTTGGACCTGCCACTCGTTCAGGCCCACCGGGCAAACGCCGACGCCGAGGCGACCGCCCACTTGATGTTGGCCATCTGGCAAAAGGCGCAGTCGCTGCCTGAAAAGACGAAGCGCGCCCTGCTTTCAATGGACTGGGGCCTTCTTCGCGAGAGCCAAGAGTTCTTGAAGATGGCCTGCAAGTCCAAGGGTTCCTTTGAAGAAGTCGCCGAAGGGGCCTTGAAGAAGGTTAACCACGAATCACCTTTCAAAAAGAAGGCCAAGAAGGAAAAAGACCAAAAGCAGACGACTTTCCCACGCTCGATGGAAGAGAAGCGTGCCATCCTTGGTCCTGATTTGGACATCGACGAGCAGCGAAACGAGGTCATGAATACGACCAACGACCTGCTGGCCCGTTCCCAAAAAGAGGTGACCGTCTTAACCACGCCACCGCGCCTGAAGAAGACGGGGGCTTACTTGTTCCCACTCTTCTTCCAGAAGCGAAACAAGGCAACCTGGTTGATTTCAGACGACATCGGCCTCATCGTTCACCAGAAGATGATGCTGCAAAACATCTGTGAGCGTCTGCCAAAGCAGATGATCTCCTACGTGTCACTTTACAAGCCGGAAGGGTACTTGGACGAAACGAAGTTCCGCGCCTCGTTGAAGAAGGCTTCGACCAGCGGTGCCAGCTTCTGGCAGGCCCAGATTCTGGTCTGGCTCTCCGAAACGCCGACGGCTTCCTTCGCTGAATTGCCGCGCGGTCTTCGCGCCCACCAGGACTTGAAGAGCGTGGCCGCCGACGAGAATTCCAAGGTCTTCCAAACGGCCTTCGAACTCGCCGAAAAGGCCGACGTCGTCTTGACCACTTACGACAGCTTCTTTGGCTGGGGTAAGAAACTGGCCGACGCCCAGGACCGTTCGGACAAACCGGCCGTCATCTTGGAAAAGCCAATGAGCATCAAGGACGCTTTCCAGGACGCCGTTGGCCTGACGCTGCCGCTTGGCTTCTACCAGGACCAAGTGGCCAAGGTTGCCGATCAGGCGGCCCAGCTGCCGGCCAAGTTGCGCGGCCGCTTCCAAGTGGCCCTCCACAACTGGTCGGTTGCCTGCCAAAAGATTGACCAGAACCTGACCGAAAAGGATGCTTTGAAGGCGGGAAAGGCCATCTTAGACCGCTTGCTTTCGGTTCTCGAACTGGTCAACAAGGCCAACCTGAACACCCGCCTCGCCGACTACGAACTCGTGCAAAAGCGTGAGAAGCTCGCCTTCCTCGCCGCCCACCAGGAAGTCATTAAGAAGACCTTCTGGAAGATTGATGACGAAAAGGGTCAGCAAGAGATTCACTTTGAAGTCGACGAAAAAAAGATTTACCAGCGTTACTTCCTGAAGCAGGTGAGCCAGGTGCTTGCCGTTTCCAGCTTCTATCCAGAAGACGTCGAATCTTTCCTGCAGGCCGTCCCACGCGGGGTCTTTCTTCCAGAAGAATCCCAGACGCTGCAGAGCGAAACCCAGCTCAAGACGATTTTGAGCACGGAGAAAAACGAGGACAAGCAACTGCTTTCCTTATTTGAAGCCAACCGCGACCACATCCTCGTGATCACGGAAGACGAGGCCAGCCTTCGTCACTGGTACTTCAAGCTCTCCGCCAAGTACGGGGAAGAGTACGTGACCTACGGACAAGACCTGTCCGCGCCGTTAAAGAAGGCGGCGTGGCAGGCTTCCGGGGAAGAGAAGTCCATCTTGGTCGTTGACCAAGATTACTTCTCCGCCCTCTTCGAACAAAACGTACCGGTTCCAGAAGTGGCCTTTATCCCAAGGGCCAACCGATGGGCCGACACAGATGACTTGCTTCAATTAACGATGGCTCTCCAAAAGGACGCCCACTCTCTTTTGCTTTCGCCTTTAAGTCAGGGTCAGCTAAAGGGACTGAGCGGCCACCTCGCCGTCATGAATCCGAGTCGCAAAGTCATGAAGAAAAAAGCCTTCGAACGCTAAGGTTTTGCTTTAAGAAAAAGACAGGAATCCCTGTCTTTTTTCTTTTGCATTTGCATTGGCATTGGCTGGCAAAGTCAGGGGCGGGGAGGAACGAGTGGGGACGTTTGGGTTCGGAGATAGCGGGGACTTTGAAAGCGGATCGAGGGCGTGCTTAGGTTCGAAGGTATCGGGGACTTTGAAAAAGGAGAAGGCCGGGAACGCCGCGGCTTTCGCCTGGTGTTTTTAAGCGAGGGCGGGGACTTTGACCAACGTTTGTTAGGCGGAGCGGCTTGCGCTGTTCTGGCCGTTTGCCAGGCGGGTTCGATTCATGTGTGTCCGCCATTTTTCCGGCGGGGTCGGGTCGGACTTTGACAGTGTCTTAAAGCCGATTTGAAAGCGGACAAAAACGGGGCTTTTTGCCTTAGAATTTCCCGGCGAATGGTCGCGTTTTTTGCTATAATAGTGAACAGTATAGCGAACGTGAAGAGGTTTCCATGGAAATTCATGACAACTTACGGGTCAGAATGGCCCGCCCAAAGAAATTTTCCTGGTCAAAGTTTATCGCGATCATCGTCGCCATCGCGGTTGTCATCATAGCCGCCTTGGCCTTCTACGCCTACTTGGCCCTTCGCCCAATGGCAAAGGCCGAAAGCAACGTGCAAACGGTGGTCAAGCAAAAGACCAATCTACAAAACTTGCACGACATGACCGTCGACTACCGTGACGGGGCGACCTACGCGGTGCTCGGGGATGAAAACGGCAAGCAGAAAGTAGCCATCATCCACGGCAAGAGCAAGAACGTGAAAATCTTTGATTACGGCAATGGCATTTCACCCAGCGAGCTGAAAAAACGCTTGAAGGGGGATGACTACTTGGCAAGCAAGATTTACTCCGCCAACCTTTCCGAATACCAAAACGCTTTGGTTTGGGAAGTTTCCTACCGAGACGAAGGCGACAGCTTGAACTACCTCACGATGGATTACAAGACGGGAACGGTGTACCGGGCCGTGAACGGAATCTAGGAGCAATATGTTAGCAGAAGAAGAGTTTACAAAGCGGTCACAAAAGGTTCAGCCCTCCGCTACCTTAGCCGTCTCAAAGAAGGCCAAGGAAATGGCGGCGGCCGGGGAAGATGTCATCAACCTCGGAACCGGGGAACCGGACTTTACCACGCCAAAAAACATTGCACAGGCCGCCATCAAGGCCATTGAAACCGGCAAGACGTCCTTCTACACGCCCGTCGGCGGTGTCTTGGAACTTCGCCAGGGAATCGCGGACTTGACCAAGAAATTGACCGGCCAAGAAATCAAGGCCAACCAGGTCACGGTCACAACCGGTGCCAAGATGGCCCTGTACGCCCTGGTCCAGATTCTGGTCAACCCGGGCGACTTGGTCGTTTCGGCCAAGCCCTACTGGGTCTCCTACGCCGAACAGGTCAACCTGGCCGACGGGAAATTCCTCGCTTTGTCAGATGACACGACGGCTGGTAAGCTTACTGTAGGAGCCTTGAACCAACTGCAGAAGACGCCGAAGTTGATTATCTTGAATAATCCAACCAACCCGTCTGGTATCCTGTACACCAAAGACGAGGTCCAAGCAATCTTGGACTGGGCCGAAGAACACGGTTCTTTCCTAATCGTGGACGAAATCTACGGTCGCCTGGTGTACAACAACGCGGTGTTTACAAGCGCTTTGTCGCTTCGGGAAATCGCCAACTCCAAGCTCATCGTCGTGGACGGGGTCTCAAAGTCCTACTCCATGACTGGATGGCGTTTAGGTTGGGCGATTGCCGATGAGACGGTGATCAAAAACATGAACAAGGTGCTGGGTCATATGACCTCGAACCCGTCAGCTGTTTCGCAAGCCGCGGCGCTGGAAGCCGTTACCGGCGACCAGGGCGCGGTGGAGGAGCTGCGTTTGGCATTCGAAGGTCGTTTGAACGAAACCTTCGCCCGCATCGAACAAATCGACGGGATCCAATTAGCTGAAAAGCCTGAAGGGGCTTTCTACTTCTTCATCCGGATCGAGGACTGGCTCCTTGAGAAGATGGGGCTTTCAAACTCAGCTGCCTTTGCCGAAAAACTTTTGGAAGATGAAAAGGTGGCGGTGCCGGCGGGCGAGGGGTTCGGAATGCCTGGTTACCTAAGAATGTCTTACGCCAAGGACCAAGCATCCTTGAACGAGGCGCTTTTGCGCATCGAACACTTTATTCACAATGCTTAATCCGGCTGTTTTCAGCCATACATAGTAAAACTAAAAAGGAGGCGGGGGTTAGCCCCGACAACAAGATGACAGAACAAACGATTCCAACGATTCAAATTAAAGACGCACCACAATACGTGGGTCAAACCGTAAAAATCGGTGCTTGGTTGCGGAATAAGCGTGGTTCCGGAAAGATGGCCTTCTTGCAATTGCGCGACGGTACGGCCTTCTTCCAAGCCGTTGTTGCCAAGGCTGACGTTTCAGAAGAACTCTTCGAAACGGCCAAGGAATTGAAGCAAGAATCATCCATGTACGTCACGGGTGTCATCAACCAGGACGAACGTTCAAAGTTCGGTTACGAAATGAAGGTTTCTGACATCCAAGTGATTGGTGAATCACACGATTACCCAATCACGCCAAAGGAACACGGAACGGAATTCTTGTTTGACGAACGTCACTTGTACCTCCGTCACATCAAGCCATTCGCCACTTTGAAGATCCGTAACACGTTGATCGCCGCCACTTACGAATTCTTCAACAACGAAGGCTTCATCAAGTTGGACGCCCCATTGCTTACGGGTTCAGCCCCAGAAGGTACGACGGAATTGTTCGAAACGGACTACTTCGGTCAAGACGCCTACTTGTCACAGACTGGTCAGCTTTACGCCGAAGCCGGTGCCATGGCCTTCTCAAAGGTCTTCACCTTTGGTCCTGCCTTCCGTGCCGAAAAGTCCAAGACCCGTCGTCACTTGACGGAATTCTGGATGATTGAACCAGAAATGGCCTTCTTTGACCAAGAAGCTTCCCTCGAATTGCAAGAACGCTACGTGGCCTTCTTGATTGAAAAGGTCTTGGAACGAAACGAACAGGAATTGGACTTGCTTGGCCGTGATAAGGACTTGTTGAAGTCATACACGCAATTGCCATTCCCACGTGTCTCATACGACGACGCCATCAAGTTGTTGCAAGACAACGACTTCGACGTTGAATGGGGTGTCGACTTCGGTTCTCCAGAAGAAACGTTCTTGGCAAACCACTTCTCAAAGCCTGTCTTCATCATGAACTTCCCTAAGGCTATCAAGGCCTTCTACATGAAGCGTCACCCAGAATGTGAAGACGTGGTTGTGTCAGCCGATTTGTTGGCCCCTGAAGGATACGGTGAAATCATCGGTGGTTCAGAACGTGACACGGACTACGACTACTTGAAGCAACGCATCGAAGAAGAAGGTCAGTCTTTGGAAGACTACAATTGGTACTTGGACTTGCGTAAGTTCGGTTCCGTGCCTCACTCAGGATTCGGTCTTGGTTTGGAACGTATGGTGACCTTCGTTACGGGTGAAGAACACATCCGTGAAGCCATCCCATTCCCACGTATGACGCACCGTTTGCGCCCATAAGCAATTGATATTCGTGTTAAAAGCGCCCATTTTTAGTGGGCGCTTTTCGAGCAATGAGGAGTATTCATGAACGATCAGGTGAAAGAATTAATTATGGCCGGTCAAACGACCGTCTATAATCAAGTGCTGATTCATTACCAAGATCTTGGGTTGGACAACGACGACCTTGTTATCTTTATTCAAATTAACCGCTTGCAAAACCAAGGGGACCAGGCGACGCCGGCTGGCATTGCCTCCGTCATGAAGGTGACCGAAAAGGCCGTCTCCACCCGGATTCAAGCCTTCATGAAGAAGGGCTTGGTCAAGGTTCAAAGTATCGGGGCGCGCCAGGAGTTCTTTGACTTTTCCCCGCTCTACGAGAAGCTGATTGAGGGGAAGGGTGCTGCCGTCGAAAACCACGTGGTGTCAACCGGACAACAATCCCGTCGCGAAGTCATGAAGATTTTGCAGGGGGAGTTTGGCCGTGTTCTCTCACCAATGGAGATGCAGACTGTCAACCAGTGGTTTGACCAAGACCACTTTGACCCGAACATGATGACCTTGGCCATCCAGGAGGCCGTGGCCAACAACGCCCGGTCACTCCGCTACGTGGAAACAATTTTGATCAACTGGAAGCGCGACAACCTAACGTCACCTCAGGCGGTGCAAATCGCCAAGGAAAAGCGCCGGGCCGTGAGCTACCAAACCGGTAACAGCCGCTATCAAAACCGCGCCAAGAAGCAAGGCGAGCAGACGACAGGTCCAAAGCCTAAGGTGCCAAACTTCAAATTTGACCAGTTTTAAGACAAAAGAAAAGTCGCCGGGAGAATTCCTGGCGACGCTTTCTTATTTTAAGACCAAAACACCACTTTCATCCTTGTGAAAGCCCAGAACGGCCCGGGCGTTTTGCTGGATGAGGCAAAAGAGCTGCGCCTTTTGCCCGACTTGAGACAGGCGGGTTTGCATCTGCTCCAAAGTCAACGGCTTCCCGTTTGGGTCGATGACAAAGCCAATTTGGCTGTCGTCTTCCAAGAAGCGGAGACCGGTAATCGGGGCAAAGTCGGATCGCTCTTTACCTAGCTGAGCATAAAGCTTAGTATTGGTATTGAAGAATGTGGTTAATGAAAAGAAGTCAAATACGTTCATAATAGCTATATTATAAAGGAAAATCATGGAAAAGAAATACACCATTATGGTTACGGTCGCCGCCGGATTAGAATCCGTCGTCGGGCAGGAATTAAAGAACATGGGTTACGACGTCCGTGTCGACAACTACCGCGTCTTCTTCGAAGGTACGCAGGCCGACATCTTGCGCGCCAACCTCTGGTTGCGTACGGCGGACCGTGTGAAGATTGTTATCGGTTCCTTTGAAGCCAAGACTTTCGAAGAGCTCTTCCAAGGCATCAAGGCCTTGCCAGTTGAAGACTACTTGAACTACGACTCTGAGTTCCCGGTGGCAGGTCGTTCCCGTAACTCCGCCTTGCACTCCGTGCCAGACGTGCAGTCGATTACGAAGAAGGCCATCGTTCAAAAGTTGCAGGAAGCCTACCACGTGCGGACGCGTCTGCCAGAAAACGGCTTCTTCGCCCAATTGGAAGTCATGATTTCAAAGGACCAAGTGATGTTGACTTTGGATACGACGGGACCATCCTTGTTCAAGCGTGGTTACCGTGTCGAAAAGGGACCCGCTCCTTTGAAGGAAAACTTCGCGGCTGCCTTGATCTTGCTCACGAACTGGAACAAGGACATGCCTTTTGTGGACCCAACTTGTGGTTCCGGAACGCTGCCAATTGAAGCGGCCTTGATTGGTCGTAACTTGGCGCCTGGTTTGACCCGTACCTTCGACATCGAGAAGATGGACTGGTTCGACCACGAACTCTCCGACACCATCCGTGACGAGGCCGAAGACAAGGCGGACTATGATTCCGAGTTGAACATCAAGGGTTACGATGTGGACGCCCGCATGGTCAAGATTGCCCAAGAAAACGCCAAGCACGCCGGATTGTCCCAGGACATCACCTTCGGTCACATGGACTTGGCCGACTGGTACCCCGAAGAGGAAGCCGGGGTTTTGGTTTCCAACCCACCATACGGTGAACGAATGGGTGAGTTGGAAGCGGCCGAAGAACTCTACAAGACGATGGGAATCTTGTACAAGCCGCTTAAGCACTGGTCAAAGTACATCTTGACCTCCGACTTAAACTTCGAAAAGGCCTACGGTCAAAAGGCCACGAAGAAGCGGAAGCTTTACAACGGTCAGTTGCGCGTTGATTACTTCCAGTACTGGGCCAAGCCAAATTTTAAAAAGTAAAAAATGATGACGAAGTCGAATATGGCTTTGCTTAGATGAAAAAGAAGATTGCTTTGGCAATCTTCTTTTTATTTGCTAAAAAATTGGCCGGGTCGGGTCGGACTTTTGAAAGATTTGAAATAATGAAACGTACTAAATTTAGGAAAATGTATTGTTTTGTCAAAGCATTTTAATTGAAAATGTATAACATCTTTTTATAAATTAAAAATATCTTGACATTTTTAAAAGTTTGACCTTATAATTTCTGTAGAATGAGTAGTTAAAGCAGAAAAAAGAAGGATGAACATATGACAAAGAAAAATAATTTGCTGTCCATTGCTCAGTCAAAGAAGACCTGGCTGATCGCCTCGTCGGTCTTTCTTTCAACGGGTGTGGGTGAACTGACAAACCGCCACCACGTGGTGAGCGCGGACGAAGGTGCCATCAGTCAACAAAAGACCAGTGGCAGTCAACAATTTAGTCCAACGACGGAAGCAGGGGAAAAGACTGCTTCTGCTGTTTCTTCCTCCGATGCGCCGGTTAAAGATGATTCGAGTGCTCAAGCTGATAAGATCGCTTCGACGACCATTGAACAAAAGCGTGAGCAACAGAAATCGAATCATGAAAGCCAGCAATCTGAGGTAAAAGCGACAGAAGAGACAATGAAGGATAAGAAGGAAGGCGGGATGACGACACGCGACAAAGACGAACAAGCCGTGATTAAGCAACTCGGTGAAGCCTTTAAGAAGGAACAAACACTCTTCCCACAGGCCGACCTGGTGATTGATGAGGGTACCCGTGATCAATTAAAGAAGATTGCGGAGGAGATTTTGAACGAGGTGGCCGAAGGGGTTGCCGCTCAGTACGACGAAAATAATGAAAAAGCAGGACAGAATAACCCTTTGGAACCACTCTACAAAGCGACGAAGACGTCATCTTACGAAGAGTTGGTTGATAGCTTGGGTGGTTTCTTGCCAAACTTTGCCCACCCGGGTGATGCGAAATTAAACGAGACGAAGGACTACGTGAAAAAGCCTGGCGTCTTGGAATTTGGCGTTCCGGAATACCGCTTCTTCGGTATGGGCAGCAAGCAAAACGATTACTCCAACGTGTCGTCAATGCGCCTGATTACGGACAAGTCCTTTGTCCGGAAGGTGGCTGATAATCTGATTTCATACATCGGGACGCCATACCGTGGAACGACGGCCTCCTACCGTCCGGAAACAAACACGCTGGTCTACTCCGGGGGCTTCCCATTCTATGCAGTGGTACAGTCATCGAACGGATCCGTTTTGAGTCCAAGCTTCTTCTTTGCTCAATTTAACCGCATGCTTCAAACGGTTTCCAACATGTTAACGAACGGTTGGGTGCCAAACTATCTGAACAACCAGTACGACGCCGGCCAGTACGGCATCTACCTTCGGATGGAAGCACCGGAAGGAACGAACCCAAACGACTTCGTAAAGACGCTGTCCCTTGATAAGACCAAGTTTGGGGCCCAGATGGACTTCAATATTAACCTTAGTGTTGACGAGTTACTAAACCGGGTACCCGGCTTGGAAAAGGTGATTTCCGCTTCCATCGGGATTCCGATTTCCGGCTATGCCGGTTCCGCCGTTGATTACTTGTTGGCCCATGTGCTGAACCAAGTGAACGAAAAGGAAGGAACCAATTACAGCGTGCGTGGTATGGATAGCCCGTTCTACCCAATCACGCTCTATCCAAACGACATCAAGACCAACGTGAAGGAAGACCCACGGGGGATGTACTTCCTGGTGTGTGGTTCTGAATTAAAGGACTTTTCTTCCCGCTACGTCCAAGCTAAAATCCTGGTGACGAAGTTCTTTATGAACGCGTTGTCATGGGGTGGCAACATCGTCGGTGGTGCCTATGGTTACCTGAACTTCGACCTCGATCAGTTCCCGGGAAACCTTTCGTCACACGAGATGAAAAAGCTTCTTGGAAAGGGCGCTGCGCAGAGTGATGCCATGAACGGCTACGCCGACAATAGTCCGTATAAAGTGCTGACGCGCGGCCAATTGCCTCCGGCACCAAACGGACGCTTGAACATGAAGTTAAACTCCTTGGACGCCAACGCGATGCTGTCCAAGAAGAACAAGTTCTACTCCGATGGTGACTTAGGTCGCGACATCGCCATCGATAAGAATAAGATGCACGATAACGAGCTGAAGACCGAGGACGTCAAGACATGGCGGGCCTACATTTCACCGTTTGATAAGCTTGAAAAGCTGAACACGAAGACCGTTGCTTCCTCCGTCACCGAGTGGCCGGAAGTGAAGGGCGAAGACCGCGTGCTTCCGGGAGCTGACCTCGACCACCGGAAGATTACGATGGCTGTGGGCGAGCGCTTCTACAACATGCACGACCGTTTCGACCGGGTGATTGATTACTTTACGGGGGATGTCTTGCTCGACAAGAACGGCTTCCACCCAAACGACGAGGTAAAGGGCATCAAGCTCGTAAAGTCGGTTGACCCGGAAGGACAAAAGACAAGCGAAGCCGACTTTGACATCTATAACCGGCCGTTTACGGTCTACTACACTGGTCAGATGAAGCTCCGTGACGGTTCGATTATCGCGCTTCGACCAACCGCCGTGTCGGTCTTACAACCAAACGAAGACTTCGTAAACGAGCTGAACCAAAAGCGTACGGCTGCCTATGACGCGATGCAAAAGCAAATGCTTTTGGTACGAAAGACCATTACAAACTTACGACCAAAGGTGGCAGATAAGTCCTTGGTGGACTACTTGCACCGCTTGGATAATCTTCTTGTCGAAGCCAATCTGTCGCTCGAAAAGCAAAGCTCTTCGGCTGACATCGAGAAGGTCGCCCTTCAAACGATGAAGGACGCCGGAAACATTCAAGGTGAGGCTGGTTTGGAAGACGCCATCGACCAGGCCGTGCTGAAGTCGGTTCGTCAGTTGAACATTAAGAAGCTGGTTGAAGCCGCCCACGAGCAAGAAGTTCTCGTGAGGGACGCCCTTGATTTGATGGACGATGAACGCACGGACACTGAAAAAGAAATCAAAAAGATTAAGGCCGAAACCAAGAAGTTGATTGTGAAGGCAGCCAAGCATCGCTCGGCGCGTTCAGTCGATAACAATGACACGTTGGCACAAATCGAACGGGATGCCGCGCGTGGAATTGAGGCCATTGAAAACCTTTACCTTTCACGGGATAAGCGGGATAACGCGGTGACGAATCTTCGTCTCGCCTGCTGGTTGAAGAAGAATGATTTCGACAAGATTCCAAACGTCGATTTGAATTCCTTAACTGAGCAAAAGAAGGCCGTTCACACCTTGTTTGCCGACTACGCCCAACGGCTCCAGCGCTGCCGTGATAAGTCAGAATTGCAGCAAACCCTAAACGAAGGACTGTTGCTGTTGCGTAAGATTGACGACCCGAAGACCGCCGTTGACCAAGAACTGGTCACAAAGGAAGACCAGCAACAAGCCAAGCAAACGTTAAAGAAGTTGGCTGATGAGAAGAAGGCCGGCTTCGATAAGATTGAACACGTGGATGAAAAGTCCTTGCTTGAACAAAAGAGTCTCGTGGACCAGTTGATTATCCGTTCTAACGAAGCCTTTGACCAAGCGCACCTTAAAAAGGATTTGAAGGCTGCCTTAGAAAAGGCCATCACCGAATTACAAACGATTGCGGACCCGATGGTTGCCTTGGAATACCAGGTGCCAACGAACGAGGCCCGTCAGGCAGCAAAGAATCAGGTGGCCGAAGCCGCAAAGCAAAAGAAAGCAGCCATGGCAGCCATCGAGCACGTCTTAGAGAAGTCCTTGTCCCAACAGACCCAGTTGCTCAATGAAGTGGCTGAACAGGCCAATAAGGCCATCGATGACGCTAAGAACGTGGCTGAGTTGAACGAAGTGCTTGCCGATGCGTTGTCAAAGATTGATGGTATTGCAGATCCTGAAAAGGACCCAGCCTACCAAGCAGCCTCACCAAGCAGCCGTGAAAACGCGGTTGAGCGTCTGAATAAGAAGGCACAATCGAAGAAGGCTGGCTTTGACGAACTCGACGGTGCCCAAGTCGACAGTGTCATCGCCCAAAAGAAGGAAGTTGACCAGCGGTTGGCCAAGGCCTTGAAGGAAGTTGCGAAGGCTGAGACAGCCGGTGCGTTGGACAAGGCCTTCCGCGATGGTTTGCTTGCTATTGATGGCGTTTTGGACCCAGAGGTTTTGGAGGGACAAAAGGCCGTGACCGACGAGGAACGTGCTAAGGCAACGCAGAAGTTGGAGGACTTGGCGGGTCGCCGACTGACTGAATTCGAGCATGTGGTGCACGTTGACGAGAACTCGCTTGCTGATCAAAAGCGTCTCTTAAACAAGCTGTTAAACGTTTCCTTGGAGGATCTGAAGAAGGCCGAAAAGAAGGACGATTTAGCCCTTGCTTTGAGCCGTGGAAAGAAGCTCATTCAAGAAGTGGCCTTGCCTAAGCTTTCCTATGACTACCGTCCGGCAACCCAAGCCGACAAGAAGCGTGTTTACAATAAGCTGAAGGAAGCGGCGGATGCCAAGAAGCAAGACTTCGACAGTATGAAGCACCTGGACGCGTCATCGCTCTTTGACCAGAAACAACTGGTTGACTACGCTCTGCAGTTATCGAAGGAAAAGATTGATGAAGTTGAATTAAACAAGGATTTGAATCAAATTTTCCAAGATGGCTTGAAGGCCATCCAAGACGTGGCCAAGCCAGACCTTGCGCTTCGCTTCCGTGAAGCGGACGAAGCGGCAAAGGACGAAGCGATTCAGACGATTAAGCAGGCCGGAGCGGCCAAGAAGGCTAGCTTTGAGGCGATGGCACACGTGGATGAAAGTAGTCTGAACGTTCAAAAGCTGGCGGTTGATAATCAGGTAAACATCGGTAAGGAAGCTGTGGAACGAGCCGAGACAAACGGTCAGTTATCCGCTGCATTGGCCCAAGCCTTAAAGAGCATCGATCAGGTCGCAAAGCCGGTCTTGTCCGACGACTACCGGGTGGCCGACAAAGCCTATAAGGATGCTGCTAAGAAGCGCCTGGAAGACGAAAAGTTAGTTGTTTACAAGGCCTTTACACAGGTTGAACACGTTGATACTGCCTCCCTTGAAAAGCAGGACAAGATTCTCGAAACGACCCTGCAAAACGCGCTGGGATTCGTCGATAAGGCCAATACTCGTGGACAGGTCAACACGGCGTTAGCCAACGGTTTGATTGCCTTGAACAACGTTTCTGTGCCAAACATCCAGGTGGACTACTTGCCGGTCACAAATGAGAACCGGAAGGCTGCCATTGCGATGTTGCAACGGGTAGCCGACCACAAGAAGCAGGACTTTGAAAAGATTGAACACGTTGATCAGGAGAGCTTGAAGAAGCAGGAAGGCGTTCTGGAACACAACCTTCAGCTTGGGGAGGACCAGGTGAACCTGGCCCAGTTCCAAGGTGAGTTGAACGACGCCGTTGAACACGGTTTGGAACTCATCTCGATGGTGGCCAATCCAAGTCTCGAAAAGGCCTACCAGGTTGCTGAACCGGCCTCAAAGGATGACGCCAAGAAACAGTTGGATAAGGCTGCCGAAGACAAGAAGAAGTCCTTCAAGGACATCTTCGGCGTTGACCCGGATGACGAGAACAAGCAGGATAAGAAGGTTGACGACGCCTTAGACAAGGCGAAGAAGGCCGTTGATGAGGCCCAAACGAACGGGGAGGTCGACAAGGCCTTCCGCGATGGTTTGGCTGCGATTGACGATGTGCCGGATCCAAGTGTTCAAGAAGCGTTTAAGCCAAGCACGGCAGCCGAAAAGGATGCTGGAAAGAAGCGCTTAGACGAGGCAGCCTTCGAAAAGAAGAAGAACTTCCACGCGATTCCACACGTTGACCAAACGAGTGAAGCTAATCAGGACGCCTTGGTTGATGGCGCGGTCGATAAGGCCAAGAAGGCCGTTGATGCCGCCAAGACAAAGGGTGAAGTGGAAAAGGCCGTGAAGGATGGTCTGGATACTATTCAAACCATCGCAGACCCAACGCTTGAACCGGCTTACCAAGCCGCTTCTCAAGCCGATAAGAATGAAGCAATCGCAACGCTTTACCAGGCAGTTGATGATAAGAAGAAGGCCTTTGAAGGCATTGAACACGTCGATCAAAACAGCTTGTCCAAGCAAGTCGATGAATTGGCAGACATTGAAAAGTCGACAACTGATCAGATTCAAGCCGCCCAAACTAAGGGTGGGGTTGACCAAGCTTTGAAGGAAGGGTTGGCTGCAGTGAACCGAGTCTTGCCACCAGTGGTGGAACGCGATTACCGGGAAGCGACAGCGGCTGAAAAGTTGCACGCCAAGAAGGTTGTATCGGACGCAGCGGAACAAAAGAAGCAAGCGTTTGATCACGTTGCGTTCGCTGACAAGAATAGCCTGACGAAGCAAAAACATCAGGTTGACTTGATTGCACACGACGCAAAGGAGAACATTGCCAAGGCTGAGACGAAGGGACAACTTGATGGACTCGTTTCAAAGGCCCTTTCCGACATTGAAAAGGTGGCCGAACCTTCATTGGATGAAAAGCATGCGCCAGTCGAAGACAGTCAGCGTGACATGTACTTGAACCGTCTTGAAGAAGAAGCGAACCGAATTAAGAAGGACTTTGCGGCCATTCCACACGTTGACCAAAACAGCTTGGAGGAACAAGTCTCTTTGCTTGACCAAGCCCTGGTTAAGGGAAAGGATAAGATTAAGTCAGCTGCAACTGGTGGTGAGTTAACCGAAGCCTACTTGTCCGCACAAGACAGCCTTCGCAAGGTGAGTCGCCCACAACTGCAATTTGATTACTTAGCGCCAACAAAGCAAGCAATCGAAGCCATGCAGAATAAGCTGAAGGCTGTTGCCGAACAGCAAAAGCAAAGCTTCGAACGAATTGAAAACGTCGATCAAGGCTCCTTGAAGGAACAGGAAACGGAAATCGACCGTTTAACCAAGTGGTACCTCGAGGACCTGGGTCGTATGGAAACGAACCGTGCGTTGACGAAGGCCTACAACAAGGCGGTGGAAGACATTCAAAACGTTGCCTTGCCAACACTCAAGCCGACAAGAGCAACGCTCGCTGATCAATCAGCCGCAAAGCAGCACTTACGCAGTGCCGGTGAGGAAAAGAAGCATCACTTTGAGATGATTCACCATGCGGACCGCGAACAATTGCATCAGCAGTGCGAACGCGTTGATGAGCTGGTGGAAGAATATACAAACAAGATTGATAAAACAGTTTTGAAGGCTGACCTACCAAAGGTTTTGGCTGAAGGAACAATGGCCATTTCAAGCGTGCAAGACCCTGCTTTGAAGTGGGACTACCGTCTTGTTTCAGAGGCCGACCGAAACGATGCGAAGAATGAAATTACCGAGTTAGCAAACGTGATGAAGCACGACTACGCAAGCATTTACGGCGTTGATCAAAAGTCTTTGCAAACACAAATGGCAGCCATTGATACCGCTTTGGCACACGGACTGAAAAGCCTTGATTTGGCGGTTTATAACAAGGAACTCGTTCCGGCGTTGCAGAATGCTCGTCAAGAGTTGTTGGCGATTCAAAAGCCAAAACTTGAACGACGTTATCAAGCGCCGAACGCCGAAGATAAAAGCCAGATGCAAAATGAAATGCGCGCCCTTGGTGAAAGCAAGAAGGACGGGTTCAAGGCACTCCAAGGAGCCGTGGCAGCGAGTCTGAACGCCCAGTGCGAGAAGGTGGACAAGGCCGTCCAAAACGGCCTGAACAAGGTGAATGATGCGCAGTTCGTTTGGGAATTGGACAGCGCCTTTGACCAGTTGGTCAAGGATTTGGCTAACATCGCTGGACCTGAGATTGAAGAGGACATGCGTCCAGTAACCGAGGAAGCCATTGCGGCGGCACTCGCCGAACTGGCACAAACCCGTGACCAACGTCAAAAGGAGATGGAAAAGATTCCGTCCGTTGACGCTGACAGCCTTCATGAGCAGCAAGCTAAGGTCCAAAAGGTTTATGAAAACTACGTCCCAACGGTAAAGGCTACCAAGACGATGGGGGAATTGCACCACGTGACAAGTTTGGTGAAGGCCTTGTTGATGAGTATTTCTGATCCTTTGAAGGAGGCCGTTTCACAGGCTGACCGCGATGCGGCCAAGAAGAAGATTGACGATGCGGCCAAGGACTTCGAAGACAAGGTCAAGGAAATTCCAAACCCCGACCCAGCCGACCGTGATGAAATCGAAAAGGACTTGCATGACGACGTCGACGAAGCCAAGGCGGCCATTGACCGTGCGAAGACACCGAAGGAATTGGATGATGCCGTTTCAGATGGCTTGGACAAGATTAACAACTTGCCACTGCCAACCCCTGACAACCCAGCCGATGAAAACGGTGGCGCAGGTGGCGATACCTTCCGTGACGGGGATGACGCCGATAATAACGGCAATGACTCCGACGGCGAGAACAATAACGGCAATGACGCCGACGGCAAGAACAATGACGGTAAGGATTCCGACGGCAAAAACGATGCCGACGCCGGTAAGGATGGAAAGGACGCTGATGGCAAGTCCGATAAGGACGACAACGACGACCAACCTGACAAGAACGGCGGAAAGAACGGACAGCCTGGTAAGGACGGTGACGACTCCGACGGTCATAATGCTGACAAGCCAGCCGATGGCAACGAATCAAATGGTTCGTCCGATAAGGATGACGCTGCAAAGAAGCACGATGCAAACGGCCGGGATAAGAAGGGCGGAGACGCCATAAACCCTGATGCAGCAAAGCCTGCCGATAACGCCCACTCTGATTCAGATGCCTCCAAGCGTGATGCAAAGGCTGAAAAGGACGCCGAAAATGCGAAAACTGCAAGCGACCGCGATGCTTCAAAGGATAGTGATTTAAAGTTGAAGAAGTCTGCTAATGCCACGACCGTGCGTCCGGTGGCACACGCTTTGCCTGATACCGCAGAAAAGGATTCGGGTAAGCTGAAGCAAACCTTGGCATTTGTTATCGTCGGTCTTGCCTCCGCTTTTGGTTACAAGAAGACGAAGAAAAATGACGAGTAAGTTACGCCGCCACACGGCGTTGTGAGAAGGGAAAAGGGCCCGTTTGAGCGGGTCCTTTTTTCTTCGTTTTTACAGGAAAAAGATTGGATGTTTTAGAAAGGTTGTAAAAAGATAATGTTGTGCTATAATTTTCATCTGATGAAAAAACGGAAAGGAGCCGCACGCTAAAAATTACTTTGGGGTGCAACCATTTTTATGCCAGTAGTATACATGCGTCGTGCAAAAGCGCGCGATATTGATGCGATTGTCGAAATTTTACAGACGGCAAAAGGGTATTTAAAGGAACAGGGAATCGATCAGTGGCAGGCTGATTACCCCAATTCCGACACAATTCAGGAAGATTTGGACAAGCATCAAGCCTTTGTCTTGATGTCTGATGACCAGGTTGCTGGATATGCGGCGGCTTTCGAAGGGGAAGACCCTCTCTACACTGCCTTGGAAGAAGGTTCATGGTTGAAGGATGGCCACGACTACGCGTCATTGCACCGTGTTGCCATCTCTGATAAGTTCCGTGGCCAACGTTTGACGCCACGCTTCATCACAGCCTTGGTTTCCTACTTCTACGCCCAAGGAGCGCGCGATTTCCGAATCGACACGCACCCAGGCAACTTGCCAATGCAAGGCGTTATCGCAAAGAACGGATTTGAAAAGCGTGGTACGGTTCACATGCAAGAAGCCGACCACATTTCAACGGCTCGTTGGGCATACCAATTGCTCATCAACGATGACGAAAACTAATCATAATAAAAAAACGCCGCTTGAGTTTTTCTCAAGCGGCGTTTTGCTGTCATGATTGTTTTATTGTTGCTTCGCATTCCGGGTTGACCAGAGGCGGTAACTAATCCAGATGGCAACGAGCAGTTGGACGAGAAGGAGCAGATTGTTCCAGTTCCAGAGATATCCCCAGTAATTATCCTGAAAGCACATCTGAATCGTGCTGTACGTTTCCGTCCCTGTCATGTAAAAGGCAAAAAGAGCGGCAATGGTCCACACAGCTCGGTTTGTCCGGTATTCTTGCTTCCGTTCGAAGATAAGGATACCGATGAATAGTAAAAGATAAAGTGATTGCGGCATAGCCTCTCCTGTTTAATTCTTTCTAAACAACTACCAATACTATATCAAAAAAATTGGGGGGGGACAAGACACAGGGCGTTTGTTCACGCCACGCTGACATCCGAAGAAAGCTTACCCCTTCTTCAACGCCTGATTCGCCAGGTCGTGTGGTCCGCGGTTGTTGGCGTCCTTCACCCAGACGAAGAAGGTGAGGTCGGGATTTGGCAACAAGGCGAAAATGGCGTCGACAAAATCCTGGTAGTGTTTGGCGTAGCGCTTTTGCAGGGCGTCCACGAGGAGCTTGGAATCCGATTGAATCTCGAGCATTTCGTCCTTGCTTAGTTCGGCTTGTACCGTCTTCAAACCAAAGAGGAGGGCCTTGAATTCGGCCTCGTGGTTATCCGCGCATTCGTCCAGAATGGTTGAGTAGGGATGCTGCTTCTTGTTTTTGATGAAGACGATGCCCGCGCTAGCTTTTTCGTCTTTTTGACGAAAGGCGGCGTCCGTTTGGATTTGAATCATGCTATTCTCCTGTTATTTACCAGTCTAACAATAACAGAAGGGCGGAAAAATGTTAAAATAATAAAGGTGAAAATCGTTGGAGGAGACGAAAATGGCAAAAGTATCAGGATTTTATCAGCCAGCAGGTGACTGGAACAAGACAAGCTGGTTATTGTGGGCATCCTTTTTGTTTGTGAGCCCCATCTGGGCTTCCGAGCTGCTCTATGCCGTGAACCTCTATTGGGTGCTCTACACGGCCTTTATCGTACTCATTGGCTGCGGTCTCTTCTTTGGTCGCTACTTCGTGATTGAAGATGGTCAGATACTGATTCACTCCTTTTTAACAAAGAAAACGGTGTCCTTTTCCGGTGTACAAGTAAAGGGAAGACACTTACTTATCAACAACACTTACGACTTGCTCATCAGCAAGAAAAACAAAGGACTAGTAAAGGATATTCTACATGGCTGAAACCATTGAATTGACAATTAAAGAAGGCGGCAAGCGAATCGATGCGGCCTTGGCAGCATCCGGGCTCGAACAGTCACGTTCAACCTTGGCTGCTTGGATCAAGGACGGCTTGGTTGTCGTGAACGGCACGGCGGTCAAGCGTTCTTACAAGGCAAAGGAAGGCGACACGGTCACCATCCAAGTGCCGGAAACCAAGGAAGTGGAAAAGCTCGAAGCAGAAAACATTCCGCTCGACGTAGTCTACGAGGACGACGACTTGCTCGTGGTGAACAAGCCACAGGGAATGGTCGTGCATCCGGCAGCCGGACACGCAACCGGAACCTTGGTGAACGCGCTGTTGTACCACGCGCCGCTTTCAACGATTAACGGGGAGTTCCGTCCTGGAATCGTTCACCGAATCGACCGCGATACGTCGGGCTTGCTCATGGTGGCTAAAAACGACAAGGCGCACAAGGCCCTGGCCGCTGAATTGAAGGAACACAAGACAGAGCGTTACTACTACGCTTTGGTGAAGGGTGAATTCAAGGAGCAGAACGGAACGGTCGACGCACCGATTGACCGGCATCCAAAGGACCGCAAGAAGCAGGCGGTTGTGGCCGGCGGTCGCGAGGCCGTCACGCACTTTGAGGTTGTGGAACGCTACATGGGTTACACGCTGTTGAAGTTGGCGCTTGAAACGGGCCGCACGCACCAGATTCGTGTGCACATGCAGTACATCGGTCATCCGGTGGTCGGTGATCCGACTTACGGGCACCAGGCCGAAATCGCTGGAATTCGCTTGAAGGGACAGCTGCTGCACGCCAAGACATTGGTGCTGACACAGCCGACGTCGGGGGAGCGTTTGACTTTTGACTCCGACTTACCAAAGACATTCCAACGCGTTTTGGATGCAATTGACGATTTGAAATTAAAGAAAGACGACAATTAAGTCGCTTTTACTAATGGAAAAACGGCGACTTCGTCGCCTTAAAACGACAGGCTTGAAAGGAAACGACATGGCAAACAAAGTGGTATTGGACCAAGCTTCCATGCAACGTGCTTTGACACGGATTACGTACGAAATTTTGGAACACAACAAGGGCGGCCAGAACTTGATTTTGGTTGGGGTTAAGACCCGTGGGGAATACTTGGCCCACCGCATCGCGGACCGTTTGGAACAATTGGAAGGCGAAAAGATTCCAGTGATGGCCATCGACATCACGGATTACCGTGACGACCGTCTGGACCAGAACACGCAACTTGGCTTGAACGAAGAAGAACGCTTGAACATCGTGGACCAAAACATCGTCTTGGTTGACGACGTGCTCTTTACTGGTCGTACAACCCGTGCGGCCTTGGACGCTCTGATTCAGATTGGTCGTCCGAAGACCATCACGTTGGCCGTCTTGATTGACCGTGGCCACCGTGAACTCCCAATTCGCGCGGACTTCGTTGGAAAGAACATCCCAACGGCCCAAAACGAAAAGATTCAAGTGATGGTGGATGAAATCGACGGCGAAGACGGCGTTGAAATTGTTCACTAAGCAGTAAAAGGCTGTTTGAAGCACTTGTTAACGAGGTAATCGATGGAACGGCACCTGATTTTAGAAGACGGGACGGTCTTTTCCGGCCAAGGGTTTGGGGCACCAGCCACGACCTTTGGTGAAATCATTTTTGATACCGCCAGCTCCGGCTATCAAGAAACCATAACAAACCCCATTTACGACGGGCAGATGATTGTTTTTGCCATGCCCGTTGTGGGCGCGGATGGCATTCACGCGGAAGCATACGAATCCATCAACCCAAAGATTCGGGGGATGATTGTCCACGACCTGGCCGAGGTTTCGACCAACCGCCAGCGCCGGATGAACCTAGACCGCTTCTTACAACAACATAATATTCCGGGATTGGCTCAGGTGGACACAAGAAAGCTGATTCGCCACCTACGTGAAACGGGCTCCCAGAAGGCCACGATTGTTGACGTGGTGGACGACCACGCAAGAGATCAGCTGGCCGCCACGGTCTTGACCAACAAGCAGGTGCAAAACACCGCCACGCCAAAGGCCTACGCTAACCCTGGTCGTGGTTTTCACATCATCGTCATTGATTTCGGGTTGAAACACGGGATTCTCCGCGTACTGGGGGACTACGATGCCAATGTCACCGTTCTGCCCTACACAACGTCGGTGGATGAAGTGCTGACCTTGGATCCGGACGGAATCATTTTGTCGACCGGTCCGGGGAACCCAGAAGACTTGCCGGAGTCGGTTTTGACTTTGATACGCGTCTTACAGACCAAGGTACCCATGCTCGGCATCGGACTGGGGCACGAACTCTTTGCCTTGGCCAACAACTCGGCTCTGGCAACGTTACCAGCCGAATACCACGGCATGAACCATCCCATTCAAGAAATTATCTCAAAAGAAATTATATACGCCCGACAGGGTAGAGGGTATGTCGTTGATCCCGACGAACTCGACTCGAAGAAGTTGTTCGTGACACACCGGGATTTGATTGACCACTCCATTCAAGGACTGCGTCACCGCGAATACCCCGCCTTTTCCGTCCAGTTCTTCCCCGACGGGGCACCAGGACCGGAAGAAGCAAAACGTGTTTTCTTGGACTTTTTCGAAACGGTAGTCGACTATGTACAAAAGAACAACTGAAGAACAAGTTAAACGAGTGCTCTTTTTTGGGGCTGGCGAAACCGATTTTGGAATGCAGGGTGAAAACGACGCTGCCATCTACCAGGCGCTGCCCATCCTAAAGAAGCAGGGCTACGAGCTCTTCGTCGTCGAAGACAACCCGTACTCGCTCTCCCTTGAATCCGCCTTTGCCAAGACCATCGTGGCGACCTTGACGGTTCAAAACATCAAGGCCATCATCAAGGAAAATAACATTGACGCCGTGGTCCCAGCATTCGCTGGTGTCCGCGGGATTCGCCTTTGGCAACAGGTGCTCTTTGAGTGGCGCGAGGAAGACGGCAAAAAGCCACAAAGCCTCGGGCTACCTGAGCAGACGGTTGCCTTGATGGCAGAGCCAACGGCTTTATACGACCGCTTGGTCGAAGCCGGTCTCTACATGCCGGAAGCCACGATTGTGAAGAGCCAGGACGAAGCGAACCAGCTCCTTCGTGACTTGGAGTTGCCCCTGCTCGTCCGAGCCCACAACCCCGCCCAGGGAACGACGCGACGCATCGTGAAACGCTTAGACGACTTCGAACAGGTGGTGGGCCGTGTCTTGGACCAGTCCTTGACCAAGGAAGCCGTTATTTCGAAGGCCATCAACGGGCTGAAAGAAGTGTCGCTTCTGGTGCTCCGCGACTCAGCGGGAAACTGCCTGCAGGTCGGGGCGTCAGAAGATATGGATCCAATCGGAATCCACACCTCTGACTCACTCTCCGTGGCACCGGTCTTGACGATTTCAGACCAAATCTTGCAGAAGATGCGGACCCAGGCCTTCTTGGTTGCCAACATCTTGAAGGTGCAAGGACCCGTTCACGTGCAGCTTGCCTTAGATGAAAAGACGGGTGACCTCTACGTGATTAAGGTGTCGCCTTACCTGAACCAGTTAACCAACCGAATGGCCTTGCTCACGGGTTACCCCGTGATGCTCGTGGCCGCTCAGTTGGCCATGGGCAGGACCATTGATCAGGTACGCTTACCTGATTCCTACCACGAAAAGACCGCCATGCTGGAACCCGTGATGGACCACATCGCCGTTAAGCTGCCGGTCTTCTCCTTTGGAGACCTGGAAGCGGCCAACGTTAAAGTGGATCGGAAGCTTTCTTCCATCCAGAAGTCCGTCGGATCCGCCTTAGGATTCGGTCGCACCTTCCTGGAAGCCATGGAAAAGGCCATCCGTGCCGCCCACTTTAACAACCGTTCCTTCTCACCTAAGCACATGAAAAGCATCACCGACGACGAGCTCATCCAGCAGTTGATTCACCCACAGGATAATCGGGTGCTCTTGCTGATTGAGGCACTTCGCCGTGGTTACGAAGTCGATGAACTGGCCGAACTCACGAAGATTGATGAATTCTACTTCTACCAGTTGGGCCACCTTCTAGACATTGAGCAAAAGATTTTGAACGCACGGCCAACGCCTTCCGTGTTGGCTGAAGCGAAGAAGTCTGGTCTGTCCGACGGCCTCTTGGCCCGCTTCTGGCAGACCGACTTCCAGGCTATCCGAAACCTGGCCAAGGAAGCGGACATCATTCCGACTTACAAGGCCCTGGAACCTTCTGCGGGTGAGTTCCCAGAAAACGCCCACCAGTTCTTTGCGACCTTTGAGGAAGAAAACGAATCGGTTCCGGTTTCAAGCGAATCGATGCTCTTGATTGGTTCCGGAGCCTTCCGGATGGGGGATGGATCAGCGGCCGGTTACATGGTGACCGTTGCCTTGTCCGAGCTCCGCGCTTTGGGTTACAAGACCATCATCATGAATAACAACGCGGCCGACGCGACCCTGTTGCCACACTTGTCTGACAAGCAGTACTTGGAGCCGTTGGAAGTCTCCGATGTCATGGCCGTTGTTGACCAGGAACATCCGAAGGCCATTCTGGTACCTGGTAACCGTCGTAAGCTGATTGCGGCCTTGCAGGAGCTCGGCCAAAACGTCATCGTCTTGCCGAAGGATAAGCACCAACCAACGGGACCTGAAAAGGGCCAGTCGGAATTTGCGCTGAACTTCTTCTACGATGGAAAGGACGCGTACCCACTCGTTGTGACGGAACACCAGGACGGTGAAATCCGCTTAATTGACGAGGACGTGTCCGACGTCAACTTGGACGCCATTGAACTCAGTTCTCCTGGGATGTTCCAGTTAATCTGGCGGACGGAAAGCGACGGCTGGGCGAAGCGCGTCGACCTGCCAGACTTCGCGGTCGACACGTGGTTGCGACCAATGCCATACGGTCAGATTGCCTTCTTGTCGAAGGTGCTCGGTTTGTCACTGGTGCGCCTCGTCATTCGTTCATGGCGTGGTGGTTTGAAGCCGGAAGACCTGGAGGCCTTGGTGGCCCACATGCCACAGCTGAAGGACGGTGAATACGCCATGGTCTCCGACCGCACGGACTTCGACTTGCACTTGAAGCCGGAGGGGGAGATTGATTCGACCCGCTTTGAGATGGGGGCCAAGATCGTCCGCCTTCAAAAGGAGGACTAAATGGCAAAGGATAAGTACGACACGGCCATTTTAAACGGTCTGCCGGTCCGCGAGGATGCCTCGGGGAAGGCGGTCGTGGAAGAGGGCGCCAAGGTTCATCCCTGGCGAATCGGGAAACATACCAAGGGAAAGCTTGGAAAGCCCGGCCAGATTTTCTTGACGGAGCAAAACCAGAAGGTGGTGCTCGTTTCGGTTGAAAAGTTAGCGTTTAAAGACCGGCATGATTACACACCGATGGGGCGTTTCACGAAGGAAACGATGGACCTAAACGATAAGATTTAATTGATGAAAACGACTCGATAATCGGGTCGTTTTTTCGTTGTCAAAAAGAGTGCTTCTAGTATAATGAAGGATACGAACACCTGTTTGCAAGAGGAGGCACAAATGGTTTCATTTCTTCACGCGGGGGACGTCCACCTGGGCAATCCCTTTTCTGGTTTGAGCCGGCAATTGAATAAGAAATTTGAAAAGGCCGTGCTGAACGCGACCTACGACGCCTTTCGGGCGATGGTGAACAGCGCCATCGAACGCCGGGTGGACTTCGTGGTTTTTCCGGGGGATTTGTTGCACGGTTCGGGGAACTCGGCAAAGATTGAGGCAACCTTGAGCCAGGCTTTTTTGGACTTGGACGAGGCGGGCATCCAGGTGCTTTTGTCATACGGAAACCACGACTACCAAGCGCAAAACGAGCAGGGACGGTCATGGCCGGAAAACGTGCACGTGTTTGGAAACGAAGTGGAGACGGTCGTGTTGGCATCCCGTGCGGGCGAGAAGGTGGCCTTTACTGGTTTTTCTTATGCTGACCGCATGGAAAAGACGGACCGGCTTTCCACCTATCCCATGCGTGCGGCCAACGTTGACTACCAGATCGGACTCTACCACGGCTCCCTTGGCCAGGCCGGCCGGGATCAATACGCGGCCTTTTCGCTTCAAGACATGCTCCAAAAGGGCTATGACTACTGGGCGCTTGGTCACATCCACCAACGAGAAATCCTGCACGAAAAGCCCTTCATTGCCTACTCCGGTAATTTGCAAGGACTCAACCGCAAGGAGCTTGGGCAGAAGGGCTGCTACCTCGTGCAGACGAGCGACCAAGGCGAGCTAACGCCAACGTTTTTGGACTTCACGCAGGTGCTCTGGGACAAGGTCGAATACGAGGACGTACCATCCTTTGACGCCTTGGTCTCAAGGCTTAAAAACGCCGGGACAGATCAGCCAACCTTACTGTCGGTTGCGATGACGGGAGAAGTCGGGGATGACTTGCACTCAGCCGACGCCAAGGGCCAGCTTTTAGAGCAGGTTCAAAGCCTGAACTTCGCTCATCCGGTCTGGCCGGTCAACGTGAGCGTGGTACATGAACAAAAGACCGAAAAGCCGGCCTTTGCCTCGATGTCATTCGACGAGGCCGTTCAGGACGTCTTACAAGAAGACGATGTATTGGCGGCGCTGTTGACCAATCAGGTGCCCCTTGAATTACGCCAGTACTTCTTAAGCAACGAAGGGAAGAAAGCGATTAAAGACCGCCTAACGGTCCTGTTGGAAGGAGGTGAAGGTCATGAAGATTAAGCAGATAACGATTTCCGGTTTCGGGAAATGGTCCAACGTGACCTTTACCGACTTAGAGGACTGGCAGGTCTTTTACGGACAAAACGAGGCGGGAAAGTCCACGTTGAAAGACTTCGTACTCGGGGTTTTCTTTGGTTTTCCAACGGGAGGAAAAGCCAACGTCCAACTGTACGAGCCACGTTCCGGCGCTAAGTACGGAGGTTTTGTTGACATCGACTGTCAAAAGGGTGCCTTCCGCATCACACGGATGGGTCGCGTGCAATCCAAGCTTTCCGTGACCGAAAGGGAAACGGGAATGGACATGCCAAACCCTGAGAAATTCCTGAACGACCTCTTCTCCCCGCTAACAAAAGAGGATTACCAAAACATTTACTCCTTTAACGAGGTCGAGCTGGGCGAAGTCCAGCGACTGACCGAGGTTGACTTAGAGCAAACGCTTTTGTCCTTCACGAAACCGCAGGCCCAACGCTTCTTGAACTGGGCGCAAGGGCATGACAAAGAAGCCGCTAAACGCTTCGGAAAAAGTGTCACCAGTAAGCGCGAATTGAACCTCGCCATCAAGGACTACGGCCGACTCGAAAACGAGAGAAAGCAGAAGCAGTCCGGATTGGCCGACTATCGCCGTGCCGAGCAGGCAGTGCTTTCAGTCAGCGAGAAGCAAAACGCAGCCAAGCAGGCCGTTGCTAAAAGACAGGCCGACTACCAGGCAAGCCTCGAACTCAAGAAGGCCTGGGCCATATACAAACAGAACCGCTCCGAGCAGTCGGAGGACGCTCCAAACGCGTCAGAAAACCCGGCCGCCACGGCTAGCCCTGCCAATTTTACGGTTCAAGCCGCACAGCTGGCCGACCAAGACTGGCAGCCCGCCTTAGAGGAAGCCATCAACATCGAATCCGAGCTGAAGTGGCTGTCCGAGCAAATCGAGAAAAACGGCAAGGATCTCGCAACACTTCAAGCCCAACTCAAAGCAAACGAGGGGAAGAGGAACACCAGCGACTTGAAGCAGAAGTGCAAGGCCCTATCACAAAACTTGGACCGCTTGTTCACGCTGAATCAGGAACTTAGCCAGGCGGAGGAAACCTTTGGTGGTCATATTCCGGAACCCCTCAGCCGACGTGAGGAACTCATTTTAGACAAAAGCCGAAACGGTGTCTGGCCGATGGTTATTACTGCCTTGGTTGCCGCAGCCGGCTTCGTGCTCTCCTTAGCCTTCGGTCTCGTGTTAAGCTGCGCTTTCATCGCCGTGGCCGCGCACTTTACCTTGGAGAACAAGCGTGCCAAGGACATACTCGACCGCTTTGCGCCACTCACGAAGGAAGAGGTCTTTGAAAAGCAGGCTGAGTTGCAAGCCATTGTCGCCAAGCGTCACGAACGACGCGAAACAAGCGAGCAGCAGCAGACGCTCACGCAGTCCGTCTTAAACGCCATGGTAGCGGCTGGACAGAAAGCCCAGGCCGAAGCCATCCAAGGCGAGTCTAGCCAACGGATTCTGCAAGTGGTCCAGCAGTACTTGGCCCAGGAGGAGAGCGAGGGGCAAAACCGCACCTTCGTTCGTCTGGATGAAGCGACGACACAGCAGGCTGACTTGTACCAGAAGCAAGGAGACGCGCAGAAGCGTTTGGCGCTGAACTTGAACCGCTTTGGTTTCGAGACCTTGGACGACTTCAAGGCCTTTTCAGTACAGCAACGTCAGATGCAACGGTCGAAGGACCGCGAAAATGCCGCGCGCGACCAGGTTGGTGAGGCGCTTTGGGAAAAGGTCCAGGCCATCGAAAAGGAATGCCAAGGGGATACCCAAAAAGTTGACGCTCGTTTGAACGAGACTTTGGCAAGCAAAGAGACCGACTTACAGGCTGAAAAGAAAAAGCAGGACGCACTCCAGAATCAATTGGAGGACGCTCGTGTGGAGCTCAATTCCCTGGCTGGGGACGAGAGTCTTTCGGCCGTGGATCAAAAGATGGAGAACCAGATGGCCTACATGAAGGACGGCTTCACGGATTACCTGGCGAAGCGTTTGCTCGTGCCGGTCGTGAACCAGGCGTTCTTAGGAAAGCAGGACCGCCTGTCGGACGAGGTGCTGGTACAGGGTTCCGCGTACCTGGCCCAGCTGTCGGAAGGCGACTACGAGGAAATCGTGCTGGAAGACGGCAAGTTGAGTGTGGCAGGGAAGGCGGAGAGTCGCTTTGCTATCCACGAGTTGTCGGCGGGGGCGAAGGATATTGTGTACTTGGCGCTGCGTTTGGCACTGGCCACGTCGCTTGAGCTGAAGGAAAGCTTCCCAATTATGGTGGACGACGCCTTCGTGCACTTGGATGATGAGAAGAGAAAACGGGCACTTTCGCTGATGCAAGAGATTGCTTTTGATCAGCAGGTGCTGTTCTGGACGTTTAACCCGGAAGTGGAAGGAAAGAAGAAGGTGGATTTGAACGCCTATTCTTAGGAGGTCGTCACTGACTTTGCCCATGAAAAAACGCGCCCCTTACGGCGCGCTTAAAACACACAAAAAGCCAGTCCTTACGGACTGGCTTTTTCATTTCGTTAAACGGCCGCTTTCATGTAGCCGGACAAGGCACCCTTCAAATCAGAGTCCTTAACCTTAACGTCGGCTGCGCTCAGGAGCTTACCGATAATCTTCTTCATTTCGTCTTGGTTCTTTGAATCGTTGATGAAGTCGTTGGTTAACTTATCCTTCAACTTTGATTCAACCTTTTCCTGGGCTGGCTTTTCATCCATGTGGTCCATGCGAACAACATAGTAGTTACCCTTTGAACCCTTAACAGGGGTTTCGGAGTAAGCGCCTTCGCCCTGGTTGAAGCCGGCCATGCGAACCTCTTGTTCAATGGTTGTGTTCGTCGAATCAAAGGCAGGCAACTGACCAGTACCAGATACGGCAGCGTTTTGCTTTGAGTACTGGTGGAAGACATCGTCCCATTCGGCACCGTCGTTCAAAGCGTCGATGGCCGCTTGGGCGTCGTCTTCGTTGTCTGTGGTAATCAAAGAAACCTTTGTGTCAGGCACGTATTCTTCGTAAGCTTGGTTCAATTGGTCGCGCGTTGGCTTGTAGTTTGCCTTCACGGCTAATTGCATAACTTGCTTGTCACGCAGGTTTTGCTTGAACTGCTTTGTCGTCATACCGTTTTGAGACAAGTAAGACTTAAACTTTTCTTCCCCGTACTGGGACTTCATGTTGTTGAAGGACTTGTCAATTTCAGAGTCGGTCACTTGCTTGCCGTACTTCTTGTCCAAGACCTTGTTAATCACCATTTGGGCGAATACTTGACGACCAGCAGAAGACTGCTTTAATTCGTCCACGTAGTCGGCCTGGGTAATTTTTCCGTTGTCCGTCGTGGCTAACGTCTTTGAGCCGTTCACGGCTAAGAATGTCAAACCAGCGATGAAGACAGCAGCCAAAACACCCAAAATTACTTTGCGGGGCATAGTGTGTCCTTCTTTCAATTGTTAATCTTTATCATTCTAACATAGAAAAGACCAGGAAGTGCCAGGCAATAGGAAATGTCACATTCCCATTCTGAATAAGGCAACGACCTGCAGAAAAGAAGCTGCTTATTTCTTCTTCATGTGGTCCAAGGTTTCTTGGATGCGAGCAAGGGGCGCCTTGTTCTTGAAGTTTAAACGTTCAACGCCACGTTGGACGTCTTCAATGTCTTTTTTGGTCCCTTCCATCGACTTTTGAAGAACCTTCACTTGAACCTTGGCTTTCTTTTGCAAGGTGTTCACGTCCTTCAAGTTTGATGCGAGGTTTTTGATCTTGTTAAATGCCATGGATTATTTGAACTCTTTCTTAATTTCGTCTGCGATTGCTTGGTAGCGTTCGGCTGCGTAATCAGCTGAGTGGTCAATGGTAGGAACGAGGGTTTCGTTCAAGTTGTCGTCTTCAAAACGAGGAATCAAGTGCCAGTGGGAGTGCAAGACCGTTTGACCAGCGGCTTCCCCGTTGTTTGAGGTGATGTTCATCCCCGCAATCGACGCATCCGACGCCTTGATGGCCTTCGCCAACTTTAGCAAAGTCAAGAGCACGTGCTTGGCTGTTTCTTCGTCGTAGTCGAAGATGTTGTCCACGTGCTTTTTAGGAATCAAGAGCGTGTGACCTGGCGTCACCTGGGAGATGTCCAAAAAGGCGAGGACGTATTCGTCTTCATATACCTTGTAAGACGGGATTTCACCGTCGATAATCTTGTCAAAAATGTCGACCATTGTGTGGCTCCTTTTCACGTTTTTCTACAACTATTATAGCAAAGGCTGAAGAGCCTGTTATAATAAAGAACATGGGATTACAAGTAAACAATCTAAAAGCTGGCTATGCCGGCAAAACCGTCGTGTCGGATTTGACTTTTACAGTTGCTAGCGGGCAAATTGTCGCCTTAGTTGGTCTGAACGGCGCTGGAAAGTCCACCACGTTAAAGCAGGTCATCGGGCAGGGACGCCTCTTGGGCGGCTCCATTAGTCTCGATGGTCGTGACCTGGCCACGCAGCCCTTTGAATACAAGCAGCTTTTGGCCTACATCCCCGAGCAGCCCATTTTGTACGAAGAGCTGACTTTGGCCGAGCACCTTCACCTGATGCTTTCCTCACACGGCCAAGACGATGCCACGCACTGGCGCCGTGTCGAAGAGCTTTTGGCAATTTTCCGCTTGGACAACAAGGAACACTGGCTGCCCATCCACTTCTCAAAGGGGATGAAGCAAAAGGTGCTGCTGGTTGCCGCCTTTGCGGTGGACAGCCAACTTTTGGTCATCGACGAACCATTCCTCGGTTTGGACGTCCTGGCTCAAAAGCAGTTGATTGACCTGATGAAGGAAAAGGCCGCAAACGGTACGGCTGTCTTGCTCACAACCCACTTGTTGGATCAGGCAAAGAAGTACGTTGACAACTTCCTCTTGCTAGAAGAGGGTGGCTTGACCTTTGCGGGAACTGCTGATGATCTCGTCAAGGAAAAAAACGGCGGAAACGACCAATTGGATGACCTCTTCTCATGAAAAAGGTAGATGCCACAATTGAATTACGCGACTTATACGCACTGAGACGGGGTAAGAGCCTGAAGGAAAATCAAAAGTATCTGAAGCTGCTTTTCAACGACCACTTTCTGATTTTCTTGATGATTGCCTTTGGTGGGGCGGTACTCGTTTACCGCTCGGTCATGAACCAGGATTTGACGATTGGCAGCACAGGCTGGACCTACTGGCAACTCGCCCTTTTTGTCTGGTTGTCGCTTGGCTTACTCTTTGGTAACCTGCAGACCTACTTCAAAAAAGCCGACGCCGTCTTTCTGTCGGCGGGGGATGGACTGCTCGTTCACGGTTACTTGAAGCAGGCAAAGGTCTTTTCATTCGTGCTTTCAGTTTTCTGGCAGGCGATATTCTTCATCGTATCATTGCCCATCATCGCAAACACGGACATGGACTGGGTGTCTGCCTTCTTGCTCTTCTTATTGGTGCTCTTTTTGAAGGTCGCCATGATTGAAGGACAGGTGGCAAGCTTGATTTCAGCCAAGTTGGCTGAGCAGCCAAAGCTTTTGGCCCGCGTCAACTGGACAATCGCTCTTATCACGCTCTGGTGCTTTATCTACCTGAACGTGTGGGTGGAAGCGATTGCTTTGTTTTTCTCCTTTCTCTTTGCTTTCTTGCGTGTCTACCAGACGCGTTACATGAAGAAGCGGGGAACAATTAGCTTTTACAACGCCATCGCCTTGGCGGAAAAAGAGGAAGGGAAGCGCTACGGCTTCTTCTCACTCTTTGCTCAGGTGCCGGGCCGTCAAAGCAGTAGCAAGCGTCGCGCCTACCTCGACGTTATCGTCAACTGTCTCGGCAAGCAATCCGCCTACCAGCAGCTCATCTGGAAGAAGCTGTTCCGCAGCCAGTCCGGTTTGAACTTGGTGGTACGACAAGTGCTGGTCTTTTACGTGTTGCTTTTGGCGGTTGATTCGACAAGCGCTTGGCTCTTCGCCGCGTTGACCGCTTTGCTCATCTACTTGATGGGCAAGCAGCTCCTGCCGTTTTACGAAAAGGTCGAAGCGGTCCTTTGGACGGACCTGCTCTTTGCCGATAAGGAAAAAAAGCAAAGCGACTTCCGTCGCGTGCTCACCAGTATCAACGGCTTTGTCACCGTGCTATTAAGCATCGCTTTGCTACCATTGCAAGGCGTGCAGGCAGCGGCCATCGTCTTGGTAGCTGGTTTGGTCACTACGGTCGTACTCGACCGATTTTACTTCAAACAAAATCTTAAATAATAGAGGATAACATTATGCATTTACGTTCAAAACCATGGGCTAAGCCATGGCTCGAAGCTCACGAAGACTTGGTCATCACACAGGACCACGCCCAAGAATTGAAGGGCAACTGGCAGGGCATCTTTGACAAGGAACAACCCATCCACGTTGAAATTGGTTCCGGTAAGGGACAGTTCATCTTGGGGATGGCCTTGGCACACCCTGAAATCAACTACATCGGAATGGAAATTCAAGAAACGGCAGTGGCCATTGCTGGTCGTAAGTCATACGACCAGGTTGGTGTGTTGCCAAACCTCCGTTACATCTACGGAAACGGTTCAGGAGTCGAAACATACTTCGAAAAGGCCGAGATTCAAAAGATTTACTTGAACTTCTCTGATCCATGGCCAAAGACGCGTCACGAAGCGCGTCGTTTGACTTACAAGTCCTTCCTTTCCTCTTACAAGGCTGTCTTGCCTGAAGGTGGGGAAGTGGAATTCAAGACGGACAACCGTCACTTGTTTGAATACTCCATGGTTTCTTTCATGGACTTCGGGATGCGCTGGACGCCGGAAGACTACACGTTGGACTTGCACGCCGACGAAGACAAGGTCGAAGGAAACATCAAGACCGAGTACGAAGAAAAGTTCTTGGCCAAGGGGCAACCAATCTACAAGATTAAGGCTCACTTCTAATTGAAGAAACAAAAAAAGGACTGCCGGATGGCAGTCCTTTTTTAATTATTTATTTATCCGTTTCGACAAAGCCGCGTGTGTTTCGGAAACCGTCGATGGCAAGCTTTGCTGAAAGTTGATCAGGGAAGCGTTGCACGTGGACGTTCACGACGTCGGAGTTGGCGAACAGCTCAACGCGTTGCACCAAGTAGTGGGGCGTGTCAACGCCTGTGGTGAGTGAGATGACGTCGCCTGCGCGTGGGGCGAGGGGTAAAGAAACGTTCGTTTCGACCCGAGCGGAAGCCACTACGAAATTGTATTGGACCATAGTTTCCTCTTTCGATTTTTCTTATCTAAAAATTCAATTTAATCTTCCCCCTTATTGTATGGGACTTCAGAAAAATTGCAAGGTGTCTTAAAGCAACCAGTTCACGCCCTAAACGACACTCAAGCTATAAAAGTCAGACCCGACCCAAGATAATAAAAAGGGGTGATAATTTGTGCTTCCAAAAAGAGTAGTACCGAGACAAAAAAATTGAATAAAAATACTGTCATGGGAACGTTTAAAGTAGTTTACAAAGAAAGAATTAGGGTATAAACTTTAGGTACATCAAGTCCCCAGGCGAAAGAGTCTGGGATTTTTTTATGCCCTAAATCACCCTGAAAGTAGCCAACCTTTGAACGGCTACCTATAATAAAAAACAGCCAGGCGAAAGCCTGACTGTTTGATCATGCGCTGAGGGGGAGTCGAACCCTCGACCTGCCGGGTAGAAACCGGCTGCTCTATCCAGCTGAGCTACCAGCGCGAAAAATTCATAAAGCACAGGACTTAGTTTAGCAGAAAGAACAGGGCATTTCTAGTCTAATTAAAGGCTTGGTTGCCTTTTTATCGGGGGCGTCTCAGACTTTTATAAAAGCGGTCTAGGGACGATTGTTGTCCTTGTTAATTTCTGGTAAATAAAGGATAATATTCCGGTAGTAAAGGAGACGGAAATGTTACCGTATTTTTATCTATTTTTAGCTGTTGCCGCTGAGACCAGCGGTACCATGTTAATCGGCTCGACAGACGGCTTTACAAAATTGTTACCGACAATCTTAACTTTGGCTTGCTACGGGGTTTCATTCCTCTTATTAGCAATTGTCGTTCGTTACATTCCAGTTCACCTGGCGTATGCCACCTGGTGTGCGAGTGGTATACTAATAATCACGAGCTTAAGTGTGCTCCTCTTCAAAGTCTCTTTGAACTGGCAAACGATTGTTGGCCTGATTTTACTCATTATCGGGGTGATTTTGGTCAACCTCTTCGGGCGCGTACATTAATTTTTTTGCGCGAATAGCCATCTTCGCGCGATACAGGAGGAAAACATGGCAGAACAACAAACAAAGTCTGGTTTCACTTGGCCTGAAGTTAAGGCAAACATGAAGCAGATTTTCACTTGGTCATACTATAAGGAAGGGTTCTCAGGTTGGGACCGTTCATCATACGTATGGCTCGCAATTGGTCTTATTGTCATCGTCTCAACTGGTTTGGCCCACGGCTTGAACTACTTGTCAGTGATGTCAATGCTCGGGGGAGCCATCGGGTTCACTTGTACTTTGGCCATTACGGCAAACCGTCGAATCAACGGTTTGTTAGGATTCATTTCCGCCATCTTGATTTCAATCGTTGCGTTCCACTCACGCAACTACTCAGACATCGTGATGCAAATGATTTACTTGGTTACCTTGGACTTGAACTTCATGCTCTTTGGTAACGCATGGCAGAACCGTAAGATCAAGGCCATGGATAAGAACGGATGGGTAATCGGTGTCGTTACGGCCATCGTTGCCTACATCTTGTTGTTTGCCATGGACGCGTACGTCTTCAACGCTCCCCGTCCTGAAATCGATGCGGCTGCCGCAACGATTGGTATCGTCGGTGCAACGTTGACGATTTCAAAGTACCGCGCTCAATACTGGATGTGGACTTTGCAAGGAATTATGTCCGTTTCCCTCTGGGGACTTACGGCTTTGCAAGGGGATGCCAACTGGGTTCTCTTCGCAACGTACATCTTGTACTTAGGTAACGACGTTCTTGGATTGTGGTTCTCACCATGGGCCCGTTCCGTAAAGAAGGAAATTGCCGAAAGAGTGTAATAACTCGTTAACTTATTTCTTGAATAAAGAAAAGAAAAAGAGGTCAAAAGTGTCGTTTAGGACGCGCTTTTGACCTCTTTTGCCATTTCGTGTACAAAAAAGAGCCTTTGGGCTTGACCCTTGCTATACTCAGCGTGAATTAGTGTTGATTATTCAGCACGAATAAAAAGCGATGGGAGAAAGCTCATGGAAAAATTAATGGACGCACGTGTCTTGCGTTCGAGACAAGTACTACGTAGTTCGGCAATTGCTTTAATGACGAAAAAGGAGAAGTTCTCAATTTCAGAATTACTGGTTCACGCCCACATTACCCGGGGAACCTTTTACCGGCACTATAATAACAAGGCGGATTTAATCTACGACGTGAACAGCCACTTAGTTGATCAACTGCTGCAGCACAGCGAGGGAACCTTCTCCTGTTACAGCATGCTGCTAGAGGTAGCGGACAAGGGGACCTTCTACCACGCCGTTTTTAACCATAATAAGGATGCGAGCCTTGTCTACCTGTTGGTTGAACGATTGCGAAAGCAGCGGGACACCGCCTTGCTCGACATGGTGCCGGGACCGATGAAGACGCGGATTGTGTTCCAGTGGGAAATGATGGTGGCCGCCTACTTTGCGGCCGTCTCCCTGTGGTTGGAGGAGGGGATGCCCTTTCCACCGGAAGAGCTGGTGGAAGAATTCAAGCTGCTCTGGCGCAACTCAACGGGAAGAACGAAAAAATCCGCCCAGGCCCTCTTTGACTTTTCCTGCCATGTCCAGCAGAATAGGGGAGAAGAATTCTTTATCCAGAGCTAATTCTTGCAATTTTTAAAGTCCCCTGCTATACTTAATGAGTTGTTAGCGCAGCTACAACCACACAATTCAGGTTGAAAGATCGTTGTTAAAACCGCCTCGGATTGGTGAGTCTAAGTATAAAAGGAGAATTCAATAATGGCATACGCAATTATTGTTACTGGCGGCAAGCAATACAAGGTCGCTGAAGGTGATACCATCTTTGTTGAAAAGTTGGACGCCCAAGAAGGAGACAAGGTTGTCTTCGACCAAGTAGTCTTGACCGACTCAAAGATCGGTACACCTTTTGTTGAAGGTGCTAAGGTTACTGCTACTGTGGAAAAGCAAGGTAAGGAAAAGAAGGTTGTTACTTTCAAGTACCGTCCTAAGAAGCACTCCCACACGAAGCAGGGACACCGCCAACCATACACGCGCGTGACGATTGATTCCATCGCGTAATCATCACTGTAAAAGGAGAATAGACTTATGTTGATGAATCAAGATAACTTACAACTCTTTGCCCACCACAAGGGAGGTGGATCATCTGCCAACGGACGTGACTCAGCGGGTCGTCGTCTTGGTACGAAGGTTGCCGACGGACAAGCATTGACGGCTGGATCAATTATCTACCGCCAACGTGGAACGCACATCTACCCAGGTGTTAACGTTAAGCGTGGAAACGACGATACGTTGTTTGCATTGACTGACGGAGTGGTTAAGTTCGAACGTAAGGGTCGCGAAAAGCGCCAAGTTTCCGTTTATACTCGGGAAGAATACAACAAGATGTTGAATGCATAATTTGTTGAGAAAACGCAGCCTTCGGGCTGCTTTTTTTGTGCAATTTTGATTGATTCCGCCTTTTTATGAGAATTGGATGAGAACTTGTGCTACAATGACAAAAACGAAGACAGATAAAAATAACGTTCAGACATTTGGAGGTTTACCATGGGATACTTTGAAAAGCGCATCGAAAGGCTACAAAAGCTGTTGAAGCAGTTGGAATTGGACGGCTTGCTCATCACTAACGGTTCAAACATGAACTACTTGACTGGTTTCTCTGGTGGAACGGGGGATGGTGCCTTGGTTGTCTCCTTGGCCGACGCCGTCTTGATCACGGACGCCCGTTACGAAAACGAATACGTGGACACCTTGCCTCAAGGTGTTTCCCTTTCCATCACGCGTGGCTACTATGAAGAAGCCGTTCGCAAGGTACAAGCTATGGGTATCAAGAAGCTCGGATTCGAAGCCGACATGCCATACGCCATCTACGAACAAGTCGAAGATTTGCTCCCAATGAAGGTGACCTTCGACGCCATTCCAGGCGCCGTTGAAGCCCTTCGTGAAGTGAAGGACGAAGCGGAAGCCGAAGCCTTGCGCAAGGCCGCTGCCGCCTCAACAAAGGCCTTCAACCAATTGATGGAAGAAATCAAGGTCGGTATGACGGAACGCGAAGTCGCCAACCGCTTGGACGCCTTGCAAAAGGAATACGGAGCCGACAAGCCATCCTTTGACACGATTGTGGCATCCGGTGCCCGGTCAGCGATGGCCCACGGAACCGCAACGGACAAGAAGTTGGAAAAGGGAGACTTGGTCACCATTGACTTTGGTTACTACGTTGACGGTTACACGTCCGACGTGACCCGTACCATTGCCATGGGCGAAATTGATCCCGAATTGAAGAAGATTTACGAGATTGTCTTGCAGGCCAACAAGGACGGCATCGACGTCTTGAAGCCTGGCTTGTCCACGTCTGAAGTGGACGCCGTGACACGTGACTACATCTCAGACGAGGGTTACGGTCAATACTACAACCACTCAACGGGACACGGTGCCGGATTGGACATTCACGAAGGACCAGTCTTGTCCACGCGCTCATCCGACGAAATCGTTGCGGGTAACCTCTTAACGATTGAACCCGGCATCTACTTGCAGGGCAAGGGTGGTGTTCGAATTGAGGACGACGTGCTTGTAACAGAAGACGGTCATGAAGTTTTGACGTCAGGGATTCCAAAGGAACTGCTTGTCATCGAACGCTAAGACGTTTTAGTCGCTGCCTGTGGCAGCGACTTTTTTTATTACCCATTTTTAGATGAAATTTAAGAGAAGTACGCCAAAATAATGTTAAGATAAAAGTTAAGGAGGGCAACATGGAAACACTCGACATCAGACACACCAATGACATGCATTCGCACTTCGGCCCCTGGCCAAAGATAAAGCGCTTTTTGCTGAAGGGGACCGACGAAAACGGCACCATCTTCCGCTTTGACATTGGGGATGCCATCGACCGTTTCCACCCGTTGACCGACATCACACTTGGGAAGGCCAACATCGACATTCTAAACGAGGCCGACTACGACGCCGTCACGATTGGTAACAACGAAGGCCTCGTCATGCCCCACAACGAACTGAACCACCTTTACGACAAGGCCAAGTTCGACGTTCTCTTGGCAAACATGAAGGACGGCGCTGACCGGACTCAGCCAGCCTGGGCCAAGCCATACAAGATTTATAATTCCGCAAACGGTGCCAAGATTGCCGTGATTGGAATGACGGCGCCATATATGCAGACCTATCACACGCTTGACTGGTATCCCGAAGAACCCGAAGACGTCTTGGACCGCTACCTCCCCGAGATGCGAAAACAGGCCGACGTCGTCATCCTACTTTCCCATCTGGGACTGCCCGTTGACCGTGACCTCGCCAAGGACTACGACATCGATTTGATCATCGGTGCGCACACACACCACTTGCTGCCTGACGGGGAACTCGATAACGGTACCTGGCTCGCAGCTGCCGGTCGCTACGGCGCAAATGTCGGTCAAGTAAAGATGACCCTGGACGACAATCACAAGGTGACTAACGTCTGGGTGAAGGCCTTCGATACGGACGACCTGCCGGAAGAATCAGGTGACGCCGAATGGGTCGCTGACATCGACCAAGAGGGAATCGACCAAGAAGAGACCATCATGGCCACGACCTACGAAAAGGCCATTACCAAAGAAGAGCAAGCACAGGACTGTCTTTTAGCCCTGAAGGACTTCATGGACCTGCCCGTTGCCATCGCCTCAACCGGTCTTTTCTTAAACGATTTGCCGGCTGGGCCAAAGTCCAAGTACACCTTCCTAAAGGACATTCCACATTCCATTCATCCCATGAAACTCACGCTTTCCGGTCATGACCTGAAGGCCTGGGTGGCTGAATGGGAGAAGAAGGCGGGCAAATTACTCACCCAAAAAATCAAAGGTTCCGGTTTCCGGGGCAAAGTCTTTGGTAAAATGGTGACAGCCGGTCTTGGCGTCGACGAAGCAGGCAATCTGCTTTACAACGGCGAAGTGGTGGAGGATGAGAAGCACTACGACCTCGCCACTCTGGACCACTACCGTTGGCTCGACTTCTTTACGATGGTCGACGAGGCGCCAGCCGAGATATACTTAGCAACGCTCCTGCGTGAAATGCAGGCCGACTACTATCAAAAACTAGAGGAAAAGCAGTTTTAAACTGTCAGTAATTCGATGGATCACGCAACCTTAAAAGATAAGACAATCGAGCAACAACAAAAGCGGCAGGCCGAATTCGACGTGTCTCGTTTTGGTGACGAGATTGGCGTTGACGGCATGAAGCTCGTGTTGGTGGATGACTTTAAGGAAGCCTTTTCAGAAGAAGGTTTGGCACTCCGCTACACGCCTTTGTTGAAGCAATACGACTACATCGTTGGTGACCTGTCCGCTGGACAGCTTCGCCTCCGTGGTTTCTACCACGAAGAGCGAGAGGTGCCAGCCGACCAGAAGATCAACACGCTGGCCGATTACCTGTACGAAACGGTAAACTTCGGTGCGCCGTACTTCATCTTGCAAAACGAAACCGTTGCCTTCCGTCCACGCGCGGCCAAGGACTACCTGGCCTACTGGGAAGAAGAGCAAGAACAAAAGCGCAAGGAACGCCAGGCTTCTCAAAAGAAGCACAAAAAGTCCGGTTCAAATGGAAACGGCAAGAACAACCATTCGAACCGAAAGAACCGTCCAAACGGGAAGCGCCGTTCCGAACGTGAAAACGAGAAGCAGGAAGCGCAAAAGAAGCAGGGGAAGCAAGGGCAATCCAAGCGTCGCCACCGCTTCACGACCAAGAACAAGGACGAAGAAAAGAAGAATCAACCGGCGGCAAAACCAAACCAAAGCAATCAAGGTGCAAAGCCAAACCAAGGGACGAAGCCAAACGCAGGTGGAAACGAGGGGGATGGTAAGCCCAAGAAGCGCCGACGCCGCCGGAATAACCGTAAGCCAAAGGACGCTGCGTCAAAGCAGGGCCAGGGCCAAGGTCAGAAGCAAGCGGCGCCAAACAAGCCGGCTTCTGCCAACAAGCCCAACCAGAAAAAGCAATCGGCCCAGGCGAAGTCAAAGCAAAACAACAATCAAAAGCAGCAAAAGCCAGCCCAAAATCAGGACGGTAAGCCAAAAACTGCCAAGAAAAAGCGTCATTTCACGATTCAAGAACGAAAGTAAAGCGCTTGATATAAAAGGAATCCCGAGGGGATTCCTTTTTTTTGTGCCCGAAAAAGTCAGGGGCGGGCTTGACTTTTAGTAACCCTTATAAATATAATTAGGTTACTTAATTTAAGGAGAGAATTATGAATCATTCAAAAGTACGTAACTTAACCATTGACGCGGTCTTTTTGGCCCTCCTCATTGTCTTTGCGATGGTGCCTGCCATCCCCGTCGGCTTCATCCCCGTTCCCATTGTCTTGCAAAACGTCGCGGTCATGCTCATTTCATTGCTCCTTGGCGCACGCCGCGGTTCAGCTGTCATGGCCATCTTCATTATGATGATTGCCATCGGAATGCCTGTTTTGACCGGTGGACACGGTGGGATGGCTTCCTTGGTCGGACCAACGGCCGGATACATTTGGGCCTGGTTGTTCCAACCAGCAGCCTTTGCCTTCTTGGCCCGCTTTGTTCCGAAGAAGGAAGGCGCTTTGATGCCAAACTTCTTCCTCTCATTTGCCTTGATTTTCATCTTGGACATGGTCTTGGTCTTCGGATTGGGATCCGCTTGGTTGGCTCACGTGGCCCACATGGACTTCTTCAAGGCCTACCTTGGAAACATGGCCTTTGTACCCGGCGACATGATTAAGGTCTTTATCGCCACAACAGTTGCCACGGCCATCCAAAGTCGGGTAAAGTAAGAGTAAGCAAAAACACGTTGGAGATTGCCATGGCAGACGCAAAGTTGAAAACAAAAGACCGAGTCTTACAAGACCTCCTGGAACACGTTGGTTCCTATGTTTCTGGTGACCAACTGGCCCAGGACTTGGACATCAGCCGTGAATCCGTCTGGAAGGCCGTGAAGTCCCTGCAAAAAGACGGGCACGTCATCACTTCTAAGAAGAAGACGGGCTACGCCTACATGCGTTCCAACCACATCGACCAGCGGGTTGTGACCCACTACTTGAACGGTCTGAGCCACGGCAAGCAGGCCTTCGACAAGATTGAAATTGTCGAAAATACCGCCTCCACACAGACCGATGCCAAGGACTACTTGGCCAAGCATCCCGCTGAAAACCCCACGCTCTTCTCCTCACGGACGATGGGCGCGGGGTACGGTCGTCGCGGTCGCGCCTTCTTTGCGCCAAAGGACCACGGGCTCTACATTTCCTTGTCCTTGCCGATTAAGGAAAAGAACCAGGTCGTGGCCAGCTTGCTCACCACATCGGCGGCCGTTGTCATTGCCCAGGTGATTGAGCAAAACTTTCCAAAAGTTTCCGTCGACCTGAAGTGGGTGAATGATTTGATCATCAACCGCCACAAGGTCGGTGGTATCATCACCGAAGCGGTTTTCGACATGGAAACCCAGCAGTACACGGCCCTCGTGATTGGCTTCTTCGTGAACATCTTACCGGCTGACTATCCGGATGAGATTTCGCAGAAAGCTGGTTCCGTCTTGACCACCAAGGAAGCTTGGGTCGACTGGAACTTGCTGCTCGCCCAGTTCACGCTCGCGCTCATCAAGATGGGGGACGACTACTTGGATGGTCGTTACCTGGAAGACTATCGCAAGCGCTCCCTCCTCATTGGCAAATCGGTGTCCGTTCAAGTCGGACAAGATGTCATCGCCGGTGAGGTACAGGGCGTTTCGGACCAAGCTGGTCTTGAAATCAAACAGGACGACGGTTCGGTAAAGACGCTTTACGCCGGTGAAGTCACCAAGGTGAAGCTGCTAGAAAACTTGAATTTGTAAGTAATCGAAAATGAGGCGCCTTAGCAGAATTGCTGGGGCGCCTTGGTTCGTATCCAGATGGCTCCGCCGGCTGTCAAAGTCCGGGGCGACCAGGACCGATTTTTCGGTGTTCGAATGTAAGAGGGGGCAGGCATGCGCTTCGTATTTGCCACGAATAACCAAAAGAAAATCATGGAGCTGAAAAAGTTCGGCGCCTTGCTCGACCAGGAAGTGGTTGGCTACGAAGAGGTGCTCGGTAAGCGCTTGGCCTTTCCGGCCGAATCCGAGGACAGCCTCGAGGACAACGCCAAGGCCAAGGCCAACTTTGTCCACCAGTACCTGCCAGATGAGTGGGTGCTGGCCGACGACACCGGCTTCTTCCTGGAGGCCTTTCCGGACCGTTTCGGCGTGACGGCCGCCCGTGAGATGAAGGAGCTCGGTCTGTCTGGTTCTGAAAACATCAACCGCTACCTGTTGGACTTATATAAAGACGTACCCGATGAGAAGCGGGGTGCGTACTTCTTGGCCACGATGGCCTTGGTTTCACCCGAAGGGAAAGTGGTTGTTGTTGCCGAGCGTGGTGGCGTTGCCATTGCGCACGAACCCCACGGGGGACCGGAACTCGGTGGTATCACGGACATCATCTTGGGGGAGAACGGGCAGACACTATCTGCGATGCCGTTAGAAGAGGTCCTCGACTACCACGATCGTTCACGGGCACTCCGTGCTCTAATCGAGGCCGTTTCAAAGCAATAACTCGTTTTAAGCCAGCTGACGGATGTCGGCTGGCGTTTTTATATGGGTGAGAAGCGGGGCCGGATAAACGGCATGGCACACCGGTGGTTGAAGTGCGAAGCTGGGCCGCTCGCAAGCGGTCTGGACCAGCTTTTGAAAGGGCAGGCAAATCGTGCTAAACTATATTAGTTAATCTCACGATAGCCCACTCGGGCCAAAAAGGAGCTCTCATGCGACAAGCAAAGTCAGCATACTGGCAAAAGGTGGTTGATTCCGCCAAAAACTCAGACGGCACACCGCGCCCATTCTTTTCCATGGCGCCCATGGAAGCCGTCACCGACACCATCTTCCGCCGCGTCGTCGCCAAAGCCGGCGGCCCCAACATCTACTACACGGAATTCACGAACGCCGCCTCCATGGTTCACCCCGAGGCCAAGTTCTCCGTCCAAGGCCGCTTAGCGGTTGCCGATGGCGAAGAAATGCCCATCGCCCAAATCTGGGGCTCCAAGCCCGAAGTCATCGCCGGCGCTGCCAAGTTGCTCCCAGAAATGGGCTACGAAGCCGTCGACTTGAACATGGGGTGCCCCGACGGAACCGTCATCAAGAACTCCGCCGGTTCCGACCTGATTCGTCACCACGACACGGCTTTGGCTCTGATCGACGCCGCCAAGGAATCCGGCCTGCCCGTTTCCGTTAAGACCCGTCTCGGCTTCTACCGCATCGACGAGTACGAAGAATGGCTGACGAAGATTCTCCAGGCCGACGTTCAAGTTTTGACCATCCACCTGCGCACGCGTAAGGAGATGTCCAAGGCCGACGCCCACTTCGAACTGATTGACGACATCGTCGCTTTGCGCGACAAGTACGCGCCAAACACGCTGCTCCAAATCAACGGGGACATCAAGAACTTCAAGCACGGGCTCGAACTCGCCGCCGCCCACCCGGGTGTCGACGGGATTATGATCGGTCGTGGTGTCTTGGAAGACCCATACGCCTTCAACCACGAAGAGCGCGAACACAAGCTGTCCGAATCGATTGACTTGCTGAAGCTACAGCTTGAGCTCTTCGACGAAGTGAACAACACGGTTACGCCAAAGCACTTCGAAGCCTTGAAGCGCTACTTCAAGATCTACCTCCGCGGCTTTGCCCACGCGGCCAAGCTCCGTCAAGCGTTGATGGAAACGCACTCGACGGACGAGGTTCGTGCCTTACTCGCCGAACACGAAGAAGACTTGGTGAAGTGGGAGAAGGAACAGCGCTAGAGTGCTGTGGCTGGCAAACACCATTTATGCTAAAATAGAATTAATTTGATACACACGTTTTTGGTCGAGGTCGTACTCGAGGACTAGTCTAACGGGGGAGTTAGGCGGTCTTTGAGACGGCCTTTTTTCTTTGCAATGAAAGGATGATTATGACGGGAATTACTTTAGCCAGCATGCTGTTTTTTGCTTTATTGCTGGGATACTTAGCTGAAAAAGTCGGCCTTCCGGCCGTCGTCGGACAGATTGGGGCCGGGTTGGTCTTAGGTCCCGCCGGCCTCCATTTTCTGGAAGCAAACAGTGCAAGTGAGCACTGGGCCGAGATGGGCCTCTTGCTCTTAATGTTCTTAGCCGGAATCGAATCGGACTTCGGTTTGCTCAAGCGCCACTTGAAACAGGCGGTCGCAGTCGCTTTGGCCGGGGTTGTCACACCCTTTGTCGTCTTCTTTTTCTTCGGCCGTTTGATGGGCCACGGCAATGAGACCGCTTTACTTTGGGCGGTGCTCTTTTCCGCCACTTCGGTGTCCATCACCGCACAAATCCTAACGGAATACGGGAAGCTGAAATCCGACGCCGGTGCGACCATCCTTGGGGCAGCCGTCTTAGACGACATCATCGCCGTCTTCATGTGGACGGTCTTCCAAACGGTCTTCGGCGTTGGAACGAAGTCGTTGCTTGGCCTTGGCGTAACGGGCGACACGCTCTTCATGATTGTGGTAGTGGCTGCTGTTTTAGCGCTCCTATCTTTTGGATTACCACGCGTTTTGCCTTTGCTTTCTCGGATTCCACAACCGGGGTTGGTGTTGACGCTGACATTCGTGCTCATTTTAGCGACGGCGTTTGGTGCTGAGGAATTGGGACTTTCGGGCGCCATCATGGCCTTCATGGTCGGGGTTATTTTCTCCCGCCAGCAGGGCGAAGCAAGTATCGAACACGCCATAACACTGATTGGAAACACGGTCTTTATCCCGGTTTTCTTCGTGAACATCGGGCTGAAGGTCGCCTTCGATGGGCTCGGTAATTCTTGGATTCTAGTGATTGCGCTTACGGTACTCGCCATTTTGACTAAGTACTTTGGCGCTTACTTCTCGTCCTTTTGGACCGGCCTGTCAAAGTCCGATGCGACCGTTGTTGGAATCGGGATGGTCTCAAGAGGGGAGATGGCCCTGGTGATCTTGGACCTGGCACTGGCCGCTTCGCTCGTCGGACGCCAGTTCTACACGGACATGGTGCTGGTCATCCTATTGACGACAATCTTCACACCAATCGCCTTGAAACCGTTGATGAAGCGGGGGTAAGTGGTGGTTTTGAAGCGGTAATGTTGTTGGTTAGGGCCGATAATGTTGTTGGTTGCGGCTGATAATGTTGTTGCTTGCGGTCGATGAGCAAGCGAGCGTGTGCATCCGCTGCCTTTCGTCCGCCGTTTTGGTGGATAACTGGGAGAAATAGAGCGGTTCGTGCACGCTTCGTGAATCAAAGCAGAATAAATTGACATTCGAAAGAAGACGGCTGGTACAGCCGTCGTTTTTTCATTTTGAACAGCCTTTTTTAGAAGGCAAAATGGTATAATATAGGCACTATGATTATTACTTCAAAACAAGTGACAACGCTCCTCGACGAGCATCATCTCCTTATCGAAGCCCCCGCCTTCGACCACGATTTCGCCTTTATGCACTACGACTCCCGCCAAGTGCAAGACAACACGCTCTTCGTCGTCAAAGGCGCCTTCAAGAAATCCTACCTCGATGGTGTTGCCGGCGTGACCGGTATCGTTTCCGACCACGACTACGGTATCGAAGCGCCGCTCTGGCTCGTTTCAGACACCCAAAAGGCACTCGCCGTCCTCTCGGCCGCTTACTTCGGCTACCCACAACAAAAACTCTGGATCGGTGCCTTCACCGGTACCAAGGGGAAGACCACCGCGGCCTATTTCGCCCATGCCATTCTCAACGAAGCGACCCAGGGCAAGACCGCGCTCTTCTCCACGGTCGACCGCATCGTCGGCCCTAATCTAGAAGACAAAAAGAAGTCCGACCTCACCACGCCCGAGTCCTATGAGCTCTTCAAGGACATGGCCCGCGCCGTCGACAACGGCATGACGCACCTCATCATGGAAGTGTCCTCCCAGGCCTACCTGAAGAACCGAGTCTACGGCCTGCGTTACAACGTTGGGGCTTTCCTGAACATCTCACCCGACCACATCGGACCAAACGAGCATCCAACCTTCGCCGACTACCTGGCACACAAGGAAATGCTTCTGGACCACTCCGACGCGGTCATCTTGAACGCGGGGATGGACCACTTCGAAGAAATCTTTGACCGTGCCGCCTCGAAGCACGACCAGGTCCTAACTTATAACCGCAAGGGCGCGGAATGCCAGAAGGCGAACTTCAAGCCAACGGTTTTGTTCGAATCCCAAAAGTCCGAACTGCACGACTCCTACTTTGAAGCCAAGGATTTGGCCGACAAGAAGGAACTCGCGCAAGTGAGCGGTTCTTACCGTCTGAACCTTCCCGGTGACTTCAACGAGGAAAACGCCGTGGCTTCTCTGATGATGACGGCCTTGGCTGACGCCAAGCAACCCGCCATGAAGAAGGGATTGGACGAAGTGACCATCCCAGGTCGCATGCTTTCACTTGCACTGCCTGGACACGGTGTCGCCTTCGTCGACTACGCCCACAACTACACGTCTTTGAACGCGCTCTTGGCCTTCGCCAAGAAGCAGTCACCAAAGGGGCAGGTCATCGTCGTCTTGGGGGCGCCCGGTAACAAGGGGGTCTCCCGTCGTTTGGACTTCGCCAAGGTTTTGTCCAAGCAAGCCGACACCGTCTTCTTGACGGCCGACGATCCCCAGTTTGAAAAGCCAGAAGATATCGCCCAGGTCATCGCGGACGCCATCACAAACGACGCGCTCACAATCAACTACCAGATGGACCGCATCAAGGCCATCAACGAAGCCGTGGCACTTGCCGGTTCTGACGACCTGGTGGTCGTTGCCGGTAAGGGGGAAGACCCTTACCAGAAGGTCGACGGCGTCGACGTGCCTTACATCGGTGACTTCGCAGTGGTTTCAAACTGCAAAAAAGCAATTGAAGAAGGAACTTTTGAAGGATAAGTCATGAAAAAGACTTTGTCAGACAAAAACATACTCTTAGCCGTTACTGGTGGCATCGCCGCCTACAAGGCCGCCGAACTCGTGCGCGCCTTTAAGAAGCGCGGCGCCAACGTGAAGGTTGTGATGACGGCTGCCGCAGAAGGCTTCATTCCAGCTAAAACACTCGCCATCCTGTCAAAAGAAGACGTGTTGACGGACGAATCCCAGGCGGCAACTGCCGAAGTGGCCCACGTGCAACTGGCCCGCTGGGCGGACGCCCTGGTTGTGGCACCCGCCACGGCCAACACGCTGGCTAAAATGGCCAATGGCATTGCGGATAACGTGTTACTCGAAACCATCCTCGCCTCGGCTGCACCCGTGAAGGTCATGGCACCCGCCATGAACGATCAGATGTGGGCGAACCCGGCGACGGCACGAAACGTGAACACGCTGATCTCAGACGGCTTCTCATTGGTCGAACCCGATACTGGCTTCTTGGCCGAAGGCTACGAAGCCAAGGGGCGCCTTGCTGAACTCAACACGATTGTGAGTCAGGTGGAAGAGGAGTTAAACGAACGTTCTGCTGAAGACGAAATCCTGAGCCACTTAAAGGGGCAAAAGGTGGTCATCACGGCAGGCGGAACGCGCGAGCCCATCGACCCCGTTCGCTTTTTGACCAACCGCTCGTCTGGTAAGATGGGCTACGCGTTAGCGGAAGCGGCGCGGTTGGCTGGTGCGGACGTGACTTTGGTCGCTTCAGTCAAGCGAGACTGCAACGCTGGGATTAAAGTGCGGATTGCCGAAAGTGCCGAAGCGATGCTTTCTGCCGTGCAAGAAGCGATGGTTGATGCCGACGTCTTCATCTCGGCCGCAGCCGTTTCTGACTACCGCTTGAAAGAGCCTTTCACAGACAAAGTGAAGAAGCAGGGGGACGACGACGGTCTGACCTTGGACCTCGTGCAAAACCCCGACATCTTGAAGACGGTGGGGATGGCCAAGAAGCCGGGACAAATCGTCGTTGGCTTCGCAGCTGAGACCAAGGACCTGCTTGAAAACGCCACGGCCAAACTTCAAAAGAAGAACGCCGACATGATCGTTGGGAACGACGTGACCAAGGCCGGCGCTGGCTTTGACAAGGACACCAACGTGGTCACGATGGTTCGCGATGGCTTAGCGCCCATCGAGGCCGGGCCCGCTTCCAAGTTGGCCATCGCAAAAGAGATTTTAAAACAAGTCGCTGATATTCAAGAACAGCGGTAAATATGGTATAATAAATACCTAATCGAAAAGGGAGGCTGACATGGCTAAAACAGACGAAGAAAAAGCAGCAAAGTACCATGTAGGTGACATCTTGTTGGCACCTGCCTATGGCAATTTGGAAAAGCCCTTTACTGGAAAGGTCGAAAAGGTTTACGACAACGCATTACTCGTTGAAATTACCGAAAACGACCCAGCTGACCAGCCTGCTGTGAACGAAATGAACCACCGTGGTGTTGTCAAGATGGACGATGTCGAAGTGATTCAAGAAGCAGCACCTGAAGAAGAAAAATAACAGAAAAAGAAGAAGGCAGGTAGGCCTTAGACAGTGACCAAGCGGTTGGTGAAAGCTTGGAAGTCCTCCTGACCCGCGCCACTTTTTCTGAGAGCAACAACATTTTCATAAAAAGTGGTTGGGCAACCGACTATTAGAGTGGTACCGCGGGCAGGGCTCGTCTCTTCATGACACATGGAGGGGCGGGTCCTCTTTTTAAAAAGAAAGATAGGAAGAAATTATGGCAGAACATCAAACAGTGATTACAGCACTTTCGGCTGTACTACCAGATTTAGCACCAGCAGACATCACGTCAAAGCTTGAAGCACCAAAGGACGCCAAGCTTGGGGACGTGGCGTTTCCGACTTTTACACTCGCTAAGGTTTTGAAGAAGGCGCCACAAATGATCGCCGCTGAATTGGTTGAAAACATCGACCAGTCCGCCTTCGAAAAAGTCGTGGCCACGGGACCTTACATCAACTTCTTCTTGGACAAGAAGGAAGTGACGGCGCAAACGTTGAAGACGGTCTTGGCTGCCGGCTTGGACTACGGTCAAAACGATGATGGAAAGGGCGCAAACATCGCCTTGGACATGTCATCACCAAACATCGCCAAGCCAATGTCCATGGGACACTTGCGTTCAACGGTTATCGGAAACGCTTTGGCTAACTTGTCAGCTAAGAACGGCTACAACCCCGTGAAGATTAACCACTTAGGTGACTGGGGAACACAGTTCGGTAAGTTGATCTACGCTTACAAGACCTGGGGTTCTGAAGAAGAAGTGAAGGCAGACCCAATCGCCACGCTCTTGAAGTACTACGTGGAATTCCATGACAAGGCCAAGGAAAACCCTGAATTGGACGACGAGGGTCGTGCCTGGTTCAAGAAGTTGGAAGACGGTGATCCAGAAGCCCATAAGCTCTGGGCCTGGTTCCGTGAAGAATCCTTAAAGGAATTCACGGAAATCTACGACCGTTTGGGCATCACCTTTGATTCCTACAATGGAGAAGCCTTCTACAACGACAAGATGGACCGCGTGGTCAAGGCCTTGGAAGACAAGGACCTCTTGGAAGAATCACAGGGTGCCCAAATCGTTGACCTCTCAAAGGTGAACGAAAACCTGACACCTGCCATGATCAAGCGTACCGACGGTGCCACGCTCTACATGACGCGTGACTTGGCCGCTGCCATGTACCGTAAGGACGAATACAACTTCGCCAAGTCACTCTACGTGGTTGGTGGGGAACAACGTGAACACTTCCAACAATTGAAGGCTGTGCTCTCACTCCTTGATTTGCCATGGGCAGACGACGTGGAACACATTCCATTCGGTTTGATCACCTTTAACGGTAAGAAGATGTCCACTCGTAAGGGTGACGTGGTCTTGTTGAAGGACGTGTTGGACGACGCCCACGAGTTGGCCTTGAAGCAAATCGAAGAAAAGAACCCAACGTTGGCCAACAAGGACCAAGTGGCCGAAGAAGTTGGGGCCGGAGCCGTGGTCTTCCACGATTTGATGAACGACCGGACGAACAACTTCGACTTCAAGATTGAAGAAGTGGTTCGCTTCGAAGGTGATACGGGACCATACGTGCAATACACGAATGCCCGTGCCCAATCCATCTTGCGTAAGGCAGGAGTCGAAGTGGATACGTCAAACATCAGCTTGGATGACGCCGCAACCTGGGATACGATCACCACGTTGAACGAATTCCCTAAGACGGTTCGCCGTGCCTTTCTAAACCGCGAACCATCCATCGTCGCAAAGTTCGCCTTGCACTTGGCCCGTACCTTCAACAAGTACTACGCCAACTCAAAGATCTTGGCTGATGACGAAAACAAGAACGGTCGTTTGGCATTAGTTGCGGCCGTTTCAGACACGCTTTCTGCTTCTTTGCAGATTTTGGGCGTTTCTGCACCAAAAGAAATGTAATTCTAGAAAATTCGTTTTTCTTAGCAAAGTCTGATTCAGACGTTTTTGGCCTTATGGCTGTTAGGAATCGAGATGAAAAAAACATTTTCACTTAAAAAGACGGCTCTTTGGAAGAGTGTGGCTCCGGTCTGGAACCGATACCAACTCGGTCGTCTGATCATCGTCGTCGTGATGGCCTTCTTCGCCGCCGCATCCGTTTATGGTGTGGTCAACGCAAAGAACGCCCACGTCGAAAACCTCCAATCCTCTTTGTCACAGACGACAGACGTCTACGACAACGCAGGGGATAAGGCGGGTTCCCTTTATTCACAGAAGGGAACGTACGTGAAGTACGATCAAATCTCACCAAACTTGCGTAACGCGGTACTGTCCATCGAGGACCGGGACTTCTACAAGGAACACGGTTTCTCTGTGAAGGGACTGGCCCGCGCCGGTTTCCTCTTGTTAAAGAACAAGCTCACCGGTTCCAACATCATCTCCGGTGGTGGTTCAACCTTGACCCAGCAGTTGGTGAAGAACGCCTACTTGACGCAGGACCAAACCTTTAGTCGTAAGTTCAAGGAAATCTTCTTGTCCGTCCAGGTCGAAAAGAACTATTCCAAGGACGACATCTTAACGATGTACATGAACAACGCCTGGTTCGGTCACGGTGTCTGGGGTGTTGAAGATGCCTCCGAACGTTACTTCGGTGTGCACGCTTCTGAGTTGAACACGGAACAAGCGGCCACGTTGGCGGGAATGCTGACGAACCCATCCGGATTCAACCCAATCGATAACCCAACCCGTTCAAAGAACCGTCGGAACCTGGTCATCCAAACGATGTATGAAAACAAGAAGATTTCAAAGTCCGAGGCACAAAACGCCAAGGCCCAAGAAATCGTCTTGTCCGACAACTACACCGGTGAGGAATCTTATCGTTACCCTTGGTTCTTTGACTCCGTGATCAACGAAGCCATTAACAAGTACGGCTTGTCCGAAAAGGACATCATGAACAAGGGTTACAAGATTTACACGACCTTGAACCAAAAGGACCAAGACAACTTGCAAAAGGATTACCAAAAGGGCAACCTCTTTGGAAACCAATCCGAGGCTGAAGCCGCCACGGTTGTCTTGAACGCCAAGACTGGTGGGGTTCGCGCCGTCATCGGTGGTCGAAACACCACCCACACGTACCGTGGGTTCAACCGTGCTAACCAGTCACAGTTGCAACCAGGTTCTATCATCAAGCCGCTGGTCGTTTACACGCCAGCCGTTATCGCTGGTCACTCCATTAACGAGAAACTACCGAACAAGAAGATGAACTTCGGTACGAACAACTACTCACCAAACAACGCCTTGAACGTTGAAACGGGTGACATCCCAATGTACGAAGCCCTGGAACGTTCTTACAACATTCCAGCCGTCTACTTGTTGAACAAGATGGGCGTAAACACGGGTTACTCATGGGGTAAGAAGTTTGGTTTGAACCTCTCACCAAACGATAAGAACTTCGCATTGGCCCTCGGTGGTTTGACGAACGGGGTTTCACCACAACAAATGGCCAGTGCCTACACGGCCTTTGCCAACGAAGGAAAGATGTCCGAAGCCCACTACATCACGAAGGTGGTGGATGCTTCCGGTAACGTCATCGTCGACAAGCCAAAGGCTAAGCAAGAGCAGCTCTTCTCCAAGTCCGTTGCCAACAAGATGACCAAGATGATGCTTGGTACTTACTACAAGGGTACCGGTGCTGGTGCTGCGCCAGATAAGTACAAGATCGCCGGTAAGACTGGTACGACGGAAAACCCAAACACCCCAAATAACTCAAACTCATCAAAGGATTCATGGGCCGTTGCCTATACCAACGATGTCGTGCAAGTTTCTTGGGAAGGGATTGAAGATAACCATTCGTCATTGCCAATCGGTTTGATGTCAACGATCGGTAACCTGGTGAAGACCTCAATGGGTCAGATTATTCCGAACACGGAAGAAAGCAGTTTCACCGTCGCTGATGCCAGTCAAGAAGGGCAGAAGGACAAGCAACAAGACACCCAGAATACTTGGGCCGATAACGCCAAGGAAAACATTCAAAATGGGATTAACACAACTGTTGCCGGTGCAAATAAAGTGTGGGATACTATTAGTGGATGGTTTGGCGGTTAAGCTGAACCACTGCCATTGATAGATTGGAAAGGATATTTAAACATGTCAGTTAATATTTACGATAACGCCAACGAAATGGCGAACGTTTTGAAGGAAACGGAACAGTACCAATCATGGAAGACGGCCTTTGACGCCGTTCAAGGGGACAACGAAGCAAAGGATTTGTTCAAGCAATTCCAAACGATTCAAATGACTGTCCAAAAGATGATGCAAGCACAACAAACGCCAACTCCTGACCAAGAAAAGGAATGGGATGCCGTTGCTAAGGACGTGCAAGCAAACGAAAAGATCAAGGCCTTGATGGCTGCCGAACAAGTGTTGAACACGTTGCTCGGTGAAATCAACGACATCGTGACGAAGCCTGTTTCAGAAAGCTACGCCGCAGCTCACCAAGCTTAAGCAATATAAAAAAGGACCGCTAACGGTCCTTTTTTTATTTGCGTTGCAGTGGGGCAGTTGGCATCACGGCCTAAAAAAAACGAACCCGAGGGTTCGTTTTTTGTTTTTTCATTTTAATAAATCGCATCACGGTAAAGTGACACCACCTTACCGAGGATGGATACCTGGTCCAAAATGATTGGCGCCATCGTATCGTTTTCCGGCTGCAAGCGGTAGTGGTTTCCTTCTTGGAAGAAACGCTTCACCGTCGCTTCGTCGTCATCGTTCATCGCCACGACGATATCACCGTTGTCGGCCGTTTGCTGGCGACGCACAATCACCTTGTCGCCGTCCAAAATACCAATGTTAATCATGGATTCCCCGCGGACGTTCAACATGAACAAGTCCCCGTCGTATGGAATCAAGTTTTCTGGGATAGGGAAGAACTCTTCGGCCTCTTGCTCAACCGCCAAAATTGGTTGACCAGCCGTTACCAAACCAAGCACCGGAATCTTACCGGCGTTTGATGAAATACCGAGCATCTCAAATCCCTTGGCCGTCACTTCAATGGCGCGGGCCTTTGTCTTTTCACCCTTCTTCAAGAGGTAACCATTCTTAATCAATCGTTCGATGTGACCGTGAATCGTTGAAGAAGAGGACAACCCCACGTGTTCACCAATTTCTCGAATCGTTGGCGGAAAGCCGTTCTTCGATTGGTATTCGTGAATGAAGCGGAGTACTTGAATTTGTTTTGAATCAGATCCCATAATGTTCTTCCCATCTCATTAATACTGCCTTAATTCTAGCGAAAATAAGGCGAAAAAGCAAACGCATGTTCGTAAGATTTCCTTAAGATAGCAGACATTTCTTTACTTTTTGTATCCTTGTGTAAATTCGTGAAAAGTTTGCTCACACCCTGTGTTATACTTATTCTTAGATTTTAGTCATAAAGGAGACCACTATGCTTGTACCAGTTGGTATTTTGGGCTTGGTCGTTGGTTTGCTCGGAGGATTCTTCTTGGCACGCTTCACGATGAAGTCATACTTAGCAAAGAACCCACCAATTTCTGAAGAGATGATGAAGTCCATGATGATGTCAATGGGCCAAAAGCCATCACAAAAGAAGTTGAACCAGATGATGAGCCAAATGAAGGCCCAGAATCAAAAGGCCGCTAAGAAATAATTTAGCTAAGAACGAGCAGGTGAGAGCCTGCTTTTTTCTTTGGTGGAATGTAAAAAGCACCGAGCAGGATTGCTCGGTGCTTTTGTTTTCATATAATGGGCATTCTGATTTGGAATGTTCAGTGACACAAGAAATTACTTCTTCGCCTTAGGGTCAACGTACTGCCAGTTCGGATCGATTTCCTTATCCAATTCCTTGTAGGCGTTTTCAATCTTGTCGTTGTATTCGGCAACGACTTCGTCGGTCAACTTGCCTTTGATGTCGACGTAGATTGGTTCACCGAAGTTCATCGTGACGCGCTTGCGCTTGAACATATCCGCAAACTTCACGGGGCCTTGGTAAACGGCTGGCACGATTGGCTTACCTGACAGCTTAGCAATCAAAATGGAACCGGACTTCAACTTCTGTGAGTGACGTGAACCAGTGGGGAACATGATGAGCGAACGGTCGCCCGTCTTCAGTTCGGAAACCGGAATACGAATCACGTCGGAACCAGCGTTCTTGCGGTCAACCGGGAAAGCGCCCAAAGCCGTAATCAACTTGCGAGCGAAGAAGTTTTTAAACAATTCCTTCTTTGCCATGAAGATAAACTTCTTTGGGTAGGCCGCCATGGCGAACCAGATGGGGTCCCACCAAGTACGGTGCGTGGCCGCCAGGATGTAATTTGTATCTTTTGGCAGACGGTTCTTGTTCAAATAATACGTCCGTCCGTTTATAATAGAAACCAAGGTCACAGTAAAGACCCGGATAAAGCGATAAAACATATGCTTGTCCCTTTCTGTATGACTTAACTTTCTAATTTTACTTGTAAAAGGGGACAAAGGCAAATGAATCAAGCGGAATTAAAAGCGGGTGAACGCCTGGATGGTCTGCCATCGCAGGGCGTTTCCATCATTCAAAATCCAGACATGTTTTCCTATTCACTGGACGCGGTTTTGCTTGCCTACTTTGCCAACCCAAACAAGAAGGGGCGGGGGCTTACGGTGGACCTCGGTGCCGGAACAGGTGCCGTTGGTCTCTTTTACGCTAAAAAAGTCACTGGCGAGGTCCGGTTAGTCGAAATCCAAGAAGATTTAGCCAAGATGGCCGCTCGTTCGGTCGCCTTGAACGACATGGACGACCGGGTTTCCGTCGTTCACTCCGATATGAAGGACGTCTTCGGCCAGGTGAAGCCTGGTTCCGTTGATACGGTTCTCTGCAATCCCCCTTACTTCCCCGTAAAGGAAACGACCAAGCAAAACGAGGACGAGCACTACCAGATTGCCCGCCACGAGGTGGCAATTGACCTGCCGGCCTTGGCCCAGGTTGCCAACAAGCTACTTAAAAACAAGGGGAAGTTCTTTATGGTCCACCGTCCGGAACGACTCGGCGACATCTTCGCCGCTCTGTCCGACCACGGACTCGAAGTGAAGCACGTGCAGTTTGTTTATGGAAAGGCGGACCGGGAGGCCAACATGGTCTTGGTTGAAGCCATCAAGCAGGGCCGTCCCGGTGGGGTGAAGATTCTGCCACCAATCGTGGCCTACACGGATCAAAACGACTACACGAAGCAGGTCGAAGAAATCCTGTACGGTGCACCTTGGTCGATGGACTAAGAAAAGACCGTGTTTGCCTGGGGCAAGGGACTAAGGAATGGCCGTGATTGCCTGGGACAATGGACTAAGGAATGGCCGTGTCTGCCTGGAATGATGGGCTGGAAAAAAGGCATGGTCGCCTTAGACTTTGGCATCGAAAAAAGCGTGAAAAGCATTTACTTGATAGAAAATTAAAGGAGCAGGTCCTTTCATGACCGAGACCAACAAAACATACGACTTCTACGTCCTATACACCGCCGACGGCTTTTTCTATGGGGGCTATTCCGATGATGCCAGGCGACGCTTCAAAGTGCATGAGTCGGGCAAGGGGGCAAAGTTTACGCGGGTGAAGTCCCGTCATCCCTTGCAACTCATTCATTTCGAGACCTTTGATAACAAGCGCGACGCGATGCATGCGGAAGCGACTTTTAAAGCCTTATCACGGGTCAAGAAGGAACAATATTTGAAAGAACACCAGGTTGATGAAAAAATCTGGCGAAAATAGTTAAAAATGCTTGTCAGGGTAGGGATTATCCTGTAAACTATTAACCGTTGTGAAATCGCAACAAAAAAATACACACGACCGAGGAGAACGCATAGGTGCAGCAATGTTCATGCGAACCTTGAATCGGTCGGAGGTTTAACCTAGGAGGCCAAACATGGCAGTTATTAGTATGAAAGAACTCCTCGAAGCAGGAGTTCACTTTGGACACCAAACTCGTCGCTGGAACCCAAAGATGGCACCGTTCATCTTTACGGAACGTAACGGAATCCACATCATCGACTTGCAAAAGACGGTGAAGATGGTTGATGAAGCTTACAACTTCATCCGTAACGCATCAGCAGACGGCGCAAACATCTTGTTCGTTGGTACGAAGAAGCAAGCTTCAGACGCAATCGCAGAAGAAGCTTCACGTGCCGGACAATTCTACATCAACCACCGTTGGTTGGGTGGAACTTTGACGAACTGGAACACGATCAAGACTCGTGTAAAGCGCATGAAGGACATCGAAAAGATGTCACAAGACGGCACTTTCGAACGTTTGCCTAAGAAGGAAGTTGTATTGTTGAAGAAGCAATACGCAAAGCTTGACAAGTTCTTGGGTGGAATCGAAGACATGCAAGACTTGCCTGACGTTTTGTTCGTTGTTGATCCTAAGAAGGAAGAAATCGCTGTTAAGGAAGCAAACATGTTGAAAATCCCAGTTGTGGCTATGATCGACACGAACGCTAACCCTGATGACATCGATGTTAAGATTCCTGCAAACGATGACGCAATCCGTGCCATCCGTTTGATCACTTCAAAGATGGCGGATGCTGTAATCGAAGGCCGCCAAGGTCAAGACCAATCAGCTGAAGACGCTTTCATCGAAGGTGACGAAAACACTGAATCAATCGAAGAAATTACTGACATTGTCGAAAAGGACAACTAAGCAATTTAGTATCTGATTTGCCGTTCCGGTGGACCTGCTTGGGACGCTGGAACGGCTTTTTATATGTAGAAATAAAGGAGCAATCTCATGGCTGTTACAGCAAAGATGGTAAAGGAATTACGTGATAAGACGTCTGTTGGAATGATGGACGCCAAGAAGGCTTTGGTTGAAGCCGAAGGTGACATGGAAAAGGCAATCGACCTTTTGCGTGAAAAGGGTATGGCCAAGGCTGCCAAGAAGGGTGACCGTGTCGCCGCTGAGGGTATGACTTACGTTACTGAAGAAGGTAACAAGGCTGCCATCATCGAATTGAACTCTGAAACGGACTTCGTTGCCGGAAACAAGGAATTCAACGACCTTTTGGCTACTGTTGCAAAGACGATCTTGGCCGCAGAACCAGCTGATGTTGAAGCTGCTTTGGCATTGCCAGTTGAAGATGGACGTACGTTGAACGACTTGATCATCAACGTGTCACAAATCACTGGTGAAAAGATCACGCTCCGTCGCTTCGAAACGGCTACTAAGTCAGACGACGAAGTATTCGGTTGCTACTCACACATGGGTGGATCAATCTCAGCATTGGCCGTATTCTCAGGTTCAGACGCTGATGCAGCCCGTGACGTTGCCATGCACATCGCAGCCATCGCCCCACAATACGTTTCAGATCAAGACGTTCCTGCCGAAGTTGTGGCAAAGGAAAAGGAAGTTCAATTGGCTTCTGAAGACTTGAACGGAAAGCCTGACAACATCAAGGAAAAGATGGTTGAAGGACGTATCAAGAAGTTCTTGGCTGAAATCTCATTGTTGGACCAACCATTCGTTAAGAATGGTGACCAAACGGTTGCACAATTCGTTGAAGCAAACAACATGACGGTTAAGTCTTTCGTTCGTTACCAAGTTGGTGAAGGAATCGAAAAGCAAAACACAAACTTGGCAGACGAAGTTGCTAAGCAAATCGGTCAATAAGACCTTTAAAAAAGAGTGTCCAAGTGTTATTTTGGACACTTTTTTTACGGACGTTTTTGTCGCGCTCTGATATAATGGATGTTAAGAAAAAAGGAGACACCATGACTGATAAGAAGTACAAACGTGTTTTGATGAAGCTTTCTGGAGAAGCTTTGGCAGGTGCTAAGGGTCAGGGAATTGATTTGGAGACGGTTTCTTCAATCGCTCAAGAAATCAAGTCCGTTCACGATATGGGAACGGAAATCGCCATCGTTGTTGGTGGTGGTAACCTCTGGCGTGGTGAACCAGCTTCTAAGGTTGGAATGGAACGTTCACGAGCTGACTACACTGGTATGCTTGGAACGACCATGAACGCCTTGGTTTTGCAGGATGCTTTGGAACGTGCTGGCGTACCAACCCGTGTTCAAACAGCCATTACCATGCAACAAATCGCGGAACCTTACATCCGTGGGCGTGCCATTCGCCACTTGGAAAAGGGTCGCATCGTGATTTTCGCTGCTGGTGTGGGTTCACCTTACTTCTCAACGGATACGACGGCCGCTTTGCGTGCCAACGAAATTAACGCCGATGCTATCTTGATGGCTAAAAACGGTGTTGACGGAGTCTACGACTCTGATCCACGGACGAACCCAGATGCACAAAAGTTCCAACACTTGACGCACTTGGACATCATCAAGAAGGGCTTGAAGGTCATGGACGCCACGGCATCAACGATGTCAATGGACAACAACATGCCTTTGGTCGTCTTCAACTTAAACCAATCAGGTAATATTCAAAAGGTCATTGCCGGTGAAGAAATCGGAACGACCGTCACAGGAGAAGAATAATCATGGCGATTGATTTTAATCAAACAAAAGAAAAGATGCAAAAGGCCCAAGACGCCTTGCGTCGTGAATTGGCCGAAATCCGTACTGGACGTGCCAACCCACGTATCTTGGACCGTGTCCAAGTGGAATACTACGGTGCCATGGTACCGTTGAACCAAGTGGCTTCCATCTCTGTTCCCGAAGCTCGTATGCTTTTGCTTACGCCCTTTGATAAGAACGCCTTGGATGCCATAGTGGCTGCCATCAACATGTCTGACTTGGGCTTGAACCCAGCTTCTGATGGAAACATCATCCGCTTGGCCATTCCACAAATGACGGAAGAACGTCGTAAGGAATTGGCAAAGGAAGTGAAGGCCGAAGCCGAAAAGTCTAAGGTTGCTATCCGTAACGTCCGTCGTGACGCCATGGATACGATCAAGAAGGACAAGGACTTGACGGAAGACGAAGTTCGCGACCACGAAGACAAGATTCAAAAGTTGACGGACGAAAACATCAAGTCCATCGACACGATTGCTTCTGAAAAGGAAGCGGATTTGATGAAGATCTAATTCACTCATTTATTAAAAGGCTCAAGCTGAATAGCTTGGGCCTTTTTTATGTAAAATGATAAAATGTGCTGCTTTTTTTCTTGCCTTTTTTAGCAAGAAATAGCATAATATGGATAAGCAATTCGACGTTGATTCGGTTTGGAACCCGAGGAGTTGAATATCAACGAAAGTGTCAGGGCTTCTTTGAAGCCCTGGAATTCAGGTGGAACCGCGCGCAAGCGTCCTGATGTCAATGAACTTTGGCATTGGACCGTTTGGCGCGGTTTTTTGTCTAAAAAAAGGAGGCGTTATGGCAAAACTTTCCTACCACCTGGCATCCGAAACGACACTGGTATTAGACCAGGCCGGTCAGGTGGGTGACACCATTGATTTAAAAGATGAGCAAAAGGTTGACACCGAAGGCTTATCAAGCGCCGTGCAAGCCGCTTTCGAGCAGAAGCTTGCTTCTGAGAAGGCAGCCTGGCAAAAGAGCCAAGAAGAGCTCTTAGAGGCGCGTATCGCACAAGAAAAGCAATCCGCGGCCGTGAATTTGACAGAGGCTAAACAGGCCGAAAGCAAAAAGGCTGAAGAGGAGACGAACAAGCTCAAAGAAGAACTCGCCAACCTGAAGGCCGAATTAAAGAGCCAACAGGATCAGGGAGCTTCCAAGCAAGCCCTGGCCTTGGCCGAGCAGGAAAAGCAGCTTCAAAACGCCTACCAGGCCGAAAAGGAGCGCCTGCAGGCTGATCTGAACAAGCAAAAAGAGGCGGCTGGTCAGGAAAAGCAGAACCTCGAGCAACAGGTCTTCGAGCTGAAGAACCAGGTCAACAACCAGGACCGCGACAAGGAACTGGCCCTGGTCAAGACGAAGGCCGAGTTTGAAGCCCAGCTGAAGGCAGCCGAGGAAAAGGTGGCCTTCTACCAGGACTTCAAGGCCCGCCAGTCCACCAAGGAAATTGGGGAGTCGCTTGAAGTGTACGCGCATCAAGAGTTTAACAAGGTGCGGCCCTACGCCTTTCCAAACGCCTACTTCGAAAAGGACAACGAGGTTTCAAAGGAGTCTGGTTCGAAGGGGGACTTCATCTTCCGCGATTACCAGGACGGCGTCGAGTTCATCTCCATCATGTTTGACATGAAAAACGAGGCCGACTCGACCGAAAAGAAGCATAAGAACGAGGACTTCTTCAAGGAACTGGACAAGGACCGCAAGGAGAAGGACACTGAGTACGCCGTGCTCGTTTCGATGTTGGAAGCCGACAACGACTACTACAACACGGGAATCGTTCAGGTGGCAAACTACGAGAAGATGTACGTGATTCGTCCCCAGTTCTTCGTTCACTTCATCGGGCTGCTGCGAAACGCCGCGCTCGACTCCGTGTCGTACAAGCGTCAGTTGATCGAAGAGAAGAACAAGAACATCGACATCACGAACTTCGAAGACAACATTAACAACTTCAAGAACAAGTTCGCGAAGAACTACCAGTCCTATTCCAAGAACTTCGGCGAGGCCATCGAGGAAATCGACAAGGCCATCCGCCGAATGGAAGAGGTCAAAAAGAAGTTGCAGACGTCGGGAAACCAACTCCGGTTGGCCAACGCCAAGCTGGATGACGTCACCGTCAAGAAGTTGACCCGGGGAAACAAGACGATGCAAGAGAAGTTCAAGACGCTCGACGCTGAGAATCAATAAGCTGGCAAAGTCTCATCCGAATCGCTTTGAGTAAGTAAGTATAGTTATAAAAAGGAAGATTAACATGGCAAATGATGCATTATCTGTACAAGATATTATCTTAACCTTGCAAGAGTTCTGGGCCGAAAAGGGCGCCAACTTGATGCAAGCCTATGACAACGAAGTCGGTGCTGGAACGCAGAGTCCATACACGTTCTTGCGTGCCAACGGACCGGAACCATGGAAGGCCGCCTACGTGCAACCATCCCGTCGTCCGGCCGACGGTCGATACGGAGACAACCCAAACCGTCTCTTCCAACACCACCAGTTCCAAGTGGTGATGAAGCCATCACCTGATAACATCCAGGAATTGTACCTCGCTTCATTGGAAGCCTTGGGTATCAAGCCTTTGGAACACGACATCCGTTTCGTGGAAGATAACTGGGAAAACCCATCAATGGGTGCCGCCGGTATCGGTTGGGAAGTTTGGCTCGACGGTATGGAAGTGACGCAGTTTACGTACTTCCAACAGGTTGGTGGAATCGAAGTTGATTCTGTCACTGCCGAAATCACGTACGGGTTGGAACGTTTGGCTTCTTACATCCAAGACGTGCCAACGGTCTACGATCTCGAATGGGGTCACGGCGTTTTGTACGGTGACATCTTTAAGGAACCGGAATACGAACACTCAAAGTACGCCTTTGAAGAATCAAACCAAGACATGTTGCTCCGCCACTTCGACGACTACGAAGCCGAAGCCAAGCACAACTTGGAATTGGGTCTCGTTCACCCAGCCTACGACTACATTTTGAAGTCATCCCACACCTTTAACCTCTTGGACGCCCGCGGAACGGTTTCCGTTACGGAACGTGCCGGTTACTTGCACCGCATCCGTGCGATGGCCCGTCAGGTGTCAAAGGTCTTCATCGAAGAACGTGCCAAGCTTGGCTTCCCTTTGTTGAAGGACGAAGCTTTGCGCGACAAGTACCTTGGTGAAAAGGGTAAGTACACGAAGAAAGAGGAGCAGAACTAATGGCAGATTACATCTTAGAAATTGGTTTGGAAGAAATGCCCGCCCACTTGGTGACGTCTTCTGAAAAGCAATTAGTAAAGCGCGTGAAGGACTTCTTGGACGAACACCGTTTGGCCGTTCAAGAAATCAAGCCTTTCTCAACGCCACGTCGTTTGGCCGTCTCACTTGAAGGCTTGGCCGATGGTTCTGAATCCATTTCAGAAGAAAAGCGTGGACCAGCCGTGGATCGCGCCAAGGACGACGAAGGGAACTGGTCAAAGGCCGCCCAAGGGTTCGCCCGCGGACAGGGGACGACGCCTGAAGAATTGACGGAAAAGGACGGTTACCTCTGGGCTAAGAAGGAAATCGCCGGTGTGCCTGCCAAGGAAATCCTCGCCCTCATCGGTAAGGAAGTGGTTGAACAAATGACTTTCACCACTTACATGAAGTGGGGGAACCACAGCTTCCATTACATCCGTCCAATCCGTTGGATCGTGTCACTTTTGGACAACGAAGTCGTGCCATTCTCAGTGCTCGACGTCGAAGCGGGGAACACGACCCGTGGTCACCGTTTCTTGTCCACTGATGATATCAAAGTCGCATCCGCCCAGGACTACGAATCAGCCCTCGAAGCTGCCTTTGTCATGGTGAACGCCGACAAGCGTAAGCAAACGATTGAAGACCAATTGAACGCCATCGCCAAGAAGAACAACTGGCAGCTCGACCTGAAGTCTGAACTCGCCGTTGACCTCTTGGAAGAAGTGAACAACATCGTCGAATGGCCAACGGCCTTTGCCGGAAACTTCGACGAGAAGTACTTGGCCTTGCCAAAGGAAGTCTTGATCACGTCAATGCGTGACCACCAACGCTTCTTCTTCGTGACAAACGAAGCTGGCGACCTCTTGCCACACTTCTTGTCCGTCCGTAACGGAAACGATGAACACCTTGAAAACGTTGCCCGTGGTAACGAAAAGGTGCTTGTTGCCCGTTTGGAAGACGCGGCCTTCTTCTACAAGGAAGACCAGCAAAAGACCATCGCCGATTACATGGAACGTGTGCAGAAGCTCGTCTTCCACGAAAAGATTGGAACGGTCTACGAACACATGGAACGCGTGTCTGGCTTGTCAGCCCAGATGGCCGACGCCTTGAACTTGGACGCTCAAGAAAAGGCCGACTTGAAGCGCGCAGCTTCAATCTACAAGTTTGACCTCATGACGGGGATGGTCGGTGAATTCGACGAACTCCAGGGTGTGATGGGTGAACACTACGCCAAGATGATGGGCGAAAACGACGCCGTCGCTAAGGCCATCTACGAGCACTACTTGCCAACGTCAGCCGAAGGTGAAGTTGCCCAGACGAAGGTTGGTGCAGTTTTGGCCATGGCCGACAAGTTTGATTCCATCGTGACCTTCTTTGCCCACGACATGATTCCATCTGGTGCCAACGACCCTTACGGACTCCGTCGTGCCGCAGCCGGGGTTGTGAAGACCTTGGAAGCACACGATTGGCACGTGAACCTCTTGGACATTTTGACGGCCTTCAAGCAGGCAAACGGCGAAGTGACCGACGCCAACTTGAACATGGTCTTGTCATTCTTGACGGACCGTGTGCGCAAGCAAGCGCTTGACGCTGGTATCCGCAAGGACATTGTGACGGCTGGAACGGCCAACGTGATTATCGGAGACTACGTTTACGTGGCGGACCGGACGAAGGTCTTGGCAAAGCACAGCGAAGACGAAGACTTCCGTGACGTCATGGAAGCCTTGTCACGTGTGGCCCGCTTGGCGAAGAAGGAACCTGTGCAGGCTCCGGTAGACCCAGCGCTTCTCGCAAACGACCAGGAAAAGGCCTTGTACGAAGCAACCAAGGATATGTCAGTGGACGCGTTGAAGCCGGAAGGGGCGGAAGCCATCTACCAGGCATTGGCCAAGTTGCAGGCGCCAATTGCGGCCTACTTCGACCACACGATGGTAAACGACGATGACGAAGCGGTGAAGAACAACCGTTACGCACAGTTGGGTGCCATCAACACGATGATCGACGCCCTCGGTGACATTGAAGAAATCGTGATTAAGTAAGTTATTTAAGCTGTAAAAGTCGGCCCCGTCCCGGGCCGGCTTTTTTGTTTGCCCTGGTGCGCACCAACAGCAGGGAATGGCGGCGAGCAGCGAGAGTGTGTGGAAGGAAAAGATGGGGGATGAGGCCTGCCAAGAGAATATTTCTTTTTATTCTAAAATAGAATATTTGTTATACAATTATCTGTGGATAGTATAAAAGGAAGTTTAAGATGAACATACACGATACACTGGAAACTGTATTAAACAATTATTTAACAGAAACAAAAAAAGATTTTGCAGGGAATTGGCTTGCGGCAACGTTGCGTCGTGGATTTGATGCTGACGAGTTGTCGTTCAATAATGATAAGATCAAAGTCTATGGGTCTGGAGGCTCAGGTGGATGGGCTGGAGCCCCCTGGATTGCCATTTGCGATACTGAAATGACTACTTCTGTACAACGTGGTTTCTTTGTTGTTTATCTTTTTTCAGAAGATATGAAACGTGTCTATCTTTCACTTAATCAAGGGTGGACTTTTTGGGAAAAAGAATTTAAGAATGACAACTTTGAACAATCAGCCGTGGACAAAGTAAAAGAAGTTTCTTCCTATTTCCAATCGAAATTGTCCATTCGAAATACGGCACTACCTATGAAGCTAGCAACTACTAGTTCAAAATCGAGTAAGTTAGCTTTGGGCTATGAAGCTGGTGAAATTTATAGTATTGAGTATGATGCGAATGACCTTCCAGGCAATTCTGTTTTGGTAAAGGACGTTGAGCTGATGTGGTCGAAGCTAATGGACGTTAAGTCCTTAATGCAAGATGCTGGGGATCTCACCGAGAGTGTTACCTATATTTTGAATTATCAACGTAATGCTTCTTTCACGAATAACGTACAGGAAACGGTGTCCATTACAGATAAGTTATCGGAAGCTAAACTTATTGAAAAGCAACGTCCCGTTTCTCGAAAGACTCGAAAAAATAGTTCTGGTAAAAAGAAAAGAATAGCTAAAAAAAAAGATTACCTTGCCCAGCATGAAAAGAACCAAGAATTAGGTTTGAGTGGAGAAGAACTTGTCTTAGAATACGAGAAGCAGCGGCTTGTCGATTATCCTCAATTACAAGCAATGGTTAAGCGTGTTTCAAAAGATGGGGATGGTGACGGATATGATATTCTTTCATACAACATCGACGGCAGTCCGTTATACATCGAGGTAAAGACCACTAATGGCTCTTCAAATACGCCGTTTTATATGAGTCAAAACGAGTATGAATTCGCTGTTGAAAATAAATCGAACTACGTGATCTATCGTTTATATAAGTTCACTGACTTAGCTAAAAATGATGTTAACCAGGTGCAGTTTTATAAGATTCAAGGTGATGACTTCGAAAAAAAAAAGTGCAAATGACACCTGCTGCTTATCAGGTGCACTTACAATAATTTGTCTAAATTCTCGTATTCACCAATAAAATCAAAGAAAAAAAGACGAGCCTCGTGCTCGTCTTTTTTATCCTTTTACTCAAAATTTGGGGATGAAAATTTGTGTATATAATCTGAACTTAAATGTCTTATAAACCGCGTTATGGTGCGTTTTTTGCTTCTTTTCTTTTTCGCAAAGCCTGCTATAATGACCGTGTAGCAAACAAGCAAAGTTGGTGGCTATCCTTCGAAAAAATCAAAGGAGGTGATGCTTATGAAAATAAGAGATCACTCCCTTAATTTATGAAAGGGAAAGCCGTTGTTAACATACAAAGAGGCGATAGAACTTGCTTTAGCATTCGGATCATTCATCATCTTGATGTTTAGCTCCGTACTAAAGATGGTTCTTAAGTTGATTGAATTTAGCAATAAAAAATAACCATCTCTGCTTTGGCCAGCCTGAGATGGTTATTTGTATAATCTAATCGGGTAGCCACCACTTTGTGGGTTTGCTACTAGCCGGGTAGTTGACGCTACCTGGCCTTTTCTATGCCTTTATTATAAACCATCCCCCAGAATCTGCAAGTACTCTTGAAGAGCTTCTCATGACCAATCAGCAAGCAATAAAAAATAACCATCTCTGCTTTGGCGGCTCGAGATGGTTATTTCGGTAACATAATCGGGTAGCTACCACTTTGTGGGTTTGCTACTAGCCAGGTAGTTGAGGCTACCTGGCTTTTTCTATGCATTTATTATAGCAGCTTAAAACGTTAACTTTGATTCCAAAATGGCATAACAAAAATTTTTTTCATTACTTCAATACTGGCCTCCAAAAAAAAGACGAGCCGTCAGCTCGTCTTCTAGAAAGGAGGTGATGCAGGAAATAATATCTCATTCGAAAGGAGAAATGCATCACGTTAGAAGAAAGGCACATGGGGATGCCGAACACCAAACGCGTTTTCCGCCACGTTTGATGCTTCCTTCTAACACCCACAGTATATACCGACTTTTGAAGGGACGTGATGAACGTTTGGAATATTTGAGTCAAGGGAGCGAATCAAGTTGATTAACATGGCTAAGACGTTATCTTGCCACTTTGATTACCTTATCGAAAAAGAGGGCGTGTCAGGTCAAATAAGATGGCAGAGGTGAGAACGATAAAACCTGGTCGAATCTGACTTTGACAAGAGCAAAACGGGGATGAACGCTTTATTTAAAGGCCTTTTTCGTGTAAGATAGAGAAGACTAATAACTCTTAAAAAGTAGGATATACATGGCAGATTTTACGATTGACCAATTAAAAGAACGACAAAAGCGGATTCGAAATTTCTCAATTGTGGCGCACATCGACCACGGGAAATCCACGATTGCCGACCGAATCTTGGAACAGACCAAGACGGTGGCCGAACGTGACATGCAAAGCCAATTGCTCGATACCATGGACCTCGAACGTGAGCGTGGGATTACCATCAAGCTGAACGCCGTTGAGGTGAACTACAAGGCCAACGATGGCGAAGAATACATCTTCCACCTGATCGACACGCCAGGGCACGTCGACTTCTCCTACGAAGTTTCCCGTTCCCTCGCCGCTGCCGAAGGAGCTATTTTGGTTGTGGACGCCGCCCAAGGTGTCGAAGCGCAGACCTTGGCCAACGTTTATTTGGCCATCGACAACGACCTTGAAATCTTGCCCGTCTTGAACAAGATTGACTTGCCTTCGGCTGACGTTGACAAAGTCAAGGGTGAAATCGAGGACATGATCGGCCTTCCAGCCGATGACGCCGTCTTGGTTTCCGCCAAGAAGGGAATCGGTATTCCGGAATTGCTCGAACGCATCGTTTCGGACTTCCCAGCCCCAGACGGTGACTTGGACGCGCCACTACGTGCACTTATCTTCGATTCCCAGTACGACCCATACCGTGGGGTTGTGGTTAACATGCGTGTTCGCGAAGGTTTCGTGAAGCCTGGAGACAAGGTTCGCATGATGAACACCGGGGCCGAATACGAAGTCACGGAAGTTGGTGTGATGTCACCAAACGCTCAAAAGCGTGACTACCTGATGGCCGGTGATGTTGGTTACATGACCGCCGCCATTAAGGACATCTCCACGACCCACTCCGGAGATACGATTACGCTCGTGGACAACCCAGCCGACGAACCATTGCCTGGTTACCAGCCAATGACGCCGATGGTTTACTCCGGTATGTACCCGGCCGACAACGCCAAGTACGGTGACCTGCGTGAAGCGCTTGAACGCTTGCAATTGAATGACGCCGCCTTGACCTTCGAACCCGAAACTTCCCAAGCCCTGGGATTCGGATTCCGTGTTGGATTCCTTGGTTTGCTTCACATGGATGTTATCCAAGAACGTTTGGAGCGTGAATTCGACCTTGAGTTGGTCACGACCGCGCCATCTGTTACCTATAAGGTGGAAACGGTTGACGGCCAAACGCTCATGATTGAAAACCCATCGGAGCTTCCTGAATCACCACAAATTAAATCCATCGAAGAACCATTCGTTCACGCCCAGTTGATGGTGCCCGAAGAATACGTCGGTGCCGTCATGGAACTCGCCCAAGAAAAGCGAGGGGAGTTCGACACGATGGAATACTTGGATGACAACCGTGTCAACGTGAAGTACTACATTCCATTGGCCGAAATCATCTTTAACTTCTTCGACCGCTTGAAGTCATCCACGCGTGGTTTCGCCTCATTGGATTACGAACTGGACGAATACCGCCCAGCCGACCTCGTGAAGATCGACATCCTCTTGAACGGGGACAAGGTCGATGCGCTTTCCTTCATCGTCCACCGCAGCTCCGCTGCCGAACGTGGTCGCGTGATTACCTCGAAGTTGAAGGAAATCATTCCTCGTCAAAACTTCGAAATTCCTGTTCAGGCCGCCATCGGAAACAAGATTTTGGCCCGGACCAACATCAAGGCCTACCGAAAGGACGTTACCTCAAAGATTCACACGGGTGACCCTGACCGTCGTGCCAAGCTGCTCGACAAGCAAAAGCGTGGTAAGGCCCGCATGAAGTCCGTTGGTACCGTTACGGTGCCACAAGAAGCCTTCATGGCCGTTTTGAAGACCGACGAAGACGAAAAGTACGCTCGTGGTCACTAGCATCGAGACGCCTTATACGCATTTAGATTAGAAGAAAAAGGACCGTTTAGGTTCTTTTTTTTATTGCCCACCTTTCTTTTTAATTTTTTCAACGAATTGACCATACTAGGATATAGTTAACGTCAAAATATTTGAAAAAATATTCATACGTATTGCAAGTTTGAAAAATACATTTTTCTGGTTTAGAATAACCCTAAAGAGAGGAAGTCTCGTTAGGAGTTTTAACTATGGCTTTTAAATCAGTAATCAATGCAATTTCAGATCACTTCCACCCAAAGATGGATGCCGTGGGTGTAACGCACAACGGTCCTTTGGAGGCCGAAGACGCCTTCATTGAGCGGTCCGTCAATAAACCAATGCCAAAGGAGAACGAAGTGCTCGTGCAGGTCCTGGCCTCTGCGGTTAACCCCGTGGATACCAAGATGCGTGCAGGATACACCAACACTGGTGTCTTCCGTATCTTTGGATTAGACGTCGTGGGACGTGTTGCCGCCGTTGGTTCATGCGTCACCCGTTTCTCTGTCGGGGACCGTGTGTTCTACGTCGGTAAGCAACGGCAAGAAGGGGCCGACGCCACCTACCAGGTGGTGGACGCTGACCTGATTGCCCACGCCCCAAGCCGCCTGGACGACGTTGCTACTGCCGCAATGCCTCTGACATCCGTTACGTCCCACGACATCATGCACCACGGTTTCCACTTGCCCGTTGAACGCAACGCGGCCCGTGAACAATCACTTCTCATCATTAACGGTGCCGGGGGTGTTGGTTCCGTCTTGATTCAACTGGCCAAGTACATGGGCATGACCGTCCTTGCGACCGCCGGAAGTCCCGAATCAAAGAAGTGGGTCCACAAGATGGGCGCGGATTTCGTCCTCGACTACCACCTCGACTTGGTTAAGCAGACCAAGGCCGCTGGCTTTGATCAGGTGGACTACATTGCCAACCTGCAGGACACGAACGGTTACTGGGACCTCATGGTGCGCTTAATTCGCCCTTACGGACAAATCGCCTCCATCGTCGACACGACGGTTCCCGTGGACTTGGGTGAATTGAAGACCAAGTCGGCTTCCTTCACCTGGGTTTACATGCTCGCCCGCGGAAACGAAAACGTCTTCTTAGCCGAACAGGGACAAATCTTGGAAAAGATTTCGCAGCTCTTAGAGAGCGGCGACTTGAAGTCGACCGTTACCAAGGTCTACCACGGCCTCACAGCCCACAACATTCGTTCGGCTAACCAGGACGTCGCCGGTCACCACGTGAACGGGAAGGTCGTCGTGGACTTCGCGCCAAACATCCTGGCCGACGGTGATAACCTTGGTGCAGAAGGAGACGCCAAGTCAACCTTCGAAGACGGTCCAGACGACGTGAAGGAGCACGAAGGACAGACTCAAAAGGAAAGGAAGTCCGACCTGTCCCACGACGAAGACAAGTAAAGGTGATCTTTTTAAGCGCGAAAGTGGCCTTGAGGCGCTTTCGCCGCTTGACCTTCTGAGTGGAGAACGGTATGCTTGTGTCGAGCATTGCTTCTCTTTTGTTATACGAGCGAAGCTCGTATCAACGACAAAACTATTAAGTAATATTAACCGGGAACCTGGTTCCCGGTTTTTTATTGGAAAAGGAACACAGATGACAACTTACCAAAAAGTGAGCTGGACGGTCGCTCCCGAGCTTCAAGACCTCGTCGTCTCCGTCTTAATCGAACTCGGCGCTGACGGTGTCGAACAAGGCGACGATTCATTAACCATCTACGAAGACCAAGCAAACGCTGGCTGGGAACAGCGCGTTGCCACCTACGCCACCGGTCTTTCCATCTTAAAGGAGCAGGGCCTCGATATCGACGCCACGCCCGTCGAAAACACGGCGCTCTCCTCCGACACCTACGAAAACGAGTGGAAGAATTTCTACCACGCCACCCGTGTCACCAACCGCTTCACCGTCGTTCCCGCCTGGGAAGACTACCAGAAGGCACAGGAACAAGAGCGCCTCATCGTCATGGATCCCGACCAAGCCTTTGGTACCGGTACCCATCCCACGACCTCGCTCATGCTCCAAGCCATCGAAGCCGTCGTCCGCGGTGGTGAAAAGACCATCGACGTCGGAACCGGTTCCGGTGTCCTAGCCGTGGCCGCCAAGCACCTTGGTGCTGGTGAATTACTCGCCACCGACATCGACGAGGCTGCCGTGAAGACCGCCGAAGAGAACTTGGCCCTGAATCCGGTGGCCAAAGACGTGACCGTCATCGCCTCCGATTTGATGCAGGACGTACCTGCGTCATTCACCGACGGTGGGGTGGACTTGGTCCTCGCCAACATCCTGGCCGACGTCATTTTGCCTTTGATTCCACAGGTCGCCCCAATCGTCAAACCAGGTGGTCACTTCCTGGTTTCCGGTATCTACGACGACGTGGCCGACGGCATTGAAAAGGCGCTTCTCGAGCACGGCTTTACCATTCAACAGAAGATGGTTTCAGGCACCTGGCACGCCTTCATCTGCCAAAAGAAGACCAAGGGGGAATAAGCATGCACCGTTATTTCTTAGACCAAAACGTCGACTCACACTTTGACCTGGACGCCGAGTCCAACACCTATCACCACCTGGTTCGTGTTCGTCGTGCCAAAGTCGGAGCCAAGGCGGAGTTCGTTGATGCCTCTCAACGCTTAGTCGTGGCCGAATTGAAGGCCGTTGACAAGGACGGCGCTTCGCTCGACGTCCTCGAAGAACTCGACCAGAAGGTCGAGCTCCCAGCCAAGGTGACCCTGATTGTGTCACCCGTCAAAAACGACCGCACCGAGTGGTTCGTCCAAAAGGCGACCGAGCTCGGGGTCGACCGCATCGTCTTGACCAAGATGGAGCGGACGGTCGTCGACTGGGGCAAGCAGCAGGACAAGAAACTGTCCCGTCTGGAAAAGATCGCGTTAAACGCCGCCGAACAATCCCACCGCTTGAAGGTGCCAGACATCGTCTTTGAGTCCTACGCAGACGCCATTGCCGAGGACAAGGACTTCGGTCTTGTCGCCTGGGAAGAATCCGCCAAGAAGGGGGAGAAGGCCACGCTTGTAAAGGTCGCCGAAGAGGTGAAGGCCGGACAACGTTTGGCCGTTCTCTTTGGCCCCGAAGGGGGACTCTCCGAAGAGGAAATCACCGGCTTGAAGGCAGCGGGCTTTGCACCTGCTGGTCTTGGCCCTCGCATTCTGCGTGCGGAAACGGCGCCCTTGTACACGTTGGGGGCACTCTCAACGATTTGGGAGTTGGGGCTGTAAGCTGCTGTTTGGTGGGCGGATGACTGTTGGATGCTAGTGTTGAGCGTGGCCAGGGGCGGGAAGCCGTTGGCCGGGTGAAAGCGTCGTTGGCATGGCGGGTTTAGGGCCCGGAGGGGCCGTTTTTCCATGGCCAGCCGCAGCATCCTGAATCTTCTTGCCAGCCTTTTTAAAAACCACTATAATGTGAATAGATTACTTTAAAAGGAGACGACCATGAATCGATTCAAAGAATGGGCCAACCGACCAGTTATTTTCTGGTCTTTGATGATTGCTATTGTCACCATCGTCTTGCCCATGCTTGCCTCTTGGTTGAACCTGAGCACGTTGACCAAAGTCATCGCCCTCTACTTCTTGATCAACGGCCTCTTTGCCTTAGCCTTCGGCGCCGTTATCAAGCACCAGGCCTGGAAGTTACCCGTTGTCCTCGCACAGCCCCTTGTTTTCGCCGTCCTCTCGACCGCGCTCTTCGGCTTTGTGAACGACACCTACGGCTACTACCTAGCCTTTCTATACCTCGTCTTAACCACGTTCACCTACCTGAACGCCGACGCCTTAGAGCCCTCACTGGACGAACTTCCAGTGGACGGCGGCTACCAGGATGTCTAACAACTGATTTCATTAATAACGCCCATTTTCGGGCGTTTTTCTGTTAGACTGTTATAAGGCAATTCACACATTTATTGAATTTTGGAGGAGAAACACCTTGATTACAGTTTCTGATATGACATTTTCATTCTCTGGTAAGAAGCTTTACCAGGACGTTAACCTCAAGCTGGTTCCCGGTCACACCTACGGAATCATCGGAGCCAACGGAGCAGGGAAGTCGACTTTCTTGAAGTTGCTCCAGGGGCAACTCGAACCCACTGAAGGACAAATCAACATCACCACCGGTGAACGCATGTCCTCATTGGAACAGGATCACTTTAAGTACGACGACTCAACGGTCATGGACACGGTTATCCAAGGTCACAAGCGCTTGTACGAAGTGAAGACCGAAATGGACGCCATCTACGCGAAGCCCGACTTCTCCGACGAAGATGGTGTTCGCGTCGGTGACCTCTCAGCCGAATTCGAAGAACTCGACGGTTGGAACGCCGAAGCCGAAGCCGCTCAACTCTTGACGAAGCTTGGCATCGACGAAGGCATGCAATACACGTTGATGGGTGAACTCACCGAAAACGACAAGGTGAAGGTCCTCTTGGCCCAAGCCTTGTTCGGTAACCCCGACATCTTGGTTCTAGACGAACCAACCAACGGTCTTGACGTCCAAACCATCGCTTGGTTGGAAGACTTCTTGGCCGACTTCGAAAACCTCGTCATCGTCGTATCCCACGACCGTCACTTCTTGAACGTTGTTTCAACGAACATCTTGGACGTGGACTACGGTAAGATCACGCCGTTCGTTGGTAACTACGACTTCTGGCGTGAATCAGCCGAATTGGCCCAACGCTTGGCATCCCAACAAAACGCCAAGAAGGAAGAGCAAATCAAGCAACTCCAAGAATTCGTTGCGCGTTTCTCTGCCAACGCTTCCAAGTCCAAGCAGGCCACTGCCCGTAAGAAGCAGTTGGACAAGATTACCTTGGATGACATCAAGCCTTCATCCCGTAAGTACCCTTACATCTCCTTCCCAATGAACCGTGAACTCGGAAACGACATGGTGAAGGTAGAAGGCATTTCAAAGTCAATCGACGGCGAAAAGGTCTTGGACAACATCACCTTCACTGGTCGTCCAGGCGAGAAGATTGCCATCTTGTCCCGCTCTGACTTGGCAACCACGACCTTGATGCAAATCTTGGCCGGAACCATGGAACCTGACGAAGGAACGGTTACCTGGGGTGTGACAACGTCACAGTCATACTTGGCCAAGGATTTGAACGACAACTTTGACAACCAAGAAGACGTGATCTTGGACTGGTTGCGCGAATACGCCGAAGAAGAACAAAAGGACAACACGTCACTCCGTGGTATGCTTGGCCAAATGCTCTTCAAGGGTGACGACGCCTTGAAGCAAATCAAGGTCCTCTCCGGAGGGGAAAAGGTTCGTATCGTTGTGGCTAAGATGATGCTTTTGAAGGCCAACGTCTTGCTGTTGGATGACCCAACGAACCACTTGGATTTGGAGTCCATCCAATCAATGAACGATGCCGTTTCAGACTTCAAGGGTTCTGTGATCATGACTTCTCACGATCACGAGTTCTTGGAAACGACGGCCAACCACATTGTGGAAGTTTCAAACAAGGGTGTCGTTGACCGTTTGGATACGACTTACGATGAATTCATCTCATCTGAATCCATCCAAGCCAAGGTCAAGGCTTTGTACGATTAATGTTTTATCAAAGCGCTGAAAGGCGCTTTTTTGCTTAAAAAAAGGAGTTTATTATGGCAGTTGGAATTGAAGGCATTTCCTTTTACACGCCCGGTTATTCCTTGGACATGGTTGATTTGGCCAATGCCCGTGGTGAAGAGCCCGACAAGTTCACGATTGGAATCGGACAGACCGTCCAGACCGTCATCCCCAACCACGAAGACGTGGTCACGATGGGGATTAATGCAGCGAATAAGCTGTTAAAGTCGGACGCGGACCGCGCCGACGTTGAAATGCTTTTGTTTGCCTCTGAATCCGGGGTCGACAACTCCAAGTCCGGTGCGATGTTTGCCAAGGACCACCTGGGTCTTCGTGACAACATTCGCGCCATCGAAATGAAGCAGGCCTGCTACGCGGGAACCTTCGCCTTGATGCAGGCCAAGGACTTCGTCACGCTGCACCCGGACAAGAAGGTCCTGGTCATCGCCTCTGACATCGCCCGCTACGGTTTGAAGACACCGGGTGAGGTAACCCAGGGTGGTGGTGCCGTTGCCATGTTGATTTCTTCAGACCCTAAGGTCGCGGTCATTAACGACGACTCCGTCTACGAATCAAAGGACGAAAAGGACTTCTGGCGTCCCATCGACTCCGACATCGCCCTGGTTGACGGGCACCTGTCCACCGACATCTACAAGTCCATGTTCTTGGATTTGTGGGCAGCTTATAAGGAAAAGACCGGCTTGAAGCTGAACGACCTGACTGGTTTTGCCTTCCACCTGCCTTACACGAAGATGGGGAAGAAGGCTTTGGAGCAAATTCTTGATGAAGTGAAATCGACTGAACAGGCCTACTTCATGGAACAGTTAGCGGCCGCTCAGTTCTACAACCGCTACGTTGGTAACTTGTATACCGGTTCCGTTTATCTTTCACTGCTCAGCCTCTTGAAGGAAGGAAAGGGCTACAAGGCGGGCGACCGCGTGGGGGTCTTCTCATTCGGATCAGGTGCCGAAGCGGAGTTGTTCTCTTTGACGCTTTCTGATGGCTTTGAAGATGTCTTGGCAGCACAGGACGTGCAGGGCATGTTAGACGCGCGTACGAAGTTGACGGTTGCTGAATACGAAGACATCTTCGACAGTCAGAAGCTCGATTCATCTGATGAAGGGGCGACGGCTGGCGTTGAACTCGCTAAAGCCGGAAAGCTTTCTGACGGGCAGTGCTACTTTGCCGGTTGGAAAGACCACTACCGGGTGTATAAGACGAAGTAAGGGAGTCTTGTCCGCTCGATACCGAACACTTTATTCCAATTTGTTCTTTAAAAATAATCAGAAAAAGACCCCGTTTGGGGTCTTTTTTGATAAACTATAGAACAAGTAGAAAAGAAGGAGTTCTTATGGCAAAGAAAGTGTATCTCGCAGGACCATTTTTCTCTGAAAAGCAGGTTGACGAAGTCGCCCGCTTAGAAAAGGTCTTGGCGGACCATCCCCAAGTCGGTGACGTGTTCTCGCCACGTCAACACCAACACGAAGAGTTTGAAATGTTCTCACCTGAATGGCAGGTGGCCGCATACAACTCCGACGTGCAAGCCATCGATGACTGCGACGTCATGATTGCGCTCTCTGATTTCGATGGCGCCGACGCTGATTCTGGGACTGCCTGGGAAGTGGGCTACGCCTATGCCAAGGACATCCCCGTTATCATCATCAAAGAAGACGATGTGACGTTGAACCTGATGTTAGCGAAATCGTTGACGGCCTACCTCCACAAGGTGGAGGCCGTCTTAGACTACGACCTTGATAAGATGGAAGAAATTCCATACGACGGGTCCGTTATCTAAAAAGTGAACCAAGGCTGTTAGCCTGTCGTTAGGAGGCCCCGAAAGACCGCAAGGGAGCGGGGCCGTTTTTATAAAAAAGAAAGAAAAAAGAGGAATCACTATGCAAGCTGTAGTTACCGCCGTCGGAAAAGACAACACCGGAATCGTTGCCGGCATCGCCAACTGTCTGGCCGCCCACGAAGCCAACATTTTGGATCTCTCCCAAACCATCATGGGCACGACGTTTACCATGTCCATGCTCGTTGAAATCTCAGCTGACGAAGCTTTCAACGACCTCCACCAAGCCTTGAAGGACGCCGGCTCAAAGCTCGGCGTGACCGTTCACGTGCAACGCGAAGAACTCTTCGACTCAATGGCCCGGGTCTAAGCTACCCCCTAATCATACGCAAAGGATAGCCGAAAACATGGAAACCAATCAGATTTTAGAAACCATCAAGATGGTCGAAGAAGACAACTTCGACATCCGTACCGTGACCATGGGAATTTCCCTCTTGGACACCATCGGTGGAACGGTAGACGAAACCGCTGAAAACGTCTACAAAAAAATCACGAAATACGCCAAGGATTTGGTCGCCGTTGCGCAACAAATCGAACGCGAATACGGTGTGCCCATCACGAACAAGCGTATCTCCGTTACCCCAATCTCATTGATTGCCGGTTCAGCCAACGAAGAAGAAATTCTCGTTTTGGCCCACGCTTTGGACGACGCGGCCAAGGAAGTCGGCGTTGACTACGTCGGTGGATACGGGGCCTTGGTTCAAAAGGGCTTCTCACATGGTGACTTGGCCTTGATCAAGTCCTTGCCACGCGCCTTGACGGAAACGGACCTCGTGATGTCATCCGTGAACATCGGATCATCAAAGGCCGGCATGAACCTGGACGCCGTGAAGTTGATGGGTGAAACCGTCAAGAAGATTACCGATTTGTCCGACACGGCCAACGCCAAGATGGTCATCTTCGCCAACGCAGTCGAAGACAACCCATTCATGGCTGGTGCCTTCCACGGAATCACCGAACCCGACGTTGTCATCAACGTTGGTGTTTCCGGACCTGGTGTCGTGAAGCGCGCCTTGGACAAGGTGAAGGGCGAATCCATCACGACGGTTGCTGAAACCATCAAGAAGACCGCCTTCAAGATTACCCGTGTGGGACAACTCGTCGGTTCATTGGCTGCCGAACGACTCGGCGTGCCATTCGGAATCGTTGACTTGTCACTCGCGCCAACGCCAGCCCGTGGTGACTCCGTTGCCGAAGTACTCGAAGCCATCGGTTTGGAACAAGTCGGTGCCCACGGAACCACCGCTGCCTTGATGATGCTAAACGACGCCGTCAAGAAGGGTGGGGTCATGGCCGCACAAGGTGTTGGTGGTTTGTCCGGTGCCTTCATCCCCGTTTCTGAAGACGCCGGTATGATTGACGCCGTGAAGGCCGGAACGCTTTCACTTGCTAAGTTGGAAGCCATGACGTCCGTTTGTTCCGTTGGTTTGGACATGATCGCCATCCCTGGTGAAACGCCAGCCACAACGATTTCTGCGATGATCGCCGACGAAGCGGCCATCGGTATCCAGAACAACAAGACGACGGCCGTTCGTATCTTGCCAACAAACGGTGCCAAGGTCGGTGACATGATCGACTACGGTGGCTTGCTTGGAACGGCACCAGTGATGCCCGTTGTGGACCGTTCTTCGGCCGACTTCATCAACCGTGGGGGACACGTGCCCGCACCAATCCACTCATTTAAGAACTAATTGTCTAGTAGCTTAGCGGACAATTTTGGCTTAATTGTGGGCAATAATAAAGTAACTGTATAAAAACGCGTAAAGTGCTGATATTAAACACTTTGCGCGTTTTTGCTATATGCAGGGAGCGGGCAATCTTGTATGCTTTTTTCGAATAGAAGGTTTGAAGGCACGGCGCTGGGCCGGGCCGGACTTTGCAGCTTAAAAAACAAACAGGAGGACGATTGCCTATGCCCATTGCACTGACACACGCCACGTTGAAAGAGGACCTGCAAGCCTACTTGGACGACCTGAAGAAACGGCAGGGTGGCGAACTGACGATACCGTGTTCGAAGAGCGAGTATCCCTACATTCACCGGGATTCGCTCGAGTTGATCAAAATCGTGATTGAGGGCGAAGAAGGCTCGCTTGATTCGTCGATTGCCGAAGAGATACTGGAGGAGCGGGACCTGTTACCCTCGAATAGTCCCACCTCGAAGTACCGCAACTACCTAGCCGGCCGTGATGAAGTATAAAACGACCGAGAAGTTTGACCGAGACGTGCGTCGGCTGATGAAAGTCGACCCATCTATCTCGAAGGAAGCCTTTGAGATTTTGGATTTGCTCTGCGAAGAGATGGATGTCCCGGATGCCCTGCGGAACCATCGCCTACGGGAGAATTGGCAGGACTTCTTTGAGTGCCATGTTCGCACCCCAATCCACGGGCAAAAGCCACACGAGGGGAATGACGTTCTCTTGATTTATCGGATTCGACTCAGGGACTCATTGTTAGTGGCTGTTCGCTTGGGGTCGCACCGCGTGCTGTTTGGGAAGTAGTGGACCTGGTTGTGCTTACTTCTTGGAAGGCCTTTTTGATAAAAGAAAAAGGGAAGAATAGCCGGAATTTACAAGACAAAAAAGCCCTCTGCATCATGCAAAGGGCTTTTCTTTGTATTTTTTTTTGATCTTAACGGCGCTTGTTTGAACGGAATCCGTAAGCGTAACGGTCGTTTTCGGCAATCACACGCTTCGTCAAAAGGTCGTCTGCTTGGTGGTGTTGCACTTCGTATTGACGACCTTCTTCCATGGCAACGCGCTTGTCGCGGTTGTTCAGGATGTTGTCTCGGAAACGGAGGAAGAAGGCTTGAACCTTAACCTGCTTCAATTCCAAGTTGTGACGCATGTAATCTGCTGTTGAATTCATTGGTAAGTTCATGTTGTTGCCTCCTAGCACTTGTTTAACTATGTACACTATACTGCCCATTTCGTTTCATTAGTAGGCCTTTTGACGAATCGTAAGGGTCTTTACTTCTTCTTAACATTTGGCTTTTTGAATGCGGGTCTTATCGTATAATAAAGGTATGAACAAAGAAGTGGCACAATACCAATCGTACTTGCTGGCTGAGCGTGGTTATTCACGCTTGACCATCGAGGCCTACATGAAAGACATCGAGGGCTTTGAGGCCTACCTGAGCGAAAACGGGGGCTTTACCACCTTTCAAGTCGTGAAGCCGCTGGACGTCCGCGTCTTTTTGGCGAGCCTCTACGATGCGACTTTGGCCCGAACAACGATTGCACGGAAGGTCTCATCTTTGAAGAACTTCTATGCGTACTTAGTAAAAGAAGGGCAGGCGTTAGACAATCCGTTCGAGGGTGTGGCCTTGCGTAAGCATCAGGCACACTTACCTGAATTTTTATATGAAAACGAGCTCCAAGAGCTCTTCAAGGTCGCTTACGATCAAAAGGACCATCCGCTATTCAAAAGAGATGCCGCGCTCTTAGAATTTTTGTTTGCGACCGGTTGCCGTGTTTCCGAAATCGCCGGCCTTGCCGTCTCAAACATCGACTTGAGCAATCAACTCGTCCTCGTCCACGGAAAGGGGAACAAGGATCGTTACGTGCCCTTTGGTTCCTATGCCAAGAAGGCGCTCGTGAACTACCTTGAAAACGACCGACCGGAATTGCTAGCGAAAAACAAGGAAGTGGATAAGCCGGATGAGCTCTTCTTGAACTCAAACGGGGGGGCCTTAACCTCAGCGGGTATCACTTACATCTTGAACCAGTTAATGAACAAAACGTCCTTAACTGCTAAGATACATCCGCACATGCTTCGTCATACATTTGCGACGACTTTGTTGAATAACGGGGCGGACATGCGAACGGTCCAAGAACTGCTCGGACACGCCAACCTTTCTACCACGCAAATCTACACGCACGTTTCTAAAAAGATGTTGCAATCGTCTTATAATAACTTTTTCCCACGGGCGAAGCGTTAAAGAGTGTTACCGCTTTCAATTCCCGTTTAAAGGCGTTTTTTCCATTGTCAGAAAGCCACTTTGGTAGTAAAATAAAAATATGATTACGTTAGAAAATGACAACATGATAGTAAAGATTGACGAGCACGGAGCCGAGCTCGTCTCTGCCTGGAACAAGGAAGCGGAACTGGAATACATCTGGTACGGAGATCCAAAATACTGGGGTCGCCACGCGCCAAACCTCTTCCCAATTGTTGGACGATTGCAGGGCGATCAGTTCAACTTAGCCGGACAAACTTATTATATGAACCAACACGGTTTTGCCCGCAACATGGACTTCCAAATCATCGAAAACGACGTGGACCACGCCCGATTCCGTTTACAGGATTCGGAAGCCACTTGGCGTGTTTACCCGTTCAAGTTCCAGTTTGACGTTGTCTTTGATTTGAAGGGGACCGAATTGTTCATGAAGTACGAGGTGACAAACCCTGATAAGCAGGAATCCCTCTTCTTCTCAGTGGGTGGACACCCAGCCTTCAATTTGCCTTTGGACGGTGGAAAGTTCTCCGACTACTACTTGTCCGTGAAGCCGGAAAAGGTTTACGACCGCATCCGCTTAGTTGGTCCATACTCAAATCCTAACGTACCATCACCATTCAACGCCGACATTCCGCTTCGTTTGCGCCAAGAAGATTACCATGACGATGCCATCATCTTGAAGCTGGACCGTCAAAAGGCAACCTTCCTCTTGGCCCGCTTGGCGAACCAGCACGGAATGGAAATGACGGTGGATAACGCCCAGTTCCTTGGAATCTGGACGCCTGCTGGAAAGAACGCACCGTTCATCGCCATCGAACCTTGGTGGGGAATCGCCGACACGGTTGACGCGACCGGAAACTTCAAAGAGAAGTTTGGAAACAACGTCTTGGCCGCTGGTGATACATTTACCGCGTCCTACTCAATGAACTTTTTCTAAAACAAATAAAGGAAAGCCAGTTGCTTCGCAGCTGGCTTTTGTGTGATTATCATGGATTTCAAAACGCTCATTTCAGAAAAGCAAAACATTAACCAAGCCGCCTTGGCCGTGCCAATGGCACTCGGACCAAACGACAAGTTTACCCCCTTCAAGCACGCACTCGACGAACAAAACCCAGACGTTGTTATCTGGCAGGCGGACGCCATCGCCGATGACTTCTCAAAAGAGGTCATCTGGGACCAGGTGAAGCAAGGGGGCGCAAACGCCGTCGACGAGGGTGAGATGTCGGCCATGAAGAAGGCGTCGATGAAAGCTGAGCTCGACAAGGCCTACGAAGAGTTCATCGGCAACTGGCCGGCCATCCAAAAGCAGATCGTTCAAGAACTCGTTCAAAACGCTGCGCAGACGGCAAACGACCGTTTCCTTTTCTTGTCTTATGCAACGAAGGAAGAAGGCGGCATGGGCGAAATGGCACCAGCTGACCAGACGCTCTTCTTGGTTTCAGCCTTGAAGGTGTCAAACGGGGCATTCTCAGCCGTTTATCTGCCTGAGAACCTGGATGAGAACCTACAAGATAAAGTCCGTGAGGCCGCAAAGGAAGCCGGTGTTCTCGTCATTGAAACGATGACGATGCCAGACCTCGAAGAGGACACGATTCAATCAGCATACGACGCCTTTGTTCAAGCAGGATCAGATATCGTGAACTTGCAGGTGCCAAACGAAGTGTTGGGTGCCGCCGACGTGGCCGACGTAGAAGGCTACTTATCTGCTTTGAAGAAGGACGTGCCCGTGATGGTGACGTTGACCGGCTTGCTTACAAAAGACCAGGTGGAAGCCTGGTTGGTCTTCCCATCCGCGCTTGTTACGCTCGCTTTGGGTGAAAACTATCAAACACCATTGATTAAAAGCACGGTTCGCGAATTGGGTTGGGCCTAAAACGGATTGATGACAAAGGAGCGTTTCGCTTCTTTTTCTTTTAGAAGAAGCGTGCTATACTAGTTCTTGACCAACTGGGTAGTATCTATCTACCTACCCGGCACCCGCAAGGGTGCCGTTTTTTTTATGCTTTCTTTTCTTGATGAAAACGGCGTGTCCTAAATGACTGTCGACATTGACTTTTACAGCTTGGCCATCAATACTTAAGGCGACGTCAGAACGTTTTCGAATTTATAAGCAAAGGAGATTATGATGCAGGCAGTTTCGTACGTAAAAGCACAGAACCATCTGAACCGATTGATTGATCAGGTCAATGAGAAAGCAAAGCCGATTCTGATTAGCTCTAAACGGAGCAACGAAAAGGCGGTCTTGGTGAGCAAGGCAGAATACGACAACATGGTGGAGAACATCTATCTTCGGACGGATGCGAACCTTGAGAACATTCGAGAATCGTTGGCCTATCTTAAACGACACGATGAGAGGTACCATTCTTGATTTTTGATAGCTATATTTGGACGCCGACCTCGTGGTCAGAGTTCGAGTGGTGGCTCGACCATGACAAGAAAAAAGTGAAGCGAATTCGACAAATTATTAAAGACGTTGGGCGGAATCCCTTTGTTGGCATCGGAAAGCCCGAGCCGCTAAAACAGGGGATGGCCGGTTTATGGTCGAGACGGATTACCGATGAACACCGTTTTGTTTACATCATTCAAGAAGGTGAACTTAAAATTGTATCCACCCGCTACCACTACCAGAGATAACAAAAAGACCAGCCAATAGGCTGGTCTTTTTTTAGTTGTTTTCGAGGTAGCTGTCGAGTCCGACTTTGATGTCGTGGGCAGCCTTTTCTTGATAGCTTTCCGATTGGATGTAGGCGAAGTCCTTATCCGAATTGATGAACCCAAGCTCGAGCAAGACGGCCGGGCGGGACACGTCTTTAATCACGAGGTAGGGGATGGATTCGTAGCCACGGTTTTGCAAAGGCAGGTTGTCCAAGGACTTGTTCAAAGCCTGTGCAAGTGGCAGCGAATTATCATTGTAGTAGAACTGTGAAATTCCTGACGCGGAGTTGTGCGTGTCAGACGAGTCGAAGTGGAAGGAGATTTGAGCATCTGCCTGGTACTTCTCAGCCGTGCGGGGGATGTGAAGCAGCGGCACAATCACGTCTTTATCACGGGTGAGTAAGACGCGGGCGCCGGCCTTCGTCAGCTCCTTCTCCGTTACCTTAGCGGTCTGAAGCGTGTAAGTCTTTTCGTACTTCTTCTTATTCCAAGCCATGGCTCCGGTGTCGGAACCACCGTGACCAGGATCCAACACGATGGTGGCTTCTGAAAGCTTCGTTGGCTTCTTCAACCAAGTGTTGTTAGCCACCCAGGAGGCGACCCAACCCTCGTCGTTGTTCTTATCATCCTTCACACGCCACCAACCGTTCTTTCGTTCCAAAACGGTGAGCTTAGTGCCGGCTTTTAGACTGGCCAGCTGCTTCGACGTTCGGTTAGGCCCTTTCCGAAGGGGCACACCGTCTGGTCGCGTGGTTAATTGATTCTGTTGTGAAAGGGAAAAGACTAGCAGAAAAGTCGACAGCGCAATCAGTCCTAAGACCGAGAGGCCGACCTTTGTTTTTTGAATCCAAGCAATCATGGTGTACTCATTTTTTCTTTTTGTTTTATATCTTTTTTATTTTATCACGTGCGGGCAAGAATTTTGGCATGAGAGCCGACAAATGCCTCGGTTTTCAGTATAATAGGAGGCATGAAACAATTTCGAGTCGACAATTTAACTTCAGTTTACGGTGAAAAGGTGCTGTTTGACGACCTTTCCTTCATGATTGCCTCTGGTGATCGCGTCGGTTTGGTCGGTGTGAACGGTTCGGGGAAGACGACCTTGTTGAACGCGTTGTCCGGTAAGCACCCGGCCGACAAGGGCACCATCACCACGCAAAACGATTACCGCATCGGTTACTTGGAGCAGGAGCCACCACTGGATGGGCACCTGACCGTTTTGGATGCCATCTACGCGGGGGACCAACCGGTCTTTGCCACGATTCGTGCCTACCAGGAAGCGCTTGATTACTTCTCCTTGCATCCGGAAGAAGAGAAGGCGGCGACCCGCTTTGAAAAGGCCCAGGCCGCCATGGACACGGACGATGCTTGGACGATTGAATCACAGATTAAGACCATCTTGACCCAGTTGCACTTGACGGACTTGAAGGCCGAGGTGAAGCACTTGTCCGGAGGTCAGAAGAAGCGTGTTGGAATGGCGCAGGTTTTGATTCAAGAACCTGATTTGCTCATCCTAGACGAGCCCACCAACCACCTGGACTTCGATTCCATCGCCTGGCTGGAACAGTACTTGGCCAAGTACAAGGGGGCGCTTTTGACTGTCACCCACGACCGTTACTTCCTTGACCGGGTAACCAACCGCATCTTCGAGCTTTCCTTTGGAAAGCTTTACGAGTATGCCGGTAACTACCAGGACTACTTGGAAGGAAAGAAGGAGCGTCAGGCCGACGAAGCGCTCGCTGAACACAAGCGCGAGAAGAAGTACGAGCAGGAAAAGATTTGGATGAACAAATCCGCCCGTGCCCGTACAACGAAGCAAACGGCCCGTGAGAAGGCCTTTGCGGACTTGGAAGCCTCAATGGGCCAAGTCAAGCAAGACGAAGACATCGAGCTCTCCTTGGGCCAATCACGCCTGGGAAAGAAGGTCATGGAACTTGACCACGCCACGTTGTCATTCGGCGACAAGCTCATCTTTAAGGACCTGAGCTTGATTCTTGGTCAGCGTGACCGCATTGGAATCACGGGACCAAACGGGGTTGGGAAGTCTTCCTTGCTGAACGTGCTGGCTGGTAAGCTGCCACTGACAGACGGAACCTACGAAATGGGGCAGACCGTTAAGATTGGTTACTACACCCAGGTAACCGAGGATATTCCAGCCGACAAGCGCGTCATCGAATACCTCACCGACGTGGCTTCCTCCATCAAGAATCAGGACGGCGAGATGCTTTCCGCAAAGGACTTGTTGGAGCAATTCCTCTTCCCATCCTTCATGCACGGGACACTTGTTCGCAAGCTCTCGGGTGGTGAAAAGCGTCGCTTGTACCTGTTGAAGATTTTGATGCAGGCGCCAAACGTGCTGCTCTTGGATGAGCCGACAAACGATTTGGACATCGGAACGTTGACGGTCTTGGAGAACTTCTTGCAGACCTTTGAAGGAACGGTCATCACCGTTTCCCACGATCGTTACTTCCTGGATTCCGTGGCCGACTTCGGTTACTACCTGGAAGGGGATGGCGTTGTCGACCGTTATAACGGGGCCTTCTCGGCCTACTTGGACGACGTTGTGCTCGCAAAGGAGAGTGCTTCGACGCCTTCTTCAACCACTGCAGAGACGGACGCTGGCAAAGTCAAAAACGAGGGCGATGCAGCTTCTGATAAACCAAAGCCTCGTAAGTTAACTTATAAAGAAAAGCAAGAATGGGCTGTGATTGAAGATGAAATCGCAGCACTTGAAGAAAAGGTTGACCGTTGCAACGAGGAAATCGTTGAAAACGGATCTGACTATGAAAAGATTGCCGTCATCCAAAAGGATTTGGAAGCGACACAAGCAGAACTAGACGAAAAGATGGACCGCTGGGCGGTGCTTTCAGAAATCGTTGAAGGGCAGGGCTAAACGCCACTGCTCTTTTTATTTGGCTAAAAGGTGACGGTGTATCTTCCTCTTCGTATCACTTACTAAAGGAGGAAGACGATGCAAGAACGCGATTTTTTACTAGCCATCCATTTAACCAAGGGGCTCGGACGAACGAAAGAAGCACGGGTGATTGAAGCCATTCAAACCGGACGGATGAAACGACATTATCCTTGGTCGAAGGCGGCCTTGGGCTTTGTACTCTACGGGGGTCACATCAGCGCAAAGGATTGGGCATTATTTGAAAACTACGACAAAGCCATCCAAGAAGTGGAACATTCGCTTGATGTACAGGTAGCACGAGAGCCCTTCATCACTTACTTTGACGCGGCCTATCCGGAGATGTTGCGCCAGAGTTACCAGCCACCGCTTATTCTTTTCTACCGGGGCGACTTACGGTCGTTGCAGTTACCGCTTGTATCAGTTGTGGGTACCCGAACCGCTACACACTATGGCTTAAAAGCACTGAGAAAGCTACTCCCGGAAGTGATTGAAAACGGGGTAGGGATTGTCTCCGGTTTAGCGAAGGGAATCGACGTCATGGCGCACCAAATCACCATTTCTGCTGGCGGCGTCCCCATTGGAGTTGTCGCTGCCGGACTGAACCGTTCCTATCCTTACGTGAACCACTTAATTCAACAGGAAGTTAGCCAGCAGGGGCTGTTATTGTCCGAGTATCCCGCAGATACGCTGGCTCACCGTGGGCACTTTCCAGAAAGAAACCGGATTATTGCGGGCCTGTCGTCCGTGACTTTGGTCGTCGAAGCCAAACACAAGTCGGGCTCGCTCATCACAGCCAACTTAGCGCTCCAAAATAACCGGGAGGTGATGGCCGTCCCTGGTTCCATCTTTTCTTTAGAATCAGTGGGCTGCAACGAGCTCATTGAAGCCGGTAGCTTGCCAGCGTGTTCGGCCAGTGCTATTATGAGAGCTGTGAAGCTCATAAATTAGAAAATCTCGCTATTCTATAGAAGAAAGGTGTCTTTTTCGGCTAATTTATCAAGATTGGCTGGTACTTTTCTGTGTCATTTGATATTCTGAATGCTATGAGATTTTGAAATCGAGAACTGTGAGGATCTTTTGTGGTAGAAAAGAAGACCAGTAAAACGACGACTCGGAAAACAACGACTCGTAAGAAGACGACTAAGTCTGCTAAAAATAAAAAATTGGTGATCGTGGAGTCACCTTCAAAGGCGAAGACCATTGAAAAGTACTTGGGCTCCACCTACCAAGTGGTGGCTTCCATCGGGCACGTTCGTGACTTGCCAAAGTCCACGCTAGGTGTCGATGTCGAACAAGACTACCAACCAAAGTACATTAACATCCGCGGTAAGGGACCTGTCATCAAGGACCTGAAGAAGGCCGCTAAGGCTGCCAAGCAAGTCTACCTCGCATCCGACCCGGACCGTGAAGGTGAAGCCATTGCCTGGCACTTACAATACATCTTGGGCTTGGACCCAGAAAAGGCGAACCGCGTGGTCTTCAACGAAATCACGAAGGACACGGTTAAAAACGCCTTTAAGGAACCACGTACCATTAACCAGGATTTGGTCGACGCCCAACAAGCCCGTCGTATTATTGACCGATTGGTGGGATACTCGATTTCACCCGTCTTGTGGAAGACGGTGAAGCGTGGTTTGTCAGCCGGACGTGTGCAGTCCGTTGCCCTCGGTTTGATCATCGCTCGTGAAAAGGAAATTCAGGCCTTCCAGCCCGAAGAATACTGGACGCTGGATTCTGAATTCAAGAAGGGCCGTTCAAAGTTCAAGGCGAACTTCTACGGATTTGACGGCAAGAAGCAACCGCTTCCTGACAACGCCGCCGTGCAGAGTGTGATGGCTGACTTAGACACGACAAAGCCATTCACGGTTTCATCCGTGAAGGCTAAGGAACGTAAGCGTCAGCCACAACCTCCGTTCACGACATCAACGATGCAGCAAACGGCCAACACGCAGTTGAAGTTCCGGACGCGTAAGACCATGATGACTGCCCAACAGCTTTACGAAGGAATCAACCTTGGAAAGGGCTTGGGTCAGGTCGGATTGATTACGTACATGCGTACCGACTCCACGCGTTTATCATCCGTTGCAAAGAACGCGGCTGCGCACTACATCCACGACACTTGGGGCGAAGAATACTCAAGCCACAAGCCAGTGGCCGGTACGCCGCAAGAAGGAGCACAAGACGCCCACGAAGCCATCCGTCCAACGGATGTTACGAAGACGCCGGACTCCATCAAGGATAAGTTGACGCCCGATCAATTCAAGCTCTACTCTTTGATTTGGTCACGCTTCGTTGCGTCATTGATGACACCAGAAATTCTGGACACCATGGCCGTTACGGTTGAACAAAACGGTGTGCTTTTCCATGCCAACGGTTCAAAGACGAAGTTCCCAGGGTTCACGAAGGCCTACCCAGCCGCAAAGGAAAAGGACAACCTGCTTCCTGAGCTGGCTGAAGGGGACAGCGTGGACTTGTCGAAGACAAATCCAGAACAGCACTTCACGATGCCACCAGCTCGTTATTCCGAAGCCGCTTTGATCAAGGCCTTGGAAGAAAACGGTGTTGGTCGTCCATCAACCTATGCACCAACGTTGGACACCATCCAACGACGCAACTACGTCCGTGTTGACGCCCGTAAGTTCGTGCCAACTGAACTTGGTGAAGTGGTGCAAAACATCGTGGACGATAAGTTCCCGGACATCACGGACACGAAGTTTACGGCCCAGGTCGAACACTCACTCGATGACATCGAAGTCGGGGAGAAGAAGTGGGTCCCAGTCGTTGACGAATTCTACAAGCCTTTTGCAAAGGAAGTGGAGTCAGCCGAAAAGACGCTGGAAAAGATTACGATGCACGACGAACTCGCCGACATGGACTGTGAAGTCTGTGGTGCCCCAATGGTTATCAAGATGGGCCGTTACGGAAAGTTCTACGCTTGTTCTCGTTTCCCAGACTGTCGAAACACAAAGGCCATCGTCCAAGAGATTGGTATTGAATGTCCAAAGTGTCATAAGGGACAGGTCGTTGAACGAAAGACCAAGCGTGGTCGTAAGTTCTACGGTTGTTCCCGTTATCCAGACTGTGACTTCGTCTCATGGGACAAGCCAAAGGCACCTGGCGAAGAAGAAAAGACTGAAAAAGATTCAAAGAAGACTTTAACCAAGAAGTCAACAAAAAAGGCCACAAAGAAAGCAAGCAAGTAGTAAGTGTGCTTAGCAAAAATGAGGTCGTCGCAACCAAAAGACTGGCTTTACCGCCAGTCTTTTCTTTAGAGGAGGGATTTTACAATGGTTAAAAAGATATTGACCATCGCTGGTTCCGATTCGCTTGCAGGCGGAGGACTCCAGACAGATTTAGCAACATTTACCACGATGGGGATGGCGGGCTTTGCCGTTATTTCCTCCATTGTTTCCATCAAAAAAGACGGGGTTCAAATTGATCCTGTCCCAATCGAGACTTTTCAGGCTCAACTCGACAGCCTTGACCAAGTGGAACGCTTTTCTGCCATTAAGATCGGCTTGCTACGTTCCGTCGAGCAGATTGAGGCGGTCGCCGACTTCTTAAAAGACTACTTCGGCCCCGTTGTGGTCGACCCCGTGATGTCCTTTAAGGAGGGCGAAACGGAATTGAGCCGTGATGTCATTAAGGCCTACCGGGAAAAACTCTTGCCAGTTGCCTCCGTTGCCACGCCGAACCTAAACGAAGCCATGCTCCTCTTGGATGATGAGGACCGAACAGCACCAAAGAGTCGAAACGGCGCCTTGACCTTGGCGGCAGACCTTAGCCACCTGGTACGTTGTGCTATCTACTTGAAGGCTGGTGAAGGGATTCTTGAGGGGCAGTACACGGACGTCTTGATTGATGAAAGCAACCACGGCGTTGTGTTGCACTACGATGCTTTAAACGATGCTTACAACCACGGTTCTGGTTGTGTACTTGCCGCTTCCATGGCTGGGTTCTTAGCCGACAACTTAGATTTGAACGAAGCATCCCGGGCCGCCGCGGACTTTACCCGCCAAGCCCTCGTTCATTCCTATTCGTTGAACCGAGACGAAGAGGAAGGAAACGCCTTTCCAAATTGGCGCACACTAAAATGGGTATAAAAAAAGACGGACAGTTTTGACTGTCCGTCTTTTTGTTTGCTTGAATTGATGATTAGCCCTTACCATCCTTGAAGGCGGGGTAGAGCTTCATACCACCGTCGACGTAGAGCGTGTCACCGGTGACGTACTTCGATTGATTGGATGCCAGCCAGACCGCAGCGTTCGCCACGTCTTCCGGATCACCAATCTTAGCCATTGGAATCATGTCCTGTGTGGCCTTGTATTGTTCTGGGTCCGCAAACTTTTCGGCGTTGATTGGCGTGTTAATCGCACCTGGGGCGATGTTGTTCACCCGAATACCTTGAGGGGCGTATTCCATGGCGAGTGTCTCGGTAAAGAGCTTAACGCCACCCTTGGCCGTCGCGTAGGATGCAAAGGTTGGCCATGGGATTTGCTGATGGACGGAGGACATGTTGATGATGACACCTTGTTGCTTCTTAGGTAGCCAGTAGTTCAAGGCTTCCTTTGCGCCAAGGAAGACACCGGTCAAGTTGATGTCCAAGACCTTCTTCCAATCTTCCAGGCTCACTTCGTGGGTCTTCGACTTCAATTCCATCCCCGCGTTATTCACCCAGATGTCCATGCCACCGAAGTTTTGGTCCGCCGCTTCTAGGAGGGCCTTCACGCCTTCCTCTTTTGAAACGTCGGCTTGAACCGCCACGGCGTCACCACCGTTTTCCTTAATGGCGTTCACCGCTTTATCGGCGCCTGCTTTGTCAGAGTGGTAGTTGATGACCACCTTCATTTGTTCTTGGGCAAAGCGGAGGGCGATGCTTTGTCCGATTCCCTTGGAACCGCCGGTGATAACGGCGACTTTTCCAGTCAAATCCGTGTACATAAAAAACCTCCTTTATGCAAAAATCCCATTCACAAGTCCACTTTAGGACAAGGTGAATGGGATTGCAAATGGTGGCCTTAGCCTTGCTTTCGGTATTGAACAGCCGTCATACCAACTTGTTGCTTGAAGACCGTGTTGAAGTAGGAGAGGTTTGGGATACCAACCTTTAATCCAATGACGGCAACACCTTCGTTTGTTTCCTTCAAGCGCTTCTTTGCATGGTACATGCGAAGGCGAACGAGGTAAGCCTGTGGGCTTTCTTCTGTTGCGGACATGAAGGCGCGGTGCAAGACACCGCTTGAAACCTCAAATTCCTCGGCGATTGATTCAAGGGTCAATCGCTTTTGGTAGTTGTGTGCCAAGTATACTTTCACGTCGTAGACGAGCTTCTCTTTATCGGTTAAATCACCGAAGGGGTGACATTCAGGGCAGGGGATGAAGCCTTCGAATAAAGCTTCATCGGTCGTCTTGAAGATTTCAACCTCTTCTGGAACACAACTCTGTTCTTTTGGACAGGAAGGGCAGCAGACCCGGTGGTCGTCTAAAATCCCGTAGATGAACTCACCGTCGTAAGAAGCGTCTTTTTCGTGGATGGCTTGCCAACGTTTTTTAGTAAGTGAGTACATCGCTTGTCCTTTCTAAAAAATCTAAAATTTTGGTTTAAAGAAAAATGCCAATAAATTTATTCTAGCACGAATTGGTCTATTGCGAAATTGAAATTATGACCAGCTTTATTTTGTGCTTTTGAAGAGTGCTTAGTATAATAGAGTATTGATAAAACAGAGTTTGGAAAGGTGTTTTCATGACGAATTACGCAGAAGAAATGTTAGCCGCTTTGCGGCTCGGCCAGGTTGAAAAGGCCAAGGCCGCCTTTGTTTCCTCTTTGAAAGAAGATGACGACGACATGGTTTTCTCATTGGCAGAAGATCTTTACGCCATGGGTTTTGTGGATGAATCCAAAACCGCTTATAAGCACCTCTTAGAAAAGTACCCGGACGAAGACCAGTTGAAGTCCGCCTTGGCTGAAATGGCTATCGAAGAAGATAAGCTGGAAGAAGCACAGGATTACCTGGCACAAATCAGTCCGGATTCCGAAGCCTACTTACAAGCTTTGATGGTGAAGGCCGACCTCTACCAACAAGAAGGGTTGAATGAATCCGCTGAGTTGTCATTAAAGAAGGCACGTGAACTCGCCCCTGAAGAACCAATCGTGGCCTTTGCGCTCGGTGAGTTCTACTTCTCAACGGGGGAGTACAACAAGGCCATTGCCTTGTACCGTGGCCTCTTGTTACAGGGTCAACGACACATCGCTCAAGTTGATTTGGCTGCCCGCATCGGTACGGCCTACGCCGCGGTCGGAAACGTTGATAACGCCATTGCTTACCTTGAACAGATTAAGCCCGTTGACTTAACCATCGACACGAAATTCCAGTTGGCCTTTTTGTACCAAGAACAAGGGGATGTCGACAAGGCCATCGAGTTGTACGAAGACATCTTGGACCAAGACCCACACTACACATCGGTCTATCCATTACTTGGACAAAGCCAAGAAAAGAAGCAGGAACAAAAGCAAGCCCTTCAAACTTACCAAGCGGGTATTTCATACGATCAAACGAATCCATTATTGTTCCGTTTGGCCGCCGACTTGGCCTTCCGAATGCAAGAAGACGATCTCGCAAAGGAATACTTCGAGAAGTCACTCTCACTTGACGACATGGACATCACGACCATCCTGTCCTTTGCGGACTTCCACTTGGCCTTGCACGACATGGACGCCGTGGTTGCTTTGATTAAGCAGGCCAAGGACAAGGACCTTGTTGATCCAAAGTTCAACTGGGACCTTGGTCGTGCCTACCACGCCTTGGAAGACGACGAAAAAGCTAAGGAGTTCTTCGAAGCCGCCAAGGTCGACTACCCACAAAACATCGAGTTCCTACAAGACCTCGCCGACTTCTACCACGAAACCGGTGCGGTGAAGGATGAAAAGGCAACCTTGGAGAAGGTGGTCGCGTTGAACCCCGATGACTTCGACCTTGCGGAACGTCTCGCTGACCTAGAATTCTAAGCGTTCGCGTTCGAACTTGGAATGAGACGTGCAACTTGGTCGTTGGACACGTCGTTTTGAAATGGGGCATCACGTTTTAAGGCAGCCTTCGGGCTGCCGTTTTTTCATGACCAGCAGCGTGCATTTGACTAGAATTCTTGCTAAGATAAGAGGTAGTGTAATTTCCAACATGAGGTGACCAAATGCACTTTGATCAAGTACCGAGTGAATTAGAGGCTGCAAAGCCCATCCTAGAAAAAATCAACGATGCCGGTTTCGAGGCTTATTTTGTCGGCGGATGCGTTCGGGACATGATCTTAGGCCAGGCCATCCATGACGTCGACATCGCTTCGTCCGCCTACCCCAAGGAGATTAAAGAAATCTTCCAAAAGACGGTCGACACCGGCATTCAGCACGGAACCGTCATGGTCTTAGACCACGGTGAAGGCTACGAAATCACGACCTTCCGTACGGAATCCACCTACACGGACTTCCGTCGTCCCGATTCCGTGACTTTTGTTCGTTCTTTGTCCGAAGACCTGAAGCGCCGTGACTTCACCATCAACGCCTTTGCCCTCGCGGCAAACGGGGATGTCATTGACCACTTTGACGGCCTCACCGATTTGAAGCACAAGCAAATCAAGGCCGTTGGTGTCGCCCACGAGCGCTTTACTGAAGACGCGCTCCGCATGATGCGTGCCTTGCGCTTCGCTTCCAAGCTCGGCTTCAGCATTGAAGAGAAGACGCGGGACGCCCTGAAGGACCTCGCACCGAACTTGGAGAAGATCGCCATTGAACGTATCCAGGTGGAGTTCGAAAAGCTTCTGATGGGACAGGCGGCCGGGGATGGCTTGCGCGACCTCGTCGACGTCGATTTGCTCAGTCACATGCCGGGTGAAGCGGGAATGATGAGTGCCGAGCACGTCTTGCACTTGGCTAAACACCTCGATAAGAAACAGCCAAAGACACTACCTGTTTGCTGGCTTTTGTACCTCGGCACCGCTGGCTTATCAGCCGACGAACTCCAAAAGGAGCTTCATAGCTACAAGCTTTCCCGTGAAATTATGGGAACGGTGACCCGTCTGGCACCGATCGTACAAGCACCTGAAAAGGCAACGGTCTGGGACCTGTACCGGGTAAACGACCTGTCAGATGCACTGGTCGAAGCCCTCGCCATCCTCGAGGTAGACGAAGCAGTGCGAACGCGAGTACGAGAAACCCTTTCAAGCCTGGCCATCCGTTCACCACGCGAGCTCGCCTTGAACGGGGGACAGTTAATCAAAGAGGGCCTGGCCACGCCAGGGCCCGCTTTGGGCAATCTCTTAAAACAAATTGAACACGCTGTTGTTCTAAATGAATTAGACAACGATGCAGAGGCGATTCGCGCCTTTACAAAGGAGGCCTAAATGAAGACAGTTCGAATGGTCTGGGCTGAAGACGACAAGTACGCCATCGGTAAAGACGGCACACTACCTTGGCGCCTGCCAAAGGACTTGGCCCACTTTAAAAAAGAGACCATCAATTCTACAATGGTAATGGGACGTGCTACATGGGAATCCATCGGGCGCCCCTTACCAAAACGGAAGATGGTCGTTTTGAGCACCCAGCTCGACTTCGACCCCGGTTATGAAGAGGTGACGGTTGTGCACTCCCTCCGTGAGTTGCAAAACCTCATCGACGCGGAGTTAACGTCCGAACGCTTGGTCACCGTGGCCGGAGGGGCAACCCTCTACAAGTCCCTGATGCCAATCGCAACGGAACTGTCCATCACAAAGGTCGCCGGTGACTTTGACGGGGATACCTTTGTCGAGCCAGTCGACAACGCGTCTTTCGAACTCGTTTCCTCTCAAAAAGACGAGGACAACGGGCAAGCCATTGAATTCTTATTGTATAAACGAAAGCCATTAGGAGGCAGTCATGACGAAGGTTAAAATTGTTACCGATTCTGGTGCAAAGTTCACGAAGGAAGAGTTGGAAAAGTACGACATTAAGATCGTGCCCCTCACTGTTCAAATCGATGACACAATCTACCAGGACGGTGTGACGATTACACCAGAAGAGTTCTTGGACAAGATGGAAAAGAGCCAGAACTTACCACAAACTTCTCAACCATCCATCGGTGTGTTCCAAGAAACATACGAAGAATGCTTGAAGGAAGACCCTGAAATGGACATCTTGTCCATGCACATCTCATCCGGTTTGTCTGGAACGGTGAACGCCGCCCGCCAAGCTGGTGCTTTGGTCAAGGGGAACGTGGAAACGTTTGACACTCGCCAAGCCGATCAAGCCGAAGCCTTTGTGGTCCTTGCGGCTGCTCGGGTTGCGGCCGAGGGTGGTAGCTTAGAAGAAGTTATCGCCGCAGCTGAAGATGCCCGTTCAAAGACGCACATCTACTTGTCATTCCGTTCACTCGACAACATGGTTGCCGGTGGTCGTTTGTCTAAGACACAGGGGCTCATTGGTAACGTCTTGAATATCAAGGTCGGAGCCAAGGTCGACGACGAAGGAAAGGTCGACGTCGTCGTGAAGGGCCGCGGAATGAAGACCATCAAGGCCTTCAACCAAAAGGTCGTTGACGAGATGAAGACCAAGAAAAAGATGCTTTCAATCGGTGTGACCCACACGGGTATCCCCGAAGAAGCACAAGCCATGGCCGATGAACTAAACACCATCTGGCCTGATGTAAACATCGAAGTGATGGTCGCCTCACCATTGATTGCGACGCACACGGGGATGGGTTGCTTGGCTATTTTGTTTGAAGCAGAAGATTAAAAAGAGGCTGTCATGAAGAAACGTCGTTCGATTTGGTTTTTCTTATTTTGGTTATTAATTGTCGCTATCCTGGCTGGTGGTGCCTACACGGCCTACTTGGCCATGGTGCCAACGCGCACGAGCTTTGTCTCACAGCCTAAGCAAAACGAAACAACCGTTGACTTGTCACTGAACCGTGACCAATTGAACGCCTTAGCCAAGACGTACTTAAACGAACAGTCAAACGGTCAATTCGACTTCAAGGTGAACCAAGACAACGTGACGGCTTCTGGTACGGTTAAGATTTACGGCCAAAAGCTGGACACGAAGTTGACGATGTTGCCTAAGGTTGCCGAAGGCGGCAACGTCATCATGGACGTGCAAAAGGTTGAACTCGGGAAGCTCGACTTGCCAGTCAACGTGGCCTTGGGTTACGTGAAGGAAATGTATTCTGGTCCAAAGGGCGTTCAAGTCCAACCGGACCAAAAGCAAATCGCTTTGGATTTGACGCAGTTAACCAAGAAGAATTCTTGGTCAATTCGCGCTTCAGAATTGAACTTACAAGACAACAAATTTAACTTTACCGGAGTAATGAAGAATGCCCAGTAAATCACGGAGCTTTTACGGTTGGCTCATGACCAACCGCAATGCAGTTGCCGCAACTGAAATCCAACAATTCGCCAACAACGCCTTTTTGGACCCCGCTTTTCCAAAGCAGTCCATGGATTTTGACGAACTGTCCGAATACTTAGAGACATCAGCATCCTACCTGATGTCCATGACGATTTTTGATGAAGCCTGGGCCGAGTACCAGGCTTCTCGTTAGTTAGAAAGGAATTTCGATGGGAAAGAATATTCAATGGTATCCAGGCCACATGGCCAAGGCTTTCCGCTTGATGCGTGAAAACCTTTCCCTGGTCGATATTGTGTTTGAATTGGTAGACGCCCGTTTGCCACTTTCATCAAGAAATCCCGAAGTGGATAAGCTGATTGGTGATAAACCACGTCTGCTTGTTTTGACCAAGGCGGACTTGGCGGATCCTAAAGAAACCACGGCTTGGAAGAACTACTTTGAAAAGCAGGGCCTCCACGTGGCTGTTTTGGACACGCGTGGACCTAAGACCGCGCAGGTCATGTCAAAGAAGGCCAAGGATATCTTGGCGGATAAAATTGCCGCCCAAGAAGAGAAGGGGATTCACGACCGTCCCATCCGCGTGATGTTGGCCGGAATTCCAAACGTCGGGAAGTCCACTTTGCTGAACCACTTGGTGCAAAAGAACGTGGCCATCACGGCTAACAAGCCTGGTGTCACGAAGAAGGTCGCCTGGTTAAAGACGTCAACTGGTCTTGAAATTTTGGACTCACCAGGTGTCCTCTGGCCAAAGTTTGAAGACCCAAAGACTGGTCAGCGATTGGCTTTGACCGGTGCCATCAAGGACACCATCTTTGCCACTGATGACGCGGCTTTAGCTTTGTTGGCCTTTTACCGTGGTTATAACCCACAGGCCGTTGTCGACCGCTACCACTTAGCTGACGACGCCTTTGACACCATGACCGACGTCGAGGTGCTCTTGGAAATCACTTCGAAGCTCGGCTTTAAGGATGACTACGACAAGGCAGCCGTCAGGATGCTAAACGACCTCCGCTCAGGTAAACTGGGCCGCTACACCCTGGATCACGAACATGACTGAGACGATTGCGGCGATTAAGGCTGCTTTAAAAGAAGAGAACGTTACCGAATCAACTTTGGCCGCTTGGCGTTTAGACGAGCGAGCCGGCGTAAAGACCGCGCTTGCGAGCTACGACAAGCGCCTGGAGAAGAAGGCCAAATTGAAGGCTGACTTCATGACCCGCTTTAGCTTCGAGTCTGAATTGTGGGAGCAGGGTTTTCAGGCGATAGCCGGCATTGATGAAGTTGGTAGGGGACCGCTTGCGGGGCCCGTTGTCGCGGCAGCGGTGATTTTACCAGCCGACTTCGACGTCTACGGTGTCATCGACTCCAAGCAGCTTTCCGAAAAAGTCCGAGACGACCTCGTTTCGAAAATCAAGGAACAGGCCATTGACTACGGCATCGGAATCGTTGACGCCGCTCGCATCGACGAAATCAATATCTACCAGGCCAGTCGTGAAGCCATGAAGCAGGCAGTTTTGGCCATGGACGTGCCCGCTGATTACATGCTCGTCGACGCCATGAACGTTGACCTGCCCATCCAGCAGCAGTCTCTCATCAAGGGTGACGCCCGCTCTAATTCCATCGGTGCGGCTTCCATCCTTGCCAAGGTGACCCGTGATTCGTTGATGAAGGCCTATGACAAGGAATACCCTGGTTACGGCTTTTCACAAAACGATGGTTACGGCACCAAGGCGCACATGGAAGGGTTGGCGAAGTTGGGGCCATGTCCCATCCACCGCAGAACTTTTGCGCCAGTTAAAAAGTTACTTGAAAATGATTAAAATGAAGGCCGGAAACGGCTTTTTTTGTTGCCTAAATGTTAGTTAGGACAGGGCTATAGGGGATTGGCTGGGGGTGACCGTATAATAAAAGAAAAAACAGGAGGATTTGAAATGACGGTTACAACTTTACGTGAACACGGTGATTCCTATACCTTAACGTTGCCAGAAGAACTCAATCTCACAGCGGGTAGTCAGTATGTTGTCTTCGAAGAGGGGGACGGAACGCTGATTTTGTCGCCAAGGGTCCCTTTTAAGTTTGCGGACTCAGCTCCAGGAAGCGAATACGAAGGGGAAGACCCAATTTCCTTTTTCGAATCCGAAATTGGAGAATAGTCATGTACCGGCCGAAGCAGGGAAATCTTATCTGGGTAGACTTTGACCCTGCACTAGGAATTGAAATTAAAAAGCGTCGTCCTGCACTTGTGATTTCAACGAATTACTACCATGGCGTCACGAAAATGGCCATTCTCCTTCCGATAACCAGTCAGTTACGAAATTGGAAGGCACGATTCGATTTGAAGGGCTATCAAGTGATTGGTCAGATTAATACCAGTCAAATTTATTCCTTTGATCTGAGCAAAAGACATCCGGTTTACATTCAAACTTTGAAGAAAAATGAATTCTACCAGGTGATTCAGATGGTGCAGCAAAACGTCGACAGTACGCTCATCGATAAAAAAGCCCTTAGGGCTTTTTTTATTTCCCTTGATTGGATTGCCGAATAGGTTTTGAACCCGTATAATTAGAGTAATCTAATAATTCGTTTACAACCTTTTGATTTTAAGGAGTCTTTCATGTCCCAAATTAAGCTCACACCACGATTAGAAGCCGTCGCCAACCTGGTGGATGACCAAGCCAAGATGGCTGACATCGGTTCCGACCACGCCTACTTGGCGACCTATTTGGTCGAACAAAAGAAGAGTCCGGAAGCCATCGTCGGTGAAGTGGCGAAGGGACCGCTCGAAAACGCCAAGAGCACGGTTCGTGCACAAGGGCTGAGCAGCCGAATCGACTGTCGTTTGGCCGATGGCTTGGCCGCGTTGAGCAAGGACGACAACGTGCATTCTGTCGTGATTGCCGGGATGGGTGGTTTGCTCATCAAAAAGATTTTAGACGCGAAGAAGGAATTGGGGACTTTCCCGCAGTTGGTCTTGCAACCGAATACGGATCAGGACGCCTTGCGCGCCTGGTTGGTTGAAAACGGTTATGCCATTCAGCACGAGGAAATGGTGGCCGAAGGCCGTCACCGCTATGAAATCATCGTGGCTCGTCCAGGCGAGCAAACGTTGTCACGGGCGGATTTGACTTTTGGCCCAATCTTACGCAAAAAACAGGGACCAATTTTCAAGGCAAAGTGGCAGCACGAACGCGACCGCTACGCCCAGGTCGTCGACCGCTTGGAACAGAGCGGCCAGACGGCCTTACCTAAGTATCAGGAAGTCAAAGAATGGATTGAAGCCATTGATTCGGAGGTTTTCCATGGTTAAAGCACAGGATTTAGTAGACAAAATTGAAGCTTTTGCCCCTAAGGCATTGGCTGAAAAGGGCGATCCAACCGGTTTGCAGATTGGTGACCCAAAGCAGGAAATCAAGAAGGTGATGACCGCCTTGGACGTGCGGCCTGAAATAGTGCAAGAAGCCATTGAAAACGACGTGGACTTCATCTGGGCCCACCACGAGCCACTGTTCTTCCCAGCGAAGAACTTGGACTTGTCGGACCCGCAGAACAAGATGTACGCGGATCTGATTAAGCATGACATCGTCGTTTACTCCTCGCACACGAACTTGGATTCGGCAAAGGGCGGCTTGAACGACATGCTCTGTGCGGCCTTTGACATCGAAGATGCGAAGCCGTTGATGGTCGATGAAAACGACGCCGAAGCAGGCCTTGGTCGCATCGGACACTTGAAGGAGCCGGTAAAGCTGTCGAACTACGCCAAGCAGGTGAAGGCGATCTGCGGAGTTGATCAGCTACGCTTGATTGCCAAGCATCCGGATATGGTCATTAAAACCGTCGCCGTCTTGGGCGGCGACGGTGGCAAATTCTGGCGGCGTGCCCAGTCGCTCGGGGCCGACCTCTACATCACCGCCGATGTTTACTACCACGTGGGACACGACATCCTCGCGTCCGATTTTGCCGTGCTCGACCCCGACCATCACATGGAGGCGCTGGCCAAAAAACCAATGCAGCACCTTGTTGAACAATGGTTCGGCGATGGCGTGACCGCCATCTCAAGCCAAGTTAACACGGATCCCTATACCTATCTCTAAGCAGTTTGCTTAAGTAAACCAGCCATCGTTGAGGCAAAAGGAGGCCATTATGTCAGAAAAGTACCCTAAGCTCATCACACGTTTCTTGCGCGACGTGAAGATTAATACCCGTTCGAACGAAGAATCAAAAACGATTCCTTCTGACCCAAAGGAAGTCGCCTTCTTGAAGAATTTGGCTGCTGAGTTGCAAGAGATGGGGGTTTCCGACGTACAAACCATGAAGGACGGCTACGTCTTCGCCAAGCTCTCGGCAAACGGCGTGGACAACGCACCAACCGTCGGCTTCATCTCCCACGTGGACACGGCTGACTTTAACAGCGAGAACGTGAACCCGCAGGAAGTGAAAAACTACGACGGCCAATCCATTATCGAATTGGGTGATTCCGGTTTCTCCTTGGATCCGAAGGTCTTCCCAAACTTGCACAACTACAAGGGACACGACCTGATTACGACTGACGGAACGACTTTGCTCGGTGCCGATGACAAGGCGGGAGTCGCTGAAATTTTGGCGCTCATCGATTATTTGATTGAGCACCCGGAAGTGAAGCACGGACCTTTGGCCTTTGGGTTTGGACCCGACGAAGAAATTGGACGCGGTGCCGACAACTTCGACGTGAAAGCCTTTGGTGCGGACTTCGCCTACACGGTTGATGGGGGACCGCTCGGTGAACTCGAGTGGGAGACCTTCAACGCTGCTGGTGCCAAGATTGACATCAAGGGACAAAACGTCCACCCAGGAACAGCTAAGGACACGATGGTCAACGCTTTGCAGGTGGCCATCGATTTGCACAACGCCTTGCCAGACAACGAACGCCCCGAAAAGACGGAGGGGCGTGAAGGCTTCTACCACCTCTGCGATTTGACGGGAACGCCGGATGAAGCCAAGATGGCTTACATCATTCGTGACCATGATAAGGAAGCGTTTGAAGCCAAGAAGGCGAAGTTGCAAGCTATCGCTGATGAGCTGAACAAGGGCTTTGGTCAAGAACGTGTCTCAGTACACTTACAAGACCAGTACCACAACATGGGCGACATATTGAAGGATAAGCAAGAGATTGTTGCCATGGCCGAACGTGCCATGAAGAAGCAAAACATCGAACCGGTCGTTGAGCCAGTCCGTGGTGGAACGGACGGATCAAAGATCACCTTCCTTGGTTTGCCAACGCCAAACCTCTTTGCGGGTGGCGAAAACATGCACGGACGTTTCGAATTTGTTTCCAAGCAGGTCATGGAACAGGTAACGGACGTTCTGCTTGAAATCGTTCAAGAAGCGAGTGAGATGACGAAGTAATCAAACGTGTCGAGACTGGCGGAGAAAAGCGTTTCGAGGCCGTTTCGATAAGACATGATGTATTAAAAAAAACGCACCCAAGATTGGGTGCGTTTTTGTTTTTATATAAGATTACTTAGCAGCTTCTGTCTTATCCTTTGACAAGGCTGGCACGACGATCAATGCGGCTTCACCAACAATGATTGTGACCAAAGCAGAAAGGGCTGGGTTGAATGCAACAGAGGTCATTTGACCGACCAAGTAGCCAATCAAAAGTCCAAAAAGGGCCGACCAGAGTGCGGTTACGATATAGCGCATTTTTTCACCACCTTTTTTATTTACTGACAATCTTACGCTTTCTCGTAGAATATTCAAGGAATAAAGCAGACTTTTTCTAAACAAAGTTTGAACGTCTCGATGGGACCCGTAAAGAAATCCTCTAATTTCTACCTAATGAGAACAAATTTTCGATATAATGCTTGTAGCAAGAAAGATTCTTTGGAGGCATCTATGTACGCACCCTTACAAGTGAAAAGTGGCTATTCCTTACTCCAAAGCCCAAGCAGCATCGAGCAAATCGTTTCCACGGCCAAGGCGCGCGGCTACCAGGCCGTTTCCATCGCCGAACAAAACGTGCTCTATTCCTTGGTTGACTTCTACAAGGAAGCCAAGAAAAAAGACATCAAGCCCATCTTTTCCCTTCAGTTACAGGTGAACGGTTTAATCAACCTCGCCACGCCTTTCTCCGTTTTACTGACGGCCATTAACCAAGAAGGGTACCAAAACCTGGTGCAACTCTCATCCAAGAAGATGACCTTAGATGACGAGCCGATGACCTTTGCCATGCTAAGGGGTCACCTGGACGGCATCGCGCTCACGCTGACAGCCGAATCCGAACTCGGGCAGCTCATTTCCTCGTCGGATGCCTCGGCCAACAACTACCTGGACCTCTTGTACAAGCAGGTCGACGCCATCGACAAGCTCTATATCGGATTCAACCCGGACCTTTCTTTCGTCCAACAGAAGTCCTTGTCAGCCTACGCCAAGGAACACGACTTACCACTTTTGGCCTGGGACCGCGTGGACTACATGGACCCAGACGACGCTTTCACGGCTAAGGTGCTCCGCTCCATTAACGCCGGGACAACCTTGACCGACGGCTTGGGACGCATGGCCCACGAAAAAGGGAACCTTTACTTAAAGGACGAAGCCGAACTCCGTGCCGCTTACAACCAGAGTGCTGAACTCAAGCAGGCCTACGACAACAACGTTGCTTTGATGGACAAGGTGCAGGTCGAGCTTGCCTTCAAGAAGCCCGCACTGCCTGTCTTCCAACAGGATTCCGGCCTTGATTCAGCGACCTACCTAACGAACCTGGCGCAAGCCGGTTTGAAACGCCGGCTTCAGATGGAAGGGGTGCAGGACGCAAGTAACTACCTGGCGCAATTGCAACGGGAGTTGAAGGTTATCATTGACCTGGGCTTCTCGGATTACTTCCTCATTGTTTGGGACATTTTGAAGTTCGCCCGTGACCACCACGTGCAAACGGGGGCGGGTCGTGGATCAGCAGCCGGCTCTTTGGTGGCCTACTGCCTGGGTATCACTAACGTGGACCCCATCAAGGAAGGACTGCTCTTCGAACGGTTCTTGAACTCGGACCGAGCTCAGATGCCCGATATCGATATCGATTGGCCCGACGACCGTCGTGACGAACTCCTGGCCTACCTGCACGATAAGTACGGACAGGCGGACTTTGCCCAAATCATCACCTTCGGAACGTTGGCGGCCAAGCAGGTGCTTCGTGACGTTGGTCGTGTGTTTGGCTTGGATGCCAAGGAGCAAAAGAAGCTCACCGACTGCATTCCAGCAGGGAAGAACGGTCGAAAGGTCAGCCTGGCTCAAACGCTGGAAGACCCAAAGAACCGTTTGGAAGTTGCCTTGTCCAAGTTGGACTTCGGTGACTTGCTACTGAAGACCGCTAAAAAGATTGAAAACCTTCCCCGTAACTACTCGACCCACGCGGCCGGTGTGGTGTTGTCCGATCAGCCACTGGTTAACACGCTGCCCGTTCAACGTGGAAACGATGGCTATTTGATGACCCAGCTGCCAAAGGGACCCGTCGAAGAACTCGGACTATTAAAAATCGATGTGCTGGGGCTGACGACCCTAAAGATTCTCGCTAAGGGAATCGAGTTGGCGCGTCCGGTCCTCGGCAGTGATTTTGACATCAAAAAGATTTCCTTGAACGACGAGAAGACGCTCGGACTGTTTGCTGCCGGGCAGACGAACGGGGTGTTCCAGTTTGAATCGGCGGGGATGCAGCGGATGTTGCAGCGCTTGAAGCTGGACAACTTCTCACTCATCGTAGCCTCAACAGCCCTCTACCGTCCGGGTCCAAGTCAGCACATTGAAACCTTTATCAAGCGCCGGCTTGGACAGGAACCCGTTCCGAAGTCCGACCCCATCGTGGATCAGATTCTGGCGGAAACCTACGGCATCCTGGTCTACCAGGAACAGGTTATGAAGGTCGCCGAAGCCTACGCCGGCTTCTCGCTGGCCCAGGCCGACTCACTCCGTTCTGCCATGGCGAAGAAGAAAATGAAGCAGATGGAAGAGTCAAAGGTCGCCTTTATCAAGGGTGGAGTGGCAAACGGTCACTCCAAGGAAGAAGCCACGCAGCTCTTTGCCTACATCGATCAGTTTGCCAACTACGGATTCAACAAGTCCCACGCCGTTGCCTACGCAACGTTGTCCTACAGTCTGGCTTATTTGAAGGCGCACGCACCGCTTGCCTTCTACACGGCCTTGTTAAACGCCAACCAGGGTGTAGCCAAGGCTCAGGGCTATCTGTCTGAAGCTAAGCGCCGCCAGGTGAAGGTCCTTGGACCAGACATCAACCGCTCTGCTGCAGAATGGTCCATTCAAGATGACAGCCTGCTCATGGGTCTGTCCAACATCTCAGGACTTTCCACGCCCTTTATCAAGGACTTCCTGGAAGTTCGCGAGCAGGTTGGTCCCTTTAAGACGATTCAGGAACTGCTTCTGGCGTTGCCTGAAAAGTGGCGCCGTGAAAAGGAGTTGGCGCTTCTTGTGTACGCCGGTGCGCTCGACCGCTTTGGCTACAATCGTCGCGAGCTGATTGAAAACATTCCGGACATGCTGACGGCCGCCGCCTTCGGTGACCAGGTGTTGAAGGAAACCAAAGTGAAGAAGGTCGCTGATTTCGGCCTCGTCGAACGTCTCCAAAAGGAAAAGGACGTCCTCGGCTTCAACCTCTCCGGACACCCAACAGAAGCCTTCCAGTCCGACTACGACCAAAACAAGGTGCAGCCAATCGCCGCCTTGAAGGAAAATCAGCAGACGGCCATCTACGGATTGGTGAAGCAGGTGAAGGTCATCAAGACAAAGAAGGGGGACCAAATGGCCTTCCTCTCTGTTTCCGACATGACCGGCTCCCTCGACGTCACGGTCTTTCCAAAACTTTTCGAGCGCTTAGCCGACCAGTTGAAGGTTGGCGCGGTCTTCTTGCTGAAGGGAAAGACAGAGTACCGTCAGGGGCTCTCGCTGATCGCCAACTCACTTTCGAGGGTCAACCCAAACGAGGGGAACAAGCAACGCGAGCAGGATGCTCTGGTTGGTAATTCCGCTGGTTTTAAGGAATCACAGGGGCAAGAAACGGTGGCAAAGTCCAAAACGACTCAGCCTGAAGCGACCGCCACCGGAACCTGGTTCCTCCGCTTGAACAAGAGCGAAGACGACGAGCAAGAAAAGAAACAACTCTGGCAAATCATGCAACGCTACCCTGGAAAAAATCCCGTTACTTTATATTGGCCAAATGAGAAAATTCGGAAGAATCTTCCAAAACAGTATGGCCTTGCGGATTCTAAAGAAGTTTTTCAGGCATTATCCGACTTTTTGAGCGAAAAAAACGTCGTTTTTAAAGAAAAACACTAAATTCTATCTTGTGAACTGGTTATAGAGTGTATTACAATGTTTGTAGGAAGTTGTGTGTCGCAACTCACCAAGATCTCAAAGGAGCAATTTACCCATGAAAAAGACGAAAATCGTCTCAACACTTGGTCCCTCATCATCTGATGTCGAAACCATTGTGAAGTTAATCGAAGCTGGTGCGAATGTTTTCCGTTTCAACTTCTCCCACGGTGATCACGAAGAACAGTTAGGCCGTATGAAGAACGTTGCCGAAGCTGAACGAATCACTGGTAAGATTGTTGGTCGTTTGCTTGATACGAAGGGTGCGGAAATCCGTACTACGAAGCAAGCTGACGGTAAGATCAAGTACGCTACTGGTGATGTATTCCGTATCTCAATGGATGCATCATTGGAAGGTACGCACGACAAGATCGCTGTTACTTACCCAGGATTGTTCGACGACGTGAAGGTTGGCGGACAAGTGCTCTTTGATGATGGTTTGCTTGCAACGACTGTCATGGAAAAGGACGAAGCCAACAAGGAATTGGTTGTTAAGGCCGAAAACCACGGTTTGCTCGGTTCACGTAAGGGTGTTAACGCACCTGGTGTTTCAATCAACTTGCCAGGTATCACTGAAAAGGATGCTGATGACATCCGCTTCGGTCTTGACCACGAAATTAACTACATCGCGGCTTCATTTGTTCGTAAGCCTGAAGATGTTTTGGACATCCGTGCCTTGTTGAAGGAAAAGAACATGGAACACGTTCAAATCATCCCTAAGATCGAATCACAAGAAGGTATCGATAACTTGGATGCTGTCTTGGACGTATCTGATGGTTTGATGATTCCTCGTGGAGACATGGGAGTTGAAATCCCAGCCGAAAACGTTCCTTTGATTCAAAAGGAAATGATCGTCAACATGAACAAGCGTGGATTGCCAGTTATCACTGCCACTCAAATGCTTGACTCAATGGAAGACAACCCACGTCCTACGCGTGCCGAAGCAGCCGACGTTGCTAACGCCGTATTCGACGGAACTGACGCAACGATGTTGTCAGGTGAATCAGCTAACGGTGAATACCCAGTTGAAGCCGTTACGATGATGGCAAAGTTGGATGAAAAGGCAGAAACTGCCTTGCCACTTTACGCTCGTCACAAGGAAACGTTCTACCACAACGACGCAATCGAATCAGTTGCTTCAGCAGCTGCTCGTTTGGCTGACTCAGTTGCCGCTAAGGCCGTTGTTGTTGCTACGGAGTCTGGTTACGAAGCACGCATGGTTTCAAAGCACCGTCCAAACGCTCCAATTATCGCCTTGAACGATAACGACCGCGTATTGCACGGATTGACTTTGAACAACGGTGTTGTTCCAGTTAAGTCTGCTTCAGCAGACGAAGCTGCTGCTAAGTCAGCTGCTAAGGACCAAGGTTTGGCCCAAGCTGGTGACAAGATCGTTATGGTTTCAGCTGATCACGAAGTATCAGTTGTTGCCCTCTAATTTAAGTCATTTAGACTGAAAAGTCCGACATTGTCGGGCTTTTTTTGTGTTAGAATTAAGGAAGTTAAATACTTTAATTGAGGGATTCCATTCTTGACAACGCAAGCTGAAAAAATCTTTACTTTTCAAAACATGGAGCAGCAAACGAAATTGACCGGTCCAAAGGATCAGCTTCTCATGCTGATTGAAGAAGGCCTGTCCGTTAAGCTGCACGTACGTGGCTCCCAAGTCACGATTAACGGAGAAGACGAGGCACCTTCCAAGGCTTATAAGGTCTTGGAGGTCTTGTCCGAATTAGTTAAAAAGCAAATCACGGTTGGTCCGGCCGATGTGGTTTCCGCTACGACAATGGCGGAAAAGGGGACGATTTCTTATTTCTTGGACCTCTACCAGGGTTCCATTATCAAGGATAAGAAAGGGCGTTCCGTTCGCGTCAAAAACTACGGGCAACGCCAGTACGTCTCAGCCATCAACCACAATGACTTAACCTTTGGAATTGGTGCTGCTGGAACTGGGAAGACCTTTTTGGCCGTTGCCATGGCCGTCGCCGCTCTGAAGAAGGGGGAGGTCGAGCGAATAATCATCGCCCGTCCTGCCGTTGAAGCCGGTGAGTCGCTTGGGTTCTTGCCTGGTGACTTAAAGGAAAAGGTCGACCCATACATGCGTCCGATTTACGACGCCATGAACACCTTGATTGGTGCCGACCACGTCGAACGGCTCATCGACCGGGGCGTCCTCGAAATCGCGCCTTTGGCCTACATGCGTGGACGAACACTGGATGACGCCTTCATCATTGTCGATGAAGCGCAAAACACCACGAACGCGCAAATGAAAATGGTCTTGACCCGTCTTGGCTTTCAGTCCAAGATGGTGGTAAACGGGGATCCATCCCAAATCGATTTACCAAAGGGCGTTAAGTCAGGATTGATTGCCGCTCAAAAGATTTTAAAGGACGTGAACCGAGTGGGCTTTGTCCGCTTTGATTCAGCTGACGTCGTCCGCCACCCAGTTGTCGGACAAATCGTCACGGCCTACGAAGAAGCCGACCAGAAGCTGGCCGAATTAAAACAAGCACGTGAAGAAGGACGAGCATAATGGATTTAGCTTTAATTGATCAAACCAAAGACGGTGTGACACAGTTCCACCAAGATTTGGTAACCTACGTCTTGGACTATGCCGGTAAGTACATTGACTTGCCAGACAACACGGAAATGTCCGTGACCTTTATGAACAACGATGCCATTCAGGCTTATAACCGCGATTACCGTGGTAAGGATAAGCCAACGGACGTTATCTCATTTGCCATTGAAGAAGATGGCGATGATAGCCCGGTTCTGGCTGACCCCGACATGGATGCCGAAATCGCCAAGAACATTGGTGACATCCTCGTGTCGGTCGATATTATCGAATCCCAAGCGGAATACTTGGGCCACTCCTTTGAGCGCGAGCTTGGGTTCTTAGTCGTGCATGGTTTCTTGCACTTGAACGGCTACGACCACATGCTTGGCGACAAAGAAGAAAAAGAAATGTTTGATTTGCAAAGGAAGATCTTAGATGACTATGGACTCCGACGTTAAAGTACCAGTGCAAAAAGACGAACTGGCGACTTACCAAGACGAAGTAAGCTCAACGCTTGGTCGTGAGCAACAAGCCCACCAAGACAAACACCAAATCACCCGTAATCGGAATTTCTTCCGTTCGATGTTTAACGCGTTGAAGGGAATCTTCCTGGTACTCGTTCGGGAACGCAACATGCGCTTCCATGTCGGCTTTGCCATTTTCGTTTTGGCAGCAGGACTTTACTTGGGCTTGAACCGTTCAGAATGGCTCTGGGTCGTGATTGCCGTCTTCTTGGCTGTCTATGGCGAGTTCATGAACACCGTCGTGGAAGCCGTGATTGACCTCATGGTCGACAAGCGCTACCACCCGCTGGCTGGACTCGTAAAGGACGTTTCAGCCGGAATGGTTTTGGTATCAGTGTTTGCTGAAATGATTATCTTGTTCTTGATCTTCCAGCCACACCTTTGGCACTTTTTCGGAATCGAAACGGATTTCTCTCGTTTCATTTACCAACTGAAAGGATAAATTATGACAAAAGAAGGATTTAAGTCCGGTTTCGTGGCGATCATTGGTCGCCCAAACGTCGGAAAGTCAACCTTGTTGAACCGTATCGTTGGTGAGAAGATTGCCATCATGTCTAACAAGGCCCAGACCACTCGTAACAAGATTCAAGGAATCTATACGACGGATGATGCGCAGGTTGTCTTCATCGACACGCCTGGTGTCCACAAACCCCAAAACTCTTTGGGGGACTACATGGTGAAGTCTGCTTTCTCTGCTTTGCACGAAGCTGACGCCATCTGGTTTGTGATTGACGCGGACAAGAAGCGAGGTGCCGGTGACAACTACATCATCGACCGTTTGAAGGACGTCAAGAACACGCCAATTTACCTCTTGATTAACAAAGTGGACTTACTTAAAAAAGAAGACCTCTTCGAAGTCATCAACACTTACCAAGAAGATGCGCCGGAATGGACGGAAATCTTCCCAATTTCAGCTCGCGAAGGGGACAACGTTCCCGAACTCTTGGACACGGTGGTTGATACCTTGGACGAAGGTCCTCAGTACTTCGACGCCGACCAGTTGACGGACCACCCCGAACGATTCGTTATCGCTGAATTGATTCGTGAAAAGGTCTTGCAGTTGACGCAACAGGAAGTGCCGCACTCCGTCGCCGTTGTCATCGACAAGATTGAAACGGGTGACGATGACATTGTGCACATCCAGGCGTCAATCGTCGTTGAACGTCCAACGCAAAAGAACATCGTCATTGGTAAGCAGGGAAAGATGATCAAGCAAATCGGTACGCGTGCCCGTAAGGACATCGAGCGTTTGCTTGGTTCCCGTGTCTTCCTGGAAACCTGGGTGAAGGTGGAAGAACGCTGGCGTGATCGTCCGCAAGCCCTCCAATCATTGGGATACCGCAAGGACGACTTCTAAAAGAATGCAAGAAGGACGGCTAAGAACACTTTAGCCGTTTTTTCGTACATAGAGATTAAAAGAGAAGGGAGGTTGCCCATGGCTTTAATTGAAGGACTGGTTTTGAGCACAACGGCTTATCGTGATAACGATTTGCTCGTCAAAGTGTTTACCAAAGACGAAGGAATTATCACCGTCATGGCCCGCGGGGTGAAAAAGTCCAAGTCGGCCATGCGCCCGATTGGGCAACCCTATACCTGGGTGGTGCTTGACGGAATCTATCCAAAGAACAAGCAGGGCCTTGGCTTTGCCAACTCCGTTCAGGAAAGCAAGATCTACCGACACGTGGTCGAAGACCTGACGACAGCCGCCTACGCCGCCTTGATTGCCAAGTTGGTGACCGTTGCCTTTGAAGAGCACGTGAAGCAGCCGGAATGGTATCAAAAACTCTTGGCCGCCTTTGAGCAGTTGAACGCGCAAAAGGATCCACAGGTGGTGACGAACATCATCGAGCTGCAGCTGTTGCCAATCTTCGGTGTGGCCCCTAATTGGCAGGCGGACCCCATGACGGGCGCGGTCGAAGGTGACTTTGACTACTCCGATAAGTACAACGGGATTATTGAAAAGTCCCACTTTGACATGGATGACCACCGCCTGCACTTGGACCAGAAGACCGTTTACTACCTGCGTCTCTTTTCGACCATCGATCTGTCGAAGTTGGGGTCCGTGACGCTGTCCACCGTGACGAAGCGAGGAATTCAGCGAGTGGTCGATTATTTGTACGACCGGCAAGTTGGTTTTCAACCAAAAGAGAAGCGTTTTATTCAAAAGATGGCCGCCTTCGAAGGGCAGCTTACCATCAAACCGAGAAAGAGAGAGGATTAGCTCATGAAGAAGATTCTGGTATTACACACCGGTGGGACGATTTCCATGCACGTCGCTGAAGACGGCGACGTCGAGATGGGTGAGAACAATCCACTAAACGACGCCAACTTCGGAATGCAGGACGTGCAGCTTACCGTTGAAAACATCTTTAACGTGCCTTCTGAGCACATTAAGCCTTCGCACATGCTGACACTCTACAAGCGCCTGAAAAACGCTGACAAGGACTTTGACGGCGTTGTCATCACACACGGAACGGATACGCTCGAGGAAACGTCCTTCTTCTTGGACAAGACGCTCGGTTTGGACATCCCCGTCGTCATGACCGGTGCCATGCGTTCCTCAAACGAGCTCGGTTCCGACGGGCTTTATAACTTCCAAATCGCGCTCCGGACGGCGATGGACGACCAATCCTACGGACGCGGCGTGATGGTGGTGTTAAACGACGAAATCCACGCGGCCCGTTTCGTAACGAAGACCCACGCGACCAACGTAGCGACCTTTGCTTCACCAATCTCCGGCCCAATGGGAATGATTACCAAGCAACAGATTATCTACTTCTACAACCTGCCCGAAACGATGGTTTACCCAATCGAACAGGTCGAAAAGAAGATTCCCGTCATGAAGGCCTACGCCGGAATGGACGGTCAGATTCTGTCACTCTTTGCCAACAGCGAGCACGTTGACGGCATTATCATCGAAGCGCTTGGTGCCGGGAACCTCGGCGAAGACGCCGCTCGTGGTGTGCAGGAATTGTTAGACGAAAACATTCCCGTTGTCATCGTTTCCCGTTCCTTTAACGGAATTGCCGAACCGGTTTACGATTACCTTGGTGGGGGAATTCAGCTTGAAAAGTCAGGTGCCATCTTCGCCCGGGCCGTCAACGGTCAGAAAGCGCGTTTGAAGCTTTTGATTGGTTTGGAAAACAAATTATCACAAGAAGAGTTGACCAACTTTTTGCACGAGTTTTAATGGTTTAAAAGCAGCCCAGCCTGCTTTTTTATTTTGCCTAAAATTAAGTGAATTATTTTGCGTCAATGATAAGAAAGTTCGGTATACTTAAAACAATGCTTTTGGATTTTTAGACAATCGTGTCTAAAAGCCATCCGGATCACATATACGTAGGAGAAAAGCACATGACACAAAAGTACAAGGACACCCTCATCTTCTCTGCCATTGAGCAGGAAGCCGCCCGTCAAAACCGGACCATCGAATTGATTGCGTCCGAAAACTTTGCCTCACCGGCTGTTCGCGCAGCCCAGGGCTCTGTTTTGACGAACAAGTACGCCGAAGGTTACCCATACAAGCGTTACTACGGAGGGACGGAATACGTCGACGTTATCGAACAGGCTGCCATCGACCGTTTGAAGGAACTCTTCGGGGCTGAATATGCCAACGTGCAACCACACTCTGGTTCACAGGCTAACGCTGCCGTTTACATGGCCTTCTTGAAGCCGGGCGACACGATTTTGGGAATGGGCTTGGACGCCGGTGGTCACTTGACCCACGGTGCTAAGGTTTCCTTCTCAGGTAAGATGTACCATTCTGAAAGCTACGGCTTGGACCCTGAAACGGAAACGTTGGACTACGACGCGATTCGTAAGCAGGCCCTTGAAGTAAAGCCACAGATGATTGTGGCCGGTGCTTCCGCCTACTCGCGTTTCATCGACTTCAAGAAGTTTCGTGAAATCGCAGATGAAGTTGGTGCTTACCTGATGGTCGACATGGCCCACATCGCTGGATTGGTTGCGGCTGGTTTGCACCAAAACCCAGTCGGTATCGCAGACGTTGTGACATCAACGACGCACAAGACGTTGCGTGGGCCACGTGGGGGAATCATCCTGTCACAGGAAAAGTACGCCAAGCAAATCAACTCAGCCATCTTCCCTGGATCACAGGGTGGTCCTTTGGAACACGTGATTGCGGGTAAGGCCGTTGCCTTCGGGGAAGCCTTGCAGCCAGAATTCAAGGAATACGCTGCTCAGGTCATCAAGAACTCAAAGGCCATGGCCGAGGTCTTTAACGAAGCTGACAACATCCGCGTTGTCGCAGGTGGAACGGATAACCACCTCTTTAACTTGGACCTCATGGAAACTGGTTTGACTGGGAAGGAAGCCCAGGAACTTTTGGACCGCGTGTCCATCACGACCAACAAGGAAGCCCTGCCAAACGAAACGCGTTCACCGTTCGTGACGTCTGGTATCCGAATCGGTACCGCGGCGATTACGACGCGTGGTTTCGACGAAGAAGCCAGCCGTAAGGTGGCGCACTTGATCGCCGACGCCTTGAACAACGCCGACGACGAAGCAAAGTTGAAGCAGATTAAGAAAGAAGCGGAACTTCTTGTGATGGCGCACCCAATGCCATAAGTTTACTTATAAATTGAGGTGGTAATGACGGATTTATTAGCTAAAAAAGTCGTGCGCGAGGGCCAGCGATTACGCCTCCGAAACCTTGCTGAAAGTGCTGCTTCGAAAAAGCGGGCGGAAGAAAAACGCTTGCACCAACTGCTCTTTGACTCGGTCGTCTGGCAGTCTTCGCAGTGCGTTGCCGTGACGCTTTCGATGCCCTTTGAACTCGACACCAAGCCGGTGATTGAACGGGCTTGGGAAGAAGGGAAGGCGGTGGTACTCGCGAAGGTCGAGCCAAATCGAGGATTGTCTTTTTGTCACTATGACGAAGAAACGAAACTGGTGGCTACGCCGCCATACGGCTTACTGGAAGCCGTTGATAGCGAGGTAGTCTTGCCTTCGAAAATTGACCTTGTCTTGGTTCCGGGCTTAGCCTTCGACGAAGACAGTCAGATGCGACTGGGGTTTGGTGGCGGTTACTACGACCGCTTCTTACAAGGTTACCAAGGCGAGTCCGTGAGCCTCGTGCTGGAAGAACAAAGCATTTCGGGAAAGTGGGCGGTTGATGAGTTCGACCAGCCCGTTAAACACTTGATCAAATAATAGATGGAAGGGACTGTTTAGGCAGTTTCTTCCTTCTTTTTTTATGGTGTTTTTCCGTCGAAAACTTTCGGCATTTTTTGCTTGCATATACGAACATCTGTTCGTATAATGAAAAAGGAACAAACCGAAAGGGGGACGTCATGGAAGCAAAATCGATTGAATCCGTCTTTGAAAAAGAGCAGCGCCGAGTCGTTTTTCTGATTGATTCAAAGAGTTTTTACGCGAGTGTTGAATGTGTGGAGCGACATTTGAACCCGTTGAAGGCAATGCTTGTTGTGATGTCCCATCAAGAAAACATTTCAGGGGGACTCGTTTTGGCCTCGTCACCGATGGCCAAGAAAAAATTAGGTATCTCCAATGTCACGAGACAAAAGGATGTACCGGACATGCCGGGCTTAGTGAAGGCTGAACCGCGCATGAATTTATACATTAAGAAGAATCTGGAAATCAATGGTATCTACCAGCAGTACGTGGATGCTGATCACTTACTGCCGTATTCGATTGATGAATCAATCTTAGACGTGACCGATTTCTGGCGCCTGTTCGGGGAGTCGCCGAAGGAAGTGGCGCAAGCGATTCAAAAGCACGTCCTAAGAGAAACCGGGATTTACGTTTCGGTTGGGATTGGTGAGAGTCCTGTCATGGCAAAGCTCGCCTTAGATTTAGCCGCAAAAAAAGACAAGCACCTGCTGGCGGAATGGCATTTCGAGGATCTGCCCGAAGTGCTCTGGCCCGTTTCTGACTTTGGCAAAGTTTGGTCAATTGGTAAGAAAACGGCGGAAAAGTTAAAGCGCTGGGGCATTAACACGGTGGGCGACTTGGCCCACTACAACCCGTACATCTTGAAGAAGAAGTTGGGGCTTTTAGGTGAGCAACTCTTTGCCCTTGCCTGGGGAATTGACCGTTCAGACATCACAGAAGACATAAAACCAAAGGACAAGACCTATGGCAACTCACAGGTTTTGCCTTACAACTACGTGAAGCGGGCCAACTTAGAGGTCGTCATCATGGAGATGGCCGACCAGGTGGCCTCCCGCTTGCGTGCCCACAACGTGCAAGCCTCGCTGGTCAGCCTTTATCTCGGGTACGCGAAGGAGTACGCGGCCTTTGATGAACGACACGACCCAGAGCGCGGGCTGCACAAAACCGTGCGTATCGAGCCAAGCAACAACAGTCAGAACTTGATGGCTGTTTTGCGTCGCGTCTTTAACGAAAATTGGACGGGACAGGCGGTGCGAAACGTCGGGGTATCGATGGGTGGATTGAATGAAGACAACGTCCAAACGCTATCTTTGTTTGAGCAGCCAGCAGAAGATACCGTCCCGGAGAAAGCGGAGAAGCAGTCACCACTCGATGAAGCGGTCGATCAGATTCGAAAGCGTTTTGGAACGGCCGCCATTGTTCGTTCGATTTCCTTGGAACAGGGGGCAACGGCGATTTCCCGTGCCAACCTTGTGGGTGGACACAATGGAGGAAACGCTTATGAGTAGTGAGTCTTTGAAGGAAGAAGAGTGGCTTTCAACCGTCAAAGCCTACTTCGAACACGACTACCGCGAACGCGGCAAGGTGAAGTGGAACGGCTTTTTCCTGTCTGACCACACGGCCAAGCTGAAGGAGAAGGCACGCTTAGCCGAGAGGCAGGAACAGGCTAGTTGGCTGCCTGCACTACCATTGGATGAGATGATGGCCCGGGTGAAAGAGGCACAGGAAATCATTCAGCCCATTCGCTTACAGGAAAATCAACTGGATAAGGATGGGCAAATTCCATTGGTCAAAGAAGGGGTCGTTTCGGACTTTCATCGGGAGGGCTTTTATCTAGGAGAAGAGAAACTGAACTGGGAGAGCATTCGTTTTGTGGAGGTATTACATGGCAAACGAAGCTGACATCAGAGCGATTGTGCAGACAATCGAACCGCTTTTTAAGAAGCTGCACAACACCTTGTATGAAATCATCTTGGTGGACATTGAAAAAAAACAAACCATCAATGTGTTCTTTGAATGGGGACGCATTGGCCACGCCACGATTTCGCGACAAGTGAAGGCGGTTTCCTACCGAAGCGAACAAGAAAAGGCGTCTTTCTTAAAGGCGTTAAAAGCCAAGACGCCGCTTCCAATTAGCTGGCAATAACAAATCACGTCCTGTATTTCTTAAAAATTTAACAAAGTGAAAAAGGAAGACTATACTGAAGTTAAATTGAAGAACAGGAGATAGCTTTATGTCAGAAAAAACCGTGTCAGCAAGCGTCGCAATGTTACAAGTATTGGAGAGTTGGGGTGTCGACCACCTCTACGGCTATCCTGGAGGTTCCTTTAACTCCACGATGGCTGCACTCGCCGATGAAAAAGATCGATTGAAGTACGTCCAAATTCGCCACGAACAAGTTGGGGCGATGGCGGCTTCAGCCGATGCCAAATTAACGGGTAAGATTGGGGTTGCCTTCGGGTCAGCCGGACCTGGTGCCACCAACTTACTCACCGGGCTCTACGATGCCCGTGAGGATCACGCACCAGTCTTAGCCTTAGTCGGACAGACCGGAACCGCTGTGATGAACAAACACTTCTTCCAGGAGTTTAACGAAGACCCAATTTTTGAAGACGTGTCCGTCTACTGCCGGACTGTCATGACGGCTAAGAGTCTGCCACAAGTGGTCGACCAAGCCATTCGCGAAGCCTACAAGAACCGCGGTGTGGCCGTCGTGATTATCCCAAACAACTTGGGATACGAACAGATTCCAGAACGGAAGTATTCATCCCACAGTTCGAGTGACGATAAGGTCGCGCCAAAGGTTGAACCAAGTGAGCATGAAATCCAGGAGTTCTTACGCATGGTCAAGGATGCTAAGCGTCCGGTCATCCACGTTGGACGTGGTATTCAAGACGGTGGCGATGCCTTAATCGAACTGTCAAAGAAGCTTCAAATTCCTTTGGTTATGACTGGATTGGCCAAGGGTTACGTGGACGAATCCTACGAAGGAAACTTAGGGATGTCTAACCGTGCGGCTCACAAGGCTGCCGATGAAATCATGGCTTCGGCCGACTTAGTCATTGCGTTGGGAACCGATTTCCCATTTGCAGATTTGGTCTATCAGACCCACGACTTCAAGTTCATTCAGGTCGATAACGACCGGGTTGAACTTGGTCGTCACCACGAACTTGACCTGGGGATTTGGGCCGACGCCACAGCCTTTGTCGAGGCAGCCTTGAAGGAATCAGAACCCGTTCAACAACGCCCATTCATGCAGGCAGCCATTGCGGATAACAAAAACTGGCAGTCTTACATGAAGAAGCAGGAAGACAACACAAAAACACCAATCCGCGCCGAAAGCATCTACAAGCAAATCAACCGAATTGCCGAAGATGACGCCATCTTCTCAATCGACGTTGGTGACAACATCATTAACGCCTTCCGTCATTTGCACGTGTCAAAGAAGCAAAAGATGGTGATTTCAGCGCTCTTTGCTTCCATGGGAACTGGATTGCCTGGTGCCTTGGCAGCGAAGATGTCTTATCCAGACCGTCAAGCCATTCAAGTGGCTGGTGACGGTGCCTTCTCCATGATCATGCAAGACCTGGTCACAGAACGTAAGTATGGCTTGCCAATCATCAATGTGATTACCTCAAACGCTACCTTGAACTTCATTAAGTCTGAACAAGATGACGTTTCCATGTACCACTCTGGTATTCACTTGGCCGACCAAAACTTCGCTAAGATTGCGGATGGCATGGGGGTTGAAGGTGTCGAAGTACGCGACCCTCAGGATTTGCCAGCGGCCTTTGACCGTGCGGTCAAGGTCACTAAGGAAGGTCGTCCATTCTTAATTGACGTTAAGATTTCGGATGAGCGTTCATTGCCAGTCGAAGAATTGCAGCTGAAGGAAGTGGATGGTCATTTTGAAGAAAGCATCAATCCAACCTACAACAGTAACCTTGAATTGAAGCACCCAAAGAACGTTCGCGAGTTCTTGGACAGCTACGATGGTCAAGAACTGAAGACGCTGCCTGAATTCTTCGAAGAATACGGCGTAAAACTTTAATTGTTTAAGTGCGCTTATATGAAAGTCGCCCAATCGGGTGGCTTTTTTATTTGCCTGAAAAGCTTGAATTGAGGGGCTTAAAAAGGGTAGAATAGGTCTCAAGAAATAGGGAGGACTGCGATGCCAACGCTTGTTTTAATCCGTCACGGGCAAAGTGAATGGAACCAAAAGAACCGTTTTAACGGGTGGATTGATACGCGACTGTCAGAAAAGGGCATGGCCCAAGCACGTGAGGCCGGACGCTTGCTTGCTGATCAGGAGTTGAACATCCAAAAAGCCTACTCATCCGTCCTTTCCCGGACCATCATGACCATTAACCGTGTTTTGGAGGAAATGGGACAGAGTTATGTCTCACAGGAGAAGACTTGGCGTTTGAACGAACGCCACTACGGTATTCTTCAGGGAGAAGAAAAGGACGAGATGCGGGCCAAGTACGGTAAAGATCAGGTGCAAACTTGGCGCCGTTCTTACTCCGTCTTGCCACCAAAAGCGCCAGGTCTCTTCCCAGAAGTTGAAGTGGACGGTGTCACTTATCCAGCCTTTGACCACCGTTATGCGAACGTGCCTTACGGCTTGCTCCCAGAAAGTGAAAACATCCAGACAACGGAAGAACGTGTGAAGCCTTTCTATGAAGAGCATCTTTTGAAAGAGCTGAAGGCAGGGCACGACGTCTTAGTCGTTGCGCACGGAACCTCAATTCGAGCCTTAACGAAGTTGATTGAGGGCCTCACACCAGAAGAAGTGACGCAGGTTGAGATTCCAAACGGCGAACCCATCTTGTACGACTACAGCAACGATTTGACCGTTCGGCAGAAGACAACGCTGACAACAGCGGACTAAGCAAAGCACAACACAACAACGCTAGAAAGAACGAAAGGACCGCTGTAAGCGGTCCTTTTTGCATGGTTTGAAACGATTCTAATAAAAGTTCATAATGGAGACACATAACATTAACTTGCAAAGGAGATTCATTTTGGAACTTTCAAAAGCCATCACATTACGTCAGTCCAAGCGTTGGTTTACGGATAAGGCCGTTCCAACCGAACTGTTAGAAGAGTTAGTGAATCAGGCACAACAAAGCCCATCCTGGATTAATTCACAGTCCGTTCACGTGACCATTGCAAAGGGTGAAAAGCTTGAAGCGATGCGGAAGCAACACGCCGAATTAAACCATGATGACAACGAGCCTAGCCGGCCATTCATTCCTTTCCGTCCAATTCCTGAATGGGAGGAACCATCTCAATCCAACATGAAGAGTTGGTTTGGCGATGTGAAAGAAGCGATGGGGGACGAGGGTTCCCAAAAGTTGGGCGAAGCTGGTGATCAGCTCTACAACGCCCAGGCCGTGGTGTACTTGACTTTGCCAAAGGATTATTCCGACTGGACGTTGATCGACTTAGGACTCTTTGCCGAAACGTTGATGCTTTCTGCAACGGACGCCGGTCTTGGCTCCATTCCGGCCTACCAATACGTTCAGTATCCCGATAAGCTCCAAGAAAACCTCGGATTACCAGAAGACCGGGTGCCAATCCTTGGAATCGGTTTGGGTTACTTTGATTCGAAGGAAGGGCTCAACAAGATTCATTCAAAGCGCATGCCTCTGAAGCAGATGTTAGACATTATCGATTAGAAAGTTTAATAACGTCGTTATTTTTAAAAATAACGGCTTTTTATTAAAAAATATTCTTGTCAGTGGTAAAAAACAGGGCTAGAATTAAATTAATCAGTACTTTTGAAAGAGACGACGTCTGTTAAGGGCACTGAAAAAATAACGAAGGAAAGTAAACGATGACAACAAAGAATTTTGTAAATCAAAGCATGAAGAGCACGATGCTGATTGGTGCTTCATTCTTGGGCCTTGCGGCCTTGAATCAACAGGAGCAGGTAAATCTGCCAGCTCCGGCCTTCTTATCAGCCAGTGCCAATACTGACCCACAAGTCGCAAACGACCAGTTGAAAGCCGGAAAGTGGGGGGCGGCTGACTACTCATTCAACGAAAACACGGGTGAACTGACCCTATCCAATGGTGACTTGCAAAGCGTTGACAATAAGGACGACGCCCTGAAGTCTTTGCAACCTTCAGTGAAGAGCATTAAGATTGGCGACAACGTGACCGTTTCAAAAGCATCGAATTTGTTTGCCGGTTTTACTGCCGTTGAAAGCTACACTGACTTGAGCAAGCTGCAATTTGCCGAAAACAAGCAGTTCGACAACATGTTCATCAATAATACGGCATTGAAGAGCATCGACCTGTCCTTTATGGCTAACAACGTGAAAGAGGCCAAGTTCTTATCTGGTATGTTTGCCCACGACACGTCCTTAACGTCAATTAACTTAAACGGTTGGCAACCAAAGGCTCGCGATTACCAGGACATGTTCTACGACTGTCACTCCCTGGAGTCTTTGGATTTGTCTGGTTTTGACATGACAACCGAAAAAGTCAATGTGAACAACATGTTGTACAACGCCATGGCGTTGAAGCACCTCGTTCTCGGTCCAAACACCAAGGTGGACGGCACGAATTTGCCAGAATTCGAATGGAAGAACAAGGATGACGGCAAGGACGAAGACAGTGGTGATCTGTCAGATGGTACTTGGGACTACGAAGGTCCAGCCGTGACGCCGACGAAGCCAGGTCAATCAGGTGGTAATGGGAACGACACCAATGGTGGTTCAAAGGCCAATGACCAAGACAACAAGGATGACGCCAACAAGGCGGCCGAAGCAAAGCAAGGGCAAGAACAGCCAGCCCAAGCCAAGCAACCTCAAACCGCTAAGGAAGCCCCTAAGCAAAACTTCAGCGCTTTGCTGGGACTGACGGCTTTGTCCGCTGCGGCTTTTGCCTTCTTCACAAAGAAGACGAAGTAAGCAATTGAAATAAAAGAGGCGCTCAAGCGCCTTTTTTTGTACATCGATTGATTTAACAAGGAACCGTATCTTTGTTAGAATCAAGGAAAAGGCACAAAGAAAAAGAAACAAAGGAGACAGTCTTCATGGCAAATGTACTTGTAATTGGTGCCCACGGTCGCGTGGGACACCGCATTGTTGAACAATTAATCGCCGCTGACCAGAACGTGTTTGCCGGTTACCGTGACGAGAATCAATTTGAAACCACACCGGTTTCCGACCGTTGCACGCCAGTCCTTTTCGATTTGGACATGGAGACGAAGAAGATGGTCGCCTTGATGACGGACTACAAGATCGACCAAGTCATCTTCACGGCCGGTGCTGGTGGTAAGGGTGGCGACGCCCGCACGACGCAGGTTGACCTCGATGGTGCCGTTAAGACGATGGAAGCAACGAAGCAGGCCGGATTGAAGCGCTACCTCATGGTGTCCGCCGCTGGTGCGGATGACCGCAACGTTTGGGTTGCTTCCGGCATTTACACGTACTTCATGATGAAGCACTACGCCGACATGGTTTTGCAGGATTCAGACCTTGACTACACCATCCTACGTCCAACGACGCTAACGGATGATGCGGGTGCTGGTTCAATTCAAGTGCTCGACCAGAGCCGCGAGGGCGCCTCATCGGTTTCACGTAACGACGTAGCCAAGATGGCGGTTGCTGCTTTGGCTTCTGACAAGGCCATCAAGCAGGTCGTGGAATTCACCGCTGGTGAGACGCCAATCGATCGCGTTTTCTAAAAGAATAATTTAGCTAATGAAAAAGTCACAGACGTGGTTGACCCTCGTCCGTGACTTTTTATTTTTATTCGTTAGCCTCTCAAGCTTGATCCAGTAACGTTTGGAGTTCGGAGAGGGAATTGACGGTTGTTGTCGCCGTAATATCTGATGGGAGCGTCTTACCATCCAGGTTGACCCAGATGCTGTCGATGCCATAGCGTTGCGCACCGAGCATGACGGAGTAAACGCCATCCCCAATCATCACCGTGTTTTCCTTAGTCATGTCGGGATTGTCGTTAAAGATGGCTTGGTAGAAGGACTCGTCCGGCTTAGCGTGGCCAACTTCTTCAGACGTGTAAATCTTATCGAAGTACTGGTCGAAGCCTGTTTCCTTCAAACGACGACGTTGCGTTTCGTTTTGACCATTTGTCCCAACGAGGACCGTGTAGTGTGCCGCCATGGTTTGGAGCGCTTCTTTTGCGCCATCCAACACGCGGTAGTTGTGGTCACGCATGACAGCGTAGTCAGCTTCCATGGCCTTGGCATCCGCCGTTAATCCGAGTTCCTTCAAGACGCTTTCGTAGCGGGTGTCAAAGATGGTTTGACGTTTGATTTCTTTCAGCTCGTACTTCGTCCAGAGGGATTTGTTAATCTTTTGGTAGACCTTCAAGGCTTCTTCCACTTGCGCTTGGTTCAAGCCACAGTGCTTTTCGAAGACAGCCTTAACGTCGGCGATTTCACCACCCTTAAAGTCCAAGACGGTGTCGTCGAGGTCGACGATTAGAAAACGTTTGTTCATGTTTCATTTCCTTTAGATAAAAATAACGATGTATCTATCATAGCATTGACGCCCTGCATGCCATATTAAAAAAAGTTAAATATTCTGTTAAAGGGTGAAATGAAACAGGTATAATGAAATTTGTATTATCTCATTTCATCACAAGGAGTGCTCACATGCGCATCAAAAAAGAACAGTGGCAGGGGATTGGTCTCGTATTGATTCTTTCCATCGTTTCCACCTACTTAGCTGCTTACTTCCCAAAAATCGGAGCCGAGGGAATCGCGATGATTCTCGGCTTAATCTTGGGAAACACGGTGTTGTCTTCTTCAAGCTTTGCACCAGGTGTGAAGTGGTCGGAGAAGTATCCGATTGAGGTTGGCATTGCGCTGCTCGGTTCGACCTTGACCTTTCAAACCATTAAAAGCCTTGGCGTAAACGGCGTGTCCTTCATCGTCATCAACATGGCCCTCATCATCGGGACTGTCTTTCTACTCGGTCGGTACGTCTTCAAGGTGTCATTGAAAGAGAGCATGCTCATGGGTGCCGGAAACGCAGTCTGTGGTTCATCCGCCATCGCCGCCGTTGCACCGGTGATCGACTCAAAGGACGACGACCGCCGAACGGCTGTGGCGACCGTGTCCTTGACCGGGATGCTCCTGCTTTTCATTTTGCCAGCCTTGACCGGCTCACTTTTTGGCACTGACGACTTGCTTCGTGGTGCCATGGTCGGTGGAACGGTTCAGTCCGTCGGTCAGGTGGTCGGAACGGCTGCCCTGATCAACCCAACGGTCGTGACATACGCCACGCTGTTCAAGTTGCTTCGTGTCATGATGCTTGTTGTGGTGGTCTTGAGCTTCGCAGCCATCGCCAAGCGACAGAACCAACAAGAAGATGGCGCCTCTAAGAAAAAAGTGACACTCTTTCCTTGGTATGTCATCGCCTTCGTTGTGCTCGTCGCAGTGAACTCGCTTCTGACACTACCTGACGGTTGGCACCACGTGGCCAAAACACTGTCATCGTTCTTCGGGGTGGTCAACTTGGCCGCCATCGGCTTAAACCTGAAGTGGACGGTCATCAAGAAGTCCGGTGTGAAGTTCCTGTCCTTTGGGTTCGTGGTTGGGGCCATTCAGGTGATCTTGGCCTTCATCTTGATTAAGACCTTCCTTTAGTTATACGAGAATCTACCCAACAGTTAGACGAATCCAACTGACCGTTAGACGAATCCACCCATCAGTTATACGCATCCAAACCGGATTATTGCAATCGTTATCAAATTGACGCATTTGACGGAAAGCAAATAATAAACAAAAAGCGCTTAAATGCCTGAATCAAAAAGGCTTTGAGTGCTTTTTTTATTGAAAGTGCGGCCTTTTCAACCGTTACATCTTGTTAAGAAAACGCAACATATTACTTATTAAATAACAGCTGTTATGAAAGGGAAAGAAACGTATTTTCTTATCAATAGGAATCCCTTAGACCCGGTGCTAATCTAAGGATAGTGATAAACGAGTGAAAACAAGAGTCAACCGGCGTGGGTCGGGTTTGACTTTGGAAAGGGCAAAAAGATGCTTAAGTCATTACCAGAAATTTTAGTTGGGACGTTCGTTGTCTTCATCACGACGTTCCTCGGTTCCTACTACAACATCACGCCAACGAACATGGTGGCCAACGTGGCCCTGGAATTGATTTTCTTCCGCTTGGTCTACATCGGTGTGCACTTCCTCTTCGCGTGGAAGAAGGGCCGCTACCAATCATAAGTGATAAAGCCCGCCATGACAGTCGTCATGGCTTTTTTATTTGCGCCAATTTTCAGAAAAACTTGCTATAATAAATTAACGAAATTAAAGGAAGAAAAAGATGGCAAATTGGCAAAGAGTTGTGGTTAAGGTCGGGACATCGACCATCGTTTCAACCGAGGGGCAAGTGAACTACCCGGTCATTAATCGTTTGGCGCAGGTGCTGGCCACGTTGCGAAAGGACGGCAAAGAGATCGTCTTTGTGACGTCCGGGGCCATCGGGGTCGCAATGAATCAAATGGGTGTTTCGAAGCGGCCGCAGGCCATTCCCGAGCAGCAGGCCTTTGCGGCCATCGGGCAGGGTTACTTGATGTCGCTCTACCACCAGAGCTTTGCCTTCTACAAGCAGCAGCTCGGCCAGGTGCTGTTGACTTACGATGTGTTCGAGCAGAAGACGATGCTTGAGAACACGAAGAACGCGATTGAAGCGCTCTTGGAGAAGGGCGTGATTCCGGTCGTGAACGAAAACGACGTGATTGCGGTCGACGAGCTGGACCACCAGCATTCCTTTGGCGACAATGACCACCTCGCGGCCTTGGTGGCAGAAGAAATCGACGCGGATGCGCTGATTATCCTGTCGGACGTGGACGCGCTGTACACGGCGAACCCGGCCAAGGACAAGAACGCGAAGCCGATTCACCACGTGCCGGTCTTGACCGAGGCGCTCTGGCAGGCGGCAACGGGCTCAACTTCAGGGTTAGGAACGGGTGGCATGGCGACGAAGATTGCGGCTGCCGACCACATGATGAAGCAAAACAAGCGCATGGTGCTGGTGAATGGAAACGACCCCGAGAACATTTTGAAGGCCATGAACGGCGAACTCGTGGGGACAGACTTTGGAGGACAAGCCGATGCTTAATGTACAAGAAATCGGACGTCGCGCGAAGCTGGCGTCGCGTCAGGTGCAGGGACTATCCATTGAAAAACGCAACCAGCTCCTCGAGCTGCTTGCTTCAAACGTGAGCCAACAGCAGGACGTCATCATTCAAGCAAACGCCCTGGATCTCGCCAAAGCCAGTGAATTGACCGAGCCAATGAAGAACCGCCTGACGTTGTCCGAAGACGTGCTGGCCGACATCCAGGTATCGCTGCGGGAACTGGCTGAATTGAAGGACCCGCTCGCCGCTCCCTATCCAGAGTGGACACATCCAACTGGCTTTAAGATTGTTAAGAAGACGGTGCCGCTCGGCGTACTCGCCATGGTTTACGAAGCGCGTCCGAACGTGACCGTTGACGCGGCGGCTCTGGCCATCAAGTCCGGAAACGCGGTAATTCTACGTGGTGGAAAGGAAGCCATCCAATCGAACATCGCGCTTGTGCAGGTGATGCGCAGCGTGCTCAAAGAAGCCGGCTACGACGAAAACATCATCCAGCTCATCGAAGACACGTCCCACGACTCCGTGAACGAATTGTTGCACCTGCGTGAGTACGTGGATGTCCTCATTCCGCGCGGTTCCGCCCGTTTCATCGACTTCGTTGTGCAGAACGCGACGGTTCCCGTGATTGAAACGGGTGCTGGAAACACGCACATCTTCGTGGACGAGAGCGCGGACTTCGACCAGGCGATCAAGGTGATTGTGAACGCGAAGACGCAGAAGCCTTCCGTCTGCAACGCTGCTGAGAAACTGCTGATTCACGAAAGCATTGCGGCAGACTTCTTGCCTCGTATCGCCGACGCCTTAATTCAAAAGGGCGTTGAGCTGAGAGGGGACGAGGCCGCTGTTGCCATCGACGGCCGCTTAAAGCAAGCAACGGATGAAGACTGGGACACGGAATACAACGACCTCATCATGGGCGTTCGCGTGGTCGCCGACCTGGACGAAGCCATCGACTGGATTAACGCGCACACCACGCACCATTCGGAAACCATCCTGAGTAAACAGGCGGAAAACGTTGCGGCCTTTATGAACCAGATTGATGCGGCCGTGTTGTACCAAAACGTGTCGTCCCGCTTCACGGATGGCTTCGAGTTCGGCTTTGGGGCGGAGATCGGGATTTCGACGCAGAAACTCCATGCTCGCGGCCCAATGGGATTAGAGGCTCTCACCACCATCAAATACGAGGTGTTTGGTGAAGGGCAGGTGCGGGGTTGACTTTGCCTTGAGACGCCTAGGTTTAAATTCGCCGGGTTTCAATAGTGGGCAGGTGCGGGGGTGACTTGGACCCCCGCTTTAAATACCAAACTTTGGCGCCTGCCTTAAATACCTGACCTTATTCTCACTTTAAATAAGACAAGAAACCGACCGAGATGTCGGTTTTTTTATTGACCTGAAAGAAAATCGAACAGAAAATCCCAAACCCCCGTCCCAAGCCATTTTCCGAAATTCAATTTATGAAAAACAACCTTTTATCCATTAAAAGCCGAACGTTAATGTCTGTTTATGAGAAGATTATGGCAATAAAGACCGGAAAGACGTCCTTTAAACCGGATGATAGGGTTGATAATTCGTCTTATATACGGGATAATATAAAAGTTGTCGAAAAGAACTTATCTTTATTTAATGAAAAGGATATAGGAATAACCCATCATGAAGAAAATGATCCTAGCGATTGCTGGTTTTGTGATTGTTGTCTTTGGTTACTATGGCGTCAAAAGCCACGTCATGCCAAAGCAAAGCACGCAAAGAAACGCAGCCGCCACGATTTCAATGAAGGAATTGAACATCCAGTTCATTCCTTCCGTTCAAGCTGACACGATGCTTGCCAAGGCAAAGCCACTGGAAGCGCTTCTGGAAAAAAAGCTCGGCGTACCCGTTCACGTGTCTGTTGCGACAAACTACAACACGATGTTGGAAGCAATGGGATCAAAGAAGGTGGACATGGGCTTCTTGTCACCCGACGGTTACTTGAACGCCCACAAGCAATACGGGGCAAAGGTTATTCTGCAATCCGCCCGTTATAAGACAAAGAATGAGAACACATCGGAATTGAGTAATGAATTGACTGATTCATACCGTTCGATGATTGTCGTTAAAAAAGATTCAAACATTAAATCAGTAAAGGACTTGAAGGGAAAGAAGATTGCCGTGCAATCCGCCAACTCCACTTCAGGTTATATTTATCCCGTTGCGACACTCTACAAGCAGGGTGTAAACGTGGTCAAGGACGCCAACCTGGTTCAGGTGAAGGGACACGACCAAGGTCTCTTGTCCGTCTTGAACGGTGACACGGACGCCGCCTTCGTTATTGAAGCAGCCCGTAGCATTGTGCAAAAGGACAAGCCAAACGTGTTTAACGAAACGCGCGTCATCGAATACACGAAGCCAATTCCAAACGATACGATTACCTTGCGTAAGGATATCTCGGAAAAGGATACGCAAACGATCAAGACGGCCATGAAGGAAGTCGCTGAATCAAAGGAAGGTTCCGAAATCTTCAACAAGATTTACTCATGGGCCGGCATCCTGGATTCAAAGGATTCAAACTTCGACCGCATTCGTGAGTACAGCGACACCGTCTCAAAGATTAAGTAAGCACACTTAGTGGGCAAAGGGATAAAGGAATAAACATGACTAAAGGTACGATTAAGGTAGAACACCTCACGAAGGTTTACAAGACTGGCGTGAAGGGGCTTGATGACATCAACTTGGATATCGAATCCGGTGAATTCGTCGTCGTTGTTGGACTGTCAGGAGCGGGGAAGTCAACGCTCTTGCGTGCGTTGAACCGTTTGATCACGGCCTCAACGGGACGCATCTTTGTGGATGGCCAAAACATTACGGATGCACAAGGAAAGCGCGTGCGCCACATCCGTCGTTCCATCGCGATGATCTTCCAGAACTATAACTTGGTAAAGCGCTCATCCGTTATCCGGAACGTGTTGAACGGCCGCGTGGGTTACTACTCAACAATTCGCTCAGCGCTTGGTCTCTTTAAGAAGGAAGATTACGAACGCGCTGCTGAAAACTTGAAGCGCGTCAACATGCTTGAAAAGTACTACAACAAGGCCGACGAATTGTCCGGTGGACAGCAACAACGTGTTGGAATCGCCCGTGCCATGATGCAGGAACCAAACGTGATTTTGGCCGACGAACCCGTTTCTGGTTTGGACCCAAAGACGACCTTGGTTGTGATGGACGACTTGAAGCGATTGAACCAAGAAGACGGTATTACCGTTTTGGCCAACTTGCACTCCGTTGAACTCGCCATGGCTTACGCGACGCGCATCATCGGTTTGAAGGCCGGAAAGCTCGTCTACGACGAAAAGATTGAAAACGTGAAGAAGGAAGACTTCCAAGCCATCTACGCTGAGAAGGGGGACAAGTAATGGTTGAACAGCCAAAGCGTCCCTTCATCAAGGAATGGCACTTGAAAGGTTACTTCACGTTCTTAGCCTTCACGCTTGTCATCTTGATGTCAGCGGACTTCACTGGGGTGGGGCAGCCCTTTTCCGGTGACCAATTCATGGATCTTGTTTATAAGATGCTGCACCCGGACTGGTCTTACTTGCCAGCCATCATCACGCCGCTCCTCCAGACCATTCAAATGGCCTTGGTTGGAACGTTGGTCGGCTGTCTCTTAGCCGTTCCGCTCGCTTTCTTGGCCTACAAGAAAATCGTGAAGAACAAGTACATCCGATTGGCTATCCGATTGGTCTTGAACCTCATGCGCTCATTGCCTGAAATGCTCTTGGCCGCCTTGTTCGTTGCGGTCTTTGGAATCGGTGCCTTCTCCGGTGTTTGCGCCTTGACCGTCTTCTCAATGGGTATGATGTTCAAGTTGCTCTACGAAGCCATCGAAACCATTGACAAGGGCCAACTCGAAGCCTTGAAGGCGGCGGGGGCCACGAAGATTCAGATGGCCATCTTCGCCATCGTGCCCCAAATCTTCAAGTACTACCTCGGTTTCTTCCTTTACACGTTGGAATTGAACGTTCGTGCTTCAACGATTTTGGGTTACTTGGGAGCCGGTGGAATCGGTCTCTACTTGAACACGACCTTGGAATCACTCCGCTATGACCGGACGGCCGTCGTTATCCTGGCCATCTTGGTTGTGGTTGTGCTCGTTGACTTCCTTTCAAACCGACTCCGGGAGGCATTGTCCGCATGATTGTTCAAAAGAATCGTACACAGTTAATAAAGCGCTGGGCCATCGCCATCGCTTTGATTTTGCTCTTCGGTTGGGCCTTTTCAGGGGTACCGCTCACTGGTGTGAAAGATACGGCCGGTGAGGTCTTCGGTGCCATCGTGAAGGGATTGGTTCACCCGGACTGGTCATACGTTTATACGGGTGATGGGGAAGATTTGCTTTCCGCCTTGCTTGAAACGCTGGCCATCGCCTTCTTGGGAACCTTTATCTCAGCCTTCTTGGCCGTTCCAATCGCTTTCATTGCCGCCAAAACAAGCAAGAAGTTCATCTCGGTTCACTCAGGATTGGCCAAGTTCTTCTTGACCTTCATCCGTGTGTTCCCACAGATCGTGTTGGCCATCATGTTCACGAAGGCCGTTGGACCTGGTGCCTACGCAGGTGTCCTGGCCTTGGCCGTTCACTCCATTGGTATGATGGGAAAGCTCTTCTCAGAAGGGATTGAAAACGTGGACAAGGGTGCCAACGAAGGAATCAAGGCCGCTGGTGGTTCAAAGCTCGCCATGTTGAGCGTGGCAACCTTCCCAGAAGTCTTGCCAGAGTTCATCAACTACACGCTTTACCGTTTCGAAATTGCCGTGCGTTCCGCTGCCATTCTTGGTATCGTGGGTGCCGGTGGAATCGGTGCGCCGTTGATCTTCGCTTTGTCCGCCCGTGCTTGGTCACGAGTTGGAATTATCCTGATTGGGATCGTCGTGATGGTGACCATCATCGACTTAATCTCTGGTCAAATCCGTAAAAAGTTGATTTAAGGACTGGAAGGGAAGATGACTGGAAAAGTCCGACCCGAACATGCCCGTTAAATAAGCACACATACAAAAAGCACCTCAATCATGATGATTGAGGTGCTTTTTTACTTGACTAAGAATCAAAGGTTAGTTGAACTTCACAGCTGTTCCATAGGCCACAACAGATTGCATGTCATTGCCAATTGAACCTGAGTCAAAACGCATCATGACGATGGCGTCGGCACCTTTGGCCGTAGCTTCGTCCACCATCCGGCCGATGGCTTCTTCACGGGACGTGTGCAACATCTCCGTGTAGCCCTTGATTTCGCCTCCGACGAGGTTCTTCAAGCTGGCACCAAAGTTGCTAACGAAGTCACGTGACTGAGTCGTCACACCGAACACTTCGCCGAGCACTTCGTAATCCTTACCGATGTTTTCTGTTGTTGAAATAAGCATGTTTCATTCTCCTTTATGCTTTGATGACTACATTATAAGACAAAGCGAGTGGGGCAGATGCTAACAAGTTTGTAAGCAAAAAGCCGTGGGCTGTAACGCCAACGGCTTTGACTTTGACATTTGATTCTTAACACATGTCCATGCCCATCTTCTTGTATGAATCAAGGGCTGAAATCTTCAATTCTTCAACCTTGCAGCCACGTTCTTCCGCAAGTGCGTTCATCAACGTGTGCATTGGCATCAAATCGTACTTCTTGTAAGGGTTCTCCTGCGTGTAGACCTGCATTTGAGCCATCATACCACCATCTTCGTGTTCGATGATGTGGCAGTGGTACATGAAGACACCTTCGTAGTTGAAGCGCATCTTAATGCGGACCGTTTCACCAGGGTTAACGGAAACCGTGTCCTTCAATCCCATTTCGTTAGGGTAGGGCGCTTCACCGTTACGAGAAACGATCTGGAATGAACCACCATGCATGTGGTAAGGGTGCAACATTCCACCACAGCAGTCGTTCGTGTTCGTGATGTCCCAGTATTCGGACTTACCAAGTTCTTGGCGGTCGTCGATGCGCATCATTCCGAACTTCTTACCGTTGATGCCAACTTCTTCGTCTGTTCCTGACAAGACAACTTGGTGAATCAAATCGTCCTTGTCTGGTTCAGGATAGTTGATTTCGTTCAACACTTCAGGCAATTCCGTGTTGTCTTCTGCGAATTCCTTGATGTTGAAAGTCAAAATTGGAACATCGTCAGAGTAGAGCTTTACTTCGTCGCCAGGCTTGTAGTCCTTGAAATCAAGGATGAATTCAGCACGTTCGGCACAGGTGATCATGAACTTCGTCATCTTTACGGGCTCTGGTAACAAACCACCATCCCCAGCGATTTGCGTCATCACGAGGTCGTCAGATAAGTGCAAACGCCATTCGCGACGATTAGAGCCGTCCAAGAAGCGAACGCGCAACTTTTGTGTCGTGACGTCGAAAGTAGGGTTAACCGTTCCGTTCAACATGGCCGTTGGACCAGCCGTTCCGTCGGGATCGTAATCTTCATCGTAATCCCATTGGTTATCTTCGTGGAAGCGACGATCTTGCAAAACAACAGGGATGTCATCGACACCGTAGTTGCGTGGCAATGGCAATGAGGCTTCGTGTTCGTCCTTCACGTAGGCCATGGCAGCCAAACCGTGCCAGACGACCCAACCAGTCAAAGGACATGGGTGGGCGTGCAACCAAGTCGTTGCGGCTTCCTGGTTCACCGTGAAAGTGATTTCCTTTGATTCACCCGGGTAAACAGGGGCGTGACATCCACCGTCGATGAAGGGACCAGGTACGTCCAATCCGTGCCAGTGGAACGTCGTCAATTCAGGCAAACTATTCTTTAACGTAACGTGATAAGTCTTTCCGCTATGGAAAACAATAGTTTGTCCCAATAGACTTTGGTTGTAACCCCAGGTCTTGGTTTTAGCACCAGGCAAGATTTGCGTTTCGCCGGGTTGCGCGTGGACGGTCATCCAGACTTCGTTTTCTGTTTCTTTGTCTGGTTGCAAAACCGTTGGAATGTTCAAAGGTGAAGGTGCTGCTTCGTGAACTTCCAATGGGATGTAACCGCCGTCGTGGTAGTCATAGGCTGACTCGTTGAAAAAGTAGTCGTTGTAGACTTGCTGTTCTTTTGTCATATTTCCCTCCAAATTGGTCTATTGGTAGTATACAGAATGCCCCATGGTTTGTCATTAGAAATAGACTAAATAAACTTTATTGCCATCTTATATCGTGGTATGCTCATAGAGGCGAGAAAGCCAAAATAACAGAGGGGAGAATCGAAAATGACATTTAACCGTGCATTCAAAATTGTGATGGCCTTGGTTTGGGCCTACACGTTCTACCTCACGGCAACCATGCAGATGATGCTTGCGATGTACGTGATGGCTGGTGGTATGTTCGTCGAATCTGCCTACGCCGCAATCTGCGACAAGAAGGGCTGCTCATAAGCACCTGATTATTTCACACTTGGCCTTGGATCAGAGCCGGCTACATCGTTTGATGATGTATCGAATGCTGACCCATAAACCTCAGATAAAAAGCCCACAGCATGATTAGACATGGTTTCCATGAATAACGGTTCTGTGGGCTTTTTTGTGTGGTGATGTGTTGGTGGTGACTGTTTAACTTTAATTGTGTAGTTGAACAGTCTCGTCATCTTTATACTGCAGACGCGTTATCCGCCTTGGCCTGCACCTTGCCAAGAACAGCGCGTGCGATTGGCGCAACGACGATGAGCTGCAAGGGAAGGGCGACAATCAAGTTCATGATCCAGGCGTGGCCGTACATTGAGACGGCTTGGCCGTTGATGAGGACACCGAACAGTGACATGCACGTCACCATGCCGAGTACCATCAACACGGAAATGGTGAGCCCAATCTTGATTGGGCTCTTTTCCTTGTACTTTGGGATGATAGCTTTGAAGGCGATTCCCTTGGCGATTGGCCCAACCAAGAAGCCGTCAAGCAACATGGCAACGGCCAATGCGATTGGGTAGCCAAAGATGATTTCAGACCAGAAACGTTCGTCAATTCCCTGTGCGAGGTAAACGTTGTAGATGGACATTCCAAGGACCATCAAGCCGGCCATCACCAGCATAAATACGAGTTCTTCTTTTAAATTACGGGGCATACTGTTTCTCCTTTAAAAACAGTATTCACTCTAGCACATAAAAATTTTCTTCGTAAGTAACAATTTGATGACATTTTATCTGCTATTTTTGATGGCATTATTCCCCCTTAACACCGGCAATCTTGGCGATAAAGAACGTTAACGAAGCGGTCAAAATAACCGTGATAACGATCGCTTCAATTTGGCTCACCAGGAGGTTGAAATGACCATCAATCAAGCCGCCAACTGCTGAACCGGCATGTTTGCTGGCAAAGATACCCGTGAGGATGGCACCGACGATGCCACCAACGCCATGAATGCCAAAGGCATCGAGTGGCTCGTCGTATTTAAAGAAGACCTTCAAGGTCGTCGTAGCCCAGTGAATGGCAGGCGCAGCGAGCAATCCAATGACGATTGCTGCCCAAGGCGCAACGAAACCAGCAGCCGGTGTAATGGCAACCAGACCTGCGAGTGATCCGTTGAAGAGGTTGGTCACAGATACTTCGCTGTTCTTTCGGTATGCGAGAAAAGAAAAAGCAAGTAAGGCCGCAGCGGAGGCCAGGAAAGTGTTCACCATCGCAACGACGGCCTGTTTGTTTGCCGCAAGCGCTGAGCCACCGTTGAATCCAAACCAACCAAGCCACATCAGCAATCCACCAATGAAGACGTAAGAATCCTTTGGCTGCGTCACGGCTTTGTTCTTACGTGGCCCAACAATGAGTGCAAGCACAAGCGCTGTAACTCCACACGAGATATGCACGACTGTACCACCGGCAAAGTCAATGGCGCCCAGTTGTGAGATGAAGCCGTTATCCCAAACCATGTGGGCGAGGGGAGAGTAAACAATAATTAACCAAAGGGCAGTAAAGCACAGCAACGACTTTGCCTTGGTGCGGTTTAATCAAGGCGCCGGCGAAGATCATGGTGGTGATTATCGCAAAGGTGGCCTGAAACAGCGCAAATGAGGCGTCTGAAATGGTCAAACCTCGTGTTGAATCGGTAAAGGAGATGTCGTTTAAGCAGAAATGATGAACAATTCCGCCAAATCCGTCTTTCCCTGAGAAGGCTAAGCCGTAACCAAGGACAAACCAAAGGATTGTGACCAATCCGATTAGGATTAAGGCTCCTTTTAATAGTGGTAAACGATTCTTTTTCTCGGTCAGACCGGCGTAAAACAGCGCTAAACCAGGCGTCATTAACCAGACCAGCAGTGTCGAAATTAAAACAAATGCGATGTCTCCCGTATTCATAGATATCTTCCTTTCAAACTTCTATAGGTAGAAGTGTATTGGACTTTTATAGAAAGAACGTAAAATTGGGCAGGTTGTCAGACAAACTCACGCGTCTTGGCCTTGAGATGCGAAAAAAAGAAACTATAATGGGTGCTGAATAGGAGGCTATCTCAATGAAAGTATTAATTATTGGTGCAACAGGAATGGCTGGTTCTAAATTGGTACAGGAGGCTGTCGAGCAAAAGCTGAGAGTTGTAGCCAACGGACGAAACGCTGATAAGCTGAAAGATCTAAAAGAAGAACATCCTGAAATCGAATTGCTTGAAAAAGATGCTTTTGATCTAAAACAAGACGATTTGAGAGACTTTACTTGGTGATTGACGCCTTTAGCGCCGCTCCGATGAAAGCGCACTTACAAGTTGATTTAGCAACAAGACTGATTTCTTTATTACGTGAAAGTCAAACACGAATCGCGTTCGTTTTGGGCGCCGGAAGTCTGTATGTTGACCAAAGTAAGCAACAAATTGTCTATGATTTGATTAAATCAGACCCAAGTACGGAACCGTGGCGTGCAACGCCGGAGAATCAGTTGTACGAATTAGAGTTCCTTCGGAACGTCAAAAATGTTAATTGGTATGGTGTGTCACCAGGATCAAGTTTTGTAGCTGGACCTAAGTCTGAAAAGATATTAACTGGGACGGATTATCTATTAACGAATGATCAAGGCGTTTCTGAGACAACGTCAAGAACAATGGCGTATGCGGTTATTCAGGAAGCATTAAAAAATGAGCACAACCGGGAACGATTCACGGTAGCAAATGGTTAAATAACAGAGCCGTCGTATAATCGCATTCTGAGGACAAAAATCAAATCGATGTGTATGATTACGCATCAAAGCATAATAAAAAGCCAATCCAGTAAAATGGGTTGGCTTTTTTGTGTATCTTTTTAAAGTAAGTAGAAATGAAGAGGCGTCCATAATATAATCGAAATATCTGTCATCGATAGGTAATGTCTTTAGTTGATACTGATGTTACTTTCGATAATATATATTATGTAAAGTAAACGGATGGTGGTGAATTGCAACCCCTAAATTAACAACTTTTATTATTCGTTTAAAACGCCTGTGTTATGGGCTTTTTGTCACACTCTTTTGTAACTGAGTGAAAATTTGGTGCCATAAAGAATTTTATATAAGCATTCTTTATCGCTTGGAATAACTTATTATATCGAATATCTGTTCGGATTACCAACGCAAAAAGCCCAGTCATCTTTGACTGGGCTTTCTTTATGTATTGGTGTTGTTATGCCTTTAACTTAGTATCGTTGCTAGATTGATGTTGCGATACTGACAATGACGCTTAAAGGCCTGTAAACGGCTCATATAGCGATGGATACGCATTGGTCGTGTGTTGATACTCATGACGCTTTCATTAAGCTCAGACTGACTCACTTTAGCGAAGTCTGTCTTTTTTGGATAATACTCCCGTAAGAGCTTATTAAAGTTCTCATTGGATCCACGTTCGTATGGTGAATACGCATGGGCGAAGTAATATTTGACCTTGTTTTTGTTTAGAACTTGTCTAGTTTGTAAAGCGATAAACTCAGACCCGCGATCACAAGTAACACTATCGACGCAACCTTGATATTTTAAACAAAATTCTTCAATGGCTTTGCTAACTGTATAAGCAGACTTATTCTTCACAACCATTGAAACAGCGTATCGGCTAAAACGTTCCACGAATGTTAATAATAAATGGCTGGATTGACGGGACTCAACACCGTCAATAGACCAAAAATATCACACCTTCTGTAACTAATTCGTTATGAAAGTCCCTATTTCAAAAGGAAATTGTGTAATTGATCCTTACTTACAGATGAACAGATAAAGAAATTCAAAAATTATTTGTCCCCTATTTACTTCCCCAAACCGACTAACCCTTATCGCACCAGTTCTAAACAACTTCTAAATAATCAGCTTTGTCGTAGACATTACCTGTCTCAAACTGACAAATATTTTTCATTAAAATGTATATCCATATCGTAAAATGACTATATCCTATTTCACAATATTAGTTAAATGACTAATAATCGTTTAACTATCTCTGATTAGCAAGAGAAATTTTTCTTTCAAATTATAATACGACGTATCCTATTATTTTATTAGACTAAAAAATCGTTTTTTTTAGTAAGTAACTTTTTTAATTAAAAAAACGTCTGATAATTTATCAATATCCATCTAAGATTATTAACTCAGTTGCATAGATTATGAAAAAATTTTTCAGGATAACAAAAAAAGACCGAAAAAATCGATCTTAAATAGTATCACATTCTTAATTTAAACCAATGATCCTAGCTAATTTAACCTATCTCGCATTGATTTTTTGAAATCTAAAAGTCGCAAAAACAGTAGAGCACTAAAACCAATGATTATCAACACAGTAGTAATGAGTGTATTAGATGATTTTGTTAACCGTCCTGTAAATGGTAAAGCGTTTGACTTATTCTGTTTTTCATGACTAATTGGATCTTGCTGTGACATGCCGGCAAAACTAACTGCATTCCATCCGTCACTTTCTAACCCAGATTTATCTGATTTAAAGTCCACTGAATTAGTACTTTTTCCTACTTCGGATTGAGCAATTGGAGACACCAGTATAGTGGCAGTCTTTATCAAAACATTGCCACTACCATCTGTGTAGATATACGTAACCGGATACATACCCGCTTTGGTCAAATCCACCCAACCATCCGTACGAACCTCGGTAATATTAATTGAGTGACCGTATTCATCAGTGGCTGAAACGAAGTTGTCTTGCGCTGACCATTTACCAGCTTTATTAGCTAACACTGTACTGTCAGTAACAACTAGTGATGCTTTTGATTCAATCACATGAACTTGCAATGGTACCGTTATATACGTACTACTCAGTTCATCCCAAAACTCAACTGCCACCGAAAGGAACTTTTGAACGATAATCAAACCGAAATTATCCCTCAAAATCAATCAACTGAGATCCTAATTCAAAATTATGTGAATAATCAACTGGTACATCAACAACAACTTACAATTAATATTCCGTAAAATTTTGCGTACAAAAAAAGCAACACACATTTTGTGTGCTGCTTCGCTTTAACACCTTAAAAATTTTTTCCAATCTCTTCGATGTCTTTACTTTTCGCATTGCCGACGCCTGTTCATCTTAGAAAGGAAGAATCCGGCCATGGAATCTACCAAAGCTTCAGCAACAAGCGCTTCTTCATGTTTTTTTTCTGTTTCGCCAGTTTGTGGCAAAACAGAAATTGTTTCAGGAGTTGTTGATTGTTTCTCATCATATTGCTCCTGAACCTTTTGTTGGTATGCAGCCTCAAGCTGAACCGTACCGTAATCCAAACCAGCAACAATTTCATCAGCATTCAAAGCAGCGTTCACCTGAGACTTAGCCTTAGCAACTGCACCCTCTACCAATTGGTAATCAATGTCCTTCTGCGCTTGCGTCAAACGACTATCATTGGCAATTTGTGCTCGAATTTGGTCTGCCTTTTGGCGAATGATTGCGATTGCATCGGCCTTTTGTTCAGCTAATGGCTTACCTTGATGATGGAAACCATTAAGCGAGGCCAATGCTTTGCTGGTTACGTCCAAACGGTCTTGATACTTAGTTAAGCCAGCAATTTTGGCCTTCGTTTCAGTAACAAAATTATCAACCGCTTGTTTCTGCGCAGCCTTATCAGTAGCCTTAAGCGTTACATCAGCGTCAATTTCAGCCTTAATTTTAGCAGCCTGGTCATCAATCTGTCCGTTCAACTCCTCTGCTTGTTGAGCAGGGGTTTTTGTTGCAGGAACATGTCCTTGATTAATTTTCTTAACAGCGGTTGAACCATCTGGAATGCCATTAATCGTTAGAACATCTTGACCATTATCGACGTTAGTTAATGCTTGTTTCAAAGCAGCATCAACGGCATCTTTTTGAGCTTGCTTTTCAGCATCACTCAAGTTGTCATCAGCATCAATAGCTGCCTTTGTTGTTGCTGCATTATTTTGCAATCTTGCACGCGCATCAACCTTTGATTGGTTTAACTTTTCAAAAGTTGGCACAACCGTTGGGATGAAGTCCACGACAGCTTGAGCGTTTGATTGATCATCCAACTTTGCAATGGCTGCTTGCGCTTGCTGTTTCAAAACGGCAATCTGACGAGTTTTAGCATCGGCATCCAACTTTGGATTGGCGTTTACTTCATCAATAGCCTTTTGTTCAGCGACGTTAATCGTAGCAACGCCAGCTTGCTTTCGTTCAGCCAAAGGTGTGACCTTTGAGAAATCAGTGGCCGACTTAACAGCGTTATCAAAGGCTGTCGTTTCATTTGCAGTCTTAATTTCGTCTGGCGTCACAGCCTGATCGATGGCATCACTTGCAAGTTGATGAGCCTTATCTAAATCACTGATTCGAACCTGCTTTTCGGCATCTGTCAAATCATTGTTGTTTTGGATAGCTTTTTTGGTGTCGTTGTAAGTTTTATTTTCTGTTTGATGCGCATCACTCTTGGCCTTGTTCAATGCATCGAATGTTGGCAAGTTCGTTGCCTTTGATACATCGACCTTAGTTGCAGTCGTTGCAGCATCAACTTGGTTTTGAGCAATCTTCAATGCCTGGTTAATTGCTTGCTTTTGCGCAGTCTTTTGGGCGATTGTCAAAGTCTTATCAGCGTCAATTGCTGATTTAGTCTTATCAGCTGCGTCTTGGAGCGTCTTCTTGGCATCCGTCTTGCGGTCTGCAAGAGTTTGCACACCGGCATCAGACGTTGCATCCTTCAATGTTTCTGAGAAGGCAGTAGCCTTACGTGCAGCATCCACACCTGGCAAATCAATTGCTTCATTGATGGCATCGTGAGCATCTTGCAGAGCCTTAGCAACAGCTGCCACTCGGGTTGCCTTTTCATCGTCCGTGAATGATGGGTCAGCATTGACTGTATCCGTTGCCTTCTTGGATTGGGTATCCAAATCAGTCAAAGCATCTGTCTTTGACTGGTTCAATCCATTGACCGTATTCAAAACATCAACTAGCGTCTTTTTCAAGTCATCAGCGTTGGTTTGGGCATTCAACTTAGCCGTTCCGTCAGACAAAACCTTCTCCAATGCCATCTTTTGAGCACCAGCATCTGGCCCAGACAAGGCATCCTTGGCTTTGTTGACGGCCTCCGTCAACTTTTCAATAGCGGCATGCACTTGGTCAACCAATGATGGCACCTTAGCAAGATCGTCCGCGATGTCTTGGAGAGCCTTGTTGTAGGCAGCTTGATTGCCAGAATTAACAACATCCTCGGCATTTGTTGTGTGATCCGTTACTGCTTGCGCATTCGTCAAAGCTTTGGCAACTGCTTCGTGTGCGGCTTGTTTCTGGTCTGTTGTCAAAGCATTGTTAGCATCAATGGCGTGATTGGCATCATCTGCTTGCTTTTGTAACTTGCTCAACGCATCAGCCTTTTGATCATGAATGTTATTCAAAGCGTCAGTCATGTTGATTTGAATTTTGTTGATACTATCCGCGTCCATTGCCTGGTTAATGGCGTCAGTAGCTGATTTCACAATGTCATCAATGGCAGCCTTCTGGTCATTTTTTTGAGCACCTGTCAACGTCTTGTCGACATCGATCGTTTGCTTTGCCTGATCGGCTGTTTGTTGGATGGCGGCGATGGCAGCCTTTTGTTGCTCGGCAACTGATGGTATGCCGTCAGTTGCTATTACCTTTGCCAAACTATCGGCAATATTCAAACCAGCATTTTTTGCAGACGATGGCGTTGTCGCTTGATTAATGGCATCTTGAGTATTCTTTTGTGCCTCATCAATTGCCTGATTGCGTTCTGCCTTTTGGGCAGTGGTCAACGCCTTGTTGGTATTTACGGCATCATGCGCATTTTGAACATCAGATGCTAATTTGGCATTCGCTTCAGTTTTGGCATTTGTTAGGTCTTGCAAGGCCTTTACGCCAACATTTTGGGCCTTTGTAATATCATCGGCTGTTTGAGCATTTTGAATATTTTGCTTAGCAGCATTGGCTAAACTATCCAAAGTTGCTTTTTGAGCCGCTTTATCAGCGTCACTCAAATTTGTGTCGGTATCAACCTTAGCCTTGGCGGTTGCATTCGCAGCGTCAATGGCTTTTTTAGCATCGGCTTGCTGCTGTTCAATGGTTTCAACACCATTAGTGTCAGTAGCAGTTGTTAAAGCAACCTTAAACTCTGATGAATCAGCAATTGCTGCGTTAACTGCATCAGGCGTTGTTGCTTGATTAACAACACCTTGTACCTTACTTGCAGCAGTGTCAATGGCCGCATTTCGACTGGCTTTTTCGGCAGTCGATAATGCCGGGTTGTTGTTAATTGCGTCATGAGCCGTCTTCGCAGCCTTCACAATCATGTCATCAGCTGATGTTTTAACATTTGCTAAATCGTTGATGGCCTTGACACCTTGAGCTTGGGCTGTGTTGACGTTATCGGCATCGTTGGCGTCGGCAATGGCCTGTTTAGCGGCCGTTACTTGTGAATCAACAACTGTCTTTTGAGCTGTTTTATCGGCGTCTGACAAATTCTTGTCAGCGTCAATGCCTGATTTTACAGTGTTGGCTGCGTTATCAATGGCTTGGTTAGCCGTCGTCTTTTGGCTATCTAATGAAGGGATTGACGAAGCATTTGTCAAAATATTTTGCAACTGCTTGGCATAATCACTGTTTAGAGTGTCAACTGCTGCTGAGGCAGTTGATGGATCAGTTGCTTTATTGACAATTTCTTGTGCTGCATTTTTAGCATTGTCAATTTGCTTGTTAAAGCCATCTTTTTGCGCTTGTGTCAAAGCAGGATTGCCGTTAATTGTTGCATGAGCATCCGTTGCCTGCTTAGCCGCACTTTTGTCATTTGCCGTTTTATCCATGTTGCTCAAGGCATTGATACCATTGTCTTGAGCTTGATTGATGTCGTCGGCCGTTGCTGCTTGTTGAATGGCTGTCTTAGCTTGATTAGCCACTATGTCTAAAGCATCTTTTTGAGCTTGCTTATCAGTGTCGCTCAAATTTGTGTCAGCATTAACTACTTGTTTTGCTGCATCCGCTGCTTGTTGAATAGCAACAATGGCGGCTTTTTGCTGGTCAGCGACTGAAGATACATTGGAAATATCTTGTGCGTTCTTCATTGCCTTGTCATAGTCAGATCCGTCAGCCAAAGCACCATCAACACCATCTAGCGTCGTTGCTTTGTTAATTACATCTTGAGCTGCTGTTTTAGCATCTTCTATTTGCTTGTTACGTGCATCCTTTTGTGCTTGCGATAAAGTTTTGTTGTTGTTCACAGCGTCATGTGCATTTTGAACATCTGATGCTAATTTGGCATTCGCTTGCGTTTTAGCGTCCGTTAAGTCCTGCAAGAACTTAACACCTGCAGCAGTGTTCTTACTAATATCATCGGCGTTGTTTGCAGCATTAATCGCTTTCTTGAACATATCAGCTTGGCTGTTGATGACATCCTTTTGTGCTTGTTTATCAACATCCGTTAAGGTCTTGTCAGCATCAATCGCTTGTTTTGCTTTAGCAGCTGCATTGTCAATTTCCGTACCAGCGTCTACTTGCTGGCCTGCGATGGTTTTAACGCCGTCACTTGACGTTGCTGATTTCAAAGCGTTATCCAACGTATTTCCGGAAGAAATAACCGTGTTAGCATCGTCAATTGTTGTTGCCTTATTGACAACATCTTGAGCAGCTTTGGCAGCATCGTCAATTGCTTGATTGCGCCTCTGCTTTTCGGCAGAACTCAAAGCAGGATTATTGTTGACCTCTGCATGGGCAACTTGTGCCTGCTTTGCTAAATTAGCGTCAACAGAAGTTTTGTCCAGATTAGTGATGCTGCCAACACCAGTCGTCTTGGCTGCCACAACACCATCGGCATTTGTGGCGGCGTCGATGTTTGCCTTGGCCTTGTTTGCTAAATCATCGATGGTTGCTGCTTGCGCTTTTTTGTCAGCATCGCTCAAGTTTGAATCGGCTTTGATCTTAGCCCTAGCTGTGTCCACCGCATCATTAATTGCTTTGGCAGCGGTAGCTTTTTGGACAGCCAAAGGCTTCACTTCTGTTGTTGAGCTTGCCTTATTGATGGCACTATCGAAATCAGCACCGTTTGCAAGTGCCTTTGCAATATCGTCAAGGGTTGTTGCCTTATTAATAGTGTCTTGCACAGTCTTAGTAGCCGCGTCAATTGCTTGATTACGGGCATCTTTTTCAGCTTGTAACAAATCATTGTCACTATTTACAGTAGCATGAGCTTGGGCAACCTTGTCAGATAATTGCTTATCGGCAGTTGTTTTATCTAAGTCATTCAATGATTTTACACCAGTATTTTGGGCCTTTGTAATGTCATTGGCTGTTTGAGCATTTTGAATATTTTGCTTAGCAGCATTGGCCAAACTATCCAAAGTTGCTTTTTGAGCCGCTTTATCAGCGTCACTCAAATTTGTGTCGGCATCAACTTTAGCCTTGGCGGGTGCATTCGCAGCATCAATGGCTTTTTTAGCATCAGTTTGTTGTTGCGCAATGGTCTCAATGTTATCCATGTTTGTTGCGTTTGCAAGCACACTCGAGAAATCAGATGTATCAGCGATTGCTGCATTGACTTCTTCAGGTGTTGTTGCCTGGTTGACCTTGTCTTGAACTTCACGGATAGCGGCCTTGATTTTATCGTTACGGTTGGCCTTTTCATTGTCTGACAAAGCCGGGTTGTTATTGACTAGGTCAGAGGCATCCTTGGCTTTTGAAGCAATCGTTTCATCAGCCTTCGCCTTATCCAAGCGGTTTAGGGCGTTGACACCATCAACTTGTGCTTGATTAACGGCATCGGCTGTTGCTGCTTGTTGAACAGCCTGTTTTGCTTGGTTAGCAACTTTGTCTAAAGTAGCTTTTTGCGCTTGCTTGTCAGCATCGGCAAGGGCTGGGTCTGCGTCAACCTTTGCTTTTGCAGCCGTGTTGGTATTATCAATTGCTTGATTGGCAGCCGTTTGTTGCGCTTGGATGGACAGTGCTTGGCCTGCTTGGGTCAAAACATTTTGCAACTGCTTGGCGTAGTCGCTGTTTTGTGAATCAATCAATGATGCGACGGTTGATGAATCTGTTGCATTATTAACATTGCTTTGAGCAGTTTGTTCAGCATCATCAATTTGCTTGTTAAAGGCGTCCTTTTGAACTTGCGTCAATGCAGGATTGCCGTTAATTTTCACATGAGCGGATGACGCTTGGTCAGACACTGCTTTATCGGCGTTTGTCTTGTCCAAACTATTCAAAGCGTCAGTACCATTATCCCGAACTTGGTTAATAGTATCAGCTGTTGCTGCTTGTTGAATGGCTGTCTTAGCTTGATTAGCTACTGCATCTAAAGCATCTTTTTGAGCTTGCTTGTCAGCAGCTGTAATCGATGAATCTGCATCAACCTTTGCCTTGGTGGCTGTGGTAGCTGTATCAATTGCTTGATTAGCCGCAGTTTGCTGCGCTTGGATGGACAGTGCTTGGCCTGCTTGGGTCAAAACATTTTGCAACTGCTTGGCGTAGTCGCTGTTTTGCGAGTCAATTAATGATGCGACGGTTGATGAATCAGTTACCTGATTAACATTATCTTGAACCGTTTGTTTAGCGGCATCAATTTGCTTGTTAAAGGCGTCCTTTTGAGCCTGTGTCAATGCAGGATTGCCGTTGATAGCTGCATGAGCGGATGACGCTTGGTCAGACACTGCTTTATCGGCGTTTGTCTTGTCTAGTCCATTGATTGTCTGAACGGCGACATTCTTAGCAGTCACAATACCATCAGCATTGGTAGCTGAATCGATCACATTTTTCTTAGATGCGGCTACTGCGTCAATTGTTGATTTTTGAGTAGTCTTGTCTTCACTACTTAAGTTTGTGTCGGCATCAATATTTGCCTTAATCACAGCAGTTATGTCATCAATTTGCTTGTCAGCTGCAGTCTTTTGATCGGCTAATGACAAAACGTTTGAAAAGTCCGTTGCTTTGGCAACTGTATTGGTAAAGCCAGTCGCGTCTTTTACAGATGCAATAACTTGAGAATCGGTTGCGCTATCTACAGCGGTTGTTGCCTTATCGTAGGCGTCTTGAATTTGTTGGACTCGGGACCTTTTTTCATCGGAAGTCAAGGCGTCGTATTGGTTGATTTTATCAATGGCGTCTTGTGCATTTTTTGCCAATGATTGTCGGGCGTCTACCTTATCGCTCGTCATTTTCGAAATCGCAGCTACGGCTAGGTCTCGTGCTTTAACAACATCGTCGGCATTGGTTGTGCTTGCGATGCTTCTTTTGGCATTTGTCACCGCTGCATCAATTGCCGTTTTTTGCATTGCTTTTTGCTCAAAGGTTAAACTACCATCTTGGTTGATTGCGTTTTCCGAAGCTGTTTTGGCAGCATCAAGTGCATCTTTAGCCTTTTGACCGGCGTCTGTCACGGCAGCCCCTGCATTGGCTTGTTGATCATTTAATGAAGTAACGTTTGAAAAGTCTGTTGCATTTTTAACGGATTTATCAAAATCTGAACCGTTTGCGGGGATTTTAGCAATCACATCAGCGTCTGTTGCCGCATCAACGGCTTGGTTTGCCGCTGTTTGGGCAGCCTCAATTTGGTTCACACGCTCTCTTTTTTCATCAGCGGTCAAAGCATTATTGTTGTTGATCTTCGCTTTGGCACCTTGTGCGGCATTGTTGATGGTCGTGCGTGCATCAAGTTTTTGGCTATTCAAATTACCGACAACGCTTTTTCCATCATTTAAGAGGGTATTGATATCATCGGCATTCGTGGCGTTGTTTATTTTGGCAAGAATTGCCTCTGCTGCCTTTTCGATTGCTTGCTTTTGAGCGGCCTTTTCATCATCTGTCAAATAATGATTATTGTTTACGTCGTTGTTAGTCTGGGCAACCTGATCATCTAAATTATGCTTAGCGGTTTCAGCAGTTGCTTGTAAATCTTTTTCGGCGTCTTGTTGACGGTCAGGTAGGGGTTTTCCGGCGACATAACTGCCGGCAATTTCACCTTGTGCTTTTGAGACGGCATCAGCAACAACTTGCGCAGACCCACTGGCTATCGCTGCTTTGGCTTCAGCGGCTGCCTTATCAACATTGGCTGATTGAGTGGCTTTTTCTTGAGTTGTTAAAGTTGGGTCTTGGTTGATTTTTGCCTTCGTATCAGAAACCGCTTGGTTAATTTGTCGATTGGCATCCTCACGGCGCGTGCCGATTGGCGTGATGCCCTTGTTTGACGTTGCCGTCGCGATGGCGGTATCTAAATCAGGGCTGTTCTTTAAGCTATCAATAACACTGGCATCAGTGTCTTGATCAATTTGATCAGTGAGCTTCTTCAAAGCGTCTGTTACTTGACTCTTTTTTGTTGCTTTTTCAGCGTCTGTCAAGTTTTCATCGTTGTTGATTGTTGCAATAGCAGCCTTTGCCTTATCGGTCAATGTCGTATAGGCATTTGGCTTTGCTGTGTCTAAATCAGTCAGATTCTTAACACCGGCAGCTTGTGTTGCGTTGATGTCGTCAGCACTCGCTTTGGTGGCAATGTTGTTTTTCACAGCTGTTCCGATGGCATCGATTGTACTATTTTGCGTACTTTTTTCAGCCTCTGTCAAAGCGTTGTTGTTGTCGACCAATTCTTTTGACTTTGCCACTTGTTCATCAACGGCGGCTTGCGCACTTTTAATTTGAGATGCTAAGTCAACTCCCGGCTTATAGGCTGACGCAATAACGTCGTCCTGAGACGTATCAGCAATTACAGCGGCTACGTCATCAGAATCTGTTGCGTTTCCCAAATTGCCATTAATAATTGCAAGGGCGTCTTCAATCTGTTTTGATTGTGCCGTTTTTTGGTCGAAGGTCAACGTTGGATCGTTTTTGATTTTTGCCAACCACTCGTCAACATGGTGTGCATCCTTATATTGTTGCAAGGCAGTAGCACGCTGAGTATCAATTGGAACAGCATTGATCTTGCTTTTTGTATCAATTTCTTTGTCGATGTCTTGCAACTTATTGACAAAATCGTCGTCGGTTGTAACACTGTCCACTTTTGCTTGTTCAGCGACTTTCTGCTTCGTTGAAAGCTTCGAGCTGCTGATGTTGTTTGTTGAATTAGTTTTCATTTGCTTCAACAGTGTTTGGTTGAATTGCAAACCAAATTCATTGTAGCCCATCGTACGAACGGTCGAGAAGATGGCGTGGTATCCGGTTGTACCTGTATCGGATGAATACATTACTGAAATTCCATCGTTCTTTTGGATCTTAACAGGGTTAATTTGAATCGAGACAGTTGACGTACCACCAACATATGAGCCTGCAGAGAAGTTGTTACTGAAAACACCATTGCCGTTTGTAGCCAAAGTACCAGGGTTACCGTTAGCGGCAATCAGGCTTGGAATTCCGGCTGTCTTGGCGGACAAAGAATCAGAAAAGCCTAAATCAAGATACGAGGTACGGCCTGCACCATTTGTGGCTAGTACGGGAACGTTCATTTTGATTGTTAATGTATAAAGTCCTGTTGTTGTGTCATAACTCAAACTATCAAACTTAAGGTTTGTTTGTTTTTGCAACTTCGGGATCTCAGCGCCTGCATAACCCCATTTTTTCTGAAGAGATTGAGGAATGGACGTTTGTCCTGGTAGCTCAGTATACCGTTTGTAGTAATCGGCGTTTTGACCGAACCAATAATTTGTTGAGCTGTCGGCGGCATGGACAATAATATCTTGGCCAAAGTTAATTGGCGCATGGCCCGTCACGATTTGACCAGCAGATGCTAGGGCAAAGGTTGCCATCCCTGCAACTAGCCATCTTTTTCCGGCCTTGTACATCTTATAATGTGTTCTTTTTTGAAACTTATCTACTCTAGTATTCATTTCAGCACCTCCATTAAACATTTATACAGTGAAAACCACACACCAACGTAACAAAAGATACAAATATACAGTGAAAACATACACCAACGTAACAAAAAATACAAATGAAAAGAGTGACATATAAATGATATAATATTTGAATAAATTCCCTAATCTTCATTTTTCATCACAAGAGATAAAAATTATAACCACCAGAATATTTACACGGTCAACACTTGAATTTAAATTATACTCAGATACTTTTGAAAACCTATTTCAATAACAATCAGAACAGGTGATAATATCAGAATTTTCTACGTTAGACCTACTAGATACTAAATATGATTGCAAGATGTTAACTAAATTTCTCCTTAAGTAGTGGAAAAATTACCCCATTTTGATTGAATTTTTTGAAAGGCAATAAACTCGGACAAGTGAAATACCATTTTGATAACTGAAGACTTTTTTCTAGTCTATTAATTAATCAACATATTCGTTATTGTGAATCATAAATAACAGGTCACTAAGTCCTCTCTTTATAAATCATAAAGAACGATCAAACGATTAAATATTTCATAACTCAACAAAAAAAAAGGCCACTAAAGTGGCCCTTCCGTCATCATGAATCTTGCTTCCTTTTTACGAGATATGAAAGCATTGTAATAAACCCAACTATAGTCGAGGCTAAAATAAATTGATCTCGGTAATCAATCACAATATTATCAGCTAAGGATAAATTCGTTAATTTTCGATCAAAATATGAATTTTTTGCCCCTTCCCAATGTGAGACTGCATGTTGATTTTGAGAATGTCGATTGAGATAGGAACCTTGATTCAATTGCAAGGAATTTTTTCTACCCAAAGAATCATTCAAGCTCGCAGAGATGGCTGAATTATAATTCAAATTGACAAAAAATTCTTGTGATTGAAAAGAAGACCGACTCACTCCATGGTAGTTAGATTGAAAGACAAATATCGCGTGCCAAAAAGTAACGGATGCTAATAAATTATCCTGAAAGACTGTTGGAAGTGTCCAATTTCCTAAAGGATTAACGGACACAGCATGTTTCGCTGATTGAATTGCCTGATCTAAAACACTCCAATTTGTTGCTGGATCTTGTCCCTTTTGTACGCGAGCAATGCCCTCTAATACTGATTTGGCTAGATCATATCCTGTTCGAGGTGCCTCGTTATCAAGATTAAAGTCTAATCCTAAAGTTAAACCCTTTTGGAATCCAGATAAACTATCTGACATGGCCTTAAACACCATTTTCTGGTCATCTGTTCCTAAAATATCACTGATATCAAAACTTTGTCCACCTTGACTAAACTGCTCTAGACCTTTTTGGTAGGCCCGATATAAGCGCATCCAACCTTGATGGAAGCCATACTGGTAAGCTGCGTTGCCAATAATAACAGTTGGTTTTTGATCTGGATTAACCAAAATTTCTTTCAAAGCATCTTGATACCCTTGTTGAGCACTATTATAACTATTTTGATCGACAACTGTTCCCTCTGTTTTGGACAACAAAGCTTCTCTTGCCGCTTGACCTGATTGATAACCTAAGTAGTACTTTCCTTGACTTTCATCTGCTTTTTGACCTGCTACCCCATCATTGAAACCAAGCTGTGTTTTCTGATAGCCTGCCAAGCTAACCTGGCTATTTAAATCGCTCTGGTGTGGTAGTTGATAACCTTTTAAGAAAGCCTGAGATCCAGCAGAATATGCTATTTTACCAGATTGCTTACCTATTAAGTATGCATCCTGATAAGCTGGTGACTTTCCAGTCAAATCAGGTTCAGCAACCTCAGTTTCATCAATTTTGTACCCATCCCGAATTCCATAATAAGCATCTGATAAGCTTGTTGACGAGTTAACTGGTAGATTTGCTAAAGTAATAGCTAAATTCTGACCAGATTGGGCATCTTCATAAGCTTGATAGCCAATCATAAAAGCGTTATCTTCTTTTTGGTCTGAAGTTAACTCTTGACCTGGATAATCAAGCTTCCATTTATAACCGTTTTGACTAACTTGATATCCATTATTCATGGCTTGATTCAAGATTCCAAAACCATTCGAATTACGTTTGCCTTGAATGTAATCTTGAGCACCAGCAATACGACTGTCTTGAACTTCTTGAACTGCAAGTTGGTAAGCCAATTTTTCCGGATCAGTTAATTGATTCAGCTCAACTTCTCCCTTAATTTGACGAGCTAAACCATTTTGAAATCCTGTTTGCGCACCAGCAAAGACTTGCTCAGAAAAAATATCATTAACATGCGGAGATGCCTCCTGATCTAGTGCCGACTGGTAGGCCTTTTTAAATATATCGGCAGCGTCAATGCCAGCCTGCTGACCAAAGTTCGCTTGAGAAATTGACGAGCTTTTAGGAACAACAATTGATTTCAAGCCGTTTAAGTAGTCCATCCGTCCCTGGTCAAAAGCCCAAGATGGAGTTATCGGATTTTCCTGAGACTCCATAGATCTAACACCGGTCAGATAAGCTTTTTGATAATTCAAAATCGCTTGATCATACACCAATTGATCAAATGTGTGGTCGAAGGTACTTTGATCAGTCGTTTTTGATTTTTTTTGAAAATCTTGTTTCGCCTCTAATACTATTCCCTTAATCTGGTTTTGTATGGCTATGGGGAGCTCTTGATCCCCCACATATGAATCTTCTAGAATAGATTGCACATATAACCGAGCCTTTCGCCCTATCTCTAAACTAGCCTCAACTTCTGGGCTGGTTTCTGCTATTGACTCCCCTTGGAATCCAGATAGAAAAGCCTTTTTACCGGCACTCATAATTTGATTAGCCAATGCTTGTAATTGCGAATTTGGACTAATATCCATGACATTATCAGAGAGTGGATTATTTAAAAGTTGTTCCAATGCGGCTTGCTTAACTTGATTGGCCGATTGTTTACCAGCCTGATATGCTAAGTCATTAACGGGATTATCTGATAACGTTTTCGAATTTTCCCCTTTATTGACATCGGCCACCCCTTGGTAAAACGCTTGAATGGCCTGTTTGTAAGCAATCTGATTAACCTCATTAAGACTATGATTTTCAGATTTTTCTTGATCTTCAATTGCTTGAAGTGTTGCTTGGCCCACTTGAAATCCAAACATAAAGGACGGAGTAGCAAGTTCTGTTTGAGTTAATGGTTTCATAGAAGAACTAATGCCTGCCAGATAACCAGCTTGAGCTTTCTGATATCCATATTGGTACAAATCATTGCTTAGTGGCTCTTGATCTTGACCGGTAATAAAGGCTTGAATTCCTTTGTTAACTTTCATATTACAAGATACGAACAAACAACTGAACTTAGTCAAATTTTAAAGAAAAATCATCCTGATTTATTCATTCCTCTGCGTGATCTCAATAATTTTGTGCTATTTTTTCCAGATAAATCTTTCCTGTTTGTTGAATACTTTTTCTTTTTCAGGCATTCAATCTCGCATAATATAAGGAAAAGCAAAAAAGATTGGTTGATTAATTTTTCTGCCTTTTTCTTGAGATTGTTATTTGTTTTTTATATGTTTGGAATGGTAAAAAGTTTAATAAAGGCTCAAAACAATGAATTATGGTTTTGGGGATATATACTTTGTATCTTGTGCGCTTTTATCACTACTGTTCTATTAGCGCTAATCTACGTTGATTGGATTGAGAAAAATCCTGACTATTTGATACTCAGACAACTTAATCACATTTCAAAATACGACGTAAATACAAACGAAGATATTAATAAGTTGATTAAACAGTTAAAGTCAGACGATTTTAACTTACAATTTTTGATTAATTTTTCTAGAATTAAATTTTTTAATTATCTTGGGGTAGCTGTTCGTTATTTAATTGATAGAATTTTTTTAAGCTTCATTGTTGGTGCTATCGGTTTCTGGCAATTGCGGGAACATTGGAATGAAGTCAAGCATATGTATCATGCTTTTTTGAATATCGTTGCTGAGATACCATCCTATTTTCAAACTATTATTTTAATTGGCATTGTCTTTGGATTTCCATTTTTAATAATTTATTTTGGTAGGAAGTTTTTGAATTTACTTTTTTGTATAGCTATTTTTGTTTTATGTGAACTTAACTATGTAGAACAATTGCTAAAAAAACTCATGATTAATGAAGAGTTCACAGGAATTAATCTTGTAAAAATTGTGTTTTTACTACAAATAAGCTATTTTCTATTTAGATTAAGATGGTTTTTAATTTCATTTCTAAATCGAGAAAGAAAAAAAGTTTCGTTAACAAAACGAGATTTAGAAAAAAAGAGATCTGAAAAGTTAATTAATGACTTAAGCATCTTGAATGAGGAATTTTTTTCTATCGAAGATGGATTTAAACCGTAACTGACAAAACTGAACTTTTGCGTATTAAAACTACTTATGGATTCACGAGTTTGGTTCCACGAGTCAATCTTGAAAAAATTAATAACATTAAAAAAGTGTATAAACTCTAGATACTAATTATTGTAATAAAAAAGGGTGAACTTCATTTCTTTAACGAAGTTCACCCTTTTTTATTCTATTCCTTCCGTTTACCAATAAATTTCTCTAGAAACTCGGATTCATTCTGCACCAATCGAAATACAAAATCCTCAAACGATTCCGCATCTCTTGGTATCGTCAAGCCGCACTTGGTAACGCTGATATCTTCACGTGCTGCAATGTTTTTCTCGTAGCTTGACCCTTGGTTCAGATTCATCTGTAGATCAGCTTCATCGCTATTATTAGGATATAGATAGTAGCCTTTAGCTGCATCGAATCGGAACATATAAGCGAGAACCTGCAGATAATCCCTGTTTCCAATGTTTTCGATTGGCTTGTATTTGGTATCTGCTACGATTCGGTTTTCAGAATCCTTACTAATGAAGTCTGGATAGATCAGACCGGTTTGTCCATTAGACGTAGTGAAGAGCTTCTGTGCCCCCTTTCCACCCTTGTTCATTGGATGGTAAAACTTATGGCTCCTATGATTAAATTATGGACAAAAATGTTCGATATAATTTAATCATAGGAGCTTTTTATGCAAAAAATATCAC
>NZ_JAMWYK010000013.1 GCF_023893635.1 Fructobacillus apis | reverse complement strand
GGCTCCTATGATTAAATTATGGACAAAAATGTTCGATATAATTTAATCATAGGAGCTTTTTATGCAAAAAATATCACAGTCTAAAAATCGCTATTCGGCCGAATTCAAATCATCTTTAATTGCCTTACATCAAACAGGACGCTCTGCTAATTCTTTGGCAAAAGAATATCACGTTAGCGTTTCAACTGTTACCAACTGGATTAATCAAGCCGATGCTAGTCGTATTAACGTATTGTCTCCTTCCGAAGCAGCCTTACTTAAAGAAAATATTCGTCTGAAGGAGGAACTCGATATTTTAAAACGTGCAGCGGTGCTGTTGGCAAAAAACTCTTAAAACAGGGTCGTCAATTTGTATTACATATTGTTCAGGCCAACTTGAAAGCCAAACACCGCTTAACCCGTATTCTTCAAGTTCTTCACATTCCTCGTTCGACCTATTATAGTTACCTGCATTGGCAGCCTAGTCAAACGAAGCAACGTCATGAGCGTATCAAGAAATTAGTTTTTAAAATTTGGACTGACTACCCGATGTATGGCTACCCAAGAATAACAATCATGCTTAGAAGCCAGTTGAAACGGTCAATTAGTGAACGGTTTGTCTATCAATTAATGACTGAACTGGGTATCAGATCAATCATGACAAAAAAGAGAAACAAACCAACAACGAAGGTATTATACCCACAGAGGCCCAACCTAATAAATGATCTAAGTCATTTTGATGGCGTCTTGTTAACAGATATTACTTATATTCCAGTTGCCAATCGGTGGGTCTACCTTGCAAGCGTGTATCAACCAGAAACACGTCAAGTGATTGCTTACAAACTGGGCTACCAGATGACAAAGTCGTTAGCGGTAGTCCCAATAAAAAAGGCATTGTCGTTAGGGTATCAGCCGCAAATTGTTCATAGTGATATGGGGAGTCAATACACCAGTGATTTATTTGAGCAAACGCTATCCTCACAGAACATCAAACACTCGTATTCTAGGAAAGGCCGACCTGGTGACAATGCCAGGATTGAAAGCTTTCATTCTCTGTTGAAACGAGAGTATGTTAATACGACAAAATTTAGTAATATGAATGAAGCCATAGCAGGAATCGACAGTTATATTCGCTGGTATAATCATGACCGAATCACATTAGTAGCTTAAATAAAAAATAGAAACATATGTTTTTTTAGTGATGCCAAAAATCCCTTTAAGGGTAGAAACAAATGAATTGATTAGAATGTATTTAACGGACGTAGCTCAAAATATTTTATACACTTATTTTTGTCCAATTT
>NZ_JAMWYK010000012.1:5000-8718 GCF_023893635.1 Fructobacillus apis | reverse complement strand
TTCCGGCAACTACTTTTGGCGCTAAAGAGCTTAACTTCTGTGTTCGAGATGGGAACAGGTGGTTCCTCTTTGCCATCGACACGACACCTTATCTTTTACATCAATTAGTTTACATGGAAAGCATTTCCATGTCTAGCCCCTTTTCCTTATCCAGGATATTTCGAATTTATCTCGTGATATTCAAAGCATTTTAGTAATAAATGAAATAATAGGCACTTTTTCCTTTCTTATTCAATAAATATGTAGAAGCTTACACATTTTATAGGACAAAAGTGCTATATTTATACATATTTATTTATTGTCTTTCTAGTTTAAAAGGTACCTGTTATGAACTTTACAAACCCCAAGTATTTTAATAGTCGCGAAAGCTCCTGGGTCGACTTCAATCTCCGTGTTTTAGACGAGGCACGCGATCAGAAGAACCCCCTTTTGGAGCGTTTGCGCTTTTTGGGGATTAGTCAGGATAACTTGGACGAGTTCTTCAACGTTCGAGTTGCCACCCTTTTGAAGAAAATCAAGGAAAACGCACCGGCTGACATGGCCGGCCACACTCCGGAAAACCAGTTGGAAACGGTGTTGAAGAAAACGCAGCGCCTGGTAAACGAACAAGGACGAATCCTGAACCGTCTCGTCTTACCAGCGATGCAAAAGCATGGCATTGGACTCTTGAAGTGGCGAGCGCTCACGCCTGACCAAAAGGCAGCCTTAGCCCAGTACTTCGAAGAAGATATTTTGCCAAACATCAACTCCATCTTGGTGAACAACTCAAAGACCTTGCCCTTCTTAGCAAACGATTCAATCAATTTTATCGCGCGCTTTAATGGCCGCACTTTACGCTCGACGGTGATTATTCCCCTTCCAGAAGAATGTCCACGAGTGCTAACCGTTCCTGGGACAACAAACGAATTCATTATGTTGGAAGAGGTCATGGCACAGTTTTTGGACCGCTGTTTTGCAGGGCAACGCTTGCAGGAGTGGGCTTTGTTCAAAATCACCCGCTACATGGACTTTGACATCAATGACCAAAACACGAAGGCCTATAAGCAGTCCGTGTTGAAGACGTTGGAGGACCGGGCGCACGGTTCCGTGATTCGTCTAGAAACGACGGTCAACTCGAACATGGGGCTGATTAACTGGCTTTCGGATTGCTACAATTTGCGGCCATCCCACGTGTTTAAGTTGAAGACGCCGTTGGAATTGACTTTTGTAAACCAGTTGATTGCCAAGGTTGTTGACCAAAACGACCTGCTATTTGAAAAGGTCGTGCCGTACGACCCCCAAGTGTTACGGGAAAACGCGATGTTTGACAACATCGCTTCAAACGACATCTTTGTTCATCACCCCTACGATTCCTTTAACCCCGTGCTACGCTTTGTCGATGAAGCGGCAAAGGATGAGAGCGTCTCCGCAATCAAAATGACGCTTTACCGCGTCTCCAAGAATTCGCCCATCATTTCTTCCCTCCTGCTCGCGGCACAAAACGGCAAGCAGGTGACGATTATGTTGGAACTGAAGGCCCGTGCCGACGAAGCGAACAACTTGAAGTGGGCGGATGAATTGGAAGCAGCGGGCTGTACCGTGCTCTACGGAATCCCTGGCTTGAAGGTTCACTCTAAGCTTTGCTTGATAACACGCATCGAAAACGACCAAAAGAAGTACTACACGCACTTAGCGACAGGTAATTACAACGACAAAACCGCCAAGCTTTACACGGATATGGGACTCTTTACCGCCAACCAAGAAATTGGTGAGGACGCGGATAAAATCTTTGCCTTTATCTCGGGTGAGACAGCGCAGCCAGAACTAAAGCAGTTGAGCATTTCACCAAATAATATCCGAACAGATCTGATGAAGCAGATTGACCAAGAAATCGAGAACGCGAAGAACGGCCTTCCTTCAGGAATCAAGATGAAGATGAATTCACTCTCCGACCGAGTCATGATTCAAAAACTTTTTGAAGCCAATGCGGCCGGAGTTAAAACCGACCTCATCATCCGCGGAATCTGTAACTTACAGGCAGGTATTCCGGGTGTCAGTGATCACATCACCGTGCACTCCATTGTTGGTCGCCTTTTGAAGCATAGCCGGATTTTCATTTTTGAAAATGCCGGAAAGCCAAAGGTCTTCTTATCAAGTGCGGATTTGATGAAGCGAAACCTCAGCCGACGCGTTGAAATTCTCTTCCCCGTTTTGAATCCGGTGTTGAAGGAAAGTGTACAAAAGATTTTTAATCAGTTTTTAAGAGACGATGTCAAAGCAAGAATGCTCAAGCGTCATCATCGTTGGATCAAGCTATCGAAGCGACGCCAAACAGGTTATAATGTACAGAATGACTTGATCAAGCAACAGGTGGAGCTGGCGGACGAACGTCTCAAAGCGACCGGCTTGATGGAACAAGAAAAGCAGCTGTAAAAGGGAGCCTTTCCAATGGAAAATTTTGCCATTATTGATTTAGGATCGAACTCTGTTCGATTAGAAATCAACCAAATCAACGATGACGCTTCCTACCAACCAATTTTGGAAGTAAAAGAAGTGGTCCGTTTGTCCGAAAACATGGGCCCTGAAATGACCTTGAAGCGTCCGGCCATCGACCGAACAATCAATGCCCTTCTGGGTTTCAAGGCGCACTTTGACCAACTACCAAACTTAAACGTGAAGGCAGTGGCAACGGCCGCCACCAGAAATGCCCTTAACCAGGCCGACTTTCTGGCCGAGGTAAAGGAAAAGACGGGCATCGAACTCGAAGTGATTACGGGGCAACAAGAAGCCCACTACGATTACCTAGGGGTCGTTAATTCCCTTCCGGTTGTAAACGGAATCATCATGGATACTGGTGGTGCCTCAACCGAGCTCGTACTCATCCAAAATGGTGAAGAAATCAATTTGATTTCAATCCCGCAGGGTGCCGTTACATTAACGGAAGCCAAGCTCGACACCGACATGCCGACTGCAAGTCAGCTTTACGCGGTTTCAGAGGAATTGAACACCATCTTCAATGACATTTGGTGGTTGCACCGGGCTACGAATTTGCCAATCATCGCCCTTGGTGGTTCAAACCGCACCTTGGCTAAGATGAAGCGGCGGAGCGATCCAAACAGTAAGAACTGGGATAACATCCACGGTTTCCACATGCTGAACTCCGAAGTAAAAAAGGCATTCGAAACCATTTTGTCTTCTAACCTGGAAGAACGAAAGGCCATTCCTGGTCTTTCAAAGGATCGGGCTGACATCATCATTGGCGGTTTAACGCCAGCCATGATGTTGATGCGTCGATTGAATTCCGATCGGATGATTTTTTCAAAGCGCGGTGTTCGCTTCGGTGTTCTCCACGAACGGCTAAACGAGTTACGAAACGACGGAAAAAGAAAAGAACACGCACCACACCTCAATTAAGCTTCTAGAACAACAAAAGACGTTGGATGATCAGAATCATCCAACGTCTTTTTAAGTGTCTTAAAAGAGCTAAGAAGCACCTTAAAGCCAAACAAAAAAGGAACCAACCCGAAGGTTGATTCCTTTTCTTATGTACGGCATCGCGTCGTCCTATCCTCGCAGCCAGCGTTCCGGCAACTACTTTTGGCGCTAAAGAGCTTAACTTCTGTGTTCGAGATGGGAACAGGTGGTTCCTCTTTGCCATCAACACGACACCTTTGAGCTTTTACACTCAAAACTAAATAATCCTTACTTATCTTTTCCTAAACAAACCTTTACTCATTTA
>NZ_JAMWYK010000012.1:0-2500 GCF_023893635.1 Fructobacillus apis | reverse complement strand
CCGTACTCAGGATCCTGTCTAGAGGTAATGACTTTTCGGTTACGGGATTATCACCCTCTTTGATTACGCTTCCCAACGTATTCACCTAAATCATTACTTGGTAACTCAACGACAGTCCTACAACCCCAGCATGCAAGCACTCTGGTTTGGGCTCTTCCCGTTTCGCTCGCCGCTACTCAGGGAATCGATTTTTCTTTCTGCTCCTGCTGCTAATGAGATGTTTCAGTTCACAGCGTATTCCTTCTAACCGTTATGTATTGGCGGTTAGATAACATTTTTATATGTTGGGTTTCCCCATTCGGAAATCTCCGGCTCATAGCGTACTTACCGCTCCCCGAAGCTTATCGTAGTTAGTCACGTCCTTCATCGGCTCCTAGTGCCAAGGCATCCACCACGCGCCCTTATTCACTTAACCACAACTAATTTAGTTGGATCAGTTTATATGAGTTGGTCATCTTTCAGACCTGCGATTAAACCGTTCTTTATTAAAGAACTTGTGTTGTTTCTCGGTTCATTTAGAATCAATTTCTTGATTTAAAAGATTTTCTTGATTATTCAGTTTTCAATGTTCAAGCTTGGCTCTCTTTTACGAAAGCCAATGGAGAATATCGGGATCGAACCGATGACCCCCTGCTTGCAAAGCAGGTGCTCTCCCAGCTGAGCTAATCCCCCATACCTAATCGGTAGAGTTCACACACTCAAAACTAAACAAAACTTTGTAACAAATCAAATTGACACTTAAGTCCCTGTAACGTTCCGGTTATCCTTAGAAAGGAGGTGATCCAGCCGCAGGTTCTCCTACGGCTACCTTGTTACGACTTCACCCCAGTCATCAGTCCTGCCTTAGACGGCTCCTCCCCGAAGGTTAGGCCACCGGCTTTGGGCATTACCAACTCCCATGGTGTGACGGGCGGTGTGTACAAGACCCGGGAACGTATTCACCGCGGCATGCTGATCCGCGATTACTAGCGATTCCGACTTCATGTAGTCGAGTTGCAGACTACAATCCGAACTGAGACGTACTTTAAGAGATTCGCTTACCCTCGCGAGTTCGCTGCTCGTTGTATACGCCATTGTAGCACGTGTGTAGCCCAAGTCATAAGGGGCATGATGACCTGACGTCGTCCCCGCCTTCCTCCGGTTTGTCACCGGCAGTCTGTCTAGAGTGCCCAACTGAATGCTGGCAACTAAACATAAGGGTTGCGCTCGTTGCGGGACTTAACCCAACATCTCACGACACGAGCTGACGACGGCCATGCACCACCTGTCACTTTGCTTCCGAAGAAGACAATGTAATCTCTTACATCTTCAAAGGATGTCAAGACTTGGTAAGGTTCTTCGCGTTGCTTCGAATTAAACCACATGCTCCACCGCTTGTGCGGGTCCCCGTCAATTCCTTTGAGTTTCAGTCTTGCGACCGTACTCCCCAGGCGGGATACTTAATGCGTTTGCTTCGTCACTAAAGGGCGGAAACCCTCTAACAACTAGTATCCATCGTTTACGGTGTGGACTACCAGGGTATCTAATCCTGTTTGCTACCCACACTTTCGAGCCTCAACGTCAGTTGCAGTCCAGTAAGCCGCCTTCGCCACTGGTGTTCTTCCATATATCTACGCATTCCACCGCTACACATGGAGTTCCACTTACCTCTACTGCACTCAAGTTCGACAGTTTCCAAAGCCATTCCACAGTTGAGCTGTGGGCTTTCACTTCAGACTTACCGAACCGTCTGCGCTCGCTTTACGCCCAATAAATCCGGATAACGCTCGGGACATACGTATTACCGCGGCTGCTGGCACGTATTTAGCCGTCCCTTTCTGGTATGGTACCGTCAATGCAGGTTCATTTCCTAACCCGCCCGTTCTTCCCATACAACAGTGCTTTACGACCCGAAAGCCTTCATCACACACGCGGCGTTGCTCCATCAGGCTTTCGCCCATTGTGGAAGATTCCCTACTGCAGCCTCCCGTAGGAGTTTGGGCCGTGTCTCAGTCCCAATGTGGCCGGTCAGTCTCTCAACTCGGCTATGCATCATCGTCTTGGTGAGCCTTTACCTCACCAACTAACTAATGCACCGCGAATCCATCTAAAAGCGCTGCAAACGCAGCTTTCAACATTAGTTCATGTGAACTTGTGTTTTATCCGGTATTAGTCCCTGTTTCCAAGAGTTATCCCAGACTTAAAGGTAGGTTATTCACGTGTTACTCACCCGTTCGCCACTTACTTGAAAAGTGCAAGCACTTTTCGCTGTTCGTACGACTTGCATGTATTAGGCACGCCGCCAGCGTTCATCCTGAGCCAGGATCAAACTCTCACGTTAAAGTTTGAAGATTGCTCTTCGATTAAACTGACTATTTGTTATCTATCCGATAACGCCTATCCGTTTATTGTTTGTTACGAATTGACTTCGCAAATTTGTATATGACAGTCATCATAACTGCCACCGTTACAGATTTGTTTGTTCAAAGTTTTGTTCAGTTTTCAATGTGCGTACCCGATT
>NZ_JAMWYK010000011.1 GCF_023893635.1 Fructobacillus apis | reverse complement strand
GTGATATTTTTTGCATAAAAAGCTCCTATGATTAAATTATATCGAACATTTTTGTCCATAATTTAATCATAGGAGCCAACGTAAAAACGTATTTTTAATTAAAGCCTGCTATTTTGCGGGCTTTTTTATTACAATAAAAAAAGCCACTCCGAGAGCGACTACAATACTGTCCCGGCTGGGCTCGAACCAGCGACCTTCGCATTAACAGTGCGGTGTTCTACCAACTGAACTACAAGACAATTAACTTATGTATGTATAATAAACCTTACAAAATGAGAAGTCAACACATAGCAGAGTTTTATTAAAACTTTTCTAATAATCGACTGTTTTTGTGTCCCTTTTATGTATATTTCCCAAATAAAAAACGGCATAAACGCCGTCCCTAATAGCATTCCCGCTATATTTTTGTGTGTTAATTTTGTGTTATTTTGCTTGAAATCTCTTGATATTTGATGAAACGAAAAAAATAAAAAAGGCTTAACACCAGCATTTTTGAACACTAGTGAAAGCCTATGAAACCGTTTATAGCCCCAGAGGGAGTCGAACCCTCGATTTCGGCCTGAGAAGCCGACGTCTTAACCACTTGACCATAGGGCCATATTTGAATACTTAATAAGTTTACTAGATTGGCCCGGTTCGGTCAACCATTTTAGGTGGAAATACGCTGATTGGCCGGGTTTGACTTTGCCATAAAAAAATAAAAAAGACCAAGACAAATCAATGTCCCAGCCTTATTCACCGCATTTGCACACCCCAGTAGGAATGTAAAAAGATTGAGTACCCTAATATCCGAAGGGTTCAAGAGAGAATGTGCTGCATCCATCGCGCTAAGACGTGAAGACAGCACGAAATGTGCAGGCGTATCCAGGAGCAACGCTCCTTTCATGATGTTGATTCTAGTATAGCAAGTCGAAACAAGTCCTGCGCTTACAACATTGTAAGGTTGCGCGACCTTCGTAAAACGGCCACACAATCAGTCTAAAAAAGATTAAAACCTTACTGAATCACCCATGTGCACCAACGAAGTCCTGTATAATAGAACCGTTATCACATGGCAAAATCGCCTTGTGTTGAAAAGCTAATGTAAAATAACTTCATTAAAGGAGCAACTATGATCACCGTATCAAACGTGAACAAGTCCTTTGGTGACCATCAAGCAGTTGCGGATTTGAACTTCACAATTGAGCCGGGCGAAGTCCTCGGTTTGATTGGTCAAAACGGTGCCGGGAAGACCACGACTTTTCGCATGATTTTGAACTTCATTGACGCAGACTCTGGTGACATCACCTGGGATGGCAAGCCCATCACCGAAGCCGAGAAGCACCAAATTGGTTTCTTGCCCGAAGAACGTGGACTCTACCAAAAGGAATCCATTGAAAGCCAAGTCCTCTACCTTGCTCAATTGCACGGTATGGACAAGGAAAGCGCCAAGGAAGAATTGACCGACTGGATGAACAAGCTTCAGGTCGTTGGTAAGAAATCCGATTTGGTTCAGACGCTTTCAAAGGGAAACGCCCAGAAGATTCAAATGATTCTGGCCCTCATCTTTAAGCCAAAGTTTATCATCTTGGACGAACCGTTTTCTGGTTTGGACCCCGTGAATGCCAGCATCTTCATGGATGTCATCAAGGATTTGAAGAAGCAGGGCGCCATGATCATCTTCTCCTCCCACAACATGGACAACGTGACGGAGATTTCCGATAAGCTCGTCATGCTGAAGCAGGGTCACACGGTTTTGCAGGGTCCTCTGCAAGAAATCCGCGAGTCCTTCGGACGTACCCGTCTCTTCGTGGAAGCCCCTGACTTTACCGCTGCGGACTTCCTTGATATGGAAGGTGTCGTCCGAGTCGAAGAAAAGGGCGCCGGGCATCTCCTCTATTTGGAGAATGAAGAAGTTGGCCACGCCATCTTTGATAAGGTGACGGCCAACGGTTACATCCCCGCCTTCTCTCAGCAACCGCCAACACTTGCAGAGATCTTCAAAACGGAGGTGGCCACCCATGCCTAATCAGATTAAACTCGTTGCCAAGCACACCTACTTGGGTCGCTTAAAAAAGAAGTCCTTCTGGGGACTCATCTTGGCCCCCTTCATCTTCATTATCGTTTCGGCCGGAATTGGTTTTGGAATCGCAGCCATGCAATCGCATGACACGGCAAATGTCGCCGTCGTCGCACCAGCCAACACGCGGGAAGCCTTGATTAAAGAAGAAAAGAAGTTGAACATCAAGGTATCAAAAATTGAAGATAGCGAGAAAGCCAAGAAGGCCTTGAACAGCGCCGACATTGACGGTGTTCTGACGATCGACGACGATAAGGGAACGTTGCTCACGCAACCAAAGTCAACGGAGATCGATACCGAGGAGCTGAAGTCCTTCCTTTCTAAGCAATCCCTTTCAAACAAGGCTGAGAAATACAACTTGTCAGCGATGCAGATTGAAGATTTGAAGAACCCCTTCGCCCTGACTTCAAAGGTTGTCGAAAAGAATCAGAAGAAGGATTCCGATGCTGCCACAGCGGTCAAGCAAGGATTAGCCTTTGGAACCGCCATCGTGGTCTTCATTATCGTTTCGACCTACTCGTCCATCATTGGAACGGAGATTGCAAACGAGAAGTCCTCACGTATCATGGAGACGCTCCTCGCGGCGTCTTCGGCGCGAGCCCAGTACTTCGGTAAGATTCTTGGAATCGCCTACCTCCTGCTCACGCAGTTAGGAATTTACGCGGCCTTGATTATCGCCACCGTCGTGCTCGGCCAAAAGTCCGACGTGATGCAGATGTTCTTCTCATACTTCTCCGCGTTAACGCCAGTCTTTTGGCTTTACACGCTGATATTCGTTGTCGTGGGAACAAGTACCTACTTAGTCATCGCGGCCATCTCAGCGTCCGTTGTCAACGACCAGACACAGATTTCACAGGCGATGATGCCCATCACCGTGATTTCGATGATTCCATACGTTGTCGGCATTTCTTCATCAGCTGCTGGAAACAACGCGTTGATTAAGATTTTGTCCTACGTGCCATTGCTTGGCCAATCTTTGATGCCCTCCCAGTTGGCCAACCACTACGCCAATTGGTTTGAAGCCGTCATTTCATTGGCCCTCTCGCTGGCGTTCCTAGTGCTCGTCGCTTGGTTTGGACAACGCCTCTACGCAAAAAACGTCCTCTCCTATTCTGAAGAGAACGCTTTGAAGCAATTGTGGAAGGCATTAATGCCAATTAAAAAGTCCTAACCGACCAGGCCCATTTGTTACCACATAAAAAAACCCGATTCGAAATGAATCGGGCTTTTCTTTATGCATTTAAATGATTACTTGAACCATGAATCAACTTGAGACTTGTGCGTCTTAATGTAATCCTTAGCGGCTTGTTCAGGCGTCTTACCGTCCTGGATAGCCAACATAACAGATTGCATGTCATCTTGTGACCACTTAAAGTTCTTCATGATCTTGTACGTGTCAGGGTTCGTCTTCTTCAAATCCTTACGGACAACCGTTTGGATTGATTCTTCCCCACCCATCGTCTTCTTAGGGTCATCCAAGAACTTCAACTTGTACTTGTTGAACATCCAGTGTGGCGTCCAACCCGTAACCACGATTGGTTGCTTAGCCTTGTAGGCCTTGTCCAATGCGGCTGGCATGGCACCAGATGATGAAGGGGTCAACTTCCAACCAGAAAGGTTAGAGTATGAGTCAATCGTCTTTTGAGCAGCCGTCATAACACCGGCACCGGCTTCGATACCGACGATATTCTTGTCTGCTTGGTTCGTCAAATCAGAGATTGAGTTGACGTCCATGTATTCAGGAACAGCCAAACCAAGGCGAACACCAGTCAAGTTCTTACCAAGAACGTCAACCTTGTCCTTGTACTTAGCCAACATGGCCTTGTGAGTAACAGGCAGCCATGCTGAAACCGTTCCATCAACTTGCTTGTTAGCAACGGATTGCCAGTTCACGGCGTTATCCAATGGCGTCGTCTTCACCGTGTAACCATGCTGACGCATAGCTTCGGCCAAGACGTTCGTTGAGGCAACTTCGGAATCCCATTCAACGTAACCAAGCGTTACTTGCTTACCGGCATCCTTAGCAGCCATGAATGAACCAACGGCACCTGAGAAGAACATTACCGCAACCATTGCCCAAGCAGCAATCTTACGCCACTTTGGCAACTTAGCAGTCGTCACAGGGTTCGTGTTCAACTTTTGAACAAAGCGGTCAACGATGATGGCCAAGATAACCAAGGCGATACCGTTAACGAATCCAGCACCAACGTCAGCGTGTTGAACGGCTGACAGAACACCACGTCCAAGACCTGGTGCACCAATCATTGAGGCCGTCACAACCATTGACAAGGCCAACATAATCGTTTGCTTTGAACCAGCAATGATTGAAGGCTTTGCAGATGGCAATTCCAACTTGAAGAGCTTTTGCCAAGTCGTTGATCCGAATGAATCAGCGGCTTCAACCAAGTCTTCAGGCACTTGTTGCAACCCGAGGTGAGTCAAGTTAACAACTGGTGGCAAGGCGAAGATGATTGAGGCGAAGGCTCCTGGCACCATACCGATACCGAAGAAGGCAACGGCTGGAATCAAGTAAACAAAGGCTGGCATCGTCTGCATGAAGTCCAAGATTGGCTTGATAACAGCGAAGGCCTTTGGTGACTTAGATGACCAGATTCCAAGTGGAATACCAACAATCAAGGCGATGAATGATGACGTGAAGACCAGAGTCAACGTTTGCATCAAATCACCCCAGAGGGCTTGGTTGTCAATCAATGCCAAACCAAGCAAAATCAAAACTGGCAAGCCATACTTCTTAGGCGTCGTAAAGAAGGCCAAGAGGGCCAAAGCAATCACGAAGACAGGCGTTGGAATGGCAGTCAAGAAGGCCGTCATCCCGTCCATCCATGATTGTCCGCCGTTTTGAATAGCGTTGAAGAAACCAGACCAGTTTTCTGTCATCCAGTTCACAGCGTTTGATACCCAATCGTTTAAGGGCAACTTAGGAATTGAAAGTAGATTATTCAGCATCTGTTTGTCCGTCTCCTTCCGTTTGGGCTAAGGCTTCGATCACAGCACCACGGATGATAATTCCGCGCATCTTGTTGTTATCGTCAACAACTGCAACTGGTGTTTGTGCATCGTAAATGATTGGCATGATGTCAGAAACAACCGTGTCCGGCTTAACCGTTGGCATGTCCATCATCACATCGCGCAATGGCAATTCTTCGCGACGAGCCTTAACAGCAGCGTCAGAAGTGATATAACCAGCGAATTGACGCTTTCCGTCAATGGCAACCAATCCTGAAACTTCTTCTTCTTGCATACGGTGCAAAGCAACGTTTGGACCGTCTGAATCAACGTTCAAAGTCAAACCAGGAATCATGATTGATTCGGCGTTCAAAACCTTTGAACGGTCAACGTCTTCAACGAAGTTTTCAACGTAATCGTTTGCTGGGTTCGTCAAGATTTCTTCACCCGTTCCGATTTGTTGCAACTGTCCGTCCTTCATGATGGCGATGCGGTCTCCGATACGGAGCGCTTCGTTCAAGTCGTGGGTGATGAAGATGATTGTCTTCTTCACGTTTTGTTGCAAGTCCAAGAGTTCGTCTTGCATTTCGTGACGAACCAATGGATCCAAGGCTGAGAACGCTTCATCCATGAGCAAGATGTCAGGGTCGTTGGTCAGCGCCCGGGACAATCCGACACGTTGTTGCATTCCACCAGAAAGTTGTGATGGGTATTGATCCTTGTATGAGAGCAAGCCGGAGTTTTCCAACGCTTGTTCTGCACGCTTTTGACGTTCCGCTGCGGGAACACCTTGAATTTCCAAACCAAATTCCGCGTTTTGCAAAATCGTACGGTGTGGGAACAACGCGAAGTTCTGGAAGACCATTGACATCTTTTCACGACGAATGTCTAACATTTCCTTCTTGTTGTAGTGGGTAATTTCCTTACCATCCAAAATGATCTGACCTGAAGTTGGTTCGATCAAACGGTTAAGCAAACGAATCAACGTTGACTTACCGGAACCTGAAAGACCCATGATAACGAAGATTTCACCTTCGTTAACTTCCAAGTTGATGTCGTAAACACCAACCGTTGAACCAGTCTTTTCAAAAATTTCGTTCTTAGACTTATTCTCCTTAACCATCTTCAAAGCAGCTTTCTGCTTTTTACCGAAGACCTTGGTTAAGTGCTTAATCTGCACTTTTGGCATAAATCCTCCTATTAGTTGACTACTGCCTTAATTTGAAATAAACTAAAAAGTGACCACCGGTTCTTTAGAACAGATGGGCAATAGTGACCACTTAATATCATACACGGGTTGTCACTTTTTATCAAACAAAATTCTAACTTTCTTTAAGGAAACACTGCTATGCCGAAGATCAAAGAACCACGCTATCACAAGATTGCCCTGGACATTGCCGAACACATCGTTCAGAAAAAATTCAAAATTGGTGAGAAGCTCCACGCACGTTCAACGCTTGCGGCCACCTTCGGTGTCTCGGCTGAAACGGCGCGAAAGGCAATCTCTGTTCTAGCGGACTTGGATATCGTGAAGCCAGTCCATGGGTCTGGTGTTGAAGTGTTATCCGCTGAAAAAGCAAAAGACTTCCTGGACCAAGCGCGCGAAACCCGGGACCTACATCAAACACACAGTGAGATTAAAGATCTAATTCGTAAGCAGCGTGAAGACCTTACCAACCTTGATGAGGCCTTCTCCTTGCTATTGGATCAAACGCAGCGTGTTCGACAACAAAATCCCATGTCTCCGTTCGAACTGATTCCGGACGAAGCCTCTGACAAGTTGAACCAATCCATTGGTTCTTTGAACGTTTGGCAAAACACTGGCGCTACCATCATTGGCATTCTCCACGAAGACGATTTGATTTTGTCGCCCGGCCCATACGCGAACATCACGCCGGGCGATACCATTTATTTTGTGGGTTCCGAAAAAACAGTCGAGGCGATGCAATCGTTCTTCGACCCTGAAAACAACGACTAATAAAACCCGTTGTTCAATTTAATTCGAAATAAAAAAGGACAGGAATTTCTTCCTGTCCTTTTCTTTTACGATGAATTAATCCTCTTCAGGAACTGGTTGTCCCTCAAGTTCAAGGCCAATACCCTTCTGATCCTTTGTAGTACCAGGCAAGAATTCACCCTTCATTTGAACGCCGATCGTCGCGAGCGTCTTCGTTTCAGAGGCGTCTGGTGCCGTCTTCAACGTTGGCGCCTTGTCCAGTACCAAGTCATCCTTGTTGCGGTTCCAGTACGTCTTGTTAGCCGCAACCTGAACCTTTGCACGAACCTTAGTATCCTTAATAGCAAGTGATTCGTAATCTTCAATCGTTGAGCCCGCCTTGTAATCGTGGGCAACCATCTCGGAAAGTACTTGGTCGACAATATCGATTGTTCCCTGGAAACGCTTGGTGTTATCCGTGTAGCTCCCGGCATCGTTGATAACGGTTAAGAAGAGGTGTCCCTTCTTATCCTTTACAATTCCAGTGAAGCAACCACCTGATTCAGGCGTTGACCCCGTCTTCAAACCAAGCATCGTCAAATCGTTTTCGTTATCCAAGTTGGCTTGAATCTGTCGGAATTCCGAACCAAATCCTGAAGTTACGGAAGTCTTTGTCCGACGATTCTTGGTGTAAACCAGGTTCGCGTCCTTTGTCAGCTTCTTCAACGTTGGGTCCATCTCAACAACCGCACGAGCGATTTGGGCTACCTGAGTAGCTGAAGCCGAGTTGTAGGCATTTGATGAAGCGGACTTCACTTCGTTATCAAAGGCATCCCCGTTCTTTTGTCCCGCACCGTTGTACCAGTCAGATCCGGTTAAGTTTAGTTCATTGGCCCAACCTTGCAACGTACTCTGACTCGTTTGACCCTGCGGCGTCATGTAAGACGTCAAGGCAAAAGCCGCGTCGTTTGCAGAATTGGTGAACATGGACCAGTAAAGGTCACGAACAGACACCTTGTCGCCCTGCTTGATTTCCAAGTGAGAGAATTCATTGTTGTTTTGTGCTGAAAGGTCAGCGGAAGCAGGAATCGTTACCTGGCTATTCCAGGTGATTTGCTTGTTTTGAATCCCCTTCAAGACACCGTATGCAACGAGCATCTTGGATTGAGAAGCAATGGCCACTTGCTTATCCGCGTTCTTTTCACCCAAAACTTGTCCGGTCGACAGATCAACAACAAGCGCAGACTTGGCATCCACTTTCAACGTGACGGGTACTTCGTCACCAAGCAATTGCTTCTTCACTGTCTTTTGAACGTGTGGCCAAAAGAAGTAGGTCGCACCTGCTGCTACAACAAAAATGATCAGAAGAGCCACAAGCCACTTCTTCAGCTTGCTCCCCTTCTTTTTTCTCGTTTGATCAGTATGAAATTGAATTGACTGCTTTTTCTTAAACATTAGTCAGCTTCTTTTCTTTGTTTTTTAGGCAATGTCATAATGAACGCTGTCGACTCATCGTTGGATTCAACGTGAATCTCTCCCTGATGTTGATCGATAACGCCCTTTACGATAGACAGGCCAAGGCCTGTTCCTCCGGTTTTTGTATTTCTGGATGACTCAACCCGATAGAAGCGATCAAAGAGTTGTTCTTGTGCTTCTTTTGGAATGGCCGGTCCATTATTAACGACCCGAATTTCAATTTTGTCGTCGTCTTTTTCCTGTGCAGTAATTTTGATGAAAGAAGCGCCAGCACCATACTTTAAGGCGTTTTCGACCAGGTTAATTAACACTCGGGCGAGTTTTTCAGAATCCCCCGCCATCACAATTAACTTCGGAGCTAATTGCGTGGTGAGCTGAATATGCTTATCCTTTGCCTCCATGGCATAGTTGGCCAGAACCTGTTCGAACAAGTCGCCTAATGAGAAGTCAGTGATATTCAGATTCACTTGAGAGGATTGCAGCTTTGCAAACTCAAATAAGTCTTCAACCAAGACCTTCATCTGATTGGCTTTATGATAGGCCGTCTCAATGTACTTCTGCTTATCTTCTTCTTTAACAATGGCATTTGGTGTTGCCACCAAACCCAAATAACCAATAATCGCCGTTAATGGCGTTCTCAAATCATGAGAGATATTGGTCATCATCTCTTCCTTAGAAGCTGCTTCCTTCTGGTAGTCCTTTTCACGGGCTTCGTAACCCGACAGAACATCCGTCAACAAAGCGTTCGGCTTTGTTTTTTTAACTTGCTTTGTTAACTTCTTTTCACCAAGTTGGACTTGGCGCTTTTCTCTTAAAAGCGCCAACAACTTTTTGAAAGCACGATTCCGATTGTAACTCGGTAACTTTAAAATTAAATAAAAGAAGAAAATGCCAGCTGTCAAAAAGCAAAAAGAAGGCCAACCGGTCCAATCTGACCAGGTGGGCCTTACTTTCAAGCAATCAAACAGCAAGACCCAGGCCAGTGCAGCGGAAAAAGCAAGCTCTACAAGCACTTTCACCAAGGCCAAAAATCGCAATGTGATTGTTTTAATCATAGTTAGTTCACTTCAATTTTGTATCCAACACCCCAGACCGTTTGGATAACCTGGTCACCACCGGTCGCTTCTTCTAGCTTATCACGAAGATGGGAAACGTGAACCATAACCGTCTTTGCCGAAACAACAGATTCTTGTTGCCAAACACGTTCAAAGATGTCATCAGCTGAGAACACGCGGTTTGGGTGTGAAGCTAAGAGGTAAAGAATTCCGAATTCAAGGGCCGTCAAATTAACCAATTCCCCGGAAGCCGTCTTCACGTCGTGTGAATCCTTGTTAATGACAAGGGAGGCAACCGTCAAAACGTCTGGCTTTTGTTCCTGAACAGCATTTTGAGAACGACGAATCAAGGAACGGATACGCGCCATCACTTCCAATGGGTTGAATGGCTTTGTGACGTAGTCATCAGCCCCTGAAATCAACCCTTGAATCTTGTCCATGTCCGTTGACTTGGCAGACAACATCAAGATTGGGATGTGCGTGTCCTTGCGAACTTCCTTCAAGACATCAAATCCGGTCATGTTTGGCATCATAATGTCCAAAACCATGAGGGCGATGTCAGGGTTGGTGTTGAACTTGGACAAGGCTTCCTTACCATCTTTTGCAATCAATGGTTCGTAGCCTTCGTTCTTCAAGTAAATTTCAAGTAATTCAGCGATCTCTTGATCGTCATCAACAACTAAAATTTTCATGATTAACCTCTTTTATCCGCTTCCTGCTTCAAACGTTCTTGCTGGGCGAGCTTTGAGATGGCCAAAACACCACCGCGCTTCATTCCAGCCATGTGACGGTTTACAAAGTAAGCCGCCCATGCAATGAAGAAGACCAAACCGTATCCCCAAACCGGTAAGATTGGGTTGATAAAGGCTGGCAAGTACAAGAAGAGTGAGAAACCACCAACCCACAAGAGCGCAACGATGATTAACAATGCCCACGTTGGGAAGCGCTTCTTCTTTTCTTCTGCATCAGGGTTTGGAACCAATCCCTGCATGGCCCAAGTGTAAATGGCACCACCCCAGGCAGACAAGGCCAAAACGGAAAGCAATCCGATTCCTTCTGATCCCTTAGCTGAACCAGAGAATCCCATCGTAACCGTGAAGAATCCGGTCAAGAACATGACCAAAACCAAGGCCGTGTCGATTGCCAAGAAAGTGAATGAATAGTCGTGGAAGCCCTTTGCCAAACGGACAGGGTTCAAGAAGCTATTCAAGGCCTCACTTGGTGAACCAAACAACTGCGCTGCCGTTTGACCACTCTTTTGACCTTCAGCCAATTGGCCTTCGATTTCGGCCAAGATTTCATCCTTCTTTTCATCTTCCACTTGGTCAGACTTCATCAAGCCCTTCTTGAAGCGGAAAAGGAAATCTTGGTTCTTTTTTGATAATTTGTGTTCGACTTCTGTCATCGTCTCACCCTTTTTAATTCTTAAACGTTAAAGCGGAATTCAATGATGTCACCGTCTTGGACATCGTAATCCTTACCTTCGGAACGGAGGCGTCCTGCTTCCTTCACAGCCTTGACTGAACCATACTTGTCCAAGTCATCAAAGGCAATGGTTTCGGCACGGATGAAACCACGTTCGAAGTCGGAGTGGATAACACCAGCTGCTTGTGGTGCCTTATAGCCAGCCTTGAAAGTCCAGGCACGCGTTTCCTTACCACCAGCGGTAAAGAACGTACGCAAGTCCAACAAGTGGTAGGCAGAGCGAATCAACTTGTTCAATCCTGGTTCTTCGATACCAGCCAATTCAAGGTAATCCGCCTTTTCGTCATCGTCCAACTGGGCGATTTCTTCTTCGGCATTTGCTGAAAGTCCGATCACTTCAGCACCTTCTGTCGCAGCGAAGTCCTTGATTTGCTTGAAGTAAGCGGAAGCTTCTGGGTCAGCCATGTCGTCTTCAGCGATGTTTGCCACGTACAACGTTGGCTTAGCCGTAAGCAAGAAGAAGCCCTTTACGACTTCCTTTTCTTCGTCTGAAAAGTCGATGGTACGAACGGCCTTTCCTTCTTCAAGGACGGGCTTGATCTTTTCCAAAACAGCGGCTTCCGCCTTGGCTACCTTATCAGACCCCTTTGCGGCACGGGCTACCTTTGCATAGCGCTTGTCAACGGCTTCCAAGTCGGCCAAAATCAATTCCGTGTTGATGGTTGAGATGTCGTCCAATGGATCAACCTTACCATTCACGTGAATGATTTCATCGTTGTCGAAGGCACGAACAACGTGCACGATGGCGTTAACCTGACGAATGTTTTCCAAGAACTTGTTTCCAAGTCCTTCACCCTTTGAGGCTCCCTTAACGATACCGGCAATGTCAGTAAATTCGAAGGTCGTTGGGATAATCTTGTCCGCTGGTTCAATTTCTTGAATGCGAGCTAAACGATTATCTGGGACCTCGACGATTCCGACGTTTGGTTCGATCGTGGCAAAGGGGTAGTTGGCCATTTCGGCCCCCGCTTTTGTAATTGCGTTAAATAAAGTTGACTTCCCAACGTTTGGCAAACCAACGATTCCAGCTGTTAAAGCCATCCTCTGGTCCTCTCTTCTCTCGTTTTCTTGTGTTAGTTGTTATCGGCTTTTTCAAGGACCTTCTTCAGGCGCTTGTTAAAGTCGTGACGGGTTAACATGATGGTGCGTTGACATGCGGAGCAAGTCAACTTGATGTCAGCGCCCATGCGGTTGATGATCCAAGCATTACTACCGCAGGCATGGGGCTTTTTCATCTCCACCAAGTCACCCAAATCGTAATCCTTTTTTTCAACCATTAGTCTACCTCGATGGATAAGATTTCCAAGATGCGTTCCAAATCACGGTTGGAAACGTAGTTGATTTCAATCTTTCCTGAACCCTTCTTACCGGCGTTCACCTTCACCTTGGTTCCAAACTTGTCTTCCAAACGGAGGGCCAAGTCTTCGGCGAATGGTGACTTTTCCTTTTCCGGCTTCTTTGGCTTATCACCAGAGTTCGCCTTTTTAACCAAGGCCTCAACCTGACGAACGTTCAAGCCTTCCTTCAAGACCGTGGACAACACGGCATTCAAGTGGCTTTCCTTTTCCAAACCAAGTAAGGCCCGGGCCTGTCCCATGGACAATTGCCCCTGTTGAACGAGTTCTTGTACCTTGTCAGGCAACTTCAACAAACGTAGCGCGTTGGCAACGGTTGTTCGTTCCTTCCCCACTCGGTCAGCCAACTTGGATTGCGTTAATTCAAGCTGCGACATCAAGTTCGCATAGGCACGTGCCTCTTCGATTGGGTCCAGGTTGTCACGCTGCAAGTTTTCAATCAAGGCCAACGTGGCCATCGTCTCATCGTTTGTTTCGCGAACAATGGCCGTGATGGTCTTTTCTGCCAAGGTCTTCGTTGCGCGGAAACGACGTTCACCGGCAATGATTTGGTACTTGGCACCAGCCTTACGAACGATGATTGGCGTAAGCAAACCGTTTTCCTTAATTGATTGCGCCAATTCCTTAATGGAGTCCTCGTCAAACTTCAGGCGGGGCTGGAATGGGTTTGCTTCAATTTTTGCAAGCGGGAGGTCCACGACTTTTTCACCTGCATCAGCGATGCGGGTAACCGTCTTGGAGTGCTCCAAGGCTTGCTTCGAAATACCGTTGGATCCAAAAAGTGAATCCATGTTCTTTCCTAAGCCACCTTTTTTATTAACCATATTGTGCGATGACCTCCTTTGCAAAGGCTGTGTAGACGCGGGCTCCCGGTGACTTCGGGTCGAAGTCGATGATTGCCTGGCCGTATGAAGGCGCTTCGGACAAACGAACGGAGCGCGGAATGACCGTGTCGTAAACGCGGTCTTCGAAATATGAGCGAACTTCTTCTGAAACTTGCTTAGCCAAGTTCGTCCGGCTATCGTACATCGTTAGCAAGATACCAGCCATTTCAAGTTCAGGGTTCAAGCCCTGGCGAACAAGTTCGATGGTGTTAATCAACTGTCCCAAACCTTCGAGTGCGTAGAATTCCGTTTGTACGGGAATCAACACGGCATCGGCAGCCGTAAAGGAGTTAATCGTCAGCAATCCCAATGACGGTGGGTTATCGATGATGACGTAATCGTACTCGCCGGAAACGGAAGCTAAAGCGCGATTCAAGCGGTATTCACGTTCTTCCATCTCAACCAACTGAACTTCAGCTTCTGATAACTGAATCGTCGTTGGTAAAATGTCCAATCCCTTTGTTGAGGAATGCAAGATGGCATCTTTTGCAGGAAAGTCCTGAACAATGACGTCGTAAATGTCGTGTTCCAAAGTGGACTTGTCGACACCGACACCAGACGATGCGTTACCTTGCGGATCCGCGTCGACTAAGAGGACTTTCTTGCCAGCCTTTGCTAAAGCCGCAGAGAGATTGATACTAGTTGTTGTTTTACCAACGCCACCTTTTTGGTTGGCTAAAGCAATAATTTTTGCCACAGTCTTGCTCCTTTACAAAAGAATAAATGCTTAAAGGGGTTTCTTCGAAGGTGTACCCGCTTGGCGGGGGTACTTTTTAGGTGTCTTCTTCACCTTATCAACACGTTGGATTACCCGAGGGTCTTGGTTTGGCAAAGTCAAATCCGTCTCGGATACTAACTTTCCGCCTAACGTATCGAGGGCCTTTTGTCCGGCCTTCATTTCTTCTTGACCGGCTGAGCCCTTCATCACGAGAAAGGCACCACCGACGTGAACGAATGGCAAGGTGTACTCCGCCAAGACAGCCGTTCTCGCAACAGCACGAGCCGTTGCGTAGTCGAAGCTTTCGCGAAGCTTTGCGTCCTTTCCAAGGTCTTCCGCGCGGCCGTGAATGACAGTCACGTTTTCAAGGCCCAGTTCCTTCACCATGTCCTTTAAGAAATTGACACGCTTGTTCAAAGAATCAACCATCGTCACCTTTAAGTTAGGCAAGGCAATCTTCAATGGCAAAGCTGGAAAACCGGCTCCGGAACCAACGTCAATCAAGGTTGGTTCTCCATCTTTTAACTCTGGAAATTCCAAAGCCAAAGTCAAAGAATCGTAGAAATGCTTTAAGTACACTTCTTCTTTTTCGGTGATCGCCGTCAAGTTAAAGGATTGGTTCGCCAACACAAGTTTTTCAAAGTAGCTTTCAAACTGTGCTAACTGTTTGTCCGATAGGGATAATCCGGCCTCGGCTAATTGATTTTTAAAAGATTCTGGATTCAAATTTTTCCTCCAAACCAGGCCATTTTCCCCTAGTTTACTAATATCAAGAATACCTAAAATACCGCCGATAATCAAGGAATTCGCGTTTCTTTTTCCTTACAAAAAAAGCCGCGGAACAGGCCTCGGCTTTTTGGACTTTTTAAAAGTTGAAATCCACCATCTTTTCGATGATCGTTCTTCTTTTAAGAATGGAAAATCTTTCCAAAGTTCTTTTGAAGATCAGCGTTTTGACTCTTTTCAAAGTAGAGCTGACCACCGTTGTTCGTCGTTGAAACATACACGGTCGGTTGGTTGTTTTCGATGGCAAAGAAGTAAAGAATGTTCTTCATTCCCTGGCTCGACTGGGCTGCAACGGCAACGATGTTTAACCCGTCTTGTTCATTTGCTGAAGGGTTCCAAGAAACATTCTTCTGCTTCCCGTCAAAAATCAATTGATTCTTCAAGCGACCACTTTCAAGTTCCTCAGGAAGTAAGATACCGTAGTAGTTTGGTTCCTTTCCGTCGTATGTTCCGACGTATTCTTGCTTCATCTTCTTTTGCCATGAAGACATAAAGGATGAAAGGTCTTCGTTCTTCTTGTTTGACCAGAAGCTATTCTCAGCCACAGCAGCCTTCTTCTTTGAAGAAGATGAGGATGATGCTGCGTATGAAGCGGCGGTATCGTTCTTTTCACTTACCTTATGACCGCTGTTCTTACCAAGAACAAACATTAAGCCAATGAATACCGCAGCAACAATTAATGCCAAAGTCCAACCCGTGCTTTTCTTCATGCTTCTCTCCTCTTGAATACGTGTTTGCTTATACATATTTTACACGAAAAAAAGCAAAGAAAAAAGGCAACTCATAACTGAGTTACCTTGGTGATGCCCTCGGTGGGAGTCGAACCCACACGGTGTTGCCACCACTGGATTTTGAGTCCAGCGCGTCTGCCAATTCCGCCACAAGGGCAATATAAAGTTTTGCAACTTTATTAGGGCGATAGAAGGGGATCGAACCCTCGCATGCTGGATCCACAAACCAGTGTGTTAACCACTTCACCACTACCGCCATGGCAGGGATAGAGGGAGTCGAACCCCCATCAACGGTTTTGGAGACCGCTATTCTACCATTGAACTATATCCCTAAATTATCAAATCAGTCTTATAACTGAACAACATGCTGAGGACTCGCACCCCATGAAGCACTCTTGCCCATGCTGTAAAAATAAAAAAGAAAATGTTGCGATGGACGCTACAGGGATCGAACCTGTGACCCCCTGCTTGTAAGGCAGGTGCTCTCCCAGCTGAGCTAAGCGTCCAGAATTTAATGGAGAGGAAGGGATTCGAACCCTCGAAGCACCTTTCGACGCTTACACGGTTTCCAACCGTGCTCCTTAAGCCAGACTCGGACACCTCTCCAAAACTCTTTTTTATTTTTATATGTACAGGCATCGCGTCGTCCTATCCTCGCAGCCAGCGTTCCGGCAACTACTTTTGGCGCTAAAGAGCTTAACTTCTGTGTTCG
>NZ_JAMWYK010000010.1 GCF_023893635.1 Fructobacillus apis | reverse complement strand
TATTCCGAATTAGCTCAGTTGGTAGAGCACACGACTGTTAATCGTGTTGTCGTCGGTTCGAGCCCGACATTCGGAGTATGCCGATGTAGCTCAGTTGGTAGAGCACGGGTATCGTAAACCTGGGGTCGAAGGTTCGAATCCTTTCGTCGGCACTAAGCAAAGCAGCTCAGATTTCTGAGCTGCTTTTTTTGTGCTTTCAGGCGGAAAGGCGAGCAAATTTCAAAGCAAAAAAGACGAGCTCACGGGCTCGTCTTTTTGCGTTTTTAAACAGTAAAAATTTCTTTGTATAACATCCAAAAACCCTCTTGCTAAAGCGTTTTAAGGTGCTATTCTATAGGTGTGAAAATCACTTTTAAAAGCCTTGTAGGAGGTACAAAATGAAGACATGGAAAGCACTACAAGTTGTGGATTGGATGCGTGGTTACAATTTCGGCGAGATGAAAGATAATCCTGCTGTAGAAGAATTGACACAGCTGAAGGCGATGAAACTGCTGTACTATGCGCAGGGAGTTGCACTGGCCGTTTTTGATCAGCCAATCATCCAGGAACCAATTGTCGCTTATCGTCTGGGACCTGTTGTTGAAGAGGTTCATCGAAAATATAATCATCGACGAGCAATCGTGAATATAACGATGCCGGATGGGTTCGTTGTGAACGAAGAAAACGGAATTGATCCGGATGCTTATGAAAACTTTTCAGAAATTTCTGAGGATCGAGAAAGTAACGCCGTGCTGTCCCGGGTGATGGAAGTGTTTGGAGATGAATCCGCGATTGAACTCATGGAACGAACCCATGAGGAACGTCCTTGGAAGGAAACAAAACAGAATGAAGAAATTAATTTGGATCTGATAAAGGCTTTTTTCCTGGATGAAATTGTAAAGGTGGATGATTAATGAAAAAAGAAAAAGCAGTTGAAACTTCATCGCTTCATGGCTATGAGGTTGAATATCCATTGTTTAACTTTTCATTCATGACGAACGAAAAACGATATGATTTAAGGCGTCAAGAAAATGGGGCGGTTGATAAAATTCTACTGCAGAAAATCTTCCATCTGTCTCAATTGACGATGAAAAATATTAAGCTGTTACCACGGGAGAAAGGGGTTGAAAACCTGTCCGAAACACAAATCAAGAAAGCACTATTACCAGCAGTATTCGTTGATAGCGGCCGTTATGCTGAATGCGCTTCTGGTTATTGTGTTTTCCGACTTGGTAAGTCCGGTCGAGTGTTTTTAAAACGTCGAAAAGAATTGTTCTACGTCATCGCCGTCGATACCCATTTTGACCTCTATAAACACTAAAATAAGCACAAAAAAAGCAGACCCAAAGGTCTGCTTTTTACTAAATGCGGATGGCGGGAGTCGAACCCGCACGTCCTAAAGCGGACACAGGATCCTTAATCCTGCGCGTCTGCCAATTCCGCCACATCCGCAACTTAACTCATTGAATTTTACAGAGGTTTCGGCCCTTTGTCAAGAAGCAAAAGAAAATTTACTATTCTTTTCGTCGGCGGTCCAAATATTTGTTAAACTAATACAAGATTGGAGAATGCTGATGAAGTTATTTAAGTGGTCCAAACAAGACCAGCAAGAACAAGAAGACCAGGGGCAAATCGAATTGCTGCAAGCAGAAAACGATGAACTCCTTGGTCAAATCGAGTCCTTAAAGCTCGATGTTACTGAATTAGAAGTTGAAAAGGCACGCTTGGAAGAAGTACTCTCCCGTTCCGGATACAAGAAGCGTATCATTCGGATTGGTTTGGGGTTGACGGTTTTGGCTATCACTTACGCCGTTCTCGTACTCGTCGGGGAACGTTCAACGAACCTTCCATGGCTTTTGCTCATTGAGGCGGCCTTCATCTTCTTCATGGGAAGAGGGGAAGAGAAGTAATGAATAACAATCGTCGACCACTTGTTTTAGCTAACTGGAAAATGAACATGGAACCACAGGAAGTGGGTCCATACTTAGATACCATTTTGCCAGAGGTTGAAAAAGATACCGATGCTGACGTTGCCGTTGCAGGGCAGGATTTGTACCTCGCCCAAATGGTTGCAAAGGTAAAGGGCTCACAGCTTGCCATTGCCGCCCAAGACGCACACTGGGAAGACCAAGGGGCTTTCACCGGTGAAACCTCTCCGAAGGCGCTCAGCACCATTGGCGTGTCCTACGTGATGATTGGTCACTTCGAGCGTCGTAAGTTCTTCAACGAAACGGACGAACGCGTGAACTTGAAGACGAAGGCGGCCTTGAAGAATGGGTTGAAGCCAATCGTTGACTTGGACGAAGACTTGTCTGCCTACGACGGACAAGCAATCGATCAGGTGGAACTCTCACAGTTGAAGAAGGCGTTGACTGGCATCTCAGAAGAAGAGATGAAGGATGTCACCATTGCTTATGAGCCAACCTGGGCCATCGGGTCTGGGGAAGCGGCCTCAGCTGAACAAGCTGAGAAGTCCGCTGCTTTGATTCGTGCGTCACTGGCGAACTTGTACAACCAGGACTTGGCCAACCAAACGCGAATTCTCTACGGAGGTTCCGTGAATACCTCTAACGCTGCTTCTTTCTTCAAGCAAGCAGACATCGACGGTATCTTAGTTGGTAAGGCGGCGTTGAATCCACAAACGTTCTTGGATTTAATTGATATCGCACAACAAGCCTAAATTTAGTCGTTCTAAATGAGAATGAAAGAGTCAGCCACGGTTCGGGGCTGACTTTTTATTTTGTTGATTCCAAAAAGAAAAGACCAAAATTGGGCATTCTTGCACAAATTCTTGTTCAATTTGAGTTTTAAGGGTGTTATACTTTAATTGGAATTGTATAAACAATAACCCACATACAAAAGGAGAACAGATAGATGTCTTTGATTTCTGATATTATCGCACGCGAAGTCCTCGACTCACGTGGAAACCCTACGGTTGAAGCCGAAGTAATCACTGAAGTTGGTGGATTTGGACGTGGAATCGTTCCATCCGGTGCCTCAACTGGTGAACACGAAGCCGTTGAATTGCGTGACGGTGACAAGAAGCGCTTTGGTGGTAAGGGAACTTCTAAGGCCGTTGCCAACGTTAACGGTCCAATCGCCAAGGCTTTGGTTGGTAAGTTCGACGTAACTGACCAACGTGCCATCGACCAAGCAATGATCGACTTGGACGGAACTGCTAACAAGGGTAAGTTGGGTGCCAACGCTATCTTGGCTGTTTCTATCGCTGCTGCCCGTGCGGCTGCTGACGAATTGGGAATGCCTTTGTTCTCATACATTGGTGGTATGAACTCATACGTATTGCCAACGCCAATGATGAACGTTATCAACGGTGGTGCTCACTCAGATAACAAGGTTGACTTCCAAGAATTCATGATCATGCCTGTTGGTGCTCCTTCAATGAAGGAAGCTATCCGTTACGGTGCAGAAACTTTCCACGAATTGAAGAAGTTGTTGGCCGCTGATGGTAAGGCTACTTCAGTTGGTGACGAAGGTGGATTCGCTCCTGACTTCGCTAACAACGAAGAACCATTGCAATACTTGATCAAGGCCATCGAAGGTGCTGGTTACAAGCCAGGACAAGACATCGCCATCGCTGTCGATGTTGCTTCTTCTGAATTGTGGGACGCAGACAAGTCAAAGTACATCTTGCGTTGGTCAACGAAGGAAGAATACACGACGCCAGAATTCATCAAGTACTTGGAAGGCTTGGCAGATCGTTACCCAATTATCTCAATCGAAGATCCTATCGACGAAAACAACTGGGATGACTGGGTTGAAATGACGAACGAATTGGGCAAGAAGGTTCAATTGGTTGGTGACGACTTCTTCGTTACGAACACCAAGTTCTTGGCCAAGGGAATCAAGATGGGTGCCGCTAACTCAATCTTGATCAAGGTTAACCAAATCGGAACGATGACTGAAACGCTCGAAGCTATCGAAATGGCTAAGGAAGCTGGTTACACGGCTATCGTTTCACACCGTTCAGGTGAAACTGAAGATACGACGATTTCTGACTTGGTTGTTGCTACGAACGCTGGTCAAATCAAGACTGGTTCAATGTCACGTACTGACCGTATCGCAAAGTACAACCAATTGATCCGTATCGAAGAATTGTTGGACACGACTGCTAAGTACAAGGGAATTAACTCATTCTACAACTTGTCAGCTCAAGCTCGCGAAGCTATCCAAGCTAAGTAATTCTTTATAAATAAAAAACGCTCTTCGGAGCGTTTTTTTTCTGCTTTCAAACGTATGATTAGTTAGGGAGTCCTATTAAGACGAAAGGAGACACCATGCCAAAACGATGTTCATGGGTTAATTCAAGCGACCCGACCGATATTTTGCTCCGCTATCACGATGATGAATACAGCAAAATCGTACGCGATGAGCGTCTGACTTTTGAATGGCTATCGCTCGAATTGTTTCAGTCGGGATTGAACTGGCGGATCGTGCTATCAAAGCGGGCAGCCATGCAGAGGGCCTTTGCCTACTTTGACGTGGACAAGCTCGCCAAATTTACTGAAGAGGATGTGGAACGGTTGCTAAAGGACCCGACCATCATTCGCAACAGGATGAAAATCGAAGCTGTCTTGAAGAACGCCAAAGAGGTTGCCGATTGGCACGAGCGCGGACTGTCTTTGAACGCCTACTGCTGGGATGAAGCAGAGGGGGCGCGAGAAGACGTTGGTGCTGGGCCTGGGGAAAAGATGGTGCCAAGCACGCCCTTATCCCAAAAGATTAGTCGGGACCTAAAGGCAAGCGGCTTTTCCTTCACTGGACCGGTGGTGATTGAATCCTTTTTGCAGGCCATCGGGATTCACAACGGACATAATCAAGACTGTGCCTGGCACGACGTGCTGTGAGTGACAAGCCAGGGCAAGTTAAACAAAAAAGCAAAAGAAAAAGGACGAGCGATGCTCGTCCTTTTTTTTCATAGTGCGCGATCCGGGAGTCGAACCCGGATTGCAAGAACCGGAATCTTGAGTGCTATCCATTACACCAACCGCGCGAACTATGTAATTATAACCTATTTTTTGTCAATTTCCAAGTACGTTTCGCCGACTTTATCGAAGCTAATCCGCCCAGCAAAGCGGTTTGTGAGTTCTTCTTCGAAGGCTTTAACGTTCTCCGGAGCGACGGCCACATCGTGGTGAACGGCCGTGTCATATGAGGTGTCATGAACCAGATATTCGTTTTCGTTCAGCCAGTATGTCAGCTCATCGTTGTTGGAATAATCAACGGTCAACTTCAAGACGGCGCGGTTCAAGCGTTCGACCAAGCCGAGGTCGTCTAAACCACCAGCCGTTGTTCCGGCATAGGCGCGAATCAAACCACCGGCCCCAAGCTTAATTCCACCAAAGTAGCGGGTGACGACTGCCAAGACGTTGTGAACACCCTGCTTTTGCAAGACTTCCAACATTGGAACACCGGCTGTTCCGGATGGTTCCCCATCATCGGTGTAGCGTTTGATCTCGTCGTTGTCCCCAATCACGTAGGCGTGCACGTTGTGTGTGGCCTTGTAGTGTTTCTTATTCACCATCTCGATTTTTTCCTTGGCTTCCTCTTCGCTGTTCACGCGGGCCAAGTAGACAATGAAGTCCGACTTCTTGATTGTTTGCTCCCAGGTACCTTCCTGAGGTTTTAATAAGTAAATGTGTTCCATAATGCGTATTATATCACGGGGAAAAAGAAAGAGAGAAGACGAAAAGGTTGATTTTCCGGCCTTTTGAACCGCTATGAGGAGGATGCGATGGCAGAATGGAATACAAAAGAAGTTAAAAGCGAGAACTTATACGGACGGTTGCTCACTTGGCCGAAGGTCTGGCCGGTGCCAAAGGGGGCACGTGTGCTGGCGACCTTTGTCAAAGGCCGTTGCTTTCGCTGTGGGGAGGACAAGTGCAGTTCGATGCCTGGTGGCCATCGTTACTGTCTGTCCTGTTTGGCTTTAGGGAGGGTTTCGTCGCGCGATTCGTTTGTGACTTTGCCAGAACCTAACCGATTCAAACCTTTTTCAGGGATGACCTGGTCAGGAAAGTTGACGCCCCACCAGGAGGAAGTGGGACAGGGGCTTGTTCGGCACTACAAGGGCGGCGAGGACCAACTGGTTTGGGCGGTTACGGGAGCAGGCAAGACGGAGATGCTGTTCTTAGTCGTGGACTACGCTTTGCGGCACGGACACCGGGTAGCCTTGCTGTCACCAAGAGTCGACGTGGTGCTCGAGCTGGCGCCACGCTTAAAAGCCGTCTTTCCGGTGTTCACGCAGGTCTTGTACGGCGATCAGGAGGAACCCTACCGCTACTCACAGCTCGTAATCGGGACGACCCATCAGGCGCTGCGCTTCTACCGTGCCTTTGACCTAGTGATTGTCGACGAGGTTGATGCCTTTCCGTTTCGGGATAACGCCGTCTTAGAACGGGCGGTGAGTCATTCGAAAAAGGAGACGGGCAACGTCATCTACTTGACGGCGACACCGTCGAAGAAATTGTTGAGCATGGGCCGCCACGGTGAGTTGGTCGTGCACGAACTGCCCGCCCGCTTTCACGGCCAACCGCTACCCGAAATTAAAATTTGTTACGGCTGTCAGCGCTGGAAGGAGCGACCGCCAAACGCGTTAATTCACGCTGTGAAGCGCTGGGAGAAGCAGGGCTTACCCTTCCTAATCTTCTTACCGCACGTGACCGACCTGTCGACTGTGGGCGAGTACGTGGCAACGCTTACTAAAACGACGGGGACGACGGTTCACGCCTCGGACGAGGACCGCCTCTTAAAAGTCGGACGCTTACGCGCCGGCTCCTATCGCTACCTCGTCACCACCACGATTTTAGAACGGGGCGTCACCCTGCCTGGTCTTCAGGTGGCCGTACTAGGTGCCGACTCACCCGATTTTTTCCGCCAGTGCTTTGGTACAGATTGCCGGTCGGGTGGGACGCAGTAAGGACTGCACCGACGGCGACGTACTATTCCTCGCCGAGAACCCAAGCTGGCCGATGTTCCAGGCCCAGCGCGCCATTAAACAGCGAAATCGATTAGCTAAAAAACGTTCAGTGCATGCCGGAGTTCACCATTCAACATGAGAAAGGAAGCAAGATGAAGAAATGCCTGATTTGCGATAAACGACTGTTTGAACACCCGACCATGCTCCACATTCTGTGGGGCGAAGAGACTGCTGAGAGCAACTACTGTCTCGATTGCTTAATGGCCTTTGTCCCACTAATCGGCCCGCATTGCCCGGGCTGTGGCCGGACCGTTAACAGGAAAGGCGGACTATGCGGCGATTGCTGCTACTGGCGCGACAAACAGGTGCCACTACTGAAAAACCGAGCGCTCTATGTCTACGACGAACACATGAAAAATTACATGGCCAAGTATAAGTTCATCGGCGATTACCGAATGGGCCGGCTGTTTGAAAATCGGATGCACGACTTCATTAAGAAGGTGGTCAAAGAAGACCGAATCGATTACATCGTGCCCATCCCGGTTTCAAAACTCCGCTATGGAACGCGTGGCTTTAATCAGGTCTTCTTGTGGTTACCAAAGACCCCGAAGATATTGGAAGCGCTAGTGGTTGTCCCAAACAAGGGAAAGGACCAGTCGGAAAAAACGCGGGTGGCGCGACTGCACGCTAAGCAGCCCTTTTTGCTTGATGAAGACAAAGCCATTCGGTTGAAAGGAAAGCGCGTGTTGCTAGTGGACGATGTTTACACGACGGGACGCACGCTCTATCACGCGCAGGATTGCCTGCTTGATGCGGGCGCTACCTATGTGTCGTCTTGCACGCTCGCCCGTTAACGAGCACGACAAGTCTTTTAAATTAAGGAAAAATTTTTCATTTGATTGGAAAAGACGGGGAAAGATTACTTGGAATTGGCCTTTTCTACTAGCTAAATATGGTATAATCGAAAGGATTGTAGGGGAGGAAATGAACTTCCCTCAGTAACCTATATTTTGGAGAAAATGAACGATGGCAAGAGATATTGGAATTGATTTGGGAACAGCCAACGTGTTGATCTACGTCGAAGGTGAAGGAGTGGTTTTGAACGAACCATCCGTTGTCGCCGTTGACGATAAGACGGACCGCGTATTGGCTGTTGGTTCAGAAGCTTACCGCATGGTTGGTCGTACGCCTGGTAACATCCGGGCCGTACGTCCATTGAAGGACGGAGTTATCTCCGACTTTGACATCACGGAAGCCATGTTGACTTACTTTGTTAACAAGTTGAACGTGAAGGGCTTCATGTCAAAGCCAAACATCATGATCTGTGCGCCGACGAACATTTCTGAAATTGAACGAAAGGCAATCATCCAAGCGGCTGAAAAGGCTGGTGGTGCCAAGGTTTACTTGGACTACGAACCAAAGGTTGCGGCTATTGGTGCCGGTTTGGACATCTTCAAGCCAGTTGGATCAATGGTTATCGACATGGGTGGTGGAACGTCAGACATCGCCATCTTGTCATTGGGTGACATCGTTGTCGCTGAATCAATCCGTGTTGCAGGTGACCGCATGAACGTGGACATCGTGAACTACTTGAAGCGTGAACACAACTTGGTTGTTGGAGAACGTTCAGCTGAAACGATTAAGATTGAAATCGGTTCTGCTTTGCCTTCAGACAACCCTAAGACGATGGCTGTCCGCGGACGTGACAACTTCCAAGGAATGCCACAAACGATTACGGTTAACGCAAACGAAATCGAATCTGCTTTGCACGAAACGCTCGCGCAAATCGCTGATGCCGCTCACTTGGCATTGTCAAAGTTGCCACCTGAATTGGCAGCTGATATCATCGATCGCGGAATTATGTTGACCGGTGGTGGATCATTGCTCGAAGGAATCGACAAGTTCTTGTCAGACCGTTTGGGTGTTCCTGTCTTCATCGCTGAATCACCATTGGATAACGTGGCCAAGGGAACCGGTGCTTTGCTGGAACACATGATGGCCAAGGGCTAAGGAGTTTTTTGATGTCTAAGAAAAATCAGAGCTTTGCTGTTTCATTAAAAAAGGCAAATGACCAAGTACAGGTCTTTGTCGACGACCGTGAAATCGGTCTCATCGAAGAAAGCCAGGGCGCTTACAAAGCAACCTTGGGTAAGCAAGTTGTGATTGCTTCTGCTCAGTCAGAAGACGAAGCTTTGCAAGCTTTGCTTTCTTCATACAACCTTTATTATTAACCCTTAAAAGAATCCTTTGCCTCGGCAAGGGGTTTTTGTACATAAAAAGCTTTATCTCTAAGGGAGAATCTGATGCAACGTTTCAACGCCCACAAAACAAGTCGTACTTCGGCCTCCGAACTCGACTGGGGAATGATCCTCGTCTTAATCTTACTCATGTTAATCGGTTTGTACTCTTTGTACTTTGCCATCCTGGACGGTGGAAAGGGTGCCTCACCAATTCGTGCCATCATCATGCAATTGCTCTACTGGGTGATTGGGGCTTTGATGATTGCCTTTATCATGCGCTTTGATGCCTTCCAGCTCTGGCGGTTGGCACCGGTGGCATACGGACTAGGAATCGCCCTGCTGATTGCGGTGCTCTTCTTCTACAACCGTGCCTTGGCGCTGCAAGCCGGGGCGAAGTCCTGGATTGCCTTTGGACCGGTCTCGATTCAGCCCTCGGAAATTGTGAAGCCAGCCTTTATTTTGATGCTGGCCAAGGTTGTGGCCAACCACAACCGTCTCTACCCAGAACACACGGTGGAATCCGACTGGGTGTTGATCTTTAAGATGGCCGGGGTGTTCTTGCCCGTTGCCTTCTTAATCGCCTTGCAAAACGATTTGGGAACGTTGCTTGTGTTCATCGCCATGCTTGGTGGTATCACTATCGTTTCCGGAATCACCTGGCGCATTCTTGGGCCTGCGTTGATTTCGCTTGGGGCCTTGGCTTCCACGATGCTCTTCTTCGTGACGTCAGCCATTGGTCGTAGCATCTTGGGGGCCTTTGGTTTCCAGGCCTATCAGTTTGCCCGTATCGATGCCTGGTTGCACCCGGGACAAGATACTTCTGACTCTGGTTACCAGACTTACCAGAACTTGAAGGCCATTGGGTCCGGACAGTTCTGGGGTTCTGGTTTCGGAAATCTCAAGGTCTTTGTGCCGGTTCGTGAATCCGATATGATTTTCTCCGTTATGGGTGAGACCTTTGGATTTGTTGGTGGGGCCTTCTTGATCGCCGTTTACTTCCTCTTGTTGTACTTGATGATTAAAGCGACCTTCAAGGCCCGCAACACTTTCTATGCCTACATCGCAACGGGTGTTGTCGTGATGGTGCTCTTCCACGTCTTTGAAAACATCGGAATGAACATCGCCCTCTTGCCGTTGACTGGTATTCCATTGCCATTCATCTCGCAGGGAGGTTCGGCTCTGCTCTCCAACATGATTGGAGTCGGGTTGATTATGTCGATGTCCTATCAGCAGAAGAGTCGCGTCTTTAATGAATCAAACGACTTCTCATTGTAAGGAGGTCTTATGGAAGAATTAGACGGTATTTATTCGCAGGTTTCCGTTCTCTTAAGCGAACTGAAGGCTGGTAAATTACTCGAGTCGTTGCCGGACATGTTACTGGCCATTCGACAGAGCGTGAACTATGGCTCGAAAACGCCGATGCCGCCTTTGCTTTCGGAATACGAGTCGCTGGATCAAATGGCGGCTTACCAGGATCTTTGGGCAAAGGAAGAAAAGGGCGAGATTGCGCCAAAGAAGATGGACGACGACGACCTTCGTCGCTTCCTCTTCCTCCTGTCCGCCACGGACTCAACGATTCGTGACACGGGTGCTTTCTTCTTTCTAGGAAACGCCATCTCCAACCACCACTTGGACGCCGAGCAGCTCAAACGCGTCACGTCTGAAATCGTGGATGACTCACGAATGTTGAGCCATGTCTTGGAAGAAAAAAACGATGGGGCCTTCTACCGGTCCTACTGCCTGGCATTGTTGGCCATCCTCATTAACGAAAATGAAAACGGCCCAATTGAATTCATCGATGCCACGATGAAGGATTACATCGTTCAAAAACTTGCCGTTTTGATGTTGGCAGAAAAGGATACGCGCGGGTATACTGAAGACAACGGTTGGGTGCATTTTTACAGTCACCTGGCGAATGTCTTGGGTGCCCTCTTTGAGGACCCAAAGTTGGCACGTGCCGACAAGCTCTTCTTGTTGGCCTGCTTGATGACGAACCTACGCACGCTGGATACGCCGTTGACGATGGGTGAGATGGGCCGCTTGGTTGGAACCATCCTGAGCTTGGCGAGCCGCCATGCGTTATATGCGGACTACCTGTTGTTGACGCTGAAACTTTGGCGCCAGGATTTGGGCAACGAGCCGTTTATTCAGAGCCGCTCACGTTGGCAGAAGCTCTATAACCGCGTGGACTTCTTCCAGCAAATTCTCGCCTTTGGCGAGAAGGCCAGTCCGAAAGAAGTTTGGGAATACGCCCAAGCCACTAAAAATTACTTATCATAATAAAACCAGCTGGTTTGCCAATTGGCTCCAGGCTTAGAAAAGGAAAAGAACTATGGCAAAGCAACACGTTGTATTACTCTTCGGTGGAAACTCTTCAGAACACGATGTGTCAAAGCGTTCCGCTTACAACTACTACAAGGCGCTTGAAGAAACGGGCAAGTACGATTTGTCCGTTGTCGCCATCGCTCAAAACGGATACTTCTTGGACGCTGACCGTTCAATGAAGATCATGATGCAAGAAGACGAGCAACCACTCGTCGATGCTTACATGGCGGAATTGAAGGAAAAGGGCATCTTGTCACCAATCAAGGCCTTGGAAGACTTGCCTGAAATTGACATCTTCTTCCCGGTTGTCCACGGTAACTTGGGTGAAGACGGTACCTTGCAAGGCCTCTTCCGCCTCTTGGACAAGCCATTTGTTGGGGCTGCTTTGCGTGGTCACGCCGTATCATTCGATAAGGTGTTGACGAAGGAAATCCTGACGCAAAACAACATCCGCAACACGAAGTACTTGGTGACCTACCAAGCCGACGACAAGAAGCTTACTTGGGCTGAAGTTGAAAAGGAACTTGGTTCCGTTGTCTTTGTTAAGGCGGCCAACCAGGGTTCATCCGTTGGAATCTCACGTGCTGAAAACGAAGCGGAATTCGAAGCAGCCTTGAAGGATTCCTTCCAATACGACCGCAAGGTCTTGGTGGAAGCAGCCGTTAACGGCCCTCGCGAATTGGAAGTTGGGGTTATCGGAAACGATGACATCCTCGTTTCTGAAATCGGAGCCCACCAAGTGCCTGACCAAGGTGGAGACGGTAAGGGTTGGTACGACTACCACTCAAAGTTTGTCGACAACTCCGAAGTGGCCTTCGAAATTCCCGCCAACTTGCCTGACCCTGTCACGGCAGAAATCAAGGAAATGGCCGCTCGTGCCTACCGCGTCTTGAACTTGCAGGGTGAAGCCCGCATGGACTTCTTGATCGACGAAGACAACGTGCCTTACTTGGGTGAACCAAACACGTTGCCAGGATTCACGAACATGTCTTTGTTCAAACGTCTCTGGGACTTCTCCGACATCAACAACGCCCAACTTGCCGACAAGATGGTGCAGTATGGATTTGAAGCCTACAAGCAATCAAAGCAAATTTCTTACTCATTCGAATCATTGGGTGAAGAAAAGGTTGGAACGTTTAACGGTAAGTAAGACGATTGAAGCGTTCGAATTGTTTGATGCCGATTGTACGTTTTGAAAATCTGTTCCGGGCGGCAAGAGCCGCTGAACGGGGCCAAAAATAAAAGCCGTTCTCAATCGATTGGATTGAAAACAGCAGTTGAAACTTCAATAAAGTATTTTAAAAAGCTGACCTGTGATGGTCAGCTTTTTTGTTGTGTTGGTGAGCGCCGCCGGGAGGGGGCGCGTTTTTACAGGAACTTAATCCTCTTTACCCTTCACGACCAGCACGTCCACTGGCGACACGCGCGTCACGTAGGCCGTCACGGAACCCACCACGATTCGCTCGACGGTGTTCATTCCCGTCGCCCCAATCACGATGATGTCCGCATTCGTCTCCTTCGGAATATCGTTTGCTAAAAGCGACTTCGGTGAGCCGTAATCGATTCGGTAATCGACCACCTCAACGCCCATTTCCTCAGCCTCTTTCTTGTAGGCGGAGAGCATCTTCTTGGCCTCCTCCGTAATCGTATCGACCATCGAATTATCGAACGCCGTCACGTTCCGAATCGCGCGCGGATCAATCACGTTGGCAATCACGAGCTTACCACCAGCTCCCGCTTCTTTTGCCATCGAGATACCCCGGTGCAAGGCCGCCTTCGCTTCCTTTGAGCCATCCACTGGCACTAAAATGTTTCGGTAGAACTTTGACATATTTCGTCCTCCTTTGTCTTCTTTAGTATAGTCCTAAATTCGAAAAAAGGGGAATTTATGAAAGATGGTAATAAAAAAAGCCCACGTTAAGTGGGCTTCCGTGGTTTTACCACGACACTCTGTTGGTACCGTTAATCACCGCTCAGATTTTCCTCGAAAATGTCGAGGTGGGTGGTTCAAAGGTAGCGCTGGTTTACCAAATGAGAAGGCCTAACCATTACTAACTCATTCCCGCCCTATTAAAAGGTTGTAAGGAAAAAGCTGTAAATGCAGTAACGCGTATACCAGAGTTCACCTATAGTATAACGAATCGCATTCCAAAATGTCAGTCTTGACATCAGCCGATTTCTGTTTAAAATAGGGTGCTTTTATTGAACGTTTTTCGGGCTTTTGCCCCTGTCGACGCTGGACATTTTCAGGCTTTTTGCCCGGTCAAAGTCCAACCCGACCCGTACACCTTCACTCCCTTTGGCCAACAGCTTATTTGCCCTTCAACCCCTTATCCTGTTTATCCTTCAATGTCTTGTTCACGTCCTTCAACTGCTGTTCGAAGGGTGAATTGCCCTTCGGCTTGAAGTAGTGATCGTTTTTGATGGCGTCCGGCAGGTATTGTTGGGCGACCCAGTCGTTTTCAAAGTCGTGGGGGTAGATGTAGTCGTTTCCGTGACCAAGCTTGGATGCTCCGGCGTAGTGGGCGTCCTTCAAGTGAGCAGGAATGGCCTGCGCCTTGGAACGGGAAGCTTGTGCCAAGGCCGCATCCATGGCCGTGTAGGCCGAGTTGGACTTCGGTGACAGCGCGAGTTCGATGACCGCGTTGGCCAATGGAATCCGTGCTTCGGGCAGTCCCAGCTTCTCGGCCGTTTGGATGGCGGTCACCGCGCGGAAGGCGGCGTTGGGGTTGGCCAAGCCGATGTCTTCGTAGGCGATAACTGTCAGGCGACGAACCAGAATTGGCAAGTCGCCGGCGGCAATCAAACGCGCCGTGTAGTGAAGGGCAGCGTCGACGTCCGACCCACGAATGGACTTCTGCAAAGCGGAGATGACGTCGTAGTGGGCGTCCCCGTCCTTATCGGCGGACAGCGCCTGCTTCTGAGAGGTCTCCTCGACGACTTCCAGGGTGATTGGAATCTTGCCCTCGGCGTTCTTTTCAGTTGAAAGCACCGCGAGTTCGAGTGAATTCAAGGCGGAACGCAGGTCCCCGTTTGTGGCCTGGGCGAGGTGCTTCTTGGCAGCGTCCTCCATAACGACGGGGTAATTTCCGAGTCCCTTTTCCGTATCATTCAAGGCGCGGTCGATGGCGACTTGGATATCATCCGTTGATAATGGGTGAACCTGGAAAATCTGAGTACGCGAGCGAATGGCGGGCGTGACGTTCAGGTAGGGGTTCTCGGTGGTGGCCCCAATCAGGATGATGGCGCCGGACTCGAGGTGGGGGAGCAGGAAGTCCTGCTTGACCTTGTTCAGGCGGTGAATTTCGTCCAGAAGCAAGACAACCGTTCCGGACATTTTGGCTTCCGCAGCGACGGCTTGCAGGTCCTTTTGCGAATCGGTGGCCGCGTTCAGTGCGCGGAAGGCGAAGTTCGTGGAACCGGCGATGGCAGAGGCGATGGATGTCTTTCCGGTGCCGGGTGGCCCGTACAAAATCATGGACGAGAGGCGCTTGGCGGCGACCATGCGCCAGATAATCTTGTTTTTGCCGACGAGGTCCTGCTGGCCAACGATGTCTTCAATTTTTTGAGGTCGCATCCGAAAGGCGAGCGGTTGTTGTCCTGGCATGGCGAATCCTTTCTGTCTTTTTGTATAAAAACGGCCGGCTTAGCCGGCCTTTCCCCACTGCTTATAGTTCAATGTTGTCGATGTTGACGGCCGTCTTGGCCGCCAACACGATGGCGTATGGATCAGTCACTTGCTTACTTACCTCGTTGTTTGAAAGTAAGGAGTAATTGTTACCGGATGCAATGGCCAGCTGCAAGTAATCGATGTAGCCGGCGCCACATTGGTCCTGGTCGATGACCAGGTTGGCATCTGGGTTTTGCTCCAAGCGTTCTTTAAGCGTTGACTTGGCGTTGTCATCATTAATTTGTGACACCTTGATGGCCAAGATGACGCGTTCCCGGTAGGTACCGAGGTAGAGCCGCTTTTCATCGGGCTTCAGGTTGGGACCTGATCCGTTTTGGTTTTGTTCGAGTCGATCGTTCACATCCATGATGTTGACCTCCATTGCTTACTGATACTAATTATACGTAAAAGGGGAAGGGGATTCAAAAAGGCAATACTCATTCTTCGTTAAGTGTACGTTCTAAAGTTTTATGTATAGTATTAATGATACTGGATAATGCAACTTTTCGATCTTTTTCAGACCAATTTTCATTTAGTATATTTGTTCTAATAACGGATAGCGAATTTTGTTCTGCTTTAGATTTCAAAATTTTCTCAACAGGTGCATACTTATTCCAAACCATTGCCTTGATTTGAGCATTGTTAATGAAGTATTCATTTATTTTTCCAATAACGCTATTACCTCCTCGAATTCCAAGCTCTGCGTAGTTTTCTTTTTTGTCATTAATTGCTTTATCGTAAATAAGTGCATGTAAAATTGAGTGTTCAAGCAAATCAGCGTAGGTGAGGTTTGGGACATCTTGAAAATTATAAACCTTGCCAATGCTTTCGTCAGAGTTTAACCCTGAAGACATCAATTTTTCCTTAATTGAATAACAATTTGCAATGCTAGAAAGATTTGGGTACTCTTTTTCCATATCGTGGTGAATTTCATATCCAGAGAGGTTTGTATTGCTTTTATTTACCGTCTTTATACCATCAGCAATGGCACTTTCTTTGTCCTTATTCAAGCAATTCGTTAAGGATGTTCGACCATAGTAGTTTTTTAAAGTATAGTTATTTCCGTTATTTTCACACCCTTTGTAATATTCACTATTTGCATAATCTGACGGATTATTCGCATGCTTCACCACAGTCAACGCGTCATCATAATTAAGTCGCAGGAGATTGTTATAATACTCAAAATTTTTAGTATGGGGCTTTAGTTCAATCGTCTTATTTTCTTTGTATGTAAAGGATAGAACGCATTCACTCATCTCTTCTTCTCTCTTCTCTTTTAATACCTACCATTATACGGCCCAATGGCCCTCGTCTTTGACTTTTGCAGGAATCTTTACCAAAAGAAAATAAAGCAAGGGGGCGGGGATTGAAAAGTGCGCTCAAAATAAAAAGAGCGGGCGTAGAAAACAGGGCGACAACCAAGCAGGCATGGCACCGGTCAGCAGCCAGCACCATCAAAATGCACACAAAAAAAGCACCCGCATAAACGAGTGCTTTTTGTACCGTAACCGGTTGGGTAATGAAATTATCCAAGACGGTTGTAGTATTCAACGATAAGAGCTTCGTTGAGGTCTGCATCGAGTTCTGAACGTTCTGGCAAACGAACCAATGAACCTTCCAACTTGTCAGCGTTGAATTCAACGAACGCAGGACGTGAAACCACTGATTCAACAGCGATTTGGATTGGAACAATGTTCTTTGACTTTTCGCGAACAGAGATCACTTGACCAGGCGTAACTTCGTATGAAGGGATATCAACGCGCTTGTTGTCAACCAAGATGTGACCGTGGTTAACCAATTGACGAGCTTGTTGACGCGTAGTGGCCAAACCTAAACGGTAAACGAGTGAGTCCAAACGACGTTCGAGCAAGATCATGAAGTTCGTACCGTGAGTACCTTGACGGATCTTACCAGCCTTGTTGAACAAACCGTGGAATTGACGTTCAGTCAAACCGTAAGTGAAACGCAACTTTTGCTTTTCAGCCAATTGCATTCCATATTCAGAAACCTTACCGCGACGTCCTTGTCCGTGGTCTCCAGGGGCGTAGGCACGACGTGCCAATTCCTTACCAGTTCCAGAAAGTGAAACACCCAAACGACGTGAAACACGCCACTTTGGTCCAGTATAACGTGACATAAATATGTCCTCCAAAATGTATTTTTGCTGTACATTTGAGGGCCTGCACCAGATGCGTGCAACGTCAAAAGATTCGTTTCTCAGAAACCGTAGCTCAGTTCTTACTAACGAGTAGGGACGTTGTTGACGCGCTTCTTTGCAGACTGCTACTCAATACAACTTCAATCATTATAACAGGGTTTTGGTCCCAATACAAGCACGGGTGCGGGCGGGTAGCGCCCGACTTTGCCAGGGGATAAAGGGGACGTCGTTTCGTATAATTTAATGATGGCTGTCAAAGTCAAACCCGACCCAGCCAACGATGACCCGACCCAGCCAACTATATGGAAGAAAAGTTAAGAATATACTAAAAAACCGTCCGAAAGCCTTCAATTAAACAAAGTTGGTGTAAAGTTGTTACTAGATTATATGGAAGAGACGGGAACAAACTATGGTAATCATCGTGGGATTAATCATCGTATTGCTTGCCTTCGCGTTGGTGGCTTGGGCCATCTTGACGCAACGCAAAGCAGCTGGCCAGGTGGCCGACTTTGAACTCGCTAAAAAAGCACTCTTGGACGAACGCGTGCAAGACGACATCAAAAAGGCCAAGAAGATTTCTTTGACGGGACAGGCCTTGCGCGAATACCAGACCATTCAAGGACAGTACCAGTACTTGAAGGACCGCTTCAACAAGATTGACCAAGAACAGTACAACGCCCAGAAGCTGACCGCCGGATTGAACGTCTGGGGAACGAAGAAGGCCTTGCATACCTTGTTGTCACTCACGAAGGAAGCAGCGCAGGTTCAAGCAAGCATCAAGGATGGCTTGGATAACTTGTATCAGCAAAACGATCGCCACCACGCGGCCATCCGCCAGTTGCACGACGAACGTCCTGCCATCATGGAACGGATTAAAAACGAGCCCGAATCATTCGGCCCAGCAAAAGATAAGTTGTTGGCCTTCATCCAACAGGGAGAAGATTCTTACCAAGAATACTTGGGCTTTGTGGAAGACGAAAAGGCAGTGGAAGCAGCCGAAGCCTTTGAAGCACTTGGAATGGAAGCGGGTCAGGTCACGAACTACTTGCAGACGATTCCGATGCTTTTGTCTCAATTGAACGGCAAGTTTGCTGAACAAATTGAGGAAATCGAAAACGGGGCCGAAGAGCTGCGCCAGCGCGGTGTGATTTTGGACGAAGACGCCTTTAAGGCTGACTTCGCCTTCTTTACAGAACAAAAGGAGAAGGAACTGTCCGCCATCGCCGAATTGAAGATGAAGGAAGCAAGCGACATCGCGACAGCGCTCGAAGCAAAGATTCAGTCTTTGTACGATATGTTGGAAGCGGAAATGGCGGCGTACCACCGTTACTTCAAGCAACAGGAATTCATCCAACAGGGCTTTGACCGTGTGAAGGAACAAAACCACTCCTTGATGATTGAGTTGGCCTACTTGAAGGGTCGCTTCACGCTGAACCACGATGAAGAAGAACAGCAACAGGCCTACGAAAAGGAAATCGAAGACTTAGTAGCTGGACAAAAGGAAGTTTCCGACGCCTTGGCCCACAAGACGATGACCTACAGCAAGGCTTTGGACCGTCAGAACAACTGGGTACTCTTGATTAAGGAATTGGATCGTGATCAAATCGCTTTGTACAAGCAGATTGAAACCTTCCAACCAGCCTTGAAGTCCGCTAAGCAACGTGCCCAAGAAGACGTGGCATCATTGAAGGACTTGAAGCGCAGCATGGAACGTCGTGACTTGCCAGGATTGCCTAAGTTGTTCTTAGACCACTTCTTTGCTTTGTCCGACGAGATGGACCGCCTGGAAAAGGCTTTGAACGCCTCCCAAGTAGACTTGGATGACGTTCAGCGCCAGGTGAACATCGTGTCATCTGATTTGGATACGTTGAGAGAAGAGGCGAAGGTTGTGGCTGAGCAGGCCGATCTTTCTGTCACGCTCGTGCAGTACGCCTCCCGTTATCGCGAAGATCACGGACAGATGGCACAGGTCTTGTCACAGGCGAAGGACTTGTACGAAAAGGAGTTCGACTTTGCCGCGATTATCGAAAGCATCAAGCCGGTGCTAAACGAAATCGAGCCGGACGCCTACGCCCGTTTGGTAGCAAACCAAGACGATGTGGAATTGTAAGTTCACGATGATCAGCTAGTTCTAATCAGTGGCTATTTTAAGCACATAAAAAGCACCGCCCAATCGGGTGGTGCTTTTTTATTACTGTTATTCGTTAATCCTTTGGCTTCAAGGATGAGTGCTTGATGCCGTATAAGAAGTACCAAACCAGTCCGATGATGACCCAAATGCTGTACAACTTGAACGTTTCAAGGGACAACTGGGAAATCAAGAAGAGTGAAATCAACGCAATCAAAGCGGGAAGGACGGGGTACAAAGGCATCTTGAATCCGTCGTGCTTCAAGTCCTTGCGCTTACGCAAGAAGAGCACACCCAGCGTGATGAAGAAGAAGGCCGTCAACGTACCGATGTTGATTAAGTTGGTCAACGTTGAAAGGGGTACGAGTCCAGCCAAGAAAGCTTCGACGAACACGGCCAGGATGATGGCGTTCTTTGGCAAGTGCTTTTCGTTCACCTTACCAAGGGTCTTCGGCATCAAACCATCACGACCGAATGAGTAGGCTAGGCGGGATGAGGCGAAAATCAAAGCCAACACGGCCGTAAACATTCCAATCAAGGCACCAATCGTAATTACAACGGAGAACTGCGTTTGCTTGATGGCTTGAAGAGCAAAGGCGGCGGGGTCATCAACGCCCAGTTGCTTGTAGTTGACGATTCCCGTCAAGACGATGGCAAAGAGTGTGTATAGCGTTGATGAGATAACAACCGTTCCGAGGATTCCGCGAGACATCGTCTTCGTGGGGTTCTTGACTTCGGCGGCGTGGGCGGCAATCGTATCGAATCCCAGGAAAGAGAAGATGATGGCAGCCGTTGCGGCGGTGATACCACCCAGACCAAAAGCACCGCTGTGGAATTGCTTAGGGTAGAAGTCCGCGTAGTTTTCAGGCTTGATGAAGAAGAGACCACCAATGACAAAGGCCAAGATGATGGCGATCTTCAAGACGACCCCCGCGTTTTCGACTTTTTTGGACTGGGACAAACCGGCAAACAAGATGAAGGTTGCCACCAAGATGACCAAGACGGCCAAGAGGTTAATGACACCACCTTCGAGTGGGCCAGCCGTTAGGTAAGCGGGCAAGCCAAGTCCGACGACGTGCAAGAGCGAGTTTAAGTAGGCGGAGAACCCGGTGGAGATGGCGGAAACAGCCAAGAAGTATTCCAAAATCAGGGACCAACCAAGAATCCAACCGATGATTTCACCGTAGATAACGGAACCGTATGAGTAAGCGGAACCGGCAACAGGCATTGCAGAAGAGAATTCAGCAAAGGCCATCCCACAGACGCCAGAAAAAAGTGCAGCGAGGAAAAAGGAAATTGCAACCGCGGGACCGGCGTGGTTCGCGGCTTCGTGTCCGGGGAGTATAAAGATACCGGAACCGATAACTGTTCCGACACCCAATCCGATCAAGTCCTTGGTCGACAAGACACGCGCCATGCGCCCGTCTTTTTCCAAGTACCCTGAAACGGACTCTTTTGCAAAAGCTCGTTTTAGTATATGCATAATTTTTCCTCATTATTCTCTAATGTATTTATCAATCTTAGCAACATAAGGCGTAAAAGTCAAAAGCGATTCGGATTTTTTAAAGCCCTTTTCAATTAGCGAAATACTTTCTTCTATATAAATGATAAAATGAGGGGCATTAGGAGGAAGTGCTATGCAGAAAAGAGTCATCGTCATCATGGGGGCCGCTGGAGTTGGAAAGACATCCATCTGTTCATATATAGGAAAGAAGTTTGGAATTCCTCAAGTGATTACCCATACCACCCGTGCGATGCGTGAGGGGGAAGTAGATGGAAAAGACTACTATTTTGAAACGCCTTCTTCCTTTAAGGAAAAGCACTTCCTTGAATCGGTGACCTATGCTGGTAACTCCTATGGTTCTTCCATTGAAGGGCTGAACCGTGCCTGGGAGCAATCCGACCTCGTGGTGACGGTCTTAGATACGAAGGGTGGTATCACTTATAAGGAAGAGTTAGGTGATCAAGCCTGGCTTTGGTACGTGACGATTTCTGACCAAGGCAAGTTGGTGGAGCGTTTGCACCAACGTGGGGATGGGGATGAAGCGGTTGAAAAGCGCATTAGCTCTCCTGAGTTTAAGCGGGACTTGGCCCTGCCAGCAGTGCTGAAGGGAAAGGCGGAGGTCCTCGTGAATGACGATTGGGAAAGTTTGAAGCTGCAGGTCGATGGCTTGATTAATGACTACGAGTCAAACGCAAGACTTTCTTAATAAAATTCCTTGAAAAAAGCATTGACGAAACCTAGGCGAGTCCGTATACTAATTATTGTTCCTTGCGAGGGACAAGGCGCTTATAAAAA